>CAZKYI010000001.1:0-161415 GCA_964557005.1 uncultured Pseudomonadales bacterium
CGATTCGTGAAGGTGGTCGAACCGTTGGCGCAGGTGTCGTGGCTAAAATTTTTGAGTAGTTTCAGTGAGTTAGCTGAGAAAATAAATCCGCGATTGAGTTTTAAATTTAATCTCGGATTTTTTTAAAAAAAGTAAAAATTTAAATTGAATTTAAAATTTTAACAGCGTATATTTCGCCGCCCTGAAAGAGGCTTAATTCTCTTTCAGGTTGTGCGTGTACACCTTGGCAACGATCAAGGGGAAAGCGGTAGATTTACTTCCGGGAAAACAAAACCGGAAGTGGGTCTTTTTACGTTTTAAAAATTCTTTAAAAACTGGAGTTAGGTAGCGATGGCTAACCAACGAATTCGAATCAGGCTGAAAGCCTTTGATCATCGTTTGATTGATCAGTCCTCTGAAGAGATTGTAGAAACTGCAAAGCGTACTGGTGCTCAAGTTCGAGGCCCGATTCCGCTGCCAACTCGTAAAGAAAAATTTACTGTTTTGATTTCTCCTCACGCAAATAAAGATGCGCGTGATCAATATGAAATCAGAACATTCAAGCGTTTGGTGGATATTGTTGATCCTACAGATAAAACAGTTGATGCGTTGATGAAGCTTGATTTGTCAGCAGGTGTAGATGTCCAGATTAGTCTGGGTTAACACTCTGGTTAGAGTGGGAAAGAATTTAAACATTTAGGGGTTGCTGTAATGGCTATCGGTTTGGTTGGGCGAAAGCAGGGTATGACTCGAATCTTTACTGAAGAAGGTTTGTCTATCCCTGTTTCTGTTATTGAGGTGAGTAACAACCGTGTTACTCAAGTGAAAACTGTCGATACGGATGGGTATCAGGCTGTTCAGGTTACAAGTGGTATGCGTAAGGCAAGTCACGTAAATAAAGCTCAAGCTGGCGTATTTGCCAAAGCTGGAGTTGATGCTGGTGAGGCTTTGGTGGAGTTTCGGGTAGATGGCGAGAGTGGGTTGGAAGCTGGCGCGTCGCTGAGTCTTGAAATTTTTAAAGCGGGTCAGAGTGTGGATGTAACAGGTGTTTCAAAGGGAAAGGGCTTTCAAGGTACGGTAAAGCGTTGGAATTTTTCTATGCAGGATGCAACGCACGGAAATTCTCTGTCACATCGAGCGCCTGGTTCAATCGGACAGAATCAAACTCCAGGTAGAGTATTTAAGGGTAAAAAAATGGCGGGCCAGATGGGTAACAAGCGCGTCACGGTGCAGTCATTGGAATTGGTTAAGGTTGATTTGGAGCGTAAGTTGCTTTTGATAAAAGGTGCTGTGCCTGGTTCAACTGGGTCTAGGGTTATTGTGCGACCTGCTGTTAAGGCTGGCGCGTAGTTCGGGAGGGGTATAAGACATGAATATCAATACAGCCTCAGGACAACAAGTAACGGTTTCTGAAGTTGCTTTTGGTCGAGAATTTAATGAGTCTCTGGTGCATCAGGTAGTGACTGCGTATTTAGCGGGTGCACGGCAGGGAAGTAAGGCGCAAAAAAGTCGATCCGATGTTTCAGGCGGTGGTCGTAAGCCTTGGCGTCAGAAAGGATCGGGTCGTGCTAGAGCGGGTACAACTCGCAGCCCGATTTGGCGTTCCGGAGGTGTAACATTTGCTGCTACCCCCAGGAATTTTGAACAAAAAGTTAATCGAAAAATGTATCGCGGTGCGATGCAGTGCATTCTGTCCGAACTGGTACGTCAAGAGCGTTTGGTGTTGATTGAAGATTTGAAGATTGAAGCGCCTAAAACCAGAGAATTGGTTGCACAGCTTAAGAATCTTAATTTGGATAATGTTTTGATTGTGACTGAATCGGATGATCAGAATCTTTATCTATCAGCTCGTAACATCCCTCACGTTGATGTTCGTGATGTTCAAGGCTGTGATCCAGTGGGCTTGATCTCTTATGAAAAAGTCTTGATGACAGTCGAAGCGCTTAAAAAACTTGAGGAGAAATTAGTCTAATGGATCAGCAAGTCTATAAAGTGCTATTGGCACCCAAAGTTACCGAAAAAGCTACCATTGGTGCGGATGAAAATAATCAGTTCGTTTTCAAGGTGGCTAAAGATGCAAATAAATCACAGGTTAAACAGGCTGTTGAAGCTTTGTTTAATGTAAAGGTGCAATCGGTTCAAGTGGCGAATGTAAAGGGTAAGGTTAAGCGTTTTGGACAACGCTTGGGCAAACGCCCTGACTGGAAAAAAGCCATTGTTCGTTTGCAAGACGGTCATGATATCGACTTTATGTCGGTTGAGTAATTAGGAGTCTGATGAATGGCTATTGTTAAAGCTAAACCCACGTCGCCTGGTAGACGCTTCGTTGTAAAAATTACTTCACCTGAATTGTACAAAGGTCGTCCTTATGCGCCTTTGGTTGAATCAAAGTCAAAAACGGGTGGTAGAAATAATAAGGGTCGTATTACAACTCGTCATAAGGGTGGTGGTCATAAGAAGCTTTATAGAAAGATTGATTTTCGTCGCGATAAATTAAATATCCCGGGTATCGTTGAACGTTTGGAATACGATCCTAATCGTTCGGCTCATATTGCATTAATTAAATATTTAGATGGTGAGCGTCGATATATTGTTGCACCAAAAGGCTTGAAAGTTGGTGATCAAATTCAGGCAGGTGAAAACGCTCCAATTAAGACGGGTAATTGTTTGCCAATGCGTAACATTCCTCAAGGTAGCACAATACATTGTATTGAGATGAATCTTGGAAAAGGCGCCCAGATGGCTCGTAGCGCAGGTGCTTCGGCGCAGCTTCTTGCTAAAGAAGGTCAACATGTGACTTTGCGTTTACGCTCTGGAGAAATGCGCAAGGTGCATGCTGAGTGTTCCGCTGTGATTGGAGAAGTGAGTAATGGTGAGCATAGCTTGAGAAGTTTGGGTAAAGCTGGTGCTACTCGCTGGAGAGGTGTGCGTCCAACTGTTCGTGGTGTTGTGATGAACCCTGTTGATCACCCACATGGAGGTGGTGAAGGTAGAACTTCTGGTGGTCGTCATCCAGTAACGCCTTGGGGTATACCGACCAAAGGTTATAAAACCAGAAAGAACAAGCGAACTAACAAAATGATTGTTAGGGATCGCAGAAAGTAATTAGCCAGTTTAATTGATGAGGAGCCGATAGTGCCACGTTCATTAAAAAAAGGTCCATTTGTTGATTTGCATCTGTTGAAGAAGGTTGAGGATGCAGCCGCGAATAACACTAAAAAGCCAATTAAAACCTGGTCGCGTCGTTCAATGATTTTGCCTGAAATGGTGGGTTTAACGATAGCAGTACACAATGGTCGCCAACATGTTCCAGTGTTTGTCACTGAACAAATGGTTGGTCACAAGCTGGGTGAATTTGCTGCAACTCGTACTTATCGTGGTCATGCGGCAGATAAAAAGGCGAAGAGGTAATCGAGATGGAAGTTTCTGCAAGATTGAAAGGTGCGAGAATTTCTGCGCAAAAAGCACGTCTGGTAGCTGATCAGATTCGTGGTTTGCCAGTAGAAGAGGCTTTAAATGTTCTCGCATTTAGTAGCAAAAAAGCAGCTCATTTGGTGAAAAAGGTGCTCGAATCTGCAATCGCCAATGCTGAGAATAATGAAGGTGCAGACATTGATGAGTTGAAAGTTTCAACCATTTTTGTTGACGAAGGTATTGTTATGAAGCGTATTCGACCACGTGCTAAAGGTCGAGCCGATAGAATTTTGAAAAGAACTTGCCACATCACTGTGAAAGTGGCTGCAGCGTAGGAGAATCCAGATGGGTCAAAAAGTTCATCCGACTGGCATTAGATTGGGTATTGTTAAAAAACATAACTCAATCTGGTATGCGAACCCAAAAACATATGCGAGTAATTTGTTAACCGATTTAGAGGTTCGTGACTTCGTAATGAAGAAATTGAGTAATGCGTCGGTGAGCAAGGTTGAAATACAACGACCTTCAGAGAGTGCGCGAGTCACGATTCATACTGCTCGTCCAGGTATTGTGATTGGCAAGAAGGGTGAAGATGTTGAGTTACTTCGCAAAGAGATTGCGAAAAAAATGAGTTGTTCTGTACAGGTTAATATTGAAGAAATTCGTAAGCCGGAACTGGATGCCAAATTAGTGGCTGCAAATGTTGCGCAACAGTTGGAGCGTCGTGTGATGTTTCGTCGTGCCATGAAGCGTGCCCAGCAAAATGCTATGCGTGCGGGTGCCGAAGGTATTCGTATTCAGGTTTCTGGACGTTTGGGTGGTGCAGAGATTGCGCGAACCGAATGGTACAAAGAAGGTCGTGTACCTCTTCATACACTGCGTGCAGATATTGATTATGCAACACACGAAGCTCATACCACTTATGGTGTGATAGGTGTGAAAGTATGGATATTTAAAGGTGAAGTCTTTGATGATTTGTATGATGTCAAGGCTGAGCAAAGCAAGAGGCAAGCTAGTAATAGCTAATTGATGGTTAGATTTAGTAGTTAAGTAAACAGGTTAAGACAATGCTACAACCAAAGAGAACCAAATTTA
Source organism: uncultured Pseudomonadales bacterium (assembly GCA_964557005.1). Taxonomy (GTDB): domain Bacteria; phylum Pseudomonadota; class Gammaproteobacteria; order Pseudomonadales; family JBECKS01; genus JBECKS01. The sequence goes on from CAZKYI010000001.1 coordinate 4,489, forward strand.
GAAAGCAGATGAAGGGGCGTAATCGCGGCCTTGCTCATCGCGGAAATAAAGTTTCTTTTGGCACTATCGGGCTTAAAGCGACAGAACAGGGTCGATTGACAGCACGCCAAATTGAAGCGGGTCGTCGTGCAATGACGCGTCATGTGAAGCGTGGTGGAAAAATCTGGATTCGTGTTTTTCCTGATAAACCAATTACAGGTAAACCTTTGGAAGTGCGACAAGGTAAGGGTAAAGGTAATGTTGAATATTGGGTTGCTCAAATTCAACCAGGGCGCATGTTATTTGAAATGGAAGGAGTTGATGAGGTAGTTGCTCGTCGCGCCTTTGAACTAGCTGCTGCCAAATTACCTGTGAATACAAAAATTGTAACTCGGACGGTAATGTAATGAACGCATCAGACTTGCGAAGTAAATCTGTGGAAGAGCTTGAAAAAGATTTGAACGGTTTTCTTGAAGAGCAATTTAAATTACGCATGCAGAACTCAACGGGTCAGATTGTAAGGCCGCATCGTTTTAAAGAAGTGCGAAGAAACATTGCGCGTTGCAACACTATTATTAAAGAAAAACAAGGTGAGTAAGCATGAGCGAACAAAATGCTGAAAAGAAAGTAAGAACACTAACTGGCACTGTTGTCAGCAACAAGATGGATAAATCCATTAAGGTGTTGATTGAGCGAAAAGTGAAGCATCCTCTGTATGGAAAATTCATCAAGAAATCCACCAGAATTCTGGCTCACGATGAAGAAAATAAGTGCCAAATTGGTGATGTTGTAACGATTGCTGAAAGTCGTCCAATTTCAAAAAATAAATCCTGGGTTTTACATAGCATTGCCGAGTAATTCGGGTAATTGTTTTTTTATTAGTTGCAATTTTAGAGAAGCATCATGATTCAGACAGAAACTAATTTAATCGTAGCTGATAATTCAGGGGCTCGACGGGTTCAGTGTATTAAAGTGCTTGGTGGATCACATCGTCGTTATGCGAGTGTAGGTGATGTTATTAAAGTTGCTGTTAAAGAAGCTATTCCAAGAGCAAAAGTAAAAAAAGGGGATGTAATGAATGCCGTGGTTGTAAGAACCAAGAAAGGTATTCGTCGTCCAGATGGATCGTTGATACGTTTTGATGAAAATGCAGCTGTGCTATTGAATGCCGCGAAACAGCCGATAGGCACTCGTATTTTTGGACCTGTTACACGTGAGTTGCGTAGTGAGCAATTTATGAAAATTATTTCTTTGGCACCTGAAGTGCTTTAAATGCACACCTAGAGATTGAGCGGATATTAAAATGGCCAAGATAAAACAAGATGATGAAGTAGTAATAATTGCCGGTAAAGACAAAGGGCGACGTGGAAAAGTGCTCAGAGTATTGCCTAAATCAGGAAAAGTGGTTGTGGGTGGTGTGAATGTGGTGAAAAAGCATGTGCGCCCCAATCCTCAGCGTAACATTCAAGGTGGAATTGTTGAGCAGGAAGCCGCTCTGGATGTGTCGAATGTTGCAATTTACAACCCGTCTACTGATAAAGCTGATCGTATTGGCTTTAAGGTTGAAAGTGGAAAAAAAGTAAGAGTGTTTAAATCAAGTGGTGAACAGGTAGGCGCGTAAGCAATCCTGAGTAGAGAGACATCATGAGTAGAATGAAAGATATTTACCAATCTGAAGTTGTTCCAAAATTGCAGGAACAGTTTGGTTACAAAAGTGCTATGGAGATTCCCCGAATCACCAAAATCACCATCAATATGGGCGTGGGTGAAGCTATTCAGGATAAAAAAGCATTAGAAGGTGCTTTAGCTGATATGGAAAGAATTTCAGGTCAGAAGCCTGTAGTGACTAAAGCTCGTAAATCAATCGCTGGATTCAAGGTGCGTGAGGGCTGGCCAATCGGCTGCAAGGTCACACTGCGCAAAGACCGTATGTATGAATTTCTGGACAGGCTGGTCACTATTGCTGTCCCTCGTATTAGAGACTTTCGTGGTCTGAGTTCCAAGTCATTTGATGGACATGGTAATTATAGTATGGGAATACAGGAGCAAATTGTGTTTCCTGAAATTGATTATGATCGTATTGATAAAATTCGTGGTATGGATATTTCCATCACTACCACTGCAAAAACTGATGAAGAAGGTAGAGCTTTGCTTTACGCCTTTAATTTTCCAATTAAAAAATAGGCCTAGAGGATTACAACATGGCTAAACGCTCTATGTTAGAGAGAGAAAAAAGACGTGAGAAGGCGGTAGCAAAATTTGCAGCCAAGCGCCAAGCCTTAAAAGCAATTATTGCCGATGTAAATATCAGTGAAGAAGAAAGATGGGAAGCACAAATGGCTTTGCAAAAGTTGCCTAGAGATGCTTCTCCAGTACGCATGATGAACCGTTGTGGTTTAACAGGTCGTCCTCATGGCTATTATAGAAAGTTTGGTTTGGGTAGAAATAAATTAAGAGAAGCAGCCATGCGCGGGGATGTCCCTGGTCTGGTAAAGAGTAGTTGGTAAGAGGCAAGACTATGAGCATGCAAGATCCAATTTCTGATTTATTGACTCGTATTAGAAACGGTCAAATGGCAGAGAAGATTTCGGTAAGAATCCCGGCTTCAAAAATTAAAAAAGCAATAGCTACGGTTTTGTTAGAAGAAGGTTATATCTCTGGTGTAAGCGAGGAAACAGAAGATAACAAACCTGTCATTCGTGTTGATTTGAAATACTATCAAGGCAAAGCGGTTATTGAAGAAATTAAAAGAGTAAGCCGTCCAGGACTAAGGATTTATAAAGGTCAGCATGATATGCCTAAGGTTAAAGATGGTTTGGGTATCGCAATTGTTTCGACACCTAAAGGTATTATGACTGATGCAGCAGCGCGCAAGGCTGGTGTTGGTGGTGAAATTTTGTGTACGGTCTCCTAATTAAAAGAGAGTTGAGGGTAGGTAATCCATGTCACGTGTAGCAAAAAGTCCAGTTCCTCTTCCCAAGGGCGTAGAGGTTTCGTTGTCAGGACAGCTAATTAAGGTTAAGGGTTCAAAAGGTGAGCTTTCCCGTGAATTGCATGCTTTGGTTGGTATTGAACAGCAGGAAGGCAGTCTTGCGATTCAGGTTAAAACGGAGTCACAAGCAGCATGGGCGCAAGCGGGTACGACACGTTCTTTGATTAACAATATGGTTGTTGGAGTAAGCGAAGGTTTTCAGAAAAAACTACAGCTGAATGGTGTTGGTTATCGAGCAGAATCTAAAGGTAAAAGTTTGAATCTGACCTTGGGCTTTTCTCATCCAGTTGTTTATGAAGTGCCAGAAGGTTTGGAAATTACTACCCCAAGTCAGACCGAGATTGTTGTTACAGGTATTGATAAACAGAAAGTAGGTCAAGCTGCAGCAGATATTCGAGCTTTCCGTTCACCTGAACCTTATAAAGGTAAAGGTGTGCGATATGCAGATGAGTTTGTAAGACGAAAAGAAGCCAAGAAAAAATAAAGTCAGTTAGATTTGGTTTCAAAACCAACTTTATAGAGATTAAAGAGAAATAAAATGAGCGATAAAAAGGTTTCCCGCTTAAGAAGAGCCAAGAAGAACAGAATCCAAATGAGAACGCTTGGTAAAAACCGTTTGGTGGTTACCAGAAGTTCGCAGCATATTTATGCTCAGGTTATTTCATCTGAAGGTGGGAAAGTGCTGGCGAGTGCAGCAACTGTAGAGAAAGATTTGCGTGGTACAGCAACAAGTAATGTTGGTGCTGCAGGCGTGGTGGGTAAATTGATTGCAGAGCGCGCAAAACAGGCAGGTGTTGAAGAGGTTGCTTTTGATCGCTCTGGTTACAAGTATCACGGTCGGGTTAAGGCATTGGCGGAAGCAGCCAGAGAAGGCGGTTTAAAATTTTAATTCACTCAAAGCCTGGTTAGGCTGAAGGTAAAACGATGAGTAAAGAGAAACAGGCACGTCCAGAAAAGCTTCAACAAGATGATGGGCTAGTTGAAAAATTGGTACACGTTAATCGGGTTGCGAAGGTAGTTAAAGGTGGCCGGATTTTTGGATTCACTGCTCTCACCGTAGTAGGTGATGGGAATGGCCGCATTGGTTACGGTCGAGGTAAAGCAAGAGAAGTTCCTTTGGCTATACAAAAAGCTATTGAATCTGCCAAGCGTAATATGATCCAGGTAGAACTGAATGGCTCTACGATTCAGCATTCAATTCGGGCAAATCATGGCGCTTCCAAAATTTTCATGCAGCCTGCTTCTGAAGGTACAGGTGTTATTGCAGGTGGCGCGATGCGTGCCGTATTGGAAGTTGCTGGTGTGCATAATGTGTTGGCAAAGTGTTACGGATCGACGAATCCAACCAACGTTGTTCGTGCAACATTTAAGGGTTTGCAGAGCATGACTACACCAGCGAGTGTGGCAGCCAAACGCGGGAAAAGTGTTGAAGACATTCTGGCGTAAGCAGGTCTTGATTGATTAAAGGTGTAAGAAAATGGCTAAAGCACAAAACAAAAATATGAAGGTTACCTTGTATAAAAGTACAAATGGCCGGTTGGAAAGCCATCAAGCCTGTGTGCGTGGTTTGGGTTTAAGAAGAGTTGGGCATACTGTCGAAGTGGAAGATACAGCCGCAACTCGTGGGATGGTCAATAAAGTCAGCTACATGGTTAAGGTTGAGGAATAAAAATGTCTTCTGAAAGCAAAATGAATCTGAATACGTTGAGTCCTGCACCAGGTTCAAAGCCGAGTGCTAAACGTGTCGGTAGAGGCATCGGTAGCGGCTTGGGAAAAACCTGTGGCCGTGGTCACAAGGGGTTGAAATCCCGTAGCGGCGGCAGAGTGAAAGCCGGATTTGAAGGCGGACAAATGCCTATACAACGTCGCGTTCCCAAATTTGGATTCACTTCACGTAAATCTCTGGTTTCTGCCGAGGTAAGGTTATCTGAATTAAACCTGGTTGATGGTGATGTAGCCGATTTGGATAGTTTGAAGAAGGCTGGTGTTATTAGAAATACAGTCAAGTTTGCAAAAGTGGTTTTGTCTGGAGAGTTGGGCAAAGCGGTAAATCTGAAAGGTATTAAAGCCACTAAAGGTGCCCAAGCTGCAATTGAAGCAGCGGGTGGAAAAGTAGAAGTTTAGGCCTGGATATCGAGTAGCTTATGGCAAAGCAAGAAGTTCCAGCAGCGTTCGCTAACAGCGGCGCACAGAATGGTTTATCCGAACTGTGGAGACGTGTTGGTTTTGTACTTTTTGCAATTTTTATTTTTCGGGTTGCTTCTCATATTCCTTTGCCTGGAATTGATACCTTGCAGTTGGCCAGATTATTTGATCAGCAGAGCGGAACATTTTTAAGTCTGTTTAATATGTTTTCCGGCGGTTCTCTGGAGCGTATGAGTATTACCGCTATGGGAATTATGCCCTATATTTCTGCTGCAATTGTCATGCAGTTGATGACAGCAGTGACCCCACAGCTTGAGCAGTTGAAAAAAGAAGGTGTGGAAGGGCGCAGAAAGATTACCCAATATACACGTTATCTGGCCTTGGCTTTGTGTACGGTTCAAGGTATTGCCTACGCTCGTACATTGACAGGTAGTGGGATTGCCGAATCAACATGGCAATTTTATTTTGTTGCTGTTGTAACTTTGGCTACAGGAACGATGTTTTTAATGTGGCTGGGTGAGCAGATTACTGAATACGGTATAGGCAATGGTATTTCTTTAATTATTTTTGCTGGAATCGTGTCAGGGATTCCCGGAGCGATTGGGCAATCTTTAGAGTCTGCGCGTCAAGGTGAGTTAAATCCGCTGTTTTTAGTGGTTATTGCGGTTGGTGTAGTGTCTTTGGCCTGGGTTGTTGTGTTTGTCGAGCGCGGTCAAAGAAGAATTACGGTTAATTATGCCAAGCGCCAACAAGGGCGTAAGGTATTTGCTGGTCAGCAGTCTCATTTACCCTTGAAGGTAAATATGGCCGGTGTAATTCCTGCAATTTTTGCTTCCAGTATTTTGTTATTTCCAGCAAGTATCGGAACCTGGTTTGGTCAGGAAGAAGGTATGGAATGGTTGCAGATGATTGCACTAACGCTTTCGCCCGGCCAGCCGCTTTATATGATTTTATTTGCGATAGGCATTGTTTTCTTTTGTTATTTTTATACTGCAATTCAATTTAACCCGAATGAAATTGCAGATAATCTGAAAAAGTCCGGTGCTTTTATTCCAGGTATTCGCCCGGGCGAACAGTCAGCAAAATATATTGATAAGGTTCTAAATCGTTTGACACTGGTAGGTGCTGTTTACATTACAGCAGTTTGCCTTATTCCAGAGATGGCCGTTATTTATACAGGAACACCCTTTTATTTTGGTGGTACTTCCATGTTGATTGTCGTCGTTGTTGTGATGGACTTTATGGCACAAGTACAGTCTCACTTGATGTCTTCTCAGTATGAGTCCCTGATGAAAAAAGCGAATCTTAAAGGTAAGTCTACAGCGATGGCTGGCCGACGTTAATTTGAATTGCAGGTGGGAAAATGAAAGTTAGAGCTTCTGTTAAAAAACTGTGTCGTAACTGCAAGACCATTCGCAGGAATGGCAGTGTGCGGGTGATTTGCACTGATCCCAAGCACAAGCAAAAACAAGGTTAATTGATTTTTTTAGATGATGCGGCTATTCTTGCGCCCCTTTTTCGGGTGCTAGGTCGAGCATCTCTAAAGTAACTTAAATTATTGAGCGAAAGCGGAGAGTTAAATGGCTCGTATAGCAGGTGTAAATGTCCCTGATAAAAAACATACAGATGTTGCGTTGACTTATATCTACGGTATAGGCCGTACAACCGCTATTAAAATCTGTGAAGCAACAGGTATTGCAGCAAATAGAAAAATATCTGATTTAACGGAAGCGGAACTCGACAAGTTGCGTAACGAGATTGGAAATTATGTTGTAGAGGGTGACTTGCGTCGTGAAGTTTCAATGAATATCAAGAGATTGATGGATTTGAAAACTTACAGAGGCTTGAGACATCGGCATAGTCTTCCTGTTCGTGGTCAGCGTAGCAAAACGAATGCTCGTACTCGAAAGGGTCCTCGCAAACCAATTAAGAAATAGTGTTCGCTAGAAAGGTTTAAAATACATGGCAATCTCTGGATCTGGAAAGAAAAAAGTCAAAAAGTCTGTTGTCGATGGCGTGGTGCATATTCATGCTTCTTTTAACAACACCATTGTTACGATTACTGATCGTCAAGGTAATACATTAAGTTGGGCGACTTCTGGTGGTAGTGGTTTTCGCGGTTCAAGAAAAAGCACGCCTTTTGCTGCACAGGTTGCGTCTGAAAAAGCAGCAGAAGCTGCCAAAGAATTTGGTCTGAAAAATGTAGATGTCATGGTTAAAGGTCCAGGCCCTGGCCGTGAGTCGGCTGTCAGAGCACTTAATGGCGCTGGTTTTAAAGTGACCAGTATCACCGATGTGACACCTATTCCTCATAATGGTTGTCGCCCTCCAAAGAAACGACGTGTGTAAGGGCGAGGAGATAAAATAATATGGCAAGATATCTTGGACCCAAGTGTAAACTTTCTCGACGTGAAGGCGTTGATTTGGGATTAAAAAGTGGTGTTAAGCCACATGACGATAAATGTCGTTCAGAAAAAGCGCCTGGGCAACACGGTGATCGCCGAGGACGTTTGTCTGATTTTGGTGTTCAGTTGCGCGAGAAACAAAAAGTTCGCCGTACCTATGGGATGTTGGAAAAACAATTTCTTTCATATTATAAGGAAGCTGCTCGTTTAAAGGGTTCAACAGGTGAGAACTTGTTACAGTTGTTAGAGTCTCGTCTGGATAACGTGGTTTACCGTATGGGTTTTGGTGCCACGCGTAATGAAGCACGCCAGCTTGTCAGCCATAAGGCAATTTTGGTTAATGGAAAAGGGGTTAATATTCCTTCATATCAAGTCAAACCTGGCGACATTATTTCTGTTCGCCAGAAGTCTAAAAATCAACTTCGAATCAAATCAGCATTGGATTTAGCCAGTCAAAGAGGCTTTGGGGACTGGATTAATGTTGATATTGCAAATATGCAAGGAACTTTTGTTTCCTTACCAGAGCGAGATGATTTGCCACCCGATATCAACGAAAACCTGATTGTCGAATTGTATTCTAAATAAGGAAGCGTTTGAGGTTAATTCTATGCAGCTATCACAAGAGCTATTAACTCCTCGAAATATCGAGGTTCACGAAGTTAATCGAAATAACGCAAGAGTCGTTCTTGAGCCACTGGAGCGTGGGTTTGGACATACTCTGGGTAATGCTTTACGCAGAATTTTGCTTTCAAGCATGGGTGGCGCGGCTGTCACTGAAGTTCAAATTGATGGCGTTTTGCACGAGTACAGTTCTATCGAAGGTGTACAGGAAGATGTGATTGAGATTTTGCTGAACTTGAAAAATTTATCGGTAAAAACGCCCGATCATGGTGTGCATGTACTTGAATTGAGCAAACAGGGTCCAGGTGTTGTTTTGGCTGGTGACATTAAGGCTGTGAGCGATGTTGAAATTGTAAACCCTGAATTGGTTATTGCTCACTTGAGTGCAAATGCAAAGCTTTCAATGAAGATTAAGGTTGAAAACGGTATAGGTTATCAGCCAGCTGATCAAAGAGCTGATGATGAAGAAACACGTAGCATTGGCACGCTTTCTTTGGATGCCTCTTATAGCCCTGTGCGCAAAGTTTCTTACAATGTGGAAAGCGCACGTTTGGAACAAAGAACCGACTTGGACAAACTGATTCTGGATATTGAAACCAATGGCTCAATTGATCCAGAAGAAGCAGTGAAGAAAGCTGCAACCATTTTACAACAGCAGTTAGCAGTGTTTGTTAATATCGAGAAAGAGTCATTTATCGAACCTATCGAGACCAAGGACGAGATTGATCCTGTACTGTTAAGACCTGTAGATGATTTGGAATTGACTGTGCGCTCTGCAAACTGTTTGAAGGCTGAAAATATTTATTACATTGGTGATTTGGTTTTAAGAACAGAGGTTGAGCTGTTAAAAACCCCAAACCTTGGCAAGAAGTCGCTTACTGAAATTAAAGATGTTTTGGCATCCAAAGGTCTTTCTTTAGGCATGCGTCTTGAGAACTGGCCGCCTAGTAGTGTTTTATAGTAAATAATCAGAAATTGAAAAGAAGGTTATAAGATCATGCGTCATCGTAAGAGTGGTCGTAAATTCAGCAGAACAAGCAGTCATCGAGAAGCGATGTTTCGCAATATGGCGGTGTCTTTGTTTGAGCGTGAAGTTATCAAAACAACGCTTCCCAAGGCGAAAGAGTTGCGACGTGTTGCAGAGCCATTAATTACCTTGGCTAAAGAAGATTCGGTTGCCAATCGCCGATTGGCTTTTTCGCGCACACGTAATAAAGCAGCGGTAGGCAAGTTGTTTTCTGAACTTGGTCCTCGCTATTCTGAGCGCCCGGGTGGTTATTTAAGAGTGCTTAAAGCAGGGTTTAGAGCGGGTGATAACGCTCCCATGGCTTATGTAGAGCTGGTTGATCGTCCGATTGTTGAAGACGACGACAGCGACGAAGCTTAAATCTTTTTTTGAGAAATGCCGGGTAATGCCCGGCTTTTTTTTGTCCAAAATTTTTTTATGTCTATTTTAAGTGAATGAACTATGGCAGCGCAGATCCTTTCAATAAGTAAGACGATTTCCTCGTTTAATCCACCAGAAAGAATTCTGATGGGCCCTGGTCCTTCAGATATTTCACCGAGAGTGTCACAAGCCATGGCGCGGCCAACCATAGGTCATCTAGATCCCACGTTTGTAACGATGATGGATGAAATCAAGATTTTGCTTCAATACGCTTTTCAAACAAAAAATGAATTAACGATTCCAGTATCTGCCCCAGGTTCAGCAGGCATGGAAACCTGCTTTGCAAATTTATTGGAACCTGGCGAAAAGGTGCTCGTGTGTATCAATGGCGTATTCGGTGGGCGCATGAAAGAGAATGTGCTGCGAATGGGCGGCGAAGCCATTGTTGTTGAAGATAAGTGGGGGGATGCGGTTAATCCTGAAAAGGTGGAAGCTGCATTAAAGCAGAACCCCGATATAAAAATCCTTGCTGCTGTCCATGCTGAAACATCTACAGGGGTACGCTCTGATATTCAGGCTTTGTGTGCTTTGGCAAAACAGTATGAGTGTTTGACGATAATCGATGCCGTGACATCTTTAGGTGGCATTGAATTAAAAGTCGATGAATGGGGAATCGATGCTGTTTATTCGGGTACACAAAAATGCCTGAGTTGTGCTCCAGGTATTTCTCCTGTCAGTTTTAGTGCAGCAGCCATTCAGAAAATCCAGTCTCGGAAAAAACCTGTGCAAAGCTGGTTTCTCGATTTGAATCTTGTCATGGGTTATTGGGGAAGTGGAAACAAGCGTACTTATCATCATACAGCACCTGTTAACGCACTTTATGGTCTGCATGAAGCACTTGTTATGTTGCAGGAAGAAGGCTTGCAGGAAGCCTGGTTGCGTCATGCACAACATCATCGCGCTTTAAAAGCTGGTCTTGAAAGCCTGGGTATTCAGTTTGCGGTTGATGAACCCATACGCCTGCCACAGTTGAATGCTGTGCGTATCCCTGAAGGGAAAAATGATGCTGAAGTGCGTACGCAGCTGCTTGAGCGTTATAGTCTGGAAATTGGTGTTGGCTTGGGTGAGGCTGCAGGAAAGCTTTGGCGCATTGGATTGATGGGGCAAAGTGCGTGCAGGTCTAATGTTGAATACTGTGTCGGCGCATTGGCAGAAACCTTGTATGACCAGCAACGTAAAGCGGCTGCGCTTTCTCAAGTGAGTAGTTGTTATTGATTAGCGTTTGGCAAGTACCTGCTTTAAAAAACGACCCGTATGGGAAGCTTTATTTTTACTGATTGATTCAGGTGTGCCGGTCGCAATAATCTCGCCACCACCACTGCCGCCTTCAGGCCCCATATCAATAATCCAGTCCGCTGTTTTGATGACATCGAGATTGTGCTCAATAATAACGACGGTATTTCCTGCATCACGTAATTGATGCAGAACAGTCAGTAATTGGTCTATATCCTGAAAATGCAGGCCTGTGGTAGGTTCATCAAGTATATACAGCGTCTTACCCGTATCTCTTTTGCTCAGTTCGCGTGAAAGCTTGACCCGTTGTGCTTCTCCGCCTGACAGGGTAATCGCACTTTGTCCAAGCTTGATATAAGACAGGCCAACATCGAGCAAGGTTTGAAGTTTCCTTGCCAGTGCCGGAATGGCATCGAAAAATTGGTGCGCATCTTCTACTGTCATTTCCAGAACTTCGTGAATATTCTTGCCTTTGTAACGAATCTCAAGCGTTTCACGGTTATAGCGTTTTCCGTGGCAAACATCACAGGTAACGTAGATGTCTGCCAAAAAGTGCATTTCTACTTTGGTGACACCGTCACCCTGACAAGCCTCGCAGCGACCGCCTTTCACGTTAAAACTGAAACGGCCGGGCTGGTATCCTCTTGAGCGGGCTTCCTGAGTGCCTGAAAATAAATCGCGAATGCCTGTGAATAGCCCTGTGTAAGTTGCGGGGTTGGAACGCGGTGTTCTGCCAATCGGGCTTTGATCAATATCAACTACTTTATCCAGATGCTCAAAACCATCGATACGTTTGTGTTCCTGAATATCGTGGCTGCTTGCATGGTTCAGTTTTTTCGCCGCCGCTGGAAATAATGTGCCATTGATGAGCGTTGATTTTCCTGAGCCGGAAACGCCAGTGATACACGTCAGCAAGCCCAGTGGAATATCGACATCCACGTTTTTCAGGTTGTTACCTTTTGCGCCAAGAATTTTAAGCACTTTATCGGCTTGATAAGCATGACGCTGTTGGGGAATGGCGATAGATTTTTTGCCTGAAAGATAAAGCCCCGTAATGGAATGTTTGCTTTTTTTGATTTGGTCTACGCTGCCTTGGGCGACAATAGTGCCGCCATGTACTCCAGCGCCCGGGCCAATATCGACAATATAATCGGCTGCTTCAATCGCTTCTTCGTCATGTTCCACTACAATGACCGTGTTACCCAAATCCCTCAAGCGTATCAATGTATCCAGCAAGCGCTGGTTATCTCTTTGGTGTAAGCCGATGGAAGGTTCATCAAGAATATACATCACACCCACAAGCCCTGCGCCAATTTGGCTGGCTAATCGAATGCGTTGCGCTTCGCCACCAGAGAGCGTGTCGGCAGTTCTGTCGAGGCTGAGATAATCCAGACCAACATTTACAAGAAAATTCAGGCGATCACGTATTTCCTTGAGAATTTTTTCTGCAATCTCACCGCGTTTACCGGGTAGATGCAGCGCATTCATGTATGTGCTGCATTCACTGACAGACATTCTGGTAATGGAAGGCAGATTTTGATTTTCTATGAAGACGCTGCGTGCTTCTTTTTTAAGACGACTCCCTTCACACGCAGGGCAGCGGGAAATGTTCAGATATTTTGATAATTCTTCTCGCACAGCCAGAGATTCGGTTTCTTTAAAGCGTCGTTCAAGATTGGGAATGACCCCTTCAAAACGATGTTTTCTTTCGTACAGAACACCCTTGTCGTTGCTGTAGCTGAATGCGATAACTTCGTTCTTGCTGCCTTGTAAAATAATCGCCTGATGTTTTTTGGAAAGTTTTTTAAACGGTATTTCAATGTCAAAGCCGTAATGTGTGGCTAATGATTTCAACATGTGAAAGTAGTAGACATTCCTTCTGTCCCAGCCACGAATTGCACCTTCTGCCAGACTGAGTTCATCTGAAATAACAATTTTGTCAATGTCGAAAAATTGAGTGACACCAAGGCCATCGCAACTTTCACATGCGCCAGCCGGATTGTTGAAGGAAAATAATCTGGGTTCCAGCTCACTTAAACTGTGTCCACATTTTGGGCAGGCAAAGCGTGTCGAGAAAATCATTTCCCTGAAAGCTTCTGGTTCTTCCATGCTGGCAAGGCAGAGTGTTCCGCCAGTCAGTTCTATCGCTGTTTCAATCGATTCAGCTAGCCTGATTCGAATGTCGTCCCGAATCTTGAAGCGATCAATCACCACATCAATGCGATGTTTTTTGTTTTTATCCAGTTTGGGTGCATCGTCCAAATCACAAATAATGCCGTCTATTCTTGCGCGAATAAAACCTTGTGTTTTGAGCTGATTCAAGATGTGCAGATGCTCGCCTTTTTTATCCTGAATAACAGGCGCAAGCACCATGACTTTTTCGCTTTCAGGCAAGCCGAGAATTTGATCAACAATCTGGCTGACCGTTTGTGCTTCCAGAGAAATGTTGTGTTCAGGGCAGCGCGGTTGGCCTGCACGCGCAAACAATAAACGCAGGTAGTCGTAAATTTCGGTAATGGTGCCGACGGTTGAACGCGGGTTGTGGGAAGTCGATTTTTGCTCAATGGAAATCGCAGGCGAAAGCCCTTCGATATGATCAACATCCGGTTTTTCCATGAGTGACAAAAACTGTCTGGCATAGGTGGAAAGTGATTCCACATATCGGCGTTGCCCTTCTGCATAGAGTGTATCGAAAGCCAGCGAAGATTTTCCTGAACCCGACAAGCCTGTGATGACGATGAATTTGTCTCTGGGTAAATCCAGATTGATGTTTTTCAGGTTATGCGTGCGTGCTCCACGAACAGATATTTGCTTCATACGTTTCTATGGCAGTGCAAATGAAAGGGCAGGCAGTATAGGTATTCTATAAATCGATTGCCACAGCACGCCTGCTTGGGGGTATAGGCAAATTTTGCTAGAATCGCCGCCTTCGTTTTCGCCCTCACGAGTTAAAAAGAAAAAATGCAAAATCTGGAAATCAAAAATGCGGTTTCTGTTGCGGTGATTTTCTTTTGTCGCATGATGGGGCTGTTTATGGTCTTGCCTGTGCTGGGGATTTACGGGCTTGAACTGGAAGGCGCAACGCCTTTGCTGCTGGGTCTGGCAGTGGGTGCTTATGGTATTACGCAGGCAGGCTTGCAGATTCCCTTTGCCATTCTTTCTGATGTGTTTGGCAGAAAACGCATCATGCTGATGGGCTTATCCCTGTTTTTACTCGGTTCTGTGCTGGCGATTTTTGCAGATACGATTTGGCTGCTGATTGTCAGTCGATTGTTACAAGGTTCGGGTGCCATCGCTGCAGTGAGTATGGCTTATCTGGCAGATAACAGTCGCGAACAGACCAGAGCGAGAGTGATGGCTCTGGTTGGTATCGCGATTGGTGCTTCTTTTGTTGCGGCGATTATTTCGGGGCCATTGATTGCATCGGGAAGTGGTTTGCAAGGTGTGTTTATTTTTTCTGCAATACTGGCCAGTGTGGCTTTACTGATTTGCTGGTTTTTTGTCAGCGATACAGCCCGTCGTCCTTTTAAAGAATCCTGGCTTTCATTCAAGGCACTTGATGCGGGTGAAGTCTTGCGTGAATTTTCAGCCGTGCTGAAACTGAAAGGCGTAATCTTTTTTTCGCTGGCAGTGTTCTCCTTGCATGCGGTGATGACATCGAGCTTTATTGTGATACCGGTATTGTTGGAAACGTATTTTGAACTGAACAGGGAGTTGCATTGGAAATTTTTTCTGGGTGTATTTCTGGTATCGGTTATTTTGATGGGGCCTTTTGCCCGACCCAGTTCGGATACCAAAAAACTCAAATCCATTTTTAACGGTTGCGTGGTTATTTTATTTTTAACCTTGCTGGGTTTGGGAACATTCTCTGCACATTCGTTTTACATCTTTATCGCCTTGCTGGTTATTTTTTTTACCGCATTTAATTTATTGGAAGCCATGCTGCCTTCTTTATTGAGTATTGTGGTTGATGAACATGCGCGAGCCAGAGCCATGGGTGTGTATTCCAGTTTTCAGTTCTCGGGTGCATTTGCAGGCGGCTTGCTTGCTGGCATTGTGATGCAGACATTTACCTTGTTGCAGGTATTTCTGGTCAGTGCTCTGCTGGTTCTGGTGGTGTCGATTCTGCTGACACTTACGAAGCGATATTAAATGTGTAGCCCGCATTGTTGAGCCTTGAACGCATGTGCTAAAGTCCCGTCAGTTTTGAATACGCTTATATTTATTGGAGAACAACATGGCAAGAGGCGTGAATAAAGTAATCCTGATTGGAAATCTGGGTAATGATCCTGAAACCAAATTTATGCCCAGCGGTGGCGCAGTGACGAATGTTTCTCTTGCCACAAGCCGAAGCTGGAAGGATAAAAACGGCCAGCAGCAAGAACATACCGAATGGCACCGAGTGGTCTTTTTCAGTCGGCTGGCGGAGATTGCAGGGGAATATCTCAAGAAAGGTTCGAAGGTCTATGTCGAAGGCTCATTGCGTACAAACAAATGGCAGGATAAAGACGGCAATGACCGTTACACCACAGAAATTATCGCGAATGAATTGCAGATGCTCGATTCGCGAGGGGATGCTGGTGGTGCGTCATTCTCATCCAATCAAGGTGGTGGGCAGTCTTCGGCTTCACCTGTTACCCAGGTTGAAAACATGGATAACAGTTACGACGATGATATTCCTTTTTAAAATGTGGACTGCCTGATTCAAATAGCGTCGGCTATTCATAAATTTTGCACATTGTGTACCTAAACTAGAGCCTCACTTGCCTGTCAACTGAGGCTCATTTTTTATTTACGATGCTTAAAGTTCGCTCCTATCTTGTTATCGCGTTACTGGTCTATCTGCTTACGGTGCTGAGCGGCTTACCTGCTTCATTTGTGTTGAATTCGGTTACCAAGCAAACAGGTGAGCAATTTGTGTTGCAATCCAGTTCCGGCACAGTCTGGAAAGGCTCGGCCTCTGGCCTCAGTTCGGGCATACCTGTAACCGTGAATTGGGATTGGCATGTCTGGAAACTGCTGCTGTTGAAATTCAGTGCAGATGTTCATGTGAAATCAGAGGTGCTGGAAGCAAAATCCTTACTGACTTTGGGAATGAATTCCATCGAGATAGAAGGATTCAGCGGTTTGTTAAAAGCCGATGCTCTGAGTGCTGTGTTAGCCAATAAAGGTGTGAAGGTTCGAATCGAGAACGATATTTATATCCAGAATGTCGGCATCAAACGCAAGCGTGCTCAATTCGTGCAGTCATCTGGCAAAGCGGAATGGCAGGGAGGTTGGGTTTATGCAGCGGGATTGCCAGAAGGTAAAATGAAATTGCCTGCGATGGTGGTGAAGTTGTCACACTTGAATAGCGGGTTATTACTTGCTGCGAGTGAGCAGCAAAATCCTGATACTTTGGTAGAGATTGAACTTTCCCATGAGGGTATTGCACATTTAAAACTTCGTGAAAGAGTTGATCAATTTGTTGAACTGCCTGAAGCCATAAAATCAGGTGATGCGAACAACGTCATGTTTGAAATCAAGCGACAGATTTTTAATACGCAGGGGCGTTTATAGTGGATATTCAACGCTTCACACCACAGATTGATTTGGCCTTGAATGTGTTTGTATTTTTGCTTGTGCTGGGTGTGTCGTATCAGTCGGCACAGTTAACTTTGTCTGCACTTACAGATTTACCTTCAGGTTCGGGAGGAAGTGTGCAGAGTCACAGTGCAAACACGGTTAAACCAATGACAGACATACAAGCGATACTCAATCAGCATTTGTTCGGTGAAGCAGGGCAAGTCAAGGTGGTGGTAGAAGAGAAGCCTGTTGAAACGATTGATGCGCCAGAAACTTCCTTGAGTCTGGTGTTGCAAGGGGTTTCTGTGGGTAAAAAGGCCGAAACTTCCAGTGCGATTATTTCTGCGACGAAAAGTGCTTCCGGTGAAATTTACTGGATTGGGGATTCTGTATCGGGGCAGGCAATTTTGTCTGCTGTCTATGATGACAGGGTTGTCATCAAGCAGAATGGCAGGCTTGAGACCTTGCGTTTTGCTGATGAATTTCAGTCAAGCGGCATGAGTGTGAGTGATAGTACGATGCCTCTGGCGAGTTCAAGCGCAACAGGCACACCAAGCCATTCTGATATGCTCAGAAGCTATCGCTCAAGAAAACAAGAGAGTGATGACAGAATGAACACCATCAACAATGCCTTGAATGATGTTTATCGAGGAGAATTCCAGAACTATGATAATTTGATGGATCAATTTGGTTCTGATATGGAAAGAGAAATTGAATCTGCCTTACGCACTTCCGGTTTGGAAGAAACCAGTGACGGCATGCAGTTGGGAAGTGGTGCACAGCAAAACTGGATGAATCAGGTTGGTTTGAAATATGGAGATATCGTTAAATCGGTGAATGGTTATTCTGTTCTGACTTTAAAGAGTGATCGTACAGCGCTGGATTCGGTGATTAAAAGCTGCCTTGCGCGGATAGAAGTATTGCGAGGTGCGAATACTTTTGTGGTGACTTACCCTTTCTGTAAATAAATAGATTGTGATGCAAATGACTATGTTAAAGCGTTTAAAGAAAATAATAATTTCGGGATTGGCTGGTATGATTTTTCTCAATGCCACGCCTGTATTTGCACAGGATGATGAGCAAACCTGGAAAATCAATCTCAAGGAAGCCGAGCTTCGTGCTTTCATCACTCAGGTGGCAGATATTACTGAAAAAAGTTTTGTGATTGATCCTCGTGTTAAGGGGAAGGTGACGGTGATTTCCCATTCTTCCTTATCCAAAGATGAGGTCTATGAGTTATTTTTGTCTGTATTGAATATTCATAATTTTACGGCGGTACCTGGCACAGATGGTCTGGTTAAAATTATTCCAAGCAATGCGGCGATTAAAGACACCATCAGGACGGATATAAAAAGTCAGATTAAAGGAGAAGAACTGGTGACACGGGTGATTCCTGTGAGAAATAGCTCTGCCAATGAGTTGATTCCGGTATTAAGACCGATGGTGGCACAGCATGGGCATCTCGCTGCGGTTCCGTCTGCGAATGCCATTATTATTTCTGATCACGGAGCCAATATTGAAAAAATCCTGCTCATCATTGCACAGATTGATGGCGCAGAAAGTGAAGAGATTGAGGTTGTTCAGCTTAAGCAAGCCTGGGTTACGGACATTGTGACGCTGCTTGAAAGTCTGACACCGGTAGAAACGGGGAGTGCCAATAAAAAAGCACCGAAAAGTTCCGATGGCAGCAGAGTGACGGTGGTTGCAGATGAAAGAACCAACCGTTTGATTCTTAAAGGTGAAAAATCCGCTCGTGCCCGTGTACGGGTTCTGGTCGAAAAACTCGATACCCCCTCAGGCGGAACCGCAGGAAGTACGCAGGTTATTTATTTGAAATTTGCTGATGCGGTGAAAGTTGCCGAAATTCTTACCAGCCTGGTGAGTAAAACCGAGTCGGCTTCGGCGACTTCACGTACCAGAGGCTCCTCAAGGCCGCAACAATCTGCGGAAGATTTGACCAAGCTGCCTACTTATATACAGGCCGATGCCAGTCTTAATGCTTTGGTGATAAAAGCAGACCCTGCCAGCATGGAAGAGATTGTTGATATTGTTCGCCAACTGGATGTGCGAAGAGCGCAGGTGCTTATCGAAGCGGCGATTATTGAAATTAAAGGCGATGCAAGTCAGGCGCTCGGTGTGCAGTGGGGCTTTGGCGATGGCAGCGGTGAGGTACCGATTGGAGGCGTGTCGTTCAGCACTTTTGGAAATAGCCTGAATAATTTAGGCGCGGCAGCAGCTGGAGCTTCAACACCGGCGTTAAACGACGGTTTAAGTGTGCTTGGCGGTAAGATGAACTCCAAAGGCGATATAAGCTTTGGTGCATTCCTGCAAGCAGTGTCGGCTACCACTAACACCAATATTCTTTCTACGCCCAGCATTGTTACGCTCGACAATGAAGAAGCTGAAATCATCGTGGGTCAGGAAATTCCCATAACAACAGGGTCAACAACGTCAACGGGCGGTGGATTGGATAATCTTTTTACCACCACCGAACGTAAGGATGTTGGTTTGACTTTGAAGGTCATTCCGCAAATTAACGACGGGGATACCATCAGGCTGGAAATCAGTCAGCAAACTTCTGATATTGCTGCATCGGGAATCAATGCTGCGGCAGGCACCGACATCATTACCACCAAGCGTTCGATTAAAACGGTGATATTGGCCGAGAATCGTGAATATGTGGTGTTGGGTGGCTTGGTTGAAGAAGGGGATTCGGAAGAGGTGAGTAAAGTACCTTTGCTGGGCGATATGCCACTGATTGGTTCTTTATTTCGCAGTAAAAAGGTTTCCAGAAAAAAGACCAATTTAATGGTGTTTCTCAAGCCGACCATTATTAGAGATGTCGATAATGCGCGCGAAGTGAGTCTGGGCAAGTACGCCAAGGTAAGAGAGCTTCAACTTGAGATTGATAAAAGGAATGGCAGAATTTCCCTGTACCGCAAGGAAGTGCTTCCAGAGCACCTCCATGAGCTTTGGGAGGAAGGCTTTGGGCTAACCAATAAGGGAAAGCAAACTCAAAAGGCCGAGATACCTCCAGTTTTGGAAGCCATTACTGAATAGGAACTTTTGCTGTATCTTTCTTCACTACCTGGAAAAACCCCAGACTTAACAAGATAACGGCAATGCCCTGGGCTAAAAGAAAGTCTCTGGTGACAAAAATCAGCTGAGCTTGCCCTGTTTGAAACTCTTCCAAAGTACCGATATAGAGTGCTCGTTGCAGCATCGCAAGCATGGTCAGGCCGATGAGGGACAGAATGCCTGCCAGAAGAAAAAGCAGTTGTTTGTGCTGCTTTGAATCAACAAGCCAGCCCGCAAGTTTGAAACCGGCAATGAATGTCAGGTTAAGCAAAGCCATGATAATCGCAAGCCAGGTAGCACCGACCACAGCCCTTCCTTCACCAAAGAAAAAAGTCTGGGCATCGAAAAGATAATTCCATTCCCAATCAGGGAAGCGAATCATAAAAAACAGAATGACTGGTGAAAGAATAACGGTTTGCAAGATAAATGCCTTGGCGAACAGTGTTTGGTGATCAATGCCTTTTCTGGCTGCAACATAGACGATGCCTGATCCGAGCAAAAAACTGATGGGTGCGTCAACGGTAATCATTTTGTCTTCCTTTGGTGAGATGAAATGCCACGAATGCCAGCAATAGTAAAACCCCAAAATAAAAATTGATAGCCTGCAATAGCTCACATAGAATAAGCCGTTTCCGTGAAACGCGAAGCCCTCTGAAAGGATTAAAGAATGGTTTTGTTCAGGGAAGGGCTGGGGCTCTCAAGCCAGGCAATAAAAACTATAAAGAATGCGGCACTTAGAGGTAATTATGGGTTGGAACTCACCCCTAATGGTGGTTCTCAGACAACAGTTCACACGCTTTAGAGCAGTTGTAGTTGGCTTGGTGATTGCCGCGTCGGTGGTGGTTTCAAGTCAAGGGCATGCTGCTGTTGCTGAGAATATTTTACCGCTTAATCCAAAAGCATTTGCGCTTGGGAACTCGGTCACGGCTGATTATGTAGGGATTGACTCCTTGCAATATAACCCTGCTGCGCTGATTAACCTGAGGCCAGGTTTTTCTACCGAGTACAAACTTCTTGGAATGCCGTTGGCGCAGATCGTCCGTAGAACATCTCCCAGCCTTACGCCCAAATATACCGAATTTACCCTGTTTTTCAGAGGTTACACGGTGCGGTGTGACTCTGCATATCAGCCTTTTTCCAGTATTGGCATTCCCAGTTCAATTTCTTCCAATCCGGGTCGCGACCCTGTATCGGGCGGTTTGGATCCTTCTATTCCCAGTTTGAACTATGATTTACCAGACGATGTTTGTTTTGGCCCTTCCTTGAGTAACCCGAACGGTATTTTTCTGGATGACCCGCTGGATAGCTCCAGCTCTAATCTGGATCGTGCGATTCCCATTCCTTTGGTGCTTCCCTTGTACCTGCCCAACATAGGGTATAAAGATTCGGAAGATGCGCGAATGGCCTTTGCAGCGCAGGTGTTTACCAATGTGCCTTTGCCGACTCTCGATTTGAAAGGTGATATTGATATTCTCAGTAATCTGGGCTTACAACGTTTGACCTTTACACCGGGTTTTGCTTTTCGGGTAACCGACAAGTTATCTGTTGGTGCAGCGTTAAGAGTGAGTAAGGCGCGTATTCAGGCAGGTGTTTTTCTCGATGGTCAAAGTCAGGTGTTTGGTTTCCTGAACGCAGTTGTGCATGATCTTTGTAAAACCAATGAATCGAGAAAAAATACCAATTCGCTTAGCCCCAGAGGCGGTGCTGACTTCATCTATTCGGACATGCTGAATTGTATTGAGCTTTATCAGGTGCATCAGGAACGTGTGGATGCAGGAAAAGCACGTGAATCAGGATATTGGCCTTTCCTGCCTTGGGAGTCTGTGGGTGAAGCTTATGTTGATGGTGATACATCGGTTATTTACGGCTGGAACCTGGGTGTGCAATGGCAGCCTGTACCCTGGTTGACCTGGGGAGCGACTTATCGAACCAAAGAGGATGATGTTTTTGATACTTCTGGTCGGGTTTACTATTCTCCAGGCGTGGTTTCTCTGTTCAAGGGTTTAAATAGCGTTCCGGTATTGGGGATATTTACCAACTTGCTTCTGGATGGTTCTGCCTCGGATAAAATTGCGCTGGATTTAAATATTCCCTGGCCAGCAGCCTTTTCAACTGGCGTGAGCATGCAGGTGATGGAAAAAACCAAGTTCAACATTGAGTATAGAAAATACGAATACTCTGATTGGGAAACCTGGGATGCAACAATTACCAGTACCGAAGTGAATGCTATCGGTTTGTTAGGCTTGCTTTCACCTAATAATGTAGGAAACACAATCGGTATCGCTGCTGGCGGTGTCGATACATCGTACTGGAGCTATGGTTTGGAATATCAGTGGAATCAACGTCTGGCTTTCAGGCTGGGATATGAGGACAGGCCATTCCTGAGTAATACAGGGTTCATTCCTGTATACGGCCTGCGTATGATTTCAGTCGGCAGTGAATACAAATTAACCCATGATAAAGTGGTTGATGTTGCGTTGACTTCAGTACATGTAGATGCGACCAAATCCAGATCCAATTCCAAGTCCGTTTATGATGATCCTTTCTCCTTACTGACACTTCGGGGAGCTGAATACCATCAGGAACAAATGGATGTGAATATTTTGCTTTTCTCCGCCTCTTATACGCATAGATTCTAGACTACTGTTTTTTTGAAGTATTTTGTTGAATTTTAGTCTGGCTTTGTTAGATTGATCACCAGATAAATAAAAAAATAGTAAGGAATTTAATGTCGTGATTCTTCCCCGGCTTTTTCAATGTCGAATTAGACAAGGTATTGTTCTCTGTTGCTCTCTGCTGTTGAGCACGCATTTGTTTGCAAATACTGAAAATATCGAGAAAGAAATTCAACAGATTGACAGTAAAATCGCCGCACGCAAATCAAGCCTGGACAAGCAAAATTCAGCATTACAAACAGAACTGGATGAAGCGGAGAAAGCAGTAGGGAATAGTGAAAGGCGCATGGACAGGCATGACAAAAGAATTGAGCGTGCCCAGGAACGATTTTCCTTTGTTCAAGCAAGTATTAAGGAATTGGATACCTGGTTTAATGGTTTGGGGGTCATCGATCAGGGGCTGAATAGCAGCAGTTATGAAACAAGGAAAAATTCCCTGAATGTTGATTTAAATACCGCCCAATCTGAATTAAGAAATCTGGAAAATGAAAAAGCGAAAATGGATACAGAGCTTGCCAGTTCTCAAGCCAAGGTAGCAAGTTTGAAATCCAGACTTTCCAATGCAGCAACACTTGTTGATAGCGATAGGCAAATTAGAGAACTTTCACAACAGAGAGCACAAAAACTTCTTGAGCTTAATAAATTAAAAACAGCCATAGTGACGAAACAAAGTGCAACGCCTGTTGAGCCTGTCTATAAAGCTTATGTTTATGCTATTTCCAGTCATAAAGGTGCAGAAATTGAGAAAACATTGAAGTTAAAAGAATGGGTAGAGTCATACGGAGCGAAATATATACAGGCAAACTGGAATGGTATTAGCAGTAAATCACAGGTAGGTGGATCAATGATTCAACTGTTGGGTGAATTTGATGAAGAGTTAAAAAAAATCCCCCAAAGTTCGAATATTATTTTAATTGGTTATGGTATGGGTGGTGGCGCAGCGATTTTGGCAGCGACTGAAGTTGCGCAAAAACAAGGTCGTGATATTGAGTATCTGATTACGCTTGACCCTATGGGGATTGGCGAAACAAGAATGAATGCAGTGTATTCCACTGAAGCGTATTGTCAGGCAAAAATTTCTCCCGAACAGTATCTCAACTGCTTGTCTGCAGGGAAAAAACGCTTGATTACAGCGAATGTGAAGCATTTTTATAATCGATGGCAGAGGGAAGGCAGTTTGCCGATTGATGCCAAAGATAGAATGACCATTGGGAAATCGGATTTTCCTCTCGCAACTGGAAAATTCAAAATTGAATCCGACAAAACCAAAGTGAATCAAATGCGTGTCTATTATGATGACAAGAATAGCCATGATCTGGTGTTGATAGATGCGGCAGCAGAGTTGCCGAAAGTTTTGTTACCACACCTGCGTTGATTTGAAAGAGTTGAAAAAGATTTATGAAACTGCTGTTGATATTTAAATACGTGCTGA
Source organism: uncultured Pseudomonadales bacterium (assembly GCA_964557005.1). Classification (GTDB taxonomy): domain Bacteria; phylum Pseudomonadota; class Gammaproteobacteria; order Pseudomonadales; family JBECKS01; genus JBECKS01. The sequence goes on from CAZKYI010000001.1 coordinate 28,061, forward strand.
CGGGTGTCTTGTTTTTTTCAAGCACCTTGGTTGTGGCTGAAAGAATCAGGCTGGATAGAGAGCATGGCGTAGTCAATCAGGCTTTGCAGGAAATGTTGGCCGATCAGGTATCCAGCTTTAGCGGTGGCGTTGGAAAAATAGAATTGGGTAGAACTGCAAGTAGCAAGAGTGATTGCATGGTGGATATGTTTGTTTCGCTCGATACTGTGTACATCACCTTTGATTCAAAGAAAACGCGACTGTACACCGAGTTTTACGTGGATCATCCTAATGATTCATTTAAAGATGTACTCTTTCAGGCTTTGATTAAACAGGGCGATGAAAGGATTTTGTCTGTTGACAAGAAAACTGGCAGTTACAAGATTCGAGTTAACAAAATGAATCTTGATGTAACCGTGAAGCAAGGCGATAAAGAAGCTCAATGTGAATTCGATTTGGGCTCTGCCTTGTTAATTGGCGGTGAAACAGAATAATCCACCATGAGGCAAATTATCTCGTTAATGTTTATTTCGAGTAGCCTGCTTTTTTCTTCTGTGCTCAAGGCAGGCTGGCTTGATGAATATGTTACGGGTGTGGAAGAGACGCTGGTTGGGTGGGAATCTGAAATATCCGAAGCGCCATTGGCTCCCATGTATTTACTTCCCTTGCATGTCGATAATCTCTGGACATTTTCTTTTACAGAGCAAGTTACAGAAAATAATGTGGTAGTGGTAAAACCTGCTAGAAATGTAGATATGCAGCTTGGTGAGCTTGAACGGCTGGGTGATTTATGTATTCGCCCTCTGATTTTTGATGAAGACTTGTTGAAACTCTATGTTGCAAACTACGACGATCAAATCGTGTTTTATGGATTCACAACAAAAATAGCAGATGCACCAACCGCTTTTTTTACACAGCAAGGCAGAAAGTTAGGCGCACATACAGGGCTGGTACTGGCAGATAGTAGCAGTGCGATTGAAGTGTTGGAGCTGGAGCAAAATGGTCATTTTTCTGCGCAGTTAGAAGGTAAGAGCTTGAGGGTGGACTGGAGAATTGCGGACATTGATATAAGCACTCTAGTGAATAACAAGTCTTATGATGGCGATGTCGGCGGCAACGCCAGCAGTGTTACACCTGCCGCTGCCTGGCTGATTCAATTCAAATTATATCTGAGTCCGTGCGACATTGAAGGTGGGTGCTATGCGGGGGATTTTGAGTTTGAGTTTCTGCCGCAGATTGGCCTGAGCAGGGTAGTGCTTGAAGGCGATAATGAAAACTTTGGCGGGCAGTACAAGCATGAATATCAGTTACTGGAAAGCCCGCAAGCGTCCTTTGATTTGCATTCCTCCCAAAATGATTATCAGTTTGAGGCTTGTTTTGCCGAGCATGAAGAAATCAGGAAAAACAATCTTGGGTCGCTACAGCCAGTGTTTAACATTCTTATCGTATTTGTTGTAGTATTGGCCTTGCGGTACAGGCTAGATTTCAGTTTCAGGCGGGTTTTGGATTAATGCGAAATTGGCCATCTGACTTAAAATAATAATTAAAAGAGAGTTTCCCTTGTGAGCACAAAAAGTGATAACCGTGGTGTTTGGCGCCCCCTTCAGCAGTTATTGGGTTTATCTGTAGCGCTCGGTGTTGGTGCTCTACATGCTGAGCCGGTTGACATTACGATTGGCGTTAACCCTGACGAAACGATTCGGTTGAACTTAAGCCGTTTATTACCATTGGCCGAAGGGAGTTCCTGGGAGTATGACCGTACAAATTTTTCCGGTTCCTCCCCTGTAACCATGCAAGTTGGCGATAAGGAAAATATTGGCGGGGGCTGTTTAAAGGTTCAACCTTTGGTATTTGGCAGTGAGCTCGCGCTTTACCTAGGCAATTATGGTGATTCATTAAGCCTGCATGGTATTTATCTTGAGCACTGGAAGGGGCTGAATGATGTCCTGATTAAATTTGAAACACGCTATCGAGTAGAGTGGAAAGACTTTAAACCAGAGTATGTGTCAGGGCCTGTCCATGAGGGGAGTTGTCAGGATACAGGGCGAGGGCGTGTGGAACGTACTGGTTTGGTGCTGCTGGAAGATTTAACCGAGAATCTGGGGGAAGCGGGTTCCAGACGAGGGGACATTAATTGCAGGGTTAAAAATACTGATTTACGTGCTGCCATGGAGCGTGCAGATAACGCGTTTAATCTGTTGCCAGGAGCAGGGAAAGGTCAAACGGGCAGTGGTTTAGCCACAGTGAGCGGTGCTTCCCTGGCTTTGAGCTGGGCGGTTGATGCAATGACAGTCACCGATTTGGGAAGTGGGAATGTGCGAATTCAGATGGATTTTAATCCGATTATCCACTCGCTGGTTGATGATTATTCCATGCACATAGATATGACTCTACAAGCAGGCAAAGGCATTACCGAGTTAACCATTACCGATGATGGTTCAGGAATTGTTGATGATTTGAATGATCTTTCTTACACGCTGATGAGTGAGAAGCTTGCATCACAGGAAAATCAGATTACCCCCAAGGGAAGTTGCCCTGATGACAGTGGTAGTGCTCACTGGTTGTTGATTTTACTCGGTGGTGTTGTGTTGAGCGGGTTTGGTTTGTTGAGAAGAAAAATTAAATAACTCCGTTGTTCTGTAATTCCAAAACACATAAAAAAGGCTGGGTTTTCCAGCCTTTTTATTTTGTTATGCAAACTTCCAGACTAAATATTATTTAACTTATATTTCGGTGGATTCTGAACTTCTACACGGAAGCCATCTGGCCCTTTGTCTCCTACCGAATCAGGGAACCAGAGCACGGCATCTCTAGGCGCATAATGAATGAGTGAGGCATCAATCCCCTGCGCCTGTAAAGCTGCCCGAACATCTCGTGTCACCTGCCCTATGTTGAAGGATTCAAAACTTTCCAGTTTGCTGATACCGATTCTGAATGCCTGATTGAGTTTTTGTCTGTCTTCTACGCCACGAATACCGACCAAATCAAAATCCTTGATGAAGGCTTCGGCAAACTCCTGACTATTTTTTATTTTTCCTTGTTCTCTTTGGCTAATGAGCACCTTGGCAATCAGTTCATTGGCTTTTTTGAGTTTACCTTTATCGCTGGCATCTATCAGGAAATCACTCATTTTATCCATCGAGTCAATTTCTCCGAATGGAATGTCACTGATTGCGCTCATCATTTCCAGAGCAATTTTCGGTAGCCCTCTGCCTTCCACACCAATTCTGGGTGCACCTCCAGGAAAACGCTCATAGTTGGTTACCTTGGTAATGTCATCTTCATAAACCATGTGAAAACTCATGCCTTCCAGAAAGGCATCGAAGAGACCATTCTCAACAATGGGCAAAGTATTCGAGAAGAAAATACTCCAGCCATGTCCACTTTCAATCCAGAACCAGTCGCCAGGAAGGCGTTCTTCATTTACGCGATGCTCAATCGCTGACATCTTTCCGTCTACGATGGGAACTTCCGGAGAGTCAGCAATGGAGTGAAAGCTGATTTTTGCGCCGTCAATATTATGGAAGTCCATATTCACGTAAAAACCTGGGTCCTTAAGAATCGTGGTTACATATTTGGCATATTTGTATCCATCTGGTGTTGAACGACTTCTAAAGCTCACACTTTGCTCGGTAAAAATCATATTCAGGTAATAGGGCATGGAAGGAATACCTGCATACTTTACGTGCCCTTTAACCAGAGCATTCACCCTGACTGGCCCCTGTTTGACACCGAGAATTTCAGCATAGATATGTTTTTTGGAATTCAAACCAAAACGTATATTTTTGTTGAAGATTCCGGTACTCACTTCAAAGTAGATGCTGTCCAGTACGTTTTTACCTTGTTCAGGGCCTACCTTGGGAATTACGTTTCTGATTTGTGAGAAGTTTTTAGGATCCCAACTCATGTTGTAATAGGTGGAATCAAAGTTGCCTTGCTTTTCGTCCATCGAAACATAACTGAAATCGCTGCGTTCGCTGTTGTCCTTAACCAGATAAGCGTAGCGTATTTTCCTGTTTTCAAAACTTAATTCGATTTCCTTGAGTACTTCACCTCTTGCCAAAGAGGTTTTTCCTTTTTCAAAACGCTCGAAGGTGGCATCTCTATACATGAAGGCCACTTCATCTTGCTTATCAAAAATGTTTTCTGTGCCGTCGATGGGATACTTTTTTACAGTAGGAATAAAGGTCAATCCAGTCATATCAACTTCGTCAATCTGGAACGGGATTGGACGCATGCGGCCATCAATCACCGCCATCACCGAGAGCTTGTTATTCTGGTTACCCAAGGCTTCTGCGCCTAACTCTTCACCTTTTACCACCACGATGTGCAGGAAGCTGTAATGGGAGGTGTCTTTGTACTCCATCAGTTCTGCAATTTGTGGGGCAGACAGTTTGCGCAGCACGCGACTGTTTTTGACGATGGCGCCCGGGTCTTTGTCCCAGGCGGTTTTCAATTCTTTCATTTCAGCATCTTCAAGGCCGGAACCGAATCTGGCGTGTACAGGTGTGCTACACGCAATCAGGAAGCAAAGGCTGAAAAACAAGGGTCGAAGTCTGGTTTGAACTCCAGTAAACATAAAACTCTCCTTTTATGGTATGGGATGAATGGTTCGGGAATAACGCAATAATTGGTTTTTTTATGACAAAGCGCACTCGCGAAGCCACAGATTCTATGGACTATAAACCGGCAGGTAAAGCGACAAAAACAGCTTACTTGTTAAGTCGGTTGTGAATCAGGGAATCAACCACCGCAGGGTCGGCCAGTGTTGAAGTATCACCCAGCGAGTCAATTTCATTGGCAGCAATTTTTCGCAAAATTCTACGCATGATTTTTCCTGAGCGGGTTTTGGGCAGTGCAGGCGCAATTTGCAACAGGTCTGGTTTGGCAATCGCACCGATTTCCTGACTCACCAGCGCCAGCAATTCTGTACGAATGTGCTCATCGATGTCCTGACCAACAATGGGCGTGACATAGGCATAAACACCTTGCCCCTTGATGGGGTGTGGGTAGCCAACCACTGCCGCTTCTGCAATGCGCGGGTGCAGTACCAGCGCACTTTCAATTTCAGCCGTACCCAGACGATGGCCTGAAACATTGAGTACGTCATCAACCCTGCCGGTTATCCAGTAAAAGCCGTCCTTGTCTCTTTTGGCACCATCTCCAGTGAAGTATTTACCTTTATAGGTGCTGAAATAGGTATCAAAACAGCGCTGATGATCTCCGTAAACGCTGCGTATCTGGCTTGGCCACGAGCTTTTCATCACCAGATTGCCTGAGCATTCGCCTTCCAGTTCCTTGCCATCGGCATCGACAATCGCAGGGTCTACGCCAAAAAAAGGCAGGCTGGCTGCTCCAGGTTTCATAGGCATGGTGCCAGGAATGGGCGCAATCAAAACAGCCCCCGTTTCTGTTTGCCACCAGGTATCCACAATCGGGCAACGCTGTTCCCCGACAATGCGGTAATACCACTCCCATGCTTCAGGGTTTATCGGTTCACCCACCGTGCCTAATAATTTCAGGCTGCGCCTTGAGCTGGTAGAAACATAGGCATCACCAGCCGCCATTAAAGCGCGAATCGCCGTAGGGGCTGTGTAGAAGGTATTCACCTGATGCTTGTCGATGACTTGCCAGCAGCGAGAGGCATCAGGATAAGTGGGAATGCCTTCAAACATCAGCGTAATCGCACCATTGGCAAGCGGGCCGTACACAATATACGTGTGGCCGGTTATCCAGCCGACATCGGCAGTACACCAGTAAATATCCCCCTCGTGATAATTCAGCGCATATTTATGGGTGAGCGCCGATTGCAGCAAATAGCCTGCGGTACTGTGCAGCACACCTTTGGGTTTACCCGTCGAACCAGAGGTATAGAGAATGAACATCGGGTCTTCGGCATCCATTACTTCAGGCTCGCATTCGCTTTTGGCCTGCGCACAGATTTCGTGATACCAGAGATCACGTTTTTCATGCCATTGAATTTTGCCGCCGCTTCTTTTCACCACCAACACGCTGTGCACATTCGGACAGGCTTCCAGTGCCTTGTCGGTATTCGCTTTTAAAGGAATTTTCTTGCCGCCGCGAATACCTTCATCTGCGGTAATCACACAGCGACAATCAGAATCGAGAATGCGATCCTTGAGTGCTTCAGGCGAAAACCCACCAAACACCACCGAGTGCACCGCACCAATACGCGTACAGGCGAGCATGGCGTAAGCGGCTTCGGGAATCATGGGCATGTAAATGCACACCCTGTCACCTTTTTTGACTCCGCGTTGCTTCAAGCTGTTTGCCAGCTTGCACACTTCATCGTGTAATTCCTGATAGCTGATTTTTTTATCATCAGTAGGTTCATCACCTTCCCAGATAATCGCCGTTTGTTGAGCGCGTGTGGGGAGATGCCTGTCTATACAGTTGTAGGAAATATTCAGTTTTCCGCCAACAAACCATTGAATATCGAGAGGGTCAAAACTCCAATTGCTGACTTGTGTCCAGGGTGCAAACCAGTCGAGTGTTTCCTTGGCACGTTCTGCCCAAAACGTATCAGGATTGTTAATAGAAGCGTCATACCATGCCTGATATTGCTCTTGGCTTAGATGATGTTTGAATCCGGAAGGTGCGTGGTAAATTTTGTCAGCACTCATATCAATACCCTGAAGTAGCCATAAAAAGAGTGAACGATAATCAGGGAATTATTCAAGAGGGTCAACTTGTGGAACAAGAGAAGCAAGAGGTGGTCGCAAATTGCGACCACCTCAATAAACTCAAATTTTCCAAAACCTTACCCTTTGCTTTTACTGAGCATGGCGCTATTCAAGCCGCCAATGTACTGAATTCACCCCAAGCTGCCGAAGTCGGTGTTTATGTGGTACGCGCTTTTGTCCGCTTACGTGAACTGCTGGCCTCCGACAAGGAACTGGCACAACGGCTGAATGAACTCGAACAGCGTATTGAGCGCAAGTTGGAAACCCACGACCAAGCCATTACCGGATTGATTCAGACCTTACGGCAGATGATGGTTCAACCAGAACCTAGGAAACGGCCGATTGGCTTTATTTGGGACAACAGTACAACCAATACAGACAAGGATAGTCATTGAGCATTTCAATAATTTAAAACCCAGATGAGTATACAAAACAGATTGAAAAACATGCTTGTTCTGCGCGGCTTGTCTATAAAGGAAGCAGCCAGTATGAGCGGTATTCCTTACCGTTCGATGCAGAACTACCTGCGGGGAGAGCGTGAACCCAATACCGAAGCACTTACCCAGATAAGAACCCGTTTGAGTATATCGATTGACTGGCTGCTGACAGGTTACGGTTCAGCACTTGCGTACACTTTGTATCCATTCGTCTGTTATTTCCCTAAAAGCTGTTGTGCAAGAATCTGATTCACTTGTTGCGGGTTAGCCTGCCCTTTGGATTCTTTCATAATCTGGCCGACAAAAAATCCAAGCATTTTTGCGCGTTTCTTTTCGTCAGACTGCAAATAGTTTTGAACCTGTTCGGGATTATTGGCCAATACCTGAGTGACGATGGCCTCAATTTGGGAAGCATCTGAAACCTGTTTTAGCCCTTCGTTTTCGATGATTTGATTAACTTGTAATGCTTCGTCACTGTTCCAGATTTTTTCAAAAATCTGTCTGGCGATTTTGTTTGAAATACTTTGGTCAGAAATTCGGTTGATTAAATCAGACAGTTGTACGGCAGAAATTTTTAACTGGTTGAATTCCAGTTCGTCTTTATTCAGTTGCGCGTTGATGTCGCCAATGATCCAGTTGGCAACCAGTTTTGCATCTTCCGATTTATGCAGATTTTTACACGCAGATTCAAAAAATTCCGCGCAATCCTTGTCGTTGGATAGTTGTTTGGCATCGTAATCGTTTAAGGCGTATTGCGCCTGAAATCGTTCAGCTTTTGCTTTGGGAAGTTCGGGAAGTTGTTTTTGAATATGCGCCACTTCCTTGCTGTCAATCACCAATGGTAACAAGTCGGGGTCGGGAAAATAGCGATAATCATTGGCTTCTTCTTTTGAACGCATGGAACGTGTTTGATGTTTCACGGCATCGTACAGGCGTGTTTCCTGCACAATTTCACCACCACTTTCGAGAATGTCGATTTGACGTTCTATTTCGAGATTGATGGCTTTCTCTACAAATTTGAATGAGTTGATATTTTTAAGTTCGGTGCGTGTACCAAGTTTGCTTTCACCTTTGGGGCGAATCGAAACGTTTGCATCACAACGAAATGAACCTTCGGCCATATTTCCATCAGAAATACCCAGATAGCGTACCAGTGAATGAATTTGTTTGAGGTAGGCAACGGCCTCGGTTGCGCTGCGTAAATCAGGTTCCGAAACAATTTCGAGTAAGGGCGTACCTGCACGATTTAAATCAATGGCGGTTTTATCGCTGTGTAAATCATGAATGGATTTTCCGGCATCTTCTTCAAGATGCGCGCGAGTCACGCCGATTTTTTTCAAACCATGAGGAGTTTCTATTTCAACACTGCCTTTGCCGACGATGGGGCGATCGAGTTGTGAAATTTGATAACCTTTCGGTAAATCAGGATAAAAATAATTTTTACGCGCAAAAATCGTGGTATTGGCAATTTCAGCATGAATGGCCAAACCAAATTGAATGGCCTTGTGTACGGCTTCCTTATTTAATACAGGCAGTGTTCCTGGCATGCCGAGATCAATCAGGCTGGCCTGCGAATTTTGTTCCTGCCCGAATTGGGTAGAGCTGGAAGAAAATATTTTTGATTGTGTCGATAGTTGAACGTGTATTTCCAGTCCAATGACGCTTTCCCAGGCCATAAATACTCTCTAGCTATAGTGTTCAGGCGATTTTAAATGCCAGTCACTGTTCAGTTGGTATTGGTGTGCGAATTGTAGAAGTTGAGCTTCCTGAAGTGCTGCGCCAATCAGTTGAAGCCCGACAGGGAGCTGGTTTGCAAAACCGCAGGGAATGGACATTGCAGGCAAACCGGCCAGATTTGCACCGATGGTAAAAATATCCGACAAATACATGGAAACGGGATTGTTATTTTTCTCACCCAGTTTAAAGGCAAGTTCAGGTGAAGTGGGGGATAAAATCACATCGACCTGTTCAAAGGCTTTGTCGAAATCCTGCTTGATGAGATTGCGTATTTTCTGCGCCTTGATGTAGTACGCATCATAATATCCAGCGGAAAGCACATAAGTGCCAATCAGAATGCGATTCCTGACTTCCAAACCGAAACCTTCACTGCGTGAGCGCTTGTACAAATCCTGCAAATCTTTTGGGGCTTCGCAACGATGACCAAATCGCACACCATCGAAGCGGCTTAGATTCGATGAACATTCCGCAGGGGCAATCACATAATAGGCTGCGATGGATAACTCAATGTGAGGCAAATCTATTTCAATAATTTCTGCACCGAGTTTTTTAAATTCATTGACCGCTGATTGAATGCTCGCCTGAATGTTTGCATCAAGTGCGTGTGCAAAAAACTGTTTTGGCAAACCGATTTTTTTACCGCGAATGGATTGATTTAATTGTCGGGTAAAATCTTCCTGTGCAAGATTCAGAGAAGTGGAATCTTTTTCATGATGTCCAGCCATGGCGTTGAGCAAGAGCGCTGCATCTTCGGCTGTCTGACACATGGGGCCTGCCTGATCGAGGCTCGATGCAAAAGCAATCATGCCCCAGCGTGATACACGGCCATAGGTGGGTTTTAAACCGGTAATACCACACAGCGCGGCAGGTTGTCTGATGGAACCTCCAGTGTCTGTTCCTGTGGCTACCGGTGTTAGATGTGCAGCGATGGCAGCAGCCGAACCACCGGAAGAACCGCCAGGTACGCGGGTTGTATCCCAGGGGTTTTTCACCGCGCCATAAAAACTGGTTTCGTTCGATGAACCCATTGCGAATTCATCCATATTCAGTTTGCCCATGCTCACCATGCCTGCCTGTTCGAGTTTTTCCACGACAGTGGCATTGTAAGGCGCAATAAAATTATCGAGCATTTTTGATCCGCAACTGGTGCGAACATCTTTCGTGCAAAAAATATCCTTGTGTAACAATGGAATGCCAGTGAGCAGCGCGTGTTGATTGTGTGCAATACGCTGGTCTGCCTGTTTTGCCTGTGACAGTGCTTGTTCTTCAGTCAGGGTAATCACGGCATTTAAATCCGGATTGAATTTTTTAATGCGCTCAATAAAAATTTGAGTAAGTTCCACGCTTGAAATATGTTTTTGTGCAAGCGCATTGGAAAGCTGTCTGAGATTCGATGTATACATAAAAATTTATTCGATGACTTTGGGAACCAGATAAAAACCATTCTGGGTATCCTGACTCAGGTTTTGATAGTAATCGCGTTGCTGGTCATCGTTTGCGATGTCGTCACGCAATTTCTGGTTTTGATAAATTGCGTGCGCAAGTGGTTCTACGTTGCCGGTATCAATGCTTTGCATGGTTGTCATCAGCTTGAGAATATCGCTGAGTTTTTGACTGAGTTTTTCACACTCGGAATCATCAATCTGGATTTTGGCCAGCTCGGCAATGTGTTGAATATCTGTGCTTGTGATTTGACTCATGGTTATGCTCAAAAACGTGGTGTAACTTGCAGGCTTGTCTAAATAAAAGCGGGAATCATCTTGCTCAAAATGTCCAGCATTGTTACATTTGTCGCTGTTTCGCAGGCCTTGAGTTATCTACTCTTCAGGCGAAGTGCCCACTTGGATTCTGCCCATCTGGATTTTTATAGGCGACAGCGAGAGCATTATACGCGCTGAATCAGAATTGGCTATATTGGGTGCGCAGATAAATGCCTGTCAAAAAATTATTAACAGTCAATCGGGAATCACATCATGTTCAAGCGTTTACGCGGTTATTTTTCAACAGACCTTTCTATTGATTTGGGTACAGCCAACACTCTGATTTATGTGAAAGGAAAAGGCATTGTGTTGAATGAGCCGTCGGTTGTTGCCATCAAAACAGTCGGTGGTCAAAAAAGTGTTGTGGCTGTTGGTAAAGCTGCAAAACGCATGCTCGGAAAAACACCCGGGAACATTACCGCTGTGCGCCCACTCAAAGATGGTGTCATTGCAGATTTTGAAGTCACCGAAAAAATGTTGCAGGAATTTATTCGTTCTGTGCATGAAACCCGCATCATTGCACCTAGCCCGCGTGTACTGATTTGTGTGCCATGCAAATCGACTCAGGTTGAAAAGCGCGCGATCAAGGAATCTGCATCAAGTGCGGGCGCGAGAGCCGTGTATTTGATTGACGAACCGATGGCTGCCGCAATCGGTGCAGGATTACCTGTTGAAGATGCAGCGGGTTCGATGGTGGTGGATATTGGTGGAGGCACCACAGAAATCGCGATTATTTCGCTTGGTGGCATTGTGTATGCCGACAGCGTGCGCATTGGTGGCGACGTGTTTGACGATGCAATTATTTCCTATGTCAGAAAACAATATGGCAGCCTGATTGGTGATGCCACAGCGGAAAGAGTGAAGCAGGAAATTGCCTGCGCTTTCCCGATGGATGAGGTGCGCGAGATTGATGTGCGTGGCCGCAGTCTGGCTGAGGGGGTTCCGCGCTCTTTTGTATTAACCAGCGAAGAAATTCTGAGCGCCTTGCAAGAGCCTTTAACCGGTATCGTGAGTGCAGTGAAAGGAACACTGGAGAAATCACCTCCGGAACTTGCAGCCGATATAGCCGAGCGTGGCATTGTGCTGACAGGTGGTGGCGCTTTGCTAAGAGGTATGGACAAGCTGCTTTCAGCAGAAACCGGCTTGCCTGTGATTGTTGCTGAAGACCCTCTTACCTGTGTTGCAAGAGGTGGCGGTAAGGCGCTTGATATGTCCAGTCTGGAAATGTTGTCTTCGCGTTAAACAGTCAAACTTGCTATGACTAGCATTTTTGCAAATGACTCTTCTACGCATCGGAACCTCATTGTTATTGTTGTCCTGTCTGTTTTATTGTTGTTCGTCGATGCGAATTTGCCCTGGTTGAACAAACCCAGACAAATTTTAAGCTGGATTAAGCCTGCTGTTGAATTTCCCGCCTATGCACCAGGTGATTTGGTCGAGTGGTTTGGCGAGCATTTCAAGAGTCGTCAGGTTTTGCTGGATGAAAACGCACGTTTGCGTGATCAGGCACTCACCATGCAAAGAAGATTGCAAAAATTTGCTTCTTTGACGGCTGAAAATATTCGTTTGAGAGAATTGCTTGGTTCATCCTCTGAACTGGATGACAGTGTGCTGGTTGCTGAAATTATTGGTGTTGATGCGGATCCTTTCACGCACGCAATTGTATTGAATAAGGGAATCAGCCACGGTGTTTTTGAAGGTATGCCAATTGTTGATGCGAGTGGTCTGATGGGACAAATTGTTTCAGCAGACCAGTTCAGTAGTCAGGGTTTACTTATCACCGATGCCCGTCATGGCATTTCAGTTGAACTGGTACGCAATGGTGTCAGAGCCATTGCTTTGGGCACAGGCTCTCCTGGCCGTCTGCGTTTGAGTCATGTTGCCAATACGGCGGATATTGAAGTAGATGATATTCTTGTCAGTTCGGGTTTGGGCGGTCGTTTTCCAAAAGGTTATCCCGTTGGTGTTGTGAGCGCGGTTGAGCGACAGATAGGCAGACAGTTTGCAGAAGTGGAAGTGAAACCGCTTGCAGCGCTGGATCGTTCGCGTTTTGTATTGCTTGTTTTTAAAGAACAGGAAGTGATGATGAGAAACAGAAAGCAAATGACTGACATGCAGAGTACAGGAAAATAATTGTGAATACCTTGCTGCCTCCCGGATTCTGGTTTGTTATAAGCTCGATTTATATAGCGTGTATTCTGGCTATTTTCCCTTTGAGTGATTGGTTAGCTGCTATGAGGCCAGTATGGATATTGTTGATGGTCATTTATTGGGTGAGGGTATTACCTTCATATTTGGGTTTGTGGTTTGCATTCCTTGTCGGGTTTGCGTGTGATGTGCTATTGAATAAAACGCTGGGCAGTCATGGTCTGGCTTTGGTGTTGGTGGTGTATTTACAGTTACTGCTTCAGCGACAAATACAAATGTTCTCGACTTTACAGCAGGTCATCCTGGTTCTTGTATTCAGTTTTATCTATTTATTAACTCTGCGAGTGGTGGAAATGTTTTTTGGTTATCCTGTAGAAATTAATATCGTCTATTGGTTGCCAGCACTCATCAATGCACTGTTATGGCCCTGGTTTTGTTTTGTTATGGATGGGTTGAAAATCAGATTGGGAATTTACGAAACTAATCATTAGTTTCACATCACGATTATGTCTCCCTCTCGCATCAATCGATCAAGACAATTTGGCTACCTCCTGTTCTGGGTGCTTGCGGCTTGGGCTTTGTTCTCTGTTGGTTTGAATCAGTTTCTGCGAGATATTGATCAAAGAATTCCCTGGTTTGAGCAATTGGTCGAAACCCGAAGTGAGTTTTCGCTTGGTATTTCTCATATCAAAGGTTACTGGACAGGTTTTGCGCTGATACTTGAAATTGATGATCTGGTTTTGAGCAGCCAGCAAGATACAGAAGGCGGGCTTAAACTTGAAAAAGTTGCCATCGAAGTTGATTTGCTGAAAAGCCTGCTCAGTTTGTCACCAGGCATTGATAAGCTGTTGGTGCGGGGTTTGTCACTTGAGCTGGAGCAAGATGCGCTCACTGGAAAATTGAATGTAAAAGGATTACCTGTTCGCCAGCAACAAGACAACACTCTGGACATGATTGAAAGCATACTCGATCGCCATGTGTTCAGTATTGACAAGGTTTATCTCGAAAATGTGGTGGTTGAACTTGCGCTCAAGGATGGAAAGCATGTAACGGCAACGGTTGAGCGTGCGATGCTCGATAATGAATGGTTTAACCATCAACTCAATGTGCGCGCGAGTGTGATGGATTTTTATAATGAAACCAGAAATATTGAACTCCACGCATTATTCCACGGTAATCCACTTCGACCAGAGCGTTTTTCAAGCCGGTTTTATCTGGGTATGGAAGAAAGTGAATGGCAGCCCTGGCTACAGCAGCTTGAATTTGGCGAAAAAATTTCCTTGCGTTTGTTACAAGGAAAGATGGCAGCAAGATTCTGGGGTGAGATAAAAAATGGCACACTCAAATCGGTCAGTTTTGCACCGAAGCTCAGTGGCTTTTCTTTTTCAAATGCAGATGGCAGTTTTCAGGATACGCTCAATCGTTTGTCATTGATTGTGGAAATCAACACTGAAATCGAATTAAAACATGTGCTTGATAAATCTTTGCTACTTGAAGCGGTTAAAAATAATACTTCAATCAAGTTGAGTAATTTTGTATTGGATTGGAAGGAGCAGATTCATCGCGACATTCTGCTGCTTTCCGCTTTGCAGTGGTCAGAAAAACAACCAAATCCTCTGGCAAAAAAATGGAGTCAATTAAATCCGCAAAGCACAGCAGAACCAGTATTGCTGTTTAGATTGATGTTGAATCATTTGCCTTTAAATCTGCTGGAAAATATCAAACCAGTGTTAAATGGCGTGCTTCCCCAATTTGCAGACAAGCTCAAGCTGATTGACGGGCTGGTGCTGGAAGGCAAATTGAACAATATTCAGCTCATCATTTACTCACCCGATAAAGAGAGCAGGGAAATTTTTGCATCTGTAGATGTCAAGAATCTGGGCTTATCTGAATTCAACAGAATTCCTGCCATTAGAGGTGTTGATGCCTACCTTGAATATGCACCGAAGGTGTTGGCATTGGAGCTGGAATCAAAGAATGTATTGCTGGAGCAAAGCGAGCATTTATTCAGAGGAGATGTATTCATCAAGGAAGCGTCGGCGAATTTACTGGTTGAATTTCTGCCTCACGATATTGTTGTTCATAGCAATTATGCAAGATTGCGCAATGATACGTTCGATGTTACGGCACAGTTTGCTGCCAATGTTCCGAACCGGTATTACGCTGATGGAAGTCGGGAAATTCCTGCATGGTCATTGCACGTCGCAGTCAATTCGGTTGAGGTGAATCAGGTCAAAATATTTTTTCTGGAAAAACTACCGCCTGCATTTCTGGACTGGATAGATACCTTTCTGGTTGAAGGCGAAGTAGAAGGTGACCTGATGTTATTTGCTTTTGCCAAAAAAGTATTACCGCATACTTTTTTAACACTGAGTGCCAATCTGGAACTCAAGCGTGCTGCATTGGATCCTTTGCCCAATCGCTGGCCGCCGCTCGAAAAAGTTTATGCAAGTGTGGTGGTACATGATGACTATATTTCTGCCGATGTTCCTTCGGCGAACCTGTACCAGTCGACCCTTAAAAATGGCAAGGTCGAAATTCCCAGTTACCTGAATGAGAACCTTCCCCGTGTCGCTATTCAGGCCGATGTTACAGGCCCCTTGGCCAATGTTCAGACGCTCTTTCTCAATAGTGAATTGAAAGACAGTATTGGCCATGTGATTGAAGATTGGGTGCTGGTTGGAGATTATCAGGCGCATCTCGATATTAACGTACCGCTTGCAGAAGTTGAGGGTCAGCCGCCGAGTGAAGTCAATATCCAGATGCAGGTGGAAGATGTGATATTGGCGGTTCCGGAAGTCGGGCTAGGTGTTAAGTCTCTAAGTACCGAGTTGTTATATTCTCTTGATAAAGGATTGCAAAGTAGCGAGATAAGCGCCTTGTTTTTTGACAAGCCGGTTCGCGCAAGAATACTCACCAGTGAGGTTGGCGGTGAACAGGTTATTCAGGTATTCGGTAAAGGGCGCATCGCTGCACAGGATTTAAAAGGCTGGCAATCATTCTGGTTGTTTAATGCGCTGCAAGGGGAAACCGATTTTGATGGCATTATTTCAATCGCGCCACTCAAGGCGCTCAATGCTCTGGTGCCTGAGCTGACGGAAGTTCCGGGTGAAACCCTTGCTTCATCGAATGAGTTGGCGATGGCGCTCAATCTTCCTTTGGTGGGTGATGAATCGGTGGTTCGTTTAAATGTTGGTACAAGTTTTAGAGGTTTTGCGATTGATTTGCCCGGTGAATATGCCAAAACTGAAAATACCGCTGCGCCTTCTACGCTGCAACTGGATGTTTATCCCGATAATCTGATTTATCGCATGAATTATAACAATGAAGTCGGTGTGTCTGCGCGTACTGTCAATGATGATTTTGACAGAGCGCATATTCATTTTGGTTCTGGAGACTTTCAGCTTCCTGCTGCCCCAGGTTTGATTGTGACTGGTATCATCTATCAGCTGGATTTTGATGAATGGCAAACTTATCTTGAAACCTATTTGCTTGATGACGCGGTTGAGAAAAATACTTCGCACAATACGCCTGATGCGAGAAAACTTGCAAAATTCAGTGACAGCAGTTTTCAGGATTTGCTAAGTGAAGACAAGAATGATACTGCACAGCCAGACGCATCAGGCAAAGAAAGAAAACAGGAAACACCTGATGAAGACGAATTTGATTTTATAAAACTGATTGATGTTCTGGTCGATGAATTCTCAGGCTTTGGACAACATATACACGCAATCAAGGCGCAGGTAACGCGCGAATCCTACAAGTGGAAGCTTGTGCTTGATAGCCGTTTGGTAAAAGGCGATGTGTGGGTGCCTGATCCTGAAAATATCAATCGTCATAATCCCATCATTGCAAAGTTAAAGCATCTGGATTTGGACGAGCTGGAATCCAGTGAGCCTGTTGAAAAAAATGCGCAAGCTTCTGCTGCTGCGGAAAGTGAAGTTTACAAGCCAGAGGATTTTGTCGATGTAAAAGTCGATATTACGCGTGTGACTTTGGACAAAACAAAATATGCAAACTGGCGCTTTGAGTTTTACCCTGATGAACATGGCATGGACTTCAAGGTACATCAACTGAATTACGGCTTGATGACCATCAATGGAGAAGGACGTTGGGATTACAGTGAGGAAAAATCGATTACGCATTTCAATGGTCGGGTCAGAACAACCGCCATGAGTAATATTTTTGGGGCTTTAAATCTTAAACCATCAGCGCAAACTGGCGGCTTGATGGCTATCAAGGTTTCCTGGCCTGGGTCTCCGATGGATTTTGATCCCGATAACATGAAGGGCAAGGCGGGGCTTAAAATTTTCGATGGCAGTATTGTTGAGGTAGATATTAAATCCAAAAAATTCAAGGCACTGGGAATTTTTAATCTGGGTTTCCTCACTGATATTGTCACGTTTCGAGTATTCAAAAAAATAGGCAAAGGCATCGAAGATGCCTTTAGTTCCAGTGAGTCGAAAGAGCATGAAGCAGAATAATACACCTGATGTGGTGAACAATTTAACGGTTGCCGTTGTGCAGATGGTGAGTTCCATGTCGCTGGAAGATAATCTGCAACAGGCTGCAAAGCTGATTGCCAAAGCCGTTGCACAAAATGCCAAGCTGGTTCTGTTGCCTGAAAACTGTTTTATGTTTTCAGCTTCAAGATTTCTCGCGCTTGCAAGTGACGAGAGTGTATCTGGTTTGATAGAGCATTTTCTCGCCGAGCAAAGCAGCAAGTACGGAATTTTTCTGGTTGCAGGCTCCGTTCCGGTGTTGACAGAAAATAACAAAAAAGTGTATTCGACTACACTTGTGTATTCTCCCGAAGGCGGCCAGGTTGCGACTTATTACAAGATGCACCTTTTTGATGTAGATGTTGGCGACAATGTGGGGGTGTATCGGGAGTCAGCACATATCGAAGCAGGGAAAGATGTGATGTATTTCGATTGTTTCGGGCACCGTGTGGGTTTATCGATTTGTTATGATTTGAGATTTCCTGAACTGTATCGGGACTTATCGAACCAGGGCTGTGAGTTGTTACTTGTTCCTTCCGCATTTACAGCCAAAACAGGCGAAAAACATTGGGAAATTTTGCTTAGGGCAAGAGCGATTGAAAATCAGTGTTTTGTACTGGCGGCCAATCAAGGTGGGCAACATCACGGCGAGCAGGGCGCTGTTCGTTACACGTGGGGGCATTCCATGATTGTCGATGCAGATGGAAAGATTCTGGAGCAGCTTGAATTGGGTGAAGGTGTGTGTGTGGCAAGGCTGGATTTTGAACAACTTCATCAACTGCGCAGGGCCATGCCAGTATTGCAGCATCGACGGCTTTAGTTGAGCAGGGGTTTGAGCAAGGCCTTGAATTTTTTCTCTTGTTTGCCTTCCTTGAAAGGCATTTCTGGATTATGACTCTTTCTTTCTTTTTGCGTGTTTCTCAGTAATTGCAAAAACTGTTGCTTGTCTTGCAGCGCGGGTAGATTCAAATATTGCTCAAGTTCTTCCTGAGAGCCTTCAATCAGCCTGCTGAGGGTTTGTTCGAGCTTTTTATCTTTTTGTTGTTGCAATATGTGTGGATTTTGCAAGCTGTCCAACGCAATGAGTATGTTATCCAGATCACTTTGTTCTGACAGACGTTTGGTGATGTATTGAATGTGCCGTTTTTGGGCGTTGGTGTGGGTGATGCGTTTCAGTTCATTGAGTGCATCGAGCACTTCTACACCCAGGTTTGCCTGCGTTTTAAGCCAGACCAGTTGTTTTTCCCTGAGCGTACACAGGAATTCCGTCTGAACTCTCAAAGCCTGCATATCCCGTTTCAGTTGGGATTTGTTAGGTCGTTCTTTTGGCGTGTTGTTCTGTTCGGTCAGGGTACGTTTGTTCATGCCTATTTACTGAATGAAAAACAGGGAGGCCAAACCGAGAAAAACAAAATAACCCACCACGTCGGTAGTGGCGATCACCAGCACGCTGCCTGATAGCGCAGGGTCTCCCCCCATGCGTTTTAGAAACAATGGATAGCTGGCACCTGCAAATGCGGCGACCAGAAAGTTAATCGTCATGGCAATACCGATGATGTAGGCGATGCGCAGATCACCAAACCACAGCAGGGTCAGTACACCAATCACGCTTGCCCAGATCAGGCTGTTAATCACACCAATTCTCAGCTCTCTTGAAATCAAATGTCTGGCGTTGGCTTGACCGATTTGTCCAAGCGCAAGACCACGAATCACAATCGCCAAAGTCTGATTGCCTGCTGTGCCGCCCATACTTGCGACAATCGGCATGAGCACAGCGAGCGCGATAATTTCCGAAATAGTTGCGGAAAACTGATCAATCACAAAGCTCGCCAGAAAAGCGGTTGCCAGATATACACCGAGCCAGATTGCACGGCGGCGGCTGGTTTTGAGAATGGGCGCAAAGGTACTTTCGTCTTCATTCAAACCCGCCATGCTCAACAGCGAGTGATCGGCATCTTCACGAATCACGTCCACCACGTCGTCAATGGTGATACGACCAAGCAGCACACCTTGCTTGTCACACACGGGTGCTGATACCAAATCCTGCCGTTCGAAACGGTTGGCGACTTCGGTGTCGGGCATATCTGCCTGAATCGCCTGAAAGTCGGTGTCCATCGCTTCGCGAACCGTCATGTTGGGGTCTGAGGTGAGCAGTTTTCCCAAGGGCAGTACGCCGATAAAAACGTCGTTGCGGTTTACCACCCACAGGTTGTCGGTGGTATCGGGCAGTTCTCTGAGCATGCGCAAATAACGCAATACCACGTCGAGGGTGATGTCTGGCCGCACGGTGATGGTATCGGTATTCATCAAACCGCCTGCGGTGTCATCAGGGTAATCCATTAACCTTTCAACACGGTGGCGATCTTGCTCATCTAATGAATTGAGTAGCTGCCTTGAAATGGTGCTCGGGAGTTGTTGCAGCATGTCTGCGAGGTCGTCGGTTTCCAAATCGACAACCATGTTGAACAAAGCTTCTTCACCAATCGAGTTGATAAACTCGTTTCTGATGTCTTCACTGAGTTCTTGCAGGACATCTGCCTGCTGGCTTTCATCAATCAAGGTCCACAACAACTTGCGCGTAGCAGGAGGTTGAGATTCACATAAGTGTGCAATTTCAGCCGAGGGAATGCTGTTGAGCATTTGGCGTGCCTGAATGAAAGTTCCGCTCGACAGCGCTTTATTCAGTTCATGGATACGTGTCTGTGCTTTTTTGTTTTCAGATGCAGACATGTTCCGCTCCGGAAATCAGGTAAGATGTTGATTCAAGAATCCGCCAGAAGGCCGCAGCATTGTAAGGGATTGAAAGATTTTTTTCAGTTTATTCGTCTTCGCCGAAACGATCGGCAACCAGTTTTTCTATCGCGGCGAGTGCTTCAACTTCGTCTTTACCCTCACAGCGAACGATGAGTTTTTCCTGAAATTTCGCGCCCAGCATCATAAGCTCCATAATTTTTTTGGCGCTCACATTTTTTTCTTTATAGGCAATGCGAATGTCGCTTGAGAAGACGCTGGCACAAGCAACCAGACTCGAAGCTGAACGGGCATGCAGCCCACGTTTATTCACCAGTGCAAGTTCTTTTTCAATCATGTTTTACCCGTTAAATGCAGTACCCAGTTGTCGATGTCTAACCTGAATATGTCCAACATGCCCTTGTAATTTTTTAGCGACCGCTTCACACACGAACACAGAGCGATGTTGCCCGCCAGTACAGCCAATAGAAAGCGTGAGATAGCTTCGGTTGTTCGCTTCAAATTCGGGCAACCATTTCAGGAAGTAATCCGAAATATCTTTCACCATGCTTTGCGTGAGCTTGTCGCTCGACAGGTAATCCTTGACCGCCTGATCCTGACCAGTGAGGTCTTTCAGTTCAGAAACCCAATGCGGATTTTTCAAACAACGCACATCAAACACCAAATCGGTGTCTACCGGAATGCCGTGTTTGTAGGAAAACGATTGCAAGAGTATGGCAGTGTGTTGGCCGCCTTTATGAAAAATATCCTGCTTGATGAGTTCCCGCAGTTGGTGAATGGTCATGTAGCTGGTGTCGATATTTTTGCTCGCCAGCGTTTCAATGGGTGCCAGAATTTCAGCTTCCTGATCTAGAGCTTCCTTGAGTGATTGATGTTCATTACTCAGCGGGTGCTTTCTTTTACTTGAAATAAAACGCCTGAGCAGCACTTCTTCGCTGGCATCCAGATACATAATGGAACAGTTCAGTTTTTTATCGAGCGCGTTAAAAATTTGCGGGAATTGCGCAAGTTGTGAACTCGGGTTGCGCGCATCAATACTGACAGCAATATTACCCTGGCCATGCGTATTTTCTGTTTCGGGTTGAATGTGTTTGGCGAGTTCCGGTAACAGAGAAGCAGGCAGATTATCAACACAGTAAAAGTTCAAATCTTCCAGCACTTGCAGGGCACTGGTTTTGCCTGAACCGGAACGTCCGCTGATAATAATAAGTCTCATCATTTATTCACTGTTTTGGTGGAGCATCTTGTTCATACGTTCGAATAGTTGAGCATTACTTTGGCAATCACGCAATGCAATACGACAAGGATTTTGCTCAAAAATGCTGGCAAGTTTCGCAAGAATATCCAGATGTTCGTCGGTTGCCTGCTCTGGTACCAATAACACAAAAACGAGGTCTACGGCTTCACCATCGGGCGCATCGAAATCGATGGGCTGTGCCAGTTTGGCAAACAAGGTTGTGATTTGCGTACAGGCACTTAAACGACAGTGAGGAATTGCAATACCATGCCCCAGGCCAGTTGAACCAAAGCGCTCACGTGCAAGCAAGGCCGTGAAAATATCTTCCCAGCTATTTGCTTCTGCACTTTTATGGAGATGTCTGGCGACCCGTTCGAGCAGGGCTTTTTTACTGTTGATTTCCAGATTGCACAGCGTGTTTTCCGGATGAAGCAAGGTAGAGGAAATTGTGCTCATATGACTACGTTAACAGGTGAGGTGGCTTGGGAATGCAGGGTGCGCATTGTGCCACCGCATCTGGCATCTTGCCAGATTTCTAAAGTAATTGTTTACGCTCGTTGGAGGGCGGAATCGACAGGGCTTCGCGATATTTGGCGATGGTTCGGCGCGCCACAATCATGTTTTGGGCAGCAAGCAATTTGGCTATTTTGCTATCGCTGAGTGGTTTTTTTCTGTCTTCGCCACTGATGAGTTTTTTGATATGCGCGCGAATGGCAGTTGAGGAACATTCGCCTCCACTGTCGGTGCTGACGTGGCTGGAAAAAAAGTATTTCAGTTCAAACACACCTTTGGGGCAAATCAGATATTTTTGCGTGGTCACCCGCGAAATGGTGGATTCGTGCATCTCGACCAGTTGTGCAATATCGTGGAGTACCAGAGGCTTCATCGCCTCATCGCCGTGTTCAAAAAAATCCTGTTGTATGCGCAGAATTTCCTGCGCAACCCTGAGCAGGGTTTCATGGCGGCTTTGCAGGCTTTTGATAAACCAGCGCGCTTCCTGCAAGTGAGTTTTGAGATAATTCTGATCGGCTTTGCTGCCCTTGTGTTTCAGCAGTGAAGCGTAATAGCGATTGAGCTGAACCTTGGGCAGTACGTCTTCATTGAGTTCGGCAATCCATCTTCCCTTGTGTTTGCGCACAATAATGTCGGGCACAATATATTCGGTTTTTTCCTGACGAATGATGGAACCAGGGTAGGGATTCAGGGATTGGACAAGACGTATCACCGCCGTCAGCGTGTCTTCTGAAAATCCTGTTTTGCGGCGAATTTGTGTGAAATCCTTGTTTTCGAGATAGCCAAGATAACGATTGACCAGCTCAACGGTTTCTTTCAAAAAAGGTGTGCTTGCAGGTAATTGCCTCAGTTGAATTTGCAAACATTCCTGCAAGTTGCGTGCGGCAATGCCACTGGGTTCAAAATTCTGAATTTGATGCAGCACTGCAAGCACTTCATCATTCTCAACGACTTCCTCAAACTCGCGACTGTTGTTTAATATCTCGCCAAGTTTACTGATGTCGCTGTGCAGATAACCATTGTCGTCGAGGGACTCGATAATCAGGTAGGCGATGCTTTTGTCGCGTTCGCTCAAGGTACACAGGTTGAGTTGTTCGAGAAGATAGTCGGCCAGATTCTGTTGTTGGGAGTGAATCGCCTCCAGATTGACCTGCGTTTCAGAGTGCGCCACCGCAGTGTTGTCAAAATCGTAGTCGGAAGCTGTGGTAGCAAAATCTGTTTGGCTTGGGTCTGCCTGCAGGTCATCTCTTATGTCATCAGGGCTGTAATCGTAGAGTGCCTGCTCGCCCAGTTGCTCAAAGTTTTCTGCGCTCAGGCTGTATTCGTTTTCCCACACATCTTCATCACTTTCCTGTGCTTCTGCGTGCTCGCTTTCCTGATAGTCGTATTCGCTGAATTCATCTGCATCACTGTCCATTTCAAGCAGTGGATTGCTTTCCAGCATTTGCTTGATTTCAAGTTGCAGCTCCAGACTCGACAGTTGCAAAAGCTTGATAGCCTGCTGCAACTGAGGGGTCATGGTCAGGTTTTGACTATGTTTGAGCTGTAGGGAAGCTTTCATAAGTACTTCAAAAACAAAGCAAAAGAGAGAATGGTCTGGTTATTGCTTAAACATCAGGAAGATGCAGTTTAAGCAAATTTTGTGCCTGTTTCCAAGCCTCTGTTAATTCCCTCCCCTTAATTAAGGGGTTAGGGTAGAGGCGGCCACTTCAAATCCCCCGCATGCTCAAAAGGCAACGCCCTGAGCGCTTGCGCTGAAACAAAATCTGGCGGGCATTCCAGCGTAATACGCTCGCCCGCGTAATCAAAAATCAAACCATAAGCATGCAGCATCAAACGCTCAGCATGTGCGCCGCCATAACGTGTATCGCCCATAATCGGGCTGCCATTGGCTTTGAGGGCAACACGAATCTGGTGGCTTTGTCCGCCGAGAATTTTCACCACAAAAATTCGTTGTGTCGTGTGCGTTTCACTGTTACCGAAAGAAAAAAACTGCGTGTAGGCTTTTTCTGCTTTGTCAGCGTGTTCTCCGAGCTTCCAGTTGCCTCCACGGCTTTTTTGCATAAAGCCCTGAATCGTGCCTTGTTTTTTGCGGCCTTTTTTATGGCTGATGGCGATGTAAAATTTTTCGATGTGTTTGTTTTCAAACAGCAGGCGAAAGCGTTCAGCGGCTTGTGCGGTTTTGGCGACTATCAGCAAACCCGAAGTGTCTTTATCGAGGCGGTGGCATAACAGCGGCTCCACATCATGCGCTTTTAATATGGCTGCGAGATTGGGCGTATCGGGGCCGTGACAAGCGAGGTGACGCGGTTTGTTGAGCACCCGGAATTCAGGGTGTTCAAAAATAATGGGAATGCCGAAAAGTGTGTTGTGCATCTATAAATGAACAGAAATAGTTAATTTAAGTCATGGAACAATGGTGTGGTTTGTCCAAAATGAATTGCCCGATTCCGCAGCATAGCTTAGGCTGCGTTGCGGTCAATGCAGGCTTCGTCCAGCATTCCTTGCAAAACGAAACCAATTTCTTGAAACCCAAAACTCTTACTTTTACTAGGAAGGTCATTATGAAAATTTCATCATTTAAACAGGTATCTCTGGCTGTGCTTGCGCTTGGCCTGGGTTCTTTAATCACTGGTTGCGGTAGCAGCGGTGGTGGCGGTAGCAGCAAAGCTCAATTTGTCGATAGTCCGGTTGCTGGTATTAGCTATGAAACCTCTAGCGGTAAAAAAGGTATCACTGATGCAAACGGCAAGTTTGACTACAAAAAAGGTGATCAAGTGACCTTCTCTATCGGTACCAAACTGGTATTGCCTGCCGGTATTGCTCAAGGCGGTATTATTACGCCTGCGCATTTGGCGGGAACAGCGGATTGGGAAAACAGCACAGTTGCGAAGAACATTATTCGTCTGTTGTTGACCTTCGATGAAGACGGCGATCCTTCAAACGGCATTCAAATTCCAGAAGGTTTAGGTGATTGGCTGGATGAAGATATCGGAGATGGTACTGTTGATTTCTCTAGAAGCGATTTCTTCAGTAATTTCAATGAAATACTTGCTGATATCTATGCAGATCTTAACTTGACCCTGACGGTTGTAGATGAAAAAACAGCCGTAGCACACTTCAAGGCAACTATTGAAGACTTGGGTATAGAGATTGAAATTCAAATCGTGAGCAAGCACGTTACTTGTACAGCAGCCAATACAGCAGCTATTAAAGGCTATTATATGGTAGAGCTGACAACAGGCGAAATCACTGGCACGAAAACGGTGGAAATTGATGGTACCGAGCTGGAATACGATGGCAAAGACATTGATGGTTCATGTACCTTTATTCAAACAAAAGTTGATGGAATAAAAGTGGGTGAAATCACTACTCCTACCATGATCACCAATACTTGGGCTTGGACCAAAGGTTCGGATGTCTATACCGTGAATTCTACAGACAGTTCACTCACCTTTATGGTTAGCAAAGGTAGCAACACAGGCACAGGTAATCTTAGCCTAGCCCCTCGTTAATTAAGTGATTTGATGAAAAACCCCGCCAGGTGCGGGGTTTTTTTTGGGTGGTGGTTTTTTGTTACGCGCGGAATCCGTCCCTGTGTAATTTTTCCTTGATGGCATCGCACACATACGCATTCAGTGAGGTGTCCGCCGCTGCGATTGCCAAGGTGCGGTGAAGCTTCGGGCTGGTTCGCACATTGAAAGACCCTTTGAAAGGTATGTTGGGTTCACGGCCAAGCGCTTTGCAGGACTCCAGATAATCATCAACCGCACTTTTGAATTCCGTTTCCAATCCTTCTACGGTATTGGATTCGTAGTTGACCAGATCACGTATGAAAGCCAGCTTGCCATGCAAGCACTTGTCCGCAGCGCTGTATTCAACAGTGCCCAGATAGCCTTTGTATTCAAACATGTTCATAAAAATCCCTCCGATTTCAAGATTTCTTTTACATCTTTAACTGCATATTCTTTCATTTCATTACCTGGGTGTGGCTTGTGCAGCTTGATAATGACTTCATCATTAACAAACATAACCCGTGAACCTTCTCGTTGAATTTCCTCAAACCCTAACCCTGTCAACAAAGTCACCATATCCTTCCATTTGAAAATTTTGGCGGCTTTGAATTTTTCAATCAGCTTGTCTTGTTTATTCATAATCAATCCCTTGTTTGTGTGCGTATTATAATGTGTAACTAAACTTAGTTGCAGCTATTTTGTTATCATCTTCATAACAATCTTTGACAAAGTTGGCTATAATGAGCGCATAAATTGCCAAATGGTGAGGTATAACTATGAACGTATCCCTGACATCTGAACTGGAACACTTCGTAAAAGCCAAGGTTGCTACGGGTATGTATAACTCTGTTAGTGAAGTTATGCGCGAAGCGCTGCGCATGATGGAAGAGCGAGATACCATGCAAGCCATGAAGCTGGAAGCCTTGCGGCAGGATATTCATCAAGGCTTGGCATCAATGGATAAGGGGCTGAGTAAGGCGCTGGATATTCAGGCCATTAAGGCCAAAGGACGAGCGCAATTACAAGGAAGTTTGAGTGATGCTGAAGCTGAAAATATCTCCTGAAGCGGAAGATGATTTGCTGGATATTTGGCTGTATATCGCCAACGACCAGCCAGTCAATGCTGACCGCTTTCTGGATTATCTGCACAAAAAAGTTTTGACGCTTGTTGAATTTCCGAATTTGGGGCGAGATCGACCAATGTTGTTGTGGTAGATGAGGTTCCCGAGTGGATGAGCTTTAACATCAGCAGTGGCGCGTTTGTAGATGCACCACCGCCTTATTCAGCTTCCAATCTCACGATTTCAAATCTTGAATTTTTTGATGCCGCTGACAATTTAATTACACCGACATCCGGCGGCGGCGGTGCACCTGCAGGCTACGATGCACGTATACGAAAAATTCAGGTGACTTTTTCAGGTATTATGCCTCCCGGTGGCGGTTTCAGGCTTGATTATAGTTTGCGTTTGAACTAACCATGCAATAAATTGGATTATCTTCCAATTCACCCACAGTTTTTTTACGGAGCAACAGTATGGCGAAAACAACAGGTGGCAATAGTATAAAACTTGCAAAAGCGGCGAGAGCGATGGACAGAGCCGACACCTTTGATGGCTGGCGCGTTGCAGCCAAACACCATGATGAACTTTCCGGCATGGAAAAATGGAAGAGCCGTGACAACAGTTCGTTGTATGACAGCGCCGAAATTCGTATTCGCCATGACAAGCTCAGCCAGTTGGTTGAAGCAGGTAATTACACCGAGTTGCTCTATGCCCTGAATGAAGGCATACACGGCAACATGGGTGGCATGGGTAAGCCTGTGTTATATCGTCAGGCCAAATTCGGCACCAAATATCTGATTGATGATTATGTTTCAGTGATTGTGAAGGCGCTGAACTGTATTGCCGATGCGCCTGAACATGACATTACACTGGTGGATAAAATCGATTTCTTCAGACGTGCCAGCCATTGTTATGGGCGTTCGGCCTTGTTGATGAGTGGTGGTGCAGGTTTGATTTATTATCATCACGGTGTGGTGCAAACGCTGGTTGAGCATGACATGCTGCCTAATGTTTTTTCCGGTGCAAGTGCCGGTTCTTTTATGTGCGCACAAATTGGCACGCATAGTGATGAAGAGCTCAAGGCCGGATATTTCGATAAAAAAATCTACGACTTGCCAGTGGTCAATAACACCTGGGACTTCATTAAAAACGGCGCCACTGCAATGGATATGAATGCCGCCAAGCAAGGCGTGATTGACAGTTTTGCCAACGATATGACCTTTCAGGAAGCGTTTGAACACACCGGACGCTATATCAATGTCACCATCGCCCCTGCTGAAAAACATCAGATCAGCCGTTTGATGAACGCGATTACCTCACCCAATGTATATATTCGCTCGGCGATTGATGCGTCCAGTGCAGTACCTGGTTTGTTGCCTGCGGTGACCTTGTATGCGAAAGGCAGTCACGGCAAACCCAAACCGTATTTGCCTACCCAGAAATGGGTAGATGGCTCGTTTGCCGAAGATTTACCCACCAAACGCCTGTCACGTTTATATGGCGTGAACCATTATCTGGTGAGCATGATTAACCCGGCTTCGATGTTTTTTACCAATGAAAGCCAAAGCATGAAGCAGCGTAATTTGCGTGAAATGGTGAATTCACAGGCCATTACCATTGCAAAAGATGTGCTGCATAGTCTGGAAGGTCGCATGTCGAGACTGGGTATGACGCAGTTAAGTCCGGCCATCTTGTTTGCGCATGCGGTGCTGGATCAGGATTATACTGGCGACATCAATATGATTTTGAAGAAGAAAGATTATAAATGGCGCCATGTGTGGTTTGATTTCAAACACGAGCAGGAAATTCATAATCTGGTGCTTGCAGGCAAGCGCGACACCTGGCCAAACCTGCAAATGATTCGTAATGCCACCAGCATCAGAAAGACGCTCGATCACATTCTTGAACAGATGGATATTGAGGAGTTGAAGGCTAACAAGGCTTTACCAAGGCATTTGACTCTGGTTTAGAACCGAAGAATCTCAACACTCAGCCAGCTTTGTTCCAAAAGTGCTTCTTTGGTGTAAGCGCGAATCACCAGCTTGCAGCTGTGATTGATTTTCGCGTGGATGTTCTTGTCATAGTTGCACAGATATTTGCACAAACATTCCAGAATCACCGTGTGTGTAATTGCCTGTGAGCGCCAGTGGCATAAATCCCAATGTACGGGGCCAAAAAACAAACCATCTTCCCAATGGGCGATGAACTGCGCCCACGGCGTTTGATTGAATTTTTCTCGTGTTGTTTCAAACATAAACGCTTTGTAGCGCACCTGTTTTAGCAGATACGCCATGCAGCCTTCAACGACTTGTTGATAGTGTTCCAAAGCGTTGACGCTGCGCGCAGTGTGTTCACCCAGATTCAGCAAGGTACACAAACCCAGTGCTGTAGACAGGTGACGGCTCTTGTCTTGCCCGCCTTCAAAATAATATAAACCACGCCTGCTTTTGGCTTCGGCCAACACATCAAGCAACAGTTTCCGGCTTGCCTGTTCCAGTTTGGCATGCTGTGCGCCACCATCGCGTATGGCACGGCTGAATGCGTAGGGAAACATCAGAAATTGCGGGTAATACAAGCCTGCACCTGGCCATGCTTTTTGTTCAACCGCTTTACATAACAAATCGATGCAGGCGTTATAACCCTTGCTGCGGGTTTTGCCAGTGAGCGATAACATGAACAACACATTGGCATTCACCACAATATCCACATTGTTGATGCCATTGGGGATTAAGCCCTGATGCGCCTGCTTGAACAGTTGGCCGCTTTCCTGCTTTAACCAGGTTAAATAGGCACCACTGTTTTCAGGCAGCCAGTGTTCAAATTGCGAGCGCATGGTGCCAGCTTGCGTGTGTTTGCGGTTTTTATCGCGAAAATGCACCACTTCTTCAATGGCGTGTTCCAGCTCACTGCTTAACTGATGGGCGTGCAGGTAGCTCAATGCAATCGCCAGTGAGGTGCCGTCGGCATCATTGGGAATGTTAAAAATGGCATCGGCACCTTGCAGGTTATCGGGGTGGGTGAGCACCTGATTGAGCCATTCCAGATTGGGCAATTTTAAACCGGCACGTTTTCGCAAAAAGCTCACCACGCCGCGTCCGATTCTGGTGTTGATGCGCCGCAGCACTGGCTCGGCTATTTCAATCCAGATATTGAATGGCCCGCTGCGGGAAATGTTGCCTTTAACCGCTTCTTGCATCGGCCAGAAATTCCAGGTGTTGCCGCGTTTGAAACTGTGAATGGTTTTGAGGGTACTTTGCAGCATCGGTTCGAGCAGACGTTGTTTTTTGGCAAGTTTACTTTCATCGAGCAGAGTCAGGTTGAGTGCGCAAAAACTGCTAATGAAGACGTTGGAATCCTGCACGCTGATGGGTGTTTTACCGCGCGAACCGAGTAAATTGGGGAAGGCGTGAATCTGGCTTGCCCATTCTCCTTCAAGATTTCTAACCTTGAGAAACATGGGAATTTTATAACCTTGTCGGTTGATGAGACTCGGCCAATAGGTAATGTTGGAGCGGGCGGCGTGTCTGGATTCAGAGCTGTGATACAGGCTTGAAAATTCACCCTTGCGATCACGAATCTGGGCGTCTTCAAACCACGCAATCAGGCCGAACAGTGCCTTGTTGATGTGGGGATCGGCAAGCCTTTGCTTGTAGATTTTATGCAGCTCAAATTCGCTCAGCACATTTTTTTGTTCTTGTTTTGGCATGGCGTTTTAGAAAAATTGGTAATCTTCGGGGTTCATCTCGCGTGTGAGTTTACGATAGTGCGCGGTGCGACCCACCCAGTTATTGGTGATTTTGCCCTTTTCCTTATACCAGGAATGTTCAACTTGAGACCACACCTTGTTCTGCATACCCGCTTGTAACCACTCATTATAGCGTTTTTGCACTTCGGGCTTCACGTCAAGGCTGTGGCTGTTGTTAGCTTCAAGTTGTTTCAAACAGGAAAGAATGTAACGCACCTGTGCTTCAATCATCACAATAATCGAGTTATGACCAAGATTGGTATTGGGGCCATACATCATAAAAAAATTGGGAAAACCGCTATGGGTAATGCCCAGATAGGCTTCTGCACCTTGCGCTTCCCATAAGGCATTGAGATGTTGGCCATTTTTACCAATCACTTGCATGGGGGTGAGAAAGCGGGTGGTTTCAAAGCCTGTCGCAAAAATAATCACGTCGGCAGGGTAGTGTTGTTGGGTGGTTTTTATGCCGGTTTTATCGATTGCTTCGATGGCTTCACTGATTAAATGCACATTGTTTCGTGCAATGGCAGGGTAGTAGTCATCTGAAAACAGCACACGTTTTGCGCCAATCGGGTAATCGGGAATCAGCTTTTTACGTTTATTTTCATCTTTGACATGCTCGCTGATGAATTCAAGACAATCGTGTTTGGCTTTCATTCTGATGAAACGATTGCCGTTGCTGTTCATAATCTGATACAGCAAAAAATCTGCCATGAACCAGATATAGAAGCGGTAGATTCTGGTGAGAAAGGGAAAGGTTCTGCCAAGCCAGCGTTCAATCGCAAAATGCGGGCGATCTTTCTTTTCGGCAATCCAGTTGGGGCTGCGCTGAAAGATGTTCAGTTGTTTGACCTTCGGCGCAATTTGCGGAACGAATTGCACGGCGCTGGCGGCATTGCCAATCACGTTGACAGTTTTGTTATTCAAATCGACATCCTGCTGCCAACGCGCAGAATGAAAACAGGCACCTTCAAAACTTTCCCTGCCTGGGATATTGGCAAACAGCGGCTTGTGTAATTGCCCCACGCCGCTGGCGACCATATCAAATTCAAAGCTGCCTGAACTCACTTCCACACGCCAGTTGTGTGTGGCTTCCTGAAAAGTGAGTGCCTTGCAGCTTTCGTTAAAACGGAAGTGGCTGTGCAGTTGATAGGTGTTTGCACAGTGGTGCATGTAGGCAAGAATTTCTTCCTGTTCCGACCATTTGCGGCTCCAGTCGGGGTTCGGCTCGAAGGAAAAAGAATACAGCGCCGAGGGAATATCACATTCTGCACCCGGGTACACATTGTCGCGCCAGGTACCACCGAGGCTGGCTTCTTTTTCAAAAATGGTGAAGTTGTGATAACCCGCCTGTTTTAACTGAATGGCCAGACACAGCCCTGAAAAACCGGCACCGATAATGGCAATCGACTTATCCTTTTGCGTATCTGTGTGTTCCTTCATAAGCGACCTTTACTTTATTGGTTGATGATTTTTTTAAGCAAGGCATCGACCCAGCGCGTTGGCAAGTATTCCATCAGGCTGCGCGCCCTGTCTGGTTTTACGGAATAGGCGGCTTTGGGTTTTTTGCTACTCAGCGCTGCGTGTACCACCTTCGCCAGTTCAAGCGGTGGATTGGCTTTGTCGTGTTCATTCATCGCCAGTGCCTTGATGCGTGTGAGTTGCTGCTTGAAAAACACTGAGGCTTCGGCGGCTTGTGAAAAATTGCTTTCGATGCTGGCCACCATGCTGGTTTTGAAAGGGCCGGGCTGTATTTTGATGACGGGAATATCAAGAAACATCAATTCGCGGCGCAGGGAATCTGAATAGGCTTCGATGGCGTGCTTGCTCATGGCGTAGGCACCATTGAAAGGGCCACCACTTTGCCAGCCGGTTTCGGAGCTGATGTTAATGATGCGCCCCTTGCTTCTGGTCTGTGTGTTGTGTGTATTCAACAAGGGCAGAAAGCACTGATTCACTCTGAAAGTTCCCATGACATTGATGTTAAGTAGCAACGAAAGCGTTGGTTCGGGCATTTCCGCCATCGACCCGACGCGCAGAATGCCTGCAAAATTGATGATGGCATCGAGGTGCTCAAGCTGTTTGGTTAATTCTGTATACGCACTTTCTACCGAAGAAGCGTCGCTTACGTCCATAAACAAGGGCGTGATATTGTCTTCCTGCTTCAGGGCATCGAGTGCTTGCTGGTTACAATCCGCAGCGAAAATGTGCCAGCCCTGTGAAACCAGATAGCGTGCAGTGGCCAGACCCAGTCCGCCTGTGCCGCCCGTAATCAGTGCTGTTTTCTGAGAGCCAAGGTCTAACATATTTTTTCCTGGGGATTACAATATTCAAGGTTGATAAATGCCCTGACGAATGACTTTGCCTTGCTGGAGCACAAAAAAAGTCTGGAATTCAGGGTAGTTGAGTCGGCGTTCCAGTTCATCGTCTGAAATCTGGACATCGCTGGTTTCGCCAAAGCGTCTCAAAATGTCTTCGTAAGGAGTGTTAATACCAAAACCATTGGCCTTGTAACAGTAGTCACAGGTGCCGCTAAAACTGATTTCAGTCACCTTGCCTTCCTTGAATATCACATCGGTAAAATTGCCGTGGTTGAGTTTGTCCTGATAGCGCCAGTGCAGTGTGTTATCAGGCTGTTCCAGTTTGAACAGTGGTTCGCCCTTGATAAATTTTACATCGGCGGTGTTGCTGCCGAGATGAATGTCTGCAAAGGTGTTGAGTGTTTGCAGGCGGTTTTCATAACTGACCCACGCGAACATACCAATGGGAATCAGCAGAATGGCAGAAAAGGTGATTGCGACCGAGCCGAGATAGGAATTCCAGTTCCAGCGTTTGCGGGTAAAAAACAGCAGTGCCAGTACGGCGGCGATTACCAACATGGCAAAAAAAGCCAAACGAAAAATCATGGGTTTATCCTGTGGTCTGCGAAAGGGTTGATTGGTCAGGGCACATGATATGTTAAAGTGTCGCGCATGAGCACTATTAAAACCTGTCTGATTGTTTTGCTGCTGTGTGTAAGCGCTGCTGTTCAGGCACAGCCCTTACGTGAGCCGCAGGTGATTGTGATTTCAATGGACGGCATGCGCTGGGATTTCCCCAATCTTGGCGTAAGCCCCGCTTTAAAACGTATGGAAAATGAAGGTTTTCGTGCCACGAAAATGATTCCCACCTTTCCTTCCAATACTTTTCCAGGTCATGCCTCAATGGCAACGGGTACTCGTCCTGAAAAACACGGCATTGTCGATAATCGTTTTTACGACACGCAAAAACGTAAAGCATTTGATAAATATCGCACAGCAGAATGGCTGGAGGCCGAACCGATTTGGGTGACTGCCGAACGACAAGGCAAAAAGGCGGCGGTGTATTACTGGCTGGGTTCGGAAGGTGCGTGGCGTGGTGTGCAGGCTTCCTATTTCAAGGAGCGCTTTCAAACGGTGTTAAGTGAACAGCGCAAGGTGGATCAAATCATTGCGTGGATGGATTTGCCCGCTGAAAAACGTCCGGCATTAATCATGACTTACTGGCATGGCGTAGATTCCGTGGCGCACAAACTGGGGCCAAATTCAGACATGGTGGCGAGCATGCTGGCCAGACAGGATGGTTTTCTTCAGCAAGTTCTTGCCGCGATTGATGCGCGCAAGGCGTGGCCATATACCACCGTGATTGTGGTGTCGGATCATGGCATGACTGAAAAAGGCAAGGCATTGAGTTTGCAATCTATTTTTGAGCAAGGAAAATTTCAGGTGTGGATTCAGAAATCTGCGGCAGTGGCACAGGTGAATTTGAAAGACAAAACCCAACAACTGGCGGCATTTCAGTATTTAAAAAAGTTCAATGAATTTGATGTGTATTATCCCGCTACCATGCCAAAAAACATCAGCATCAACCATGCAACACGCAGTGGTGATCTGGTGCTGGTAGCCAGACCAGGTTTTTATTTTTCGGAACAGGCGTGGCTGACACAGCAAACACAAAAGCTGATGTCTGGAGGGGTTCATGGTTATCCGCCAGAACACCCTGATATGGGCGCAATTTTTTTCGCTAAAGGGCGTGGCGTGTTTCCGAAAAACAAACACAGCCCTGTGAACATGATTGATGTTGCACCGACCATTGCCGCCTTGCTGGGCATCGAGCTGCCTTTACATGCAGAAGGTAAAA
This sequence comes from uncultured Pseudomonadales bacterium, assembly GCA_964557005.1. Lineage (GTDB taxonomy): Bacteria > Pseudomonadota > Gammaproteobacteria > Pseudomonadales > JBECKS01 > JBECKS01. Next base: position 62,308 of record CAZKYI010000001.1, read on the forward strand.
GTGTGTTTTCTACTCATGCAAATCGTTAGGGTGTTGGCAACTATGAGTGTTTGTTATGAGCCAAGGTAAACAAATAATTGAAGAGCAGTTGATTGATTTGGAAGTGAAGCTTGCCTATCAGGAAGATTTGTTGCAAAGCCTGAATACTATTGTAGCCGAACAAAATGCACGAATGGCTACGCTTGAAAAGAAAATCGAACATCTCGCCGCGCATTTAAAAGAGGTGCTCGAAAGCAATCCATTTTCTGCACAAGCAGATGAGGAAGTGCCGCCGCATTATTGAGCGTTACGGTGATAGCAGCGCCAATCGGGTTCCCAAAATAATATCCTGTTCACGCCATTGCATAAGTGTTTGGCTGGCGTGTTGTTGCAGTTGTGTGAGTTCAATCGTTTGACCGAGTGCCTGCAATTCCTGTGCTAATGCTTCAACAATTTGTTCACCTGTCAGTTGTGGGTAAGCCTGAATCAGTGTGAGCAGGCGTGCGCCGATGGCGCTGGTTTCAAGCAAGCCGATGGTGTCTTGCCTGTTGCGATACAGAATCAGAAAAACAGGGTGCTTTTCTGCTGGTATGTAGTCAGGCGAGATACGGTGTACAGGCCACTGATAATGCAGCACCCACGCCAGCGGCGAAAAAACTATCTGGCCTTTCAGTAAATCTGCTTGTGTATTAAAACCTGTGCGCGGAAAAATTTCCTGACTGATTTCCAGCGCCAGTTCAGACCATTCGTAGTGTGCCAGTTCCAGTAAAAAAGGTGGGTCATTTTGTGCCGAAGCTGAGTGTGTGTGTTCGTTGTGCAAGTAGTCTAAAAATTCTTCGGCAATTTCCATGAAGTAGGGGCTTTGGCTACGATGCTGTTCAAAAAAATTGCGAATCAATGCGTGCCAGTGTTGTGTGCCCAATAATTGTTTGATGACTGGAAAAGCGCGTGCAACAAAACCTTCCACGTTGTTGTAAAGCAGTTCGCTGTAAATGTTCAGGCGGCGTTGTTCAATATCAGCAGGTGCAGGGAATTTATTCGGGTTGCGTATGTGTGCGCAGAAAGCTTTTTGTATGTCCTGAAAATGCTGGCTCATCTTTTTTTCCTGGCTCAGATGGCTTTTTTCATGCGGTGTTTGCCTTGTTGCAAGGTTTGAATATGGTCGATTTCTTTTAGCAAATCGGGCATGGGCGGAATGTTAAAATCGCGTTCCAGCAGTGTGGGAATTTCTCCATACCATTCATAGGTTTGTTGCAGCAGTTGCCATACAGGGTCATTCACTTGCGTGCCGTGCGTATCAATCAGCAGGTCTTCGGCTTCCTTGTAATGCCCTGCGACATGAAGATAGGCGATGCGCTGCGCTGGAATTTTTTTCAGGAACTGACGTACATCATAAGCATGATTGACGCTGTTCACGTAGAGGTTGTTGACATCGAGCAGAAGTTTGCAATCTGCCTCATGCAACACCGCATTGAGGAAGTCAATTTCTTCCATCTGTTTTCCTGGCGCAGCATAGTAGGACACATTTTCGATGGCGATGTGTTGTTCGAGCATATCCTGAACCTGTCGAATACGTTTTGCGACGTAATGCACCGCTTCTTCGGTAAAGGGAATCGGTAACAAGTCATACAGGTGACCTTCGTCACTGCACCAGGAAAGATGTTCGCTATATATTTTTATGTCGTGTTGTGTGAGAAAATTTTTTATTTCAAGCACGAAATCGGTGTCGATGTCAGTTAAGCCGCCCAAGGAAAGCGAAAGGCCATGGCTGACAAAATCGTGTTGTTCGGTGAGTTCGCGAAACTGGTGTGAAAGTTTGCCACCCAGTCGAATCCAGTTTTCGGGTGCGACTTCGTAAAAGGAAATAGAAGGCGGGGGATTGTTATAAATGCTTTGCAGAATTTCCCGTCTCAGCCCAAGGCCGGTGCCAGACACAGGAAAGGCGTGAACGGGTGATGCTTGTCGAACATTGGCAATCCCCATAACACGCCTTTTCTGATTAACGGTTTGTCAGTTCTGGTTTAGTGATGGCTACCGCATTTACCTTCGCCACACTTGCCTTCGCTGTGTTTGTCTTCACTGCCTTCCTTGTTTTTCTTGCTGCCGCATTTACCTTCACCACATTTGCCTTCGCCGCACTTGCCTTCTCCCTGTTTGTCGTGGGCTGCGAGTATGAAGTCACTGCCTGTTGTGAAGGGATTTTCATTGGCGTGGATTGGGCTGATTGATAACACGGAGGCCATCAGGGCAGCACCCACACCAGCGGTAATGGGGGTGAAAATACGTTTTGTGTTGCTGTTTTTTTTCATCGCAGTTCTCCTTTGAACATGGGGTAAATATCAATAAAGCGCAGTCATTTAAACCAATAAAGCAGGTCTTGCCAAACACTTTTGAGCTGGCACTGAATTTTGTTAATCTTGCGGGGACTTTCTAAAACCTGTGTGGGGAAAACTATGTCGGTAAACACGTTCAATATCGTTTTTAAAGGCGAGATTGTTGCAGGAGCCGATGAAGCAACTGTGAAAGCCAATGTGGCCAAGTTGTTCAAGGCCAATGACAAAGTGCTTGAGCGCTTGTTTTCGGGCGAGCCGATTGCAATCAAGAAAGACGTAGACAAGGCAGCTGCGATGAAATATCGCGCCCTGATGAAGCAGGCTGGCGCCATTTGTTATGCGCAAGACCCTTCCGAGCCGATGACCCCTGCGGTAAAACCTGCTGTACAAGCCGCACAGCCGGTCAAGGAAGTCAGGCCAGAAACAGCACCAGCAGAAACACAGCAGCAAGCAGGGCAATGGACACTGGCAGCGCCAGGCGCAATGCTCGGCACACCCAAACCTCAACCCAACATTGTGATTCCCGATGTTTCAGGCATCACTATCGCACCAGTGGGGGCGAATGTGCTGGAAAATCCGCCTGAAATCGAGATTCCCGATTTGCCCGATATTACCGGCATCGAGCTGGCACCAATCGGCGTGAATATGGCTGAGCCTGTGAAGCGAAATGATCCGCCACCGCCCGATGTATCGGCGTTCAGTCTGGCACCAGTTGGTTCGTATGTAGCAGATCCTCAGCCTCCCAAGCCCGCGCTCAAAGTTGACATCAGTCATATTGCTTTGGAATAGCCACCAAAGCAGTCTGGAAGCTACCGTGACCGTAAAAAGTCTGGTAAATTGCCTTGCGCAGTTACATAAGACACAAGAATAAAAACATAAAAACAAGTTAATCCCGCGAGTTTAGGAAATCTGGAGCAATTTCATGGCGACCAAAGTACGCATATTGCATCGTACATTTACACAAGCTTTTCTGGTGCTAACGGTGCTTGTGGCGAGTTCCTGTACTTATCTGGGAATTAACTCTATTCCTGTACAGCAGCTTGAATCCGAATATCAGAATATCAACAGCCGTTATATCGACATTGATGGTTTGCGTGTGCATTACCGTGATGAGGGACAAGGCCCCACCTTGTTATTGATTCATAACGAAATGGGCTCTCTGGCAAGCTGGGATCGCTGGGTTGAGGAGATTGGTCACAAATATCGCATTGTGCGTATGGATTTGCCCGGCTTCGGTTTGACTGGCCCGTCCACGCTACATGACTATGGGCGTTCGGCGACGGTGAACTTTATTTCACGTTTTATTGATGAGCTGTATCTGCAAAACGTGATTATTGTGGGTGCTTCATACGGTGGTTTTACCGCATGGAACTACGCACTGGATAACCCTGACAATGTGGACAAACTGATTTTGCTGGCACCTGTGGGCTATACCCAGAAGTTGCCTACTTTGGCCCAGTTATTTTCAGCACCCGGCGCTGAGCAGGCGAGCAGTCTTGCTATTCCCAAACCCATGGTGCGTCAGGCGCTAAAACAGGGTTTTGGCAGCAAAAGCCGCATGACAGATGACATTGTGAATCGTTATCACAGCATGTTATTGCGGGAAGGGAATCGCACCAGCGCCGCACGTTTCTTCAAGGTGTTAAGAGAGCATTCCAAAAACGAATATCTGGGCGTTGGTATCAAGGACATCAGCGTGCCTACTTTTATCATGTGGGGTGAACAGGATCACTGGACTCCCGTCGAATATCTCGATTTATGGATTGAAGATGTGGCCGATGCCGAGTTCATGCGTTATCCCAGCGTAGGGCATTATCCGCATGAAGAAATTCCACATATCAGTGCGCAGGATGCTGATGCCTATATAGAAGGTCGTCTGGAAAAATTTCCAGGCACCTAGTAGGCAATTGATACGCTTGGAAAGGGAACTGAGGTTCCCTTTTTTTTCCACGGGAGTGTCTGCTTGAGTCTGACTGCTTTGAATAATTCCTGCCGTGTAAACCGATACCTGCCTTTCGGCGTTGTTTCAATGGCACTGGCTATCCTGTTCCTATGTGCCAGTTTGTTAAATGCGAGTCAGCATTCCCTCCCTTACCTGACTTTGAACGGTGAAAAAATCTTCCTGAGCGAAAAACCTGTTTTTGTTCCACAGTATGGGCAATTTGCAGAAGACCTGCTGGGAAACTGGACGGCCAAAGATGTTTTTAAAGGAAAGTATGATGCACAGTTTTTTAACTCGAAATCAGAATTCGGCAATTTCGGTTTTACCCAATCGGCTTACTGGCTGCGTTTTGAAATAGATTTCGAACAATCGGTGCTTGTTGACGAATTATTGTTTGTTGTGAATGCAGCAACGCTCGATGAAGTGAGTATTTTTGTCAGGGATTCAAAGGGAAATATCACACAAACACACTCGGGTTATCGGCAAGGGCAAGGCAGTAGGGATCTTCAACATCATAATCATGTCTATCGTTTGCTGGCCGAACAAGGTGGAGAGTTTCTGGTTCGTGCCAAAACCAACACGTCTCTGGTTTTTCCTTTGGAAATCTGGCAGGAAAAACAGTTTTACCAGCAAACTTACATCGATACGCTGTTACTCGGTGCGTACTATGGTTTGTTGCTGGTGATGTTTTTTTATAACCTGTTTATCTTTGTTTCCACCCGCGATAAAAGTTTTCTTTTTTACGTCCTGTTTCTGTTTTTTTACGGTGGTTTGCAGTTCACGCTGGATGGTTTTTTAAGTCTGTGGCTTTGGAAAGACTATACGGATTTAAAATTTTACGATCTGGTTTTGTTTTCGACGCTTTCGATTATCAGTTCGTTGTTATTTGGTATGAACTTCCTCAATACCAAACACGTATTGCCTGATGTGCACAAGGTGATGGTGGTCACCATCTGGTTTACGGTATTGGTGAGTCTGCTGATTGTTGTTACACAGGGCAAGGCATTCAGTTTGATTGCCTATGTTACCTTGTGGGTGACTGTATTATTGTTTGCAGCGGGTATTCTGGCCTGGAAAGGAGGGCAGCCGGGCGCCCAGTTTTTTGTATTGGCGTGGTTGTTTCTTTTGCTGGGAACGGCCACCTACATTGTTCAGTTGATGGGATTTTTTACCAACATCACCATGCTCACCTATGTTTTGAAAACAGGCTCTTCCATAGAAATCGTTTTGCTTTCTCTGGGGCTTGCGGATCGCCTGAATCTGGAAAGAAGACATAAGGAGCGTTTGCAGGCAGAGAAACAGAAATTTGAATTCCAGAATAAAATTCTGGCATCGGTCGATACGCGCACCCTGATGCCCAATCGTGCACAGTTACAGCAATATCTGGAACAATATCTGCGAGAGAAGAAAGGCTTCAGTCTTGCCTTATTGAAGGTAAAAGGCTTCAAGAAAATTAACAATACACTGGGGTATGAAAGAGGTGATGAGCTGCTCAAACTGGTGGGCATGAAGATTGATGCAGAAGTTGAAAATGAAGGCTTGCGCTGGTTGTCGGTTGGGAAAAACTCTCAGGAAATTGAAAGCAAGGTTGCGGTGGCTGACAGTCTCACCTTCGCAGTGATTTTCAAGGATTGTGATGTCAAGCAAATGGATCAGGCGATGTTGCGTTTGCGTGACAAAATATCTGGCACCATCGAATTTGCAGAAGTGATTCTCGATATAGAAATACTCTTGGGTTTAAGCGTGGTAGAGCAGGGTGTTGCCAAAGATGTCTTGCAAGTGATTCACGAAGCGCAGGTGGGTTTGGCAGCAGCGACAAAATTTGAAAGTCGTGTTGGTATTTATTCGCCGCTCATCGACCCCTATAGCGAAGAGCAATTATCACTGATGGGCAATTTGAGAGAGGCGGTTGATAAAGAGCAACTGGATTTGTTTTGCCAACCTCAAATTGATTTGGAAACAACACAACTGGTTGGATTTGAAGCCTTGCTCAGATGGCGCGACAAGCACGGCAATATGGTGAGCCCTGCACATTTTATTCCGCTGGCTGAATCCTGTGGTGTTATCAAACCGCTGAGTCGCTGGGTGATTCGGCAATCGTTGATGCGTTTGTCCGAATTGCAAAAACATGCTTTTTTACAAACCGCCAATCCGCTCAAGATTTCCATCAACCTTTCGGTTTCCAATTTGCGTGAAGAAGATTTGTTTGATTTTGTGAGAGAGCAAATCAGGGAATTCAATGTCAATCCCGCACACATCAAGTTTGAAATTACCGAAAGCAGCATGATTGAAAACGAAGAAATGGCCTTGAATCGTTTGTTACAGTTGCGACGTTTGGGCTGTCAGATTTCGATAGATGACTACGGCAGTGGTTATGCTTCTTTGGGTTATCTGAAACAGTTGCCCATCAGTGAAGTGAAAATAGACCGTTCTTTCATCAGTGATTTGGTGGAAAACCATGATGATCAGGTGATTGTGAAAGCCACCATCACCATGTGCCATGAATTGAATCTGAAAGTGATTGCAGAAGGCATAGAGACTGTCGAGGTAGCCAATCTGTTGAAATCATTTGGTTGTGATTTTGCACAAGGCTATTTTTTTGGCAGACCCATTCCTTTTACCACTCAAGATATTGAGGTGATGGTCAATCAATTAGCTTTGCTTGAAGGCTGATGGGCGTTTGGCCGCAATGTTGGCTTGGCACTTATATGTCGCTATGATAGCCGCCCTGAATAGCCTAGTGAGCGGTAATCCTGAGCAATGACTGATCGAAAAAGTGAGCCAAGAAAACCCGCGCTTGCTGGTCTGGATTATCTGGACAAGATTTTTACTGTCCCTGAAGCGCCCGATTCTACCCTGGGTAAAATTGAACAAGGTATTTCTGAAAATCTGGCTGGTTTCCTGCAAGAAAATATTGTTGCGATTGAAAAAGATTTGGGCGAACTGGAACAGGATTTCAGTGATGCCTGCATTCCCGAAGACCCGATTTTTGTTTCCGAGCAAACCGAATTTCTGATGAGCAAGCTGGTTGCCCAATCGGTGCATACCGCTTCCCCAGGCTTTATTGGCCATATGACATCGGCGCTACCTTATTTCATGTTGCCACTGTCAAAAATCATGATGGCGCTCAATCAGAATCTGGTGAAGATAGAAACCTCCAAGGCTTTTACACCGATGGAGCGTCAAGTTCTGGGCATGATTCATAATCTGATTTATCAGATGAATCAGGAGTTTTATGAACAATATATGCATAGCAGCAACCATTCGCTCGGTGCTTTTTGTTCTGGTGGCACGCTCGCAAATCTCACTGCGATGTGGGTGGCGAGAAATACCTGTTTTGCGCCAGAAGGAAAATTTACCGGCATAGAAAATGAAGGCGTGTATGCGGCACTCAAACATTCCGGTTATGAAGGTGCGGCTTTTCTGGTGTCCAAGCGAGGGCATTATTCCCTGTCAAAGGCTGCCAGTGTATTAGGCTTCGGTCGTGATGCGATGGTGGCGATTCCGACCACTGAATATGGCAAGGTGGATTTAAATATCCTGCGCAGCGAATGCGAGCGTTTGACTCAGGCGAGAATCAAAATTGTGGCGATTATTGGCGTGGCGGGTTCTTCTGAAACTGGCAGTGTTGATCCATTGGAAGAACTTGCTGACATCGCCGCGCAATATCGCGCGCATTTTCATGTCGATGCTGCATGGGGTGGCCCCACCTTGTTTTCCAGAACCTATGCGCCTTTATTGAAAGGGATTGAACGCGCTGATTCGGTCACCATTGATGCACACAAGCAACTGTATGTGCCGATGGGTGCGGGCATGGTGGTGTTCAAAGACCCTGCTTCGGTGGCCAAGATTGAACACCATGCCGAATACATTATTCGTAAAGGCTCGAAAGATTTGGGTAGTCACACACTGGAAGGTTCTCGCAGTGGCATGGCCATGCTGGTGCATTCGGGATTAAAAATTATTGGTCGTAAAGGCTATGAGTTGTTGATTGATCAGGGCATTGAAAAAGCCAAAGCCTTTGCCGATATGATTAGTCGCGATAAGCAGCATTTTGAATTGGTGACTGAACCACAATTAAATATTCTAACCTATCGGTTTGTCCCTGCATTTGCGCGGGAAGCACTCGAAACAGCACTGGCGCAAGGTGCGTGTGAAAAAGTTCAGGCGATTAACAAGGAATTGAATGCGCTGACCAAGTATTTGCAAAAAGCACAACGTGCCAGTGGTAAATCTTTTGTTTCAAGAACGAAAATTCCTGTCAGGCGTTATGGGCAAGATCACATTGTGGTGTTTCGCGTGGTGCTTGCCAATCCTTTAACCACGCTGGATATTTTGCAGGATATTCTTGCAGAACAAATTTCACTGACACAAACCAGAGAGGCGCAAGCTTATCTGGATAAAGTGCAGGAAACCGTGACACAGGAAAAAATCTCATGACGATTATTGAAGCAGGAAAAGCAGCCCCTGCGTTCACCTTGTTAGATCAGCATGGCAACAAGGTGAGCCTGAAGGATTTTAAAGGCAAGAAAAATGTGGTGTTGTATTTCTATCCCAAAGCCATGACACCAGGCTGTACTGTTCAGGCGCAAGGTATCCGCGATTACCACAAGGAATTTCAAAAAATCAAAACAGAAGTGCTGGCGATAAGCCCTGATTCCGTCGCACGGCTGGATAAATTTTGTCAACGTGATGCCTTGAACTTCACACTCTTGTCAGATGAAGATCACGCTGTTGCGGAAAAATACGGCGTGTGGGATTTGAAAAAATTTATGGGCAAGGAATTCATGGGCATCTTGCGTACTACTTTTATCATTGGCAAAGATGGCCGCATTCACCACGTGATGGATAAGGTAAAAACCAAAAGCCATCACGAAGATGTACTTAGGCTGATTAAAGAATTGAAGTTATAAGCTTCGACTAATAGCGTCTTTCAATCGCAAATCTGGCCAGCGCTTCCAGCGCGTGTTTGTATTTTGAAGCAGGCAAAATAGAACAGGCTTGAATCGCCTTGTCTGTTTCTGTAATGGCCATATCAAGCGTGTATTTCATCGCCCCTGTTTGCTCGATGATTTCGAGAACGGTATCCAGTTGTTCAAGGCTGCCGTGACGAATACATTCCTTGAGTAGTTTGCTTTGCGCTTCTGAACCATGCCTGATGGCATAAATGAGCGGGAGCGTGGGTTTGCCTTCGGCCAAATCATCGCCCACATTTTTGCCGAGGGTCTGGGCATTGCTGGAATAGTCCAGATAATCATCAATCAACTGGAACGCTGCACCCAGATGGCGAGCGTAATCTACCATCGCTTGTTCAATCTGCTTGCTGGACTGAGCGAGTACAGGGCCGGATTGTGCAGCCACTTCAAACATTTTGCCGGTTTTATAGCGAATCACTTCCAGATAGCTGGCTTCGCTGGTGTCAGGATTGTGTGCGTTGACCATTTGCAGCACTTCACCTTCGGTAATGTAGTTGGCTGCATCGGCGAGAATTTTCATCAAGGCAATATTGCCGACATCGACAATCATCTGAAATGAGCGTGATACCAGAAAATCGCCCACCAGAATGGCGGCTGCGTTGTTCCATTTGGCGTTGACGGTTGCCTTGCCGCGTCTGAGTTCGGATTCGTCTACCACATCATCATGTAGCAGGGTGGCGGTATGCAGTAACTCGGTGATGGCGGCGACTTTGATGTGGTCTTTCCCCTGATAGCCGCACGCCAAAGCGCTTAACAGCGTGACCAGAGGTCTGAGGCGCTTGCCACCACTTTTGGTAATGTAGTGGCCGACTTCGTGAATGAAGGGGACGTTGGAGCCGAGTTCCTCAAAAATCAATTCATCAACAGCCTTGAATTCACTGCCGACCACCGAGCTGATGCTCAAAAAATCCGGTTTCGAGGAAGAGTCGTTCATGGTGCCCCAATCTGTATGCGAGGCGCTGCATGCTAGAGAGGGCATTCGGGGCTGTCAATAGTAGCGCTTTTTGCATTTCAGAGCCGTGAACGCTTGCCTGTGCAGATTTGTTTCCGTAAAATGCGCCACCCTAAAAAGGGGTTTCCAACCCTTTAATTTCTTTGAACAAGCCTTTTCAATGAGCCATTTGGCTAGCTTGAACGAACCTGTCTTTGGAGCAAATTATGTACGCAGTTTTTGAAAGTGGTGGCAAGCAGCACCGTGTCGCAGAAGGCGATGTACTTCGTCTGGAATTGATTGAAAGTGAAGCGGGAGCCAAACTGGATTTTGATAAAGTCCTGCTGGTGAAAAGCGATAAAGGTTTGAAAGTAGGCGCACCTTATGTTGACGGTGGCAAAGTGAGCGCCGAAGTGTTGACGCATGGTCGTGGTGAGAAAATCAGAATTATCAAGTTCCGCAGACGTAAACATTTCCGTAAGCAAATGGGACATCGTCAGTGGTTTACTGAAGTCAAGATTACCGGTATCAGCGCGTAACACAGACGCATAACACAGTATTAAGAGGATTGAATAATGGCTCATAAGAAAGCAGGTGGTAGTACCAGTAATGGTCGTGATTCCATATCGAAACGCCTGGGCGTGAAGAAATTTGGTGGCGAGATTGCGATTCCGGGAAACATTCTGGTTCGTCAACGTGGCACCAAATTCCATGCCGGTAACAATGTAGGTATGGGTAAGGATCACACCTTGTTTGCCTTGACCGAAGGCAAGGTAACCTTTGCAGTGAAAGGTGCCTTGAAGCGACAATATGTGAATGTGGAGCCAGTTGCTTAAGTTTAGGCCAGACAGCAAATGAACTTAAAAACCCCGTTTTCACGGGGTTTTTTGTTTACGCAAGCGAAAATTTGAAATCGGGAAAACCATGAAATTTGTAGACGAGGCAATCATCAAGGTTGAAGCAGGTGCCGGTGGTAACGGTGCTCTGGGGTTTCGTCGTGAAAAATATGTTCCCAAGGGTGGGCCAGACGGTGGCGATGGTGGCGATGGTGGCAGTGTTTATCTGCGTGCCAGTGATGCCCTGAATACCTTGGTGGATTATCGCTATACACGCCATTATCGCGCCAAACGCGGTGAAGGTGGCCGAGGCAGTAACTGTGCGGGTGCCAAATCTGACGATGTGTATCTTGATGTTCCTGTGGGTACTACGGTTATTGATGTGAATACCGATGAAGTGCTGGGTGATCTGGATAGCGCAGGCATGACGCTGATGGTTGCCAAAGGTGGGCGCGGCGGTTTGGGGAATGCACGTTTTAAAACCAGTACCAATCGCGCACCCAGAAAAACCACGCCTGGTGGTGAAGGAGAAAAACGGGAATTACGTCTCGAGCTTAAACTGCTTGCCGATGTCGGTTTACTGGGCTTTCCCAATGCGGGGAAATCTTCACTGATCAGCAAGGTTTCTGCCGCCAAACCCAAGGTGGCGGATTACCCTTTTACAACGCTTTTGCCCAGTTTGGGTGTGGTTCAGATTTCACAACACAAGAGTTTTGTGATGGCCGATATTCCGGGCATTGTCAAAGGCGCAGCAGATGGTGTGGGCTTGGGTATTCGTTTTCTCAAACATTTGGTGCGCACCCGTTTGTTGCTGCATGTGGTAGATGTGTTGCCAATCGATCAAAGTGATCCTGCCGAACAAGCGGCTGCCATTATTGAGGAGTTGAGAAATTTCAGCGACATTCTCGCCAATCGACCGCGTTGGCTGGTATTGAATAAAATTGATTTGCTCGATGAGCAGGCGTTGGCCGAGGTGAGGCAATCGGTGATAGAGAAACTGGATTGGCAGGGACCAGTTTTTGAAATTTCAGCATTAAGCGGACAAGGCACACAAGCGCTGAGTTTTGCGGTGATGCAGTATCTTGATGAAATCGCAACACAGATTGAAAGCGATGCACAATTTGCAGACGAGCAAAAACAGATTTTCATTGCGCTGGAAGAAGATGCACGCATCAGGGTGCAGGAACTCGCAGAAGCGTATCGCGAAAAACGCCGCACACGCGGTGAGGCAGACGATGAAGAAGATGACGATTACGATATAGAAGTGCTGTATCAGGAATAATAAAAAGTCGAAAAATAAAATATCAGGAATAACACAGTGAGCAGTATTAAAAACAGACAGGACATCACGCGCGCACGGCGTTGGGTCATCAAGATAGGTAGTGCTTTATTGACCAGAAATGGCCAGGCGCTTGATGAAGTGCTGATTAACAATTTAGTGCAGCAGATTTTGCAATTACTGCACGTGGGGAAGGAAGTGGTGCTGGTTTCTTCCGGTGCAGTGGCGGCAGGTGTCAGCAAACTGGGCTTGCCAGGCAGGCCAGAACAAATCCATCAATTACAGGCCGCCGCTGCTGTGGGGCAAATGAGTCTGGTACAAGCCTATGAACAGGCATTTAAAGCAGGTGGTAAGCACACAGCGCAGATTTTGCTGACGCATGAAGATTTATCCAATCGCAAGCGTTATCTCAATGCACGCAGCACCTTGCTTTCCCTGATTGAAATGGGCGTGGTGGCTGTTATCAACGAAAACGATACCGTAGTGACCGATGAAATCCGTTTTGGCGATAACGATAATCTGGCTGCCTTGGTGGTGAACCTGATACAGGCAGACGTGATGATTATTTTGACCAATCAGCAAGGCATGTACGATCAGGATCCACGGGAAAATCCTGCTGCACGCTTGCTCGATGAAGTATCTGCCAATGATGAGGGATTGAAATCGATGGCTGGTGGCAGCAAAGATGGTTTGGGACGCGGCGGCATGATTACCAAGGTTCAGTCAGCAGCGCTGGCGGCACGTTCAGGTGCGGCGACGGTGATTGCGCACGGTTATGAGTCTGAGGTTTTGCTGAAACTTTCCAGAGGCGAGCGCCTTGGTACCTTATTGTTAGCCGATCAGGATAAGGAATCCGCCAGAAAACAATGGCTGGCCAGTCATCTTAAAATGGCAGGCGAGCTGGTATTGGATGAAGGTGCTGTCAAAGTGCTCAAAAATAATCGCTCCAGTTTGCTTGCTGTGGGCGTAACGCAGGTGAGCGGACGTTTTTCACGCGGGGAAATGGTGGCTTGTGTGGACGGTCGCGGAACTTGTGTGGCGCGAGGGTTGGCGAATTACAGTGCTGATGAAGCACGAAAAATTGCAGGCAAAAGCAGTGATGAAATAGAAAGCATTCTCGGCTATGTCGATGAGCCTGAATTGATTAACCGCGATAATCTGGTATTGGTCTAATCAGGTTTAGCCATAAAAAAAGGGCTTCAAGTGATGATACTTGAAGCCCTTTTTTTTGATGGGTTGTAATCGAATGCGCGGGAATTAAAGAGCTTTGATTTGTGCGCTTAAACGGCTTTTATGACGTGCTGCCTTGTTCTTGTGAACAACGCCTTTGTCGGCCATTTTATCAATTACTGGAACAGCGGCTTTGTAAGCGCTTTCTGCAATCGCCTTATCTTTAGTTGCAATCGCTGCAACTATTTTCTTGACGCTGGTTCTGAATTCGGAACGCTGACTGGCGTTATGGCGACGGCTTTTGTCTGCTTGTCGTGCACGTTTACGAGCTTGAGCTGAATTTGCCAATGTAATTTACCTTCGTTTTATCAATGTAAAAATGGAATCAGATGTCAGGGTATACAAGCCTGCTTTACCCCCCCTGAAAAGACGCGCAACTATGCCCAAGAGTCCTGATTTTGTCAATTATCCTTACCTGTACAGGGTTAAATCTGACTATAATATGCGCCCTTGATTACCCCTGTTGTGACTGGATTTATGAGGCTCTTGCGCGGTTTGACAGCAAGTTTACATGACCCTGATTTTGCGCAAGGGAGTGTCGCGACGATTGGTAATTTTGATGGCGTGCATTTGGGGCATCAATCCATCGTTGCGCATGTGGTTGCCAAGGCGAGCGAGTTGAAACTGCCATCGGTTGTGATTCTGTTTGAACCGCAGCCTATGGAATTTTTTGCGCCTGAAACAGCACCTGCCAGAATCATGCGCTTTCGTGAAAAGTATCTTTATCTTGAGAGTTTGCAGGTGGATTACCTTTTGTGCCTGCCTTTTAACCGCAAATTGTCACAACTATCGGCCGAAGATTTTGTAAAACAGGCCATCTCCAACAGGCTCAATACCCGATATCTGGTAGTGGGCGATGATTTTACTTTTGGGCGCGAGCGTTCAGGTAATTTTGAATTTCTTGAGAAGTGGGGTAAATCGGTTGGCTTCAAGGTGCAGGATACCACCAGCTTGCTGCTCGATGGCGAACGTGTGAGCAGCACCTTGATTCGCAAGTATCTGGCCAATTCAGATTTTGTGGCGGCAAAAAAACTGCTCGGTCGTGCTTTTGAATTTAGTGGCAAGGTTTGCTACGGTCAGCAGCTCGGTCGCAAGTTAGGTGTGCCCACCATTAACCTGCCGATTGCGCGAAAAAAAACGCCGATTCATGGTGTTTTTGTGGTTGAGGTTTCCATTGAACAGGACGAGGCTGGCGAATCCATCTGTTATCAGGGGGTTTCAAATCTGGGTACACGCCCCACAGTCAATGGCAAGGGCGTGTTACTGGAAGTTCATTTGTTCAACTTCAATCGCATGATTTATGGCAGCACGGTGCATGTGCGTCCCTTGATGAAAATTCGCGATGAAGAAAAATTTCCTGACATAGAAAGCATGACGCAAAGAATTTACGAAGATATAGCCATTTCCAAACATTATTTTGCACAACAAGACACTATCCATGAGTGATTACAAAGCTACCCTCAATCTTCCTAACACCGAGTTCCCGATGAAGGCGAACCTTGCCAATCGTGAGCCTGAATTTCTTGCACTCTGGCAGAAGCTGGATATTTATCAGCAGTTACGCACTGTACGCAAAGGACGCGAAAAATTTGTTTTGCACGATGGCCCGCCTTATGCGAATGGAGATATTCATATTGGTCACTCGGTGAACAAAATTCTCAAGGACATCATTGTTAAATCAAAAGGTTTGAGTGGGTTTGATGCACCTTACGTACCTGGCTGGGATTGTCACGGCCTGCCGATTGAACTGAAAGTGGAAAAGAAAGTCGGCAAGGTTGGGCAGAAAGTGGATGCTGCAACCTTCAGAAAAGAATGTCGGGCGTATGCAGGACAACAAATTGAAGGACAGCTTAAAGATTTTGTGCGTTTGGGGGTGCTCGGTGATTGGGAGAACCCTTACCTCACCATGGATTACCGTTTTGAAGCCGATATTATTCGTGCACTTGGAAAAATTGTTCAAAATGGCCATTTGCTAAAAGGTTCCAAACCTGTGCATTGGTGTATTGATTGTGCGTCGGCACTGGCTGAGGCAGAAGTTGAATATGAGGATAAAAAATCTCATGCGATTGATGTAGCTTTTCAATTCAGGGATTTGGCAGCGGTTTCACATCTGTTCAAACAGGAAAAGCTTGAACGTGTTTCTCTGGTTATCTGGACAACCACACCCTGGACTTTGCCTGCTAATATGGCGGTGAGTATTCACCCTGAGCTGGAATATGTTCTGGTGAAATACAACACTGCGCATCTTGTCGTAGCGAAAGATTTGTTAGATACGTGTCGTGCGCGTTATCAGTCTGAACTACCTGAATTGGCCAGTGTGAAAGGCGCACAGCTTGAAAAGCTGGCCTTGCAACATCCTTTCTACCAGCGTGAAGTGCTCGTCATTCTTGGCGAGCACGTGACTACCGATGCAGGTACAGGTGCTGTGCATACTGCGCCAGGGCATGGTCAGGAAGACTTTATGGTAGGGCAGAAATATGGTTTGGAAGTGTATAACCCTGTAGGGAATAACGGCGTATTTGTTGAAGGTACCGAGTTGCTTGCAGGTATGCACGTTAATAAAGCTAATGAATTTATTATTAACTTGCTTGAACAAAACGATGTGTTGATTGCGCACGCAGAAATAACACACAGCTATCCACATTGCTGGCGACATAAAACCCCGATTATTTTCCGTGCTACACCACAATGGTTTGTGAGCATGAAACAGAATGGCCTCGATGCAATGGCTAACAAAGCCATACAGGGGGTTGAATGGTTGCCGTCGTGGGGTAAGGCGCGTATTGAAAGCATGGTGGCAGAGCGCCCTGACTGGTGTATTTCGCGCCAGCGTACCTGGGGTGTGCCGATTGCCTTGTGTGTTCATAAACACACACAGCAGCTTCATTCTGATACAGAGCAGTTAATTGAGAAGGTGGCCAAACTGGTGGAAGCCCAGGGTATTGATGGCTGGTTTAATCTGGATTTGAACGATTTGCTTGGTGAAGACGCGAAACACTATGAAAAAGTCACCGATACTCTCGATGTCTGGTTTGATTCCGGTGTTACGCATTTTGCGGTGCTGGATCAACGCGCAGAATTGGGTTCACCTGCGGATTTATATCTTGAAGGTTCCGATCAACATCGCGGCTGGTTCCAGTCCTCCCTGTTAACCAGTCTGGCGATTAAACAAAAAGCACCGTATAAAACCGTGTTGACTTACAGTTTCACGGTCGATGCTCATGGTCGCAAGATGTCAAAATCTCTTGGCAATGTGGTGTCGCCTCAGGATGTCATCAGGCAATATGGCGCCGATATTATTCGCTTATGGGTTGCTGCGACGGACTATACAAAGGAAATGGCAGTTTCTGATGAGATTTTCAAACGTGTTGCCGATTCCTATCGTCGTATTCGCAATACAGCGCGTTTCTTGTTAGCAAACCTTGAAGGTTTTGATCCCAATCAGCATCAACTGCCATTAGATGAACTGGTGAGTATTGATCGCTGGGTGCTTGAGAAAGCGGCTGAGCTACAAACAGAGATTCAACAGAATTTTGATCAGTATCATTTTCATAATGTGTATCAAAAAATACATCATTTTTGCAGCATTGAGCTGGGTTCTTTTTATCTGGATGTGATTAAGGATCGCCAGTACACCTGTCACGCTGACAGCGCTGCACGGCGTTCCACGCAAACCGCCATGTATCATATTTTGCACGCGCTGGTACGCTGGATGTCTCCCGTGTTGAGTTTTACCGCAGAAGAAATCTGGTCATTCATGCCTGGTGAAAAAAGCGCATCGATTTTTCTGGAAGAATGGTACCCACTCACAGCTTTGTTACAGGCAGCACCTGCTTCAAAGCAGTTAGGGGAAGCGTTTTGGCAACAATTGTTTGAAGTGAGAAATGAAGTTAACAAAGCGCTGGAAATAAAACGCAATGCTGGTGAAATAAAATCAGGCTTGAGTGCTGAAGTCATTTTGTATTGCAGTGATGAACTTGTGCAAACCTTGCGAGCGGTTGATGATGAATTACGCTTTGCGCTGATTTGTTCTTCAGTGACTGTTTTGAGTTTGAAAGATGCACAGGGGGAGTTACATCACGCTGAAAATGGTAATTTAAAAGTAGCTGTGCGTGTATCGGAACATCAAAAATGCGTGCGCTGCTGGCATTTCCGTGAAGATGTGGGCGCGGTTGCTGAGCACCCTGAAATCTGTGAGCGTTGTGTCGAAAACGTAGAAGGCCAAGGTGAGCAACGTCACTATATCTAGCGGTGCAGGTTTGAGCGTAGCGCCTAACACCTGTATTACGCTGCACTTTTCCATTCATCTGGAAAACGGTGAAGTGATTGACAGTACACGCGATAGAACACCTGCAAGCTTTGTCTATGGAGATGGCAATCTTTTGCCTAATTTTGAAAAGCTCTTGCTTGGGTTGAAACAGGGGGACAAGCGCTCTTTCATATTGCCACCGGAAAAAGCTTTTGGTGTCTATAATCCTGACAATGAACATGCCATTCCCAGAACGCAATTTTCAGCGGATATGCAATTACAGACAGGCTTGCTGATTGGTTTTCAGGGGCAGGCAGGTGAAGAACTTCCAGGATTGGTAAAAAGTATTAACGAACAGTTTGTACTGATAGACTTTAACCACCCTTTGGCAGGGAAAGAGATTATTTTTGAAGTGGAAATTCTTGCCTTGCAAAGTATGACAGCCGAATCGCTGGTGCAGTGGATTGAACAGAAAATGCCTGCTTATTAATGCTGTGGCAAAAAGAGAACGGTATGCAAATCAAATTGGCAAATCCTCGTGGTTTCTGTGCCGGAGTTGACCGGGCAATAGAGATTGTTGACAAGGCGCTGGAAATGTTTGGCGCGCCCATTTATGTGCGCCATGAAGTTGTTCACAACAAATTTGTGGTCAATCGTTTGAAAGAAAAAGGTGCTATTTTTGTTGATGAGCTGAATGAAGTTCCAGATGGTAAAATTGTTATATTCAGCGCTCATGGCGTTGCAAAAGCGGTAGAGCAGGAGGCAATGCAGCGCGATTTAAAAGTGTTCGATGCCACTTGCCCTTTGGTAACCAAAGTACACATGCAGGTGCTCAATATCAGCAAGAAAGCAATGGAATGTGTGTTGATTGGTCACGCAGGTCACCCTGAAGTAGAAGGTACGATGGGGCGTTTTGAGTCGATGGGCATCAATCAGATTTATCTGGTCGAATCCGTGGAAGATGTTGCCACGCTGCAAGTGAATCACCCTGAGCAACTCCATTATGTCACACAGACCACTTTATCGGTGGATGATACGCAGGCGATTATCGAAGCGCTTGCAAGGAAATTTCCGCTGATACAAGGGCCGCGTCGTGATGATATTTGTTATGCCACACAGAACAGACAAGATGCGGTGAAGCAACTGGCGATGGAATGTGATTTGGTGTTAGTAGTTGGCTCGGTGAACAGTTCCAACTCCAATCGTTTAAAAGAGCTGGCAGAGCGTTGTGGCAGTGAGGCTTATCTGGTGGATAGCAAGGAGGATATTCAAACTGCATGGTTGGCAGGGAAGCGTTCAATCGGCATTACCGCAGGTGCTTCCGCGCCAGAAAATCTGGTGCAGGATGTTGTTAAATTTCTGCAAGCACAAGGAGGTGAGCTATATGGTGAGCTTCAAGGCGTGCAGGAAAATATGATTTTTGCCTTGCCTAAAGAATTGCGTTAGCACGCCAGAGAATTTTGAATCTCGTTGTGATTGTGTAGTGGATAACTTCTGCCGCTGCCATTCACTTTAATCACCCGCCCAAAGCGTTCACTGTTTTTCGGACAATAGGAAATACCGGCGGTTTCCATCACTTCCCCGTTATGTTTGAAACGAATATAGGCTCTGCCAAAGGCAGCTTTGAGAACCAGTTGTGCTGTATCGTCGGGCAGTTTGAGATAGCTGAGCACAGTGTCAGAGGAATCCACCTGACGGTTCTGGTTATGATCGATAAAGATGAACATTTCCCCCGAAGAGCGTTGTGAACATTTTTTATCTTCAACCAGACAAAAAGTAATGGTCTGCTTTTGACTGAGTGCCTGTGAACGGGCGAAATCAAGCGCTTTTTTGAGCGTATCGATACCGCTATCGGCCTGATGTGTTTGTATGCTGTGACTCAGGGACGGCATACCTGCCAGACATAGCAAGCCAAATAAGGCCAGAACAATCACTAATTCCAATAATGAAAAACCCGGGGCGTGAACCATCCTGTTCATAAATATCCTTTTTATAATTTTGTTATACCAGTTTAATCGTCATCCAGTCCGAGTTTTTTCAAACGATAGCGCAGGGAACGAAATGACATGCCGAGCTTTTTGGCGGCAGCGGTGCGATTCCATTTGGTTTGCTCCAGCGCAGTGAGAATGGCCTGTTTTTCAATATCACTCAGATGTTCTTCCAGAGCGATGCCTTTGGGCAGTTGGGTATTTTCCTTGTTGTCTGATGCACTGATGTCTGGTGCATGGAGATTGCCTGTGCCAGATGCCGACAGTTGCAGGTGTTCGGGTTTCAATATGCCAGATTCACATAAGGTAATGGCACGTTCGAGCGTGTTTTCCAGCTCTCTCACATTTCCGGGGAAAGCGTAATTTTGCAAAATGGCAAGCGTTTCAGGTGCTACTTCGGGTTTTTCGATTTGCCATTCTCCGCTGATTTTGTTGATGAAAAATTCCACTAACAGCGGAATATCGGCGGCTCTTTCTCTTAATGCAGGCACATGCAGTTGAATGACATTGATGCGATAAAACAAATCCTGTCGAAACAGATTTTTATCAACCAGAGCACTTAAATCCTGATGTGTTGCACTGAGAATGCGCACATCAACAGGTGTTTCTTCCTGGGCACCAACAGGGCGAATCGCCTTTTCCTGAATCGCTCGTAGCAATTTTACCTGCATGTTCAAGGGTAAATCGGCGACTTCATCGAGAAACAGTGTGCCACCATTGGCAGCACTGAATAATCCTTCCTTGTGGGTGTTGGCTCCGGTAAAACTGCCTTTGCGATGGCCAAAAAATTCACTTTCCATTAACTCGCCAGGAATAGCGCCACAATTCACTGCAATAAAGGGTGAATCTGCGCGCGGGCCTAGCGCATGAATTTGTCGTGCGACAATTTCCTTGCCAGAACCGGATTCACCACTGATGTAAATAGGTGCCTGACTTCGGGCAATCTTGATGATCTTGTTACGCAATTCCTGAATAGACGCTGTTTCACCAATCAGGCTGGGTGTGTGTGTGCCTGTTGGTGTTTGAACCTTGGGTTCAACTTCCATGCGCAGTGCAGTGTTGACCAGTTCGCGCAAGCGATTCAAATCGATGGGCTTGCTGACAAAATCGAAAGCACCTGCTTTCAGGGAGTCAATGGCGGTTTCAATGCTGCCATAAGCGGTAATCACCGCAACGGGCATATGTGGTCGGGTTTCCTGTATGTATTTAACCAGCTCGATACCTGTGCCATCGGGCAAGCGCATGTCGGTTAAACAAAGATTGTAGTGTTCGTTTTGCAAATGCCGTTTGGCACTGTGTACATCGGCAGCGCTGCGTGTTTCCAGTTCCATACGTGAAAGCGTGATGGCGAGTAGTTCGCGAATATCGGGTTCATCATCAACGATGAGTACTTTGTGTCTGCTACGGGTTTCAGACATGTGTTATAGACCTGTTATTTTTGCCGTGTATTTTTTGAAACATGATAATACGTTTTGATTCACGATGAAAAACTGATTCTGAAACAGCCGCCTGATTGTGATGTATTTTGCAAATAGCTCAGCGTGCAACGATTGTTTTCACACAGCTCTTTTGCAATATAAAGCCCCAGGCCACTGCCTTTGGAATCGGTGGTGAAAAATGGCTCAAAAATCTTGTCCACTGTTTTGGGATCAACTCCCGTCCCCTTGTCGATAATGTCGATATAATGTCGCTGATGAGCATCATCAAAACCACATTCGAGACGAATGTAGTGTTCCGCACTGTAGGCAAAGGAATAGCGCAAGCCATTTTCGCACAGATTGGTAAGTACCTGACCCAACTGGCTGACATCGATTTCAATGTGAGAAACATTTTTTGAAATAGCGTAGGCAAAAATAATGTCATAGGGTTTGGCTGCCTTGAATTCACGGATAAAAGTTTTCACCCATTCGCCCAGATGCACACGCTCAAATTTTCCGGTTTTTTGTCGGGAGAGTTGCAACACATTTTCGATGATGCGATTCATGCGTATTGAATGTTGCTGAATAATATCGGTGAGTCGTTTGTCTGCTTCCGCAAGTGAAGTCGATTCCTGTAACAGCTGTGCCGCATGGCTGATTGCGCCTAAAGGATTTCTGATTTCATGGGCTATGCCGGCAGTGAGTGTGCCTAAAGAAGCCAGTTTCATTTTTTGTGCCTGTGCAGAAAGCAGTGAAGCATCATCGATAAAGATGACTGTGCCCGCAGGATGCTCTGTTTGTCCAAGCGGTGCAAAACTGGCATGTAAACTGATGCCACTGTTGCCGCTTCTGAAGGTTTCGGTGGTGCTGTCCGGATTATCTTTCCATGCTTTCACCTGCCGTGCGAGGTTGGGAGAAATTTCCTCAATGCCGGTGTTGTCAGGGAAGCTGGGATTTTGTAACAGTCGCCAGGCAGCGGTGTTCATGAATTTCAAACGTAACCATTCATCAACCACGATAACGCCATTGGGCATCAGTTCGATAATTTGCTCGTTGATTTTTTCAAGTGTTTGCACCTGTTCGGTTTGCTCCGATAACAGTTGCTCACTGGTGCGCAAACGCTCGGACAACTGTTGCACCGTGAGTGCAGCACCAAACAAGGCCAGACCCAGAATGCCGCTGGTGCCGAATTGATCGCCTTTTAAATCACCCGATACATAAAGATAAATTTGTTCGCCGAGAATGGTCAGGCTGGCAAAAGCTGCAATAAACAGTGCAAGCCGCCTCGGCAGGAAAATGCCCGCAGCAGCGACAGTGGCAACCATCATAATCGCAAGCGTGGCCTGCAAACCGCCACTGAAATGGATAAAGCTGCTGATGGCCAGAACATCGATAAAAAATACAAATAACACACCGGTGTCGTGGATTTGTGGCAGTTGTTTAAACAGGGTTTGTGCGAAACTGATGATGCAAAAAACCAGATAGATACAGGCGATAACAAGAAAGACGGCAGGATTTTCCTTGCCAGGAACAGCGTTGGTACTGTCGAGCATAAAGATGCTGAGCAGCGCGCTAATTTGCAGCAGACGATAAGCGCTATAAATACGCAAGGCGGTCAGCAGCGAATCGCTTTTTGCCAGTCTTGCTTCTGTATGCGTGAGTACATTCATTGAGGGCTGTGTTGCGAAAGATGTTCTTTTGAGCAAAAGAAAACCCCCTGCGCATTTTTTACGCCCCGGGTTTCAGGCACATGCAAATTGCAGTGTTCACATTTTTTCATCAAGGCGGGAGTGGCATCGTTTGTGCCTTGTTCGGCCGAGCTGGAAGACCCTGTGAGATAAATGCGTCTTACCAGCCACGCGGCTGCCACGACAAGGCCAATGAGTAGTAAAAGTCTTCCCATGAATGAAACCCTCTGTGTTTGAGAACAAGCGCCCAGCAGTTAGAATGAGGCGGATTTTTAACCAACAGTATCTTGGCAAATTCATGAATGTTCAACCGTGTCATTGTGTGCTGGCCCAGCTTGATTTTCTCGTAGGCGATTTTGAAGGCAATGCGAATTTAATCATTGCCACTGCCAATCAACTGGCAGCACAAAGCGCTGTCGATGTATTGATTTTTTCAGAACTGTGTTTGAGTGCGTACCCACCTGAAGATTTGTTATTTCGGGAAAGTCTTGCCAAACGTGTGAATCAGCAATTTGAGAGAATTTTTGAAGCCAGTCTGGACTGGCCTTTTCATGTGGTGCTCGGTTATCCGGAGCAAGTAGCAGCGGGGCAGGTGTTTAACAGTGCTGCGGTGATTTATCAGGGAAAGTTGCTTGCCAATTATCGCAAGCAGTGTTTACCCAACTATCAGGTGTTCGACGAAAAACGCTATTTCCAAAGTGGCTCACACCCATGTGTGTTTGAGGTGAAAGGCTTTGTGATTGGGTTAACCATTTGTGAAGACCTTTGGTTTGAAGCGCCTGCCAAAATGGCACAACAGGCAGGGGCACAGGTGCTGGTGAATATCAATGCTTCCCCTTTTCACCTGGGCAAGATGGCTGAACGAAAACGGGTATTGCGTGAGCGTTCCAGCACGCTGGGTTTACCGATTATTTATAGCCATTGTGTGGGCGGTCAGGACGAACTGGTGTTCGATGGCGGCTCGATGATTTTCGACGCACAAGGCGTTTGCCTGTGTGAAGCGCCCCGTTTTGAGACTGCGCTTTTGCCTTTTACGCTGTGTAAAACTAACAATACCCTCGACATTCAACATCAATTTCCAGTGAGCAAGGAGCTGCCTGAACTTGAAGAGTTGTATCGGGCACTGGTGATGGGGGTGAGGGATTACGTCAATAAGAACCGTTTTAAAGGGGTGGTGCTGGGCCTTTCAGGTGGTATTGATTCGGCACTGACTCTGGCGATTGCGGTGGAAGCACTGGGCAAGGAACGTGTGGAAGCGGTGATGATGCCGTTTCGCTATACCTCGCAGATGAGCAAGGACGATGCCGCTGCACAGGCAAGTACCCTCGGTGTGCGTTATCAATCGATTGCCATTGAATCTATCTATGCCGCTTTTATGGAAGCACTGGCGGGTGAATTTGCAGGGACAAAAGCGGATACCACCGAAGAAAACTTGCAGGCACGCTGTCGCGGTGTGTTGCTGATGGCCATTTCAAATAAAAAAGGTTATCTGGTTTTGACTACGGGTAACAAAAGCGAAATGGCGGTGGGTTATTCCACTTTGTATGGCGATATGGCAGGTGGGTTTGATGTGCTCAAAGATGTGCCAAAAACCCTGGTGTTTCGCCTTGCGGCGTGGGTGAATCAGCGGGCAGGGTTTGTTGTTATTCCGCAGCGGGTGATTGAGCGCCCGCCTTCGGCCGAATTGGCACCTGATCAAAAAGATGAAGACTCGCTGCCGCCTTATGATGTGCTCGATCAGATTCTCGCCTTGTATGTGGAAAAAGACCAAAGCGCAGAAGCCATCATCAAGGCAGGTTTTAATCGGGAGCAGGTGTATCGCGTGTTACGTCTGGTTGACGTGAATGAATATAAACGCCGTCAGGCACCCATTGGTACGCGGGTGACACCACGCGCCTTTGGCAAGGACAGGCGTTACCCTGTGACCAACGCATGGAAGATTGGTGAATAAACAAAAGAAGGGTGAATAAAAAAGGCTCGCATCAAATATAAGAAGCGAGCCTTTTTTAGTGTTCGGGAAAATAAAGTTTTAGTTGAAGTTAATACGCGCCCCGATACGAATCACCGTGGTATCCAGATCATCAAATATCTCAATACCACCGAGCAGATCAAAATCTTTCAAACCTTTATAAACCGCTTCACCACCGATAATCATTTCACCAGTATCAGTAGTACCTGGTATTGGCATTTCAGGTTCCAGTCTCAGCGCAGCACGTAATTCGAAATCGTCAATCGTTTCCAGACGCACACCCGCTTCAAAAATCGGATACATATCGTTCGCATAGTCAGCCAGCCCTGCCTGACCGTAAAGATGGATACCATTCTCCAGAGCAATGAATCCGCCGAGACTGCCACTACGCTGGCCTGCAACAGCGTTACGAATATTTTGATCATCCATGGTGATGTAAAGCGCATCATTTAATTGGTAAGAACCTTTTAATTCCCACATGTAATTATCATATTCAGTTTCAATTTGATAAGTGGCCTGAACCCTGAACATAGGTGTAGGAAATATCTGCCTGAGCAAAACCTGACATACCAGCCAACAACATGGCAGTGGTTAAAATTCTGAGTTTCATAAGTGTTCCTTTTTAAAGTGATTGTTAAAAGTGATTAACCTGAAGATTGCAGGCATTGAGCCGACAAGCGGGCATTATAAAGCGGGGTTTATCACACCTCAACACCTGTGTGTTAGATGGTTATAAAACCCGAAAGGGTGTTCAGAAATACCTTAATTTACAGGATTTTGAATTTCAGGTGGCAGAGGAATTTCTGTGTTTTCCTGTTCGGGCAATGTTTTCACAGGTGAAAAACCTTTGCCTTTGCCAAGAAAACCAAAGCTTGCAAAGTTCAACCAGTTCACCTTGTCGTAATAGAGCTTGTCATACTCTGCCAAACTACCATCGGGCTGAAGCTTGGGATAATCCGGGAAGTTATATTTCAACACCGCCAGCGCATCAGCGGCGAGATCGTCCATATCCATTTGATGATAGGCATGTACCATAATCGCCAGAGCATCAGCACTCGCCGATGTGCCAGGAAATTTTTCCAGCACTTGCTTGCCGCGATTGAGTGCAGCAACGTAAGCAGTGCGTTGCAAGTAGTAATAGGCAATTTCGATTTCCTGCTGTGCCATCACATCCTTGAGGTAAAGCATGCGCTTTTGCGCATCATGCAGATATTCACTTTCGGGAAAATTTTGAATCAGGGCATTGAAATGGTCGAAAGCATCTTTGGCAGCACTGAGATCTCTTTTAACACTGCCACGTTTCACCAGACGGTCGGTAAAGGAGCTGTCAACGTGGTAATTGGAAAGTCCTTTCATATACCACGCGTAATCCAGATTTGGGTGATCAGGATGTTGGCGAATAAATCGTTGTGCTGCGACATCGGCAGCGGCCAATTCATCGTTCATGTAATAGGCATAAATCATTTCCAGTTGTGCCTGTTCGGCATAACGCCCAAAAGGAAAACGCAGTTCCAGTTTTCGGAACGAATCAAGCGCAAATTCATATTGATGATTGTCGAGAGCTTTTTGAGCAGCTTCATACAACTGACGCTCGGATTTGTTTTCATCATCTTTTTTATTTGCACAGGAAACCAATGCGCCCAACAAGCAGCCCACGATTAACACGTGACAAATCAGCAAATAAAAAGTGTGAAATGTTTTTTGAACAACCATCATGGCATCGTGTTTTTCAAGGTTTGTGTAATGCTTGCAGCGAGGTGCGCGAGTATACTATGAACTTGCATCAATTAAATCCTTAACTCTGGAATTCACCATGAAACAGCCGATTCAGAAACAATTTGAACTACCTGCGGCAGCGGGTGGCAGTCGTCTGGATCAGGCATTGAGTGAACAATTACCACAATTTTCCCGTGCTTTGATACAAACGTGGATTAAGGAAGGCAATATCACGGTTGATGGCAAACAACTGAAAGCCAAGGCCAAAATGCTTGGTGGTGAACAGATTGTGCTGGATGCGGAACTGGAACAGCAAGACGAATGGCTGGCGCAGGACATTCCACTCGATATTATTTTTGAAGACGATGACATTCTGATTATCAACAAACCCGCAGGTTTGGTGGTGCACCCTGCTGCGGGTAATGCCGATGGCACCTTGCTCAATGCCTTGTTATTCCATAATAAAAAACAAGCGTTGTTGCCGCGCGGTGGCATTGTGCATCGTCTGGATAAAGATACTTCAGGTTTGATGGTGGTGGCTAAAAGTATTGAAGCGCATACGCGACTGGTGCAACAGATTCAGGAAAAGGCAGTGACACGGCAGTATCAGGCACTTGCTATTGGTGAGATGACGGGTGGTTTTATGATTGAAGCCGCGATTGGGCGGCATAAAAACCAGCGTGTCAAAATGGCCGTTGATGAGCAGTCGGGTAAACCTGCTGTTACGCATGTTCGCTTGCAAACACGTTTCAAACATTTCACTTATGTGCTTGCACAACTGGAAACGGGACGCACGCATCAAATTCGTGTACATATGAGCCATATCGGTTTTCCTTTGGTGGGTGATCCTTTATATGGCGGCAGGAATAAATGGCCTAAAGGTGCCAGCGAAGCACTCAGGCAGTGTTTGAATAATTTTCAGCGTCAGGCCTTACATGCTTGTTATCTCGGGCTTGAGCACCCCATAACGGGTGAATATCTGGAATGGGAACAGGAAGCACCTGAAGATTTTCAACACTTGCTTGCAGTTGTTCAAAGCGAATGCGCGTTATGAATGAGGAACCTGTTTTTATACCGACGTGGCAGGTTTCCAAAAAAGTCCGCTGTCTGGTTACACAGCGCAATACTTTGAATGAAAGTGGCCATTATGGTTTTAATCTGGGCGCACATGTCGGTGAACAGCCAGAAAAAGTGCAAGGCAGAAGACAGTTGCTCAATACAGTTTTACAAGTGCCTGAGCAAGTTGGCTGGTTAACCCAGGTGAGTAAAAACACGGTGCTGTGTCTTGATGATTTTTCCAAAACGCAATTCCTGAATCTTGCACCAGCCGATTCCATCGCAACAGCCGATGGCAGTTTCACCTTTGAAACAGGCAGGGTGTGTGTGGTGAGTTCGGCAGATTGCCTGCCCATTTTTCTCAGTGATGAACAAGGCAGTTTTGTTGCTGCGTTGCATGCGGGTTGGCAAGGTTTGTATAGCGGAATCATTGATCAATTTTTTACCTTGCTTTCGCAATACGCACAAAAATCCGCCATTCATTTGGGGGAGATTCATGCGTATTTTTGCCCCGCCATTTCTCAAAATCATTATCAGGTGGGTGAAGAATTCAGACAGCGTTTTGTGGAAAAAGATGGCGCGTATGAAAGCTGTTTTGTAAAAGACGGTGCAGCAGGAAAATTTCTGGCAGACATCAAAGCCATTGCCACCTGTCAGTTACAACAACACAATGTTACGCAGATTGAAGACTGTGGCATCTGTACCTATGCCGATGACCGATTCTATTCCCACCGCCTTGCAAGCCATCAAAACACGGCACCTTGTGGGCGTTTTGCTTCAATGATTTGGCTGGAAAACTGATTTGTAACAGTTGTGTGCTATTGAAAATTCAAAGTATTTCCCCATTTTTCTCTCAAGTGAATATTTATCTGTTGTCATTCTGAGGCAACGCCGAAGAATCTGTTTTAGAGATCCTTCGCTATGCTCAGGATGACAACTGATTTTCAATACCTTCTATTGCAGAATACATTGAGGCCAATATGCGTCAAGAACAACTCACCCACCATTTACAGAACATGCTCGCCGATGCCCAGTCCTTGGCATTAGGCCACGATCACAATGCCATTGAACCCGTTCATCTGGCTTTGGCGATGCTTGATGATGCTTCTGCAAGTTTGCTGCCGCTGTTTAAACAAAGTGGTTTTAATCTTGCGCAACTTCGCAAAAAACTTAATGAAGCGATGGATAGATTGGCACGCGTGACCAATCATCAGGGCGATGTTCAGATTTCTCCCGCCCTGGCCAAGGCGCTCAATATGGCAGACAAACTTGCCCGAAAAAAAGGCGACAGTTTTGTGTCGTCTGAATTGCTGTTGTTAGCGTTTGCAGAAGACAGTTCTCCTATGTATTCCATTTTTAAGGAACTGGGTGTCAGCAAACAGGATATTGAAAATGCAATCGACAAACTCAGACAGGGGGAATCAGTGAAATCGCAAAATGCCGAGGAAAATCGACAAGCGCTGGATAAATACACCATCAATCTCACCGAGCGTGCCGAAGCAGGCAAGCTCGACCCTGTGATTGGGCGTGATGATGAGATTCGCCGTACCATTCAGGTATTGCAACGCCGTACCAAAAATAACCCCGTGTTAATTGGTCAGCCTGGCGTGGGTAAAACGGCTGTGGTCGAAGGTCTTGCACAGCGTATTGTGAATGGTGAAGTGCCCGAGGGGCTCAAGAAAAAAGTGGTATTGGCGCTCGATATGGGCGCATTGATTGCAGGCGCCAAATTTCGGGGCGAATTTGAAGAGCGCCTCAAAGCTGTACTCAATGAATTAAGCAAACAGGAAGGGCAGGTGATTCTGTTCATTGATGAGCTGCATACCATGGTCGGTGCTGGAAAAGGCGATGGTGCAATGGACGCGGGCAATATGTTGAAACCTGCACTGGCACGTGGTGAATTACATTGCGTGGGTGCAACCACGCTCGATGAATATCGACAATACATTGAAAAAGATGCGGCGCTTGAACGTCGTTTCCAGAAAGTGCTGGTAGATGAACCCAGTGTCGATGACACGGTAGCGATTCTGCGCGGTTTGAAAGAGCGCTATGAAATTCATCACGGCGTGGATATTACCGACTCTGCGATTATCGCCGCTGCACGCTTGTCACATCGTTATATTTCAGATCGTCAATTACCCGACAAGGCGATTGATTTGATTGATGAAGCTGCCAGCCGTATTCGTATGGAAATGGATTCCAAACCTGAGCTGATGGATAAACTTGAAAGGCGTTTGATTCAATTAAAAATTGAAGCGGAAGCCCTGAAAAAAGAAAAGGACGATGCTTCAAAAGAAGGCTTGCAAAAGTTGCAAGGTGAAATTGAAAAACTCGATCAAGAATACAAGGGCTATGAGCAACGCCTGCAAAAAGAAAAAGCGGTATTGGAAGGTTCCCAGAAAATCAGGGAAGCTCTGGAAAATGCAAAACTCGAATTCGAGGCAGCACGGCGCAGCAATAATCTGGAACTTATGTCTGAACTTCAGTATGGAAAAATGCCCGAACTAGAGAAAGAGTTGGCACAACGATTGGCATCTGAACAGGAAAATAAAAATGAAACAGACAGCGAGAAAAAATTACTGAGAACCAAAATTGGTGAAGATGAAATCGCTGAAATTGTTTCGATGTGGACAGGTGTTCCAGTCAGCAAAATGTTAAGCGGTGAAAAAGAAAAATTGCTGCATATTGAAGAGCACCTGCACAAACGTGTGGTGGGGCAAGACCGTGCCATTACCGCCATCGCCAATGCTGTGCGTCGTTCGCGTGCAGGCTTGAGTGACCCGAATAAACCCAATGGTTCGTTTCTGTTTTTGGGGCCTACCGGTGTGGGTAAAACCGAAGTATGCAAAGCCCTGGCTGAATTTTTGTTCGACAGCGAACAGGCTTTGGTGCGCATTGATATGTCGGAATATATGGAAAAACATGCAGTTTCCAGATTGATTGGCGCACCTCCAGGTTACGTGGGCTATGAGGAAGGCGGCTATTTAACGGAAGCGGTTCGTCGCAAGCCCTATTCAGTGGTTTTGTTAGACGAAGTAGAAAAAGCGCACCCCGATGTGTTCAATATTTTGTTGCAGGTGCTTGATGATGGTCGCCTGAGTGACAGTCATGGCCGCACAGTGGATTTCAAAAATACCGTGATTGTGATGACTTCCAATATTGGTTCGCAGGATATTCAATCGCTCCCACTGGATACGCCCTACGAAGTATTGCATGGAAAATTATCACAGCTGTTGCTGAATCATTTCAGACCGGAATTTATCAACCGTATTGATGAAACGGTTATTTTCCATAGCTTGTCGAAATCACAAATTGGCAACATTGCACGCTTTCAGATTGAGATTCTGAAAAAACGCTTGCTCGATCAACACATCGAACTGGCGCTTGATGAAGCTGTGATTAGCTTTTTGGCAGAAGCAGGCTACGATCCGGTCTATGGTGCTCGCCCCTTGAAACGCCTGATTCAAACTGCGATTGAAAATCCTTTGGCGCAGGCTATTTTGTCGGGCGAGGTGCAAAGCCATAGTCGTATTCAGGCTTTGTTAGTGCCAGCTTCTGAAAGTTCCGGCAATAGCACTGCTGTTCGTTTTGAAACCATGTAAAATATCCGAACAGCAAGCTGAAACGGATTTGGATGAGTAATGGCCGCACAACTTTCACAAGCCTACATAGAGCGTATCCAGAATATTCATGGTGAATTGGGAATTCCTGCAGACTATGAAGCGCGTTACAAATTATGGATGCAGGAAGAAGCCGGCGAAAGTGAGCTGGTTTCTGCGGGGCTTGATGTGTTTCGCAGAGAGCAGTTTTTGTTGGCCGAAGTTGAAAAGCGCTGGAAAGTGATGCGCAAGGCAGCACAACGTGATTTTATTGAGTTGTCTCTGGTTTCCTGCTTTCGTAGTGTGGATTACCAAAAAAGTTTGATAGAAAAAAAACTCGCAGCGGGGCAAAACATTTCAGATATTTTGAAAGTGAGCGCAGCACCAGGTTACAGCGAGCATCACACAGGCAGAGCGATTGATGTCGGCACCAGCGGCTGTGAGCATCTGAGTGAAGCCTTTGAAGAAACCGTCGCTTTTGTGTGGTTGATGGAGCATGGTGAAAAATACGGTTTCCATCTTTCCTACCCCAAAAATAATCCTTCAGGAATTACCTACGAGCCTTGGCATTGGGCGTTTGGGGTTTTTTAGAAGCGCATAGGTTTATAAAGCCTTTTGACTTTAAAAATCAGTTGCCTCATACAAAATACACATGATATACATATCCCATGCATTTTGAATGGGACGATAGCAAGGCGAATGCCAATAAAGCCAAGCATGGCTTAGCCTTTGAGGAAGCAATGAGTTGCTTCTATGATCCCGAGCAGATTGCATTTTATGACCCTGATCACAGCGAGTTGGAAGATAGGGAAATCCTGATTGGGTGCTCAAATCAAGGCAGATTATTGATGGTTAGCTATACCATAAGAGATGATGCGATTCGCATTATTTCAGCTAGAAAAGCCACCAAACAAGAGGCCGAAGACTATGCAAAGAGAGTATGATTTAAAAAAAATGAAAGTGAAACGCAGAGGTATTTTACCTGAGCTGCAAGCAGAAGCTGTTGATAAAAACACTAAAGTGAGAATCACAATTTCATTAGATCAGGACGTAGTTGGATACTATAAGCATATTGCAGAAGCACCTGGCGCTTTGCCTTACCAAACTCAAATTAATCAGGCATTGCGAAAAACAATGGCTCAAGATGAGCGTGAGTTGATTAAAATTGAATTGTTAAAAGACAGAGATTTTATTCAACAAGTTGCAGAGCGGGTGAAGTTGAGTGTGTGAGCGCATTGTGTTGTTTATTTTTCTTTCAAAAAAAGCATTGGATCAACGCGGGTATTGTTAAGGCTGATAGTCCAATGCAGGTGAGGGCCAGTGGCTCTGCCCGTGCTGCCCACCGTGCCGATGATGTCGCCCTGATTCAGTTGTTGGCCTTCGCTCACTTTGATTTCGTCCATATGGCAATACATGCTAATCATGCCCTGGCCATGATCAATCAATACGGTGTTGCCGTTAAAAAAATAATCTCCCTTCGCGATAACACGCCCTGGCAGCGGATTGCCAATCAGGCTGCCTCTGGGCGCGGCAATGTCCAGCCCTGAATGTGGATTTCTGGGCTGATTATTAAAGAAACGTCTGGAGCCAAACACACCCGATAAGGGCCCTTCAACTGGATAATTCAATTTCAGATTCATTGGTGCTTCTGCGCTCCATTGCCTGAATGCGGTGCGCATGATGCTGGCTTCCTGACCAATGCGCTCTAACGCTGCTTTACCCGGGCTGACTTGCTCTTCGTTTTGCAAGGTGAGGTATTGCGCTTGGTATTCCTTGTGATGGATTTCAAACGTGAGTTCCTTGTTACCTTTATCGCCACCAATGTGCAGGGTATGACTGCCAGTTTTTAGAGTGAGTGCCAAACCCACCACGGCTGTCCACTGATGTTTTGCGGTATTGAGCAGCATCACGGGTTGCTCATTAAAACGCGCACCTGGCTGGCCTTGATAGTCGAAATTCACGAGCGCAACACCACCTGGTACCCGACTTTCGTTGGGAAGATGTTTTTGATCAAAATAGTGTGAATGTGCAATCGCTTTTGTTTGCACATTTGAACAGCTCAACAGTAAGGCAAGCAGGCTGCTGGTGAGCAAAGTTTTAAATAGCTGCATGAAGTTTCCTGTTAATTTTGTTGTTACGGTTTTTTAAGGGTGATTCGGGTGATTTGACTTTCCATCAGCAAGGTATGTGTTTCCGTCTGGATATGTTCACCCACTTTAGGTGTTTGATCGTGTGCCAAAAGTTGCCATTGTTTGCCTGTTTGACTGCGCGTAATCGAATAACCGCGTTCCAGCGTATTCAAGGGGCTCAGGCTGTTCAGTCGTGCAGCAAGAAAAGCCAGAGTCGCATGCGCTTTTTCCTGTGTGTGTGCTTGTGTTTTTAACAGTCGATGTTCGAGGTAATCGAGAGTTTGCATGCGCTCGTGAATGAGTTGTTGCGGGCTGGTACAGCGCTTGCTGAGGTGGTGCAAGGTATGTGAAGCCTGCATGATTTTTTGTTGCAAGGCGGTGACTAAATCACTCTGTGCCTGATTGAGCCAGGCGCTGATGTCATGCTGGTTCTGGCTCAGGCTTTCGGCAGCCGCAGAAGGGGTGGGTGCTCTGAAATCGGCCACCCAATCGGCAATGGTGTAATCAATCTCGTGGCCAACCCCACTCACCACAGGAAGCTCACTTTCAAAAATAGCTTGTGCCAGCGCTTCTTCATTGAAAGGCCAAAGGTCTTCGAGAGAGCCGCCACCGCGCGCCAGTAAAATGGCATCGAACTGAAATTGTGGTTTGCCACTGCGTTTAAGCCGATTGGCGGTATGCACTGCGGCCACCAGTTTTGCGGCGGCTTCCTTTCCCTGAACCAGACTGGGAATGAGCGTGACTTCCATCAAGGGAAAGCGTCTTTGCAACACATGCAAAATATCGCGAATGGCTGCGCCACTGGGTGAGCTGATTACCGCCAGATGCTGGCAGAAATCAGGCAAGGGTTTTTTATGGCGTTCATCGAACCAGCCGCGCTGGGCAAGTGCCTGTTTCAAACGCTCGAATTGCTGCTGTAGCGCACCTTCACCAGCACGTTGCAGGGTTCTTGCAATCAGTTGGTAGTCGCCTCTGTCGGCATACAGACTTAAACCGCCTTTGATGATGACTTTCAAACCATTTTCGATTTTGAAATCCAGTCGCTGTTTTTGGCCTGCAAACAGCGCGACACGAATCTGTGCGCGTTCGTCTTTGAGTGAAAAATACAAATGGCCTGAGCGCGGTGCGACCAGATTGGAAATTTCACCTTCAACCAGAATATTGGAAAAACTGCTTTCGATAATGTCTTTGGCCAATGTGTTTAACTGGCTCACGCTGAGAATGGCATCGTGTTGGCTAATCGACATGGTGGTGCAGGGGGATTTAAAAAAACACAGCCTAACAGTTTCCTTTAAAGATTTTTACCTTTCTGCTAGCCTACGTTCCCGTCCTGAAAGTTTTTTCTCCTTCTTTTTTTTCGTCTCGGAAATGAGTATGACGCGGTTTTTATTTGTAACAGGCGGGGTGGTTTCGTCTTTGGGTAAAGGGATTTCTGCGGCTTCCCTTGCCTCACTTCTCGAAGCGCGTGGTCTCTCTGTGACCATGCTTAAACTGGATCCTTACATCAATGTCGATCCTGGCACCATGAGTCCTTTTCAGCATGGTGAAGTGTTCGTCACTGAAGATGGTGCAGAAACCGATCTGGATCTTGGGCACTATGAGCGTTTTGTGCGCACCACCATGACCCGCCGTAACAGTTTCACCACTGGCAAGATTTATGAGCGTGTAATTCGCAAGGAGCGACGAGGGGATTACAGGGGCGGTACGGTGCAGGTGATTCCCCATATTACTGATGAAATCAAGGCTGGTATTCTTGCAGCGGGTGAAGGATATGACATTGCGATGGTGGAAATTGGCGGCACCATTGGTGACATTGAATCTCTGCCTTTCCTTGAAGCGGTACGTCAGCTCAAGGTGGAGCTCGGTGCACAGCGTTCCTTGCTTATGCATCTCACACTGGTGCCCTATATTTCTACCGCAGGGGAAATCAAAACCAAGCCAACCCAGCATTCGGTGAAGGAGCTGCGCTCCATCGGCTTGCAGCCTGATATATTGATGTGCCGTTCAGATCGCATGATTCCCGAATCTGCCGTCAAGAAAATTTCCCTGTTTACCAATGTGGAACAACGCGCGGTGGTGTCGGCACCCGATGCCGATACCATTTATCGTGTGCCGCTGATTTTGCACGAGCAAGGTCTCGATGCGCTGGTTGTTGAGCGTCTCGGTTTGCAATGTGGCGAGCCGGATTTAACCGAATGGAAGTGGGTGGTCGAACAGGAATTGCATCCTCAAGGTGAAGTCACGATTGGCATGGTCGGCAAATATATGGATTTAATGGATGCCTATATTTCTCTCAATGAGGCACTGCGACATGCAGGCATTCATACTGCCCGCAAAGTGAATATTCGTTATATCGAATCTGAAAATGTAGAAAAGCAAGGCACACAACTGCTTGAAGGGTTGAACGGTATTTTGGTGCCAGGTGGTTTTGGTGAGCGCGGTGTCGAAGGCAAAATCATGGCGATTCGCTATGCGCGTGAAAACAAGGTTCCTTATTTGGGCATTTGTCTGGGTATGCAACTGGCTGTTATTGAATTTGCGCGCAATGTTGCAGGGCTAACCGGAGCGAACAGCACCGAGTTCGACAAAAAAGCGGTGCATCCTCTGGTAGGCCTTGTTACGGAATGGCTCACCAAAGACGGTGAAAGAGAATATCGTGGTGAAGGAGATGATATTGGCGGCACCATGCGTTTGGGTGGGCAGGAATGTGTATTGCTGGAAGGCAGTCTTGCCAGAAAACACTATAACAAACCCAGCATTATCGAGCGGCATCGTCACCGTTTTGAAATCAATCAGCGTTACAAGCAACAACTGGTGGATGCAGGTCTGCGCATTGCCGGTGAATCGGTCGATGGCGAACTGGTTGAAATGATTGAAGTGCCTGATCACCCCTGGTTTGTGGCGTGTCAGTTTCATCCTGAATTTACTTCAACACCTCGCGATGGCCACCCTTTGTTCAAGGCCTTTGTTGAAGCCGCGACACGTCAGCAGCAATCATGAGTCAGGTTTCGATTCAGTTTTCCAATATTTCGGTCAACAATCGGGAAGCGCTGGTATTGTTCAGCGGCATGAATGTGCTTGAAAGCGAGGCACTGGCTTTTGAAGTGGCAGAAGAGCATGTCAAGGTATGTAAAGCTCTGGGTATTCGCTATGTGTTCAAGGCTTCGTTTGATAAAGCCAATCGTTCTTCGCTGAATTCTTTTCGTGGCCCCGGCCTTGACTTGGGTTTGCAAATACTCGCTGACATCAAGCAAAAATTTTCGATTCCTGTTATTACCGATGTGCACGAACCTGCACAGGCGGCACCTGCTGCACAGGTAGCCGATGTGATTCAGTTGCCTGCATTTTTGTCGAGACAAACGGATTTGGTGAGTGCGATGGCGAAGACAGGTGCAGTGATTAACATCAAAAAAGCGCAGTTTCTGGCACCCCACGAGATGGGGCATATCCTGCACAAATTTGAACAGGCGGGTAACAAACGCCTGATGCTGTGTGAGCGGGGCACCATGTTTGGCTATAACAATCTGGTGGTGGATATGTTGGGTTTTGAGGTGATGAAGCGCTTCAATTATCCGCTGATTTTTGATGTGACCCATGCCTTGCAAATTCCTGGCGGGCGCTCTGATTCTGCTGATGGCCGAAGGCGACAAGTGTTACAACTGGCCAAGGCGGGCGTGAGCCAGAAAATTGCGGGCTTGTTTCTGGAAACTCATCCTGATCCTGATAAAGCCTTGTGTGATGGCCCTTGCGCTTTACCACTCACACATTTGAAAGACTTCCTGACCCAGATTAAGCAGCTTGATGATCTGGTGAAATCCCAACCCGACCTTTCGTTTCCATAAAAGACAAGCGGAGAAAAAAAATCCATGAGTGAGATTGTTCAAATAAAAGCCAGAGAAGTATTGGACTCGCGTGGTAACCCAACCGTCGAGGCGGACGTGATTCTCGCCTCAGGTGCCAAAGGCAGTGCCTGTGCGCCATCGGGTGCTTCAACGGGCTCAAGAGAGGCTTTGGAATTGCGTGATGGCGATAAGCGTCGTTATCTGGGTAAAGGTGTAAAAAATGCAGTGGCAGGCATCACGGGCGATATTCAAAAAGCACTGCTGGGAAAAAATGCGGCTGATCAGCGAGCAATTGATAACATCATGATTGAGTTGGACGGCACTGACAATAAAAACAAATATGGTGCCAATGCCATTCTTGCGGTGTCACTCGCCTGTGCCAAGGCAGCAGCCAACGATAAGGGTGTTGCCTTGTATGAACACATTGCAGGTCTGGCCAATAATTCGGCGTATTCCATGCCAGTGCCGATGATGAATATTCTTAATGGCGGTGAACATGCTGATAACAACGTCGATATACAGGAATTCATGATACAGCCTGTCGGTGCCAAAACCTTTGCTGATGCACTGCGTTGTGGCGCTGAAATTTTCCATGCCCTGAAAGCGGTATTGAAGGATAAGGGTTTGAATACAGCGGTCGGTGATGAAGGCGGTTTTGCACCCGATTTACCTTCCAATGAAGCGGCTTTGGAAATGATTATGTTGGCGATTGAAAAGGCGGGATACAAGGCGGGTGAAGAAGTAACACTGGCACTGGATTGTGCCGCTTCGGAATTTTACAAGGACGGCAAATATCATCTCGAATCCGAAGGCAAGGTACTCGATTCCAGAGGCTTTGCAGAATATCTGGCTGACTTGGTAGCGCGCTATCCAATTATTTCGATTGAAGATGGGCTGGATGAAAGTGACTGGGCAGGCTGGAAAATCCTGACCGATTTGATTGGCGACAAGGTGCAATTAGTGGGTGATGATTTGTTTGTCACTAATACCAGAATTCTGAAACGCGGCATTGATGAAAAAATTGCCAATTCCATTTTGATTAAATTCAATCAGATTGGCAGTTTGAGTGAAACGCTGGATGCCATTGCGATGGCGAAAGCCGCAGGTTACAGCGCTGTGATTTCTCATCGCTCTGGTGAAACGGAAGATACTACACTGGCAGATTTGGCGGTGGCCACTGCGACAGGGCAAATCAAAACAGGTTCGCTGTGTCGTTCCGATCGTGTTGCAAAATATAATCAGTTGTTGCGCATTGAAGAGCAACTTGCTTCAAAAGCGCCATACAAGGGGCGTGCTGAATTTAAATAAGGTGCCATGACTTTTCAGGATAAAAAAAAAGCGATTGATCAAAGTCATGGTAACAAGCCTGTATGGTTTGTCGTATTGATGATTGTGTTGGGTGTGTTGTTCATCTATCTGCAAGTGATTTTGTGGATAGGCGAAGGCAGTGTTGCTGATGTGTCGCGGTTGAAACAATCCATTGCGCAAAAAGAACAGGAAAATAAACTGCTTCAGGAAAGAAACCAGAAACTGATTGAGGAAGTTGAAGCCTTGAGAAATGGTCTTGAGCTGATTGAACACAAAGCCAGAGAAGACCTGGGTTTGGTGAAAGAAAACGAGGTGTTTTACCATGTCATTGATGAACGAACGCCAGGCTCAAGAAAAAAATAACCATGCCTTCCGGGTGATTGTTCCTGCTGCGGGTATTGGCTCGCGCATGCAAAGTGAAGTGCCCAAGCAATACCTGCAAGTTCTGGGTAAACCCGTGATTGAACATACCCTTGAACGGCTTTTGTCTTGTGAGCGCGTGGCGGGTGTGGTGGTGAGTATTTCGCGCCATGATCAGGAGTGGCAAAAAACGGCTTATGCACACCATGAAAAAGTTGCCACTGTTCATGGGGGTGCCGAGCGCATGTATTCGGTGTACAACGCCTTGAATTATTTGCAACGAGAGCATGCAGTGCAGGATGACTTTGTATTGGTACATGATGCCGCACGCCCTTGTGTGTCAGTGCAGGATATTGAAAAACTGATGCAATACTGCATGGATAAAAACACAGGTGCCATTTTGGCTTCGGCTTCGGTAGATACCTTGAAAAAGGTTGATGCAAGTTCACGCATTGAAAGCACCTTGCGGCGTGAGCAAGTCTGGCGAGCACAAACGCCACAGATGTTCAGGTTGTCGGTATTACAGCAAAGTATTGAGTTGATGATGCGTAACAATCAGGTAGCGGGTGATGAAGCTGAAGCCATAGAGCAGGCGGGTTTTCCTGTTTATGTGGTAGAAGGCAGTGAACAAAATATGAAACTCACCCGACCTGAAGATTTTCCTTTGATAGAAAATATCCTGAGGTTACAGGCATGAGAATAGGGCATGGCTTTGATGTGCATGGTTTTGAAGCAGGCGATGCACTGATACTCGGTGGTGTGCGTATTCCGTTTAACAAGCAATTCAAGGCGCACTCGGATGGCGATGTGTTGATACATGCCCTGTGTGATGCCTTGCTCGGTGCGGCAGGTCTGGGAGATATTGGCAAACATTTTCCTGATTCCGACAAGCGCTTTGAGAATATCGACAGTCGCAAATTGCTCAGGCAGGTGGTTGCCTTGCTTGAAGCGAATTCCCTGAAAATGTCTAACATAGACATCACCGTGATTGCCCAGCAACCCAGATTGGCTGGCTACATAGATGCCATGAAAGCGAATTTATCCAGCGATTTGGCTATCGATATTCGTCGCATCAACATCAAGGCAACCACTACCGAAGGTCTTGGTTTTACAGGCAGACAAGAAGGCGTGGCGGCTCACGCTGTGTGCCTCTTGCTTGAGCATTGATACCTGCCTGATATGAACATCGCTCAAACACAACAGGAACAACACTATGCGGCTCTGTTTGATTTCCCAGGCGAGCATCCTGCGTTGGGTGTGCAGGCAGGGTTTAAATGTGCGCCTGAAGATTTTTTTGTTGAAGAACAACTGAAATTTGAATTGAGTGGTGAAGGCCAGCATCTGTGTGTACTGGTTGAAAAACGCTGGCTCAATACCTTGCAGGTGTTGAATTTATTGGCGCGTTTTTTTGAAGTACCTGCGCGAGATATTGGTTATCTCGGTATGAAAGATAAAGTCGCAGTCACACGGCAGTGGTTCAGTATCGATTTGGCGCAAAGCCCCTATGATGAACAGCGTCTCACTGAATTTGAATCCCTTAAAACGAAGCTGTTAGACAAGCTGCCAGATTTGCAAGACAGTTCGCGTGCAGAAGTTTCCATTCAAATTCTGGCCTGTAAAAGGAATGTCAAAAAATTACACATTGGTCAGTTGAAAGGCAATCGTTTTGAAATTGTGCTGCGTGATGTGGGAGATGAAAAAAATCAAACCCTGTTAGCACAACGACTGGCGTGTTTACGCGATCAAGGCTTCCCCAATTATTTTGGTGAGCAACGCTTTGGCTACCAGCAACATAATGTTCAGCAGCTATTGAATTTCAGGCACTTACATTTAAACAAACGCAAAGCCTTGCGTTCACGTTTGCTGTCCAGTGCAAGGGCATTGGGTTTTAATACTTATCTGGCAGAGCGTATCAGGCACAACACTGTGCGCCGCTATGTGGAAGGAGATGTTCTGCAATTCGCTGATGGAAAAACGGTGTTCACTGATGTGCAGGATTTGCAAGATATTGCGCAGCGTTTGCAACAGCAATCACTGGTGATTACAGGGCCTTTGTATGGCATGGGCGAAGACAGCATGGCGAGTGCTCAAAGTTTGCTGCTTGAACAACAGGTGCGTCAGCATTTACAGGATTTCTTGCAGGTGATTGATGTGTTTGAAATGAAACCTGCTCGCAGAGCGCTGTTGGCGAAGGCAGACGCTATGCGCTGGAATTTCTCAGGCAAGGATTTGTTTTTACAGTTTGAACTTGGTGCAGGTGTTTTCGCCAGCGTACTGGTGAGTGAATTATGTGAGAGCCTCGGTGCTCAAGGGCATTAAAATATGAATGCAAATCAACAAAGTGGTATTGGAATGACTTCGCTCAGAACGCGCCAGCGTTTGGTGAATCGTTTGATTGATGCAGGGATTAAAAATCTGGAAGTGCTGGATGCGATTCGCGAAACCCCCAGACACTTGTTTGTCGATGAAGCGCTGGCTTCACGTGCCTACGAAGATACCTATTTACCGATTGGCCACAAACAAACCATTTCGCAGCCCTATATTGTGGCACGCATGACCGAGCTTTTGATTCGTGATGGCAAACCGGAACGTGTGCTTGAACTGGGTACAGGTTCGGGTTATCAAACTGCCGTCCTCGCGCGTCTGGTTAAACAGGTTTATAGCACCGAACGGATTGCGGATTTGCAGTTTCGTGCGCGTCAGGTGCTCAAACAACTCAAGATACATAATGTATTTTTGCAGCATAGTGATGGTAATTATGGCTGGCAGAGAGAAGCGCCCTTTGATGCAATTATTTCAACCGCCGCACCTGAGCAGATTCCGAAGGCGCTATTGAATCAACTCAAGGTGGGTGGGCGTTTGGTGATTCCTGTTGGAGGCGAAGCGCGCAGATTGGTAGGTGTGAATGAGGAGCGCCCGCCAGGGGAAAGTCAGATGCTTAAACTGGTTATAAAAACTGGCGAAGACAGCTATGACATACAGGATATTGAGGAAGTCGTGTTTGTTCCTTTGTTATCGGGGATTCAATCATGAAACGGGATGGTGCGTGGCTGATTCTGCTTAAAGGCTCGTTGATGGGCGCTGTGGAATTGATACCAGGTGTGTCGGCAGGAACGATAGCACTGATTACAGGCGTATTACCACGTTTGATTGCTGCGCTTAAAAATTTCAATCTCACGGCAATCGTCTTGCTCAGGAAAGAAGGTGTGACAGCAGCATGGCGTTATATTGATGGCAATTTTCTCTGCCTGTTGTTGCTGGGAATGGTTGTTGGTCTGCTGCTATTGATTCGCGCAATCCATTTCGCGCTGGAACAATATGCAATTTTTATGTGGTCGTTTTTCTTTGGTTTGATTTTTGCCTCGGCATTCTGGATAGCATTGCAAATCAAACAATGGAAGCGTTGG
This sequence comes from uncultured Pseudomonadales bacterium, assembly GCA_964557005.1. Classification (GTDB taxonomy): domain Bacteria; phylum Pseudomonadota; class Gammaproteobacteria; order Pseudomonadales; family JBECKS01; genus JBECKS01. The sequence goes on from CAZKYI010000001.1 coordinate 104,543, forward strand.
GACGTTCCTGTTCTGTTTATTCTGGGTGTGGGTTTTGCTTTTTATATTACCGTGGCTTCGCCTTTATATATTCCCCTGAATGGTGTGAATGTTTTTTTTGTAGCCATGCTCGCTATCAGTGCCATGATGATGCCAGGCTTGTCGGGCAGCTTTACCTTGATGTTATTGGGCTTGTATCAACCGATTCTGGCAGCGCTCAAGGCCTTTGATTTGTCGATTATTTTGCCTTTTCTTGCGGGTGCAGGGATTGGCATTGTGGCTTTTTCCCATGTGTTGTCTTTTTTATTTCATCGTTTTCCTACGCAGATTTACGCCTGTTTAACAGGGGTGATGCTGGGTTCTCTCAATCGAATCTGGCCATGGCAGGAAGTGACCAAAATACGTGTGGGCGACAGCGATGAAGCAGTGGTGATGTTGAGCAGAAGTGTTAGCCCTGCCTATTACGAACAAATGAGTGGTGAAAGTGCGCATCTTGTTTATGCACTTGCGCTGATGGTGTTGGGTGCCTTGCTGGTGGTTGTGATGTCAAAACTTGAGGGTTTGCTTGGCACGGTGGAAAACGCACAAGAACAAACTCATTCCAAAAATATAGCTCGGTAAAATGTTCCAGAAATGTTCCAGACACCCATAAAAACTTCATTGCTGTTACTGACACTGGTGCTGTTTTCCTGCCAGAACTTCAAGTCGGACACTTTGTTCCAAAGACAAAGTGGGCAAGCGGTTAACTATGGTGTGTATGAAGTTAAAAAAGGCGATTCACTGTATTCGATTGCATGGCGTTTAAACCGTGACTACAAGGAACTGGCACGTATAAATGGTATCAGGGAACCTTATGTGATTTACGTGGGGCAGATAATTAAATTGACTGATGTGCAAGACGAGATTCCCTCGAAAAGTGGCTATACAGGGAAGAGCATCGTGAGTGATTCTAAACCCCAAGCGCCCCCCCCTAAAAAATCTTCAACAGTACCTGTGCCAGTAAAAACCACAGCACCTGCAAAGACTGGCACTACCAAAAATGCCAGCACCACAAATAACACCAATGTGAACTGGATTTGGCCTGCCGAAGGCAGGGTAGTGCAGAGTTTTTCCGGTGCTGCGGTAGGCAAAAAAGGGATTCATATAGCAGGGAATGTGGGGGATACGGTGAAGGCCGCAGCTTCCGGACAGGTGGTGTATAGCGGTAATAGTCTGGTGGGCTACGGTAATCTGGTCATCATCAGGCATAACGATATTTTTTTGACGGCCTATGCACATAATTATCGGGTGCTGGTGAAGGAAGGTGAGCAGGTGACGCAAGGGCAGAAAATTGCAGAAATTGGTGCCAGTGGTACCGACAGCAACAAATTGCACTTCGAGATTCGCAGAGAAGGCAAGCCAGTTGATCCACTTGGGTATCTACCCAAACGCTGAATGCTTTGAGTCATTCAAAGTGCTGTAATCCAAAACTTACAAAATAAAGGGTTCTTGTTATTAGCAATGTTTGATTAAGGATATAACCTGTTGAAAAACAAAAGGATTTAATTTGGTATAAAAAATTTGCCTGTTTCTGCTGATTTTTCTTGCAGTGTTGCTTGTCTGGAAATCTGGCTTTGCTAGATTTGCCTCCGTGACAAGGTTGTCGCCGAGTGAGGAAACACTTGCAGGAACCCTAGCTGATGGATTGCGGGATAACGGACAGAGACAAGGTGTCTGGGAGTACGGAAACTAAGCAGGAGCACAGAGGGAAACAGGGAAACACTAAAAAAGGCCGCAGGGAGCGGCCTTTTTGCTTTCTGGCGTTTGTGAATGGCTTCTTGCATGTACTCCTGCAAATTGACGATGCCCACCGCTGATTGAGCCGCTACAGTACGTGCTTGTTCTTCTAATGCGAGTCAGCAGGTCATGCAAACATTATTAAGCGCCGAAACCTTCCAGATTGTTCTTTATATTGCCTTTGCCTACATGGCACTTATTTTTGTGGGTGCGTTTTTTTCCAAATCACCTTATGGCCGCTTTGCAGCGAAGAAGGCGAAATTCAACCTGCAACCACAAGTGGGCTGGTTTTTGATGGAACTGCCTGCCACCCTCAGTTTTGTGTTCTTTTATTTTCAGGGTGAAAACCGTTTCGAGACAGTGCCTCTGATTTTTCTGGGGCTTTGGTTGATTCACTATGGCAATCGCGGTTTTGTGTTTCCCATGCTGATGCGTGTTGCGAAGGGCGAGAAAGGCAGTTTCGGCATCATCATTGTGATTACAGGTTGGGCGGTCACCAGTATTCATGGTTATCTCAATGCGGTATTTATTTCCCATCTCAGTACGCACATGACCAATGAGTGGCTGACTGACCCTCGCTTTATTATTGGTATCCTGCTGTGGATAACAGGCTATACCCTGAATATCCATGCTGATGCCATTGTCAGAAACCTGCGCAGCAAACAGGAAGTTGCTGAGGGTAAAAGGGTATATCGCATTCCTTACGGCGGTTTGTTCAAGTATGTGACTTGCCCCAGCTATTTTGCTGAACTGATTTCATTTACAGGCATTGCGATTGCCACCTGGGGTGTGGGTGCCTTGTTTGTGTTGGGTGTATCTGCTGCCAACCTGATTCCCAGAGCGTTTCAGACACACAAGTGGTATCTCGATAAATTTCCCGATTATCCCAAGGATAGAAAAGTTATTTTCCCTGGAATTTTGTAAAAGATTTATTTGGCTTGTGCAGCATGAATTTGCTGCATGAGCTCATCGAAATTCCAGTGTGCCCTGAGTGAAACAATTTTGCCCTGCGCGTTCACTTCATAAATCACCAGCATATCAATCACGGTTTCTAAAAAGCCCATATCGTTTTTGCCTTCAATACAAACCGCGCAATGAAAATCGCCACTGGTATAGCGTTTGGTGGCAGTGAGTTTCACATTGCCATTAGCGATGACGGTATCCCAGAACGCTTCTATTTTTGCCTTGCCTTTGTGCCCTTGTCCTGTCGGGTCGAGAGGAGAAATACCCACAGGGTCGGCAACCAGTGCGTTTTCATCGAACAAATTGAGCCATGCGCTTTTATTTTTTTCCATCGCAAATTTCATGGACTGGATATTTGCCTGTACTGCCAAATGCTCGTTCATGGTGTTTACCTTTAAGTAAGTTTTTTTACATGATTGTTTTGCATTCTAGGTCTGGCAGAGGGTGACTGCCTCACCCGATTTGGTGAGAATCACAGCATGAACATACAACTCATCGACCGTATCGAAAAAGTCAGTGCTGAACAGTGGAATGCGCTGGCAGGGCAGGATTATCCCTTTCTGAATTGGCATTTTTTACAGGCACTGGAAAACAGTGCTTCGGTGTGTGCAAAAACAGGCTGGCAACCACGGCATGTGCTGGTGTACGAAGGCGAGCAGTTGCTTGCACTCATGCCCATGTATCTCAAATCACATTCACAAGGTGAGTATGTGTTTGATCATGCGTGGTCGAGCGCTTACCTGCGCAATGGCATGGAGTATTTCCCCAAATTGCTCACGGCGATTCCGTTCACGCCGTGTCAGGGCGCAAGAATTTGCATAGTCAATTCTGTTGAGCATAAGGCAAATGTTGTGCGTGAGATTGTGAATATGATTGAACAGTTATGTGCGCAACATCATGTGTCTTCATGGCATGTATTATTTCCGGAACCTGCGGATTTACCCTGGTTAAAGCATGAAAAACTGCTGCAAAGAACTGGTGTGCAGTTTCAGTGGTTTAATAAAAATTATCAAAGTTTTGATGATTTTCTGGCAGGTTTTACCAGCAAGCGACGCAAAACGCTCAAACGCGAGAGACGAAAAATTGAAGAACAGGGAATTAGCATTGAGCGTTTACGCGGCGAACAGATTAGCAATCAACATTGGCAGGCATTTTTCAGATTTTATCAGGCAACCTATTGGAAAAGAGGAATGCCTGAATATCTGAATCTGGATTTTTTCAAACAATTGGCGGCTTCAATGCCACAACAACTGCTGATGGTGGTTGCAAAAACCACGCAAGGCGAAGAGGAAACTCTGGTTGCAGCAGCCTTGAGCCTGATTGGCAGCAACACCTTATTTGGGCGTTATTGGGGTTGCTTGCAAGCATTCGATAACCTGCATTTTGAACTGTGTTATTACCAGGGCATTGAGTTTTGCATTGAGCACCGTTTGCAGTGCTTCAATTCGGGCGCTCAGGGTGAACACAAAATTGCCAGAGGTTTCGAACCTGTCAGCACCTATTCACTTCACTATATTGCACATGAAGGTTTCAGGGCGGCGATTGAAGATTTTGTGACAGAAGAGAAAACGTATATCGAAGATTATCAGTTGGCTGCACGCGCAGAGCTGCCTTTTAATATCCATCACGGCGCATCAGAAAAATAGTTCTTCATTTGAAAAATTGTGCGCTCATTTGCGATTACTTTCAGGGTTCTTTACACTGCTGTGCGCGGCAATACAGGCCGCATTCTTTTAACGAGTGAGGATGAAATAATGAAAAAGTTAATGTCTATGGTGTTGTCTTCTGTGTTGTTTATGGGCTTGTTGATGAGCGCTGCTGTGCAGGCAGACGCTGAAAAAAATGCTGCTGATGCGCCTGTCATATCGGCAGATGTGAAAGACGGAGTTGTCGTTAATACGGGCAATGAAGCGGTAGATGATGTCGCAAATCTGGCAGCCAAGTGTGCCGAGAAAAAGCTTGCACTTGAAGCCTGTCCTGGTGGTATGAAGGGCGTTGCCTGTCGTAAGGGGCTTGAGGTAGGGCGTTTTAAAGGCGTTGATTGTCCGAATCTGTAATGCCTGTTTTGGAGAATGCCTCTATGACCACTGGTCCTGCTTCGCGAAGTTATTTTTCCCAACGCCTGAAACTCCATTATGTGGAGTGGGGTGATAAAGATGCACCTGTGCTCTTGATGATTCATGGCATGCGTGATCATTGTCGAAACTGGGACTGGATAGCGAAGGAGCTGTGCAAGGATTACCGTATTATTGCACCCGATTTGCGTGGTCATGGCGACTCTGACTGGATGGTGGGCGGCTCCTATTATTTTCCTGATTTTGTGGCAGACATCAGGCAACTGGTGAATCAGACCACACAAGCAGAGCAAAAAATTTCGCTGTTGTGCCATTCCTTCGGTGGCGGTGTCGGTTTGTATTATGCAGGTATTTTCCCGCAGAAAGTCGAGAAACTGATTGCCATTGAAGGTTTGGGGCCACCACCACAATTTTTTGAAATGATGGATAAGGCAGCCGTGCATGAACGCATGCAAAGCTGGATGGATTCTGTTTACAAATTGTCTTCGCGCAGCCCCAAAAAATATGAAAGCCTTGAGGCGGCGATTGCGCGCATGCACGAAGAAAACAGTCACCTGAGCAATGAGCAAGCACGACATTTAAGTATTCATGGTTTGAATCAGAATGAAGACGGTACCTGGTCGTGGAAGTTCGATAACTATCTGCGCATCATGTCGCCCGTCAGAATTTCAAGAAAAGACCAACAGGCGATTTGGTCGAGAGTGACTTGTCCGGTGTTGTTGGTGAGCGGTGCAAAATCCTGGGCCTTGCCACCCGATAAAGATGAGCGTTCCAGCTATTTCAAAAATGCTGAGTTCCATACTTTTGCAGATGCGGGTCACTGGTTGCATCACGACAAGCTGGATGAATTTCTGGCGTTGGCAAGGCAATTTCTTGCGAAATAATTTCTGTTTCATGCCGCTCCCCTTATAATGCGCCTCTTTCACTTGGTGGTCAGCTACGCATGAAAAGCGCGGAAATCCGAACGGCGTTTATAAAATTTTTTGAAGCCAAGCATCATACCCATGTGCCGAGCAGTTCGCTGGTGCCTGCCAATGATCCGAGTTTGTTATTTACCAATGCGGGTATGAACCAGTTCAAGGATGTATTTATTGGCAAGGAAAAACGCGATTACACACGCGCCTGTTCCACGCAACGGGTTGTACGCGCCGGGGGGAAACACAACGATCTGGATAATGTTGGCTATACCGCACGTCACCATACTTTTTTTGAAATGCTGGGTAATTTCAGTTTTGGTGATTACTTCAAGCGCGAAGCAATTCTGTATGCGTGGGAATTCCTCACCTCAAAAGAGTGGTTAGGCATTTCTGCGGAAAAACTTTCGGTAACCGTCTATCACACAGACGACGAAGCCTACGCCATCTGGAACAAGGAAGTTGGCATACCTGCTGAACGCATTGTGCGCATTGGTGACAATAAAGGCGCACTTTATGCTTCCGACAATTTCTGGGCGATGGGGGATACAGGCCCTTGTGGCCCCTGCACCGAAATTTTTTATGATCATGGTGAAGCCATTGCAGGTGGGCCACCTGGCAGCCCTGATGAAGATGGTGATCGCTACATTGAAATCTGGAACAATGTTTTCATGCAGTTCAATCGTACTGCCGATGGTGTATTGCATAATTTGCCTGCACCTTCGGTGGATACTGGTATGGGTCTGGAGCGTCTGGCTGCGGTATTGCAAGGCGTGCATTCCAATTATGAAATTGATTTGTTTCAGAATTTAATTCGCGCAGCAGCACACGTTTGTCAATGTCAGGATTTGCATAACAATTCCCTGAAAGTGATAGCGGATCATATCCGTTCCTGTTCATTTTTAATTGCAGATGGCGTATTACCTTCCAACGAAGGGCGTGGTTATGTCTTGCGAAGAATTATTCGCCGTGCCATTCGGCATGGCCACAAGCTGGGTGTGAGTGAAGTATTTTTTTATAAACTGGTGAATGCGCTGCAACAGGAAATGGCTGAGGCGTATCCGATTCTGTCACAACATAAAGCGCATATTGAAAAAACCTTGCGCATCGAAGAAGAGCAATTTTTAAGAACACTCGATAACGGCATGCGCATGCTGGAAAGCACTCTGGCCAATTTGAAGGGTGATACGCTTGATGGAGAAACCATTTTCAAATTGTATGATACCTATGGTTTTCCTGTGGATTTAACTGCGGATATTTTGCGTGAAAAATCCCTGCAAGTGGATTTGGCTGGTTTTGATACGGCAATGGAAAAACAACGCGAACAGGCACGTTCGGCTTCAAACTTTGAATATCGAGCGGGTGATTTGAAAACCTTGCGCAGCGATAGCGAATTTGTTGGTTATGAAAAGTTACACGATGAGGTTCAGGTAATTCAGATTTTCAAGGACGGTCAGGAAGTCACACAACTTGAAACGGGTGCAGCAGCCATTGTGGTGTGTGATCGCACTCCGTTTTATGGTGAATCTGGCGGACAAGTCGGTGATCAAGGTGTATTGATGAATGCGCAAGTAAAAGCAAAGGTACTTGCTTGCAGCAAGCAGGACGGTGTTGTGTTGCACCATGTGGAAGTGGAAGCAGGTGTGCTTGAATTGAATAGCCGTTTAAGTGCACAGGTGAATGTTGATGAAAGAAAACAAATCGCAGCACATCACTCGGCTACACACTTGATGCACGCCGCACTTAAAAAAGTGTTGGGTGAGCATGTGAATCAGAAAGGTTCTCTGGTTGATAAAGACAAACTGCGTTTTGACTTCTCACATTACGAAGCCATGAAGCCTGAAGAAATCATCGCGGTTGAACAGATGGTGAATCAGCAAATTTTGTTGAACAGCGAAGTGCTCACCGAAGAAATGGATATTGAGCGTGCCAAACAAAAAGGTGCAATGGCCTTGTTTGGTGAAAAGTACGATGCGCAAGTGCGTGTGTTGAGCATGGGTGAAAATAATTTTTCGATGGAATTGTGTGGTGGTACACATGCAAAACGCACAGGTGATTTGGGCGTATTTAAAATTATTTCAGAAGGTGCGGTGTCATCTGGTGTGCGCAGAATTGAAGCACTCAGTGGTGAAGCGGCTGTCACTTATCTCAGTGAGCAAAGCAGGGCACTGAATAAATTGGCTTCCAGTTTGAAAACCGATGCCTTGAAGGTGGAACAACACATTCACAACTTGCTGGAAAAATTTCGTCAGCAGGAAAAGGAAATTGAAAGACTGAAATCGAAATTATCGGCCAATGCAGGTGCTTCCCTGCTCGATCAGGTGGTGGAAGTTGCGGGTATCAAAGTGTTGGCTGCAAAAATAGAAGGCGATTCCAAAACCCTGCGTGACAGTCTCGATCATCTAAAAAACAAACTCGGCAGTGGTGTGGTTGCTCTGGGTGTTGAGAATGAGGGTAAAGCCAATCTGATTGCTGGTGTCACCAAGGATTTATGTGCTACCTACAAAGCGGGTGAGCTGGTGAACTTCCTTGCCCAGCAGTTGGGTGGCAAGGGCGGTGGTCGGCCAGATATGGCACAGGCGGGTGCTGCCACCAGCGAAGGTTTGGCAGAGGTATTGGCTTCAACTATTGGTTGGGTGGAATCGCAGTCTTGAAGGGTGTGAGAGTTTTATTCTGAAAGGGTTTCGTGTTTAATACGCGCCCCTGAATGTGGGCAAATTTTATTCAAAGTTTATGGCGCTGATTGTTCAAAAATATGGTGGTACCTCGGTTGGTTCGACAGAGCGAATCAAGGCTGTGGCTGAAAAGGTAAAAGCCTTTCGTGAAGCGGGTGATGATGTCGTTGTCACCGTTTCTGCCATGAGCGGTGAAACCAATCGCCTGATTGCGCTATCAAAGGAAATTTCCAGACAGCCAAATCAAATACAAAGTGACGTGCTGGTTTCAACAGGTGAGCAGGTCACCATTGCGCTTTTGTGTATTGCGTTGGCAGAAATTGGCTGCCCTGCACAATCCTACACTGGTTCGCAGATTCGTATTTTGACTGATGAAGCGCATGGCAAGGCGCGTATTCAGGAAATCGAAACCGATAAAATTCGTGCTGATCTTGCCGCAGGCAAAGTAGTGGTGGTTGCAGGTTTTCAGGGTGTAACGTCTGAAGGCCGTATTACCACTTTGGGGCGTGGTGGTTCGGATACCACAGCGGTTGCTCTGGCTGCGGCTTTGAAAGCAGATGAATGTCAGATTTATACCGATGTCGATGGTGTTTACACTACCGACCCGCGTGTGTGTGAAAAAGCAAGGCGCATGGAGCAAATTACATTTGAAGAAATGCTTGAAATGGCTTCGCTTGGCTCGAAAGTATTACAAATTCGCTCGGTTGAATTTGCAGGCAAATATGATGTGCCCTTGCGGGTGCTTTCAAGTTTTGAACCTGGCCCTGGAACCCTGATTACAAAAGAGAATGGTGAACAAATGGAAAATCCTGTGATTTCCGGAATTGCGTTTAATCGTGATGAAGCCAAATTAACAATTCGTGGTGTACCTGATCGTCCAGGTGTGGCCAGCGACATTCTTGGTGCGATTGGTGATGCGAATATAGAAGTCGATATGATTATTCAGAATATCGGTTCTGAGGACAGCAACGATTTCACCTTTACTGTGCATCGCAATGATTTTGAACGGGCAAAGGGAATTCTCGAAAGTGTTCGCAAAAAATTCAATGCCAAAGAAGTTATCAGTGATGATGATATTGCCAAAGTATCCATTGTGGGTGTGGGTATGCGTTCTCATGCAGGTGTGGCTGGCCAAATGTTCCGTGCGCTGGCTGCCGAGAACATCAATATCAAAATGATTTCCACATCAGAAATTAAAATTTCAGTTGTGATTGAAGAGAAGTATCTGGAACTGGCAGTGCGCTCCTTGCACACTGCTTTCGGTCTGGATAACAAGGTGTGAGCTCGGGTTTGTGCTAGTATTGGCGGGCTTGGATTTATTGAAGAAAAGTTGGCTTGTTAAGCAAGCCTGAACCAGGGGAAAGACTATGTTGATTTTAACGCGCCGTGTTGGTGAAACATTAATGATTGGTGACGACGTGACCGTAACCGTGTTAGGTGTTAAAGGTAATCAGGTACGCATTGGTGTTGATGCACCAAAAGAAATTGCGGTGCATCGTGAAGAAATTTATCAACGCATTCAACGCGAAAAAGGAAGTGACGACGAATAAATTCCCGTTGTTTTCAGTTGTTGTAAGCATAAGCAGGCAATTGGATTTGCGCTTTGATTTTCAAGAAGTCATGGTATGATTGCCGCCTTTTTGGAGAGGTGGCCGAGAGGCCGAAGGCGCTCCCCTGCTAAGGGAGTATGGGTGTTATAGCTCATCGAGGGTTCGAATCCCTCCCTCTCCGCCATCAATTTATATTGAAACATTCAATCCGAATAACGCGCCCGTAGCTCAGCTGGATAGAGTACAAGCCTACGAAGTTTGGGGTCGGAGGTTCGAATCCTCCCGGGCGCGCCATCTTTTTTCTCCATAACATTCCTGTCACGCCGAAACGCTTCTCGTAAACATTAACTGGATTATCAGATTTCGTATGCTTGTACAGTTTTGTCATGTTTTTAGCATTAAAAACTTGTCTTTTTGAAACTGATATTGTAGCTTGGTAACAGGAGCTACCAAGTATGAGCATTGCCCAAACCATTGAAAAAAGCGTTGAAAGCATTCCTGCTGGCAAGATTTTCAGCTACCAGGAGTTACCGAGCTATACCAAGTCGCCTGGGGCTGTGATTAAAGCTATCAATCGTCTGGTAGAGGAAAAGCAATTGGAGCGTTTTTCCAAAGGCAAGTTTTATGTCCCTGAAAATGGGGTGCTGGGTGTACGCAAACCATCCGACAGCGAACTGCTGCGCTCCATGCTCTACAAAGATGGCCGCTTGCGCGGTTATGTCACAGGTTTGTCGTTGTTCAATCAGCTTGGCCTTACTCCTCAAGTACCGCGTACTGTGACGCTGGCTATTAATGGCGGGCGGCAGCAAAAGGAATTCGGCACCATTAAAATTAAAACCCAAGTGACTCGCGTACCCATCGAAGAGCAGGATGTGCTGCTGTTGCAATATCTTGATGCGCTGAAAGAAATCAAAACCATACCAGATTCAAACATCAATCTTTCGCTGAAAATTCTGCAAAAGAAAATTGCTGAATTGTCTGAACAAGACCAAGCACAGCTTGTTGCACTGGCTGAAAAATACTACAGCCCTCAGACTCGTGCTCTGGTCGGCTTGCTGTTTTCCAACCTGAAATTATCTGTGCCAGAAAGTTTGGTGCTTTCGCTCAATCCGACGACGACTTATAAATTAAACTTAAATGCTAATGACTGGCCAATGGCCAGAGAATGGAACATTCGCTGATGCGATTACATAAAGATGAGGAAGCATTTTCCGAATTGGTACAGACCACGGCGCAAGCCCTTGGCTTGCCACAGGTTTACATTGAAAAGGATTATTGGGTAACGAAAGCACTGAAACATCTTTCTGAATCCACCTATGTAAATGAAGTGGTGTTCAAGGGTGGTACGTCTTTGTCAAAAGCTTACCGACTGGTGGAGCGATTTTCGGAAGACATTGATTTGGCCGTTTTTGCAGGGGAAAAAAGCGATGCTGCACGCAAGGCTTTATTGAAAGGCGTTGAGCTTGCTGTGGCCAGTGGCCTTGGCGAGGTTGAAGACGATCCCAGAGTATCAAAAGGCTCGAAATACCGAAAAACCGTTTACCGCTACCCGCGTAATATTGACAGTGCTGAATTCGGGCAAGCATCTTCGGAGCTTCTGATTGAGGTTAATGCTTTTTCACATCCTGAACCTTATGAGCTGAAACAGATACAAACGCTGATTGCGGAAACCTTACCTACGCTAGGTCGTACTGACCTGATTGCTCAGTTTGGACTGGAAAGTTTTTCTGTCAATGTGCTCTCAGTAAAGAGAACGCTCGTTGAAAAAATGCTTGGACTTATCAAGGACAGCTACAGTGCTTACCCTGTGGGGCGACTCTCCGACCGCATTCGCCATCTTTACGATATTTGCCTCATCCTGCGTCAGGACGAATACAGAGCTTTTGTCCAGAGCGATGAATTTATGCCATTGTGTGCAATTTGCATTGCTGATGAAAAGGCGGGTTTTTCCGAGCACACCGATTGTTTTGAAAAACCGTTAGCTGAAGCACCACTTTTTTCGGATTTTGAAAAATGGCGGATTCCATTGGAGGCGACTTATCGCGGCATATTTGCCGATCTGGTTTTTGGAGAAATGCCAAGTATGGATGAGATTGTTCAAGCACTTGTGTTTTTAAATGAGAATATTCAGCAAGCAAATCCCTAGTTACGCAGCACTTCCAGCAAAGCCTTCCTTCTCCCTGTTGCCATGTTTCTGAACAGTTCAAGCAAGCTTGCTTCCTGAGCGTCACGTGCTGCAAGTATGTTATGGCTAACCTGCCGTGTATCCTCAAACTGAAAAGGCGAGCCGCACACCAGATAATCCAGTGAACAATTCAGCGCTGTTCTGATTTTGGGCAGGTTTCTAAGGCTTGGCATTTCCCGCCCATTCTCCCACGCCGAAACCGATGACTTGGTGACATCTACTTCAAATCCCAACTGTTCCTGTGTTAGCTCGGCAGCAAGGCGAGCTTCTCGCAAACGTGTGGCAAAGCTTTCAATGGTGGGCATGCAATCCTCCATGATTTAAATAATTACTTTTCATAAAGTGTATGGCATCACCGTACTTTGTCCATTCCTCATGCCTAAAGATTGGGTTTGTCAGCCACTTTGACTTTGCTGAATCACCTCTGCACGCGCCCAGAGTTCGGAAGCCTTTAAACCAAGGGCACGGGCAATATCAGCAGTTTTCTCAAGACCGGGCTGACGGCTGCCCCGTTCCACTCCCGACATAAAAGAAATGGCAATGTGCGCGGTGAGCGCCAGGTTCTCCTGACTCATATTCAGCTCTGCCCTGCGAGCGCGAATGGCTCTTCCAAATGCTTCTTTGATGTTCATTTAATGCTTCCCCTGTCTGCATTATTGCGGCAAAGCCTCAAGGCTTCTTCCCCAACCATTGATTGAATTGTGCTTCTGTAATGCCCAAGCCAATGATAGCGCCCGCATGAAGCGTGCTTAAATCGGCGAGTGTCATGGCTGTAAATTTTTCAGCGTCCTTTATATCGTGTTGTTGGCAGAAATCTTCAATCAACTTTTCTGCTTTCTTGCCGTGTACGCATTTTCTAACAACCAGCCCCATCACTTCTTTTCGCGCTTGCCTGTATTGAATGCGGAAGGCATCAATTTCACCCAGAGATTTTTTTGCCACACCATATTGTTCGCAAGAGCGTAGATAAGCCCAGGCATAAAGCTCCAGCATCGGTTCAATGTTGTTTTTCTCATAAATGGCCAGCAATGCTGCGGTGTAATCATCTCGCGCAACATCGGTAAAACTGAGTGGGCATAAATTTTCTTTGATAAAAGGAATGTTGCAGCTCAGGCGTGAGGTGCGTTTATTCACATCTTCAAAAGTTTGCAGGTACGCAAGATGCACCAGCAAAAAGAAGCTTTGCTCGAAGGGGTCTTCAATTTTTCGCGCTTTGAATAACACCAGCTCGAACAGCTCTTTGAGCTGATGTGGATTGTTCAGTGGCTTGTAGGTCGATTGTCCAATATCAACTTCAATGGTTCGGACATTGCCGCAGCTTTGCGGATTAGCCAGTAGATCCTGCGCAAGCAAATGGTGCAGGTTGCGAATGGTTAAGCTGTTCAGTTCAATCTCTTGCGCGTTTTCCACCAGAAACAAGATGGCTTCCTTGTGGTTCATAATCATCACGGTTTCTTCGTGGATTTTGCCTTCTGCGCTAATGCCTTCCTCGACCAGCTTTTCGGTATCGAGTCTGGAATAGGTGTTGCCCTCCAAACGGCTGGAGTTATAGGACAGGTCTATAAGTAGCCGCTGGCAGATTTGCCGTGCGTAAGTGCCTGCTGCCAATGCCTTGTCGAAGCGTTCACCTTCCTTGAATAGTTGCTCGCGCAAATTTTTAGGGACATACATGGTAAGGTTTGGCGTGTAACTGTCCAAAAAATCGCGGTTATAGGACACTTTTTTACGAGCATGAAGCGGTATGTCCAAAAATTTAAGGATATTTTTGCTTTCAGGGCTAAAGATAGCGTGTGTTTTGTACCTTATTTGACTGTTATCAGATTTTAGGGACAAGTGAGCAGGATAGTATCTGGCAGCCTTTTTGGTGCCCTTTTTAAGTATTTGCCCTGTATCCACAAGGTTGGCGAGGCGGCGTTGTAAAGTCTTTGGATGTATAGAAAAATCTATGTTTTCCGAAATTTTGCCGCGTGATAATCCTGCTGGATTGTTCTCCAGAAGGGCGATGATTTCATTTGTTTCTCTGCGAGTATCTTGTTTCATGATTGTCTCTAAAAATGTCCTTAAATTATGTTATGGGACTTTAGAGACATAATCAAGTATTTTTTGAGACACTTTAAAGGTTAAGAGACATACAGCTTAATTCACATACCTGACTGTCATTCTGAGGCTTCTGCCGAAGAATCTACTTGGATCCTTCACTACGTTCAGGATGACAACTGTTTTTACTCAACCCCTGAGATGGTCATTTTGGCAGTAACACAACTTGTGTTTCGCTTATCCAATCCTGCAAGGATTTCTTTTGTGGGTGAAAAGGTGCAAGCAAAAATCCCAAACCCAAGCTCAACACGGCGATGGCAAAACGCTTGAGGCATTGTGAGAAAGAAGGTGTTTGTTTTTGGTCGTTGAGTAATTTTAATCGCCATGCACGCATGCCCAGTGTTTGCCCGCCATGTGTCCAGAACCAGAAATAAAACACAAAAGTGCTGATGATGAGCGCGGGAAAAAGCAGGTAGTGGTTAATCCAGCTTGGCATGGCTTCGCCACCATTCAAACTCACACCAATGCCTGCGATAGCAAACCAGATGGCAACAACCAGAAACAGGTCATACACCAGTGCGGCAAGCCTGCGAAACAGCCCTGCGTGTTCTACTTGAATGATGTATCTGGTTTGATCCTTCATGATGTGAAAAAGAAATTGGCGGAAGGTCAAAAAAAAGGAAGTGGTACCAGTGGGCGGAGTCGAACCGCCACTCCCGCGAAGGAACCGGATTTTGAATCCGGCGTGTCTACCAATTTCACCACACTGGCACAGGGGGCGCATTATAGCAACGAAGCCTCTGAATGCTAGAGTGCGGGGGCGTTTTGTTTTAATCTGCGCGCCTTTTTATAGCTGCGCGTACACATGAAGCTTAACGATTTTGATTTTCAGTTGCCTGATCACCTGATTGCCCAGCACCCTGCACGGCAACGCGGTGAAAGTCGTCTCATGTATGTGAAAGCCGATGGCAGCCTTGCGCATTTACACTTTGCAGCGATGAGTGATTTGCTCAATTCAGGTGATTTGCTGGTTAGAAATAATGTGAAGGTGATGAAAGCGCGCGTCTACGGTGAAAAAGCCAGTGGAGGAAAACTGGAATTTTTGATTGAGCGCATTCTCGATTCGCATCGTGTGCTTACGCAAATTCGCGCCAGTAAATCTCCCAAGCAAGGCGATACACTGTATATGGCAGGTTGCGCGTGCAAGGTGTTAGCAAAGCATGATGGTTTTTATGAATTGACACTCGCACTTGAAGCACATGGCATTCCTTCCATTGAAGCCTTGCTTGAACAAGTTGGGCATATTCCCTTGCCGCCGTATATTCGCAGGGAAGATGAAGCTTTTGATGCAGCGCGTTACCAGACTGTATATGCCAAAGAAACGGGTGCGGTTGCTGCGCCTACAGCAGGGCTGCATTTCGAGCAGGCACATTTTGAAGCGCTGAAAGCCAAGGGTGTGGAAATTGCAGAAACCACTTTATATGTAGGTTCTGGCACTTTCCAGCCTGTGCGAGTCGATAACATTGCCGAGCACAAGATGCACAGCGAGCGTTATGTTGTCGGTGCGGATTTGGTGCAGGCCATTCAACAATGCAAACACAGGGGGAAGCGTGTGGTAGCGATTGGGACGACTTCATTACGTGCGCTGGAGTCTGCCAGCCAGAGTGGTGAAATTGTGGAACAAGCGGGCGAAACCGATATTTTTATTTACCCAGGTTATCAATTTAAATGTGTTGATGCCTTGATTACCAATTTCCATTTGCCGCAATCGAGCTTGTTAATGTTGGTCAGTGCCTTTTCAGGAAAGGAAAATATTAAATGCGCCTATCAAGTTGCGATGAGTGAAGGCTATCGATTTTTTTCCTATGGTGATGCGATGTTTCTGGAACGTGCCCAATGCGTATGATGCAGTTTTCAATTTCCCATCGTGATGGTTTGGCAAGGCGCGGGGAAATCACTTTTCCTCGCGGCAGCATACAAACCCCTGCGTTTATGCCTGTGGGTACTTACGGCACAGTGAAAGGCATGTTGCCAAGAGATATTGAAGCGATTGGTGCAGATATTATTCTCGGTAATACCTTTCATCTGATGCTGCGTCCAGGCACTGACATCGTGGAAAAGCATGGCAGCCTGCATGATTTTATCGGTTGGCAAAAACCGATTCTTACCGACTCTGGTGGTTTTCAGGTGTTTAGTCTGGGAAAGATGAGAAAAATTACCGAGCAGGGAGTGGTATTCAAATCCCCCATTGACGGTAGCAAGGTGGAACTCAATCCTGAAATTTCCATGAGCGTGCAGCGCAAACTTGGTTCCGACATTGTGATGATTTTCGATGAATGCACGCCTTATCCGGCCAGTGAAGATGAAGCGCGTTATTCCATGGAGCTTTCCTTGCGTTGGGCAGAGCGCTCAAAGCAGGCACATGGTGATAATCCTTCCGCCTTGTTTGGTATTGTGCAGGGCGGCATGTATCCGAAATTGCGTGAACAATCGCTGGCGGGGCTAACGCAAATGGGTTTTGATGGTTATGCGATTGGTGGGCTTTCGGTGGGTGAACCCAAGGAAGAGATGTCGATGATTCTTGATGCACTTGCGCATCAAATGCCACAGCAGGCTCCCAGATATTTAATGGGCGTTGGCACGCCGCTGGATATTGTAGAAGCAGTGAGTAAAGGTGTGGACATGTTTGATTGCGTGATGCCGACGCGCAACGCTCGCAATAGCCATTTGTTTACCTCACGGGGTGTACTGCGTTTGAGAAACACACGTTTTAAAGACGATTTGCGTGCTGTTGATGAGCAGTGTGATTGTTATACCTGCAAAAATTTTTCGCGTGCCTATTTGCATCATCTTGATAAATGCCGCGAAATGCTCGGTGCTCAACTGGCTACCATTCATAATCTGCACTACTACCAAAAGCTGATGTCTGATTTGCGTTGTGCCATCGAAGAGGGTAGATTGCAGCCCTTCAAATCCGAGCTTGAAAAAGTTTACTGCTGACCTCATCGAACTTGTCGAATCATTCTGGAGCCCTATATGAGTTTTTTTATTTCTGAAGCCTGGGCAGAAGGTGCTGCTCAAGCACCCGTTGCACCAAGCCCCTGGATCAATGTCTTTCTTTTAGTGGGCATGGTGGTGATTTTTTACTTTTTGCTTTGGAGGCCACAAAGCAAACGTCAGAAGGAACATCAGACCTTGGTCAACGGTTTGAACAAGGGTGACGAAATTATTACCAGTGGTGGGCTACTCGGTAAAATTGTCAAAGTGAGTGACAACTTTGTCAGCATCGAAATTGCCAATAACGTGACCGTGAATGTTCAGAAAGCTTCAGTGAGTGCCGCGTTGCCAAAAGGTACTATCAAGGCTATCTAACCCCTCAACCAGATAAACTGTTTTGTTATGAATAAGTTCCCGCTCTGGAAGTATGTACTGGTTGTTTTTGTTATCGTTGTTGCTTCGATTTACGCTGCGCCTGTGTTGTTTTCTGAAGACCCTGCATTACAAATTTCAGGTACTAGTGCTTCAGTTAATATGGATGAAGCGCTACTGCGAAAAATCAATGCCTTGGTACGTGAGCAGGGAATTGAAATAAAAAATATTGAGCAAACTTCCAGTGGTACTTTGCTGCGTTTTACTTCCGATGAAGCAAGGGACAAAGCAAAGCAGCAGCTACAAGATGGCTTGGGTAGAGACTATATCATTGCCTTGAACCGTGCCCAGAACACACCGGAGTGGTTGCAATCTTTGGGTGCTCGCCCTATGAATTTGGGTCTGGATTTAAGAGGCGGTGTACACTTCTTGTTAGAAGTGGATTTGAGTCAGGCGCTTGAGCCACATTTACGTTCTTATGCTTCTTCTATCCGTACACAGTTGCGTGAAGAGCAAATTAAATATCGTCAGGCGACGCTTGAAAATCAAAGCATTCATCTGCGTTTTGATGATGAACAGGAGCGTGGTCGTGCGTCTGCTTTTCTCACCAGAAACTTCCCCGAATTTGTGCTCAGGCCACAGCGTAAGGACAACGAATTTTATCTGGTGCTGACTTTAAGCAATCAGAAGTTAAACGAAATCAAGGATTATGCGGTTACCCAAAACCTTGTCACTTTACGGAATCGGGTGAATGAACTGGGTGTTGCCGAGCCTGTGGTTCAACGTCAGGGAAGTGGCCGGATTGTGGTGGAACTTCCGGGTATTCAGGATACCGCCGCTGCAAAACGTATTATCGGTAAAACTGCAAGTTTGGAGTTTCGACTCGAAGACTGGGAGCATACAGGCCGTAGTGCGGTTGAAGGTGTGGTGCCTGTTGGTTCAGAGCGTTTTGATTTCAAGGATAATCGTCGTCCGCCAGTGCTCACCAAGCAACGCGTGATTGTTAAAGGTGATCGCGTGATTAACGCACGTTCGGGTTTTGATGAAAACGGCTTGCCGCAGGTGAGTATCAAGCTTGATGGACAAGGTGGTAAACAAATGCACGCCACCACTTCCAAGCATGTTGGCAAAAATATGGTGGTGATTTTCATCGAATACAAAACCGAATTAAAAGAGGTGATGCAGGACGGTGAAAGAGTTCAGATTCCTGTCACGCTGGAAGAAAAATATGTCATCAACGTCGCCACAATTCGTGATGCGCTGGGTTACGACTTCAGAATTACGGGGCTGGATAATGTTGCAGAAGCTCAGGAACTGGCGCTCTTGTTAAGAGCCGGAGCGTTGGCTGCGCCCATGTACTTTGTGGAAGAGCGAACCGTAGGCCCAAGTCTGGGTGCCGAGAATATCAAAATGGGCATCAATTCCATGATTGCCGGTTTTCTTTCGACGATGTTGTTCATGGTGTTCTATTACAAGGTTTTTGGTTTGATTGCCAATGTCGCTCTGGTGCTTAATCTGGTGTTGCTTGTCGCAATTATGTCTTTGTTAGGCGCAACACTGACCATGCCTGGTATGGCAGGTTTTGTATTGCTTGCGGGTATGGCGATTGATGCCAACGTGTTGATTTTCTCGCGCATCAGGGAAGAGTTGGCCAATGGCGCAGCGCCTCAGACTGCGATTGCCGCAGGTTATGATCGCGCCTTTGTATCTATTATAGATTCCAACCTGACCACGATTGCAGTGGCCGTAGTTTTGTTTTTGATGGGAACAGGTGCGGTGAAAGGTTTTGCAGTGACGCTGGTTTTTGGAATTCTCAGTTCCTTGTTTACTTCCATTACCGTCACAAGAGCTTTGGTGAATTTGATTTATGGCGGTCGCCAGTTAAAGCGTTTACATATCTAGGTTTGTTGGGCGATGAAAAAAGAAAAAACAATCATCAGGTTTATGAGTCAGCGATTTCTGGCGATGGGGCTTTCCCTGTTGCTGATTCTGGTTTCGATTGTTTCCTTGTTTGTACAGGGCTTGAATCCGGGGCTGGATTTTACTGGTGGAATTGCGATTGAACTTGATTTTGAAAAAACCGCCAATCTTGATGAGATTCGTAATCAGTTAAAAAACAGTGAGAAATTTTCGAAGGCGCAAGTTCAGCATTATGGCAATGATCGAACTGTGATGGTGAAGGTGGTTGATACGTCGAGTGTTGATATTGCAGATACGCAACAGCTTGCTGTCGAGCTTGAACATATTCTGGAAGCCGTAAAACCTTTTGGAGTTAAAAAGGTTGATGTGATTGGCCCTGCGGTGGGTGACGATTTGCGTGATCAAAGTGGCTTGGCGCTACTGGTGTCCATTTTTCTGATGACGGTTTATGTTAGCGTGCGCTTCAGTTTGAAGTTTGCTATTAGCGCCGCATTAGGATTGGTGCACGATGGTATTCTTGTATTTGGTTTCTTTTCTCTGACGCAAATTGATTTTGATTTAACGGTGTTAGCGGCGGTTCTTGCGGTGTTGGGTTATTCACTCAACGATACGATTGTGGTTTCAGACAGGATTCGAGAAAACTTTAGAGCCATGCGTATGGAAACGCCGATGATGATTATTGATAAATCACTCACCCAGGTGCTGGATAGAACCATTATCACTTCTGGAACTACCTTGTTTGTGGTGATTTCCCTGTACCTGTTGGGGGGTGAAATGCTGAAAGGTTTTTCAGTTGCTCTGTTTGTCGGTATTGTGGTGGCTACTTATTCATCTATTTATATTTCAAGCAGCTTATTACTCACGCTGAAGCTTTCCAAACAGGATTTTATTGAAATTAAACCCGAAGCAGCAGACAGCATGCCCTGATAACAGAATTGTTAGACCCGATTCAATTCTTGCAGTAAAGCCTTGAGTAATTTCGGATTCGCACACACCACATTGCCTTGTTTGAAAAAATCCTGACCACCTCTGGGGTCGCACACCAAACCACCTGCTTCCTGTATCAGTAATATCCCCGCAGCGATGTCCCAGGGTTGTAGACCATATTCCCAGAAACCATCCAGTCTGCCTGCTGCGACATAGGCCAAATCGAGAGAGGCTGCACCTGCACGTCGGATACCCGCTGAAATTTTTGCAATATTTTTTGCCTGCGCAAAATACATATCCATAATGCTTTCCTGATCGGGTCGAAAAGGAAAACCTGTGCCAATTAAAGCATCTTCCATAAATTTATTTTCGCTTACGCGAATGCGTTTACCGTTGAGCTGGGCACCCTGACCACGCAGGGCAGAAAATTCTTCCTGTTTGATGGGATCGTACACTACCGCAACTTCGAGTTTTCCCCGATATTGAAGCGCAATGGAGATGGCGAATTGTGGAATGCCATGAATGAAGTTGGTGGTGCCATCGAGCGGATCAATAATCCACTGGAATTCGCTGTTATTGTTGGGTGTACTTCCGCTTTCTTCCCCAAGAAAACCATGATGTGGGTAGGCTTCCTTTAAAATATCCATGATGTGGTTTTCTGCACGGGTATCTATCTCGGTGACATAATCGTGCTGACCTTTTTTTTGAATGAGTTTTACATCCAGTCTGTCTGCGGACTGTGCGATAAATCTTCCAGCTTCGTGGGCAGCCTTTTTTGCAGTGTTGAGCATGGCAAATGTGGCAGACGACATGGGGAACCTCCTGAATAGTAATATAACTTGTCAGTAACAGGGAAAACGGGAATGTGAAAGAACAGGCTGCCTGAGCAGCGCGCAAGTGTAGCAGCTTTTTGCTATGATGCGCGTCCTTTCAATCAAGGGGATCTCAATCTTGAGTTTGCATAACATTAAAATTGTGATGGTGGAAACCAGCCATTCTGGAAACATTGGTGCAGCAGCGCGTGCCATGTTGACGATGGGGTTGGAAAAGTTGGTGCTGGTTAAGCCTGAGGATTTTCCTTCGCAGAAAGCGCTCTGGCGTGCTGCGGGTGCTACCGCTGTAGTGGAAAAGGCTGAGGTTGTTGAAACCCTTGAGCAGGCGATTGCAGATTGCGCTTTGGTGGTTGCTGCCAGCGCACGACAACGACGCATTCCCTGGCCGATGCTGGAACCAGATGCCTGTGCCGAAAAACTGGTTGGTGTTGCACAAAATGCACAGGTTGCGGTGGTATTCGGGCGAGAAGATCGAGGCTTGCACAATGAAGAACTACAGTTATGCAATTACCATGTAGCGATTCCGGGTAATGAGCTTTATCCGGTTTTGAATGTGGCAGCGGCGATACAGGTGATTTGTTATGAGATTCGTAAACATTTTTTGCGATTAAATAAAGCTTCTTGTGACGAACAGAAAATGGGTGGAGAGCTCCCCTGTTATATGCAGGATTGGGACGAAGCTTTGGCGGATCAGGCAGATATGCAGCGTTTTTATGCACATCTGGAAAAAGTGTTGGTCGATATTGATTTCCACGATCCGCAGAATCCACGTCAGTTGATGACACGCTTGCAGCGTTTGTTCAATCGTACGCATCTTGATCAGATGGAAATCAATATTTTGCGCGGCATACTCACTGCTATAGAAAAACTGGCCGGAACACGATAGTAGCTGTTAAGTACCAGAATACTTGACTAATTTACTCAGGTAATTACAATAAACATCATATTTAACGCTGAAGTTATGTGCATTTTTAGGGCTTTCCATGCAACTTACCACCAAGGGCCGTTATGCAGTTACTGCAATGCTTGATTTGAGCATGTACGGCAGTGAACGCCCGATTACTCTGGCTGAAATTTCCGAGCGTCAGGGGATTTCTGTTTCCTATCTGGAACAGTTATTTTCCAAGTTACGCAGGGAAACACTGGTCAACAGTGTGAAAGGGCCAGGCGGTGGTTATGTACTCAGTCGAGATGCCCAGGATATCTCTGTGTCTGAGGTGATTAGCGCGGTTGATGAAAAAATAGATGTCACTTCCTGTGGTGGTGCAGGTAATTGTCTGGCTGGACAACAGTGCCTTACCCATGAATTGTGGGAAGACTTGAGTAATCAGCTGAAAGAGTTTCTCAGTGGTATCAGTTTGGGCGCTCTGGCTGAAAAACAGTTGGCGCGAGAAGCGTTTCTGCGTTCGGGTGATGCCCAGAAAGTAGAGCTGCGTTCCCGATGAACAAAAAACAGTGATAGCAATCAGCAACGAGTGAAGCAATGAGTCAAAAAAGACCGATATACATGGATTATTCAGCAACCACGCCAGTGGATCCGCGTGTCGCCAAACGCATGATGGAATGTCTGGAGATGGAAGGCTTTTTCGGTAATCCAGCTTCCCGCTCGCATATTTATGGCTGGCAAGCTGAAGAACTGGTTGAGCAGGCGCGTGCTGATGTCGCTAATCTGGTGAAAGCCGATCCACGTGAAATTGTGTGGACATCAGGTGCTACTGAATCGGATAACCTGGCCATCAAGGGGGCTGCGCATTTTTATCAAGGTAAAGGCAAGCACATTATTACTTCCAAAATTGAACACAAGGCAGTATTGGACAGTTGCCGTCAGCTTGAGCGTGAAGGGTTTGAAGTGACGTATCTGGAGCCTGATGTCAAAGGGCTTATTTCGGCAGAGCAGGTAAAACAAGCCATTCGTGAGGACACCATTCTGGTGAGCCTGATGCATGTGAATAACGAGATTGGTGTGATCAATGATATTGCTGCGATTGGTGAGATTACGCGCGCACATAAAGTGATTTTTCATGTTGATGCAGCGCAAAGTGCGGGCAAAATCCCCATTGATTTATCTGAATTGAAAGTGGATTTGATGTCTTTTTCTGCACACAAAATTTATGGTCCTAAAGGCATTGGTGCTTTGTTTGTGTGTAGAAAACCTCGGGTGCGCATCGAAGCGCAGATGCACGGTGGTGGACATGAGCGCGGTATGCGTTCAGGTACTTTGGCAACGCATCAGATTGTGGGCATGGGTGAGGCTTTTCGTATTGCAAGTGAAGAAATGGAAAAAGATCGCAGCCATGTGCTCAAGCTGCGTGATCGTTTACTCGATGGTTTGAAAAGCATGGAAGCGGTATTTGTGAATGGTGATCTGGAGCAACGTGTTTATGGCAATCTGAATATCAGTTTTGCCTATGTGGAAGGTGAATCGTTGATGATGTCTCTCGGTGGTCTGGCAGTTTCTTCCGGTTCTGCCTGTACATCAGCCAGCCTTGAACCTTCCTATGTTTTGAGAGCAATTGGTTTGAATGATGAACTGGCGCATAGTTCGATTCGTTTTTCGATTGGTCGTTTTACTACCGAAGCGGATGTCGATGAAGTAATTAAGAGTGTGCGCGCTGCAGTAGAAAAGTTACGTGAACTTTCGCCACTTTGGGAAATGTATCAGGACGGCGTTGATCTCGATAAGGTGGAATGGAAAGCACATTAAATTAAAAAAATTTTGTCTTGTGAGACATAAAGTTGGGGGTGGGTGATGGCATACAGTGACAAGGTGATTGATCACTACGAAAATCCGAGAAACGTTGGTTCTCTCGATAAAAATGATGCGCATGTTGGAACAGGCATGGTCGGTGCACCTGCGTGTGGCGACGTGATGAAATTACAAATCAGGGTAGATGCAGCAGGTATTATTGAAGATGCGAAATTCAAAACCTACGGATGTGGTTCTGCGATTGCTTCCAGTTCTTTGGTGACTGAGTGGCTGAAAGGCAAGTCACTTGAGCAAGCGGGGAAAATCAAAAATAGTGACATTGCAGAGGAACTGGCACTGCCACCCGTAAAAATTCATTGTTCTGTTTTGGCAGAAGATGCCATCAAGGCAGCGATTGAAGATTTGAAAAAGAAACAAGGCTAACGAGATGTCGATTTCACTCACAGCAGCAGCAGCACACTATGTGCAATCTTATTTAGGTAGTCGAGGTAAGGGCGTTGGTATTCGTGTGGGTGTAAAAACCACAGGTTGCTCGGGTTTGGCTTACGTACTTGAATATGTTGATGATGTGCGTGAGGAAGATGTGGTATTCGAATCTAATGGTGTGAAAGTTTTTGTTGACCCCAAAAGCCTGGTGTACATAGAAGGTACGCAAATGGATTTTGTAAAAGAGGGCTTGAACGAGGGATTCAAATTTAAAAATCCGAACAGCAAGGCAGAATGCGGTTGCGGCGAAAGTTTTACCGTTTAGTTTCTTGCTCTTTTTATTTCGCCTGATTTTATGAATGTACAACATTCACCCGTAGCCAGAAATTATTTTGAGCTATTTTCATTAGATGTTGGTTTTGATCTTGATGTAAATTTATTAAAACAACATTTCAGAAGCCTGCAAAAAAAATATCACCCTGATCAATTTGTGAATGCTTGTGAAGCTGAAAAACTGACAGCAGTAAAAAAGTCTTCGCTACTCAATGACGCTTTTGAAGTGTTAAGTAATCCAGTCAAGCGTGCTGCTTATCTGGTTGAGCTGGCAGGTGTTGATATTCAAAAAGACAGACACATTGATGCAGACATTCTCGCGGAACAGATTGCTTTGCGAGAAACACTTGAAACATTCAATGTACTGAATGATGAAACGAAAAAAGAGATGGCTTTGGAAAAATTCAAGGTACAAATTGAAAAGCAGTTCAAACATGCCTGTGATGTTTTTTTAACGCATCATCAACTGTGGCTTGAACAGCAGCTTGAGGCGAATCAACTTAAACAAGTGCTCTCAAAAATTCTTTTTTATGACAAACTTTTGAAAGATGTAGATAAGGCATTGGAGCAATTTGAATAATGGCTTTATTACACATTTCCGAACCAGGCCAATCTCCTGCACCCCATCAACGCAAACAGGTGGTGGGTATTGACTTGGGTACCAGTAATTCGCTGGTCGCAACTGTCAGAAGCGGAGAAGCTCAGGTGCTTGGTGCGTCTGATGATTTGTTGCTTCCCTCGGTGCTTCGCTATGGCGACGGTGAGCTTGTGTTAGGCAAGGCTGCCATTGAAAGTGCCACACAACATGCAGAAGATACTTTTTTTTCAATCAAGCGCTTTATGGGTAAATCTTTTGATGATGTGAAAGACTGGAAAGTACCCTATCAATTAAGTGCGTTGGATGAGCATGAACATGCGGTTGCTTTTCTAACCAGACAAGGAAAAAAAACAGCGGTAGAAATGTCGGCAGAAATTCTCAAGGCATTGAAGCTTAAAGCGTTGGCAGGTTTGGGCTTGCAAAGCCATGAGGCACTGGATGGTTGTGTTATCACGGTTCCCGCCTACTTTGATGAAGCCCAACGTCAGGCGACGCTCGCCGCAGCAAAATTGGCTGGTTTGAAAGTGTATCGTTTGTTGAACGAACCCACCGCAGCGGCTATCGCTTATGATCTGGATAAAAGAGAGGATACCGCTTGTTATGCCGTTTATGACCTGGGTGGTGGTACTTTTGATATTTCCATTTTGCAATTAAGCAAGGGTGTGTTTGAAGTGCTTGCAACCGCAGGCGATACCGCTCTGGGAGGCGATGATTTTGATGCCCGAGTGCTTGAGTGGATGTTGACTGAACTGAATGTGCAGGCAGAAACCTTAAGTAAAAGCAGCTATCGGTATTTGCTTGCCAAGGCGAAAGCCGCGAAGCAAGCGTTGAGTGATGATGAAAAAGCGAATATTGGTCTGGAAGCACAGAGTGAATTTCCTGCAACTGTTCTGGAAATCAATCGTTCCTTGTTTGCTGCTTTGGTTGAAGAAGAAATAAAAAACACACTCAAAATTTGTAAGCGCGCCTTGAAAGATGCACGGCTTGATTTGAGTGAGATTGATGAAGTGATTCTGGTAGGTGGCTCGACAAGAGCACCGGCAGTGAAACAGGCCGTTGAAGCTTTTTTTAATCAAACCAGTCGCTGTGACATTAATCCGGATTTGGTGGTTGCTTTGGGTGCAGCAAAACAAGCCGATGTATTGGCGGGCAATCAAAGTGATGCCAGTTTGTTGCTCGATGTCACACCGCTTTCTTTGGGTATTGAAACCATGGGTGGTCTGGTTGAAAAAATTATCGACAGAAATACTTCCATACCGATTACAAAAGCCCAGGAATTTACCACCTATCAGGATGCCCAAACCGCGATGATTGTGCATGTGTTGCAAGGTGAGCGTGAACGCGTAGAGGATTGCCGGTCATTGGCAACCTTTGTGTTAAAAGGCATTCCGCCGATGGTTGCAGGGGCAGCACGAATTGAGGTGACTTTTCAAATTGATGCTGATGGTTTGCTGACGGTCAGTGCTCTCGAAAAAAGCAGTGGTATAAAAGCTCAGGTAGAAGTGAAACCTTCTTTTGGTTTAAGTGCTGAGAAAATTGAAAGCATGTTGCGTGCTTCTTATCAATTCGCAAGCGAAGATATGCACACCAGAGCGTTAAGAGAAGAACAGGTTGAAGCGCAAGCGATGATTCTGGCTTTAGAAGCGGCCTTGCAACAAGATGGAGAAAAATATCTCAATCAGCAGGAACAACACAGTTTGTTAAACAGTATTGAACATTTGAAAACAGCTTTATTGCAATCAGATGTTGCAAGTCTGAGAAAAAAAATTGAAGCGCTGAATTCTGCAAGTGAAACATTCGCAACACGTAGAATGGACGATCAAATTCAGAAATCACTGGAAGGCAAAAAGCTTGAGCAATTGGTGAAATAACATGCCCAGAATTATATTTTTACCTCACGAAGTGTTATGTCCCGATGGACAAATTATTCAGGCAGAAACAGGCGAGTCGATACTCGATGCTGCCTTGCGTCATGATATTGATATCGAACATGCGTGCGAAAAATCGTGTGCCTGTACAACCTGTCATGTGATTGTGCGTGAAGGTTTTGATGAACTGGAACCCTCAGATGAACTGGAAGATGATTTGCTCGACAAGGCATGGGGTCTGGAGCCTGAATCAAGATTGAGTTGTCAGGCCATTGTGGCGGATTGTGATTTGGTGGTGGAAATTCCTCGCTACACCATCAATCAGGTTTCTGAGCGAAAAATTTAGGAGGCTGCGATGAAATGGATTGATGTGCAGGAGATTGCGATTGAATTAAGTGAAGCGCACCCTGATGTAAATCCGCTGTCGGTACGTTTTACCGATTTGCGTGACTGGGTGATGGCGCTGGAAGGTTTTGATGATGATCCGCAGCGGTGTGGCGAGAAAATACTCGAAGCGATTCAGATGGCCTGGATAGATGAGCAGGGCTAGCCTGTATTGAGAAAATACTTGAAAGGAGCGTATAATCCGCCCCGCTTGAAAACCCCTGCCTATCCCCGTTTACCGTAATTGGAGCCCACTATGGCTATTGAACAAACGCTTTCCATTATTAAACCCGATGCTGTCGCCAAAAATGTAATTGGTCAGATTTATGCCCGTTTTGAAAAGGCAGGTTTGACGATTGTGGCTGCAAAAATGTTGCACTTGTCGCAAGAGCAGGCGGAAGGTTTTTATGCAGAACATAAAGAGCGTTCATTCTTTAAGGATTTGGTGAGCTTCATGACTTCTGGTCCTGTGGTAGTGCAAGTGTTGAGCGGTGAAAATGCTGTGCTGGCGCACAGAGAGATTATGGGTGCTACCAATCCAAAAGATGCGGCGCCAGGAACGATTCGTGCAGACTTTGCACAATCGATTGATGAAAATGCCGTTCATGGCTCTGATTCTGTAAACTCGGCCAGGCGGGAAATTGCTTACTTCTTTAACGACAGCGAGATTTGTGCTCGCACACGTTAGCATCATTCCGGTGGAATGATTGGCAAATTTTATGAATGATAAAACCCTGCCAGTCAATTTGTTAAATTTAAGTCGCGCCGAATTGCGCGACTTTTTTTTATCTATCGGAGAAAAACCTTTTCGTGCTGATCAGGTAATGAAATGGATTCATCATTCCGGTGTCGATGATTTCGACAAAATGACCAATCTTGGAAAGGCGCTCAGAGAAAAATTATCCAGCCATGCGGTTATCAAGGCGCCGAAAATTCTTGAGAAACAATTTTCTTCCGATGGTACGCGTAAATGGATTATTGAAATCGATCAACATAATTTTGTTGAAACGGTTTTTATTCCCAGCAAAAGCCGTGGAACCTTATGTGTTTCATCACAGGTAGGTTGTGCACTGGATTGCAGTTTCTGTTCTACAGGAAAACAAGGTTTTCAACGGGACTTGAATCTTGCCGAAATTATCGGTCAGTTATGGATTGCCAATCGTTCCTTTGAAGAAGATCCACCAAAACGCAAACTGCATTCCTGGGCTGACAGTGAGCGGTATATTACCAATGTGGTGATGATGGGTATGGGAGAGCCGCTATTGAATTTTGATGCGGTTGTAAAAGCCATGCAGCTTATGAAAGATGATTTTGGTTATGGCATTTCAAAACGTCGGGTGACTTTGAGCACTTCAGGCGTTGTGCCGCGCATTTACGATTTGGTGAAAGAAATTGATGTAGCCTTGGCGGTTTCTTTACATGCACCCAACAATGAATTGAGGAATGAGTTGGTTCCTGTAAACAGGAAATATCCGCTCGAAGAATTATTGGCTGCGTGTAAGCATTATCTTGATTATTTCGGTGAAAACCGCAGACGCATTACTATGGAATATGTGTTGCTGGCGGGTGTGAATGACAGTGCGGCTCATGCCAGACAGTTGACAGAATTGCTGAGAGAAGTACCCAGTAAAATCAACCTGATTCCTTTTAACAATTTCCCCAATTCCGGTTATGAGCGACCCTCTCAAGCTGCGATTGAACGCTTTAGAGATATTTTGATTCAGGCAGGCTATGTCGTAACTTTGAGAACCACACGGGGAGATGATATTGACGCAGCCTGCGGCCAACTGGTTGGAAAAGTATTGGATCGCACCAAAAGACAGGCTCAATGGCAAAAAAAGCTGGAAGGTCGTATCCCTGTAACAAACACAATCGAATAAGCTACCTGCGTCTGTGAATTGACTGTAAGATGCCATTTCGGCTAAATAATGTCTGGTTTCCAAAGTATCCATGTTTAACATGTTAAAATTTAAAGCTTTTTTAGTTCTGGCATTCTTGCTGTTGATGTTAAGTGCTTGCGCACAAAAGCCTGTTAATAATAATTTGAATGAAGCAAAAGCAGCGGAAAGGAATATTATTGCAGCAAAAGCTTATATGGAAAAAAACAATACCAGAAAAGCATTAACACATTTGCAGAAAGCAGAGCGTTTTGAAAGCAAGTCTGTTGAATTGTTTCTGGCCTATGCTTTTCTCTACAAGATAGAAAATGATCCAAAACGAGAGGAACATTATTATCGCAAAGCGCTTTCGGTCGATAAAAAAAATTCAAGAGTCAAAAATAATTACGGCAGTTTTTTATGTTTTCATGATGAGACTAAAAAAGGCCTCAGGTTTTTGACAGATGCGAGTGAAGACTATTTTTATCAAAGTCGGGCAGAAGCTTATATCAATAGAGGTTTGTGTGAAAAAGTGATGGGCGATTTGACCGCTGCTGAAAAATCCTTTCAGCAATCGATACGTTTAAATACACGTTCCAGCGAACCTTTTCTGGAGTTGAGCGCAATTTATTTTGAAAAGAATGATTTACATCTGGCCAGTATGTATCACAGGCAATATATGAATAACCAGAGTCAGCAGGATGTCAGAGCACTCTTGCTGGGTGCAAAAATTGCCAAAGGCCAACAGGATAACACTGCACTGCGTAACTATGGTTTGTTGTTGGAAAAATTGTATCCCAACAGCAGTGAATATAAAGAATACCTGAACATGATTAAATAACATGAGTGATCACGAGCATACAGTTGTGAATAAAGGTAAGGGGCTTGAGCAGGAAGGCCACCGTGCTGAATTGCGTGTGGTCAGTGATCGGATTTCGGGGTCGTACAGTGCTGTACTTAAGAAGGCGCGAGAGAAAAAAGGTCTGAGTGAAAAAGAGGTTGCTGATGCCTTGCATGTGTCCAGCTACATTATCAAAGCGTTGGAAAATCAGCATTATGAAAGTTTGCCTGCTGATACCTATGTTAAAGGTTATATCCGTTCCTATGCAGCCTTGCTTAATCTGAATCCAGAAGGGCTGATCAAGGATTTTCTTCAGGATAAACAATTCCGTGCGTTAAGTGCTCAACAGCGTCAGTTAAAGGAGCAGGAAGCGCAAGAGAAAGCACGCCTTGAAAAAGAACCGGTATTTGACCAGAAAATTCATCAACTGGCTGATCAGTTGATTGCAATCAAGGCACGCTATGGAACTTATATCGTTATTGGTGTGATTCTGTTTGTGGCAGGTGTTTTGATTTTTTATCAGTCCCTGTCTTCAGTAGAGCTTCAACATAAAACCCAGTGGATTGAGCGTGTAAAAGTACAAGGTGCCGATGGTTCGATTGTGGTGAGTGAGTTTTCAGACGCACAGATACACACCTCTATGGTGAATGCTGTTTCCGATTCTGCTGCGATAACAGAAGATCACATAAGAATGGTTTTTTCAGATACTTCATGGGTGAGCATTCGTGATGCTGATAACAAGTTGCTTCATCAGTCCAAAGAAACCAAAGGTGAAGTTTTTCAATTCACAGGTAAGGCACCCTTTTATTTAAGGCTGAGTAATGCCAGAGCAGCTCATGTGAGCTTCAATGGTAAGGAAATCGATTTTACGAGTGCCTTGACTGATGATGGTCAACTTCATTCCTTTGAACTGAAAAATTGATATTTCATGTCTGAAATCAAACGTAGAAAGTCGCGTAAAATCATGGTGGGTAATGTTGCGGTGGGTGGTGATGCACCCATCAGTGTACAAAGCATGACCAACACCGAAACCTGCGATGTTGAACAAACGGTGCAACAAATCCGTGCTTTGGAACAGGCAGGTGCAGATTTGGTGAGAGTTTCAGTTCCGAGTATGGACGCAGCAGAAGCATTTGGGAAAATCAGACAAAAAACTGCGGTGCCATTGATTGCCGATATTCATTTCGATCATAAAATTGCCTTGAGGGTTGCTGAATTGGGTGTGGATTGTTTACGTATCAATCCTGGCAATATTGGCAAGGAAGAAAAAGTGCGCGCTGTTGTGGACTGCGCACGCGATAAAAACATTCCTATTCGTATTGGAGTGAATGCAGGTTCTCTCGAAAAGGATTTGCAAAGAAAGTATCACGAACCTTGTGCAGAAGCGCTGGTTGAATCGGCCATGCGTCATATTGATATTCTTGATCGCCTGAATTTTCAGGATTTTAAAGTGAGCTTGAAAGCTTCCAGTGTGGATATGACCATTGATGCCTATCGTTTGATTGCTGCGCAGATTGAACAACCTTTGCATCTTGGTGTGACCGAAGCGGGTGTGTTGCGCTCTGGTTCAATTAAATCAGCCATTGCTTTGGGTGCCTTGTTGCTTGATGGTATCGGCGATACCTTGCGCGTTTCTCTGGCGGCAGATCCAGTCGAAGAAATCCGCGTGGGTTTCGATATTCTGAAAAGCCTCAAGTTGCGTACCAAGGGCATCAATTTTATCGCCTGCCCAAGCTGTTCACGGCAGGAGTTCGATGTCATCAAAACCATGAATGAGCTGGAAGCGCGTCTGGAAGACATTAATGAATCTATTGATGTTGCAGTCATTGGCTGCAAAGTGAATGGTCCGGGCGAAGCGAAAGAAGTCGATATTGGGCTTGCTGGTGCATCACCTGCGAGTTTGATTTACAGGGAAGGTCAGAAAAGCCACAAAATTGATAACGCCCATATTGTCGATGAAATTGAATCCCTGGTCAGAGCACGTGTCAAAGCGATGAAAGAAGCAGGGCAAAGCTGAAGGTTCAGTCACTCACAGGTTTCGGGTAGAATCGCCCGCCTGCTTGCAGGTATGAAAAGAGATACATTTTGAGTAAGAAAATTACATCCATTCGAGGTATGCACGATATTCTGCCTGCGGAATCTGGCTATTGGCAGTATCTTGAATCCACTTATCGAGCGTTGCTGGCGAGTTATGGTTATCAGGAAATACGCTTCCCGATTCTCGAAGAAACGCAATTATTCAAGCGCTCTGTTGGCGAAGTAACTGATATTGTTGAGAAAGAAATGTACACCTTTCTTGATCGCAATCAGGAGTCGCTCACTCTGCGTCCGGAAGGCACAGCAGGGTGTGTGCGGGCGGCAGAACAGCACGGCTTGCTTTATAACCAGATACAGCGCTTGTATTACAATGGCCCCATGTTTCGTTATGAGCGTCCACAAAAAGGGCGGGCGAGACAGTTTCATCAATTAGGTGTTGAGGCTTTCGGCATATCGGGAAACGATATTGAACTGGAACTGATTTTACTGAGTGCACGTTTGTTCAAGCATCTTGGCGTACTGGAGCATGTGAGTCTGCAAATCAATTCCATCGGCGACAGTGAAGCGCGCGCAGCTTTTGGTCGAGAGTTGCTGGCTTATTTATCTAAGCACAAGGATAAACTGGATGCAGATAGTCAGGAGCGTTTGAATAAAAATCCGCTGAGAATTCTCGATAGCAAAGATCAAGGTACTCAGGCTGTTTTAAAAACAGCACCCAAACTTGAAAAATTTCTGAGCAAGCATTCTGCACAGCGTTATGCTGACTTGAAACAAAGCTTGAATGCACTGGGCATTGGATTCACTGAAAATCCTGCTCTGGTGCGTGGTCTGGATTATTACAATGATTTGGTGTTTGAGTGGGTAAGCAGTGATTTGGGTGCTCAGGCAACCGTGTGTGCAGGCGGTCGCTATGACCATCTGGTAGAAACTCTGGGCGGGCGTGCAACACCCGCTGCCGGTTTTGCGGTAGGGCTTGAGCGTTTGATTTTGTTACTGAGTACGCTTGAGCGACTTCCTGAACTTGATGAGCAAAGTGATGTCATCATTCTTTATACTGCTGCCGACGAACAGGCAGCCAGTGTTGAAAGCTTTGTGCTGGGTTTGGCAGAAAATATTCGCAGTGCATTACCCACACTTAAAGTAGTATTGAATTGCGGACGCGCCAGTTTGAAGTCGCAAATGAAAAAAGCGGATAAAAGCGGGGCTGCACTTGCGCTGATTATTGGAGAACAGGAATTTGCCCAACAAAGTGTGCAGGTAAAATTTCTGAGAAACCAGACAGACTCGCAAACACTTGATAAAAATGCAGTGATTGAACTGCTTCACAACTATTTTCTTACTCGTATGTAATTCAGGAGGCGTGCTTTGAACAAGCTCAATGAACAAGAACAATTAAATGAATTGGAGTTATGGTGGAGTGAGTATGGCCGTTCTATCATCATCGGTGTGGTGCTGGCGGTAGTTACGGTGGGTGGCTGGAATTTCTGGCATCAATATAAAAATCAGAGAGCAGAACAGGCTTCGGATATTTATTATCAAATGATGAATGTCTATGACGAGCTGGAAAACAGTTTCAACCAGAATCCAAACTCTGAGCAGGATAGTCGTGCCAAGAATGAGCGCATGGTCAAGCAGTCTGCCTTTCAGGAAGCGGCTAATAACCTGAAAACACAATATGCTAAAACCGAGTATGCCCAATATGCGCGTTTGCAAAGTGCGAAATATCATGTACTGCAAAATGATTTGGCTTCTGCCGAAAAAGAGCTGAGAGAAATTCTTGCAAACAGCCCGAGCAAGGAAGTTGACTTGCTCACACGTACAAGACTTGCAAGGGTGCTGCTGGCAAACGGGCAGTTGGAAGAAGCCTTGAAAGTAAGCATGGTTAAAAATACAGGCAGTTACGAAGCGGTATTTCTTGAAATTCAGGGAGATGTGTATTTTGCACAAGGCGACAGCAAAAAAGCGTTTGAAGCTTATCGACAGGCAAGAGATAAAACAGAACAGCCTTCCGAAGCCCTTGATTTGAAATATTTTGATTTGCTTGGGCAATAATCCGACATTGATGATGAAATTTTCCAGCACCAGCCTGATTGTCAGCCTCCTTTTTGTGCTGGCTTCGTGTTCGTCGATGAATATTGAACGCAAGGATTATGGCCGTTCGGAAAATTTTGTCGCAGTACCCAAGGTAAAAACCACACTTAAAGTTCGCCAGATTTGGGCGAAAGATGCAGGCTCTCCCAATCAGCAGGAATTCAGCAAGCTGGTTCCCTCGGTTTCCGAGCAGGGCATTTTTACAGTTTCTGAAAATGGCTTGCTAACTGCTTGGCAACATCGTCGTTTCCCTAATTTCCTGTTCAAACAAAAACATTGGCAAAAGCAGTTGTTTGAAGAAATCAGTGCCGGTGTATTTGAAGGTTATGGTGTGGTGCTGTTGGCCACTGCTGAAGGCAAGGTGCTTGCATTTGATAGCAAGACAGGTGATGCCCTGTGGGAAAAAGAGTTGAATGGTGAGGTATTGGCACCACCACAGGGAAATGGGCGTTTTGCCATTGTGCAAATGACCAATGGCATAGTGTATGGCCTGGATTTTACAAGTGGTGAAGAAAAATGGCGTTATAAAACTACCGTTCCAGCCTTGAGCTTGAGAGGTACAACCACGCCTGTGATTGAAAGAAACATTGTCTATACAGGATTTGCCAGTGGCAAGGTCGTAGCGCTGGATATTGTGAGTGGTACTGCATTATGGGAAATGTATGTCTATCTGCCTGAGGGAGGCACCGAGCTTGAACAGGTCGTTGATGTCGATGGTAATCTTCTGTTAGATAATCACCGTTTGTTTGCTGCAAGCTATCAGGGAAAAGTTGTTGCACTTGCCAAGGCCGATGGCCGACCGCTCTGGAAAAATAATGCGTCAAATTATCTCGGTCTGGAGCAGGGGCTTAACCAGATTTACAGCATTGAGGAAGATGGTTTGGTGCGTGCCTACCATGTAGAAAGTGGCAAGTTGATATGGGAGCAAGATGCTTTAAAAAATCGTTTACTTGGTGCGCCTGCGATTCAGCAAAACTTTTTGGTAGTGGGAGATTTACAGGGTTATTTGTATTGGCTGGATCAGGAAACTGGCGAGTTACGAGCGCGTAAATATCTTGGCAGAGGCTGGATTTCCACGCCGCATCAATGGGATGCCAAAGGTGTGCAGCGAAAAGCCGAAAAAACCACTGCATTTAGACTATTTTCCAAGCCGGTTGTGAAAGATGGCATACTTTATGTGCAGAGCCAATTCGGTGCTTTGGCAGCTTACAAGATTGTTGATTCCGAAAAATAATTTTTCCTGTCTTTGAATAAACCCTGTTTTTGAACTGAAATATGAAACCTGTCATCGCGCTTGTTGGTCGCCCCAACGTGGGGAAATCCACACTGTTTAATCGCTTAACCAAAACGCGTGATGCCTTGGTGGCTGATGTGCCTGGTCTGACACGAGATCGTAAATATGGTGAAGCACGCTATCAGGACTGGTCGTTTATTGTGGTAGATACCGGCGGTGTCGGTGAAAACGAACACGATATTGATGAAAACATGAGTCGACAAAGTTGGGCTGCGGTAAGAGAAGCCGATTTGGTGTTTTTTCTCGTTGATGCCAGAAATGGTTTAAGCAGTGCCGATGAAGACATTGCAAAAAAACTGCGCAGTTTGCACAAGTCGGTGATGCTGCTGGCAAATAAAATTGACGGCATTGATGGTGATAGCACCAGCGCAGAATTCTATGCACTCGGGCTGGATACCGTGCATCAGATTTCGGCAAGTCATGGCAGAGGCATTACGCAAGTATTGGATGAGGCGTTAAAACCTTTCGAGACCGAAGCAGA
Source organism: uncultured Pseudomonadales bacterium (assembly GCA_964557005.1). GTDB lineage: Bacteria > Pseudomonadota > Gammaproteobacteria > Pseudomonadales > JBECKS01 > JBECKS01. The sequence goes on from CAZKYI010000001.1 coordinate 140,683, forward strand.
GCCTGAACAGCAAAACATGCAAGGGACTCGTATCGCAGTAGTCGGGCGGCCTAATGTAGGCAAATCAACCTTGGTGAATCGCATGCTGGGTGAGGAGCGTGTTGTTGTTTTTGATATGCCAGGCACGACGCGAGACAGTATCTATATTCCATATCAGCGTCATGGTCGAGATTATGTTTTGATTGATACAGCGGGTGTGCGAAAGCGTGGCAAGGTAAGGGAAACGGTTGAGAAGTTTTCTGTGATTAAAGCCTTGCAGGCCATTTCTGATAGTCATGTATCTTTGGTTGTTATCGATGCGAGCGAAGGTCTGGTTGAGCAGGATATGCACATGCTTGGCTATGTAATTGAAAGTGGCCGTGCTCTGGTGATTGTGGTGAACAAATGGGACGGTCTTGAAAAAGAACAAAAGGAATTTGTTAAAAGGGAAATATCACGCCGACTGGTTTTTGCAGATTATGCAAAAGTACATTTTATTTCTGCCCTGCATGGCACTGGTGTAGGTGATTTGTATGCAGCGATTGATCAGGCTTTTGCTTCTGCAAATAAAAAGGAAAGCCCGGGTTTTCTGACCAGAGTTTTGGAAGATGCCTTGTCTGAACATCAGCCTCCTCTGGTGAATGGCCGCCGTATCAAGCTTCGTTATGCGCATATGGGTGGAACCAATCCACCGATTATCGTGATACATGGCAATCAGGTAGATAAGGTACCTGATGCCTATAAACGTTATCTTGAAAAAGTATTTCGCCGTGTGTTGGGTATGAGCGGTACACCGCTACGTGTTGAATTCAAGGGAAGTGATAACCCTTATGCAGGTAGAAAAAACAAGCTCACACCCTTACAGGAACATAAGGCACGCAGAAAGTTAAAAAGCCGCAAGCACTAGTGTTACTTGATGGCTTGTACCCATTTTTCAGAATAGAAACGATGGGAAAGCAGCAGCGTTTTGAGGATGTAATCAAAAATAAGTGCGCTGTAAACCCATTCAATAGATAAACCAAGCTGTAAAAACAGCATCGAAATACCTATGCGCACAAACACCAGTGCAGCGAGACTGGTAATCAGCGGAAAGCGTGTGTCACCCGCACCACGTAATGCGCCACCTAATGCAAAGTCGATGGCCATCAAGGGCTGTACAGCACCTAACACGTAGATAAAAGTGACCGTGTGGGCAATCACTACTTCGTCATCGACCAGAAAAGTCGCCAGTGGTTTGGCAAACAACACAATCAGTGCGCCGAGCATGGTCATCACAATCACTGACAGTCTGACTGCTTTCCAGCCTGATGCCTTGGCATTTTTTATATCATTAACACCAAGATTTTGCCCCACCAAGGTCGCAGCAGCGATTGAGAAACCAACACCGATAACAAAAGAGAAAGATAAAATAGTTACGCCTATGCTGTAGGCAGCAAATGCTTCTGTTCCATAGAAAGCGACCACCCACAAAAAGGAAAGAAAACCACATTGCAAAACAATTTGTTCCAGGCCAGCAGGATAACCAATCTGGAATAATTGATTGGCTTGAGTTCTGTCAATGCGTAAGGAATCTGGCCGTTTGATGCTTAAACTATTGCCAAACCACAACAGGGCAAAAATAACACTCGCCAATAAAAATCCTGCACCACCGCCAATAGCGCTACCAATAATGCCCATTGGATTAAAGCCCAGCTCGCCAAATATCAAAATATAGGTAATCACTACGGTGACAACATTGGCAAAGGCACCGAGATAAAGCGGTGTCAGTGAATCTCCTGTGGCTCGCAAGGCTGCACCAAAACTCAGGTTGAGTGCAAAACCAATCGCAAACAAACCGAATATGCTCAAATAATCACTGGCAAAACGTGTAGTGGTTTCATCCAGCCCGAAAAAAACCACCAAATCCTTGGAAAAAAAATAAAGAAAAAATGAGCAAACTACTGCAAAAACCGAGTTAACCAGTGTCGCTACCAGCACAACAGAAGAAGCTTGCTGATATTTTCCCGCACCCCAGTTTCTTGCGACCAGCGCAGTTGTACCCGCATTCACTGCAAGAAAAAATGCCTGGAATACAAAGAAAATACGGCTGCCACTGGAAACCGCAGCTACCGCTTCGGTGCCCAAACTTGCGACCATCTTGATGTTGATAATGCCTACCAGAGACATTAGTAAATTACCGAGCGCAGTTGGCCCTGCGATAGCCAGAATACCAGGCAACTTGTGTACGATTTCGTTGTCTGTTTGATGAGGAGCTTGATTGGACATACGCGTCATTGAAGTAGGAGAAGCCGCGTAATATACAGGGTATATCGTTAATTTACATGGCTTGGTTTAGAATATGCGCTGTGATTTTTCAAATGGATTCAAAGGTGATTGTGTGAGGCTGTCATTTTCCGGTGTGCTTGTTGTTGCAGGTTTACTGCTTCATTTTTCAACATCGGCATTCGCATCGAATTATAAAATGAATGAAATCAGCTACGATTTTGATGATATTGCGTCAACAGGCAGTGTCATTCTTGAATCATGTGATGATTGCGCCAGAGCCATTGATATTGGTTTTGATTTTACCTATTACGGTCGAAGTTATTCCCAGCTCTATGTAGCTTCCAATGGTTTTGTATTGCCCGGCGGCAGTTCACCGATTTCCGGTGATCGTATGGCGTGTTGTAATGCCCGAAAAATTCCCACTGTAGATAATCTGGTGGGTGTTATGGCGTTGTGGTGGACTGATTTATCACTCAGAAAACAAGCACAAACCGAAGTAGCAGAAGAAAAGGGCAAGGTGCTCTACCAACTCAAAGGCTCGACAGGGAATCGTGTATTGATTGTTCAATACAATCAGGTTCGGCACTTTCATAATCTTGAAACCGATGCAGCAAATACTTTCCAGATGAAATTGTTTGAGAAAAATCATCATATTGAATTTCATTACAAGAAGATTGTAGCTAACCAGAATATCCATGCGATTGGTATTGAAAGTCCCAGACAGGATCAGGGCAGGGAGTATTTCAGAACTGAGGGCAAACTGCGTTTGCCAGAAAAAAGTGAAAAATTTGCGTTGGCGTTTGTTCCACCTGGCAAAACAAAAATGCTCAGCAGTCAACGATATTCAGCACAAGGGAATATTTTTGAACATCATTTCATGGTGAATAAAGCAGTGAGCGATATGGCTGATATTGAGTTCGAGCCTTATAGCAATGATAGCTCGCTTGCCCAGAATATCGATTTTGATCATGCGGTGTTATTGAATAACAATCCTGCTACTTTTTCGCTGAAATATACTTTATTTGCGAGCCTCGCAGGGGAAACAGGCGGTTCCATACACGGAGATATTATTGAATTTCGTGTAAACAACGGAACCTTGTTGGAACTGGAATCACAGACGGTTTATGTGGAGCAGAAAAAAGTATTAAACAGTGATGAATTTACCATTCGGGACGTTGCCCTGAATCATAATGCAACACTTGCAGCGTATCGTTCAAAAAACAACTTGCTGAATCAAACGCTCAAGAATACATCGGTTGACGATATATTTTTCTTTGGGCGTGATCCGGATACGCAGGCTGACGAAGCCTATCAGTTAACCAATTTTGCCAGTGGACAAGCTTGTGGCCCTGTATTTATCGATAATGCGCCTGGTAAGCAAAAAGCCTATTTATATGCCATGTGTCATACTGGAAATGCAGCCAATGAAATCGCAGTGCATAAATTCAATTTGCATAGTTATCTGGACGATAATCTTGAAAACTCCAAATCGATCATCAATAGCACAGCGCATAATTTTAGTGGCAATGTCAGGGAAAATGCGCGTGTTGTTGCTGCGAATGGAAAACTGGCTTATGCGTATGATGCAGGTTCCTCTTTGCAGGACGTGTATCTCGATGGCGTAAAAAAAGTGAATAGTGTAAGCGGCGTTTTAAAAAGTCTGGCGATTTCAGACGAAGCTAACAAATTGCTCTATGTGCTCGACAATACGGCCTACTTTTATGATGTTATAAACGATATTGAAACCTTGGTTGATGCCAGTGTCACAGGCTCGGCTGCCTTGTCGCGTGATGGAAGTGTTCTGGCGATAGCCAGTAGTGCGAATCTCGATTCAAATAATGCAGACGCTTCGGTGGAAATTTTCACTCATGCGGCACAAGCGCCTTTTGATGCGTTTAAACAAATGACGAATCTGGCTGCTGGCGGTGAATGTAAATTACCGCAACTGAGTGAGCATGGTCAGCGTTTGGTTGTGGTGTGTAATCAGGATTTGTTGGGCATGGGCAATCAGTTTAATAACCGTGCAGGTGTATTCATGATTGAAACGCTGCATGGTGAAACGATTACGCATCTCATTTCAGCGAAAGGAAATGGTGTAGAGAATATTTCGCAGTTGACCATGAGTAGTGATGGTGCAACTTTAAGCTTTCAGGATACTGATCGCGATAATGCTTTTCAACTGGTTGGCTTAAGCAAGCTGGATACGCTGCTTGAAGAAAATACAGCAAAAGATTTTCCGATACCTTTCAAGCTGAAAGGAAATGGGAAGAGCGGCGCGCTGTTTCACATGACGTTGGTTTTCCTTGCTTTGATCTTGTTATTGAGGGTGCGTCAGATCAGAGTCTAAATCTGTGATGGCCGCTCACCGAGTGTTACATTGAGCGTAATTTCCTGATTCTTTCGTATTAAAAGCAGCTCCGCATTATTCCCTGGTTGAATTCTGGCAATACTGGTGAGCGCGTCCTGTTCTGTCTGAATTGCTTCGTTGTTAATTTCAAGAACCAGATCACCTATCATGACACCTGCCTGATGTGCAGGCCCGTCCTTTAACAAGCGGGTAATCACAACACCGTGATTTTTTTGTGTTGCCAGATAATTGGCCAGTTCGGGTGTGAGTTGCTGAAAATTGGCACCCAACCAGCCGCGAACTACTTTGCCATTGCTGATAATACTCTGCATGACTTCAACAGCCAGCGAAACAGGAATGGCAAAACTGATGCCATCTACGCCGCTTGTTTTTGAAAAAATTGCGCTATTAATGCCAATCAACTCGCCATGTACATTGACCAGTGCGCCACCTGAGTTGCCGCGATTGATGGCAGCATCGGTTTGAATAAAGTTTTCATAAGTGCTCAAACCAAGATTGCTTCTGCCGATGGCGCTGATAATTCCCATGGTCACCGTTTGTCCTATTCCCAGAGGATTGCCGATTGCCAAAGCAATATCGCCGACAGCAATGTCAGTTTTCTGTGTACTGATGGAAGGCAGGTATTCGAGATTGATTTTGAGCACGGCTAAATCGGTTTCCAAATCACTGCCAACAATTTCGGCACGACTTTGGCGTTTGTCTGTCAGTTCCACCAGAACCTCATCGGCACCGGCAATCACATGTTGATTGGTGAGAATGTAACCCTCGCTGTTCATGATGACACCCGAACCTAAACCGGTAAGCACTTTTTCCTGTGGGCTTTCCGTGAGGCCGAACAGTTTTCTTGCAATAGGATCATTAAAAAGCGGGTGGCTGTGTTGTATGACTGTTTTTCGTGTGTAAATGTTTACCACAGCTGGTGCACTGCGATTGACGGCATCTGCAAAGGAAATGTTGTTGAGTTGTTCTATGTTTTTGGGCGCAGTATTTTTCTGCAAGTGTTCGCTAAATAAACTTCGATTTACGATGGTGTTACTGAGTACGACAAGGTTTGGAGTCAGAATTACAATCAATAACAATCCAGCCAGAATGCCAGTGAGCACAGGCCAGAATAGCTGTGAGGAATCCTGTAGTCGGGAAAAAAACTGGCGGATAAATTTTTGAGGATTCATGAAGGTAAATGACTGCTCTTGTTGTCAGGCAGCAGCGATTATGTTGTGAGTAGAACCCGAAAGCTACCTTGATACCATACTTTACCGCTATACTTGCGCCCGTTTTTATTCGGCTCATTTTGGAGAATGTTATGTCCACTCTGGTTAAACCTCATGGTTCTGATTCATTGTTACCTCTTTTACTGGAAGGCGATGCGTTGGCGAAAGCTTTGGCTGCTGCGGCTTCCTTGAGCACCATTGACATCAGTTCCCGTGAAGTTGGCGACATGATTATGATGGGAATTGGTGGCTTTACACCGCTGAAAGGTTTTATGGGTAAGGCAGATTGGCAGGGTGTGTGCGACAAGTTCCAAATGGCGAATGGATTGTTTTGGCCGATTCCAATTACGCTTTCTACCAGCCAGACAATTGCAGATGGTTTGGCGATTGGCCAGAAAGTGGCGCTGCGTGATTCAGAAAGTGGCGAAATTATGGGCGCGATTACCTTGTCTGAAAAATACAGCATTGATAAAGCGTATGAGTGTCAGGCTGTGTTCAAGACAACCGACCTTGAACATCCAGGTGTCAAGATGGTGATGAATCAGGGTGAGGTAAACCTTGCGGGAGAGGTTGAGGTGTACTCACAAGGAGAATTCCCCCATAAATATGCTGGTATTTATATGACACCTGCTCAGACACGTGCTTTGTTTGAGTCCAAAGGTTGGAGCACAGTTGCGGCTTTCCAGACGCGAAATCCCATGCATCGTTCGCATGAATACCTTGCCAAGATTGCTGTTGAGATTTGCGATGGTGTCCTTATTCATTCACTGTTAGGAAAACTCAAGGCTGGTGATATTCCTGCTGAAGTGCGTCAGGATGCGATTGCCACTTTGATTGATAACTATTTTGTAGCGAATACGGTGGTGCAATCAGGTTATCCGCTTGACATGCGTTATGCAGGACCAAGAGAAGCGCTTTTGCATGCCTTGTTCAGACAAAATTACGGTTGTTCACATCTGATTGTCGGGCGAGATCACGCAGGTGTGGGAGATTATTATGGCCCCTTTGATGCCCATTATATTTTTGATGAAATTCCGCAAGACGCTCTGGAAACCAAACCACTTAAAATTGACTGGACTTTCTGGTGTAACAAGTGCGGCACGATGGCATCCATGAAAACATGTCCGCATGATGCCGATGATCGTGTGTTGGTTTCTGGTACCAAGTTAAGAAATGCGCTTTCCGGTGGTGGTGATATTCCTGATAATTTCAGTCGTCCTGAGGTGCTTGAGATTCTGAAAAAATATTACGCTACTTTGTAATATTTTCTTCATGTTCAGTTGGGTTGTTTGAGTCACTTGGGGAGGCTTCATTGGTGTTGTCTCCCAAGGCTTTGAACTGAGAGTTTTCCAGAGTTGCAGCAGTATTTTGTGCCAGAGTCTGAGCACCCTGACTGAGATGTTGATGCACTTCGCGATAACTTTCGGTGAGTTTGTTGACGAGATCAGCGGTGGTTTGAAAATGAGCACCGACTTCTTGTTGATAGTTTTCGAATTGCTCTTTGGTTTCTTCAAGATTTTTTTGTAATTCTGAAGTCTTTCCTGAGCGATTGAAAATTTTGCTGATAGCTGCACCGATGATAATACCAACCGCGAGAATGATGAGTGTTGAAGAAAGGTTTGATGTCAATAAGTCCAAGGGCGTTCTCCTGTTGATTGAAGCATTTGTATTGCAGAGTTAAATCATAAACTTTGTTTCGGCTTAAAGCCATTTACACAATTACGGTTCAGGAAATTTTGATAATTGATATGAGTCAGAAGCAACACGCATTACCTGATTTTATTCAAGGTGCAGCTGGTCGTTTGGAATATGACTGGATACCTGCAAAAAATGAAATCATACATACAGGAATACTTGCTTTGGTGTGTCATCCTCATCCTCAACATGGCGGAACCAAAGACAATAAAGTGGTACATACGCTGTGCCGCGCATGGAGAGATTCGGGTATAGATTGTTTGCGGTTTAATTTTCGAGGCGTAGGGAAAAGCGAAGGTGAATATGGTGCAGGTCAGGGTGAGCTTGAAGATCTTCTCTCAGTCGTTAAATTTGTACGCAACGAAATGAAAAGCGAAGCTAGGCTCATTGTTTCAGGCTTTTCTTTTGGTGCTTCTATTGCAGCGCGTTATGCAGCAAATAATCCTGTGTTCGCTTTGGTACTGGTTGCACCACCCGTGCGTTATCCTGAATTAACACATTTAAAAAAATTTTCTGCGCCAGTTTTGGTGGTGCAGGGACAGCAGGACGACTTGGTGGAATATGCAGATGTGGTGGCCTGGACAGAAAATGTTGTCGATACCGTGCAGTTTGAGGTGCTCTCTGAAGCAGGACATTTTTTTCATGGTCAACAACCTGAGTTGAAAACGGCTGTGCAGAAATTCGCACAATTTTTAGTGAAGCATGAGTAGCTGGTATTTATGAATTCGGCTATTTATTCAGGGCTTAAATCACGTTATCAAGCGGATGTTGAAGCAGGAAAAATTCTTGCAGATGAGGCTCAGTTACAGGCAATCGAATATCTGCATCAACTGAGTGAGCGATTGATAATACGTGAGCAGCACAAAGTTGGGGTGCTTGCTCGTGTAAAACAATTCCTTGGGAAAAAATCTCCCGAAGCGCCTCGTGGTTTGTATTTTTGGGGTGGCGTTGGTCGTGGTAAGACCTACATGATGGATTTATTCTTTGACAGCCTGCCTTTTGAGCGCAAGCTACGACTGCATTTTCACCGCTTTATGCAATATATCCATCAGGAATTAACCCGATTGCAGGGTGAACAGGATCCTCTGGTTGTGATTGCAGCTGATTTGGCAGCGAAGAACTGCGTGATTTGTCTGGATGAGTTTTTTGTTAAAGACATCACTGATGCCATGATTCTGGCTGGTTTGCTCAATGCCTTGTTTAAAAGAGGGGTTGTATTGGTCACTACCTCAAATATCAAACCTTCAGGTTTGTATAAAGATGGTTTACAGCGCGTGCGTTTTTTGCCTGCAATCGCCTTGTTGGAAAAATATACCCATGTCTTGAATGTTGATGGTGGTATTGATTATCGCTTGAGAGCTTTGAAGCAAGCCGAGCTTTTTTACAGCCCTTTGGGTGAGGGTGCGGAAGCGAGTTTAAGCCGTAGTTTTGAAAGTCTGGTTCGTGAACACATTACAACAGGGCAACAGATTGAAATTCTTGGGCGTAAAATCAACACACTTAAATGTGCTGATGACGTGGTGTGGTTTGATTTCCATGATTTGTGCGATGGCCCACGCAGTCAAAATGACTACATCGAACTTGCCAGAATTTATCATGCTGTATTGATTAGTAATGTGCCTGTGATGTCTGAGAAGAATGATGATTTGGCACGCCGTTTTATTAACCTCATTGATGAATTTTATGATCGCAATGTCAAAGTCATTATTTCGGCAGCAGCCCCGATTCAGAATCTTTATCTGGGAGGGCGTTTGAATTTTGAGATTGAGCGCACCCAAAGCCGTTTGCTGGAAATGCAAAGTCATGAATATCTTGCTCGCGAACATCGCCCTTGATGCTGGTTGAGTGGTTTTAAGCGGGCAGATTCTCTGCTTGCATGTAAAATAGCCATTGGGTAACATTCGCGCTCCCAAATTGCGGTGCCTGTTTGTGCGCCCCGAATTTTAGAATCATTCGGCCTGAAATTGGCTATAAGTATTTAATTTTTAAGGTATTAACATGAAGACGACCGTCAGTGCAAAGGCACACGAAGTTCAGCGTGATTGGTTGCTGATAGATGCAACCAATCTTACTTTAGGTCGATTGGCTACAGAAATTGCCCGTCGTTTACGCGGCAAACATAAGCCTGTTTATACACCTCACGTTGATACAGGTGATTACATTGTTGTAATCAATGCCGAGAAAGTTGCTGTTACAGGTAATAAAGCCAAAGACAAGATGTATCACCGCCATAGCGGTTATATCGGCGGCCTGACTTCCATGAATTTTGAAACCATGATTGCCGAGCATCCTGAGCGCGTTATTGAACTGGCCGTAAAAGGTATGCTGCCAAAAAATCCATTAGGTCGGGCGATGTATCGTAAGTTGAAAGTTTATGCGGGTGCCGAGCATCCACATGCTGCACAACAGCCTCAGACTCTTAGCCTTTAATTTATCAAGAGGAATGTAAACGGTGGAAATCCAGTACGGTACAGGTCGTAGAAAATCTTCAACTGCAAGAGTGTTTTTGAAAAAAGGAACAGGTGAGATAGTTGTCAATGGCAGAAATCTTGATGACTACTTTGGCCGTAAAACTGCTCGAATGGTTGTGCGTCAACCTTTGGAGCTGGTTGAGATGGGCAACAAGTTTGATGTCATGGTGACTGTGAAAGGCGGCGGTACCACAGGACAAGCTGGTGCAATTCGTCATGGTATTACTCGCGCATTGATGGAGTACGATGAAACTTTACGTTCGCCTTTGAGAAAAGCAGGTTGGGTGACACGTGATGCGCGTGAAGTTGAGCGTAAGAAAATTGGTTTGAGAAAAGCACGTAAAAAACCACAATTTTCCAAGCGCTAATTTCTGGTTTAAAAAATTTGTTTTATATTTTCAGGAGCGTTTTACAACCTTCCTGATAGATTCAAAAAACGTCTGGAATTTTTGTTTCAGGCGTTTTTTTTTGCCTGCTTTACCTTGTTTACTTGGGGTAATTTCATTACTATCTGCACCGGCTGAAAACCGCCTGCAATTCTTTTAATTGTCTGCAATTTTGAAAGCACTTTCGTGCTTTTTGTTTGTGAAAACTAGGGGAAAAATATGAGTAGCCAAAATGACGGCGTAGATCAAACCCGACGCTGGTTAGCTATTGGCGCGACATCCGCAGTTGGCGCAGTGGGTGCAGGTTTCGTCGCTGTACCTTTTGTCAAATCCTGGAATCCAAGTGCGAAAGCGAAAGCCGCTGGCGCACCTGTGAGTGTGGATATCAGCAAACTGGAAGTCGGTCAAAAAATGTTGGTGGAATGGCGTAGCAAGCCTGTTTGGGTTGTACGTCGTTCTGAAGAAGCCTTGAGTCGTTTGGAAGGTGAGGAAAATCATCTGAGAGATCCGGCATCAGAAGAAAACCAACAACCTGCTTATGCAAAAAATCGTTATCGCGCGCGTGAAGATCGTAAGGATATTGTGGTTTTGATAGGTCTTTGTACGCATTTGGGTTGTTCCCCAAGTTATCGTCCGGAAATTACTGAAGATTGGGCAGGTGGTTTTTTCTGCCCCTGTCATGGCTCGAAATTTGATTATTCAGGACGTGTTTTTACAGGTGTACCTGCACCATCAAACCTTGAAATCCCTCCTTATACATTTTTGGCTGAGAACAAGAATGTGTTGGTTATTGGTTTAGATGAGGAGAATGCCTAATGCTTACATTCATAAAAGACACAACTGTTTCTCTGGCATCCAGTACTTATGCCTGGGTGAATGATCGACTGCCAGTGGATCGTGCCTATAAAACGCATATGTCTGAGTATTATGCGCCGAAGAATTTTAACGTGATGTACTTCTTTGGTGTCATTTCCCTGTTTGTATTGGTTAACCAGTTGCTGACTGGTATCTGGCTAACCATGCTCTATAACCCCACGGGTGAAGGCGCTTTTGATTCCATTGAATTCATCATGCGTGATGTTGAATATGGCTGGTTACTGCGTTACATGCACTCAACAGGTGCTTCGGCTTTCTTCGTAGTGGTTTATCTGCATATGTTTCGCGCCTTGATGTATGGCTCTTATCAAAAGCCACGTGAACTGATTTGGCTCGTAGGTATGGCGATTTATGTCGTATTGATGGGTGAGGCTTTCATGGGTTATTTGCTGCCTTGGGGACAAATGTCTTACTGGGGCGCGCAAGTGATTCTTTCACTGGCGGGTGCTGTACCTGTAGTAGGCGATGAACTTTCACTTTGGATTCGCGGTGATTATGTGATTTCGGGTGTTACCCTGAATCGTTTTTTTGCCTTACATGTAGTGGCCATGCCCATTATTTTATTGGTGCTGGTTGTTGTGCATTTGCTTGCACTGCATGAAGTGGGTTCTAACAATCCGGATGGTATTGAAATTAAAGCCAAGAAAGGTGCTGATGGTATTCCTTTAGATGGTATTCCCTTTCACCCTTATTACACTGTTCATGACTTGGTGGGTGTGGTGATATTCCTGATTGTATTCTGTAGTGTGATTTTCTTTATGCCTGATGGCGGTGGTTATTTGCTGGAGAAGCCTAACTTTGAACCTGCTAATCCGCTTAAAACGCCTGAACACATTGCACCTGTTTGGTATTTCACACCTTTCTACGCCATCTTGCGTGCAATTCCTTCAAAAGGTTTGGGTGTAATTTTCTTTGCGCTGTCAATCGCAATTCTGTTTGTTTTACCCTGGATAGATCGTAGCCCTGTGAAGTCAATGCGCTATCGTGGTTTGCTAAGCAAATTAAATCTGGCTGTATTTGCTGTTGTATTTTGTATTTTGGGTGTGTGTGGCGTGAAATCACCTGACGAGCATCCGCTTGGCTTGACTTTTCTGGACTATAAAGTTGTAGGGCAAATCTGTACCTTCCTGTATTTCGCTTATTTTGTAGGGTTATTTGTAATTCCAAGCTTTGAAGAAACCAAACCGCTACCAGAGAGGGTGACAAGCTAATGAAAAAGTTAAGTTCTTTCGTGTTATTCATAGCGCTTGTAACTCCTTCATTTTTGATGGCAGCGGGTGGTGGAGCAGAGCTTCCCAAAATTCATATCGATCCGTTAAATAGAACTAAATCCCTGCAAAATGGTGCCAAGCTTTTTGTAAATTATTGTTTGGGTTGTCATAGCGCTAAATATGTTCGTTATGAGCGTATTGCTCAGGATTTGGAAATTGATCTGGAAGACTTGCAAGCAAATCTGATGTTCACTGGTGAAAAAGCAGGTGATCCGTTAACGATTGCTTTGAGTCCTGATATGGCCAAACAATGGTTTGGTGCAGCACCGCCTGATTTGTCTCTGGAAGCCCGCTTACGTGGTAGTGACTGGGTTTATGGCTATCTGACAGGCTTTTATGCCGATGAAAGCCGACCTTTTGGCTACAATAACAAGGTGTTTCCATTAGTGGGTATGCCTCACGTAATGGAAGATTTGCAAAAGACATTAAGTCCTGAAGACTTTAACAAGTCTATGTATGACTTGACTAATTTCATGGATTACATGGCTGAACCAATGAAAAAGGAAAGAATAGAATTGGGGCGTTGGGTTATTGCTTTTCTGGTTCTGATTATGTTGCCAGCTGTGGTTTGGTTAAATCACGAATACTGGAAAGATGTACATTAAAAAAATCCTGAACTAAATTTAAAAGGGGCAAATGGCTGCCCCTTTTTTGTCTTTAAACACTATAAATTCAAATGGGGAAGAATATGGGTGTCGTTGCCAAGAGATCATCAATGACTTTTTATTCTGATGGTGTGGATCACTACAGCCATAGAGTCAGAATTGTATTGGCTGAAAAGGGTGTTGCAGTTGATGTGGTTGAAATTGATCCTTCAAATAAGCCAGAGGATTTGGCTGATTTAAACCCTTATAACGAATTGCCTACTTTGGTCGATCGTGAGCTGGTTCTTTTTCAAACCAATGTCATGATGGAATATCTTGATGAGCGTTTCCCTCATCCACCATTGTTACCTGTTTATCCTGTTGCTCGTGCAAAAAGCCGTCAGCTCATCAATCGTATTGAACGCGATTGGGGTGAAAATATTCGTAATGCTTTGCGTATGGATAATTCAGCTGCTTGTGAAAAAGGGAGAAAGGAATTGCGTGAGAGTTTAATCGGTATCGCGCCGATTTTTGATGAGCTCCCGTTTTTTATGAATGAAGAATTCACCTTGGTGGACTGCTGCATGGCACCTATTTTGTGGCGTTTACCTTTAATGGGTATTCAGTTGCCCCCAAAACAATGTGCAAATTTACTTGCCTATGCTGAGCGCTTGTTTGGGCGTGAATCTTTTCAGGCGAGTTTGTCTCCCTTTGAAGCAGAAATTCGTAAAGGCAATAGCAGATTTTAATCATTGCCAACCAAATAATTGCTGCTCGATGAGTTCGCACATGCAATTCAGCGAGAGTAAATTGCATTCTTTTATTCTTGCGTTACTTTCACTTTGAACACGGATTTCTATATCGTTGAAATCCAGAATCAGTTCAATATTTCCACTGCCGTTTCCACATAAAACGATGACGAACATATTTTTTTCATGTGCTGCCTGAACAGCTTGCACAAGGTTGGAAGATTTTTCGTTGGTTGATATGACCAGTAAAACATCGCCTGATTTTGCAAGAGATTTTATAGGTTTGCTGAAAATTTCATTAAAGTTTTGATCGTTGGCGATGCTGGTGATGGTGGCAATATCTGCTGACAAACAAACAGAAGGTAGGGACGGCCTTTCATGCTCGAAACGATTGATTAATCTGGAAGAAAAATATTGCGCATCGACTGCTCCGCCGCCATTACCACAGGTATAGATGGTCTTTCCTTCAAGTAACTGATTGGCAATGAGTACGCTGGCCTGTGAAATTTTTGGCGCAAGTTCATCACAATTATTCATCACACATTCAACGCTGTGTGAAAAAATATTCCGTACTTGCTGTTCGATGTTTGTCATTTTCAATACCTATAACACTGAAAAACCTTGAAGCTGAAAAGCATCTTTTATCCAGTTTATTTTTTGTTGTGTATCTTGCTGATTGAATTCTATAACGTCAAAACGGCAGCAAGGCAAGTTCCTGTGATGATTTTCCATCAGGAAATATTTTGCGGCTCGAATGAGTTTACGTTGTTTGTTTATGTCGACGGTTTCTGCTGCACTGCCGTATTCGTGATGAGTTCTTGAGCGTACTTCAATGAAGACCAACTCATCTTTGTCTTTCATGATTAAATCAATTTCCCCCATTTTGCATTGATAGTTCTGGAACAAAGAGGACAAACCTTGTGATTGAAGAAATTGTTGCGCTGATTTTTCTGCTATTGCACCAGTTGATCTACTCATAAACGTCCGTGTCTGTTGTTATTGCTACAAGCTGGGCTGTAATACAACGTGGCTATTGGAGAATCGTGCCAGCGATGGTTCTCTTGAAATGACATTGTTTTCAGACATACTCAGATTGCCTGTTTGGCCAAACAACACATTGTTACGAGACGCTCGCAAGATGCTTAATCTGATGGCTAAATCATAAGTGTCCATGCCCATTGCTATCAAACGTTTATAACGAAAATCCTGACCAGACCACGCAGACTGTATTGAATTATCAGGAGTAATCATGGCGGGGATTTCACTGAATATCAGGCGATTCATATCTTTATCTTTATTGTTGTATTGCCCGCTGTAAACATTAGAGCTGGCGTAAACGGGCAAATCATTCGCATCGTGAAATGCAAAAGTCGGCACAATTTGCCTTCCCATTTCCGGAGAAGCTACCAGAAAAATGAAATCAATATCCTGCCTTCGTCGTGAATAAAAAATGGTTTTTCCTTCACTGTACCAATAAAGTCTTTTGAAACGTTGTTCACTCAAATCGATGCTGAGCATTTTTTCAATAACCTGGGTCAAGCCACGAGTGTCAGTGTAGTGTGCTTTTGAAACCACAGTACCGCCTGATGCTTGCCAGTGTTGTTCAAAAGTTTCGCTCAAGCGATTTCCCCATTCGTTTTCAGGCGAAAGAATCGCAACATTTTTCAGTTTGTTTTTATGAGCCTGTTTGATAATAAAATCAATTTCGTGCTCAGGTGCTAATCCGAATTGAAAAAGACTGGTTTGAATTGAAGTCGATGGATTATCCGTATAGTTCAAACTCAAAGTAGGCACTTTGTCATTCTTGTAGGTTTGCAGAAGAGCAATATATTGCTTGTTAATTGGGCCAATGATGAGATCCACATTGTGTGCCAATGCTTCTTTATAGGTGAGCAAAAAACCTTGTTCATCCAGTGCAAGTTTTGAATAGGTGGTATCAGATACTATCGGTAGATTTTTAA
The DNA here is from genome assembly GCA_964557005.1 of uncultured Pseudomonadales bacterium. Taxonomy (GTDB): domain Bacteria; phylum Pseudomonadota; class Gammaproteobacteria; order Pseudomonadales; family JBECKS01; genus JBECKS01. The sequence continues at coordinate 156,499 of CAZKYI010000001.1, forward strand.
TCTTCCTTGTGAGTGCTTCTTCGCTGGTGTCAAAAAATATCAGTTCGATGGAATTACCTTGATTTTCGTTAGCACGATAGAAGTTATACAGGAACCCTTGCCTTATTGCGTCTGCACTTTTTTCAAACGGCCCACTTTCGGGTAAAAGAAGCGCAATTTTTTTCGGCTTGTTTTTTAAAGCTAATTTAATTGCCTTGATGCTTCCAGGCATGTACTTGTTAGCATCATGGGTTGGGTTATTCTTTTCCCATTGTGTGAATTTTTCATTTTGTAATTCCAGATTATGGAAATAGGCTTTGTTAATAAAAGCTAATTCCAGCCACCCTTTCAGAGTGGGCTCATTTTCTTGTTGGAGCGCTTGTTCAAGCTGCTGACTATTGAGTTTTGAAACGGCTTGCCAGATAAGGTGACAGTTTTCTGATTGCTCTTGAACAGAAAGAATGGGATTGATAAAAACTCTTTCTCTGGCGCTGAGAATGTACTTCCCCTGAAGCAAATAACTTTTTGCTTTAATATCCGTGTAGAAGCTCTGAATTCCAATCTCTAATTGTGTGAGTTCATCTATCTGATCAAGTTGTTTCAAGGCCTGATCAATGTCGTGATTTAAATTCAATAATTCTGCTTTGCTGATAACAAATACAGCAGTTTCAGCCTGATTCAATTCAAATCCTTCCAGTTCCAACAAGACAGCGTGCAAGGCTCGTGTTTCACCAAGTTGTGCGTAAATATAAGCAGATTGAATCAGTAGCTTTTGGGGTGTTTCACTTTGTTCAGCAGTTTTCTGGAGCTGTCGGGCGTAGTCGAGTTGAATCAGATTTTTATCTGGCAGCAGAGCGCTTTCTTTTTTTTGCAGGGTTTGCTGCTGGCTACACATCCATGTTGTCAGTGTTAAACATATCAGTACGCAGGCTTTGAGCAACTTGTTGAAGTGTTGTGCATTCAATGAAGCGTGAATCAGGTTTTTCTTTGTCAGCAAATATGAATTCATGAATAATGATTAACTTGTGTTCTAAAAGGTCGTGATGAAAATGCCTAGCTCGAAACAGGGTGTACTTTATATTGTTTCCACACCGATTGGTAATCTTCAGGATATGAGCTTGAGAGCGATTGAGGTGCTCAAACAGGTTGATTTTATTGCTGCTGAAGATACTCGCCATAGCAAGGCGCTACTCGAACAGTATGGTATCTCAACCCCTTTATTTTCTGTGCATGATCATAATGAAGACAGCAAGCTGTCGTATCTCATCGATTTATTAAACGGTGCCAAAAATGTCGCGCTGATTTCCGATGCAGGCACGCCCCTGATAAGTGATCCAGGTTATAAATTAGTCAGCACTTTGCGCAAGCAAGGTTTTGAAATTTATTCTGTACCTGGAGCATGTGCGGCTATTGCTGCTTTAAGTGTGAGTGGCTTGCCAACAGACCGTTTCTTTTTTGAAGGTTTTTTACCCAGAAAGTCCAGTTTAAGAAAACAGAGGCTGACTGAATTGATTGAAATTCCAGCCACGTTGATTTGTTATGAATCGCCCCATCGTTTGGTTGATACGCTCAAAGAGCTGGATGCGTTATTGGGGCAATCTCGGCAGATTTGTCTGGCGAGAGAGCTAACCAAGAAATTTGAAACGGTTTTGCTGGATACAGCTTCTCATGTGCTTCAGCATCTGGAGCAGTTCCCTGAGCAGATTAAGGGTGAGTGCGTCTTGCTGGTGGAAGGAAAGAAAAACCAGAATCAGGAAATGTCCTTTTCAAAAAAGGAAGAGAAGCTACTACTGGAATTATCCAGCCATCTCCCACCAAAAACTGCGGCAGCACTGTTGGCGGATTATCTGGATATTTCCAAAAATCAGGTATACCAGCGTCTTTTGGAATTAAAAGTGTGAGCTATCTGGCGTTTTTGGTTTTTTCAGGGGTTAAAGGTCGCTTTATCTGAATCAACGGCAGTGCATTGGTATATGAAACAATTATGCTGGGTATGAGCGCCAGTCACTTCTTTAAAGTCATCAGGGATTGAACGAATTTTGTTCGCCTCTAAAGAATCAACTTTCACAAAGTGATTTAAGCTATTGATTAAAGAGTATTTATTGTGTTCAATAGCGCGAGCTATGTGTCAGATTTAGATACATTTTTTTCCCACGTGCTGAATGTCGACTACTCAACACGATGGTGTTTTTCAGTGTGTTAAGATGATATTGGCACGGATAAAAATAAGAAAAACAAATAAAAACAAATAGTTATATAACTTCACGGAGCCGGTGGTTATGTCATCGATCATTTCAAAATCCCTTCCTTCAATTCAAAAACTTGCCATTCTGTTCATCAGTACCCTGGTGATAGCAGCGTGTGGAGGCGGTGGCGGAGGTGGCGGCTCTGGCTTCGCAGGGCAATCTGGTACATTGACAATATCTGGTTCGGCAGTAGATGTGTCCGACGGGGAATCCAGAGTCACGATTACACTGAACAGTGATGATGCAGACGATAATAAAACAAGGAAAGTCAAGGTCGAGCTTAAAAGTACCAAGGACGGTGTCGTTGGAAGCTTGCGCGAGGACAGCATTGTTACAACAAGGGAATATGATGTTCCAACCAATGGCACCAGAAATTTCAAGGTTTTCCGTTCCGATACCCAGGGCAATGGTCAACTGGTTTTAACGGTATTGGATGATGAAGGCAGTCTGGCAATATCGAAACAGGTGAAATATACCATCGTCGGTGTTACCTCAAACACGCCGACAGAAGGCGGAGTGATTGGTTTAACACTCTCTTTGCTGCGCAGTGATAACAATCAGATTTACGGCACAAGCGCTGATCCAATTGAATATGCAGATACGGCAGGATATTTGCAGGTTGAAGTCAGGCTCAATAATGTTGTTCAAGAAGGAGAAATTGTCTCTTTCGCATCTACTTTGGGGAGAATCGACCCAACGACAGATTTAACAGACGTTGCTGGAATAGCAGTTGTCGATATGACTGCGGGTGACCAGAAGGGAGCTGGTGTAATTACTGCGAGCGTAACGATTGGCGGTGAAACAGCCGAAATCAGCCTGAATTTCCAAACCGAAGGAGATGAACTGCCTCAACCAGTCACCCCTGACTATGCAATGACGGTAGAAGTGTGTATGCCAGGCTCTACAACCTCGGGATGTGTGGCCTATGGAACAGTGGATGATCCTCTGGAAGATGCAGTAGGTAATGCAGCCGTTGTGGTTGAGATTACCGACATCACAGGTGGCGGACTTAATGTAGAAGGCATTTTGGTGACTTTCGCTCTCAATGGGCAAATAGGTGCTTTAAGTGTTGCAACTGCTTTAACCGATACTAACGGTATTGCACTTATACCTCTGGGTCCTGGTGGTGTAGCAGGTGCGGGAGTCATCACAGCCAGTGCAGACCCTGATCAAAATAATAGCCTGACAGCTTCGGATACTTTCCAAACACGCGGTGATTCACCGGATGCCCCATCTCTCTATGTTTTCCGTATCGACGGTGATCCGAATCCGGCAGTAGATGAGTTTTATATTTGTGATGCCGAAACCGGACCCTGTAATCAAATAGGACAGAATTTAACCAACCCAATCACTTTGGGAAGTGATGGTTTCGTAAGAGCAGTATTGTTAGATGCGGATGATAATCCTGTCGTTGGTCAGAAAGTTACCTTTGAACTGGATGGTGAAGTGGGTGTGATTTTGCGTGCAAGTTCCATCACTGATGCGACGGGAACAGCGGTAGGCATTATCGGCGCAGGACAAGTTGAAGGTGCGGGCATTGTGACTGCTTCGGTTTCACCAGCCACAGGAGTCACGCTGACATCATCAGTTGCATTTGCAAGTGACGGAACGGGAATTCCGGAAGCCGTTCCGACTATTCTGGTTGAAGTGTGTACGAATGCGATAGGCGTGGCGTGTGGAGACACGGGTCAGGCAGGTAGTCCAATATTGCCATCAACATCGGTGTATGCACGTGCAACAGTAACGAATGCAGCAGGTACGGCGGTTGAGAACGCATTAGTAAACTTTAGCTTGGCGAACAACATCGGAGTTTTGGGCACGATTACCGCATTAACCAATGGTGATGGTGAGGCGGAAGTAGTATTGAACGCGGGTGTAGATGCGGGTGCTGGCATGGTAGTCGCAGAAGCAGAAGTGCTGGGTGCGAGTTACAGCGGCAGTAAAGGATTTTTAAGTTCAGGTGGTGGCGAGCCGGTGCCTTATCGCATAGAGGTGTCGATTTGTACGGGGATAGCGACAGATGAGGGCTGTGTTGGCAGTACAGCGACAGGTTCGGTGGGTAGCGAGATAGCGGCTTTGAATGTGGGCACGGTGAATGCGTATGTTGAAAGCTATCCTGCGCAGGTATTCCAGCCGAATGTTCTGGTTGAGTTCAGTCTGTTGAATGATGTGGGTGTGCTGATGAGCACCACCGCGATGACCAATGGAGATGGTATTGCGACGGTTCAACTGGGTGCGGGTGCGATCGCGGGCGCGGGTGTGGTGACGGCGAGTGCGAATCCGAATGGTAATTCACCGATCAGTGCAAGCCGTGCGTTTGCGAGTTTGGGTAATGCGCCGGCAGAGGCAACCCCGACAGTGCTGGTAGAAGTGTGTTCAAACACGATAGGTGCGGCGTGTACCGCAGCGGGACAGGTAGGCAGTCCGATACAACCGTTAACGCCGGTGTATGCGCGTGCGACGGTGACGAATGCAGCGGGAGCGGGTGTTCCGAACACGCTGGTGAACTTCAGTCTGGCGAACAGCATTGGTGCTTTGGGCACGATTACGGCGTTGACGAATGGAACGGGTGAAGCGGAAGTGGTGTTGAGCGCGGGTCAAACCGAGGGTGCTGGCACGGTGGTGGCACAGGCGGACGTGCTGGGTGCGAGTTACAGCGGCAGTAAAGGATTTTTAAGTTCAGGTGGTGGCG
>CAZKYI010000001.1:161515-512371 GCA_964557005.1 uncultured Pseudomonadales bacterium
GTGCGATCGCGGGCGCGGGTGTGGTGACGGCGAGTGCGAATCCGAATGGTAATTCGCCGATCAGTGCAAGCCGCGCGTTTGCGAGTTCGGGTGATGGACCTGCTTCTTTTGCACAGTTCTCATTGGCGGTCCAGCTTTGTGAACAGGGTACGGATTGTGCGGACTTACCTGCTGATTATTACGGTGTAGCTGGAGATCCTATCGTGAGTGGTACACCTGCTGATGTGTTTGTGGTTGTTGAAAATAACCAGGGTGCTGGTGTGGCAGGCGTATTGTTGACCTTTAGTCTGGAAGGCGATTTCGGTCGTTTATTACAGACAACTGCGTTGACTGATGCTAATGGTGAGGCTGTTGTGCAATTGGCGGCGGGTGTTAATGCGGGTAGTGCTACGGTTACCGTGAGTGCGAATCCGGACGGAAATACTCCATTAAACCGCCGTATCAGTTTTGTGACTGATGGTGGCGATGAACCTGTTCCTTACATCTTTACTATGACACAACTGTGTAATGCCGCTCTACCGGCTGCCTGTGCGCAAATCGGTCAAGCAGGTAACGCTATCAACGGAGCCAATAATGGATACGCGCGGGCAACCCTGACAGATGACCTGGGTGCTCCTATAGTGGGTCGTTTGGTTACTTTTACTCTGGGTAACGCTGTTGGTACCTTGATTACTTCCAGTGCTATAACCAATGGCAGTGGTATTGCTGAAGGTGTGGTGGGTGCTGGTGCGGTGCAGGGTGCGGGTAGTGTTATTGCCAGTGTTACTCCAGCGGCTGGTGTGACTTTAACGCAGACGGTGAACTTCGCGAGTGCAGGTGATGCGCCGGAGGAGCCACCGCTGTATACGGTGAGCGTGGATGTGTGTGACGCTGCTGTTATCGTGAACGGTGTTGCGGAAGTGTGTGCTCCTCGTGGTAATACACCGTTGACCAGCGGTACGCCTTCTTACGCCTGGGCAACTGTTCAGGATAAGCAAGGTGTGGAGCAGTCTGGTGTGGTGGTGGTGTTTAGTCTGGCGAACAGTTTTGGTGTATTGGCACAAACAACTGCCTTGACCGATGGTGGTGGTCAAGCCTCTGTGCAGTTGTTACCTGGTGATAGTTTTGGCGCCGGATTGGTGGTAGCGACGGTTTCAATCGCAGGTGACGACTATCAAGGTAGTAAAGGTTTTGCGACTGATGGCACGGGTCAGCCTGCTCCTTACTCACTCACTTTGATTATTTGTGATGCTTCCGATGATATTACCTGTAGCGGCTCGGCTGTTTACGGTACTGCTGATAACGTACTGAAAGATGATGCGAGTAATGGCCCAGGTGCTTCTACTGGCAACGGATTTGTTCACGCGCGCTTGTTGGATTCATCTCTTGACCCTGTAGGTGGTGCGATTGTTCAGTTTTCATTGGTGAATAACGTGGGTAGTTTGATTACTGAGACTGCGCTTACTAATGGGAGTGGTCTTGCAATCGTGCAATTAAGCCCGGGTGATGTGAAAGGCGCAGGTAGTGTCTCTGCAAGTGCCACCGTCAATGGTGTTGCTGTGAGCAATGCGATTAATTTCGCCAGCGCGGGTGATGATGAAGAGGAAAATCAAACTGAATACACCATTCTTGCTCAGGTGTGTACTTTAGCTGCCACAACAGTAGTGCCTGATGTGTGTATTGAAACGGCTAAACAAGCCTCGCCAATACCCTTGAATGGTTCAAGATTTGCGTGGGCTACGATTACGGATTCTGATAATGATCCTGTAGCTGATGTGATTGTGACTTTCTCTTTGCTGAACAGCATCGGTTCTCTGACGCAAACAACTGCACTGACCAATGCTGCCGGTCGTGCTTTCGTTAATTTGGGTGCGGGTGGAAGTGCAGGTGCTGGTGCGCTTATCGCCACTGCGAATCCGAATGGACAAGGCACTATTACTGATTCCTATACCTTCCAGACTATGGGTGGTGGCAGTGTCACTCCTTACAGCATTTCAGCGTCGATTCTTACTGCTTACCCAGCAGGTGTGCCACATGGTGGTCACTCTTCTCCGATTACCAATGCAGCAGCGGGTTATGTGGTTGCAAATGTCACTCAGAATGCAGTACCGCTTGAAAATGAGTTGGTCAGTTTCACTTTGAGTAATGATGTAGGTGTACTGGTTGCCAGCGCTGCCTTAACTGATGGCAATGGTAATGCGGTTGTCAGGTTGAATGCTGGCACAGTCACAGGTGCTGGAACCGCGACCGTATCAGTTGATTTGGGTGGTGCTACTTACACGGCAAATGTGAACTTTGCGACCAGTGTCACTCCTCCAAGCCCTGATGTAATTTCATTGGGTGTGCTGTGGAGTCATGTGGGAGTCTGTATCGATAATGATGATGATGGTGCTAAAGATGTACCTATTCCAGGCTATACCCCAATGGCTATTTATGTGGGCGACAAGGGTAATCTGGATCGTGCTACAACCTCGGCATGTCAGGTATCCGGAACAGATTCATTCAACACCATGGATGGCGGTATAAAACGTGAACTCAAGACGGGTGTAACCGCTACTATCAGAGTGCATGTTTATAATGAAGATCAAAGTACCTTACATACCAGCCCTGTAGAAGTGACCTTTAGCTCACTGTGTTCAGAGCTTGAAAAAGCTACTTTGGGCAGTGCTTCATCAACTACCACCACTGTGACCGCAGTCGGCGGTATTGCGACGACAACATATCTGGCTGATGGCTGTGTTGGGCAAGATACCATTACCGCAATAGCCACCGTTGGTACTGAAGAGCTTGCCGCGCAGGTGACTTTCGATATTGAAATCCCTGACGTTAACAGTATTGAATTCGTGAGTGCTGAACCCAAAGTGCTGGCACTCAAAGGCACTGGTGGGGCGAACCGTGTAGAAACTTCGGTGGTTAAATTCCGTGTGGTGGGTAGTGATGGTAATCCCTCTGAAAACCGCGATGTTTATCTGTCTCTCTATAACGCACCCGGTGGCGCAAAGCTGGATACCGATTTAGCGACTTCCAATGCCGATGGTATTGTTGAGGTGACGGTATCCTCAGGCACCGTACCTGGCATTCTGAAAGTCAGAGCCAGATATGATGTGTTGGGCAATGAGCCAGACATGGATGATGATGTGGTGGTGCTCTCTGATGCCCTGAGCGTGAGTTCGGGTATCCCTGATCAAAATGGTATTACCTTGTTTGCAACGATACTCAACCCTGAAGCGTGGAATCATCACAATGAGACGGTAAAAATTACTGCTGCGTTGAATGACAGAACGGGTGAAAACGTTGCTGTGGGTACCGCAGTTTATTTCAGAACCGAGTTAGGCCGTATTGGTGGCGATGAAGGCCATGCTGTATGTTATACCGATATAACGGGTTCCTGCTCGGTAAATTGGTTCAGTAATGGGGATCAGGCGGTTCCCTACCTGCACTATGATCCTACCCCCGGCGGTGGTTTGGGTGTGCCCGGGTTTTCTCCTGGTTTTGACCGAAGAGGCCGTAACGTGATTTACGCTTACACTCAGGGCGAAGAAACCTTTATTGATGCCAATGGCAATAACGTATTTGATGACGGTATAGACACATGGCGTGATCAGGGAGAAGTGTATTTCGACTTTAATGAGAACGGCGACCGTGATACGGGTAATGGTGTAAGCAGTTATCTGGAACCCTATGTTGAATACAACGGAGATGGTATTTTCGATGGTCCTGATAGCTTCTTTAACGGATTAACCTGCTCTGCTGCTTCTATCACTGCAGGCCATTGTGCTGGTTTGGTGAATGTGTACAGCAGCATTACCATGTCGGTATCCACCAATAAACCACGCATTTATATGTCAATTGATCCTGATGATTTGACATACACCAACTATACCGATGGTGTTAACGGGTTTCCTGATTGGTCAACAGGCTTGGGTGCAGGTCCCCAGGATTCCTATGAGTATACTAACAATCAAACTCAAGCTACTTTGCATTTTCTGATTACTGACCAAAACGGTAATGCCATGCCCTACGGTACAACGGTGACTGCTGAAGTCACTGAGGATTATGAAATTATAGGGCCATCTTCCGTTACCATAGGTTCAAGTTCACTTGAAAGCAGGTATTCGTTCGGTATTAAATTTGATGAAGAAAAAGAAAAGGCTGGAACGGTTACCCTGGTTGTGGCAACGCCAAAAGGTTCTGGAGACAGTGAAAAATTCACCTTTTACCCACCGTCTGATCCCGTTGCGGAATGTCATGTCGTTGGATTTACATCCACAAGCTTCGCGGGTGATGAAGATACCTTGGGTACGATTGCGGTTGAAATTTCTGTTATCAATCCTGTGATGGGTTGTACATCTCCAATCACACTGAACTATTTTGTTACTGGTCATGCCCCGGGTAATAAGGAAGTTACATCACCAGTATCGCCAGTAGGTACGCTTGTATTGAATTCAGGTAATGCCTATACAACAACAGTTGAGTTTACGGTTACTCCGAATGCTATATTTGAAATGCCTAAAACAATTGTTATGTTTATTGGTCTCGCAACTGGGTCAGAAGGTGAGGTGGATGGTTCTCGGAATTCATTCACACTTACCATTAATAATGATGATTAGATTTTTAACTTTTCTTCAGGAGAAAAACGGGGCTTCAAGCCCCGTTTTTTTGCGCGCGGTTAAATTTTTTTTAAAAGAGTTTTTTCAACAAATGTCGGGTTGAAGAATCCAACATGGCACTGTCGGGGTTTTGCAGCGCAGTGTGTAATTCAGAGCTTATTGTTTTTCCCAGTTGCACACCCCATTGATCAAAGGGATTGATGTTTAATAATGCCGCCTGCACAAAAGTTTTGTGTTCATAGAGTGCGGTTAAAGCGCCCAAAGTATCTGGCGCAAGATTTTCCAGAATCAACATATTGCTCGCCTGATTTCCTTTCACCGTTTTGTAGGCAAGTGCATTTTCTTCACCAAAAGCCAGCGCCTTACTTTGCGCCAGCGCTTGCAGCGCGAGTGTTTTTTGATGTTTGCTGGCAGTATTGGGAGCGAGCACAATAAAATCACACACACTTTCGTGAGTGCCTTGTAACAACAACTGGTGATAAGCGTGTTGACTATTCGAGCCTTCGGAACCCCAGATAATCGCGCCAGTTGGGTAATCTACTTTCTGGTGATGAATATCAACGGATTTCCCCAGACTTTCCATTTCAAGTTGTTGTAAAAAAGCGGGTAACAACCTGAGCCTGTGGTTGTAAGGAATAATGGCATGGTGCGTAACGTCAAGAAAACTGTGATACCACACCGCAAGCAATCCCAAGATGATGGGCATATTGTGTTCAAAAGCAGCATGTCTGAAATGCTGATCCATTTCAAAAGCACCTTCCAGCAGTTTTTCAAAGTGCTGCTCACCCAATGCGAGCATCAGCGGAAAACCAATGCCTGACCAAAGTGAAAAACGCCCACCTATAAAATCCCAAATCGGTAATATGTATTCTTCTTTGCAGCCGAAACCAAGTGCTGCTTCTACGTTTTGCGTGGATGCAATAAAGTGTTTGTGAAGCTGGTGCTGATGAACGCCATTGTTAAGTAGTAAAGACTTCACATGGTTTGCATTTAAATGTGTTTCAAGGGTTGTGAATGATTTGGAGGAAATCAAAAACAGACAGTCTTCCAGATTGAGTTGCGCAACCAGTTCCTGTAACACCGATTCATCGATGCTTGCGACAAAGTGGATTTGTATGGGTGTTTGATGAAAAGCCTTGAGTGCATCAAACACCAGTTTTGAGCCAAGAAAAGAACCGCCAATCCCCAGACAAATTAAATGCTTGAACGGTTTGCCATTTGAGGATTTTAGTTCACCGCTGTTGAGTGCATACGCCAGTTGCAACGCCTTGTTTTTTGTGTGCATCATCGATTGATGAATGTCGGCATCGATTTGGTGTGTGTTATGTTTGTCTCTCAAACTGCAATGCAGCGCAGCACGTTTTTCGCTGGTGTTAACCGGTTTTCCGCAGAACAGCGCATCAATTTTTTCATGCAAGTGAATTTCGTTACTGTATTGTGCAAACAATTCCAGTGTTGTGTCGGTGATATGGTTCTTGGAAAAATCGAGATAAATGCCCTGCGTTTCTACTGAAAAGTGCGTGCCACGCTGTGCATGCTGTTCAAACAGGTTTTTTAAACGGCTGTGTTTTAATTCGACTGCGTGATTTTTCAGCGCTTGCCAACCTTTGGAATTTTTCATCAGGTATTTAGCTCGAAGCTGATGTTGTCGATCAGGCGTGTTTTGTCGAGAAAAGCTGCCAATAAAATCACAATTTGGGTATCCGTTTGTTTGGCAGGTTTGAGTGTATTGGCTTCGTAAATTTCAAAATAATCGGGGCGAAACCCTTGTGTTTTCAGTTGCTCAAGTGCTGCCTTGCACAGTGAGGGATAATCCTGATTGCCAGCAAGGATTTTGTTTTTGGTTTCACTCAAGAGTTGATAAAGCTTGCTCGCCTGTTGTTTTTGCTGCTCATTTAAATAGCCATTCCTTGAACTCATCGCCAGACCACTACTTTCCCTGCAAATGGGTGCTGCAATAATGTCTACGGGAAAATTCAAATCAGCGGTAAATTTTCGAATCACAGCCAACTGTTGAAAATCTTTTTTTCCAAACACAGCAACATCGGGTTGCACCAGATTAAAGAGTTTACTCACCACTGTTGCAACACCGTCAAAATGCCCGGGGCGCGAGCCACCACACAAGCCTTCCGAAACATCGGGCACACGCACAAGGCTGAGCTTGCTTTTATCCAAACCCGTTGGATACATGGCTTGCACAGAAGGGAAAAACAACAGGTCGCATTGGCGTTGTGCAAGTTTGTTTCTGTCTGCCTCTAAAGTTCGGGGGTAACTTGCAAAATCTTCGTTTTCGCCAAACTGGGTTGGATTTACAAAAATACTGCATACCACAAATTCACCGTGCTGTTTTGCAATGTCAATCAGTTGCAGATGCCCTTCATGCAAATTCCCCATCGTTGGTACCAGCACAATTTTTTTTGCCTGCTCACGGGCAAGCCTGATTTGCGAGCGCAGCGCATCAACAGATTCGATAAATTGCATCATCAGGCACTTTGAGGTTGAGGGTTAATGAAATGGCGACCGCTTTTGGTGTTCAAAATCGCATTGAGCAGATATTCAAAATCCGCTTTGCTGTTGGCGAAATCTATATCGGTTGCATTGATAATCAGCAAAGGTGCGTCGTTATAGAAATGGAAAAATTCGGTATAGGCATCACTGACTTGCTGTAAGTAATGATGGGTGATGCTGCGTTCGGATTTGATGCCACGTTTTTGAATTCTTTGCATGAGCACTTCCGAAGGTGCCTGAAGATAAACCACCAAATCGGGTTTGGGTGCGTTAATGGTGAGATGTTCGTACACCTGCATGTAGAGTTTGTATTCATCGCTGTTCAAATTCACGCGCGCAAATAATTTATCTTTGTCTATCAGAAAGTCTGCGATGTGTGTGCTATGAAACATATCGTTTTGACGCAGCTCGTTTACCTGCTGTGCTCTTTGCATCAAAAAAAATAGCTGTGTCTGAAAGGCGTATTGTTTGGGATTGGCATAAAACTGTGCCAGAAAAGGATTGAGTTCAGCCTGTTCGAGTAACAAGTCAGCATTCAGGTGTTCGGCAATGCGCTTGCACAGCGTGGTTTTACCAACACCGATGGCGCCTTCAATGGCGATAAATGCGGGTTTGTGAATCGGGGTTTCCAGATTGGATTGTTCGTTTGAGCGCATTGCCTGATTGAGCCATAAAACTTCAGTGAGTTTGATTATGCCATTTCGTTGGCAATTTTCAGCCAGACTTTCAAGTTTTTTTCCGTTGGGGAAAACCAGTTCGGGCGTTATGTCATACAGTGGTATCAGCACAAAGGCGCGATTTTCGATTTCGGGGTGGGGAACGATTAAGCGCTTGCTGTTGATGTTTTGGTTTCCAAATAACAGTAAATCGAGGTCGAGCGTGCGTGCGCCCCAGCGCGTTTCGTTTGCCCTGCGCCTGCCATGCTGGTGTTCGATTTGCTGTAACAATTCAAGCAGGGTTTCAGCAGAATGTTTGTAATTGAAGCGGGCGACTGCATTGTGAAAATCATTCTGATTCTGAGGCCCTACGGGTTTGGTGAGATAACACGGTGAGCAATGCAAATCAGTAATATCGCTATTCAATGCCAACTGATGCAGCGCACTTTGTAGCGTTTGGAAAGGGTTTCCAAAGGTGCTGGCGAGATTACTTCCCAGGCCGATATAACAGTGCGTGGTAGTCATTGTTCAGTGTGTTTGCGTGGATTTTTTTTCTTGTAATAGCGCTTTTTTTGTCTGGTTTTATCGGGTTTGGGAAGTTGACCAATCATCAGTTGCTTTTGTGCTTCATCGGCAAACTGAATGTCATGCCACCACCGATAAACCCCTGTTGCTTCGCCTAATTCACCGCTTTGTTCTCTTAAGGAAAGAAAATCAAACGCAGCCCTGAAGCGTTTTTGTTGCAGCATCCACTGCACTTTGGCGGGCGTTCTTTGCTGTAATCTGGGTTGAAATTCCCAAATATCTTTAATGGCATAAGCATAACGCTTGGGAATCATGGTGATTTGCGATTGTTGTCGCATGAGCGTGAGTGCCTGTGTGGCAAGTTTGGCGAAATCGCGCGCTTGCATATTTTCCATCTGAAAATGTCGGGTAATTTCTGGCCACAATAATACCGCGTAAATAAAAGCGATGGTGACAGGCTTGCCCTGCGTAATGCGCTCTTGTGTATTTAACAGGGCGGCATCCAGCATCTGTTGTGCATGGGAATTTTGAGCGTGAGTGGGGAAGCTTGGAAATAACAGATTAAACAGGGGTGTATCTTGTAGCTGATGAATTAAATCGATTGCATTGGTGCAGTGAAAGAGTTTGATACTTTCATCAAACAGTCTGGCATTGGAAATATTGAGAATAAGCTGGGCATTTTCATCGGTTGCCTGGGTAATTTCTTGTGTGATTTGAAATCCCAATTTGCTTGCAAAGCGATAGGCTCTGAGCATGCGTACCGGATCTTCCTGAAAGCGTGTAGAGGCTATGCCCAATATGCGGATGGTTTTGTTCTGAATGTCGCCCAAGGCACCACAAAAGTCATAGAGACATTCGGTGGTAGGTGAGTAATACAAGGCGTTGATACTGAAATCCCTTCTTTCGGCATCTTCCTGAATGTTGCCATAAACATTGTCGCGAATCAGAAGCCCTTCCTGCGTGCTTTTGCTGTGTCGGGAAGCTGTGCTTGTTATGTCATCTACATTGTGATGAGCACGAAAAGTTGCGACCTCAAGGGTTTCTCGCCCGAAATATAAATGAACCAGTTTGAAACGCCGCCCGATAATTCGACTGTTTTTAAAGACGCTATGAATTTGTTCGGGGAGTGCATTGGTTACAATGTCAAAATCTTTTGGCTCGATACCGCACAGTAAATCCCTGATGGCTCCCCCAACAATAAAAGCCTGAAAGCCATGTTGTTCCAGTTTGTGAATACTTTGAATGGCACGTTTATCAAATTGTGCGCGTGTCAGCCCGTGCTGCTTTTGGGGTATCGAGAAGTGTTTGAGTGTGGAATAGAGTTCTGGCATTCAAGGTGTGCAGATAAAAAAAACGCCAGATAGAACTGGCGTTTTGGCTTGTAGTAACTGCTGATTACATTCGGTATCTGAGTTCAGCACCCGCTCCAGTGCCAAGCAAACCTGAATCTATGTAATAGGATTGATAGTTCACATTGAGATAGAGCTTTTTGTACAGCTGCATGTCCAGACCAGCGCCAAGCCCCGGGCTTACGCGGGTGTCCAGATCATTGGCATCGTTCAGTGCAGCATTGTTGCTTTCAAAACTCACTTTTGCAGCGTTGATATTGGGGCCAATATAGAAACGGAAGATACCCGCGTTAAACGCTCGATAAATCGCGGCACCTACAACGGCTTTATATTCGAAATCTACGTTGGTAATCCCCAGGGTTGCCTCGTCAGCATCTTTTTTGCTGAGATAATACGCTTCAATCAAATAATTTTTGGCAATACGCGAGCCCAGTGTTATGCGATAGCTGCTTGGTTCAACCTCGAAGTCATTGGCATTGCCGTTATCCTGCTCAAACGTATGCTGGACAACACCAAGGCCAATATAAGGCTCTTCCGCATAGGCGAGGCAAGAGAGTAAAAATGTGCTCAATAACAAGGAAAAAGACAGAGTATTTTTAATCATTATTCGTCACTCTTATAGTTTTTTCTCAATTTTAAGCTTTAACTTACTGTTTTTGCAAGCAATTCACTTGGATGTTTTCAGGATTCAGAACGCCGTTAGCGGTTCTGGCTATAAGGCAGGCAAGCATATATCCTTGCGCGCGAGTTAGCCAGACAATCGCTGTTAGCCTCAGGTTAATAGAGGAAAGTCCGGGCTCCAAAGGGTAGAGTGCCAGGTAACACCTGGGAGGCGCGAGCCTACGGAAAGTGCAACAGAAAATATACCGCCTGCTTGCAGGTAAGGGTGAAATGGTGCGGTAAGAGCGCACCGCGTAACTGGTAACAGTTGCGGCAATGTAAACCCCACTCGGAGCAAGACCAAATAGAGATCCTGTGAAGTGACCCGCTTCGGATCCGGGTAGGTTGCTTGAGGTGTCTGGTGACAGACATCCCAGATGAATGATTGTCCACGACAGAACCCGGCTTATCGGCTAACTCACCTTTTTCCTTTCTATCGGTTTTACCCCACTTCTTATTTCTTCATTCCCTTTCCTTGATTTGTTTATTTTTAGATGTTTTTTAACTAAAAAAATTTTTTATATTCAAAAAAGAAATAACATTGATACAAACAACTTCATGTTATGCGCTTATTAGCATGTTTTATAAGTAAACTTGCCAATCAATTCCCACCGTTCGTAGTGTATTTCTGCATCTACAAGTCTTTGTTTTTAAAAGAAAAACCTCGGTGTTAAAACCAAAGCCAGCTTGACCCTGACGTTTTTACTCCCGTATAGTTCGCTTTGGTGGTGAATTGTGGATTTTTGTGGGATTTAGTGGTTTTGGTGTGAGGTAAGTGTGTTTAGAGGAGTAAACAATATCAACATGGACACGAAGGGACGCGTTGCATTGCCAACGCGTTTCCGTGAGCTCGTGCAAGACAGTTGCGCGGGTCAGTTGGTGATTACGATTGACCTCGATGATCGTTGCCTGCTGGTTTACCCCCTGCCTGAGTGGGAGGAAATTGAAAGGAAAATTTCCACAGCGCCCAGCCTTAATAAATTAGCCAGACGCATGCAGCGAATACTGATTGGCCACGCCAGTGATGTGGAAGTGGATGCCAGTGGACGCATTCTGATTCCGCCACCACTCAGAACCTACGCAGAGCTGGATAAAAAAGTGGTGCTGATTGGTCAGGGCAAGAAGCTGGAGCTGTGGAGTGAGCCTTTATGGGAAGAGGGAAGAGATCAATGGCTGAAAGATGGCAGTGGCTCGCTGGATGCCCTGCCTGATGATCTTGCGTCGATTTCTTTTTAGGACAAGCGCATGAAACATGAAACCGTTCTAAAACATGAAGCCATTGAAGCGCTTGATGTGAAAGCCTCTGGTATTTACGTGGACGGTACTTTTGGCAGGGGTGGCCATAGCAAAGCGTTGTTAGAGCATTTATCGAGTGACGGGCGTTTGGTTGTTTTTGATAAAGACCCTGAAGCGATAAAAGAAGCCAACATGTTAGGCAGCAATGATGCGCGTGTGTGTGTGCAGCATGCTTCTTTTGCGGAAATGAAACAGTGTCTTGAGCGTATGAACCTGACTGAAAAAGTCGATGGCATTTTGCTGGATTTGGGGCTTTCCTCACCTCAGCTTGATGAAGGTGAACGTGGTTTCAGTTTTATGCGCAATGGTCCACTCGATATGCGCATGGACAACTCTCGCGGTTTGAGTGCTGCGCAATGGTTGGCGCAGGTTGAAGAGCAGGAGCTGGCAGAGGCGATTAAATTGTTGGGTGAAGAGCGTTTTTCCAAACGCATCGCAAGTGCCATTGTTGCTGCACGAGCGCAATCCCCTATTCAGGATACGGCAACGCTTGCCGATATTGTGTCCGCCGCTATTCCACGTTGGGAAAAGCATAAACATCCCGCGACACGAACCTTTCAGGCGATTCGTATAGTGGTTAATCGAGAGCTTGAAGACCTGAAAGATTTTTTAAGCGAAGTGATGGGCTTGTTAAAAAAAGGTGGTCGCCTGGTGGTGATTAGTTTTCATTCGCTGGAAGACAGAATCGTGAAGCAGTGGATGAAAACGCTGGCAAAGGGCGATGTATTGCCCAGTTATATTCCTGTGGTGGATGCGCAAATCAATCGTTCCCTGAGCATTATCGGCAAGGCGATTAAGCCATCTGCACAGGAAATACAGCAAAATCCCAGAGCCAGAAGCGCAGTGATGCGGGTAGCGGAGAAAATCTGATGCAGATTTATGTGAATCCACACTTTAAATATCTGCTGGGCTTGTTTGTTATGGCCATGCTGGTGATGAGTTCAGCAATTTCTGTTGCTTATACGGTACATGTTTCGCGTCAGCAGGTGGGAGAACTAAGCCGTTTGGTGCGCATGCAGGATGAACTACAGGTGGAATGGGAAAAGCTGCTGGTGGAAATCAACATGCTCTCTGCCTATAACCGCGTGGAAATCAGTGCCCGAAATCGTTTGGGAATGCGTGCGCCTGATGAAGAGCAAGTGCGCATTATTCGTTTGGTGGAGTAAAGCATGTCACGGCGTTATATAGGCAAAAAACATGCAACTTATAACTGGCGATTCATTATCGTTATGTTTGGCTTGTCTGTGCTTGCTGTTTCGCTCGCTTCAAGAGTGGGCTACTTGCAGGTGTTTGATAAGGAGTTTCTTTCCAATCAGGCCGATGCAAGAAGCCTGCGTGTGGAAAAAATGCCAGCCAATCGTGGCTTGATCAGTGATCGCTATGGAAAAGCGCTGGCGGTGAGCACGCCTGTGGTTTCTGTGTGGGTCAACCCGAAAGTGTTGTTAAAAGAAAGAGCAGCATGGCCAGCTTTGGCTTCAGCTTTGGGTATGCCTTTTTCAGAACTTGAAAACCGAATTCTGAATAATCAGAGAAAAGGTTTTTTGTATTTGAGCCGTCACATTTCTCCCGATGAAGCCGAGAAAGTTTTAGCGCTTGAAATTGAAGGTGTTTATAGCGAAGGCGAGTACAGAAGATTTTATCCGGCAGGGGAAGTTGCGGCGCATCTGGTGGGTTTGACCAACATTGATGATGAAGGTATTGAGGGCATTGAACTTGCTTTTGACCAGCGTTTAAGCAGTCGCGCAGGAAAAAGAAAAGTAATCAAGGATAGACGCGGCTCGGTGATCAAGGATTTGGAAATTGTTGAATATCCTCACTCTGGTGAAGACATTCGTTTGAGTATCGATTTGCGCGCGCAATATCTGGCTTATAAGGAACTTGCTTATGCGGTCGAACAATTTTCTGCGCATTCAGGTTCTGCGATTGCGATTGATATTGAAAGCGGTGAAATCCTTGCCTTGGTTAATCAGCCTTCATTCAATCCAAATAACCGCACCAGTATTCGTTCTGACAGCCTGAGAAACAGAGCAGTGACTGATTTGTTAGAGCCAGGTTCAACCGTCAAACCATTTACCGTGCTTGCGGGTTTGGGTAGCAAGCAATTCAACATGAACAGTACGCTGGATACACGCCCGGGGTTTATCCGCGTTGGTTCAAAAACCATTCGTGACCATAGTAATTATGGTGTTATGGATATGACCACCGTACTCACCAAATCCAGTAATGTGGCAACCACCCAGATTGCATTGGCGCTGGAGCATGGTGAACTGAATAAAACCTTTGAAAAAATCGGTTTTGGTGAAGTGGTGGGTGCAGGAATGCCAGGTGAAAGCCGAGGTGTATTGCCCATGCCACACAAGAATCGTCCGATTGAAACGGCCACCATGTCCTATGGTTATGGTTTGTCGGTCACTTCCCTGCAACTCGCCAATGCTTACACCATTCTTGCCAATCATGGTGTCGAAAAACCTTTAAGCATTTTGTATCAGGAAAAAATTCCTGCAGGCAAGCAAGTGCTCGATGCACAAACCAGTCGTCAGATTGTAGAGATGCTCAAGACGGTGGTCAGCAATCGTGGAACGGCTTCACGTGCAAAAGTGCGTGGTTATTCTGTAGCAGGAAAAACCGGAACCGTGCATCGCGTTGTTAATGGCAGTTATGCGACAGATCAATACACCTCGCTGTTTGCAGGCATGGCACCTGCGAGTAATCCGAAAGTGGTGCTGGTAGTGGTTATCAATAATCCCAAGGGCGATGAATACTACGGTGGTCTGGTTGCCGCACCTGTGTTTTCAAAAATTATGGAAGGTATTCTGCGGGTGCTGGATGTACCGCCCGATGTTCCGGAAGAATTTAAATCCGCCTTGGCGAGTTTGGGTTGATGAACATGATGATGCATCAAAACAGCAAGAAAATTTCCAGCATTTTTCCTGACAGTATTGTTGTCAGGGAAGGTTTTGATCTGGAAATTTCAGGCATGAGTCTCGATAGCCGTTTGATTCAGCCTCACTATCTGTTTATTGCCAAAACCGGTTACCAACAAGATGGCAGGCAATTTATTGATGATGCCATTCACAAGGGTGCAAGCGTGGTGTTGAGTGAAGGGCTTGAGCAAGGTGCTTTCTATCTTCATGAAAGTGGTTGCCCTGTTTATTGCTGTGAAAATCTGGTGTCTGTTCTGGGTGAGCTTGCTTCACGTTTTTATGAAAGCAATCAGAAAAATGTGCGCCTGATTGGTGTAACTGGCACCAATGGTAAAACCAGCATCTGTCATTTTCTTGCGCAGGCTTTGAGTGCGTGTGGTTTCAGGGTGGCGCTATTGGGTACGGCAGGCAATGGATTTCTCGAGCAACTGGAAGAATCTGCATTAACAACGCTCGATGTTGTGAGTGTGCATCAGAAAATTGCTGATTTGACGCAACAAGGTGCACAGATTATTTGCATGGAAGTGTCATCACACAGTCTGGTGCAAGGTCGGGTTAGTGGGCTTCACTTTGAAACTGCGGTGTTTTCAAACCTCAGTCGCGATCATCTCGATTTCCATGAATCGATGGAAGCTTATGAAGCGAGCAAGGCTTTGCTGTTCAAGCATGAATCACTCAAACATGCGGTGCTTCGTCTTGATGAAGCGGGTGAGCGAATTGTGCAATCCATTGCAAACAACATTCATCTTTCCACCTTGGGCGAACAACATCAAAGCTGTTCTTTGCAGTTGCCTTCAAGCAAGTTGGCAGATGCTATCGATATTGCCTTTGATTATCAGGGTGAACAGTGTCGCATCGAAAACAGGCATTTGTTTGGTCAATTTAATATTGAAAATATGCTGTTAAGTTTTCTGTGCATGACGCAATCAGGTGTTAGCAGCAAACAAGCCTGTGCTGCTTTGGAGCAGGTAAAACCTGTTACAGGGCGCTTGCAGAAAATTGAACTGCAAGCTGTTTCTGCAAGCGATATGCCACAGGTATTGGTGGATTTTGCACATACTCCGGAAGCTCTGGAAAAAGTGTTGCAAAGTGTGAAAGCGATTACGCGCGGCAAGTTAATACTGGTTTTCGGATGTGGTGGTAACAGGGACAAAGGTAAACGACCCTTGATGGCAAAAGTAGCCGAGCAATTTTCGGACTGTGTTTTTGTTACCAGTGATAACCCGCGAAACGAAACTCAGAGTGAAATTTCACAGCAGATTATAGTGGGTTTTTCCGAGCAATTTTTAGCAAATGTGTTTGTTGAACAAGACCGAGCGCTTGCGATTAAGCAAGCCATACGCCTTGCTGGTAGCAATGATGTCGTGCTGATTTCCGGTAAAGGGCATGAGCAGTATCAATTACTGGGCGATAAAAAAATATTTTTCAGTGATCAGCTGGTTGCCGAGCAAGTGCTATTGGCACAGGCAGGTTCGCAATGAAATTTGCAGATATTGTGCGTGTGACACAGGCAACAGTGATAGGTGAACCAGATTTGAATGCGCTGTGTCAGGAATTTTCCACCGATTCTCGCAACATTCAGGCGGGGCAAATTTTTGTTGCCTTGCAAGGCGAGCATTTTGATGGACATGATTTTATCAATCAGGTGTTTGAGGCAGGTGCCGCTGCTGCTCTTGTTAATCGCGTTGTTGATGTTGATACACATGCGGTGCAACTGCTTGTTAAAGATACCTTGCAGGCTTACGGACAAATTGCTGCTTTCCATGCGAAAAATATGCCTGCCAAAAAAATTGCTATTACTGGCAGCAGTGGAAAAACCACGGTGAAACAAATGTTAAGCGCTGTTTTTAGCGAAGCAGGCAAGGTGTGTGCAACACAGGGAAATTTTAATAACGATATTGGTGTTCCGAGAACCTTGTTATCGATTAAAGAAGAAGATGCGTTTGCAGTGGTTGAAATGGGAGCGAACCATGCGGGTGAAATTGCCTACCTAAGCAGTTTGTTGCACGCAGATGCAGTGAGCATCATCAATGCAGACCGTGCACATCTGGAAGGTTTTGGTTCAGTAGAAGGCGTTGCGCACGCGAAGGGTGAAATTTTTTCAGGCGCAAAAAAACAGGGTTTGTCTATTTTGAGCATGGACGAAAGCTATTTCCCGCTGTGGAAAACCCTGAGTGAAGAAAATCAACTTACCGTATTAACCTGTTCCAGTAAAAAAACCGAAGCCGATGTGTATTTGCTGAATTCAACCAGCAATCCTCAAGGTAGCGATATTACCGTGAAGGCCTTTGGTGAAACTTTTGAATGTCAGGTGCCTTTTGCAGGCGAGCATAATGTTCGCAATGCCTTGCTGGTGATTACCTTTGCGTTGGGTTTTGGCCTTTCTGTTACTTCCATTCGTGCAGGTTTGTGCAAAGCAGTGCCTGAAAAAGGTCGCTTGAATATTTCTGTTTGTGCCAACGGTATCACCGTAATTGATGACACTTATAACGCCAATCCGCTTTCGATGAAGGCAGCCATTCAATTACTTGCCCAATACCAGCAGGTGACCTTGTTGATTGTGGGCGATATGGGTGAGCTTGGAGATGAAGCGGCATCATTGCATCGGGAAATAGGCGAATACGCAGCACAGCAATCCATCGACTACTTGTTGGCCTGTGGTGACTTCGCTGAGTGTTATGTTGAAGGGTATGCTTCTCAAAAAATGCAAA
This sequence comes from uncultured Pseudomonadales bacterium, assembly GCA_964557005.1. Taxonomy (GTDB): domain Bacteria; phylum Pseudomonadota; class Gammaproteobacteria; order Pseudomonadales; family JBECKS01; genus JBECKS01. The sequence continues at coordinate 178,734 of CAZKYI010000001.1, forward strand.
AAGCTTTTTCTTCCCAAACAGCGTTGTTAGATGAGTTGCCTGAGTGGTTAAGCGCCACGCAGGCTGAAGTGATTCTGGTTAAAGGCTCACGTTTTACCAGAATGGAAAAAGTGGTGGATTTTATTCGTGAGTGGGGTGAAGCCGCATGAACGCTTTAAATTCCACGCGTAATCTGGTGGTCGGCGCAGGCGCAAGTGGTTTGTCATGTTTGCGTTATCTGGCGCAGCAAGGTCTGGTGCCAGGCGTGTATGTGGATTCCATGAATAACAAGCACAAACAAAGTATTAGCGCTATTTCTGCACAGATAAAACTGTTTGATTCCAGTCATACGTTTGAGGAAGTTCTGGAAAACATGGATACCTTGCTGGTAAGCCCGGGTGTTTCTCTCTCGCATCCTTTAATTGATGAAGCCAGAAAGCAGAACAAGGAAATCATTGGTGATGTTGAATTGTTTGCGCGTTTAAATACCAAGCCAGTGATTGCGGTAACAGGCTCCAATGCAAAAAGTACCGTGGTGACCATGTTGCATGAAGCGGCCTTGCTTGATGGCAAACAATCGGTACTCGCAGGCAATATCGGTAAACCGGTTTTAGATGGCATGCGTGCGGATGCAGATTTGTATGTGCTGGAATTATCCAGTTTTCAGTTGGATACCACGCACAGTTTACACAGTGTGGTTGCGTGTATTTTGAATGTCAGTCCTGATCATCTGGATCGTTACAGCAGCTTTGAAGCATATGCCAAATCCAAGCAGGCGATTTATCGACTGGCAGAGTGGGTGGTTTTTAATCGTGATGATGCTTATAGCAAACCGGATTTTGATTTGGAAAAAACCGTCACAGGAAAAACCATCAGCTTTGGTATGGATGCACCTGAAACGGGGCACTATGGTTTGTCCGATGACAGTGGTGAACTGTGTTTGGTGTTTGGCAAGAAAACACTGGTGTCTGTCTCTGCATTGGCAAAACAATCACGCGTGGATATTCAAAATGCACTGGCGGTATTTGCCATTGCACGCGCAGCAGGTATTTCAGATCAGGCAATTATCAGGATGCTGGGCAGCTTTTCCGGTTTGCCGCATCGTTGTGAATTTGTGAGTGAATTTCGCGGTGTGCGATGGATTAACGATTCCAAGGGCACCAATGTCGGTGCGACACAAGCGGCCTTGCGCAGTTTCCAGAATCAAAACGTGATTTTGATTGCAGGTGGTGATGCAAAAGGTGCCGATGTTTCTGAACTGGAAACCGAAATTGAACAGTGTGTGAAACAACTGATTGTGCTGGGTAAAGATGCCGAGCAATTTCATCAGGCATTTTCCGGAATTTGTTCGTGCATGCTTGTCGATACCCTGGAACAGGCAGTTGCATTGGCTGATCAATATGCACAGTCAGGCGATGTGGTGTTGTTATCACCGGCATGTTCGAGTCTCGATATGTTTTCTTCATACCATGAGCGTGGTGAAGTGTTTCGTGCTGCTGTGCAAAAAATTGCTCAACTCTCTCCAGAAAGGGGGGAAGCATGATTTTCACACAGGACAAACACTTATATAACAGCGGCATTATAGATGCTTATGGTCTGGGCATTGTGCTGAGTGCGGGATTCTTGCTTGGTTTTGGTTTGTTGATGGTGGCTTCCTCTTCCATGGAAATTGCACAAAGCCGTTATGGTGATGCGTTCTTCCTGTTGAAAAAACAAAGTTTGTTACTGCTGCCCGGTGTGTTGGCTGCGTTTATTGTGTATCACATTCCACTACGAATCTGGCAGGAATTCAGCACCGTGCTTTTATGTGTGGGGATTGCACTTTTAATTATGGTGCTGATTCCGGGTGTGGGCAGGGAAGTGAACGGTAGCCAGCGCTGGCTGAATCTTGGTTTTGCCAGTTTTCAGCCCTCTGAGCTGTGCAAGATTTTTGTTGTGTTGTATGTGTCTGCCTATCTGGTTCGCAGGCAAGAGGCAGTCAGAAATGAATGGAAAGGTTTTCTGATTCCGATTGCCATTGTTGGCCTGTTGGTGATGTTGTTATTGATGGAACCAGATTTCGGTGCAGTGGTGGTGTTGCTGTGTGCGGTGATGGTGATGCTGTTTCTGGCTGGTGTAAAACTGCAACAATTTTTGCTGTTGATTACTGCCTGCCTTGTGTTTGCAGGGATTGCTGCTTCTACCGCGACCTATCGTATGAAACGCCTCACGGCTTTTACCAACCCCTGGGTCGATCAATTTGGTGATGGTTATCAGTTGACCCAAAGTTTGATTGCCTTTGGCAGGGGCGAGTGGTTCGGTGTCGGGCTTGGTGAAAGCGTGCAGAAGTTATTTTATTTACCTGAAGCGCATACCGATTTTCTGTTTGCGATTCTTGCCGAGGAATTTGGTTTGTTGGGTTCCTTGCTGGTGATTTCTGTTTTCTCGTTTCTGGTGGTGTGCGGCATGTTGATTGGTAAAAAAGCAGAACAACGCGCAAGAATTTTTCCTGCCTATCTGGCGTATGGTTTATCGATGCTGATTGCTGTGCAGGCTTTTATCAATATGGGTGTGTGTTCGGGTTTGTTACCCACCAAAGGTTTGACTCTGCCTTTTATGAGTTACGGTGGTACCAGCCTTGCAATCAGCATTGTGATGTTGGGTTTTTTACTGAGAGTGAATTTTGAATCCAATAACAATTTTCAGAAAATTGAGCAGAAGCAACGTTTGCGTAGCAATGGCAGACAAGTTGATTCGGGGTATGTGGCAGCATGATTCGTGAAGCGATAGGTACAAACAGAAGCAGAACCATGCCCGCAATGCGACGTATTCGCTGCATTCACTTCGTGGGAATTGGCGGTTCAGGTATGAGCGGGATTGCCGAAGTGCTGTATAACCAGGGGTATCAAGTGACTGGTTCGGATTTGCAACGCAGTGTGGTGACCGAGCGCTTGTCGTCGATGGGCATCAAGGTGTTTATTGGTCACAACCAGTCCAATATCGCCAAGGCCGATGTGCTGGTGATTTCCAGTGCGGTGAAAGATGACAATCCGGAAGTGCAACAGGCACATACCAACAGAATTCCCATCGTGCCGCGTGCTGAAATGCTTGCAGAATTGATGCGTTATCGACACGGGATTGCGATTTCCGGCACACATGGAAAAACCACTACCACCAGTTTGATTGCAGCGATTTTCCGCAGCGCCGGCCTTGATCCAACCTTTGTGATTGGCGGCAAACTCAAAAGTGCAGACAGCCATGCCAAGCTCGGTGAAGGCGAATACTTTATTGCCGAAGCCGATGAGAGTGATGCCAGTTTTCTGCATTTGCAACCGAGCGTTGCGGTGGTGACCAATATCGATGCTGATCACATGCACACTTATGGCGGTGATTTCACCAAGTTACAGGATACCTTCGTGAAATTTCTGCATAACCTGCCTTTCTATGGTTTGGCGGTGATTTGTAATGATGATGAGAGTGTACGCAGCATTGAAGATCGTATTGGCCGACAAGTGATTACTTATGGTTTGAACAAGGATGCAGATTATCGTGCTGAAAATATTCGCCACAAAGCCAACCAGACTTTTTTTGATGCAATCAGACCAGGTAACAAAAGTATCCTGCCTATTATTTTGAACTTGCCGGGTAAGCATAATGTGCTCAATGCGCTTGCTGCCATTGCAGTGGCAGAAGATGAAGATATTTCTGATGAAGCGATTATCGAGGGTCTGGCGAGTTTCTCTGGCGTTGGTCGCCGCTTTGAAATTTATGACAAGCAAAACATTGAGGGCAAATCTTTCATGCTGGTCGATGACTATGGCCATCATCCTGCCGAAATCAAGGCAACGCTTGATGCCTTGCGCTCGGGCTGGCCTGACAAGCGTGTTGTTATGTTATTTCAGCCACATCGGTATACGCGCACAGAAGATTTGTATGATGATTTTGTGGCGGTGCTGCATCAGGTGGACTGTTTACTGATACTCGATGTTTACGCTGCCGGTGAAGAGGTAATTCCGGGTGCCGATTCACGCAGCCTGTGTAGAAGCATTCGCATGCGCGGTAAGGTAGAGCCTATTTATGTGAAACATATTCAGGAGATACCTGACATTCTGAAAAGTGTGATTCAGGAAGGAGATGCGCTGCTTACCCAGGGCGCTGGCAACATCGGAAAAATTTGTCATGCGCTGGTTCATTCCAGATTTCAAAAGGTAGAGCTGTAACATGCAGGCAACGCGATTTAAACAGTTTGGCAAAGTGGCGGTTCTGGCAGGCGGAAATTCGCGCGAGCGTGACATTTCCCTGCAAAGCGGCGCTGCTGTTTTTAAAGCACTCCAGGAGTGTGGGGTTGATGCTGTGCTGATTGATACACAGAACTTCGATATTGCAGTGTTGAAAAATTTTGATCGGGTTTTTATCGCGCTGCATGGTGTGGGCGGCGAAGATGGACGCATTCAGGCGATTCTCGACAGTTTCGATATTCCATTTACCGGTAGTGGTGTCACTGCGTCGGCTGTCGCGATGGATAAAGTGTTAAGTAAATTGATCTGGCAAGCCAAAGGCTTGCCAATAGCCAGGTCGATGGTGGTTAAAAGTGTTGAAGAAGCAGCGCACTGTGCACAACAACTCACTTATCCGGTGATGGTAAAACCTTCGCTCGAAGGCTCCAGTGTCGGTATTTCTCTGGTTAACAATGCACAGCAAATGACACAGGCATTTAACGATGCCAATTTTGAAGGCCAGCAGGTGCTGGTTGAACAATATATTCAGGGTAAGGAATTTTCGGTGGGCATTGTTGCTGGTGAAGTATTGCCTTCAGTGCGTTTGCAAACCAAGCGTGCGTTTTACGATTATCAGGCGAAGTACATTGATAACGACACACAATATTTTTGCCCTTCCGGTTTGCCTGAACACGAAGAACAACAGATTCAGAGCCTCGCGTTGCAAGCATTTTCAGCCCTGCAATGCAGCGGCTGGGGGCGTGTCGATTTCATGCAAGACAAACAAGGTAATTTTTATATTCTGGAAGTGAACACGGTGCCCGGATTAACCAGCCATAGTCTGGTGCCGATGGAAGCAAAAGTACGGGGCTACAGTTTTTCTGAATTGGTGATTCGAATTCTGGAAACTTCCCTGAAAGAGGCGGAAGGTGAGTGATGGATATTTACAAACCGAAAGCGGAAAGACAAAAACGGCAGCACGCACACAAGCGCCCTCGTGGTGCAGTGATGCAAACACGTCAGCAACAAGCCGAGCCGTTTGCATTACGACTCAAAAAGCAGTGGGTAGACATGGGTAAGCTGTTGTTACGCTCAGGTGTATTGCCCAATGTCAGATGGCTGATGTTGTGTGTTGTGGCTTTGTTATTTGCAGGCGCATGGGTAGGTGTACGTGATTTCAAGGCGAACATGCCAATTCAATATGTGACAGTGAGAGGCGATTTCCAGCAACTCGACCGTCGCTTGCTCGAAGAAACGGTCGCGCCTTTGGTGGGCAGAAATTATTTTGATTTACAGGTTTCTGAAATCAAGCAATCGCTGCATGCCTTTGCGTGGGTACAAAGTGTCGAAGTGAGAAAGAAGTGGCCAGACAGTGTTGAACTGGTGGTGGTTGAAAATAAAGCCATTGCCACCTGGGGAGAAGATTCACTGGTGAATGAATTCGGAAAAATTTTTACACCGCAACATATCAATCGCGATTATTTACAAGGTTTGCCTGATTTGCATGGCATGAAACAGCACAGTGATCTGGTGCTTGGCACTTATGCACGTTTGTCTGAAATGAGTGAAGCGTATCAAATCAAAATCAGCAGCTTTTCGCTGATTGCCAACCGTTACTGGTTATTAACCCTGAACAATGGTGTGGAAGTTTTGCTTGCACGAGGTGCAGAAGATCAATCGATGCTGACTTTTTTAAAAGCATGGGATAAGGAATTCAGTGCAAGTGAAAAAACCCTTGCGCGTGTGGATATGCGTTACAGCAATGGATTTAGTGTTCAGTTTTCCGACAAGCTGATGAGTGCTGACATCAAGATGGAAGAACAAAAACAAACAGTGAGAAAACATCATGGCTAATGCGAATGAAGAAACAGTGATTGTTGGTCTTGATATTGGTACCTCCAAGGTGGTGGCCATTGTTGGCAAGATTCTTCCTGATGGCACCATTGAAGTGATTGGTGTGGGCAGTCATCCTTCACGGGGTTTAAAGAAAGGCGTTGTGGTCAACATTGATTCGGTTGTGCAATCGATTCAGAGAGCGATTGAGGAAGCCGAGTTGATGTCTGGCACCCATATTCATTCCGTGTATTGTGGCATTGCAGGCAGCCATATTCGCAGCATGAATTCACATGGTGTTGCAGCGATTGTCGATAAGGAAGTGGTGAAGGCAGACATCGACAGAGTGATTGATGCAGCACAAGCGGTTGCGATTCCTGCGGATCAAAAAATTCTGCACATTCTGCCTCAGGAATATCACATTGATGCACAGGACGGTGTGAAGGAACCCATCGGCATGTCGGGTACCCGTTTGCAGGCCAAAGTGCATCTGGTGACCTGCGCAGTCAACGCGGTTCAGAATATTGAAAAGTGTATCAAGCAGTGTGGCCTTGAGATTGATGACATTATTCTTGAACAACTCGCCTCAAGTTATGCGGTTCTGGAAGAAGATGAAAAGGAACTCGGTATTTGTCTGGTGGATATTGGTGCGGGTACTTCCGATATTGCTGTGTTTACCGAAGGTGCAATCAGACATACGGCTAACATTCCCATTGCAGGGGATCAGGTTACCAATGATATTGCGGTGGCTTTCAGAACCCCTACGCCAAGCGCAGAGGAAATCAAGATTAAATACGCCTGTGCATTAACACAACTTGCAGGGCCTGATGAGCGTATCAAGGTACCTTCGGTGGGCGACCGACCCGCACGTGATCTTTCGCGGCAGGCATTGGCTGAAGTGGTTGAACCTCGATACGAGGAATTGTTTACGCTGGTGCAGGCTGAATTGCGCAGAAGCGGGTTCGAGCAAGCCATTGCAGCGGGCATTGTGTTGACTGGTGGCACTTCCAAAATGGAAGGCGTGGTTGAACTGGCCGAAGAAATTTTTCATGTCCCTGTACGTATTGGTTATCCCGATGCGTCCAAAATGCGAGGTTTGGCTGATGTGGTGGCCAATCCTATTTATTCCACAGGGATTGGTTTGCTCAAGTATGCACAGAAGCAATTAAGTGAGCAGGGGCCAAAAGTACAAGAGTCAGGTTTTTCCCGTTTCATCGAAAAAATCAAACGGTTTTTTAAAAATAATTTCTAGAATTTTTTTCATTCATGTTGAGTGAAATAAAAAAAGCAGTGAGCAGTGTATGAGTGGTAAAAAAAACAGCAGTAACAAAAAATAGTCGTAACAAAACCTTATTATTTAATCAGCATTTAATTGGAGAAATAAAATGAGCACGTTTCAAATTCTCGACAACGTACCGGAAAACGCAGTCATCAAAGTAGTTGGTGTGGGCGGTGGCGGTGGCAATGCCGTTAATCACATGGTTATCAGTCAGGTAGAAGGTGTGGATTTTATTTGCGCCAATACCGATGCGCAGGCCTTAAAAGGTTTGCGGGCAAAAACCTTCTCATTGCAATTAGGCGGTCAGGTGACCAAGGGGCTGGGTGCAGGTGCCGATCCTGAAAGAGGCCGACAGGCTGCGCTTGAAGACAAGGAGCGTATCGAAGAAGCCTTGAGAGATGCTGATATGGTGTTTATTACCGCAGGCATGGGCGGTGGTACTGGTACGGGTGCGGCTCCCGTTGTTGCGCAAGTGGCTAAGGAAATGGGTATCCTGACGGTTGCGGTTGTTACAAAACCTTTTCCTTTTGAAGCACGCAAGCGCATGAAGATTGCTGAAAAAGGCATCGAGGAATTGTCTCACTATGTCGATTCACTGATTACCATTCCCAATGAAAAATTGTTGTCAGTATTGGGTAAGGATACCAGCTTGCTCAATGCTTTCGAGGCAGCTAACAACGTCTTGTTAGGTGCGGTGCAGGGGATTGCGGATTTGATTATTCGTCCCGGGCTAATCAATGTAGACTTTGCCGATGTCAGAACGGTGATGTCTGAAATGGGCATGGCGATGATGGGTACAGGCACTGCAAGCGGTGAAGATAGAGCTGCGCAAGCGGCAGAAGCAGCCATCCGTAGCCCCTTGTTAGAAGACATCAATATCCAGGGTGCCAGAGGTATACTGGTCAATATTACCGCTGGTGAAGATTTGTCTTTGGGGGAATTTTCTGCAGTGGGTGATACGGTTGAGAAATTTGCTTCTGATGATGCCACTGTTGTTATTGGCACAGTGATTGATCCAAATATGGGTGACGACATCAAGGTAACGGTGGTTGCAACGGGAATTGGTGGTGCAGCTGTGAGAAAAGAAGGGATTTCAGTGGTGGTTGATAATCCTGTGCCGAGAAAGAATAACGGCGAGATTGATTATGCAGCACTTGAAAAGCCTACCATCAACCGTATGAATGGTACATTTGCAGCGACGGGTACAGATAAGCAAAACTATGAATTTCTGGACGTTCCGGCATTTATCAGAAAACAGGCAGATTAAGGTGAGCCAGAAAACATTATGATTAAACAACGCACTGTCAGAAATATCATTCGTGCCAAGGGTGTGGGTTTGCACACGGGTCAGGATATTTATTTAACCCTCAGACCGGCACCGGTAGATTCAGGCATTATTTTCAGGCGTGTTGATCTGGATCCAGTGGTCGAAATACTGGCGAAAGCCGAAAACGTGGGTGAAACAACCTTGTCCAGCACCATCGTGTCAAACGGTGTGAAAGTTTCAACGGTAGAGCACTTGTTGTCGGCGATGGCAGGTTTGGGGATTGATAATGCCTATGTCGATGTCAGTGCGCCTGAAGTGCCGATTATGGACGGCAGCTCAGGGCATTTTGTATTTCTTCTGCAATCGGCAGGCATCCATGAGCAGGATGCACCCAAGAAATTTATCCGTGTGAAAAAGAAAATCACGGTTAAGGGTGCAGACAAGGAAGCCAGCTTTATGCCTTTTGAGGGTTTCAAGATTTCTTTCACCATTGAATTTGATCACCCTGTTTTCAAAAAACGCCCCAGTCAGGCGAGTGTGGATTTTTCGAGCACTTCCTTTGTGCGTGAAGTCAGCCGTGCAAGAACTTTTGGGTTTATGCAGCAGGTTGATGAATTACGTGCCAATAATCTGGCTCTGGGTGCCAGCCTCGATAATGGCATTGCGGTTGGTGACGACGATATTGTCAATGAAGATGGTTTTCGCAGTGATGATGAATTTGTGAAGCACAAAATGCTCGATGCCATTGGTGATTTGTATCTTTTGGGTTACAGCCTGATTGGTGAATATGTCGGCCACAAGTCAGGGCATGAATTGAATAACAAATTGCTGCTCACGCTGCTGGCAGACAAGGACGCATGGGAACTGGTGACCTTTGAAGATGCAAACAGTGCACCGATTTCCTACATGCAGCCTGTGCTGATGCCGGAACCCGACTAATCCGCTTTTTCCCCGTGTTGGGCAAGACGTTTTAAGACTTCCTTCATTTTTAGATCGGTGCTGCTTTCAGCAAGGCTTTCCAGTAAGGCGGCATTGCTTTGGCTGATTTTTCTCATTCTGGCCTGCTGGCTGTACCTTTTTTGGTAAATTGGCCGCACTTCCACCTTGAGTCGGGAAAACAGGTCGATGCCCTTTTTGCTATTCACAATATCCAGAATCGCCTGATGATGATGGCGTAACTGCGTTGCCAGCACCGCGTTGCCAGTCTGAATCAACAGGGTGGGCGGGGACGCGGAATTCACATAAAAACCTTTGGCTTCCATACCACAGTGTCTGGCAATGCTGTTGGCCAGTTCTGTTTCATTTGCATGGCGCGCGCGATAAACCGCCAGTTGCTGGCTGTTGGTTTCATCGTGATTTTTATACCGTTTATCCTTGATTTGGCTTTTGTATGGTGGCTTATCTTGTAGCATGATTGCCCGATTCATCTTCATTGTTAAAAGCAAATTCATTCAAGCATGAAACTGATTTTAATCACAAGCCCAAAGAGTAGCCGCAATCGCTATGAGCTTGGCTTAACAGGGATTCTGCTGCTTGCGCTGGTGTTACTGGGCGGCAGCCTTGGTTTGGCCTATGCCGGTTTCAGGAGTTTGCAGGCTTTTGAAGATGTACATCTTAACCGTGCGATTGCAGAGCAGTGGAAACAGAAAATTACCGAAGACAAACACGTGCTGCTGGAGATGAAGGCGCAAATAGAGCTTGAAATGCAGGCCTTTCAGTTGAGCTTTGCGCAGGCGCAAACACGCCTGATTCGTCTGGAAGCGTTGGGCGAAAGACTGTTGCAGTCGGGTAAAATCGATGAGAGTGAATTCAACTTTTCGCAACAACCCGCTGTCGGTGGACTGGAGCAGGATATTTCAGGCGATGGCTACGAAAAACCCTATTTTGTGAGTGATTTGAATGCGTTCCTGTTGAGACTGGAAGAACGGGAAACCCAGATGGCGGTGCTCGATAGCCTGCTTAAAAATGCTTTACTTGAAAAAGAAGTATTTCTGGCTGGTCGGCCGGTCAAGCAAGGATGGATGTCTTCTTTTTTTGGAAAACGGCTTGATCCGTTTACAGGCAAGCTGGCTTATCACAAAGGAGTTGATTTTGCGGGTAAGGAAAATGCAGAAATCATTGCCGTTGCATCGGGTGTGGTGATCTGGAGCGGTGATCGTTATGGTTACGGCAACATCGTTGAAATTGATCACGGGCAAGGCTTTAAAACCCGTTATGCGCACAACAAGAAAAATCTGGTCGAAACCGGTGAAATTGTACGCAAGGGACAAACCATTGCATTGATGGGCAGCACAGGACGTTCAACAGGGCCACACACACATTTTGAAGTGATTAGAAACGGGCAGGCGGTTAATCCGGAACATTACGTATACAGGGACAATCGCTAACGCTTCTTACCTTCATGTCCTTGGTTATTGCATGTAGAATAGCGCCCCGTTTACCCTTCGCAGTTGAATATCCGCATGATTGTTAATCTCCTCAAGCGCGTTTTTGGAACCAAAAACGGTCGTGAACTCAAACGCATCTCAAAAACTGTCCAGCAAATCAACAGTTTTGAAGAAGCTATTTCAAAACTGGGTGACAGCGAATTACAAGCCAAAACTGCCAGTTTCAAACAGGCGCTCAGTCAGGGCAGCACGCTTGATGACATTCTGCCCGAAGCCTTTGCGGTGGTGCGCGAAGCCGCGAAGCGAACCCTGGGTTTAAGGCACCATGATGTGCAGTTGATAGGTGGTATCGCCCTGCATGAAGGCAAAATTGCCGAGATGCGTACTGGCGAAGGAAAAACGCTGGTGGCCACTTTACCCGCCTACCTCAACAGTTTGCCGGCAGGGGGCGTGCATATAGTGACGGTGAACGACTATCTCGCCAAACGTGATGCGGAATGGATGAAGCCGATTTACGAATTTCTCGGTTTAAGCGTGGGCGTGGTGCTTTCAGATCAGCCACCCGATGAAAAACGCGAAGCCTATCGTGCGTCGATTACCTACGGAACCAACAATGAATTTGGTTTCGATTTTTTGCGCGACAATATGGCGTTCAGCATTCAGGGGCGTTTTCAAAGCCCTTTGAATTTTGCGATTGTCGATGAGGTGGATTCGATTCTGATTGATGAAGCACGCACGCCCTTGATTATTTCGGGTGCAGTAGAAGACAACGCCATACTCTATAAAAAAATCAACACGCTCATTCCTCGCCTGAAACAGCAGGCCTACGCGACCAAGGAAGAACTTGAAATTCCCGAAGGCAAGGAAGGCTATATTGTGCGTGCAGATTTCGTGATTAACGAAAAAGATCGCACGGTCGAGCTGACTGAACAAGGCCATGAAAAAATTGAAGAGGCCATGCGTGAACTCAAATTACTCGACGAATTTGACAGCCTGTATTCCGCCGTAAATCTTGGCTTGTTGCATCACGTGCATGCGGCACTGAAAGCGCACAAGATTTTTCATAAAAATGTCGATTACATTGTCCAGAATCAGCAAATTGTTATTGTAGATGAACATACTGGCAGAACCATGCCAGGTCGTCGCTGGTCTGAGGGCATTCATCAGGCAGTCGAAGCGAAGGAAGGTGTGCCGATTCAAAATGAATCACAAACACTGGCTTCAACTACTTTCCAGAATTATTTTCGTTTATATAAAAAATTATCGGGCATGACGGGTACGGCAGATACCGAAGCTTCCGAATTCATGCAGATTTACAAACTGCCCGTGTTGGTGATTCCAACCAATAAACCGATGATTCGACAGGATCAGGAAGATTTGATTTATCTCAATCAAAAGGAAAAATTTGCCGCCATCGTTGAAGATGTTAAAGACTGCGTGGCGCGACAGGTGCCAGTGCTGGTCGGTACAGTTTCCATCGAAACTTCAGAGCTGCTTTCTGGCGTGCTACACAAAGCAGGCATAAAACATCAGGTGTTAAATGCAAAATTTCATAAACAGGAAGCAGAAATTATTGCGCAGGCTGGTCGTCCAGGAATTGTAACCATTGCCACCAATATGGCGGGTCGTGGAACTGATATTGTGCTGGGTGGAAATTGGGAAGCGGAAGTTGCCAAACTTGAAAATCCTGATCAAGCCGAGATTCAGAAAATAAAACAAGCACAACAAGTCAGACAAAAACAAGTGCTTGAAGCAGGTGGTTTGCAGATTATTGGTACCGAGCGCCACGAAAGCCGCAGGATTGATAACCAGTTGCGTGGTCGTTCCGGCAGACAGGGTGACCCGGGTGCAACCCGTTTTTATCTTTCGCTTGAAGATGATTTGATGCGCCGCTTTGCCAGTGATGGTGTGCGTAAAATGATGCAGAACATCGGTATGGAAGGTGAAGTGATTCAACATCGCTGGCTGACCAAAACCATTGAAAATGCACAGAAAAAAGTCGAGGCACGCAACTTTGATATTCGTAAATCCTTGCTCGAATACGATGATGTTGCCAATGACCAGCGTCTGGTGATTTATCAGCAACGCAAGGAAATTCTCGAAGCGGAAGACATTCAGGACAACATTATTGCGATTCGCGAAGATGTGGCTGAAACCTTTGTCGCTAACTTTGTTCCACAAGGGAGTGTCGATGAACAGTGGGACATTGATGGTCTGGATGAAGAACTGAAAAAAGAATTCAATCTTCAACTTTCAATCAAACGCTTGCTTGCGGAGGATCATCAGGCAGGTGAAGCAGAGATTTATCAAAAAGTACGTGAAGCTTTGCAGGAAGCGTATGCAAGAAAAGAACAAAGATATGGCACACCCGTCATGCGCAGTCTTGAAAAGCAAATCATGCTGGAGGTGCTTGACCGTCACTGGAAAGAGCATTTGGCACGTATGGATCATTTAAGACAGGGCATTGGCTTGCGTGGTTATGCACAAAAAAATCCCAAACAGGAATACAAGCTGGAAGCGTTCAAATTATTTCAGGGCTTACTTGAAAGCATCAAGTACGAAACCATTCAGTTCCTCACCGTTGTAGAAATTCGTGATGCACAGGAAGTGGAACAAATGCAGCAAAAACTTGAAGCTTCAAACAAGGTTGAGATGGAACTTAAACATGAATCGGCTTCTGCCATGTCAGAACCGAATCAGGCGGGTGAAACTACACAAGCGGCTGCGCCTCAACCTTTTGTGCGTGAGCAGGCCAAGGTGGGGCGTAATGATGCCTGTCCTTGTGGTTCAGGTAAAAAATTCAAACAATGTCACGGGAAAATAGTCTAGTGCAAACATACAGCATTGAAGGTGTAAAACTTGCTGCCTGTCATGCGGGCATACGCTATAAAAATCGCAACGATTTGAGTTTGATAGAAATTTGTGAAGGTGCGAGTGTGTCGGCGGTGTTTACCAAAAACGCATTTAGCGCGGCTCCCGTTGTTATTGCCAAACAGCATCTGGCAAAAAGACAAGCCTCACAAAAATCCTATTTGCTCATCAATGCGGGTAATGCCAATGCAGGCACAGGTACACAAGGTGTGCAAGATGCCGAACAATCCTGCCAACTGTGCGCACAAGCTTTTGGCGTAGCGAAACAACAGGTATTACCTTTTTCTACGGGTGTGATTGGTGTGTTGCTGCCGATGCAGGTTATGGCGCATGGTGTGGAACTGCTGAGGCAGGGTGACATGACTGTAGATGGCTGGGCTGAAGTTGCACAGGCCATTCTAACAACCGATACCCGTGAGAAATTTTTCAGCAGGCAGGTTCAAATCAACGGCAAACCGGTTCGCATAACAGGGATATGCAAAGGTTCCGGTATGATCAAGCCCAACATGGCCACTATGCTTGCGTATGTGGCTACCGATGCCAGCATAGAACAAAACCTGCTCGACACTTTACTCATGCAAGCTAGCGATGTGTCATTCAACTGCATATCCGTCGATGGCGATACTTCAACCAATGATGCCTGTGTGTTGATTGCCAGTGGAAAAAGTGGCGTTGTGATTGATGAAAACAATCAGGCAATTTTTTATGCAGCCTTGCGTGATTTGTGCGTGAAACTGGCGCAAGCCATTGTTAGAGATGGTGAAGGCGCAACCAAATTTATTGAAATCGTGGTTGAAGGCGGCAGAAATGAAAAAGAATGCAGGGAAGTGGCCTTTACCATTGCGCATTCGCCCTTGGTGAAAACCGCGTTTTTTGCGAGTGATCCAAACTGGGGGCGCATTCTGGCTGCGGTTGGCAGAGCCGATATTGAGCAACTCGACGTGAACAAGGTTGATATAAAACTGGGTGAAACTGCGCTGATTGAGCAAGGCGAGCTGTCAGCGAGCTATACCGAAGCACTTGGCCAGCAGGAAATGAACAAGCAGGATATTCAGATTCGCGTGCACCTGAATCGCGGCGAAGCGTGTGCAACCGTATGGAGCTGCGATTTTTCCTATGATTACGTCAAAATTAATGCTTCATATCGCAGTTAAGCTGTTGTTATTTTTTGTAGAATAGCGGTGATGGAAAACTGGATTCATGTCGTTGCTGCGGTGCTGGTTCAGGGACGGGCAGGCAGGTCACAGGTGTTTATTGCAAAGCGCGCTGATGACAAGCATCAAGGTGGCTTGTGGGAATTTGCGGGCGGCAAGGTGGAAGCAGGTGAAACACCCTTGCAGGCCTTGCAGCGCGAATTGAATGAAGAAATTGATATAGACATCGATACAGCCAGCACTCAGCCCTTTCTCAAAATTCGTCACCGTTATCCTGATAAAGCGGTACTGCTTGATGTTTATCGCGTCAATGCTTTTTCAGGCAATCCGCACGGCAGGGAAGGCCAACAAACCCGTTGGGTTGCATTGACTGATTTACACCAGTTCCAGTTTCCAAAAGCCAATCGAAAAATTGTGAGTGCGTTGTGTCTGCCTGAGCAAATCGCGGTGAGTGCCGAAGCGTTTATCGAGTTGCCTGCTGAGAAACAACTTGAAAAATTACAGAGCGCGATTGCTTTGGGTAGCACGGCAATTTTGCTTCGTAACAAACAGGCAACTGACCAACAATATGCAAGCGCTTTTAAAGCACTGCAAAGCATGATTAGCCAAAATCATCTGCCACTTACGCTCATCTGTAATCGTATTGCGCTGGCAAACTCTGCTTCAAAAATGGAAGCGCTACATTTGAGTTCCAAAGAGCTGATGTGTTATACGGAAAGGCCGGTTACAAAAAGTATGCTGTTAAGTGCGGCTTGTCATAATGAAGCAGAACTCAGGCAAGCTGAATTACTCGACTGTGATTTTGTTTTTCTCTCTCCTGTGTTTGAAACTTCTTCGCACAGGGGTGCTCAATATCTGGGTTGGGAAAAGGCGCAGCAGTTGATTGAAGCAACGCATTTGCCAGTTATTACGCTCGGTGGCTTGGCACCTGCGGACATTCGAGAGGCAAAACAACGCGGTGCTTTGGGCGTGGCAGGTATTTCCTGCTTTGGTCTGGTATGAGTCTTTAATTGAGGGTTGGCTTGTTGTCTGACTCAAGCTCCAGAAAATCGTCAGGATATTCCACAAGGCTTGCAGGGATTTTGTGTGCTTCACTTGCCCAATCACCCAAATCAATCAGCTTGCATCTTTTTGAACAAAAAGGTCGATAGGGAAAATTTTCATTCCAGAGAATTTCAGTTTGGCAATGTGGGCAATGATAGGGTTTGCTCATTTTTCTGCCTGAGCCAGTTTTAAATAGCGTTCATGCAAGGCATCAATTTTTTTGTGCAAGATTTCCACGCTGCCATCGTTGAGCAATACATCGTCAGCTTTGGCGCAGCGAAGTTCTCGTGTGGTTTGTGCGTTCATAATCGCTTTTACACCTGCCTCATCAGTATTATCACGCACCGTGGTTCTGGCAACTTGCAGGTTTTCAGGGGCATCAATCACCAGCGTGCGCTGGCAGTAAAGATTTTGTCCTGCTTCAAATAATATCGGTGAAACCAGAATGGTGTAGGGCGATTGGCTTGCCTGAAGTTGCGCCTGAATTTCCTGTGCAATCAGCGGGTGCAACAGGCGTTCAAGCCATTGTCTTTGTTCAGGTGCAGCGAACACAATCTTGCGCAGTGCGGCTCTGTTCAGGGTACCGTCTTTGTCAATTACGCCGTCACCAAAATGTTCGGCAATTTTCTGCAAGGCGCTTGTGCCTGGCTCCACGACTTGTCGTGATACCCGATCAGCATCGACGACTTTAATACCCAGAGTTTCAAAATAATTCGATGCGGCTGTTTTACCACTGCCAATACCGCCGGTTAGACCAATGGTAAGCATGGTTAGAACTGGAGCAGTTGCAGGTAGGAGTTGACGAGCTGCTCACCCCAAATCAGGGCAATCCAGCCTGCCAAAGCGAGGTAGGGGCCAAAGGAAACCGGTTGCTGGCTATCCCTGTTTTTATTGAGTATGAGCAGGGTGCCAACAATCAGCGAACCGCTTACCGAAGAAATCAGAATAATCAGGGGAATCATTTGCCAGCCCATCCATGCACCGAGCATGGCGAGTAGTTTGAAATCACCATAGCCCATGCCTTCTTTGCCGGTCATCAATTTATAAGTCCAGTAGACAGACCATAGCGACAAATATCCCACAACAGCACCCCACAGAGCATCATTGAGCGAAGTGAACAGTCCGTAACTATTGATGAGCAAACCCAGCCACAGCAGGGGAAAGGTAATATCGTCGAGCAAGTATTGCGTATCCCAGTCAATCATGGCCTGACAAATCAGTGCATAGGAAAAAACCAGTACGGCAAGCAGTTGCCAGCTAAAACCAAAATGCCAGGCCAGATAGGCAGAAATCAAACCTGTGAAAAGCTCCACCAGCGGGTAGCGTACAGAAATACCTTCCTTGCACTGGCTGCATTTTCCTTTCAGAAAGATATAACTGAGTATTGGAATGTTCTCTTCTGCGGTGATGAGATGGCCGCATTTGGGACAAGTGGAATGCGGCAGAACAAGATTAAAGGTATCGTGATGTTCGACAGCGATTTCTGTCGCTGGCGCGTCGTTGTTTTTTAAACTGTTGAGATACTCTGTCGCCTGTTTTTTGAAATCACGCTCCAGCATGATGGGCAGGCGGTAAATCACCACATTCATAAAGCTGCCAAAAATCAGGCCGAAAATAAAACAGCAGCTAATCAAATACGCGGGGGAAGTGGTTAGTAATTCAAACAGCGGTGATTCAGCCAAAAGTGCTTGCGATTAAATCGCATCCCCCATTTTGAAGATTGGCAGGTACATGGCAATCAGCAGGCCACCGACAACAACACCCAGAAAGGACATCATCGCTGGTTCCATCAAGGCGGTGAGGTTATCTACCGCATCATCGACTTCGTTCTCGTAATAGTCGGCCACTTTTTCAAGCATCTCGTCCAGCGCACCCGATTCCTCACCAATTGCCACCATTGATACCAGCATGGCAGGCCACAGTCCGGAAGAATCGAGCGAAAAGTTTAATTGCGTACCAGCAGAAACATCTTCCTTGATTTTTTTCAAAGCCTGCACATACACATAGTTACCCGTGGCACCAGCAACCGAATCGAGAGCCTCAACCATCGGCACACCAGCTGCGAAGGTGGTCGAGAGTGTCCGTGCAAAACGGGCAACTACGGATTTGTAGGTAATATCACCAAAAACGGGCAGTTTGAGAATGATTTCATCAACACGGTCTGAAAAAGTTTGCGAGCGCTTTCTGGCCTCACCAAAGCCTTTGAAAATCGCAGCACCACCAATCACAGCAACAAACCACCATGCTTGTACGAAATCGGAAATATCGACCACCATTTGTGTGAGTGCAGGGAGTTCGCCGCCCATGCTCTGAAACATCTCCTGAAAGGTTGGTACAACTTTAATGAGCAGAATGCCGGTAATTACCGTCGCAATCGCCAATACCGACAGTGGATAGGTTAAGGCTTTTTTTACCTTTTTCTTCAAGGCTTCGGATTTTTCTTTATACAAGGCCACACGATTTAACAAATCTTCCAGAGCACCAGCCTGTTCACCTGCTTCCACCAGATTGCAAAACAGGTCATCGAAATGGGTGGGAAATTTTCTTAAGGAATCGGCGAGCGTATTACCCGCTTCTACTTCAATCTTCAAAGCCAGAATCAGTTTTTTGAGCGCCTTGTTATCAACACTGTCGGCCACAATGTCGAACGATTGCACCAGAGGAATACCCGCTTTCATCATGGTGGTGAGCTGCCTTGCGAAAATGGCAATGTCGGCTGCTTCAATTTTCCCGTCACTTTCGCCACCCAAACCAAAAAAGGTAATAGGCTCGGCTTTCTTTTTAACCTTGGTGGCATTGACACCTTGTTTACGAAGATCAGCACGCACCGCAGCAATACTTTTACCCTGCGTTTCACCGCTGATTTTGGCACCTTTTTTGTCAATGCCTTGCCATTGATACGTGCCGATTTTGGTCGGTGCTTTTTTTTGTGCTGCTGTCTGGGCTTGAGCCATGATGCGGATGCCTCGGTGTTAGTATCTTAATGACCTGTGGTAACGCGGTGTACTTCTTCCAGGCTGGTAACGCCTTTCATTACTTTTATCAGACCCGAACGTGCGAGACTGTTAAAGCCTTCTTTTCTGGCAATGTCGGCAATCTGAATTGCGTTACCGTCGTCCATAATACATCGCTGAATTGCTTCTGTAATTTTAACCACTTCATAAATACCGACACGGCCTTTATAACCACCATTGCAGCGTTCACAGCCGTTGGGTGCATAAACCTTGAAGCCTGTTGCAATGTCTTCATCGGTAAATCCTGCTTCTTTCAAGGCACCTTCGGGTATGTCGGCTAATTTTTTGCAATCACACAACTTTCTGGCAAGGCGCTGGGCAATAATCAGCGCGACCGAGGTGGCAATGTTGAATGAGGGAATGCCCATATTGCGCAAGCGCGTGAGGGTTTCTGGTGCCGAGTTGGTATGCAGGGTAGACAGCACCAAATGGCCTGTTTGTGCTGCCTTGATGGCAATTTCGCCTGTTTCCAGGTCACGAATCTCGCCCACCATCACCACATCAGGATCCTGACGCAGGAAGGATTTCAGGGCAGCGCCGAAATCCAGACCGACTTTGGCGTTGACGTTCACCTGATTGATGCCTTCAAGGTTGATTTCTACAGGGTCTTCCGCTGTGGAAATGTTGCGTTCTTCGGTATTGAGAATGGCAAGACCCGTATAAAGCGAAACGGTTTTGCCCGAACCCGTAGGGCCAGTGACCAGAATCATGCCTTGGGGTTTGGCCAGTGCTTCAAGGTAGAGTGCTTTTTGTGCATCTTCATAGCCCAATACATCGATGCCCAGGGTAGCCGAAGAAGAATCGAGAATCCGCAAACACAGTTTTTCACCCCACAGGGTGGGGCAGGTGTTCACACGAAAATCAATGGCCTTGCTTTTGGAGAGTTTGAGTTTAATCCGCCCGTCCTGCGGTACACGGCGCTCTGAAATATCCATTTTCGACATCACTTTCAAACGCGCAGCGAGCTTGCCAGTGAGATTGACTGGAGGACGTGCGACTTCACGTAAAATACCATCGACGCGAAAACGAATACGGTAGGCTTTTTCGTAAGGCTCAAAGTGTAAATCCGATGCCCCGATTTTAATGGCATCAAGGAGTACCTTGTTGATAAAACGTACAATTGGCGCATCGTCTGCACCACCATCGTGGCTGTCGTCTTTATCCTCGGGGTCGCCGCCTTCAATATCGAGATCGTCCAGCCCTTCATCGTCCAGATCACCAAGGGTTGCCTGTTTTTTATCGAGGTAGGTGGCAATGGCTTTGGCCAGTTTGTCTTCTTCAACCAGTACCGGCTCGGTGGCCATGCCAGTCTGGAATTTAATGTCTTCCAGTGCGGCGAAATTGGTGGGGTCTGATACCGCGATATACAGGCGATTACCGCGTTTATGCAAAGGAATGACGTGATGTTTTTCAACGAGTTTGTCGGCAACAATGTTGTCAGGAATTTGCGTTAAATTGATTTTGGAAACATCGACCAGCGGCAGGCCGAATTCTTTGGCAGCGGAATAGGCAACTTTGGCTGCCGAAGCGCCTGAGGTTTCCAGTAATACGCTAATAAAAGGTCGATTTTGCTTTCGGGAAATGGCGTTGGCTTCCAGGGCTGCATCTTCATCTACGACGCCATCAGCGATAAGTTGTCGTGCAAGACCTGAGAGTTGTGATGCGTTCATAGAATCCCGTAATGTATTCGAATACTGCTGTTTTATTATTTATTTTTATCAAAAAACAGGCAGCAGAGCTGCACTGAACATGCAGGCATTCTAATAAAAATAGTTGCTGACTGTCATGTGTTATTAGCCCAGCAATTCCTTGTGCTGATGCCTTGCCAAACGCGGGCCGAATTGCGAAACAACTTTTGCAGCAGCCTTGCAGGCCAGAATGCCTGCCTGTTCAAAAGAATAGCCCTGATTGAGTGCGTACAGAAAGGCACCTGCAAACATATCCCCTGCACCGTTGGTATCAATGGCTTTGACTGTGCAAGGTGGAATGTCGAAGAAATTTTTGCCATCGAAAACCAGAGCGCCTTGTGCGCCCCGGGTAATGGCAAATTGTTTACAGAAAGGTTTGATGGCTTCGATGGTTTGAGACAGCGTTGAAGTGTTCGCCCAGATCATGGCCTCTTCTTCATTGCAAAATAACAAATCAACCCCCGTGCCAATCATTTCGTCCAGTTGAGGCTTGAAGAACTTCACCATCGCAGGGTCGGAAAAAGTCAGCACGGTCTGGCAGTTATTTTGTTGTGCAATTTTCTTTGCTTCAATCGCAGCCGCCCGGCCTGAGTCAGAAGTGGCAAGATAGCCTTCCACATATAAATATCGTGATTGCCTGAGCGCATCGATATTGATTTGCTCCACACTCAAACTTTCAGAAATTGCCAGATAAGTATTCATGGTGCGCTCGGCATCGGGTGTCACCATCACCACACAAGTGCCTGTGGGTAATTCGCAATGCGTTTGATTGGGGGTGCAAGTGATGTTGGCCTGCTGCATGTCTTCAACAAAAAACTGCCCTGCTGTGTCATTGGCCGTTTTACAGGAATAATAATTGGTGCTGCCGAAACACGCCGCTGCAAAAATTGTATTTGCAGCAGAGCCACCACTTGCCTGAGTGGTTTTTACCTGTTTGCTTTCAATATCTTTCAAAACAGCATTCTGGGTTTCCGGTGTTACCAGTGTCATTTGGCCTTTTTCAATGCGATGGCTTTTGAGAAATTCATCACTCACTTCCAGTTCTATATCAACCAGAGCAGCACCAATCCCATAGATGTCGAATTGTTTATTCATAAGCGCAAGTATTTATGATGAGTATGTAGAGGGTTCGTGACTGGCCAAGCTGGCAGCAGGCAGGGAAAGCGCATATTATTCAAGCCCGAAGCCTTGAGCAAGTTGGATTTCTTCAAAAATATCTCGTATGGCAGCAAAGAAAAAAAGTCGCCGCAAAAAAGCCAAAACTTCGACATTCAAATTACTGCAACCTGTGCTGGTATTTGCCACAGGCTTGCTGTTTCTTGCAGCGGTGCTATGGATAGCTTTGTTGGATTTTGAAGTGCGCAATAAATTTGAGGGCAAGCGCTGGGCGATTCCTGCAAAAGTTTATTCCAGAGCTTTGGAAATTTATGCAGGTTTGCAAATCAGTTCTTCAGATTTGTTAACCGAATTAAAACGTCTGCACTATAAGGAAGTCACACATCAGCAAGGCGAAGCGGGCACTTTTTCCTTTAAAGTCATCAGCCCACAGCAAACCCGTTTTGAGATTCAAACACGCGGTTTTCATTTTTCAGAGGGCAATCAAGGTTCGCAGCGTTTGTTGCTAGATATTCAAAACAGGCAGGTGCTTGCGAGTAATCAGGCTTTGGTCAGATTGGAACCTCAGTTAATTGGCGGAATTTATCCCAGCCACCATGAAGACAGGGTATTGATACAGTTGGAAGATACGCCTGAATTTTTAATTGAAACACTGGTGCTGGTTGAGGATCGTGAATTTTTTAATCACTTTGGTGTATCCCCCGCAGCGATTGTTCGTGCAGCTTTGGTGAATATTTTCAGTGGCAGTGTCAGGCAGGGAGGAAGCACATTGACACAGCAGTTGGTGAAGAATTTTTATTTAAGCAGTGAGCGCACCCTGGTGCGCAAGGTAAACGAGGCCGCTATGGCCTTGTTGTTAGAAGCCCATTACAGCAAGAATGAAATTCTTGAAGCCTATTTGAACGAAGTAAATCTCGGGCAAATTGGCAAGCGTGGTATTCACGGTTTTGGCCTGGCTTCACAACATTATTTCGGCACAGAAATTCAAAATCTTGAGCTGCACCAGATTGCCCTGCTGGTAGCTTTGGTGAAAGGCCCTTCCTATTATGCACCGCGACGTAATCCTGAACGTGCGCTGGAGCGAAGAAATCTGGTGCTCGATTTAATGATTGAAAATGGTTTTGTATCGAAGGTACAGGGAGAAATTTATAAAAAAAAGGAACTGTCGCTCACCGAAAATTCATTTTTGAATCATCGCCAGTACCCTGCTTTTCTCGATTTGGTGAAGCGACAATTACAACAGGATTACAGCACGCAGGATTTGCAGTCGGAAGGTTTGAAAATATTTACAACGCTGGATCCGCTGTTTCAGGAAAAGGCAGAGCTCAGTGTCAGTGAAACGCTGGGGCGTTTGAGGAATACACAGGCTCCCGATTTACAGGCAGCTTTGTTGGTGGTTGAACCACAAAGTGCCGAAGTGAAGGCGCTGGTTGCGGGCGTTGATATTGCCAGTGCGGGCTTTAATCGCGTGCTCGATGCAAGGCGACCGATGGGTTCTCTGGTTAAACCGGCGGTGTATTTGAGTGCGCTTGAAAGTGGTCAGTATCATTGGGCGAGTGTGATTGATGATTCTGAAATTTTTATTGATAAACAGGGCAGTGTCACCGATGGTTTCGATATAAAAAAGCAGGCTGATGCTTTGTGGTCACCCAAAAATTTTGACAAGAAGACACATGGGATTGATGGAAAGGTAAGCTTATGGGAAGCGCTGGCTTCTTCCTATAATCAGGCAACTGTGCGTTTGGGTATGCAGGTCGGTTTATCGACGGTGATTGGAGAGCTCAAGGCGCTGGGTTTGAAACAGATACCTGAAGCGTATCCGTCGTTGCTGGTGGGCAGTGTGGAAAGCAGCCCTTTTGAAGTGACGCAAATGTACCAGACCATTGCCAGTGGTGGTTTCAATACACCCTTGAGTGCGATTCGCGAAGTTCAGGATGCGCAGGGCAGGATTCTGAGTCGTTATCCCTTCAAGGTTAAGCAAGTGCTTGATAGACGCTATGCCTATCTCATTCACGCAGGCTTACAGAATGTGGTGAATCAGGGAACCGCAGTTTCGCTCAATCGTTATATCGACAATTCGATGGGTTTGGCAGGAAAAACGGGTACCAGTGATCAACAACGTGACAGTTGGTTTGTCGGTTATGGTGAAAATCTTCTGGCGACGGTGTGGGTCGGTAACGACGATAACACGGTGACACCCTATACCGGCTCCAGTGCTGCGCTGCGTGTCTGGACACACTTTGCACTTCAATATCCCTTGCAGGCAAGAATGGATATTCCTGTAGAAGGTGTGGAGTGGCGGTGGATTGATTTTGATAGTCAGTTATTGTCGGCAGAGCAGTGTGCAGGTGCTATTTATGTGCCACTGTTGCAGGAAATGGTGCCGAAAAAAACTACGGAGTGTGCCAAAAACAAAACAGGCGGCGTGCGACGCTTTCTGGGCTTTTAGCGCAGCACGCATTCATTGATAATGTTTGTTCCGATTCGCTGGTGAGCCACCATGTTAAAGTTTTCCCTGTTAATGATTTTTCTCACTGTGCTGGCTGCGTGTACGCGCGTGGAGCAGGTTCCCCCAAAACAGCAACCGCAAGCACAGCCTGCGGTGGAATATCAGAATTTGAAATACCGGCTGGAGCAAAAGCAGGAAGCGCAGCCCCGGAGTGAGGTAAGTAATCCAGCGGTGGTGTTCCTGCTGGAGCAGGCGCAAGCAAGAAGTGATAACGGCGATTTTGAGCAATCAGTGAGTTTTCTGGAACGTGCCTTGCGCATTGCGCCACGAGAACCGATTGTGCACTACCGTCTGGCTCAGGCACATTTAATGCAAGGGCAGGCAAGCAGTGCCTTGCAAATTGCTTTCAAGGGCAAAAGTCTGGTGAGTTCGGGCAGCCAACTGGCGAGTGATTTCTGGCGTTTGATTGGGGATTGTTATGTGCGTTTGGGCGATACCGCCAAAGCGGGGGAAGCCTACGACCGTATCTAGCCTGCTTTGGTTGCTGCATTATTGCTGCTAGTATTTCGAGCCTTGCGAATAAAATTTTATTGAGGAGCGTGTTATGTCAGGTTTTCTGTATTTTCTGTTTGTTTCACTCAATGTCTGGTTGGCCTACAACCTGTATTACCCGAATTTTAAAAACAAAATGTTGATGACACCCAGTTTCGTGGCGGGGTGGTTGGTGGGTGAGCTGGCATTTTTTGTGATTGCGGTGCAGATTTTTCTCACCATTGTGTTTATCAGTGCCGATGCCGTGAATGGTTTCTTTGGCAACCTGTTATTGATTGCCAACATAGGCGCATGGTACGTCTATGTGCAGAATTACCTGATGGCCAATGAACTGCCCGAAGTATTTGAAGATGCCTTGAAAGCAGGTTTGGGTGAAGATTATGAAAGTAAAATTCAGCCTGATTTGTTGAAAGCAGTTCCTCAATCGGTCGAGATAGAGCGCTTGTTAAAACCTTTTTCACTGGATTTGCCTGATGTGGAGCGCATTAAAAATATCCAGTTTGATCATCAGGACGGCATCAATCTGCGTCTGGATATTTATCGCAAGAAAGGTGAGCAGCATGATGAAAACAGCAAGAAACCTGTGCTGTTTCAGATTCATGGCGGTGCGTGGACCCAAGGGCTTGGCAGCAAGAATGAACAGGCGCGTCCCCTGATGAATCAAATGGCCAGCAATGGCTGGATTGCTGTGAGCATCAATTATCGTCTTAGCCCCAAGGCAACCTTTCCTGAACACATTATTGATTGCAAAAAAGCGCTGGTGTGGGTGAAAGATCACATTGCCCAGTATGGTGGTAATCCCGATTTTATCGTAGCCACGGGTGGTTCAGCAGGTGGCCACTTGAGTTCATTGTTAGCGTTGAGTGCCAATGATCCTGCCTTTCAACCCGGTTTTGAAAACAGGGATACCCGTGTGCAAGGCTGTGTGCCTTTTTATGGTGTGTATGATTTCAGTAATGCCAATGGCTTGCATGCCAATAATGGTTTAACGGGTTTTGTGCGTAAATCGGTGATGAAGTTGTCTTTGAAAGGGAATGAAGAAAAGTATCAGCAAGCATCACCGATGCACCGTATCCATGAAGATGCACCGCCGTTTCTGGTTATACAAGGTGATGCGGATACTTTGGTTTGCGGCCCTGAAGCAACCCATTTCGCTGCGCGCTTGAAAGATGTGTCCAGACAAAGTGTGTGTTATGTGGAAATTGAACGCGCACAACATGCCTTTGATATTTTTATTTCTTTAAGAAGTGAACATTGCAAGCATGGTGTACAAAAGTATCTCGCTTATTTGCACAGCCAATATCTGGCGCAGCTTTAATCTTCTTTTTTCACTGCAAATTCAGGCCAGCGCTCTTCTGGCCAGGCCTGAATCTGTAATTGAGGTGGCTGGGTGGGATTGGGAATCGGCCAGCTATCTCCCCACAGGCTGCCACCACCATCGACCTTCAGGGTTTCCCCGCTGATAAAATCTGCCATCGGCGACAATAAAAAACATACGGCGGCAGCGATTTCTTCGGGTTTACCCAACCGTTTAGCGGGAATCACCCTCCATGCGGCATCGACCATCCCGTCGGGGTAATTATTCATGCCGCTCGAAATAATCGTGCCAGGCGCAACACAATTAATCTGAATGTTATTGGCAGCCCATTCAACCGCCAGCGTTTGCGCCATATTGGCAATTCCTGCACGGGCAGCGCCAGTATGCACCATTCCGGGAAAACCACGCCACATATCTGCCACAATGGTGACAATTTTGCCGCCATGTTTTTGCATGTACTTGTGATAGGCAGTGGAACACATATTCCAGGTGCCATTGAGGTTGGTATCAATCACCGCTTTCCAGCCACGTTCACTGATGGCAGCGGCGGGTGTCATAAATTGCCCGCCACCGTTATTCACCAGAAAATCCACCTTGCCGAATTTTTCCAACACCTGGTCGAATAACAATTCTACCGCTGCGAGTTCACGGATATTCACCTGCATGGGAATCACTTCGGCGCTGTAGTCACGGCTTAAACCTTTGGCGGCAGGAATCAGGCGTTCCATCTTGCGTGATGCAATCACCACCCTGGCACCGCAACGGGCAAGTTCTTCGGCAATACACAAGCCGATACCCGTACCACCACCTGTCACAATGGCAACCTTGTCTTGAAATAAATCATTTCTGAATATGGATTGGGACATGGGAGTTTTCTGTTGTTATTTTTTTGAAGTGTCTGGCAGTGTCGCTCCCTCAAACTCCGAGCAATCGTAGCTTGCGACTTGCGCATTTTTGCCTTCCTGGAACAGGATTATAAAATATTTTTCGCGTGCTTTGGGTGGGTATTGTAAACACACGGGTTCGGCGATTTCCCGATATTGCTCAGGCGCAGTATCTTTTGGAATTTCGCGGTGAAGGGCGCGTCTATAGGTATCTTTGGCAGAAGACTCATCGAGACTGGTTTTTTTATACCCTGGAGCAAAATTGATTTTTATTTTCGGTGGTTCAGCATCGGGTGTTTGTTGTGCATTATCGGCCTGCGCCCAGGCACTGGTTGACAACAAAAAAAACAGTGCACAAATACGCACCGCCATGTGGTTTTTGAGTGATGGATAAAAATTTTCCAAAGTCATGTGGGCTTACCTCTGCTGCAATTTTATTTTTGTATCGGGCAATGCTGTTGGGACATAATGCAATAAGCCTGTTGGATTTGCCAGCGTGGTATGAGTTCACTAAAAACAGAGAGAAAAGTGATGATTGTATGCCGACTGGATGAACTGGAAGAAAGAACCGCCAAGGGGCTTTATTTCAACAAGATTGACGGTATTTTTGCAGTGAAGCAGGACGGGCAGGTTTATGTTTATAAAAATCAATGCCCGCATCTGGGTATTCCTCTGGAAATGATGCCTGATAAATTTCTCGATCTGGATAAACGCTATATTCAATGTTCCACGCATGGCGCACTGTTTAAAATCGAAAATGGTTTTTGTGTGGCAGGCCCTTGCGCTGGTGCAAGTTTGATTCAACACCCCTTCGAGATTATCGACGGGGTGATTCATGTTCAGGATTAAAAACGCACTTTTTCCTGTGTCAGGCTGTGTGCTTCCTGCTGTGCAGCATCCCAGTTTTTCATCGGAAAGCGATTATGCAGGGGAGAAAGACGCACACCCAGAGCAGTTGGCCATAATGGAATAAAGCCAAGCAGACGCGTAACGATATTCAAATTCGTGGCTTTTTTAAATTCCTTGAGATTTTTGTCATCAAAACCACCCAGCACTGCGGTAATAAAATAAAACACTGGCGAAATCACAAAGAAAATTAACACCAGTGGTAGTGCTTCCTGAGGGCTGTCGACCTGATAAACCTGTTTGATGAACAGTGCGATGATGAAAATAACCAGCGTGACAATCGCAGGTGTCACAATACTCTGCCACCACGACAGTTCAATTTTTAGAATATAATTTGCCAAAATAAACCACGAAAGCAGGCAACGAATACTCGCTGCAATAATAAACGCATAGAGCACACCGTGAATCTGGAATTGGGGAATGAGCACTAACATCAGCACAATTCTCAACAGATGATCAAACATATTCACCAGCGTAAATAACTGCGGTTTTCCTACGGCTTTGAAGGTTTCGTCGGGCAGGGCGCTCAGAAATTCAATCGCACCGAAAATCACTGCCAATGCAATAAACTGGCTCGCTGCTGCCCATTGTTCAGGCATGATGGCTGCGGCGACATCTTCACCGAGCACGATAAAGTAAGGCAGTATGCCACCCAGAAACATGAGCGACCATTTGAGTGCCTGATCAATGTAGTGGCTACTCAGAATTTTGCGCTGATGGCTGAAAGCTTCTGAAATACTTGGCAATAAATTGCTATACAACATATAACCAGGTGCTCTGATCAGAAAATTAATCCATAAAGCAACGGCGAGCAGTGAGTTAAGTTCAAGATAATTGTTTAACCAGACGCTCAGGATTAAGGGCAAGGCAAAACCTGAAAGCATGGGCGCAATCGCACCTGGAGTGTAACGTAAACCAAAATTCAGTGATTGTTTAACTACCTTCATATCAAAGTGTGCGCAGAAAGTGGCTTTCAGTGAAAAGCCAAGCGCCTTGTAAATCACCAGTGAAAAAATAATGTAAAGCCAGGTGCCGACAAACACGGGTACCACATTGCCAAGAGAAATACCCATAACTTCACCATACTCAGGATTGGCAAGACCAAAATGACGCAGCCAGATCATACCGATAAAAATGAAGGGCACGGTGAAAGGAACGGGCAATACCCAGGTCAGAATCATCAAATCATAACGCTGCAAGGCGCGGAAAATATTGTGAAATACCGTAGCAAAACCCGGGAATTGCGTGAGCAGCTTGAACAGAATAATCCAGGTGAGAAAACCATAAGCACTGTCGGGTGCCATGCTGGCGGTGGCGATGCTTAATAAAGTGATTTGAATAATGCCTGAAATTAATTGAAACCAGATGTAGAACTGAATGTAGTGCATGGCCTTGTCAGGCTGTTTGACGCGGTATTCAGCAAAATACTTAATCATGGCAATGCCGGTGCCCAAATCAAAAATGGTAAACAGCAAACTGAAAGCGCCGCTTACCCATGAGGTCATGCCGATTGATTGGGGAAAAGGAATCACATAATTGAGCATGATGGCGGCAAAAATCAGCACGGGAAGCACGCTCAGATAAATGCACGACACAATCATCTGGAATCCTGCCAGCGGTCTGATAAAACCGATTTCTTCCCATTGTTTGCTTGAGTCCGCGATTTCCTTAAATACCAGTTTGTTAAACCAGTAGTACCCTTTCATCGGCAATACCAAAAAACGCGGGCTTGTTTTGATGCGCCGTTTCAGGCGCTTGAGTCTTGCCTGTTTGATTTGGTCATAATCCGCAATGCGAATCTGTTGCAGAATTTCAGGGTGCCTGAGGCTGTATTGTCTGACACGCACAAATCCAAATACCGATACTAACAATACAATGAATAATGACGAAAATAACCACAGATTGTCGGTGGCATCGGGGATTGGCGAATGCGGCCATTTTGAAAATTTCGCACTGTCGATGCCCGCACTGTCGTAACTGATAAAGTTGAGCAGCCAGTTAAAATACGCCCAGTTATAGAAAGTGTAGTTATAGGCACCCTCGTGTTTGATGAGTAATACCGACCACAGATATTCAAGACGTTGTGCATCATTTCCCTTTTTGAACCAGGGTGTGAGGATATAAACCTTGCCCTTGTCTAGATAAGCTTCGACCAGAACCGGATGCGCTTGTTCTGTATGTTCGGGCACGGTAGCAGCCAAAATGTTGAAGTTGTTATTGGTGGTTTGTTCAAATTGCACAATGCTCAATTCCTGAATTTGTACAGAGGATTTCCACGGAATTTGTTGAGCGAGTGGATGCGTGCTGTTGCCTTGCCAGTGAATGGCTTTGCCATAGAATTTACTTTCGCTGTTGTCTTGTGCTTGCGAAAAGGCGTGTACTTTTACGTTTTGTTCAAGCAGTTCGGATAAAAAATCCGCTGAAAGATTTTCGCCTGCAATAATCACCAGGCCTGCTTCACCCCGTTTAACTTTTTGCTGAATGTGTGTTGCAGTAGCGGCTTCAAGTACAGTGTTGTGAATCACGAACGTGTGCGTGTGTTCAAAATCGTGCGCAGGATTGCGACGTAAGTGTATGTTTGTATCGAGTTGCAGCCTTTCAAGAATCACATCTTCGCTTTCAGGGTAATCGCTAAAGTAATCAAGCTGAATACTGCGCACATCTGCATAGGGTTTAAAATCGGCGTGCGCGGAAGCCGTAAAACCAAAGTAAAAAACCAGGGTAAAAAATAGGAAGTGATTAAAGTGCTTGCAGAGCAGCTTCAATTTTTTGCGCCAGAGCATGGGTTTGTGCGGGGGTGGAAAGAGCATTCGGCGCAGACAATACCGCGAACAAATGATTTTCATCGGTGATGAGCCCGATAAAAATTGATTTGTCTTCAAGTGGCATGGGAATCCCGTAAACCTGCGTGGCTTTAAAGCCTTCACAACAATAATTTGGAAGTTTTATTTGGCCAGCAAAGGAAATCATGGCGGTGATACCATACCTGCCTTGTTCGTGCATTTTTTTTAAAGCCTTTGGTTTGGCGTGAAACAGGAAGCCTGGCAAAAAGCGTGTGAGTGCGGTGAGTTTTTTGGGAAAAACTGCAATATCCCTTTTGGTACGCATCGCCTGAATGATGGCACTTTGTATGTCGTTTACCGT
Organism: uncultured Pseudomonadales bacterium; assembly: GCA_964557005.1. Lineage (GTDB taxonomy): Bacteria > Pseudomonadota > Gammaproteobacteria > Pseudomonadales > JBECKS01 > JBECKS01. The sequence continues at coordinate 209,815 of CAZKYI010000001.1, forward strand.
GACCTTTTGCTGGTCAAATTTCAAATCAAACAAACCACTGAGATTGGTGAGTTGAGCCTGTTGTTTCGCTTCCTTGCTCAAATAACGCCGCAGATTGGCAGGAATTCTGAACGTGGTTCGGCAAGCACCATGTTGTTCTTCGGTGAGTGTTTTAAGAATGTAAATCAGTTTTGCGGTGATTTTGGTATCTTTCTGTTGCCAGCTATATTTAATCCAGTGGCATTCTCTTGTTTCACTGTTGTCCGACAGTGGAAATACGGGTTTGCTTTCTGCTAACAGATTTTCTGCGGGTGCATATTCTTCCTGCTTAATGATGTCCATTTCACTGAGATTGGCCTGTGAACCGAGCAGTTTTTCTCCGCGCAGTGCACGAAACACTTCTTCTATCCAGTGCAAGGTGGCGACACCATCGCACACACCATGATGAATACGGAACAGAATTTTGAACTGTTGGTCGGGGAGCTGATTAAACAAAGTGATGCTTGCGAGATTGTCTTTGCGTGGATTCAATGGTTCATCAACCACAGCCTTGTTTTGCGAGCTGTTACCGTCCCACTCGCCTGCGTAGATTTTTACCAGTGGTGCTTCTGGTCGCAGAGCCCAATAGCGCTTATACCAGTGTCCTTTAAGTTGTAAGGAAATACCGGGATTGGCTGCGAATGCCAGTTCAACGGCAGCTTTCATTTGTGCTTCAGAAATTTCACCTTCGCCTTCCACAAAAAACTGATTTACAAAGTATGAATGCTGTTCAGTATCCTGATTGATGTAAGAAATTTCTGTTGGGGAAATGTCTCTGAATTTTGGCACGGGCTTGGACATGAAGAGTGTGATGTGTCGTTGAAAAACCTCAGGTGAGCACGCACCATAATATACTTCGCTACAATTTTAAATCGCCGTGCAGTGCTTGTCCTGATTATGGTTTGCTGATGGTCTGGCTGGCTTCCCATGCAATCATGGCCTGTTTGCGTGTTGCTCCCCAACGATATTGATTGAATACACCGTTTTGTTTGATGACGCGATGACAGGGAATCAACAAGGCAATTTTGTTTCGGGCAACCGCTGAACTCACTGCGCGGGTAGCTTCTGCCTGCTCCATTGCGCTGGCCAAGTCGCTATAACTCACCAGATTTCCCTGCGGAATTTTTAACAGCGCTTCCCATACCTTGATTTGAAACTCTGTACCTTTTATCAGCACTTTCAAACTTTGCTTGTGATTGGAAGTATGTTTGCTAAAAATTTTTTCAAGCGTTTGTTGTGTGCTTTGCGGATTGTACTGAATCTGTGCCTGCGGCCATTCCTGTCTTAATTCATTTTCCAGACACGCCAGTTGTTGTGCATCATCATAAAACGCCAATTTGCAAATACCTTTATCGGTTATTGCAATCAGGCAATCGCCAAATGGGCTTGGATGTTTGCCATAGTCAATCACCATGTTTTTCCCTTCGGCGCGATATTGCGCAGGGGTCATGCCGTAAAACTGAATAAACAAATCATATAACCTTGCGGTGCCACTGAGCTGACTGTTATCGGCAGCTTCCAATAAATTTTTACTGTGTACCAGTGCCGCCTTGGCATATTCCTTTTGCAAAAAACGTGCGTACTGTTTCGGGCTGACACCCGCCCAGCGTGAAAACAATTTTTGAAAATGCTCAGGGCTTAAATGAAGATGTTGTGCGCATTGTTCCAGGCTGGCAGCCGGGTGTGCATTGAGAAACGTAATCGCTGTAGCGATGCGTTGATAGTCTCTGCTTTGGTCGATTGATGTCAGTTTGCGTGCTTCCATGCACGGCATTATTGGAGAAGTGCCTGATAAAAGCGACCCGAAACTTGTGATTTATTTTAAAGGCGTTGGGTTTAAACCAGCTCTACACCCTTGTCATTATTGTTTAGATTCATGGCGCGTAGTTTTTCCATGTGCGCAGTGGCAAGCGGGTTCATCAAGGCGAACCAGCGTTTGGGAAACAAACTCAAATGCAGCATGTATTGATAACCGCGCGGCATTTGTGGTGCTTCATCAAAATGGCGCAGTATCTGGTAGCGACGCAGTGGATTGGCGTGGTGATCGGAATGGCGCATCAGATTGAGCATTTGTGCGTTTTGCAAACGACCACTGGCATTCCACGAATGCAGGGGAGAAACACGCTCATAACGACCATTGGCAAGTTTTCTACGTTCAAGGCCGTAGTGTTCAATATAGTTAACCATTTCAAGCGAGATAATCGCAATCAATCCCTGCGCCACAAAAAATAACAGTGTTTCCCAGCCGCCCAGCAGAAAAGCAGCAAGGGCAAAGCTGAATGACAACAGGCTCCAGCGAATCAGTTCGTTATGCCAGCTCACTACGGGCAGATTTTTTTGTCGTAAGCGTTTGGCTTCCAGACGAAAACCATTGTAAACATTGCGCACAATGGCGCGCGGAATAAAGTTGTACAGTGATTGCCCCAAACGTGCCGATGAAGCATCTTCGGGTGTGGAAACATTCACATGATGCCCGCGCACATGTTCCACTTTGAAGGAAGCATAACCCAGATAACTCAGCATCAAACCGCCTAGAAAGTTCTCGAGTTTTTCAGGGCGATGTACCAGTTCATGCGCAGTAATAATCGCAATACCGCCCGCACCACCCAGCGTGATAATAAAAAATACAGTCCAGTACCACGCAGCGCCCTGGGCAATAATCCAGCACGCCAGCGCCAGTGACAGACCATGCAAAACTACATGCGTCATGGTGAGGTAGCGATAAAATTTTTGCGCGGCGACTTGTTGTTCCAGTTCTGCGGGAACATTGTTGGTGTCATAGCCACCCCATCTGGTGCGCTTTAACAAACTGTTCTGGAAAAATGCAAAAATGGCCAGTGGCAAGCTGTACCACTCGGCATAATAAATAATGATGGGGGTAATGCTGGTTAACAAAATAACACTGTATTTAAATTGCAGGGGCATGGTGAGCTCCGAAATCAGGGCATGCTTGAGGTGAAAAAATACTAGTGAAGGGAGTATGGCTTCGCTATATCACCTGACGACCTTTGCACGTCTTTCTTGCGCAAAATGACAGTTACAATCATTCCAGTTTGGCGAATTGCATACTCGGTGCTAATTTACGCGGCCATAAAAATTATAAAAAGGGGGAAACCATGTCACAGGAAAACAAAAATACCGTTGTTGAGAATCCCGCATTGAAAGTGCAAGCACTGATGGCAGCTGGAGCGGAATTTGAAGTGGTTAATCAAAAGATTGATGGTGTAGAACACAGCGTTTTCAAAAATATTCCTGCCAATATGCACGGCCTGTACAAGGCAGGGCTGGATTACAGCGAGCGCACTTTTCTGGTGTATGAAGATGTGCGCTGGTCTTTTGAGGAAACGTATTTGCGTGCGGCGAGCATTGCCCAACAACTGCAAACGCGCTTTGGTGTGCAAAAGGGAGATCGTGTGGCTTTGGCAAGCAGAAATTATCCGGAATGGATAGCTGCCTACATGGCCACCACGTTGATGGGTGCAGTGATTGTGCCGATGAATTCCTGGTGGGTGGGCAGTGAGCTGGAATTCGGTTTGAAAGATTCTGGTGCCAAAGTTCTGATTGGTGACAGGCAGCGTATTGAAAGTGTTGCCGATAAAATGGATAGCATGGATATTCATGTTATTGCATTGCGTTGTCCAGAGCTTGTGAGTGACACAATGACTGACATCAACAGTTTGATGGAAGGCTGGCAAAATGCACAGGCACCCGAAGTTGATGTTGCGCCCGATGACTGGGCAACCCTGCTCTATACCTCAGGCAGTACGGGGAACCCGAAGGGTGTAATGTCCACCCATCGCAATGTGTTAAGCCAGATTTATTCGCTGTTTTTTGGCGTAAAAGTGGCGAGCATTCTTGCAGGGGCTAATACCGAACAGGATAAAGCCAGTCAGACCCAATCGACCATGTTGTTAGCTTTGCCCTTGTTTCATGTAACAGGGTGTAACGTGCAGTTTTTACCTTCATTTCTGGCGGGCAGAAAGCTGGTGATGATGTACAAGTGGGATGCCACCAAAGCACTGCAACTGATTGAACAAGAAAAAATCACTGGCTTTGCAGGTGTACCGACAATGGGACAGGATTTAATCGAGCATCCTGATTTTAATAAATATGACACCAGCTCATTAAAAGAACTCAGTTCAGGCGGTGCGCCAAAACCACCTGAGCAAGTCAAACAAATGAATGCCAAGGCACCGCAAGTGCGCCCAGGGGTGGGTTATGGGTTAACCGAAACCAACGGCGTGGTGACTTCCATGAGTGGCGCGGACTATTTGAAATACCCTGCGGCGTGTGGCCGTGTGATACCGCCTTTGAACCGCGTAAAAATTGTGAAGGAAGATGGCAGTGATGCGCAGTTACAGGAATGGGGCGAAGTGTGGATTAAGTCTGCTGCGGTGATGAAAGGCTATTGGAAACGCGAACAAGCCACCAGCGAAGTATTAACGCCTGATGGCTGGTTTAAAACGGGCGATATTGGCTACATGAATGAAGCGGGATATTTGTTTCTGGTTGATAGAGCCAAGGATTTGGTGATTCGCGGAGGCGAAAATATCGGCTGTGCCGAAGTGGAAGGCGCAATAGCGAAGCATGAAGCGGTGATGGAAGTGGCGGTGTACGGTTTACCTCATCAGCGTCTGGGTGAAACTGTCGGTGCGACGGTGATGTTAAAACCCGACGGCATACTCAGTGAACAGGAATTGCAGGCATTCCTGAAGCAGCATCTGGCACATTTTAAAATTCCTGAACATATTTTTTTCCAGAATGAGCCTTTGCCAAGAGGCGCGACAGAAAAAATCTATAAAAAAGGCATTCGTGAACAGGCTGTTAAAACGCTTATGTTGTAGATTTCAGTTGTGTTTTTTGCTCAAAAACAAATTCACAAAACCTTCGCTTTCAACCGTCAGGCTGCTTTCTGCAAAGGTTTTTAGCTGCTCAATATCGGTTTTCACGAGTTGATGCTTGATGTGGTCAATCATATAAATGTTGAAATCATAAGACGCAATTTCTTCCAGCAGTGCATGAGCACTATGGCCATTTTCTTTTAAGGCAAATGGCCAGAATTCAATAATCATCTTCAAATGCTGTTGATTGCGGGTAATGGTGTTGCTCAGCCCTTGCAGAATTTCCAGTTCATAACCCTGTGTATCGATTTTAATAAAATCCACAGTCTGTTTTTGCAAGATTTCATCACCAGCAACAATATCAACAGAGATTTTTTTACGGTTGTTGCTGTGGTCAAAAGCGCGATGATCACCGCGATTATCAGGGCTGATATAAAAATCAATACTACCGCTTTGGTTTCCCAAACCTGCATTAAAAAGCTGCACATTGTTAAGCGCATTCAAGGCAATATTTTTTTCAAGCAAGAAAAAATTGAGTTTTTCAGGTTCGAAGGAAAACACCGTACCTTGCGAACCAACCAGCTTTGAGGCGATTACCGAGTAGTAGCCAATATTGGCACCGACATCGATAAACACATCGCCCTGATTTAAATGTTCAATCACAAGCCTTGTTTCAAATGCTTCCCATAGTTTGTCACGTATCAATATCTGTGAAATCAGTTCCTGTTCACCGTGAGTTTGCAGTTGCAGCGCAAATGGAAAATCGGGAATCGCCAGTGTAATGCGTTTGTTAGTTGGCATGAGGTGTAAAAAGCAAACTTTCAAGTTCGTCAGGAAAGTTTTGTGTATTGATAGCAAGCAGGGAAAAGTTTTGCAGGTGCTTTTTGACAGGGCAAGCGAAGGCAAGGGATAGCGACAGTAGTTGCAGATTCGGGTTTGCAGATGATTTATGGCTATCACCATAAAGCGAATCACCCATCACAGGGAAACCAACATCAGCCAGATGACGACGAATCTGGTGCTTGCGACCTGTTTCAATCTGTATCGATAGCAGGCTGCGATTATTTTCAACATCATAGTGCAACGCTTGCACGCTGGTGAGTGCAGCCTTGCCATCAAGTTTTTTATCCAGTGTGACGCTTTGTTTGTCAAAATCTCCATTCACCAGTGCGCGATAGTGTTTGCTGACCTTGCGCTCCTGAAAAAGTTTTGATAACTGCGCCGCCATGCTTTTGTTATGCGCCAGCAGCATCAGGCCGCAGGCTTCGCGGTCGAGTCGATGTATCAGAAACACAGGCCGTTGCGGTACAAGATGTAATTCGGCATAACGGTTGATGGCGTGAGCATCGCCCCACAAGGAGCCTTGTGATAACAAGCCGCGCGGTTTGTACCACACGGAGTAAGCGCCTTCGTCGTGTATCAGTACAGGTGTTATGACGGGTGCTTTCAATAATGCAGGGTTGTAGTAAATATCGAGCTTGTCGTTTGCAGCGAGCGATGTGTTGCCCTTGCGAATGCGTTTTATCTTTTTATTGCGTTGTAACCATACAGCACCTTGCTGCATGGCCTGTTTGATTTTCTGTTTGGAAATGCCTGTTTCTGAGCTAAGTAAATCGGCGGCATTGTTTACCGCCTTGTGTTTGTCCACATTAATAGCGTGGTGAAAGATAGAGTCAGAACTGTCAGACATGAATCGGGAAAGCTCGTGTTACGGCATCGAAATTTTCTGGTGATGCAGACTAATTTCACGATAAAAAGGATTGAGTTTTGTCATGCCAACATGGCTGTAGTCCAGCCAGTAAATATCACACTGCTTCCAGTGTTCGCCAAGCAAACGTACATGCTTGGGCATGGCAATCAAATCCAGCGTGCCGCTTAGAATCGCAATGTTGCGTGTATCGATTTTTGGTTCGAAAGTCAGCGCGTTGCACACTGCGTAGGCGTGACGAAATTCTGAAAAACTGATTTTTTCTTCAGAGAGAATTTTTTCAAACAAGCCGCGCAAGGGAAACCAGTCCATAAAAATATCGGGCGCGTTATACACAGGTGCCAATAAAATGGCAGATTTAACACGCGCATCAACTGACAACACCAGAGAAGACACAAAGCCACCCAGACTGATGCCACCAATACCAATGTCCGAAGCAATGTTTTGTTCGAGCAAATACGAAATCAGACTTCGGCAGTTGGACACAGCGTTGGCAAACACTTCACTGGTGTAGGCAGGGCCGTGACCAAAAAAATTCCAGATGCTTGTTTTCAAGCTGAATTTCCCGTTATGAAAAGGCAACACCATAAAGCAGATGTTGAAGCCATCGTTGTACAATTTTTTGGCAGAAAAAATAATGTGATTCACCCTGAAATCATCGGCATTGTAACCGTGCATGAAAATATAAGTGGGTCGCGCTGTGCCGTTATGTTGCCACAATTCAAATTGAATATTTTTATGCGCGTGATAATTCCAGTAGCTTTCCTTGAAGTAGGGATTTATCGGTTCAAATTTGTTGGGAGCCAGCGCTTCAATAATATGGCCGTCGTGAAGTTTTTTCTTGATGTGGCTGCGCACCTCGGAAGCCAGAATCGGCGGCGCCTGTTTAAAGATTTGGTCGGCATCATGTGTGGAAGCGAGATTCTGATAAAAAGGCCATTGGCTGCGGTGTTCAAGAATTTCGGCTTTATTTTTTTTAATCAGAAAATAATGCGCGCCTGAAAGCGCCAGCGTGCGAATAATCCAGTCGAGCCCTTTCAGTGCAGCTGCGATAATGACATGGATTTTATAAACTGCTTCCAGCGGTTTTTGCTGGATTTTTTCACTCAGGTCGAGCCACCAGTCAGCTTTTAATACCCTGATTACCTCGTTACTTTCCTGTTGGTAGTTTTCTTTGCCAGTCTGAATTTTCATGTTGGATACTTCGCAGCTTTGAAGGAGTGGAATTGCAAAAAAGATGAATGGTGTGGGGCGCGAGTGTAAAGCAATTGCTATTTTTTTTGCACCTTTTCCCCTATGATTCCTGCCTGTTTCTTCATTATCTGGAAAGCATATGTCTGATATTTCTGAATTACTGTTTCGCCCTTTTGAATCTGAAAAACTTTCTTTGCCTAATCGTATTGTTATGGCGCCGATGACTCGCAATCACAGCCCCAACTGGATTCCTGAGCAGGCGAGCGCCGATTACTACCAACGCCGTGCTGCGAATGATACGGGCTTGATTATCACCGAAGGCACGCCAGTGAATCACATTGCTTCCAATGGTTATGCAGGTGTTCCCCGTTTTTTTGGTGAAGATGCCTTGGCAGGCTGGAAAAATGTGGTCGATGCTGTGCACGAAGTTGGGGGCAAAATCATGCCGCAAATCTGGCATGTCGGTTCCATGCGAAAACCTGGCACGGGGCCTGTGGCAGAAGTGCCTGGCTATAGCCCTTCAGGTTATTCCACACCGGGCAAAAAGCGCTGTCACGAAATGAGCGAGAGCGATATTGCTGATGTGATAGAAGCCTTTGCGCAAGCCGCACAAGATGCCGAGCGTTTGGGTTTTGATGGCGTGGAAGTGCACGGTGCGCATGGTTATTTGATTGATCAGTTTTTCTGGGGCGGCGTGAATTTGCGTGAAGATAAATATGGCGGCGATTATGTCGCGCGTACTCGCTTTGCGGTGGAAATTCTGCAAGCCATTCGTAAACGCATTTCAAATTCCTTTCCCTTGGTGTTGCGTTGGTCGCAGTGGAAGCAGCAGGATTACAGCGTGAAACTGGCACAAAATCCGCAAGAACTTGAAAAATTTCTCGAGCCTCTAACAAACGCAGGCGTGGATATTTTTGATTGCAGCTCCAGACGTTTTTGGGAACCCGAATTTGAAGGTTCTGATTTGAACATTGCAGGCTGGACTAAAAAAATTACAGGCAAGCCAGTGATTACTGTCGGCAGCGTGGGTTTAAAAGGTGGGCCAGGTGGCTTTACCGATTTGGCCGCAACCAGTGAAACCGATCACGATTTTGATAAATTGGCCGAGCGTTTGCAGCGTAACGAATTTGATTTGGTCGCCGTAGGGCGCGCGCTGCTGGGTGATCATCAATGGAGTAACAAAATGAAGCGTGGGGCATTTGGTGAAATGCAGCCATATTCGCTTCAATCGCTTGGTAAGCTTTATTGATATTCAATAGAAATAACAAGAATGCGCATGGAAAAAGTGGGTAGCCAGTTGGTTGGAAAAATAGTTTCTGTAGTGTTGGTTTTATTAGGGATAATAAACTTATTTTTTTACTTGCTGCTCTTTGTAGTAGCATTAGTAAATTTTCCGCTTTCATGGCTAGGAATTTTGTGCTCGCTTATTGGAATGAATTCATTTACTGCTTCCATTTTTTATATACGTAATCCCAAAGGGTGGATTGTAGTTTATATAATAATTACAACGGTATTTTTGCTTGTGATGATGGGTGTTCACAACTTTTGGTTCTGATGATTAGGGTCAATGATGAATTTAAAATCCAAATTTGATCAGCTGTTGCAGTTACTTATTGGTTATGTTGCTGGTCATGTTTCGTGCAATGAGTTGCAATTGTTTGTTTGGGAAATAATAGATTACTTCACTGATACACCTCCAGAAGAGTTGCCCGAAAATGAAAAGTTTGAAAGACCTTTTTGGTATGCAATTTGGCAGATACAGCACTTGTGTGATGATGAGCATGAAGAAGATGGTGTTGCTAAACGTAAGTTAGAAGAAGCTCTTGCTTATATGGAAGGGCGAATGAAAATGCCAGATGTGTGTGTTGGACGGCGACCGCACTAGCTGTAAGACCCTTAATAAATACTTATTTATTTGCTTATATTTTTGGAATTATCTTATAATAAGGACATTCTCATTTGTGATGAACACGATTCAATGGTCAAAAAAAGCCCTCAAGCAACTACGCAAGCTACCACCACAAACGGGCAAACAGATTCATGAGGCGGCGGGCAAGCTCAAAGACTTCCCTGAGTGCAAAAACATAAAGCAGTTGACCAACCATGAATATGAGTATCGCTTACGTGTTGGCCGATACAGGGTATTTTTCAATTTTAATGGCAGCGTTAAGGTTATCAGTATTGAGGAGGTAAAAAAGCGTGATGAAAGCACCTACTGATGTACAAATCATTCAACAAGCAGGACAACCAGCTTTTGCGGTACTGCCGTATGCGCAATATCTGGAATTGGTTGGGGCGGGCGATGACGACAGCACTTACATTCCCCACGAAGTGGTAGGTCTGTGTATTGAAAAAGAATTAAGCCTGATTGCTGCCTGGCGTGTTTACAAAAAATTTACTCAGAGCGAACTCGCTGAACGCATGGGTGTATCACAACCTGCCCTTGCACAAATCGAAAAGCTTGGCGCACGGCCTCAAAAACGCACTCTTGAAAAAGCCGCTGCGGCGCTTGGTGTGAGTGTGGCGCAGTTGAGTGAATAGGTGTTTGCACGGAATACAAATAACAAAGACATCATTCCACAGAAGCAACCCCCGCAACATACTGTTTTAAATCTTGCAAAATGCCTTGAAGCGCATCATTGCCTGCATGTGTTTCCTGCAAGTGCGCAAGGCTTTTCTGGAAATCACCCAGGTGTATGCTGCTACTTTCCTGTTCACCTTTGAATTTGCTCACACAAAAATTGTGCCATTGTTGTTTTTCTTCGACATCGAGTGATTCAGGAAAATGTCGCGCGCGATAACGAAATAACATTTCAGCTACGCGGGCATCTTCAAAATTCAGATTATGCTGCGCTTCGCTGAGTTGCTCGGCATTCATACGCGTGATTTTTTGCATCTTGTTTTTATCTGGCCAGGAAAAAAAACCGCTGTAAATCATTAAATCAGGATCACGATATTTTGGCAGGGAAGTTTGGTCTTTATGCACTTCGGTGATTTTTTCGGCCAATTCGCGCTGATGTTTTTTTAGCAGCGCTGCATTTTCTTCAATGCGTTTCATGTCGAGTTGCAAGCGTTCTATGTCTTGTTCTCTTAAAGTATTGCGCGGTGCCAGCGCGGGGCACTTGTTACTTTGTACAGATTTTATGGGTGGGCGCTGTGCATCTTCGGCAAGCGCTTCGCTTTTGGTGTAAAGGCGTGTGCGAATATCATCGCTGTGTGCGTTCAACAGAAAATCCAGATCCTTGCTTAAATCGCACAATACGGTGGCATTTTTGTTGAGTGGCTCGGGACAAATCGCCATTACCATCGCCATGCAATTCTGGCTCGCTGGAAATTTGCTGCTCACATGCACCACGGGTTCGTGAAAGGCTTGTTGAATTAACGCGCTGGCTTTTTCTTTTTTTCTCAGCTCAAACAGGTAATCAAACAGTTTGGGCTGTTTGTTTTTAATGAGTTTGGCAAGCTCAATGGTGGCGTAAACATCGACGAGCGCATCATGCGCACCCTGATGGTGAATGTCATTTGCCTGTGTGAGCAGTTCGAGCTTGAACACGGGGTGGCCTGTTTCATTTAGCGGCCAGCGAATGCCTTCTGGCCGCAGTGCATGGGTCATGCGCACCAAATCGATGAGGTCCCAGCGTGTATTGCCGTTTTGATATTCGCGTTCGTAAGGGTCGTAAAAATTGCGATACAGGGCATTGCGCGTCACTTCGTCATCAAAACGCAGGCTGTTGTAACCGAGCATACAGGTATTGGGCTGGCTGAATGTTTTGAGAATACGCGCAATAAAATCACGTTCCGGCAAACCTTCATGCAGGGCTTTCAGCGGGGAAATACGCGTGAGCACGCAGGCTTCGGGGTGGGGCAGGCAATCACTCGGTGGTTTGCAATAAAACATCTGCGGTTCGCCAATGATGTTGAATGCCATATCGGTGCGAACACCTGCAAACTGCGCTGGCCAATCGCGTCGTGGGTCGATGCCAAAAGTTTCGTAATCGTGCCAGTAAAGGCTGGGTGTATTAGGCAAAATGGATTTCCTGAACGCTGGGTGATGAAAGTGTTTGACCTGTAACGAAAGCCGAGTATAACGGATTTGCCGCCTTGATTTTTGTATGCTGAATCGGTAATTTCGATGCAACTCAAGGCATGTAAGTACAAGAACAAAAAACCACAATCAAACACAAAACAGGATTAAACATGGCACACATACTGGTTGTTGACGATTCCCCCACGCAGGCGATGAACCTGAGCAAGATACTTGAAAAGCATGGGCATCAGGTGAGTACGGCAGAAGATGGCTTGGCGGGTATTGAGAAGGCCAGGGCTGAAAAACCCGATTTGGTGTTGATGGACGTGGTGATGCCAGGCCTTAATGGTTTTCAGGCAACCAGAAAGCTCACCAAAGACCCTGAAACGGGCAATATCCCTGTGGTACTGGTAACCACCAAGGATCAGGAAACTGACCGTGTGTGGGGTCAACGCCAAGGCGCGAAGGATTATCTGGTTAAACCAGTAGTCGAAGATGCCCTGATTGCCACCATTGAACGCTGTCTTGCGGGTGAATAATCCTGAAACCCTGACTAATTGTGAGCGTGTAGCGCTTCGTTTAAGGCAATCGCCGATTGATTGGTGCGGCATTGAATGGCACCTGTCAGTGAATGGCGAATAAATAACAAATCACTTTTTCCTGCCAGATTCGCCGCCTTGGTGGTTTCAACCACCGTGCCTGTGTCGTCAAGCACTTCCACTTTAGAACCTCCCGTCACATAAAGCCCCGCTTCCAAAGTACAGCGATCGCCCAGCGGAATGCCCAAGCCTGAGTTGGCACCTAACAGGCAATCCTTGCCGATGGAAATCACTACGTTGTTCCCACCTGACAGTGTGCCCATTGTGCTGCACCCGCCACCCAAATCGCTGCCGCTGCCCACAAACACACCCGCAGAAATGCGGCCTTCAATCATATTGGGGCCTTCGCAGCCTGCATTAAAATTAACAAAACCTTCGTGCATGACGGTGGTGCCTTCACCCAGATAGGCACCCAGACGAATGCGTGCGGTATGCGCGATGCGCACGCCCGTCGGTACAACGTAGTCGGTCATTTTGGGGAATTTATCAACAGATTTCACTTCCAGCACTTCACCGCGCAAGCGTGCTGCAATCTGTTTTTCGGCCAGTTCTGATAAATCAATCGCACCGATGTTGGTCCATGCAACATTGGGCAGCAAGGGGAATATGCCGCTTAAATTACAGCCTTGCGGTTTCACCAAACGGTGAGAGAGCAAATGCAGTTTCAGGTAGGTTTCAGGAGTTGAAGACAATGCTGCATCGCTTTCCAGTGCGCACACCAGCGTTGTTTTGTTAGTTGCGAGCGTTTCAAGCAGTTGACTTTGTTCTGGCGCAACAGTTTTAAGTGCCTGAGCGCAGGATTTCAGTTCATCAGATTTGAGTTCAACGACCTGATTACCTGATTGAATGATGTTAATGCTTTTGAGTGCCTGAATGATTTCACTGGATGGATTTAACAAAGGTGCAGGATAAAAAACCTCCAGCCATTCGCCTTTTTTGTTTTGAGTGCCTATGCCAAATGCAATGCTGAAATACTGGCTCATGTGTTTACCTTTTTATGTTGTAATGTTTTTTATTGAATGTTTGCAAAAGCTTTTGCATCAAAGCCGATGAGTTGAGATTTTTTGCCTTCGACAATCGGACGCTTAATCATGGAAGTATTTTCTGCAAGTAATCTGGCCTGTTGTGTAGGGCTGCCTTCGGCCAGTGCTTGTTGTTGAGCACTCAGTTTTCGCCAGGTTGTGCCACGTTTATTGATGAGGTGTTCGCTGCCAAATTGTTTCAGCCACGCTTGAATGTGTTGTTCACTCGGTGGATTTTTTTTGAAATCAATAAATTCAAATGCCACGCCTTTATCATCAAGGAATTTTCTGGCCTTTTTAACCGTGTCGCAATTCGCAATGCCGTACATTTTGATGCTCATAAACGCTGCTTCCCTAAAATTGATTTTTGGCGAAATCGCGCAAGCGTGCTACGGCTTGTTCGCATTCATCGACTTCTGCCACCATCGCCATGCGTACATAGCCTGCGCCCGGGTTAATGCCGTTCACTTTCTGAGATAAATAACGGCCAGGCAATACCGTAATGTTTTGTTGTTCGAATAAACGCGCTGCAAAATCTTCATCACTGCCTTGTGTTTTCAGCCAGAAATAAAAACTGGCATCCGGCAGTTGAATATCATAAACATCTTTCAGATTGTCATACGCCATTGAAAACTTTTGTCGATAATAGTCACGGTTTTGCAAGACATGACTTTCATCATTCCATGCAGCAATGCTTGCCAACTGCGTGGGTAAGGACATGGCGCACCCATGATAGGTACGGTAGCTTAAAAATTTCGCCAATAATTTGGCATCGCCCGCGACAAACCCTGAACGCAAACCTGGCAGGTTGGAGCGTTTTGAGAGCGAATGAAACACCACACAGCGCTCGAAGTTGGGGTTACCCATCAATTCACTGGCTTGCAGCAAACCTGCGGGTGGATTGTGTTCATCAGGATAGATTTCTGAATAACATTCATCAGAAGCAATCACAAAATCATATTTGTGTGCCAGTGCAATCAATGATTGTAACTGACTGATGCTGGTGACTGAGCCTGTCGGATTTCCAGGAGTGCATAAAAACAGTAGCTGGCATTTTTTCCACACAGCTTCATCTACGGCTTGGTAGTCGGGAATAAAATGGTTTTCCTCAAGGCAATTTAAAAAACAAGGCTGTGCACCCGCCAGCAATGCTGCCCCTTCGTATATTTGATAAAAGGGATTGGGGCTGAGTACCAGCGCTTCACGGCTTGCATCAATCGCGGCTTGTGTAAAAGAAAACAAGGCTTCTCTGGTGCCATTCACAGGGAGCACTTCGCTGTTGGCACACAGCTGTTTCAGGTTGAAACGCTTTTTGCACCAGTGCGCAATGCTCTCACGCAGTTCGTCACTGCCTTTGGTGCTTGGATATTTGGAAATTTCGTGCAGATTGTTTTTGAGTGTGTCGAGTACAAAAGCAGGTGGTGCATGTTTGGGCTCACCAATCGACAAGGAAATAGCTTGCAGATGTTTGGGTGGTGTAATCCCTGCTTTGAGTTTTGCCAGTTTTTCAAAAGGATAAGGCTGTAAGCGATTGAGATAAGGATTCATGTTTCGGTGTTATTTTTCAGGTTTTTATATGGCGATGCTCTTGGCGACGTTGCTGCCTTCAACCTGAGCTGTAAAGTGTTGATCGAGTTTTTGTTCAATATGATTTTTCAGGCTATCACAAAATGCTGCATCCAGAAGTGCCTGACCATGTTTGGTACTGACAAAGAAAATATCTTCAACACTTTCGCCCAAAGTGGCAATACGCGCATTATTGAGCACCAAATCAAACTCCATAAAAATAGCGCCGATGTTGGCCAACAAGCCAGGGCGGTCGAGTGTCAGGATTTCAATAATGCTGTGGTTTTGATTATCAGGATGTATGATTTTAACCTGGGTTTTGACACTGAACTGCTTTAACTGCCTTGGCATAATCTTGTTGCTGCCTTTTCTAACCAGCTCAACAAAGTGTTCAGGGTGCGCCAGTTTTTGTTCCAGTAATGCAATAATTTCCTTATGTTGCTCTTCGCTGGGTTGATCCATGCTTTTTTCATCAAGCACCACATAGGTGTTTAGCGCCATATTATTTTTGGTGGCCATGATTCTCGCATCGACCACGCTGAGATTGAGTTGGCTGAGCAAGGTAACGGTTGCAGCAAATAAATAGTTGATGTCGGGTGTGTAGGTGAAAATCTGGGTTTGCGCCAGATGTTTTTTATCTTCACGGCGAATGGCAACCAGCGGCAGGCGATTGTCTCTTTCGATAATCAGTTCACTTTGCCACGCAATTTCCACGCCATTGTGGCGGATAAAATATTCGTCACCCATTTGCTCCCACAGTGCCTTGCATTGCACATGCAAATGTTTTTTTGTGGCAAGAATATTGAGTGCATCTTTTTTTCTGTCTTCTATGAGTGAACTGTTATCAATTTGCAATGAGCCAGTACGAAATAATTGTTTGGTTTTGGTGTAAAGTTCACGGTACAGGGAAGCTTTCCAGCCATTCCATAAAGTGGGGTTGGTTGCATTGACATCGGCAACGGTTAAAACATAGAGGTAATCAAGGCGCGTCTGGTTCACAACAATTTTTGCAAATTCCTGTATCACTTCCGGATCAGCCAAATCCTTTCTTTGCGTGGTGATCGACATGAGCAGGTGATACCTGACCAGCCACGAAGCCAGTTCGGTATCCCAATCGCCAAAACCATGCAGTTTCATAAATGGAATCACAAGCTCGGCACCGAGTTCTGAATGGTCTCGTCCTGAACCTTTGCCAATATCGTGAAACAAGCCTGCAATATACAAGGGCGCAAGTTTTGGCAGGTTATTGATTATGTTATAGGCGATGGGATTTTCGTCCTTTCTTTCAAAATAACGAAACTGGCGCAGATTTTTAATCAGCAATAATGTGTGTGCATCGACTGTGTAGATGTGAAACAAATCATATTGCATCTGACCAATGACGTGATCAAATTCAGGAATATAGGCACCCAACACACCATAGCGCTTCATGCGTTTCAAATTTGAAAACAGTTTGTAGGGTGAGTTGAGAAATTCCACGAACAGCGAGGTATTGCGAATATCCTTGCGAAAATTGTCATCAATCAAATGACGATATTTACGAATTTGTCTGATGGTGTCGATATGAAATTCCTGCACATTTTCATTTTGTGCAGCAATCATAAAGACTTCGAGCAAGGCAGAAGGGCGCAGTTTGAATACGTCAGGTGAAGTGGTTTCAAGATACCCTTTTCTTAACTTGAACCGCCCATTGATTTTTCTGGTGCGTTTGAGGCTGTATTTATGAACAATGGCATCATCAAAATGTTGCAAGAGCATGTCATTTAATTCGGAGACTTCTACCGCCACCAGATAGTATTGCTTCATCAGTTGCTCGATGGCGAGTGTATGTTCGTTATCCTTGAACCCGAGCAGACCAGCGAGCTTTTTTTGATGATCAAATAATAATTTATTTTCCGCACGCTCCAGCATGCAGTGCAGGCCGAATCTTAATTTCCACAAAAAGTGCTGACAGTTACTCAGGCTGTGAAATTCCGAATCTTCAAGAAATCCGTGCTCAACCAGTGCATACAGGCTGTCACAGGCATAGTGGCGTTTGGCCACCCAGCAAATCATTTGAATATCGCGCAGTCCGCCAGGTGCTTCCTTTAAATCAGGTTCAAGATTGTATTCGGTGTTGTTATGTTTTTTATGGCGAGTTCTTTGTTCTTCTCTTTTTGCGAGAAAGAAATCCGTGCTTTTCCAGATTTTTTTCTGGCTGGTTTCATACTGCATTTTTTCGAGCAGTTTGTTGTCACCAATCAATGTACGCGCTTCCATAATGTTGGTGGCAATGGTGATGTCATTTTTTGCTTCCCTGTAACACTCCTTGATTGAGCGAACGCTATGCCCGATATCCACACCCAAATCCCACAAGCGTGTGACAAATTTTGCGATTGCGTCATTGGCTTTTTCAAAATTGTCCTTGTTTTTAAGAATCAGAATGTCGACATCAGAAAAGGGCTGCAATTCCTGTCGACCATAACCTCCGACAGCAATCAGGCTTAATTCGGAAAAATCTCCCAAGCCTGCTTCCTGCCACAGGCAAATCAGTATCTGGTCGATAAGATCGGAGTAATCCTTTAATAATTTTGCAACATCTTCGCCTTGTTTGAATTTTTCAAATTGTAAACGGCGAAATTCCACAATTTCTTTTTTAAAAAAAGTGGCGTGTTGTTTTTCTTCCTGCCACTTGTTTTCAAGTAACTTGAGTTTGCGGTAGAACGAATCACTTCTTTGTGGAATCATTTTTCTTCATTTCTGAGGGTCAGGATTTCGTAGCCAGAGGCGGTGACCAGCAAGGTGTGCTCCCACTGTGCGGATAATTTTTTATCGCGCGTGACCACTGTCCAGTTATCGGGCAACAGGCGCGTCTGTGCTTTTCCCGCATTCAACATCGGTTCAATGGTAAAGCACATGCCTTCAACAATTTCCTCACGTGTACCGGGTTGGCCGTAGTGCAATACCTGTGGCTCCTCGTGGAAAATCAAACCAATACCGTGACCACAATATTCGCGCACGATGCTGAATTTGTCTTTGGCTGCGCGTGTCTGAATCGCAAAGCCAATATCGCCGAGGTATTTGCCAGGTTTGACTTCTTCAATACCCAAAAACAAGGCTTCGCGGGTGACTTTAATCAGTCGGTCTGCCAGCGCCGAGATTTTTCCTACTGCAAACATTTTGCTGGTGTCACCGTGATAGCCGTCGAGAATAACAGTGACATCAATGTTGATGATGTCGCCTTCCTTGAGAATTTTCTGGTCAGAAGGAATGCCGTGGCAAATCACATGATTCACAGAGGTACAGATGGATTTGGGAAAGCCCTTATAGTTGAGCGGGGCGGGAATGGCGCCTTTTGCGATAATGTAATCGTGGCAAATCCGGTCGAGCTTGCCTGTGCTGATGCCGGGCGTTACATAGTCGCCAATCATTTCAAGCACTTCAGCAGCCAAAGCACCTGCTGCACGCATTTTTTGCTGTGCTTCGATATTTTTGATGGTAATACGGCTCATGGACAAGGCAGGATTAAGTACATTCAACGGGCGTGCGATTAT
Organism: uncultured Pseudomonadales bacterium; assembly: GCA_964557005.1. GTDB lineage: Bacteria > Pseudomonadota > Gammaproteobacteria > Pseudomonadales > JBECKS01 > JBECKS01. Next base: position 228,323 of record CAZKYI010000001.1, read on the forward strand.
ATAGGACAAGGCACTAGAGTGCAGCCCTGTGCAAACCGGTGTAAGCGAACTTCCATTACTTTCGGCCTTGTGATATAAAGCCGCGCGCTGAAAAGCATCCGCTTTTCAGTTAAATCATTAACCAAATACGCACACATTTCGTCACCGAATCCGGGTGCCTGAGCAACGGCCACGCTGCTCAAGTTGGATGAGGGGAAGTGTGGAGGCCTAACCCAAAGATAAAGGTGAAACCATGACTCAAGTAACTATGCGCGAGCTGTTGAAAGCTGGCGTTCATTTCGGCCATCGTTCCAGATACTGGAACCCTAAAATGAGCAAATACATTTACGGCGCTCGTAATAAAGCTCATATTATCAATCTGGATCATACGCTTCCTGCCATGAACACAGCACTCAAGCTGGTAAATGAATTGGCAGCGAACAAGAACAAGATTCTGTTTGTGGGCACCAAGCGTGCAGCAAGCAAGGTCATTAAAGAAGAGGCCATTCGTGCGGGTATGCCCTACGTCAACCATCGTTGGCTGGGCGGCATGTTAACCAATTACAAAACCATTCGTCAGTCTATCAAGCGTTTGAAAGAACTGGAGAAGCAATCTCAGGATGGTTCTTTTGATCGCCTCACCAAGAAAGAAGCATTGATGTTGAGCCGTGAACAGGAAAAACTGGAACGCGCGCTCGGTGGCATCAAGGACATCGGTGGTCTTCCTGATGCGCTGTTTGTGATTGATGTAAACCACGAACACATTGCGGTGAGTGAAGCACGTAAATTGGGTATTCCTGTGATTGGTATTGTCGATACCAACAGTGATCCTGACGGTATTGATTATGTGATTCCGGGCAATGACGATTCCATCAGCGCCATCAAGCTCTATGTGAAATCAGTAGCGGATGCCTGTATCGAAGGATTGGGCAGACGCACGGATACCCAGGATGCCAGAAAGGCTTCCATGAAAGAGGTGGAAGTGGAAGCAGTCGCAGTCGAAGAAGCTGCACCCGAAGTGGCAGCAGAATAAGGCTGACAGAGTAATTTCAGACAAGGGGGCGATGCCCCCTTTTTGATGTCTGAGCATGTTCAAAATTTTAAATTGATTGATTAAGAGGAAACAGTAATGACGATTAGCGCGGCATTAGTTAAAGAACTTCGTGAACGTACCGGCCTGGGCATGATGGATTGCAAGAAGGCTCTGGTGGAAAGTAATGGTGATATTGAGCTGGCGGTTGAGAATCTGAGAAAGTCAGGTCAGGCCAAGGCTGCCAAAAAAGCAGGCAGAACGGCTGCCGAGGGCACTATTCGTATTGTGGTTTCTGGCGATGGTAAAAAAGCAGGCATGATTGAAGTGAACTGCGAAACTGACTTCGTGGGTCGCGGGGAAGGTTTGCAAGGTTTTGCCGATGCGGTGCTCAAAACGGCGTTTGAGGCAGGCCAAAGTGATGTCGCTGTGTTGGCTGAAATGACTTTGGCAGGCAGTTCCGTGAAGGTGGAAGAGAAGCGTTTGACGCTGGTTCAGGAAATTGGTGAAAACATTCAGCTTCGTCGAGTGGTATTGCTTGAGGCGCCTGAGGGTGTGGTGGGCCAATACGTTCATGGTGGAAAAATCGGGGTACTGGTTGCGCTGAAAGGCGGTAATGCCGAGCTTGCCAAAGATGTGGCCATGCACGTTGCGGGGCATGCACCTGCGCCTATCGTGGTGAATCCTGATCAGGTGCCTGAAGAAACGGTCGCCAAGGAAAAGGAAATTTTTATTGCGCAGGCAAAAGACAGCGGCAAGCCCGACGATATTATTGAAAAAATGGTACTTGGCCGTGTGAAGAAATTCCTTTCCGAGGTTTCTCTGGTCGAACAAGCCTTCGTTAAAGACCCTGATACCAAAGTGGGCGATCTGGTGAAAAAAGCAGGCGCACAGGTACAAGCTTTTGTGCGTTTTGAGGTGGGAGAAGGGATTGAAAAAGAGCAGGTTGATTTTGCTCAGGAAGTGATGGCGCAAGTGAAAGGCCAATAAGCCTGATCCTCAAATCTTCTGTACTGCCGCTGGCCTAATCTCTATGGCGGCAGTATATTTCCCCTCAAATTTCCATAACTTCACTGCGGAGGCAGCTATGCCCAAGAGCAACGACAAGGCTAGATATAAAAGAATTTTATTGAAGTTAAGTGGTGAAGCTCTGGCAGGTGAAGTGGAATTTGGGATTGATCCAAAAGTATTGGATGCGATGGCTCTGGAAATTGGTCAACTGGTTGGCATCGGCGTTCAGATAGGTTTGGTGGTCGGCGGTGGCAATCTGTTTCGTGGCGCTGCACTCAATGAAGCGGGTCTGGATCGTGTCGCAGGGGATCACATGGGGATGCTGGCGACGGTGATGAATGGCCTTGCACTCAGAGATGCACTGGAGAGATCTAATATTTCCTCGCGTTTAATGTCGGCAATTCCCATGAGTGGCATTGTTGAGCACTATGATCGTCGTGATGCGGTCAGACATCTTCGCAATGGCGAAGTGGTTATTTTTGCAGCAGGCACAGGTAATCCCTTTTTTACAACAGACACAGCCGCCTGTTTGCGTGGCATTGAAGTGGGTGCAGACATTGTGCTGAAAGCTACCAAGGTAGATGGCGTCTATTCTGCTGATCCTGTGAAAAATCCCGATGCAATACGCTATTCACATTTGGGATACGACGAGGTAATTGAAAAGAAACTGGCTGTGATGGATTCGACGGCCATTTGTTTGTGCCGTGATCAGGGTATGCCTTTGGGTGTATTTGATATGACCAAACAAGGCAATTTATTGAATTTCATGCTGGGCAAGGTTGAAGGTACCATCATTGATTAGGGTTAGTCGCGCGGATTGAATATTGAGTTGGAATTTTCAGGGGAAGCAAAGTGATAAACGAAACGATTAAAGACGCTGAAGCAAGAATGAAAAAAACGCTTGAAGCACTCGCAACGACTTTAAAGAAGGTACGTACAGGCCGTGCACACCCAAGCTTACTCGACGGTATTCGTGTCGATTATTATGGAACGCCTACGCCCTTGAGTCAGGTGGCCAACGTGTCGGTGGAAGACGGGCGTACCTTGATTGTCAATCCTTGGGAAAGAGCACTGGTGCCTGCGATTGAGAAAGCAATTCTGACTTCAGATTTGGGCTTGAATCCTGCCACAGCAGGAACGGTGATTCGTTTACCTATGCCCGCATTGACTGAGCAAACCCGTCGGGAGCTGGTTAAAAATATTAAAAGTGAAGGCGAGCATTCCAAAGTGGCTTTAAGAAATATTCGCAGAGATGCAAATTCCGATTGCAAGGAATTGTTAAAGGAAAAGGAAATCAGCGAAGACGAAGACAGAAAAGCGCAGGAAACCATTCAAAAACTGACGGATACCTATATTGCCAAGGTAGATGAGCAGTTGGCGGCCAAAGAAAAAGAACTCATGGAAGTCTGATTCGCGGATATTCTGTGAGCAGTCTCGCCCCTCCTGTGATTTTGCCCAAGCATGTTGCCGTGATTATGGATGGCAACGGGCGTTGGGCGCGTGCAAGACAATTATCTAACAGTGAAGGCCATAGGGCAGGTCTTGCTCCCTTACGTGCAGTGATTGAGTGTTGCGGAGAACTCGGCATTCAGGCATTGACCGTGTTTGCGTTCAGCAGTGAGAACTGGAAGCGGCCTGATCAGGAAGTGAATGCACTGATGCAGTTATTTATGGATTCGCTTGAAAAGGAAATTGATGAGTTGAATGCAAAACAGGTGCAACTGCGCATGATTGGCAGTCGTGTGAAGTTTGATGCAGCCTTACAAGCGCAAATGCGCCGATGTGAAGCGCTCACGCAATCCAATACAGGTTTGGTGTTCAGTATTGCGGTTGACTATGGTGGGCGCTGGGACATCAGCGAAGCGGCAAAAAAACTCGCTCAGGATTGTGTTGATGGAAAACTGAAACCGCAACACATCAATGAAGCTGCATTGGCTGAGCACATCTGCAATGCCGATTTACCTGACCCTGATGTCTGTATTCGTACCGGTGGAGAACACCGAATCAGTAATTTTTTGTTGTGGCAATTTGCCTATACAGAATTATTGGTCAATGAATGCCTGTGGCCAGATTACGGTCGCGAAAAATTTATCGAAGATTTGCACCATTTCGCTGAACGGGAACGTCGATTCGGCCAGAGTGGTTAATGTGCTAGAGTGTCGGCACACAATGTCAGAACAAAGAGTTTCAGGGTAATCACACGATGACCGAATTACACAAGCGCATTGCCACAGCAGTTGTCCTGATACCGTTGGTGTTGTATCTGATTTTTTTTCTCGATAGTCCATCGTTCAAATGGGCAATGAGTGTGGTTCTGGTGCTGGGATGTTGGGAATGGTGCCGTCTGATTGGAATCAGGGAAATTCCCGGGCAGGCTGCGTATATTGCGATTGCTCTGGCGCTTGCATTTATTTCCCAGTGGATACCGTCCTTTATCATTTATTTGTTAGCCACACTATGGTGGTTGTTTGCCATTTATCTGGTGGTGAGTTATCCCGAAAGTGATCGTTTGTGGCAGAACAATTTGTTGCTGAAAGCAGTAATCGGTCTTGCGATTCTGGTGCCCACCTGGTTAGGTGTGGTCGAGTTGCAGGCAGATAGTCAAATTAAAATGCTGTTTGTGTTTGTGCTGGTGTGGGCGGCAGACATTGGCGCTTACTTTGCAGGGCGGCGTTTTGGCAAACATAAACTGGCACCGAAGGTCAGTCCGGGGAAAAGTATTGAAGGTGTTGTGGGCGGCTTGTTGATTTCCCTGATTATAGGATTGTTATTCAAAAATTGGGTCGGTCTTGAACATTTAACCTCGATGAGCGCGCTGATTATTTTTTCGCTCGTCATTTTGTTTTCTGTGCTGGGTGACTTGAGTGAAAGTTTATTCAAGCGTGCCGCTGGTGTTAAGGATAGCAGTCAGTTGTTACCCGGGCATGGGGGCATACTCGACAGAATTGACAGCCTCACCGCAGCGGTTCCCGTTTTCTATGCCAGCCTGTTTATTTTTGCCTGATTGATGCGATGAATTTACAAGCGCCCACAAAAATTTGCGTACTCGGTTCTACGGGTTCCATTGGCAAGAGCACGCTCGATGTTGTCAGGCAACATGCACAAAAATTTTCAGTGCATTCCCTGAGTGCGCATAAAAATATTGAGTTGTTGTGGCAACAGTGCGTTGAGTTCAAGCCAGCCAAAGTGGTGGTGGTCGATGAAGCAGCAGCCAGAGTGTTTGCACAGCGTTGGGCAAGTGAAGGCCATTTTTCTTTAAGCATACAAACGGGCACACAGGCTTTGTGTGCGCTTGCTGCGGATGCTGATGTGTCATTGGTGATGGCAGCGATTGTTGGCGCTGCGGGTTTGCCTTCTTCTTTGGCAGCGGCACAGGCGGGTAAAAAAGTGTTGCTTGCAAACAAGGAAGCGCTGGTAATGAGTGGTGCGTTATTTATGCGTACAGTGAAGCAACATAAGGCGCAACTGCTCCCCATTGATAGCGAACACAATGCAGTGTTTCAGTGTCTGGATGGCGCGAGTGCTTTTCCTGCCGAAATGAATAAACGCGCTGTGAAGCGTGTCGTTCTTACCGCATCTGGCGGCCCTTTTTTAAATCACGATGCCAGGGCTTTGGAAAAAGTGAGTCCTGATGAAGCGTGTGCGCATCCAAAATGGCAGATGGGAAGAAAAATTTCGGTCGATTCGGCGAGTTTGATGAACAAGGGGCTGGAAGTGATTGAAGCGTGTTTGCTGTTTGATCTTGCACCCGAACAGGTGGACGTGGTGATTCACCCTCAGAGCATCGTGCATTCAATGGTGGAATATGTAGATGGTTCAATCATTGCGCAGTTGGCCAATCCGGATATGAAAATTCCCATTGCCTATGGCATGAGCTGGCCTGAGCGTATTGAAACGGGTGTGGCCAAGCTGGATTTGGTACACAGTGAGCCTTTGAGTTTTTTCAAACCGGATTTAAACAAGTTTCCCTGTTTGGGGCTGGCGTATCGTGCCTTACAATCAGGCCCCGCAGCGATTGCAACATTGAATGCTGCCAATGAAGTTGCGGTGGCTGCTTTCCTGAATCAGGAGATTCCTTTTACGGGTATTTCCAGAGTGATTGAGCAGTCACTTTTGAAGTGTACGGAAGTTGAATTGAACTCTTTGGCCGATGTGCTTGCCTTAGATGCCCATGCAAGAGCGCTCGCTCTTGAAGCTGTTAAACAAATATCTGAATAGTCTTTTATGTTGTACGCCTTGCAAACCACCCTCGCCATTATTGTTGCACTAGGCATTCTGGTTGGCATTCATGAATGGGGTCATTTTATTGTTGCGCGGCTGTGTGGCGTGAAAGTGCTCAAGTTTTCAATCGGTTTTGGGCAAAGCCTGTATTCGTGGGTTGACAAGAAAGGCACAGAGTTCGTCATCGCATGGATTCCGCTCGGTGGTTACGTGAAGATGGTCGATGAGCGTGAAGGCGAGGTAAAAGCCGAGGATTTACCTTTTGCTTTTAATCGCCAACCCGTGTTGCAACGTATTGCCATTGTTGCGGCTGGCCCTGCGATTAACCTGCTGTTTGCGGTTGTGGTGTATTGGGTTGTATTTATGGCAGGTCAGCAGGTGCTCGCGCCTGTTGTGGGTTCAGTCAACGACGATTCACTTGCACAGCACGCACACATTCAGGTGGGTGAGGAAGTGATTGAAGTGGACGGCAAGCCAGTGCGTTCGTGGGATGATGTAGTTCAAAACATTATTTTGAAAGTGCTTGAACCTGGTGAGATTCGGTTAACGCTTACCCATGCAGACGGTTATACCGTTCAAAGAACTATTCGTATCGAGCAGGCGCTGCACATTGACGCAGATACCGACCCTCTGCTGGCTCTGGGTATCAGACCTGAGCGCCCATCGATTCCTGCCATTATTGGTGATCTGGTTGAAGGTGAAGCGGGTAAACGCGATGGTTTGAAAACAGGTGACGAGATTCTGGCTGTCAATGGTGACGTGGTTGGCAACTGGATGGCGTGGGTTGAAGTGATTCAGGCAAATGCCAATACACCTGTGCAGGTGGAGCTGGCGAGAAATAATGAGCTAATCACGCTGGAGTTAATTCCTAACAAAAAGACGGGTGCGAATGGGGAAAGTTTTGGTTACATCGGCGCAGGTGTCGCGCCTTTTGAATGGCCAGAACATTTGGTCAGGCAAATTGAATATAACCCCGTAGAAGCGTTAATTGCTGCCAATCAAAAAACCTGGGACAGCAGCAAGCTGATTATTGTGTCATTCTGGAAATTGGTGGTGGGGGATTTGGCGCGTGATAATCTCGGCGGCCCGATTATGGTCGCCCAGCTTGCCGGACGTTATGCCGATATTGGCTTGCTTCCCTATATTATGTTCCTGGCCTACATCAGTATTGTGCTGGGGGTGATGAATTTATTGCCCATACCCGTGCTGGATGGTGGTCACATTTTGTTCTATAGCATCGAATTGTTAACTGGTCGCCCTGTGCCTGAAAAAGCACAGGAGGTGCTCATGAAGCTGGGTCTGGTTATTTTGCTCACACTGATGGCCTTTGCCATCTTCAATGACTTGTCGCGCATATCAGGAAGTTTTTAATTCATGAAAGCGCTTCTTGTTTGCCTGATGCTGGTCAATCTGTTTTTCTGTACGCAGGCATTCGCCAAAATAGATGAATTCTATGTCAAGGATATACGCGTGAATGGCTTGCAACGGGTTCCGGCAAAAAGCGTATTCTCTGCCTTGCCTTTGAATGTTGGCGATAAAGTAGATGGTTTCAGAGTCTCACAATCGATTGAGAGTCTGTTTCGCACAGGCAAGTTTGAAGACGTTGAAATTGGCAGAGATGGTGATGTGCTGGTTATTATTGTTCAGGAGCGCCCAACCATCGACAAGATTGAAATTGAAGGTAACAAGACACTCGAAAGTACTGCCTTGCTTGCAGGAATGAAGCAGAGTGGGCTTGAGGAAGGTGAAGTATTCAAGCGTAATGTGATGGAACACATGAAACAGGAATTAAAACGTCTGTATGTGGCTCAAGGTCGTTATGGAGCACAAATTGATGTGGAAATCGAGACGCTTCCTGCCAATCGTGTATTGCTCAAGTTGAATATACAGGAAGGTGAAGTGGCGACCATACGACAGGTCAAGGTGCTTGGTAACAAGGTTTTCCCTGAGGAAGAATTGTTACGACAGTTTGAGTTGAAAAAACCCGGCTTTATGACCTTGTTTAACAAAAGTGATCGTTATGCCAGGGAAAAACTGTCGGGTGATCTGGAATCGCTGCATTCCTATTATCTCGATAACGGTTATATCAAGATGGAAGTGCTTTCCACTCAGGTTTCAGTTACACCTGATAAACAAAAAGTCTATGTCACCGTGAATATCGAAGAGGGTGATCAATATACCGTCAGGAACGTCAAGCTCGCAGGCCAACTGGTGGTGCCCAGAAACGAACTGGAATCGCTGATTGTGGTGAGAGAAGGTAAAACTTTTTCGCACAGGGATTTAACCGTTACCAATGAATTTATTTCCAAATACATTGGTAATGAGGGTTATATGTTTTCGCGTGTCAACGGTATTCCAGACATCAATGAAGAAGACAAAACCGTCGATATTACTTTCTTTGTTGATCCGGGTCGGCGCACCTATGTCAGACGTATCAATTTTCAGGGCAATGAGCGCACCGAAGATTCGGTGTTGAGAAGGGAAATGCGGCAAATGGAAGGAGCATGGGCTTCCAATGCACAAATCGAGCAGTCCAAGGTGCGTCTGGACAGGTTGGGATATTTCAAGGGAGTGAAAGTTCAAACCGAGCGTGTGCCCGGCGAACCCGACATGGTGGATGTTAATTATGTGGTAGAGGAATCGAGTTTTGGTGAAATCGGTGCCAGCCTTTCCTATCAGCCGAATCTCGGTGCATCGGTAAGTTTGTATCAGAAGCACAACAATTTTCTGGGCACAGGCAATCGCGTCAATTTCAATATTGAAAGCAGTAGTTACAGGAAAAATTACAGTTTTGGATTCGTGAACCCGTATTACACCGTAGATGGTGTGACACGAGGTTTCGATGTGTTTTTCAGGGAAACAGATTTGTCAGAATCGAGCGGTTTGAGCACCAGTAGCAGCATTACCGATGAGCGAGGTTTTAATCTGACGTTTGGTTATCCCATCAGTGAAATTTCGCGTTTGAATTTCTCCATGGGGATTAAACGTACCGACATTCGTATTGTGTTGCCGTATGGTGCAAGAATTATCGAGCTGGATGAATTCTTTGATGAAGAAGGCAATTCGTTGAATGCCTATAACTTTGCAAGCACCTGGATTAGAAGCACACTCAACAGATCGCCTTTTGCAACAGCAGGATCAGAACAACGTGTCAGAGGTCTGGTGACGGTACCCAGTGTCAGTGATGTGGAATATTACACGCTTCAATTTAGCAACGATTTTTACAAGCCTTTGATTGGTAATGAATGGATTTTTCATGTGAATACCGACCTTGCCTGGGGCGGTGGTTTTGGTGATTCGAACAAGTTGCCCTATTACGAAAATTTCTATGCGGGTGGTGTGGGGTCAGTGCGTGGTTATCGAATTCGTTCTCTCGGCTACAAAAACCATTTATATCAACCGGAACTTCAGTTGGATAGCAATAACAGTGTGATTCTGGATGCCAACGGTCATCCGACCTATATCGAATATTTTGATGCAGACGGAAAGCGGATTTATCCTGAAACCAATGTGCAGGAGTTCCAGCCTTTTGGCGGGAACCTGAAAACCGAGGCCAGTATTGAGCTGATTACCCCCACACCGTTTGTGAAGGATGCTAGAATGCTGCGCACGGCAGTATTTTTTGACCTGGGTAACGTGTTTGACACTGCGCGAGGTTTTGACCCGGAAGTGGATGAGTTGAGGTATTCGCTGGGTGCCAGTTTAACCTGGGTTACGCCTCTGGCACCTTTATCCTTTATTTATGCCATGCCGATTGATGAAAAATCGGGTGATAGAACCAGACGTTTTGAGTTTCAATTGGGTAGTACGTTTTAATCATTTTAAAGTAGAAAGGGTGATCGTGTGAGCAATCTCATTAGGAAAAATCGGATAAAAATACATCAATCATTATTGGTCGCAGTATTCATACTGACCTACGGTGCTTTTGCGCAGGCATCAGAGTTTAAAATTGCTGTCATTGATATTCAGGCAGCGATTGATTCCTCCAATCAGGTGAAAAAAATTAACGAAAAACTGGAAGCTGAATTTTCACCGATTCAAAGTGATTTAAAAGCACTCAATAACGACATTGAAAAACTCGAAGCGCGTTATATCAAGGATTCTGCGGTTATGGCGGAAACGGAATTAAGACGTTTACAGCAGGAAATCGCTGAAAAGAAAAGTCGTTTGAAGTTTGAAAGTGTTGAGATGCAACGCAAGTTGCAAGCCCGGCAGCAGGAATTGTCGGCACCGTTGATGCAAGTGGTTGAACAGGTGGTGAAGGAATTTAATGCGGAAGGAAAGTACGATTTGATTTTACACAAGCAAACAGCGTTGTTTGTTAAAAATCAGTACGATTTGACCCAGGAACTGACTCAGCGCCTGAACAAGAAATAGAAAATAATAAAAAATAAAAACAAGTGGTGGTGATGGTGCGTGAGCAAACATTAACTATTTCCTTGCTGGCACAACAACTGGGTGCAAGGTTGAAGCCTGGTATACAAAGCAATCCTGAAAAGGTGATTGAGGGCTTGGCGAGTCTCGATGATGCGCAGGATATGCATCTTGCTTATTGCTCCAACCGAAAATATCTTGAAAAACTGGGCACCAGCAAGGCAGGTGTATTTTTGGTGGGAGAAGCGCTTGCCGAAGCTCTGGAAAGTTTGCCTGCGCATAACGGCGACATACTGTTTGTATCTAAAGTTGAACTGGCCTTCGCCAAACTCACCGCGCTTTATAGTACTTATCCTGAATATCAGGCAGGCATTGCCGCTTCGGCAGTGGTCGATGCAACAGCCCGCCTTGGCAAAAATGTGGTGGTGGCAGCCAATGCTGTGATTGAAGCTCATGCTGAAATTGGTGATGACTGCGTTATTGGCGCGGGTGCCGTGGTGGGTCAACGCGCTCGTCTGGGCAAGCGTTGCCGTTTGTTTGCCAATGTCAGTATTTATCACGATGTTATATTGGGTGATGACTGTATTATTCACAGCGGTACAGCTATTGGCTCTGATGGTTTTGGTTTCGTGCCCAATGCGGGTGCTTATGAAAAACTTTACCAGATTGGTACGGTGGTGGTGGGTGACAGGGTTGAGATGGGTGCGAATTGCACCATTGATCGTGGCGCGCTTTCCAATACTGTGATTGGCAATGGCGTGAAAATGGATAATCAGGTGCATATCGCACATAACGTACAGGTTGGTGAAAATACTGCTTTTGCAGGGTGTGTGGGTGTTGCAGGCAGCACTAGAATTGGTGCGAATTGTCAGTTTGGCGGGCAGGTTGGCATCAATGGACACATAGAAATCTGTGATGGTGTGATTGCAACAGGTCAGGCGCTGATTATCAGCAGCATTACCGAGCCAGGTGTTTATTCCAGCGGAATTCCTGTGGTGCCTAACAGAGAGTGGCGCAGGACTACAGCGAGACATTTCCAGCTTGATGAAATGGCTAAAACCATCAAAGAACTGAAAAAATTACTTCAAGATAAAAACGACAGTTAAAAAGGGCTTTTTATGTTAATGGATATTGTACAAATCAAAGAACACTTACCGCATCGTTATCCGATTCTGCTGATTGACAGAGTGGTGGAGCTGGAGCTGGGCAAGCGCATTGAATGCTACAAGAACATCACCTTTAACGAGCCGATGTTTGAAGGTCATTTCCCCAATTTTCCGATTTTCCCAGGTGTATTGATTATCGAAGCGATGGCACAGGCTTCAGGTATTCTGGCTTTTAAAACCGAAGGTGTGAAACCAAACGATGGTGATAGCTATATGTTTGTCGGTTCAGACAAAGCGCGTTTCAGAAGACAAGTGGTTCCAGGCGATAAACTGGTATTGCGCTCAGAGATTAACGCGGTAAAAAGAGATATCTGGAAATTTAATTGCGAAGCACTGGTTGATGACAAGCCTGCTGCTTCCGCAATCGTATTGTGCGCGCGTAGAAAAATCAGCGAGTAAGCCTATGAGCCAGTTGATTCATGCTACGGCACTCATTGATGACAGTGCCACGCTTGCTGATGATGTTGAAGTGGGTGCGTATACGGTTATTGGCCCGAATGTCAGTATTGGTGCGGGCAGCAAGATAGGTTCTCATGTGGTGGTTGCCAGAAACACGCGTATCGGAAAGCACAATCGCATCTATCAGTTTGCCAGCGTGGGAGAAGACCCGCAGGATCTCAAATTCAACGACGAAGAAACCTGGCTGGAAATTGGTGACCGTAATTGCATTCGCGAATCCTGTACCTTGCATAGAGGAACAGCTCAGGATTCCGGTGTTACCCGTTTGGGGAATGACAATCTTTTAATGGCTTATGTCCATATTGCGCATGATTGTCAGTTGGCTAACAACATTATTCTTTCGACACAGGCAACTATTGCAGGTCATGTCAAAGTAGATGATGGTGCCATTATTGGTGGTCTGGTGGGCATTCATCAGTTTTGCCGCATCGGTGCACACTGCATGTTAGGTGGCGGCTCGATTATTCTTAAAGATGTGCCTGCGTATATTATGACGGGTGGTAATCCCGCTTCAGCTTACGGTATGAATTTCGAAGGCATGAAGCGCAAAGGTTATGACAAGTCTGTCATCGACACACTCAAGGAAGCCTACAAGATTGTGTATCGCAAGAATCTCACGATGGAAGTGGCGTTACAGGAACTGGAAAAACTTCCATCTGTTCCGCAACTGGCGCTGTATATTGCTTCCCTGAAAAGTTCCACTCGGGGAATTGTGCGTTAGGCCAGTTTCGCGATGGCCAGCTTATCCAAAGCAACAGCTGATATAAAACCTGCTCATGATTTTTGTCTGGAGCATCGCTTGGGTGGCTATCGTTTGATTGCCGGTGTCGATGAAGTGGGTCGCGGGCCTTTGGTGGGTGCGGTGATTGCAGCAGCGGTCATTTTGCCACAGCAGCACGGTATTGAAGGCTTGATGGATTCCAAACGCATTGCAGAAAAAAAACGTGAGTTACTGTCTGAACAAATCAAACACACAGCACTTGCGTGGGCGCTGGGGCGTGCAGAAGCGCACGAAATTGATGACATCAATATCCTGCAAGCCAGTTTACTTGCCATGAAACGTGCGCTTGAGAGTTTGTCGCAAGCACCTGAATTTGCCTTGATTGACGGGAACAAGCGGCCTGATTTGGTTTGTCCTTGCTATGCAGTGGTTAAGGGCGATGCACGGGTTGAGGAAATTGCAGCGGCCTCCATTGTTGCAAAGGTGGCGCGTGACCGTGAAATGGTCGAGCTGGACAGTTATTATCCTCACTATGGTTTTGCCGGTCACAAGGGTTATCCAACATCCTTGCATCTTGAGATGCTTGAAAAACACGGTGCAACACCTGAGCATCGTAAATCCTTTGCTCCGGTAAAACGGGTATTGGGAAAATAAATATGTCAGCTTCATTCGTACATCTGCGTTTGCACAGTGAATATTCACTGGTTGATGGTATTGTTAGATTGAAGCCCTTGATGTCAAAGCTGCGTGAACAACACATGCCCGCAGTAGCCTTGACCGATCTTAACAATTTATTCGCACTGGTGAAGTTTCAGAAGGCAGCATTTGCTGCCGGTATCAAGCCGATTTTTGGTGCCGATGTGAAAGTGCGCTCTGTTGTGGATGGTGAGATTTATGAAATATGTTTGCTGGTTCAGAATCAGCAAGGTTATAAAAACCTGACTCAACTGATTTCAAGAATTTATCAGGAAGGCCAGCGATTGGGTCAGGCATGTGCGGAGGAATCGTGGTTTGAAAGTTGCCATGAAGGATTATTGTGTTTGAGTGGTGGTGTGCAAGGCGTGCTTGCGCATGCTCTGTTTAAAGATGGGGTGGATGCCGCAAACACGTGTGCAAGTGACTGGCAGCGCCTTTTTAAAGACAGATTTTATATTGAAGTACAACGAACAGGTCGTGCACGCGAAAATGAATACAACGAAGCTTGTGTATCGATTGCTGCCAAACTCGATTTGCCATTGGTGGCAACCAATGATGTACGTTTTATTGAAGCGAGTGAGTTTGAAGCGCATGAAACACGTGTGTGTATCAATGATGGTCGAACGCTGGATGATCCTCGCAGGGAAAGACGTTACTCCGAACAGCAATATCTGCGCAGTGCCGAGGACATGCAGGCATTGTTTGTGGATTTACCCGAGGCCTTGCAAAACACCATTGAAATAGCCAAGCGGTGTAATTTCCATGTTGCGTTAGGAAGCAGTTATTTGCCGAATTATCCGATTCCTGAAACAAAAACTCTGGATGAATTTTTCAGGGAAATTTCCCTTGAAGGTTTGCATAAGCGTTTTGCTGAACTGGAACAACTTCAACAAATGGTTGCCAGTCGCGAAGTGTATCTGGAACGGCTTGATTTTGAATTGGGCATTATCAATTCCATGGGATTCGCTGGTTATTTCCTGATTGTGATGGACTTTATCAAGTGGGCAAAGAAAAACAGTGTGCCGGTTGGCCCGGGACGAGGCTCTGGTGCGGGTTCTCTGGTGGCCTATGCGCTTGAGATTACCGACTTTGATCCTCTGCGTTATGACCTGTTGTTTGAACGTTTTCTGAATCCTGAACGGGTTTCCATGCCTGACTTTGATATCGACTTTTGTATGGACGGTCGTGATCGTGTGATTGACTATGTGGCAGAAACCTATGGTCGTGAAGCGGTTTCACAAATCATCACCTACGGCACAATGGCGGCCAGGGCGGTGGTGCGTGATGTGGCGCGTGTTCAGGGAAAAGCCTACGGTTTGGCGGATAAGTTATCCAAATTGATTCCACGTGATGTAGGTATGACCCTTAACAAGGCCGTTGAGCAGGAAGCGGAATTGCGTGAATTTGTGAACAGTGATGAAGAAGCCCAGGAAATTATGAACATGGCTTTTCAACTGGAAGGCATCACCCGCAACGTAGGTAAACATGCGGGTGGTGTGGTGATTGCTCCGGGAAAGCTCACAGATTATTCACCAGTCTATTGTGATGAGCAGGGTGATGGTCTTGTTACGCAATATGATAAAGATGATGTTGAACAGGTTGGTTTGGTAAAATTCGATCTTCTGGGTTTGCGTACACTTACGATTATTGACTGGGCCATTGCTGCCATCAATGCAGACAGACAAAAACAGGGTGAAGCACTCGTCGATTTGAAAAGTATTCCACTGGATGATGAGCCATGTTTTGATTATTTGCGAACGGCAGAAACTACCGCCATTTTTCAGCTTGAATCACGTGGTATGAGAGATTTAATCAAGCGTCTGAAGCCGAGTACCTTTGAAGATATTATTGCGTTGGTGGCCTTGTTTCGTCCTGGCCCCTTACAGTCGGGCATGGTGGACGATTTTATTGCACGAAAACATGGTCTGGCCAAGGTGAGTTACCCGCATGCAGATTTGGAGCCAGTATTAAAGAATACCTACGGTGTTATCGTGTATCAGGAACAGGTGATGCAGATTGCACAGGTACTGGCGAACTACAGTCTCGGTGGTGCAGATATGTTACGCCGTGCGATGGGTAAGAAAAAACCTGAAGAAATGGCCAAGCAAAGGGCATTATTTAACGAGGGAGCAAAGAAAAATAATATCGATGAAGGTATTGCGAGTTCCATTTTTGATTTGATGGAAAAATTTGCTGAATATGGTTTCAATAAAAGTCATTCTGCAGGTTATGCGCTGGTTTCCTTTCATACCTTGTGGTTAAAAACCCATTATCCCGCTTATTTTATGGCTTCGGTGCTATCGGCTGATATGGATAACACCGACAAGGTGGTGACACTGATTGCAGAATGCAAAAGTATGAAGCTGGACATTGTGTTGCCTTCGGTGAATAACAGCCAATATAAATTTATTACTTACGATGGTGTATCGATTGTGTATGGTTTGGGGGCGATTAAGGGAGTGGGTGAGGGACCCATAGACAGTATTGTGGAAGAGCGCAATAACAATGGGCACTTTAAAGACTTGTTTGAGTTTTGTAGACGTTTGTCGGGCACGCGTGTGAATCGCAAAGTCATTGAAGCATTGATTCGTAGCGGCTCTATGGATGTATTCGGGCAAGACAGGGCAGTGTTGTTGGGTTCTCTCGATACTGCTTTACAGGCAGCCGATCAGCATGCGCAGAATCAGTCTTCGGGTATGGAAGATATGTTTGGTTTGGCGGAATCTGAAAGTCCTGCCACCCACTATGTTGCAGCCAAAGCGCAAACACAGCGTGAACGCCTGCAAGGTGAAAAGGAAGCTTTGGGCTTGTATTTAAGCGGTCATCCCTTTGATCAATATGAAAGGGAATTGCGTCAGTTTGTACCCAAACGTATTGCACAATTAAATACCAATGAAAAAACAGAAACTGTTTGTGGTGTGGTACTTTCTGCAAGGCAAATGGAAGGCAGGCGTGGCAAGATGATTTTTGCGCAAATTGATGATCGCAGTGCCAGTCTCGAAGTCAGTTTTTTTTCAGAAGTGGCTGAGCAGGTTAAGCATCTGATTGTCAAGGATGCGGTACTGATAATCGAAGGCAAAGTGTCATACGACGAGTATACAGAAGGGCTGAAAATGGTGGCGGAAAAAGTGCAAAGCCTTGTTGATGCACGTCAACATCATGCCAGTGGTATTCGTATCTGCTTGCAACAAACGAAGCAGTTTTTTGAACATAAGGATGCCTTGAAAAAAATATTGATGGCGCATGGTGCGTCAGGCAAAGGCTCTGAAAACGCAGCAGGTTGCCCTTTGGTAATTGAATACAGAAATGATCAAGCAAGCGCTTTGATTCAACTGGGCAGTGCATGGAAGGTTAGTCCAGAAGATATTTTGTTAGAAAAATTAACGGACTTGTTTGGCGCTCATTCAGTACGTTTAACCTATCCTGACGCAGGCTAGCCTGATGCAGGCAGAGTCCAGGTATGAACAGAATGCGAGCCTGAATCAGGGTTTTGAATATTTTTTTGTGAAAAATCAACCTGTGCTTAATGCAAATAGCGTGGTTTGGGTTGCCTTGAGTGGCGGCATCGATTCAGTGGTTTTGCTTCATCTGGCGCACCAGTTTTTCAAAGACCACGATGTTACCCTTAAAGTGCTTCATGTGAATCACGGCATCAGCTTACATGCCAATCAATGGCAGGCATTTTGTGAACAGATGTGTGCGAAGCTGCAACTTGAACTCATTGTTAGAACCGTTGAAGTTCCCAAGACAGGGAATCTGGAACAACACGCCAGAACACTGCGTTATCAGGCTTTTTTATCACACTGTAAAACAGGTGACAGGGTGTTGTTAGCTCACCATGCCAATGATCAGGCGGAAACATTATTATTTCGCTTGCTGCGTGGCATGCATGTGCAATCCCTGTCTGGCATACCTGAAACAAGGCTTTGGCAGGGCTTGCAACTTTTAAGACCGCTGTTGTTATTTTCGCGCAAACAGATTGAAGCTTATGCCACACAGCACGGGCTTGCATGGGTTGAAGATGACAGTAATCACAATCTTGCTTTTTCCAGAAACCTGATTCGCTTGCAAGTGATTCCACAACTCGAACAACAAGTGCCTGATCTGGTTGCACGTTTATCAGCACTTGCACGTAATGTTCAAAAACAGGTGAATTTGTTTGAAGCTGTGGCAGCAAGGGATTTGATGGATTGCTGTGGCAGAGACGGACATTTGAACAGTTGGGGCAGTAATCTTGATTTGAACAGTTTTTCTGCTTTAACCAGAGAGCGACAGGAAAATCTAATCCGTTTTCTTTTGACTCAACATGTGTTTCCCTTTCCAGCACAAAAAGCCATCACCTATTTGTTAAATCAATGTGCAAGCGTCATGGCATCTGAAAGCGATAGTCTGGAAGTATGTTGGCAGAACGGGCAGAGAAAATTTTTGTGGAGAGTATTTGAAAATCATCTTTTTTATGAATTGCAAAGTGACGATTTGTTAGACAAAAAATCTTCAGATGCTGTCCTGCTTGCGCAAGATGTGCGGGAATTTTCAGGTTTTGGATACTGGCGTTATCAAATAACACCGCTCTTTCAAAGTAGTTTACAGATACACCCTGTGCACACATTCAGGCTGGTATGCAGAAGCGGTGGCGAACGCTGCAAGCCTGTGGGGCGTGTGCATAGTCAAAGTTTGAAAAAACTTTTACAGGAATATCGCATACCGGTATGGGAGCGCGATACCTTGCCGCTGGTGTATCAGGGTGAACACTTGCTTGCAGTGGCAGATTTATGGATTTGTGATGGATTTGCGGAAGGACTAAAGCAAAGTGATAAATTGTTGAAGCGTATTCGTGCCTGAAGACTTGTCCTTGTTTAAAGTGGTACCGAACCTTATAATGCGCGGCTACTTTTTCAGCCGCTAATTTCAAGCCATAAAGCGCTGCCTTCACCTGAACAAGTCCCTGATTGTGACAGCAATTCAGGGCGAACAGAGGTAGACCACCATGTTGCGAATCGATAAGGAAGCCCTCACTTTTGATGATGTCCTGCTCAAGCCTGCCTACTCAAAAGTCCTCCCTAAAAATGTTTCTACCCGGTCTCGACTGACTCGCACACTCAAACTGAATATCCCGATTTTGTCTGCGGCGATGGATACCGTCACCGAGTCGCGTATGGCGATTTCCATGGCTCAGGAAGGGGGTGTGGGTATTTTGCACAAAAACATGACTGCCGAGATGCATGCGCTGGAAGTACGCAAGGTCAAGAAATTTGAGAGTGGTGTGGTGAAAGACCCGTTGACGATTTCACCCACAGCCAGTATTGCGGAATTATTGGAGCTTACTCGCAGCCATAATATTTCAGGCGTACCAGTGGTTGATGGTCAGGATTTGGTGGGTATTGTCACCAGCCGTGATATGCGTTTTCAGGTGGATCTCAGTGCGCCTGTTTCAGCCATTATGACCAGAAAAGACAAGCTGGTGACGGTGCAGGAAGGTGTCGATAGCAAAACGGTAAAAGCGCTGCTGCACGAGTACAGAATCGAGAAGATTCTGGTGGTTGATGAAGCGTTTCGCCTGAAAGGCATGATTACGGTCAAGGATATTCAGAAAGCCGAAACCTTCCCGCATGCCTGTAAAGATGATCAGGGTCGTCTGGTGGTGGGTGCTGCGGTAGGCACTGGTGAAGGTACCGAAAGACGCGTTGAACTGCTGGTTGATGCGGGTGTAGATGTGATTGTGGTGGATACCGCACATGGTCATTCCCAAGGCGTGCTTGAGCGGGTTGCGTGGATTAAAAAGCAGTACCCGAATTTACAGATTATTGGCGGAAATATAGCCACCGCAGAGGCGGCTTTGGCTCTGCGTGATGCGGGTGCTGATGCGGTCAAGGTGGGCATTGGTCCAGGTTCGATTTGTACCACACGTATTGTGGCGGGTATTGGTGTGCCGCAAATCACTGCAATTTCAGATGTGAAAGCTGCCTTGCTGCACGATGATATTCCAGTGATTGCCGATGGTGGTATTCGTTTCTCAGGCGATATGGCGAAGGCCATCGCTGCGGGTGCCGACAGTATTATGATAGGCAGTTTGCTGGCTGGCACCGAAGAAGCGCCAGGTGCGGTGGAGCTTTATCAAGGTCGTTACTACAAGGCCTATCGTGGTATGGGTTCTCTCGGAGCGATGGCGCAAAATGAAGGTTCCAGTGATCGTTATTTTCAAGATGCCTCGATGGGGGTTGAAAAGCTGGTGCCAGAAGGTATTGAAGGGCGTGTACCGTATAAAGGTCCGATGTCGGCGATTATTCATCAAATGCTCGGTGGCTTGAGGTCGAGCATGGGGTACACCGGTAGTGCGGATATACCCACCATGCAAAGCCAGACCAGTTTTGTGAGAGTGACCTCGGCAGGTATGGCGGAAAGTCATGTGCATGATGTGACCATCACCAAAGAAGCACCGAATTACCCTGTCAGTTAATTCATACTTCCGTTCTACTCTAGTTGGAGAGCCGCGTGCGCGATATTCATAGCGAACGAATTTTAATTCTGGATTTTGGTTCGCAATATACACAGTTGATTGCACGCAGAATCAGGGAAATTGGCGTTTACTGTGAGCTGCACCCCTTTGATGTTGATGAAGCTTTTATCAAAGACTTTGGTGCGGTGGGCATTATTCTTTCTGGCGGGCCGGAATCTGTTACCGAGGGTGATACACCTCGCGCACCAGATGTTGTTTTTCAATTAAATGTTCCTGTGTTAGGTATTTGTTATGGCATGCAAACCATGGCAGCACAGTTTGGTGGTGAAGTCGGCACTTCCAATAAAAGGGAATTTGGTTATGCCGAATTGAAACTTGAGCAGACATCGCCTCTGTTTGAACAGGCATTCGACAAAACGCAAGGTGACAGCAAGTTACTGGATGTATGGATGAGTCATGGCGATAAAGTTATCCGCTTGCCGCAAGGCTTTACTTTAAGTGCCAGCACTGCGAGTGCACCGATTGCAGCGATGTCCAACTGTGAAAAACATTTTTATGGTGTGCAGTTCCATCCTGAAGTAACGCATACGGTGCAAGGTGGAAAAATTCTCGAAAATTTCCTGAAAAATATCTGTGCTTGTGAAGCGCTGTGGACCTCTGAAAATATTCTCAATGACATGATTGAGCGTGTCAGAGCGCAGGTGGGTAGCGCAAAAGTGCTGCTGGGTTTATCGGGTGGTGTCGATTCCTCGGTGGTTGCCGCATTGTTGCATCAGGCGATTGGCGAACAATTGGTGTGTGTGTTTGTCGATAACGGTTTGCTTCGCCTGCATGAAGGTGATCAGGTGATGAGTACCTTTGCTGAAAATATGGGTGTTAAAGTCATTCGTGCCAATGCCGAACAACTGTTTCTGGGCAGACTCAAAGGTGTGAGCGACCCCGAACAAAAGCGCAAGATTATCGGTAATACTTTTATCGAGGTTTTCGATAGCGAAGCAGAAAAACTCAGTGATATTTGCTGGTTGGCGCAAGGTACGATTTATCCTGATGTGATTGAATCTGCGGGCGCGAAAAGTGGCAAGGCACATGTGATTAAATCGCATCACAATGTGGGTGGCTTGCCTGCTGATATGAAATTGAGTTTGCTTGAGCCATTACGTGAATTATTCAAGGATGAGGTCAGGAAACTGGGCATCGAACTGGGCTTGCCCGCACACATGGTGTATCGCCATCCTTTCCCGGGGCCAGGTTTGGGAGTCAGGATTCTTGGAGAAGTGAAAAAAGAATATGCCGATTTGTTGCGTGAAGCCGATGCCATTTTTATCGAGGAATTACGCGCCAGTGGCTGGTATGACAAGACTTCACAGGCGTTTGTAGTATTTCTGCCAGTTAAATCCGTAGGCGTGGTAGGTGACGGCAGACGTTATGAATATGTAGTGAGCTTGCGTGCTGTTGAAACAGTGGACTTTATGACAGCACGCTGGGCGCACTTGCCTTATGAATTACTGGAGAAAGTCTCCAACCGTATTATCAATGAAATTGCTGGTATTTCCCGCGTGGTTTACGATGTGTCTTCAAAGCCACCTGCAACCATTGAGTGGGAATAATGATTATTAGAAAACAGGAGCTGTTATGAGTGACAACATTACCCATGCACGTGCATGTTTACACGAAACCAAAGATATTGAAGCTTTCGCGAATCTCATGGATGGCATAGGCCATGATGCGCGTGTCAAAGTGATTGGAGCGATGCGTCGTAAAGATCAAAAGGCCATGTGGGATTTATCAAGTGGCTATCGGCCGATTTCTCTGGAAGACATGGTTGCCAATCCAGCACCTTTTATTCAGGTGAGACATATTGGAAAAAACAGTTTGCCGGTATTCACCCGGTTTGAAAAAAGGTTCTGCCGTCCTCAACAGAAAAAAGAAAGAGAAGAACTGATGGGCTATAACTGGGGTGGAGCGCAGCCTTTGATTGGCCCTGGTTATTTTATTGCCTATTACAATGATAAAACCAAAGAAGTGGACATTGATTATCGTGTGGTTCCTGAAACAAAACCTGCGGACTGGCCTGAAATAAGAGATAACAATAGCGGGCTGTCGAAACTGGTTTTTGGCAACATGGTTGACAGCCTGAGAAAAGTTTCACAGCACATTACCATTGGCTCTGCTGCAAGAAATGGAAAACCTTTGGGAAGCTGGTTTGTGCTGTGCAGGGAATCCTGATGCTGTAACAACAGTTTGCTCTGTATGTGACGGGATTGATGGGGTAGTTTATTTGACACAATGGAGTTGAATCGAAAGTGATATACGGAAGATTTAAAAATTTTTCGAATGTTCGAGCCATACTTGCTTGTGTTTGCCTTGTATTTTTATCTTCTGCCGCATCTGCCTTTGGGAATGATGATTTTCTCGAACGAAATCCTTTCCATCTGCACACAGGGTTGCATTCCATTGAAGGTCGCTGGCAATACTTTGCCAACAGTCAGGAGTTGACCGTTGAACAGGTGCTGGCCCAGCGGGAAAACCTGGATTGGCAAATTATTAAACAGGAAAATGTTAACTTTTCTTATGTCAATGAAGAGTACTGGTTTCGTTTCCGTCTTCAGACCAACCATTCAAAACCCCAGCCTTATATTGTTGATGTTGCCTACCCCTTGCTTGATGAAATTGAATTGTTTGAGTTAAAGCAGGGCAATGTCGTTTCACATTTTCTGACGGGTGATCGTTTTGTTTTTAATGAACGTCCTGTGTTGCATCAGAATTTTCTGTTTCCACTTTCAATCAATGATGAAGAAAGTGATATTTATTTAAGAGTGCGAACCAGCTCCACCTTGCAGGTACCTATTTCACTTTGGTCGGCAAAGGAATTCTGGCAAATGGATAAAACCTATTCCTACATGGACGGATTATTTTTTGGCGGCATTCTGATCATGATGATCTATAACTTTTGCATCTATCTGAGTGTGAAGGATAAAGCCTATTTGTTTTATGTGATTTACATGCTTAGCCTACTGGTTGTGCAAAGTGCCAATCGTGGTTTGGGATTTCAATTTCTATGGCCGAATTCTCCTCCAATACAGCACTATATTATTATTCCAAGCCTGTCGGGTGTGGTGATTTTTGCTTCCCTGTTTTTTGTACACTTGCTGGGTCTTAAAAGTATTTCCTTAGGTGCGTATCGATTTTTTTGGTTGGGTATCTGGCTCACCGGTGTGTGTGCGTTTTCCCAATTTGTATTGCCTTATTCAATCGCGCTTAGCCTGACGGTATTTAATACCATTCTTCTGGGTACGGGCGGTGCATTGGTTGCGATGCGTTTATGGACCAATGGAAACAGATTGGCTGGTTACTACATTGCGGGTTGGGGTGTGGTTGTTCTCTCATTCATTTTTTATATCGCATCTGTTTTTGATTTGATTCAACGAAACCTGATTGTTGAATACGCCACGATGGTAGGTACTTTGGCGGAAGTGATTATTTTTTCTTTTGCACTGGCAGATCGCATCAGTCTCGAAAGAAAAATGCGTTTGGCTTCACAGGCAGGGTTGCTCGAAGCGCAGCAGGAAATCAATCAGAAACTTGATATTCGTGTAAAACAACGTACACGAGAACTTGAACTGGCCAATGCCAAGCTCGAAGAAATGAGTTTTAGTGATGGACTCACCGGTGTAAAAAACAGGCGCTATTTTAACGAAAAATTTCAGAGTGAATATCAACGTGCTTATCGCGAGCAGTCAGTGATTGCACTGGTTCTGGCCGACCTTGATCACTTTAAAGCCATCAATGATGAACATGGGCATCTGGTGGGTGATGATTGTCTGATAGAAGTGGCAAAAACCTTCATGGCGACGGTGAATCGTGCAGGGGATTGTGTATGTCGTTATGGTGGTGAAGAATTTGTCATCGTCTTGCCTAAAACCAATCTGGAAGGTGCGCTACAACTGGCCGAGAAGTTACGCGGTGAAGTCGAGCGACTGAGAATCGCCACGCAGTCTGGAAAGGATATTCGTTTGACTATTAGTCTGGGTGTGGTTGCCTATGTGCCTGCAATACGTAATGGCATGGAAAATATGATTCGCGCCGCAGACCAGCAACTTTATCAGGCAAAAGAAGCGGGGCGAAATTGTGTGGCAAGTAGCGCAGTTGAGCAGGGTGTGGCTTCAACGAATCTTGATTAACAGTATCAGCAGAATGATGGTGAGTATTAACTGGAGAATTGAGAATCGCATCAGTACCTGACTGGCCGACCAACCATGATTGTGTCTAACATGATCATGTAGGGGGAAGCGGATACTTTTGAAAATCGCAATTTTGAAAAATGCCAACAGTGCAACTTTCACCAATCCGGTTCCACCGTTGATTAACAATACGCCCGATACAATGAAAATCAGGAAGGGATTTCCTGTCTGGATAACAAAGACACCCAGCAGATAACCAATCGCCCTTGAACCTGCGTCGCCCATTAACAGAATACTTGGGTAGGCGTTGTACCATAAATAGCCAATCAGTGTGCCGACCAGAGAAAAAGCCATAATTGCCCAGATGGCACCGTCAGGCGTGTGAGGTATTAATAGATAGGAAGAAATCTGGCTGTGACCCAGAATAAAATACATCAGCGCCCCCAGAGCCGTTAACGCAATGGTGGCGAGTGTGCCTGATAAACCATCCACGCCATCAGAACAGTTGGTTGAATTGATGGCCACCCAAATCAGAACTGTGCCACAGGGAATGCTCACCCATGCAGGTGCCATCCAGGTGAATTTTGTAAAGGGAAACCACACAAGAAAGGGTTCCAGTTGAGTAATCACCAGCATGGTGCCAAGGCATAACACCAAATCAATACTGCCTTTTACCAGTCTTCCCCAGGCGACGTCACTTTTGTCATCAAGCCAGCCACCAAACATGGCAAGGAAAGTAAAAAACAGAATGGCCAGTAATTCTGTATTGAGTGGCAATACCACCAACTGCACTAACAGAAAGATGCTGATGAAAATAATGCCAGCTCCCGTTGGTTTGCCGATGGATTTACTTGCATCAACGGCAAACTCGCGCCCGCGATCGGTTGGTAATTTGTGCATCAGGCGTGGTAGCAACGTGAAACTCAATAACCAGCACAGTACAACACCAATACCACCCAGAAATAAATGGGAACCAAGTAATCTCAGCGGGCCGAATAAATCAGAAAATTGACTTAGAAAATAGAGCAAGGGAGCTTCCGGCGATGATCGTGTTTATTGTATGGCGTGTGCTGCGCGACTATAGCTAAAAAGCATGGGTGAGTCATTACACTCAATCTACATACACCCCGATGAATTGCTCTTCGTAAGCCAGTTTGAATTTTGTGAGGCGCAGTGATTGATTGGTCAAACACTGTCCGGTTTCCAGATTATATTCCAGACCATGCCACGGGCAGCGTAGCTTGTTTATTTGAAGACAATGCGTACCCAAAGGTTTTTGCTGATGCGGGCAGCGATTGAGAAACAGGTGGCTGCGATTGTTATCATGTACCAGTAACAGTGGCGTACCTTCCACTTCAAAGCTGGCACTGTAGCCATCATGGAGATTGATGAGTCTTTCCAGTTTGATGAAGCGCGGCATGAAAAATGTTTCGCGGGCGGAACAAAAAAGGGCTATCGATGATAGCCCTTTTCAGTGTTATTCAAATGGAAGAATTTCTGCCTTGGGAGGGTTTTGTTCTTCCTGATAGAAGCCCTCGGGGCCAGCTTTTCCTACCGTATCAGGGAACCAGAAAGCGTACTCCATATTCAACTCTTCAATGGCTTTCATGTCTTTTGGTAAACCATTCAGCACCATGCCAATTTTTGGCCCTGCACCCGGGAAGGTTTCGAACTTGGTGGTGGCTTCCTTATCGTCCTCGTAGTACACACGTAAGCTCATACCGTCGAGATGTTCCATAGGTAATTCAAAGGCCATGAAAATATCCCAGCCAAGGCCACTTTCAATCCAGGTCCAGTTGCCAGGTAAGCCCGCTTCAACCGCGCGTTTTTCTTCTTCATCCATTTTGCCATCAATGAAGCCATAGAGTTGATTACCGTTTTCATCTTTGAAGGCTTGTGCAGTCACTTTTCCACCTTCAAGACCATTCATATCGGCGTACATAATAATTTCAGGTTCTTTAAACAGTTTTACAAATACAGCGCCTTTTCCAACTTCAGTACGGTTAGGCATAACCATGCCTTGCTCATAAAAACTGATTTCAGAATTCATGCTGAAAATGGGGACTTTTCCACCCAGTACAATCGTAATCTTGATGAAAGCTGTGGCTCTTACAGGGCCATCTTTTACACCTAACACTTTGATGCGCACGTTTTTCGCGCTGTTCATACCTACCTTCATCACAGGGGAAAAAACATAGGCGGATAGTTCAAAATAAATATTATCAATCACACGTTGGTCGGCAGCTTTTCCAACATAGGGACGCACATCCCTGAATTGCAAAAAGTTGTCTGGTTCGTATTCAAGGTGGTAATAACTGGAAGTGATTTTCGAATTATCTATATCGGCATCGATGTAGTCGGCAGTGCTACGTTCACTGTTATGTTCAACCAGATAGGCGTAGCGAATATTTCCATGTGTATCGGTTATTTTTATTTCCTTGAGTATCTTGCCTTCTTTTAATGCCATGTTTTTTGAAAAGCGTGAAGTGCCAGCATCTCGAAACATGAATATCAGTTCGTCATTGGGGTCTAATTCAAGATAGGTACCATCAACGGGAGATTTGTTGATGTTGGGGATGTAGATATATTTATTTTTCTTGTCGAACTCATCGAACTGAAATGGAATCGGTTTTAATTGGCCATCCCATATTGCCATCACAGACAGTTCTTCAAATTTTCGACCCAGTAAATCTGGAAATTGCTCACCCTTTAAACGCATGGGATGCAGAAAACCGTAGTGGCCAATTTCAAAACTTTCTACCATTTGGTGAAGCTGTGGTACCGATAACTTTCGAATGAGTGCGCCGTCTTTGGCAAGATTTCCGGGAGCAATTTTGCTTTGCTTCAGGAAAGCTTGAAATTCCGCCTCGGGAAGGCTCTTGGTTTCAAGCGTGGTATTAGCAAGAAGGATGGAACTGCATGCCAGGGAAACGGCGAAGCAGCAAGTTCGAATTACACGCAACATAGTTCTCTCCAGATTAAGGCGAACACACAATTCCCGTTCAGGAAAGTGTGAACATTATTTATGGCAATTGATTAAGACAGCCAGTGGTTTTAATTATTCGGTAGTTGATGGCTGGTGCAAAAGCAGGGCAATCATAGCAGCTCACCCATAAAAAACCACGCATATAGCGTGGCTTTTTAGTGCGCTTGTCAGGTGAAAATCTTAAAGATTAAATACCTTGATGGCTGGTTGCCTGTTGACCATATCTACAAAGTCTTCCACCTGAATATCGAGTCGATCATTGTACATGAGCAAATCAATTTGCAGTTTGAATAAACCCTTGAGTGGAATATGTCTTATCTCAAATCCGGCATTTGGAAGATGGCCTTTATGATATTCGGGTTTATCCATCGCTTCGGCATCGTCGTTATAAAAGATGCTTATAGGAATTTCTTCATCGGATTCTGTTTGCAAACTGAAGTTTGAAAGCAGCATGAATCCATAATGGGAATCCATCCAAAGCCAGCTTTTCTCATTTTGTTTAAGCTGTGTTTCTTGCAGTTGTTTTTCAATCTCGGAAATTTGCCCGTCTACAATGCCTGCTTCTTTAGGTCCGCCCTGGGCGCGTACACTTGCACCATGTAAATCATAGCCGTCCAGAGATAGACGCAGAATGGGTCTGGCAATGAGTCGTCGTCTAACCTGTGGAATGTCCAGTTGCGCCTGATAGGAAATTTCATGCTCGTGATAAACAATCTGTAATTTGATATTGAGCAAAGGCGCTTTCAAATAAACAATGTTCAGTTTGTATTCGGTGGTGACACGGATTGGGCCAGCTTTTTCAGCCAGTGCGCGTGCAACGGTATGCTTGTTATTGATGGTGAGCGGAATGCCGCCAAGAGGTCTGCTATTGAGGTAGAGTTTAATGGTGTCTACAGGCTGACGCGGATGAGCGCCATCAAAGCTGTCGTAATAGAACTCTTGCCACATGAAGGCATTGTTCGGGTCAACTTTTAAGGCGTAGTAATCTGTTTCTACACGACCCAACGCTGAGCTATAGCGTACATAGGCGTTCTCTGATTCCAGACGTGCCTTTTCAATCAGATACACATAAACCTTTTGATTATTGTAAGTGCTTAATTCGATTTCAGAGATAATCTTGCCATCGGTTGCCATACCATCTCTTTTTCTGGGGCCAGCGTCCTTGAGCATGAAAAGTAATTCATCATTGCCATCAAAGTAGCCTTCCTCTCCCAGAATGGGGTCTTCCTGATGATATTTCTTGTCCAGCCCTTTGATAAATATATAGCCTTGGGTTGTGCGTTCATCAAACTGGTAGGGAATCGGATTCATTCGCCCACCATGTACCGCTGCCAGAGAATAGGAAGAAATACGGGTGCCTTTAATGTTGGGTAACTGATCTGGCTTGAGGACGACCACCTTGGTTTTGTCGGCCAGTTCTCCGCCTTTTGAGGCCAGGATATGTGTACTGAACAGCCCTGAAACCAATCCCAGGCTCAATAACATTGTTTGTTTGAAGCGGATACAGAATTTTATCGACATGCGAATTCCCTCGTTAACTTATTGTTTTAATTATATTTTTCGTAAGACAGTAGTGGTCTTCCTGAAAACGCTGCCTTGCGAATACTGCATAATGCCAAACTATTTCAAAATCTCAAAGTGGTTAGAAAATTTTGCGCGGGGGTTTCAGGGCTTTAGGGGTTTATCTCTGCAATGGGGGACAAAAGTGATTTTGAGTGAGGAATACTTTTGCATCATTTTCTGGCTGTTGTCAGAATCAATGCACGCTATTTGCAAGAGGTAATTATTATGAATTCTATTAATGCAGATTTTGTATCTTTATCAAGAAAACCTGCGGATGTCTTCCTGAGTGCAAGAAATCTTGAGCAACCGGACTATTCAAAAATCCGCAAAAACTGGTTTGGCGAAAATGCTGTTCTGACCACTTCAACCAATGTGTTTTCAATTTACATTCCACGAGGTGAAAAATTTTTCATTAAATCGGTGCGTTATTTTGAAGATCAAATTAAAGACCCTGAGTTACAGGAGCTGGTGAAAACTTTCATCAAGCAGGAAGCCAATCATTACAAGGCGCACGAAGTATTTAACAACGGGCTGGAACATCAGGGCATTCGCTCTATTCGTGAGCAGCACGCCGCTGAAAAATTATTTACCTTTATGGAAAAATGGTTGCCAAAAAAAATGCAGTTGGGCATCACGGTATTTGATGAGCATCTGACAGCAACGGGTGCAAAACTGCTGCTGGAATCACAGGCTTTGGCAGAAACCCTCGATCCGGAAATGCGCACACTGTGGGAGTGGCATGCGGTTGAAGAGATTGAGCACAAATCAGTTGCTTTCGATGTGTATGAAGCAATGGGCTGTGGTTATTTCCACCGCATGTTTTCTGCTTTGGTGGGTACCATTATTCAGGGAATTTTTATTATAGGTTCCGAAGGGCGTTTGCTTAAGGAGCAGGGCATTAAACGCTTTGGTGCAGAAGGCAAGGAAGCGGGGAAAATTCTGGGCAGGGTATTGAATCTGAAAAAACTGGCACGCGAATTCGTGTTGTATTTCAAGCCAGGTTTCCACCCTTGGGATATTGATGACAGAGCGTTTATTCAAGCCTGGTATAACAAGAACCCACACTATAATCAGCCATCTTGATGACAAAGCGTTGACCTGAAAAGTTCAGGGAATTGAAAGTTGCGTCAAAGCTTGCCAAACTCGACTACCTGTTTTACTGGTCTTTACTGAGCGCATGGCTGGAATCTTTGAAGTTAAAATACAAATTGATGCACCTGTTGAATGGGTTTGGCAGGTGCTGATTGATTTTGAGCATTATGGCGAGTGGAATCCTTTTATCACACGCATTAAAGGTGAAGCCAAAATCGGTAGTTATATTTATTTGTACGTCAAGCTCGATCCTCGTGTCGATTCCTTACGCTTTACAAGGGAAATGATTGTTTCACTCAAGGAAAAACAGCATTTGGGTTACGACAGCCATTTCCTCAGTTCCAGTCTTTTTAATGCGGTACGTTGGCAGGTTTTAAAATCGGTCGATGATGGCAGCAAAACCATTTATCACTCCAGTCAGAAAATTACCGGTTTTGCATCGTGGCCAGTCACACGCACTTTTGGAGATAAAATTGCAGAAGGTTTTGAAGCATCCAGTCTGGCGCTCAAGGCACGCGCAGAAAGCCTGTATCAGGAATTTTTAGCAAAAAATCAACACTAGATATTCGATTTGGCTGCAACAGCTCTCAAGGCAGTTGCGATGCTGCGACTTGCTGCTTCCAGTAAATCCACATTTTCCGGTTTCATTTTTTGAATGCTGGCAAATTCCACCACTGCAACCAATTCATCACTGAATAAAATCGGCATGATGAAAATGGCAGGGCGTTCAATACTACCAAGACCGCTGCGAATGGTTTGAAAATCTTCAGGAGACTGGTCGATTTGTATCACTTGTTTTGACTCGGCGGCCTGTCCAAGTAATGTTTCCCCAAAGGCAATGGTGGTTCTGCTGGAATCCTGCGTACCGAAATTCGCCAGTAAAATCAGTGTTTCGTCCTTGCACAGATATAAAGATGCCAAACTGCAATCAAGCCTGGGCACCAGAAAGGCAAGAATTTTCTCTGCAAGCGGTTTCAGATTTTTTTCACCACTCATTGCAGAATGCAAGGCGGCAAGTTTTTCTTTCA
Organism: uncultured Pseudomonadales bacterium; assembly: GCA_964557005.1. Classification (GTDB taxonomy): domain Bacteria; phylum Pseudomonadota; class Gammaproteobacteria; order Pseudomonadales; family JBECKS01; genus JBECKS01. Next base: position 259,287 of record CAZKYI010000001.1, read on the forward strand.
GCAGATTTTCTTTTTCAATTTGTTTGTGCAGGAATTCATATTCCTGTTTCTGGGTTTCGATTTCCAGCACGGAGAGAAATTTGCCTCGCTCTCTAATTTCCCTTAAGTAGGCAAAGATAAGACCGAAAATTGAAATTGAACCGAAGAGGATAGAAAACTCTACCCAGTTGGTATGCCAATTCAAGCTGGTAGAAAGTGAAAACAGTAATAAAATGCAAACAAACTGATAAAGAAGGACATAAATAAATTGAAAGAAAATTAAAAAGTATATGCACAAGAAACCAGACATGAGCAGCATATTAAAAATAAAGCGATAGCGTTCATCATCTATCATAAAAAGCGCCGATAAAGCTATTCCCAGTATCAAACTTAAACTGATTGAAAGACACAATTGAAAGTTATTCTTGAAAAAACCAATCTTGCTGGCGGGAATCAGTAAAATGATTAACAGTAAAGCGATGAGCTTGCATGCAAAGGCTCCCTCCATACCGAAGGTGGGGATTTTAAATGTTGCAAGAGCAAGCAAGGTGTTTAGAAATGTGGAAAGGAATTCATCGAATCCAATGTCATACGAAATGACATGAGCCAAAATAAACAGCGGAACAATCAGGAATAAAAAAGAAGTGACTAAACTTTCCCTGCTCAGGTTTGTGAAATACTCGTTAAACTCTTTTTCCAGTTTTTTTCCGGAAAACCTGAGCCGAGCAAAGCCTTTGCTTCTTTCATCAATCAGTAATTGCTTTTTAGCCTGAAAGTTTGAGGGTTCCATAATCAGGTTTTCTCAATCATACGCAATTTGGCAAGTTGACGTGACAGCGCCAATATCTCTCCTGTGTCACTCCACACTTCGATGTCTTCTTCCAGCAAACCGTCAGTCATGTAACGTGTTTTTCCCCGAATTTGCAGACGCGAACATTTTGGAATGGCACGTACATTCACCGTCATTTCGATGGTAGGCACCCAGCCACTCGCACCAAAGCGCGTAAAAATAACCGGAGGTAACATATCGGGAATCATCAGCAGCGAAAACACATCAAACGGACTTTGATCCCTGAATTCCAGCCACGCACTCATTTCTGCGGTGTCGCAAAACTTGCCAGCCAGCCAGCCCGTTGAAGCTGGGTCAAAACGAATATTGAGTTGCTCGTACATTTTGAGCATGGGGGCTACCTGGGCAATATCCACACACTGTTCAAATGCTGCAATTTTTGGTGCAGGGGCTTCGATGTAATTTTCGCCTCTGGTTTTTTCCAAATCAGAAAATGCTGCAATAAAACGAATTCGCTCACTCTGCGCCTGTATCAGGCTGGCAGAAACGGTTGAAATACTTTTGCCACTTCTCAGCACTTCGCTCGCTATTTGCGCTTCGGCATTGTCGGATTTATCAAGATAATAACCTGTCACCGCAATCGGGTGAGGGTGTGGAACTTGCTCAACCATGGCCAGAGCGGCATGTGCCATCAGGTAGCCACCATTGGGAATCTTTCCGACATTCCAAAGGTCACTGATATGCAATTTATGGGTTGTGGGTGAAATCCGTTCGACTTGAGTGGATTGTGAAAAAACATTGGTCATGGCTGAAACCTTGAAAATAGAAGCTTTCGCAGACTAACTGAAGCTCTGCTTATCTTCAATCCATGCCCGCTTTAATCCACGCTACTTTGTCTATGCACGTTTTAATTGTGCTGTTGTGTGTTCGCTTTCCAGACCTTGCTTTAATTTTGTCGCAAGTGCTTCCAGTTGTTGGGAATCGGCAAACGCTTTGGGAATGGAAAGGCAGGCCTGAATGTTCTGATTATTTTGAAACAAGGTGCAACTTACAGAAACGCCTTCCAGAGGAATTGGAATCGCAAAAACACTGTGTGCCTGAAAAGTCTGGCAACTAAAATCGTCCAGCTTGATATGACTGAAACAGGAAACAATCCCTGAGATATTGCAGTAACCCTGCTGATAACGCTTTTTAAAGTATCGGCTACCGGGCGTAAAAAAAGATTTTGGTAACCACTTCACCAAACCAAGATTTTGATTGAATGCGCACAGGTCGTCATTTTTTCTTTTAGCATTGATTATTTTGTTATAAATACTTTCGACAGTATCGATTGCGGTAATTTCCAAATCAATCGTACCCGTGAGATTACCGAGATGAATTTCAGAATCTTCGAGTAAACGGCGCAAATCAGAGGGAATTCTGAAACACAGGTGTGCTTCAGGCTCACGTTCCAGTGGAATTCGAGCCAGTAAATAAATCAGGCGAGCCAATAATCTGGGTGTTTTACATTCCAGCGGGAAGCGCAGCCAGTGAGACTGGAACAGCGCAGTGTTGTCTTGTATGGGTAAAATCGGTGACCAGCTATGATTCGGAATCCGGCTTTTGCCAAAGGAATAGCCTTTCACCAGCGCCCAGTCATACAGGCGACCATCAGAGCCAGCCAGATTTTCACCGCGCAATGCGCGGAATACTTCTTGTATCCAGTGCATCATACCACCGCCATCACAGATGGCATGATGTGTACGAAACACGATTTTATTTTTGAACAAAATGACTTCTGCGACGGCATCTTTGCGGCAGTTAATCGGTGAATTCTGGAAAAAGGCGTTGTGCTCGCTGCATGCGTCCCATTCCTGATGCGCTTCATACACGATGGGAAATGCACCTTCGTCAGACCAATAACGCCTGCTCCAGCGGCCAGCCAGTTTCAGGTGAATGCCCGGGTTTGCGTGTGCAGCTTTGTGTACAGCATGTTGTAAATCAGCAAGCGTGATGTTGCCTTTACCTTCTACCACGAATTGATTCACAAACCATGAACGCGTTTTGCTATCACTTGCGAGATAACTGAATTCAAGAGGGGAAACATCCCTATATCGAGCCATAAAATCCTTTTTATTATTTGAGTATGTCTATTGTCAGGATAGTTATGATAACACTTGTAAGTCAGTTACATCAGGCCAAAAGTGTTGTACGTCAACTTCGATGAATGTCGATGTGCATTCGCGGGGAAGATATTGAGTTTTATACAGCCTTTGCCTAGAGTGAGCGCTCAATTTTTCAAGTGGAGAAGCTGTATGGCAGACGCATATATTGTTGCGGGAACACGAACCGCAGGTGGAAGAAAAGGTGGTCGTTTAAGAGAGTGGGAACCCGCTGATTTAGGTGCTGCGGTACTTGATGAAATCATCCGCAAAACGGGTGTGCCTGGGGATAAAGTAGATGATGTGATTTTCGGTTGTGTCAGCCAGTCTGGCGCACAGACAGGTAATATCGCACGCACAGTGGTGTTAAGTTCTTCCTTACCGATTACCGTGCCAGGTACTACGGTGGATAGACAATGCGGTTCTTCGCAACAAGCCCTGCATTTTGCCGCACAAGCGGTGATGTCTGGCACTCAGGACGTGGTGATTGCCGGTGGTGTGGAAAACATGACCAAGGTGCCTATGGGTTCTTCGGTGATTGATGCCCTGAAAGCAGGTCACGGCCACCCTTATATGGGGAAAGGTATTCAGGCCAAATATCCAGGCGTGCAATTCAGCCAGTTTATGGGTGCTGAGATGGTGGCCAAGAAGTTCGATATTTCGCGTGATGACATGGAGCAATTTGCGGTGCTGAGCCATCAACGTGCGGCTGCTGCAACACAGGCAGGCAAGTTCAAGGACGAAATTCTGGTGCTGCAAGGCGTGGACAAAGAAGGCAATGTGGTGAGCCATGATGCCGACGAAGGCATACGTCCTGAAACCAACCTCGAAGCTTTGCGTGCCCTGCAAACTCTGGCACCCGAAGGGCGCATTACCGCAGCCACTTCCAGCCAGATTTGTGACGGCGCTTCGGCGGTAATGCTGGTCAGCGAAAAAGCCTTGAAAGAATTTAATTTAAAACCACTGGCCAAAATCAAGGCACTGGCGCTGGCAGGTACTGACCCGGTAATGATGCTGGCCGGCCCCATTCCAGCAACCGAAACCGCTTTGAAAAAAGCGGGTTTGAAAATCGAAGACATCGATTTGTATGAAGTGAATGAAGCCTTTGCTTCCGTTCCACTTGCCTGGAGAAAAGAAGTGGGTGCCAGCATGGACAAGCTCAATGTCAACGGTGGTGCTCAGGCACTTGGCCATCCACTCGGAGCAACAGGTACCAAGTTAATGACTACGCTGGTGCATGAGTTAAGACGGCGTGGTGGCAAGTATGGTTTGTTAGCGATTTGTGAAGGTGGTGGCACGGCGAACGCTACAATCATCGAAGCTTGTTAGGGAAGGATTGAAAAACTAGCTGCGTTGTCGCTACGGCGTTAAAAATAACCTTAACTTGCTCATTTACTACAGTAAACTCCGCCGTTTCGGTTATTTTTGCCTTGTATCGACTGCCTCGCTGACGTTTTTCAAAGCCTTCCCCAAAATGTGTTGTGATAAAAAAGCCCCAGTTCTGGGGCTTTTTTTTGCTTCTCAGGCTTTCTTTAAAAGCGCTTGCTCCAATTTGGCAACAAGCTTTGATGCCGATATATCCAGACCTTGTGAAATTGCAAAAACACTTTCGATACTGGGGCAACGTTCACCCCGTTCGATAAAACCGATGGCATTCCTGTGCAAACCGCAACGCTCGGCCAGCTCTTCCTGTGAAAGGCCGAGTTTTATTCTCGTCTCCCGAACCAGCTTTCCAAACGCTTCAGTAATTGACATGGACTCCCCTCGAATGGACGAAAGCCTCTTACCGAAGGGTCTTGCCGTCTACACACAGCTGTGTGTAAAATAAATGTGCTTAATGCTGACCTGAATACAGAAAAGGTAGGGGTATGAACCGATACAAAACTTACGCAATTGTTTTAACACTGATCATTTTGTTATCAGGATGTGGTGGTGGAGGCAGTGGTGGTGGAGGCAGTGGTGGTGGAAACAGTTTCCTGGTTTGGGATAAAGGCTCATGGGATAAACACAAGTGGCAATGAAATAACATACGCGGAGAAAAATAATGAAACGAGCGTTAATTTTTATACTAGGCATAGCAGTAGCAGCCATTGCTCTGGCTTCCAGCTTACCGTACACCTTCAAGAGTGGTCAGTCAGCACTCGCCCATGAAGTTAATGAGAATTTTGACTTTGTGTATAAAAAAGCCAGTTGGGAATTGATCGTCAAGGAGGTTTCAGCACAAGGCGACGATGATGACTTGGTACCCTCTCCACATATCTCCTTCACCGGAGTAGGGTGTCCAGTTAGGACTACCCCAATCAGTGCAAGTTGCGCTTGTGACAGCGGAGAGTTTGGCACACGAAACAGAGGAACTCTAGAAAGTTGCGAGACAACCTCCTATGGTGGCTTTGTGGTTTGCCATAGTGGCACACAAGATGAGCCTAGAGATGTTTGGTTGCCTGTCCCAATAGCTAAAATTACCGTCAGGTGTATGGGGGTACGGGATCATGAGGGTGATATGTCGCGAATACCCGTTCTAGTGGATGGTGTGGAGAGCAAACCAGGTCGCTCTCTTGATGATGAACTTAATGAGCGGTTGAATCAGATGCGCCAAGAAATTGCTGAGCATGAATAAGCATTGCTGCTCCATGTGCAGTAAAACTTAATCGCTCGTTTGTAAAAGTGGTTAACTGGAATATAGAGTACAAAACTTCTAACAAATTAATTAACTTCACATCTTGTTAAAGCGTTAAGAGGGGTGTTTCAGATGAAGCGTGATATGGAAATTGTACGAAAAATTATAATTTCTCTAGCTGATCAAGGAACTCCTGATCCTGTTAAAGAGATTGATTCTGATGTATTGAAATATCACCTATGGATTATGCGGGAGGCAGGACTAATTAATGATTTCAGTCGGTTTCCCTCGGAAGGTGGAGTAGCAATACACTCTCTTGAATTAACTTGGCATGGAAATGAATTTTTGGCAGCAGCTCGCAGCGATTCTATCTGGAACAAAGCCAAGGAACTTGTACTAGATAAAACAGGTTCGCTTTCATTTGAAATAATGAAAGCTGTTCTGATTGATCTGGCAACAAAAGTTGTTCTTCCATAAATACCATTTTTTGCCGATTGCTATCCACCATCTACCCCGAATGTCCATCCAGTTCGATGATGCGTAAGCACGAACAGGAGCTAAATACGAACTGGGGGACAATGTGTCCCCCTCTTGAATTAGGGCTTTTTTTTGAGCTTACTGTGCACGGCGTGTGACATCACTATTGAGTGATTTGTTAGCCGCCTCAGCATTGAGGCGCTCGACCAGCCAGACTTTTATGATGGACTGCCGCGTAACACCTATACGCGCTGCCTCACGATCCAGAGACTCGACAACCCAGGATGGAAAATCGACATTAATACGTTTTTGCTCCTGATTAACACGGCGTGCTGTCGAAAGATCAAGATCATCAATGATGTCTTCTTTGTTATCGTTAAATTTTTTATCGAAGTTTTTAGCTTTCATATAGCTCTTTTTACGGGATTGTTTGATAGGGGGCAACCTGTGTCAGGTAATTACCATCGTTGTATGTAAGTAAATTCATTCGATAATGTATAAATCACAGCAATTGCAATGATAACCACGTTTTATTGCATCGTTATCTACAGCAATAATTTTTTCACCAAGCTTATTCGAAAAAAATAAATGTTTAAAAGAAAAGCCAAACCCTAGAAAGCCCGCTAATGTAGCTCCTATGAAAAAACTACCTGATTCCATTTTTGTGCTGCACTTTGGACAAGTTATTTGCTTTTCTCGTATCAGGGTACGACGGTTCATGTTATTCCCCTTGCAGTTTTAATTCATTTATTTTCAGATATTTTTGCCGATTTGTTTGCCGCTTTATTTTCAGAATAAGTACATAAATATCAAATAGATAGCTTTTAAACAATCAAGTTGCCAACCAAAAAATGCCGATTGTTTTGCCGATTACTATCCACCCTCTACCCCGAATGCCCATCCAGTTCGATGATACCTAATCGTGCAGCTTCCATAGCGGCTTCGGCACGGCTGTTGATTTTTAATTTGCGGTAAATCGCCTTGATATGAAAAGCGGTGGTGTTTTTTGAAATATTCAACAACTGGGAAGTTTTTGAAACGGAAAACCCCTTGGCAATCAGTTGTAAGACTTCGGCTTCTCGCGTAGACAAATCATGAGTATCGGGTTCTGGAGCATTTTGTTCGGGGTTAAAAAACAGCAGGATTTTTTTTGCGATGGTGGGGGATAGCGGAGGTCGCCCTTCGGTAATGCCTTTAAGCAGCTCGATAATCATGTCCTTGCTTTGATATTTCAAAATGTAGCCATCTACGCCTGCGCGCAGTGCTGAAAAAAGCGTCGTGCTGTCATCAAAAATGGTGGTGACAATCACATGTGTGTTTTCATTTTCTTTTTTGAGTTGTTTGATAATTTCAAGACCTGAACCATCTGGCAAACCCATATCAATCAGGGCAATGTCGGGCTTCAGATTTTCGAGAATGCTTTTGCAGCTTTCGATATTGCTCGCCGTACTTACACGAATTTCGTTAAAGCTTTCGCATAGAATGTCGTGCAGCAGTTTCATCGCTTCGGGATTATCTTCCAGAATCAGTGCTGTTTTCATGGTTATGCCGCCTGTAAGGGAATGGTGAGTGAAATACTCACGCCTGCCTCGGAATGGATTTGCATGCTGCCGTTAATCGATTGCAATCGGAACTGTATGTTGCGCAGGCCATTGCCACTCTGGGTGTTGATATTCATGCCCACACCGTTATCACGGATTTCAAAGGTGAGAACATCGGAAAACTGATAGCGAATAAAGACTTCGCTCGCTTTCGCATGCTTGAGAATGTTAGTGGTGATTTCACGCAAAATACGGCTGAGGTGATAACAGGTTTGTGGCGGCACAGGAATTTCATCAAGCGTTTTATCAGCTTCCAGCAGCACCTTGATGCTGGCATTTTCAAAACGTGTTTCCATTTCGGTGGTGGCAGTAATCACGGTTGAATTGATGTCGTTGCTCAGGCTGTTTGCCTGAGAAACCATATCCTTCATGGAAATCAGGGCTTCTCTCGCCAGTTCGGCCTGTTCGGCAGAATTTGACGAGGAAGTAATCGACAGTAATTTCGCACCAATATCATCATGTAAATCACGCATGATGCTTTGTCGCTCGTTTTCGGCAGAGAGGGAAATTTCCAGCAGTCTGGATTCTTTATAGGATTTCCCAAGGGCTTCCGATATTTGTTTTACTTTTTCTTCCAGCGTGTTGTTAAGTTCTTCGGATTTTTCCAGAGCGCCAATAAAACGCTGCACCAACAGCATAAAGAAAATCACCAATAAAAACAGAAAGCCATGCTGCATCACCGTAAAATCGGGAAGTGCAATGTCATTGTTATGTGAAAATGCAAAAGCGGCGATGTCATAGGCCATTACCATGCTAACGCCTGCGCCGCCTGCACTGATGGTTCGTGCAACGGTATTCTGTTCCTTGATGGAAAGCACACAGGTTTTAGCGAGTGCATACAGCACAAATAACAAGGCCAACACATGGGCGAGTCCGACCACATAGAACGCATGCTCGATGGGTAGCAGCGAATAAGTACCAATCAGCACTATCATCGCTATCGCCAGTATTTTTTCCGCCTGTTGGTGTGAAAAATCCATCATGCGGTTGATAAAGAAAAACAGCGCAACACCTGCAATATCGGCATTGGCATAGCCCCATTTCAGCCACTTGTCCGGTGCCAGCGGAGAAAAGGGTAAAATCATGTACAACAACACCATCGACCATGAAAAGCACAGCACTGAAAACTGTAAATACTGCACATCATGTTTGCGTTTGAACCAGAGAAATAATGAAAACAATCCCAGCAGAATGCTCGCCACCCAGCCCCATTCCGCCGCTTTCACCTGAAAAAAGTAGCGTTGATTGAAACGCTGGGTGAGCACCTCGGCATCGCCAAGGTAAATTTCGGGTAAAAAGGTAAAGTGTTTTCCCTGCCGCAGTTTTATCAGCAGGTGTTGCGGTGGCTGGCCGTTCAGGTAATCAGGAATGATAAACAGCAGCGGGATATTCCAGCCCATGGCATATTTATTTCCTGGCCCGTGTTTTTCACCTACGAGTTGCTCGTTTACATACACTTCAATGTCAAAGGCGTGGTTGGCGATGTAAATGGCTTCAAAGTGCGTGTTGCCAAACTGTGTGAGCGGAATACGAAACCAGATATAAGGAAAGTCAGCGTTTTCAGCGTGTGGTTTGAATGGCAGGGTCACTGATTGCCAGTTGTCGTCATGGATTGCCTTGACCTCCTGAATGCTTGTGTTCTGGCCAAAAACAACTTCAGCGCGGTCGAGCTTCACGACATTTCGGGCAGCATCCTGAGCAAAAAGCACGCCTGTACACAACACTACGCACAAGCATGTGCAAATTGCGAACAAGGGAGCGATGAATGTGTTGTGAAAATTCAAGCCGTGCGCTCTGTGATGTGAATGGAGCGTCATTCTAGCCTAGCTACCGGATTAAGTGTGCCTGCACCCACCTGAACAGGTGGGTTAAAGCGATGAATACTTTTTCTATACTCGATTGCACCATTCATTTTTATTCAAGGATATTTATATGATGAAATCGTTAAGCGCTTTGCTTTTTTTGTCCGTGTTTCTGTTTGGCAATGCTCAGGCGGCCAAGCTCACACCCAATGCAACTTTCTCAAACCCTGACAAGCAACTGGAAGTTAAAGGCACCGATGCCTTCAAAAAATCCAACACCATTCTGGTTCCGGGCATCATGCTGCACACGCTGGTTGAAGGCCGTCATACCCAGTCCAAAGGCGGAGCTCATGCCAAGGCAAAATATGCGCTCACCAATCTCAGCCCGCAACTGGGAGAGGAACTGGCCACCGAAATCTATAACGATCTGGTGAGTAAATTGAAAGCCAGTGGCTGGAAGGTGCTTACCTATGACGAAACCAAAGATCATGCAGGTTGGGCAAAAGTAAAAACGGCAGAAAACTTCAAGGAAATTGGTACTCCAGGTTTTTCAGGTAATTATGGTCATGGCGCGATAAGCTGGATGACTTCCTACCCTAAAAACGGAGTGAAGGCTGAAGTACAGGCGGGTGGTCTGTCTCCGACTTTTGCTGTTCACAGTAAAGTTGCTAAAAATCTTAATGCCAATTTGTTATTCCCTGCTATCCGCTTTGATGCGCCTGTGGCATGGGGCAGCAGCGACAGGGGATACAGCAATGTGTCAGCAAGTGCTGGCGTGATACCTGCCATGAATTTAACGATGCTCAGTGCAGGATTGACCAATTCAAAGGGTGCATGGGGTTGGGTAGACCTTAAGGCACACCAACGCGTTGCCGAAAACGTAGGTGTGATTGCAGTGGCCGATAAAAGCTCTTCCAGCGATGTGTCACTGTTTAATTTTCAAACCTTTCGTTCCATTTCCAAGGGCGATTATTTGATGACGCTGAATGAAGCCGAGTACAAAAAAGCCATTCTGCAAACAGCGTTTGATTACAACAGCCTGCTGGTGGAAGCCCTGAAACCGGCATTACCCAAATAAAACATAAATACACCCGAACGGGGGTATAAACACAGGGCATTTTCCCTATACTGCTTGTGACATTCACCATAACTAACCGGAGCTTTTAAAATGAAAAAACTGATTCTGATTATGAGTATTTTTGCCCTGTTTTCCTGTGGCAGTGATAGCAAGAAAGGGGGGGGGGGCAAGCTTGATTTGTCAGCAGCGTGTGAAGCCACAACAGCTGAAGAATTCTTTGCTGCATTGGCAGGGAGCGTCGACCTGACAGCCATCGATACCTTTGTTGAAAATAGCAATCCTGCTACTACAGACACTACCTTTACCGATGGCGACAAGTACAAAGTCACTTTTTCCAGCGACAAAAAAGTGACCATCGCTACCAACGGTGATGACCAGACCTTTGAGTTTGGCGACGATGATATGTTTGGTGCCTATGATCATGAAATCAATGTGGGCATGGATCGTGAACATGCGAATCTTCTGATTCAGTTGCCTTGTGGTGAAGATGCAGGTGAGCCTTTATTTATTGCCTATAGTAATCCTGATAACTCATTCCCCACGCCTGTTGATGGTGATTTTTTCTGGCGACTGGATGCTGGCGCGAATTAGTCAGATATTTCTGCCAACCAAAAAAGCCCCGAATTCGGGGCTTTTTTTTAGGTGTGTTTTTTGGGCGTTCGGGGATTTTGATTTATGATGCGCGCCAATCCCATAACCCAGGTTTGTTATTTTTATGATTCAGTTTCCCTACGTCATCAAAGCCTCACGTATTGCAGGTGCAGGCAAAGGAATTTTCACCACTGCAGCCATTCCCGCAGGCAAAGTGCTGATTGCACCGAGCAAAATTGATAGCGTCGTAAGCATGCAGGCACTGATGGAAATGGGCGATGATTCCAGCCCCGATACAGATTCATCGGTGCGCTGGTTTGAATCCAGTTATACCGTTTCACCTGATTGGCCAGATGAATGTTTTGTTAACCATTGCTTTAGCCCTAACGGGCTGTGGCATTTGGGCTTTGTTTTCGCATTGCGTGATATTGCAGAAGATGAAGAAATCACCATGGACTATTCACACATTATTGCGCCCGATTATGAATTGGAATTTCGTGATAGCGTAACGAGCAAGCCCATTCGTGGGCTGGGTTGGAAACAGTCGCTCATCGAAACCACGGAACAACTGTTGAAACTGGCAAAAGCCTTACCAGAAGCCGATTAGGGATCTCAAGGCAATTCAAACAAGCGTGAAATCAGCACAGGAATAGCCGTTTCGGTTTTTAAAATACGCGAGCCAAGGCTCACAGCCACACAGCGGCGTTCAATTAACAACGCAACTTCCTGTTCGCTAAAGCCACCTTCGGGGCCAACCATAACAACATGCTCACCCTTGTTTTGGGTGTGTGGTGTTTGAACAGCATCAGGGTGCGCCAGCCACACAGTTTTATTGTGCGTAATGTGTTGAAAGCTGTGTTCAATAAAGTGTTTGAAATCAAGGTGACAGGTTACATTTGGCAATACCGTGTCTCTGGCTTGTTCCAAGCCCTCAATTAAATAGTGTTGCATGTCTTTAAGCACAGGGCTTTGCCAATAATTTTTTTCCACTTTGTCTGTTTGAATCAGGTGTAATTCCTGAATGCCAAGGCTGGCCACATGCACCAGTATGCGTTTGAACTGTTGCGGGCGCGGCAGGGCAAGAATCAAGGCGCAGGGTAGTTTTTCAGGGGGCGGAGTGTGCAGATTGACGGTGAGCACACAGCGCGTGCAATCAAGCGTTTCCACTTTGCCTGTGCCGAGCAAGCCATTGATTTCACCGACACGTAGTTCATCACCTGTTTTCAGTTTGAGAATTTCATTCAGATGCTTGAGTGTAGATGGATTATTTACCACAACGGTGGAAGTTTGATGTGTGAGCACTTCACGTTGTTCTGGCCAAAACAGTAAGACATTCATGGCAGGCAGTGTAGAGCGTCACTTTCTGTAAGCAAATGGAATTCGTTATAATTTCCGCACAAAATTTTCAGGAAACACAATCATGAAACCATTGGCAGGTATTCGCGTTATTGAATTGGGGCAACTGTTGGCAGGGCCATTTTGCGGCACGCTGCTCGCTTATTTCGGTGCCGAAGTCATTAAGGTAGAACCGCCACTCACGGGGGATCCGCTGCGTGGCTGGCGTTTGCTCGATGAAACAGGCACTGCGTATTGGTGGCGCAGCCTTGGTCGTAACAAGAAATGCTGCACGCTTGATTTGAAACAAGAGCGTGGCCGCGAATTGGCGAAGGCTTTGATAAAAGATGCCGATGTGGTGATTGAAAATTTTCGCCCGGGCATGATGGAAGAATGGGGCATGTCTTACGAACAATTAAAAGCCATCAATCCTGATTTGATTTTTGCACGCATCTCAGGCTATGGACAAACTGGCCCCTACGCCTCACAACCTGGCTTTGCTTCGGTGTGTGAAGGCATCAGCGGTTTTCGCTTTGTGAATGGATTTCCTGGCGAGGCACCCGTGCGCCCGAATTTAAGCCTTGGCGATACGCTCGCGGGTATTCATGCGTTTATGGGCATTTTGATGGCTTTGTTAAATAAAGAACGCCACCCCGAACGTGATGCAGGGCAGGTGGTTGATGTCGCCATTTACGAATCCATTTTTAATTTGCTTGAAGGTGTGATTCCCGAGTTTTCAGGTGCGGGAGAAATTCGTCAGGCATCGGGCACCACGCTCACGGGTATTGTGCCGACTAACACCTATCGCACCAAAGATGCCAAATTCGTAGTAATTGGTGGTAACGGTGATTCGATTTTCAAACGCCTGATGAAAGCGGTCGGGCGTGAGGATTTGGCGAATGATCCACAGCTTGCGGTGAATGCAGGCAGGGTGGAGCGTACACAGGAACTTGATGAAGTTTTGGCAAAGTGGTGTGCAGCACATACACGCGAGCAAATTCTCACGATTATGAGTGATGTGAGTGTACCTGCAGGCCCGATTTATAACGCTGCGGATATGATGGCTGACGCACATTTTCAGGCACGCGGTTTGTTTGAAAGCGTTGAAATCAACGGCAAGCCTCTGGATATTCCTGCCATCATGCCCAAGCTTAGCAGCACACCGGGTAGCACGGAATGGCCGGGCGGTGACCTTGCCAGTCATAACCATGAGGTGTTCAGGGACATTCTCGGCCTGAGTGAGATGGAAGTTGAAGCCTTGAAAAGTGGCGGGATTATCTAGCCTGCTTTTCTGCTTGTGGCAGTAAAAAAATATACGCAAGCAGGCCGCCAACACCACCAGCCAGAACAAAACCCATCATCACCGTTGGGGTGTTGTTATAAAAATACGCAACCGCAATGCCTGAGGCGGCGGCAAGCGTATTTTGAATAATGCCACTCAAAGAAGATGCCGTACCTGCGATGTGCGGAAAGTTTTTTAAACTCGCTGCGGTGCAATGCGGCAGCGTCATTCCGACAGACATGGCATAAAATGCAATGGGAATCACAATCGCGAGCGCGTGATACACTTCAAACAGGGAAAGCAGCAATCCGCAAAACGCTGACATGCTCGCGAGTAACACGCCCATCAAGACAATTTTCACCGTGCTTAAACGGCCAGCCAGACGAGCACCCAGATTGGTGCCACTCACAAAACCAATCACCATGCCCAGAAAACAATAACCAAATTGGGTGGGGCCAAGTTGCAGGAATTCGATAAACACAAAAGCAGCGCCAGATATAAACGCAAACAAACCTGAAAACACCATGCTCAGAATCAGGGTATAACTGAGGAACAGACGATCTTGTGTCAGCAGTGTGTAGTTGTTCCAGATATGCTGCGGGTGAATGGACTGGCGCAACTCAGGGCGCAAAGTTTCGCCGATAAAATATAAATAAACGCCCGTGCTGATGGCGGCGCAGATTGCCAGAGTATAAAAAATAGCCTGCCATGACGCATGTTCTACAAAGTAGCCGCCAGCAATCGGTGCAAGCGCAGGTGCCAGCGCCATAAACGTAGCAAGATGGGAAAAGGCACGCGCTGCACCTTCATGGGTGTAAATATCGCGCACCATAGTGCGGCCAATGGTTGGCCCTACGCAGGCACCGAGTGCCTGAAAAAAACGAAACACAATCAGGCTTTCGATGCTGCTGGCAAAAGCACAGGCAATGCTTGAAACAATAAACAACACCACACCTGCGACGATAATCGGTTTTCTACCGAAGCGATCAGCCAATGGCCCCCAGAATGGCAAACCGATGGAAGTACCAATCAGAAAAATACTCAGCGTAAGCTGAATCTGTTCTATCGAAGCGTTGAGTTGCTCTTTAATAACAGGCTGTGCAGGCAGATACATATCGGTGGACAAAGGGCCAATCGATACCAGCCCTGCCAGAATCGGTAGAATCCAGAAGGAAGCAGGGTTTAACTTCATGCTAAAAGAGTCGCCATTTAAAGTTTGCTTGCGCACACAGCGGTGCATCGGGTGTCACGGTTATGGCTTGCACAAGATTGGCAGCGCCGATTTGTGGTTCCACACACAGTGCATGTTGCGGTTTGCTATAAACCACCCAGTGCGTACAGGGTGATTCAATCTCAAGTTGCAGTGCATTTGGCCATGTTAATCGGGGTGTGGACAGCGGATTCAGAAAACAATCGTCCCAGGGTGCTGGCGCAGGGGGAATCAGTTTGCCAGTGGGAATCAGTTGTGTGTCACACCCAAATTGTTGTTCGGCTTCAAACTGTAACTGGAGTGGCGCGCCACGTTCGAGTTGTCGTTTAAACCACGGGTGCCAACCCATGCAGGCAGGGAAGGGCTGTTCGAGTGCGAACAAGGTTAATTCCAGTTGCAGGCTGTTTTCACTTAAATAAAAAGTTTGAATCGCCTTGCCTTTAAACGGCCAGTGTTGGCCTAAATCAATTTCAAGCACGCAGTGATGGGTGCTGTGTTCCCTCACAGACCACGCACGATTAAAACAGGTGCCATGAATGGCATGACCTTCAAAATTAACAGGCAGGTGATACTGCCTGCCTTGCCAATGGAGTTGCCCGTTTTGCAATCTGCCGACCCAGGGCAGCATCGGGTAGCAACCCCATGCCAAAGTTTGCTGATTGTTGCCTACTAACAGGGTAAGGCCGTTGATGTGGATTTGGGCAATTCTTCCACCCTGATGTTCGTCGATTTCTACCCGTGTGTGCTGGTTGTTAAGTTGAATCATTTTGGCTATTTGAAGCAGATGGAATTAGACTTGAGCGATGTCTTTAAAGCAGTTTACTCAATCATGCACGCGTTGGCTGGAAAAAGTTTCGCCTTTTCCTGATTTTCCGATTTTTATTTTTTCGGGATTTTGTTTTGGCTGGATATGTATTTTTGTGGGCATCTGGTTGAATCAGTTTGGTCGCTCACCCGTGGTGAATCAAATGATTAATTCCACCTATGCAGTTGGCCATGCAACCTACAATAAATTTCTAAAACCCAATCGCTATTCCACCAAAAATTTTTTCTGGTTGCCTGAGCGTTACGCGCTACAGGGTGCGGTGATGCACAGTGCAGAACAATTCAGCGAAGGCTATACACTGCTGGTCTCTGCACATCATCAAGGCGCTGAACTGCTTTCACACTCAGGTGAAGTGGTGCACCAGTGGCAGTTTCCACTTGAAACCCTGCTCGAAAACCGTTTCAAGCCTGAATATCTGTATTGGTGGCAAGCTCAGGTGTTACCCAATGGTGATGTGATTGCGATTGCCACGGTTGATAATCATACCCCTGCAGGTTTGGGCATTATTAAACTTGATAAGGATTCCAACCTGCTCTGGTTTTATCCTGCACATGCCCACCATGATTTTGCGATAGCCGCCAATGGCGATATTTATTTTCTTGAGCAAGGTATTCAGGGGCGTGCACCTTCACATCTGGATTTTCTTGCAGCTCCTTATCTGAATGAATGGCTGACGGTGATTGATGCGCAAGGCAAGTTCAAAAAGCGCATCAATCTTTATGATGCACTGGCATTTTCGCCTTACAAAAAAAGCCTGCGCAGAATTCAACGCAGTATTACAGGGGATTATCTGCACCCGAATTCGGTGAAGCTGATTGATGAACAACTGGCACAGAAAGCACCTTATTTAAGCGCCAATTCTGCCTTGATTGATTTGCGCGAACTCGATGCGATGATTGCCATTGATTTGGACAGTGAAACCGTGAACTGGTTAATTCATGGCCCCTGGTTTTATCAGCATGACCCCGACATACTCGACAACGGCAACATCTTGTTATTTGATAATTTGAGCCTCGGTGCCCAGAGCAGGGTGATTGAATATAATCCTCAAAATCAAAAAGTGGTGTGGGAATATAAGGGTACAGAAGCACAGCCTTTGTTCAGTGCGATTCGCGGCAATCAGCAAAAACTTGATAACGGCAATGTGCTGATTGTGGAATCCAATGCCAGCAGGTTGTTAGAGGTGAATATGCAGGGTGAGTTGGTTTGGGAATATTACAGCCCTGTACGCAGGCAGGATTTTGCTTCGAGCATTCAGTATGCACCGGCGTTCTTGTCGGCACACCGTTATTCTTTTGAAGAACTGGAGTTCCTTCAACTTTCACAGAGGGGTGATTAAATGGCATTGGCACGCATTCATTTCTGGTTGGGTTTTGTGGGTCTGATTGCTTTTTTATTAACAGGTCAGTATATGGGGATTTTCCATAATGCCTTGCAGGATATGCCCGATAGACCGCGTATGTTTTACCGTTCGGCGCATATTTATTTGTTATTGGCATCGTTAATCAATTTGTTTCTTGGAGCCTATTTCCGGAAAATTGAACATGCCGTAATCGGGAAGCTACAACTGTTTATTAGTTTATTGGTACTGATAAGTCCTGTGATGTTTCTGGTTGGGTTTTTCGTTGAATACAACTACGCGCTGGAAGGTTTGGAAAGACCCGTCACCGGATTCGCCAACTATTTTTTATTTATTGCAGGTGTGTTGTTGTGTGTGCAAGTGTTTTTGCAGCAGCGGGATGTGTAGGCAGGACTACCTGCCACGCTTGTGTTTTTGAGCGCTTCCCTTTCTGTGTGGTGTACCGTGTGCAGGGCGTTTGAAGCCGCTGTGTTTTTCTGCTGGAATCAGTTGGTGTTCCTTGTCTCCAATTAAATCTGCTCTGCCCATTGCCTTGAGCGCTTCTCTTAGCATCGGCCAATTTGCAGGATCGTGATAGCGCAGAAAAGCTTTTTGCACTCTTCTATGTTGAATGTCTTTGGCGACATCGACTCTGCGACTTTTATAAGTGACTTTCTTCAAGGGATTTTTGCCTGAGTAATACATGGCAGTGGCCATCGCCATCGGGGAGGGATAAAACGTTTGTACCTGGTCGGGTTTGAATTTGTTTTTCTTTAACCACAGTGCGAGTTGCATCATGTCGTGATTATCGCTGCCCGGGTGTGCGGCAATAAAATAGGGAATCAGATATTGTTTTTTGCCAGCTTCCTTTGAAAACTGGTTAAACATTTTTTCAAATTCGTAGTAGCTGCTCATGCCAGGTTTCATCATGTGGCTTAGCGTATTTTCTTCGCTGTGTTCGGGTGCGATTTTCAAATAGCCGCCCACATGGTGAGTGACCAGTTCTTTCACGTATTCGGGGTCTTTCACTGCGAGGTCATAACGCAAGCCCGAAGCCACCGAAATGTTTTTAATCCCTGGAATTTTTCTCGCTGCGCGATAAAGTTCGGTAGTGTGTTTGTGGTCGGTATTCAGATTTTTGCAAATAACAGGATACACACAGGAAAGCCGTTTGCAGTTTTCTTCAATCTCTTTGCTTTTGCAATTCAGCCGATACATGTTGGCAGTGGGGCCGCCCAAATCTGAAATGCTGCCAGTAAAGCCCGGCACCTTGTCGCGTATATCTTCAATTTCCCTCAGTATCGATGCTTGCGAACGGCTTTGAATAATGCGCCCCTCATGTTCGGTAATCGAACAAAAGGTACAACCGCCAAAACAACCGCGCATGATGTTGACGGAAAAGCGAATCATTTCATAAGCAGCAATTTTGGCATTGCCATAAGCAGGGTGGGGCACACGTTGATACGGCAAATCGAATACGCCATCAAGTTCTTCGGTTTCCAGAGGAATAGGTGGTGGGTTAATCCACACCTCGTAAGCACCGTGTTTTTGTACCAGCGGCAGCGCATTTCCAGGATTGGATTCCACATGCAGCACACGTGAGGTGTGTGCATACAGTGCCGAATCGTTTTTCACTTTTTCAAACGAAGGCAGGCGAATGTAAGTGCGTGCGTGTTCAATGTCCCCTGCGTTTTGTTGTTTTCGAAACAGCGGCATCGGCACAATTTTAACAGCCTGTACCTCGTCTGTTTTGCAGGAAGCCGTACCGCTGTGATTATTTTCCTTGCCGTCATGCTTGTATTCGTAAGGATTCGGCATCGCTTCAATGTTACTTGGCCAGTCAATGCGGCTGGAATCGATTTCATGCCAGTCACCTTCCACAATCTCCTGCGTGGATTTTCGCAGTACCGCTGTACCGCGAATGGTGTTGAGTTCATCGATTCGCACGCCAGAGGCCAGTTGATGTGCAATTTCGACAATGGCGCGTTCAGCATTTCCAAATAACAGAATGTCAGCATCGGCATCGACCAGCACCGAGCGGCGCACCTGATTGCTCCAGTAATCGTATTGGGCAATACGACGCAAGCTCGCTTCAATGCCACCAATCACAATCGGCGTGTTTTTGTACACTTCACGAATTTTTTGTGAATACACAATCACCGAGCGCTCAGGACGTTTGCCCGCTACATTGCCCGGGGTGTAGGCATCATCGCTGCGCAGGCGCAAATCGGCGGTATAGCGATTGATGAGCGAATCCATATTGCCTGCGGTCACACCAAAAAATAAATTGGGTTCGCCCAGTTCCATAAACGCTTGCGGATTGTTCCAGTCGGGTTGCGCAATAATGCCCACGCGATAGCCTTGCGCTTCCAACAAACGGCCAATCACCGCCATGCCAAAACTGGGGTGATCAACGTAGGCATCGCCCGTCACAATAATCACATCGCAACTGTCCCAGCCCAGTTCGTCCATTTCCTTGCGCGTCATGGGCAGGAATTTGGCTGTGCCATAGCACTCTGCCCAATATTTCGGGTAGGAAAATAATGCGGGTGCTGCTTTGGAAATGTCTGCCAGTTTCATGGCAAGTTACCTGCTAAGGGTTTGAATCAGGCGTAATTTTCGGGATAAAAATGACGCTCAACCAATTCGATGATGATGTGAATCACCTTGATGTGTAATTCCTGTACGCGATCGGCATAGCTGCCACCTGGCGTGCAGATTTCCACGGTAGCGAGTTCGCCCAGACGTTTGTCGGGCTTGCCCGTTAAAGCAATTACAGGAATGTGATTGGCTTGCGCATATTCTGCTGCTTTCACCACATTCTTGCTGGTACCACTGGTGCTGATGGCAAACAGCACGGAATGCTGATTGGCATGTGCTTCCAGATAACGCGAAAAAATATACTCATAACCAAAATCATTGGCGACACAACTGATGTGTCCGGGATCGCTGATGGCGGTTGCGGCAAGCCCCTTGCGGTTGTCGCGGTAACGCCCTGTCAGCTCTTCGGCAAAGTGCATGGCATCACTCATCGAGCCGCCATTACCACAGGAATACACACAGCCGCCTGCTTCAAGTTGATCCACGATAAGGTTGGCGGCTTGCTCAATACGCTGAATCATCTCATCGTTAGCGATGAGTGCTTCAAGTGCCTGTTTTGCTTCATTCAGCGTATCGAGGATTACACGGTTCATTTTTTCAGTCTTGCTATACGTTTGCGTTGCACGTTTTGCCCAACTCTCATGCTGGAGGTTACCAGCTTTCTGAACAGAATGGGGGTGAATCGTGTTGCCCAGTCAATGACGTGTGCATCGACACCAATCAGGATACGCATTTTGTTTTTCTTGATGCCCTTCACAATGGTCAGGGCTGCTTTTTCGGGACTGGTCGTGGCAATCTGTGAGAAGCGTTTATGCGCTTCATTTTTATCACCGCCTGCCAGATCGGCCAGAGCTTGCTCGTCCATACGTGCATCACGAGCAATGTTGGTTTTAATGCCGCCAGGGTGAATGGAGCTTAAGCTCACGCCGCATCTTTCAATATCCAGTTCAGCGCGCAAGGTTTCGTTAAAACCGCGAATGGCAAATTTGGAAGCGTTATAAGCGCCTGTGCCTGCTGGAGCCATAAAACCAAATACACTCGATACATTACAAATGTGGCCTTCGCCAGAAGCTTTCAGGTGAGGCAGGAAGGCTTTGCTACCATACACCATGCCCCAGAAGTTAATGTTCATCAGCCATTCGAAATCTTCGTAAGACGTGTTTTCCAAAGTGGCGGCTACAGCGACACCGGCATTGTTAATCACCAGATTGACTCTGCCGAATTCCTCAGCGACTTCATTGGCGTAATCGTAAAACGCTTTTTTGTCGGCCACGTCGAGCACTTTGGCGTGTACTCGCGCACCGAGTGCTTCAATCGCCTGACGTGTTACTTCGAGTTCTTTGGCGTTAATGTCTGAAATGGCCAGCAAACAACCCTCTTTGGCCAACTCAATAGCAGTGGCACGACCAATGCCGGAACCTGTACCTGTGACCACAGCCACTTTGCCTTTCAAAATTTTCATTCAACTTTCCTCTTGTTTAAAAAGCTGTCTGGTAAAAAAGAGTGCGCAGTTTAGCGAAACTGAAAAAGAAGGGGAAAGGTTTTGAGCAAGCGGGTTGTTTTGTCCTGTTCTGCACAGGGGCTGGCCTTTCAGCATAGGGCAGGTATACTCGCGCCCTGTTTTTTTTGCGCCAATACTTGAGACGAAATATGAATGATTTTGTTGTGGGTCAGCGATGGCTCAGTGAAACGGAAACAGAATTAGGGTTGGGCATCATTCAAAACAGTGATTACCGTTTGGTGACGGTTTATTTCCCCGGCGTAGAAGAAGAACGGGTGTATGCAAAAAAAAATGCACCGCTTGCGCGTGTTCATTACAAGGAAGGTGATGACATTGAATTGGCAGAAGGTGGCTGTTTCAATGTGCATGCCGTAGAGGAAATTAACGGATTATTTTTCTACCGGATTTGTGTCGATCAGGCCTCGCAACAATTTACTGCCATTCCCGAAACCCAGTTATCCCACGTACTTAAACTCAAGCGTGCACAGGACAGACTTTTTTCCAGTCAGATTGATTCACCCCGCTGGTTTGAATTGCGCCATGCTGCCTTGCAAGCAAGGCAGGCAGTACAGTCACGCAAGGTGAGTGGTTTAACCGGAGCACGCGTGGATTTGATTCCACACCAGTTGCATATTGCGCATGAAGTAGCACAGCGTTTTGCACCGCGTGTGTTATTGGCTGATGAAGTGGGTTTGGGCAAAACCATTGAAGCGGGTTTGATTGTTCATCAGCAATTAGTGACAGGGCGTGCCGAGCGCGTATTGATTATTGTGCCGCGTTCCCTGACCCACCAATGGTTTGTGGAGATGTATCGACGCTTTAATCTGCATTTCAGCATTTTTGATCAGGAACGAATTGATGAAGGCGGTGCCGTCGAAACTGATAATCCGTTTGCAAGCCAGCAACTGATATTGTGCAGTCAGGATTTTCTGTTGAGCAAGCAGGCGCAGGCCATGCTGGACGTTAGTTGGGATTTGGTGGTAGTTGATGAGGCGCATCATCTCGATTGGCAGGTTGAGGGAGCCAGCGCAGAATATTTGATGGTTGAGGCGATAGCGCAGCGCGCCAGAGGTTTGTTGTTATTAACGGCGACACCCGAACAACTGGGTGTGGAAGGACACTTTGCACGATTGCGTTTGCTTGACCCTGAAAGGTTTTCATCGCTTGAGCATTTTATTGAGCAACAGCAGCAATATAAGGCTTTGGCCAATCTGGTGTTGGCACTTGATGAAGGTAAGCCTTTGTCTTCACAACATCAGAATTTATTACAGCAGTATCTTGATGAATCTGAAATCCAACACAAGTCTGCACCAGAATTAAAACAGGCTCTGCTCGAATGTTATGGTACAGGCCGTGTGTTATTCAGAAATACACGCAAACATATTCAGGGTTTTCCCAAACGAAAAGTGTTTCCATATGTATTGAAGCAGCAAGACAGGGCGTTTGTTGAGCAGGATTTGTTAAATCGCCTGTATCCTGAATCCGCTTTTGAGAATGACGAGTGGTGTCAATCCGACCCAAGAGTGGAATGGTTAGTGGATTTTTGCCGTGAACATGCCCATGAAAAAATTCTGCTGATTTGCGCTCTGAAAAATACCGCGATGGATCTGGAATTGTATTTACGCTACCGCAAGGGGCTTAAAACAGCGGTGTTCCATGAAGACATGGATTTGATTTCGCGCGACAGGGCGGCAGCCTATTTTGCTGATTTCGAAGACGGCGCACAGATTCTGGTGTGTTCGGAAATCGGCAGTGAGGGGCGTAATTTCCAATTCTCAAGCAATCTGGTGTTATTTGATTTGCCTTTGATTCCTGATTTGCTCGAACAAAGAATCGGTCGACTTGATCGCATTGGCCAGAAAAAAGATATTCATCTTCATGTGCCACTGGTTGAACAAAGTGCGCAGTCTTTATTGTTTGACTGGTATCACCAAGGCATCAATGCCTTTGAGCAAACCAATCCGGCAGGCGAGGCGATTTATCATCATTGTGAAGCCCTGTTGCTTGATGCCTTGAGTGAGCCAGAGAACATAGCATTGAAAAAAGCGCTGATTGATGAAACACAGCGCATTACGAAAATGGTGAGAGAAAATCTTGAGCAAGGCAGGGATTATTTATTGGAATTGGCTTCCTACGATGATGCCAAGGCCAAAGCACTGGTTGCCCTGATTGCGGAAGAGCAAACGCATAGTCCGCACGATTTTCTTGAGCAGGTTTTTGATCGTTTCGGTGTGCAAAGTGAAGAGCATTCTGCGCACTGTAGTATTCTGCACCCCAGTGATCATATGTATATCGGTGAATTCCCGTATTTGCCCGAAGATGGATTAACCATTACTTACGACCGACACATTGCGCTTGGTCGCGAAGATATGGCGTTTATGTCGTGGGAACACCCGATGACCACTGCGGCCATCGATTTGGTCTTGTCCGAAGAAAAAGGCAAAGCTTGTGTCGCTGTGTTGAAAAACAAGGCCATCAAGCCAGGCACCTTGCTGCTGGAATGCCTGTTTACGTGTGAAGTGATTGCGCCCAAGGCATTACAGGCACACAGATTTTTACCCACTACTTTGTTTCGGGTATTACTGGATGTGCAAGGCAGGGATTTATCCAGGTCGGTGAGCCATCAGAACGTCAGCAAGCAGGTGCATAAGTTACCTAAAAATATCGGCAAACAGGTGCTGGCCAGCGAGGAAAAAAATGTTGTGAAGATGATGGCGATGGCTGAAAAAATCGCCTTGAATCATGCGCAGGATTTGAAGCAAACGGCATTGACCAACATGCGTGACTTGCTAATGTCTGAACAGGAACGCTTGCAATTACTACAAAAAAGAAATGCAGCAATCAGGGGTGAAGAAATTGAATTTCTCAAACAGCGGCAAGCCTTGTTGCAAGGCTACATTCAGGAAGCGGCTTGCCAGCTTGATTCCATTCGGGTGATGGTCACCAACAACGAATAAAATAAAGTGAATAAAAAAAGGGTAGCTTGGCTACCCTTTTTATTTTTATGCAGGAACAACTTTCAAATTAGAAAGTGGTGATTTCCTGAATTTTCTTGCCAAGTGCTTCGGCATCAACACCACCCAAACCAGGCATACCGCCCATGCTTTGCATTTGCATCAGTTGGCTCATGTCGCCTTGAACTTTAATCTGACCGCTCATGAAAGCTTGCATGGCAGCGCTTTGGTCGCGCTCGATGAATAATTTCTTGGCAACTGCGCCAGGCAGGATCAGTGTGGTTTTGCCGCTTTCAGAGTGACCTGATTTCAGTTCACCACCGACAACGCTGGCTTGTTCTTCGCCATCATCAAAAGTGATGGTGAAGTTCAGGCTGATGGCTTTTGCGTTATCAGGCACTTCCACGTTACCGCCCAAGCTGTCACGCAGTTTGTTGATTTCGTTAATCCAGCCTGCGCTCATAAAACGATGTGTACTCATTTTATTTCTCCGATAATTGTTAGGTTCAATGTGTTTCCTGACGAGTATTTCCATCCAGGTCAGGTTTCTCGGGCAAGGATTGCCACGCGAAGGCTCTTTATACGCGCTTTCATATGGAATTTAAACACTTGTTTGAATTTACATATTCGCGATTTGCCTGTTGCGCTTTTTGCCTTTTGCTTTCAGGGCTTGTTATATTCCCCCACTTGTTTGATAGCTGATTTTGAGAGGTGATGAATGAGAAAACGTATTTTGAGTGCTGCGGCTCTGGCCTGTGTAGTCGCGGGATGTGCCAGTGGTGTGCCGACCCAGCCCGACTGGAAATTCATTCAGAAGGTAGGTGGTTTGTCGATTTCTGAATTGAAAATGGCGGGTGGCGTTTACTACCTGCCAGTGCATATGAGTGTTGAGTCCCATGACAAGGCGATGGTGTGTACCAATAGCACGGCGCGTGTGGCTGGAAAGGAAATCTGGTTAAGGATTCTCACCGATTCCAAAAAGAATGCGCCTGATGCCAGCGCCCAGTGTCCAGATGCCAGAATTGGCGGTATTCCTGATGGCAATTATCGGGTGATGTTCATAGGCCCTGATGGAGCGCGCCATAAACTGGGTGATGTGACGGCAAATCTTGCAGACGGCTAGCTAGCCGTTATTCGATTGGGGTCGTTCATATGCCGAATATAGAGGTTGAGTTCACGCTCAGCCTCGAGGCGGCTGTCAAAAGGCCCTTCCTGCGTGTTTTCTCTGGTCATGAAATAGTATCTGCCGTTCATGACCACGATTCGGTCTGAACGGAAATGGGTTTTATCCGGCTCGCCTCTTCTGGCTTTCTTGTCGAAATCCACGGTGTTTTCCTCAATTTATAATTTTTATCAGTAGTATGGGCAATACAGAGAGATAGTCTTCCTTCGATTCCTTGCCCTGCAATCGAGTGTCGACTTTTAGTCAGGCTAAATCAAGCCAAATCCCTTGCGAATTCTGTCGCTATTGGCAAATTTCGAAGATATCGGGGTCGCCACAAATGGCTCCTTCACGAATCCAGTTAAGCAGAATCTGGTATTGGGTTTCACCAGCCAGAGTGCTTCTATTAAAACGCACACCACCACCATGATGCTTGCCCACAGGCTTGCGC
This sequence comes from uncultured Pseudomonadales bacterium, assembly GCA_964557005.1. Classification (GTDB taxonomy): domain Bacteria; phylum Pseudomonadota; class Gammaproteobacteria; order Pseudomonadales; family JBECKS01; genus JBECKS01. Next base: position 285,024 of record CAZKYI010000001.1, read on the forward strand.
AGCAGGAGGGAATTCTCAGGGTCTGCAAGATTGACTCTGGCGCGAACATGACGATAGAGGTTGCGGTTTACATCGCCGCCCATGTTGGGCTCTGTATAGTAGGTGTAGAACACTGGAATGCCATCGTATAAACCATCATATCCCAGAGGGAAAGCGCCCAAATCATCTTCGTGGAAATGTCGGGGTCTGTGACAACTGGCGCATAAGGATTCATTTTCAGCACCCATGATGTTGTTCATGATGTCTGTCACGAAGTTGAGTTGGCTTTGATGTTTTTGAAGGGGCGAGGTCACAGTATCGTCAATGGTGAGTGTAGTGCGACGGCTGTGTTTACCAAGATCATTACTGACTTGAAGTTCCAGAACATAATTTCCGTTGGTGTCAGCAGTAAATACAGGGTTTGGAATTTTGGCATTATTAAAAGAAGCATTGGCGCCATTGGGTTGATTAATAATGTGCCACTGAAAATTTTTGGTGAACAAACTGGCACTCCCGTTAAGTTGGACGGGAGACCAGGCGGTACGATTTTCACCTGGTTTGGCGAAAGGTCGGCCTGGTTGCAAGGGCATATTATTGTCATCGTAAAGATCGAAACCGGAAAGGAAGGAAGCAAGCAAGGCGGGGGCGCCGTCACGTTCTGCCCAGAAGGCGTTAAAGTTGAGCAGAGAGAGCGGCATAATGCCTCGGCGGTAAACGTAATCGATAATTTCATCGTTATAGGAAATAAATTTTTCGTAAGATGAAAAATTGATGTCGTTGACCGGTATGTTGGCAACTTCCGCAGCAGTTTTTCCCCGAATCGAGTGGCAGCTTACACAATGTGGTTGGATAACATTTGAAAACAGGTGCTCTACACCATCTGGCCGCGAAGCATTGGCGCGCCAACCATCTGGAATAAACGTTTCTACATAGTTCTTGGAGGGAAATCCTGTCCCGCCATAGCGACCATTGGATAATTCCAGGGCAAATGAGCTATCCCAATGATCAAAATTTTCAGGATTTTGATTGCCAATTTCCTCGTACACTTCATTGACAAATTCATTCACGATTTTTATCTGGCTTTCAATCGCTTGCTTGCTAAACACACCTGAATCTGCAAATTCAAAACTTTCTACTTCGAGTTGATTGAGTTTTGCACTTTTCAGCGAAAGTAATTGAAACTCACCATTGGCATCGAGTGGTAACAGGCGAGCACCATGACAAACAAGACAGGGAATAGGCATTTGTTTGTCGCCACGTCCGTCCAGATTGATAGAGTCCATACGATGTTCTGTAGCACCTTTGACATTTTGTTCTCGACGAAAGGTAAAAAATTTCAGAATTTTTTCGGGGTCGTCTGCGCTTAGAGGGCTGAATTCAATGGCATTGGTACCGATATGATATTCATGCATTTCATTGATGGCAGCAGTAACATTGGCTCGGTTATATCGACCTTCGTCTCCACCTAAATCCGCAGCATAATTCTGGACAAAGAAACTGATGTTGCCATTATTTTTATTCTTACGGACATACATATTACGACCATAACCAAGGTCTTTGGTGTCTCTGAAGACTATGTGGACATCGTGTCCTTTATCAAAACCATTGACGCGTTTCCATGCACCAAGCGTGCTTCGTTCGTTGTTGGGGTCGACTGCGCGATAATAGGCATCGGTATAAGCTTGGGAATCAATTTGACTAATCGGCAAATCTATTTCCGAGCCTTCGGCAATAATAAAATCATTTTTTAGCAAGTAGAGATAAATATCGGCACTTGTGGAAACGGTTTTGCTTGTGATGCCACCCGCATAAGCCAGGTCAATCTTGTGGGAGGGATTGTTAGCGGAGAAAGCATCTTTACCACCTGAGTTGTTCCAGGCACCTTCTATGCGTTTTTGTTCGCCATTAATTTCAAGATCGATAACATATTCACCACTCTGTCCATTGGCTTGAGTGCCGACGACCAAATCGTAACGGCCTGGGCCAAGGCTGGCTTGAGTGTTAATAAAAGTGAGAAAGCTGTCTGCTCTTTCAAAAGCCCAGGGTTGTTTGGTTACTTCAGGATTGTCGGCACGTTCACTGCATGCAAATGTAAGCAGTAGCGCGGACAAAATGAGTATGTTCGTATGGAAAATTTTCACAACTAGAACCTCTTCAACAAGCTGGCGCTCACGATTTCTCTTTGGTACTCCGCACCTCTGTCACCAGAAACATCGGCGAAGGTGTAGGATAAATCGATGGAATTTCCGTGACCAAATCCATAATTGAAGCCTAATGCAAAAACAATTGAATCTGCATGGATTCTATAAGCTTGCCAGTCTGTTACCTGACTTGGATAGACAGCATTAAAGGCATCATCAGCTTGTATGTTGTCAGCGCCAACCGAGAGCGCAATCAGGATTTCTTCATCAGTATCAGGGCGTGCAATCGAAAAAGTTTCGCCACTAATAAAGTTCAGTGTGCCATACCAGCTTGATTTCTTGCTGAGTGCATAGTCCATGCTTAAAAAGATGCGGGAATCACTGAGGTCATAAACAGTGCTTTCGGAATCTCTGAAGTTGTGGCCGAGTCCGATTGTTCCCGTGATGACATCGGTTATACGCGAAGTCATAAATAGCTGACTTTTTATGAAAGTAGAATCCTGTTGTCTGGTTTCATTGTTATGAATTTCTGTATTCACAACAAACTGATAAACAGGCTTTCGATAACCCAATCCGGTTTGCCACAGGAAACCACCGTTCAATAATAAGGATACAGAATTTTGCGTATCCATTTGCTTGAATTGTTTGGCTTTTATTCCCGTGCTCAAGCTTAGGGCGCTGAGGTAATTGACATCGTATTGATACCCGACGAGCAGCGAACTTGTTGTGGTTGTGTCATCAATAATGTCTGATTTCAGTTTCGCTTGTCCGACGTTGTTATCGGCAGCAATGCTTAAGTCCAGATCAAAAAACAGATTTGATGGCGCAGCTTCAAGCATGGGCGAGAGCAAGAACAATCCCATGCTCAGGAAAATGGCTGAGCCAAACCGGTTTGGGCTAAGGTCTGGATTTCGTGCTTTCAATGTGTTTCTTCCCTAAATTATGGTTTGCTGGAATGTCCACGCCAACGATAAAGGCTTAACAGAATGAGACCGAATAGTATCGACAAAGGAATTTTGCCAGAACTTGAAGGGCCCCCGCTACCAAACAGGCTTGATTCATCTGGGGTGTTATCGGGTTCGAAAATTTGTGCATTGTCTGGTAAGGCAAGGCCACCCGGATCAACAATGGTTCCATTCATGCTGCCATCAATATCATTGCCACCACCGTCAGAAATTTGCAGTTGGATACAATCACGGAAGGGTAATAATCCTGCCTGATAAGCCTCATGCCCCGGAGCAGGGCAACCATTTTCATCTGAGCTTGCTGATGAAATACTGTTCAATCCGTCTTCGATGTAGGTAAACCACTGTTCCCCATCAAACTTGCGATAAACAGCACCTGGCGGGATATTGAAACCCAGGGGAATAACAACCCGTACATCGGGTTTGGCAGGACTAAGGCCTGTAATCACAAATTCGTAAAGGTTGCCAAAAGGAACGAAACCCACATCTTTAATGGTGACACCAAGGTTCTTTAAATCAGTTGAGTTCAGGTTCGGGCTTTGTTCATTGTTAGCCAGGCCGTATTGCCCTAATTGAATCTGATAGCCACTTTCGACTTCTATGAAGTCGGGCGCTTCGTTGGTGAGCTGGTTGTTACCTGCATAGAGCAAGTTGGGTGGATTGTCATATGCGTCAAGATAATCAGGAATGCCGTCTCCATCGCTGTCGCCAAGCCCTTCTATATCATCATTAATGCCGTCGCCATCGGTGTCCACTGAGGTTAAGGAAAGTACATCGGCCATATACATTAACGTCATGCTTTGCGTTACGTTGTGAGTTCCATCACTGACAGTGACAACAACCTGATAGCTTGCAGGTAGATTGCTTGAAGAAAGTGCCAAGGGGTTTGAGATTGTGAAATCGTCACCTGCTGCTACACCTGCTAAAGCGGCATCACTGGCACTCCAGTCATAAGTGAGCGAATCGCCATTGCCGTCGTTTGCATTGGCGCTGACAGTAACCGAGCCTTGGTCTCCAAAAAGGTAGCGTGTTTCAATGCCATTTTGTTGGGCTGTCAGATTGAGTGTTGGTGCAACTTGCCCTTCAACCAGAATAATTTCATGGGCAGTATTTTGACCAAAAGCGGGTCCGGCGCTGAGCGAATTGAGGGAAATAATCAGATTTTCGTTGCCTTCTCCAATGCCATCATTCACTGAATTCACAGTTAAAATGAACTTTCCATTTTGCAAATCGTTCATATCGTTTATGACGATGGGGGAAGCAGGTGTGATGGTGAAGTCGGACGGGGAGGATGCACTTCCACTCACGCTATAGGTGATGATTAACGGGAAGTCATCGGCAGGAATATCGCCACTCACATGGATAGCAACTTCTGTGCTTGAACCTTCGGCTAATAATTGTGAGCCGCCCAGACTCACCAGTGGGTGGATGGTAATGTGTTGCTCAACCTGAGCGATATTGGGAATGCCATCTTCCGCACTCCAGATCACAACATGGTCACCCGGACGGAAGTGTTTATTCGTCGTATTTGAATATATTTCTACCGCACCATCGTTTCCATCAACCGCGTAAGCTTTGAAATCAACAAAAGTGGTATAGCCCGCTGCGATTAAGTTGAAATCACCGTTATGTGCAATGACTGGCGGAACAGAATCGATGCGCATGTTTTCGCAGGTATCGAGGGAATAAATATCGCCGCCTGTACAGATATTGAATTCTTCAAGGTTGGTCAGACCATCGCCATCAATATCCCCTGCGGCATCGGTGTTATCAAATGGGTTAAGTTCAGGGTGATAGTTTTCGGCAATGTCAGAGATACCATCGTTGTCGTCGTCAGGGTCGCAGATGTCCCCTTGCGCATCGCCATCAAAGTTTTCCTGAAGTGTGTTTGCGTCTGTCGGACAGTTATCTTCGTAGTCGGGTATGGTATCGCCATCGCTATCGAGCAAGGTCACTAACAAGATAAAGCTGGCGACAGCCGGGCCTTGGCCATCTTCGCCGCCATCGGCAATCGTGACTTCGATGGTATAGCTTTGTTCGGAGGCATTTGCATCGACGGTGCGCGCATCGTTATTGCCAGGTGTCCAGCTAATGACACCTGTGTTACTGATTTGTGGCCCGGCACTGTTGGGTGTGGGGCTGATATGGGTAATGGCAAAAGTGTGATGCTCATTAAAGGGATTATCTTGCGGATCGGAATCGCTCACATAGTCGATGGTATGCGTAAAGGTGCTATGTTCTTCGACGCTCATGCCATCTGGAATCGGCGCATCAAACACGGGGGCATCATTCACAGCTGTCACATGAATGGAAAAACTGTGTGAATCACTCAATCCCCCTTCATCGGTCACTTCAACCGTGACTACCTGTACTCGATCAATGCCCTCACTGGGTGTCCAGCTGAGAACCCCGTTGTTATCAATCGCCATGTCATCGGGTAATGAGAGCGGGGAAGTAATTGCCCAGGATTGGGTGTCATTGACATCAGGATCGGTTCTGTCCAAATCAATTGAAAAGAGTACATCTTCAGTCGCTGCTTGAGCGGCGATGGGTTTGCCTGAAATGGTCGGGGCGTCGTTATCCTCGGCTACGGTAATGGTCAAGGTTATCTGATCCCAGAATCCGCCATTGTCGGTGACTCGCGCTGTGAAACTAAAACTACCGATTTCTCCATCTCCTTCTACGGGCGACCAGGTGACTTCCCCTGTACCTGGATTGATGGCTATAGCAGGGTCGTCTCGTGCTGTGAGAGACCAGGTCCAGCCATCACCACTGGTATCAGCATCAATCCAGGTCAGGACGTGAGAAAAGGTTTCATGATCTTCCAGCGTGTTGACAGGTAAATCACCTTGTACAGTGGTAATGACAGGGGGGTTATCTATCACAGGTGTGACATGGACATCGAAGCCCACTTCATCATACAGACCACCACTGTCGGTGACTCGAATAACAACATGATGGATTAATGGATCGTCAGTGGTGGGTGTCCAGCGAAAAACTCCGTTTATGTCGATGCTCATATCATCGAGCAGGGCGGATCGAATCGTCCATGTTGCGGTATCGCCATCATCAGGATCGGTTGAATCAATATCGATAGAAAACATGCTGTTTTCTGTGGCGGCCTGATCAGCAATCGTGCCTTCTGGTGCCTGGGGATTGGAAATTGAAGGAGCGAAGTTCTGGTCGGCAATATTGATCGTGAGTATCTGATCGTCAAAGTCGCCATCGCTGTCGGTAATACGGGCAGTGAACTGTAAGGAATCTTCATTGTTTGCAGGTGTCCAGGTAATTTCGCCAGTAACCGGATCAAGGTTGAATGGATTGGTCGGTGCAGCGTTTGCAGGTTGCACAATGGGGGCTGATGAAATTGACCAGGTCCAGTTATCACCATCGATGTCGGCATCGGTGAAAGCCAGCGTTTGGCTGTATGTAACGGCCTGGGTTGCGCCGGCAAGCGTTGTGGTGGTAATGATGGGAGGATTGTCATCAATTGCCGTAACCACAATATTAACGCTGGTGGTGTCTGTACCCCCCAAGTTATCTGTTACGCGTATTGTCACGCTTTGAATCAGATTTGCTTCTGTTGTGGGTGTCCATGTGAGCACGCCTGTACTGCTATTGATGTTCATATCATCGGGTGGTGAAACAGGACTGATAATGCTCCAGACATGCGTGCTTGCATCGCCTGCACCAATATCAGCGTCAGTTGCATCAAGGTCGAGGCTAAACAGGGTACCTTCTGTTGCTGCTTGCTGGGGCATAACGCCAGGGGATTGTTCATTACTGATGATGGGGTTCGAATTATCCGGGTTGATGGTGAAGTTATAAATTTCTTCATCAAAGAGTCCCCCGCTATCAGTCACTCTGATGGTGACCGAATGTGGGCCTGCTTCACCTTCTACAGGGCTCCATGTGAATACTCCGCCAGATGTAATATTCATTTGTGGATCGCTTTTTGCCTGAATGCTCCAAACGTGTGAGCTACTGTCGCCAGCACCGACATCTGCATCGCTTGCAGTAAAGGCAATATTGTAGTTGGTCGTGTCTTCAGTTCCGTTAGCAATGCTTGCAGTGGTAATGACAGGGGTCTTGTTCGCGACAGAAGTTACGTTAATGGTGACGGGTAAAGTGTGAGTAATATTGGTATCAGCTGAGGAGTCCGTCACTTGAATGGTGAAAGTAGCCTGAGTATTTCCTTCAGTTGGCGTCCAGCTAATTTGACCAGTGCCCGGGTTGATTGAAGGTGTATTCGCTGTGTTGCCGCCTGTGACTGTAGGTCCAACAGAAAAGGAGTAGGTTGGGGTGTCTATCGTGGCTGTTGTTGAGCCTGCTCCGTCCAGATCGGTTTTTGTGGGTGTCCATGTAAACAGGCTGGCTTCGGTGGCATTTCCGGGGCTGCCTGAAAGGGAGATTCCCTGATTACAGGTAATGATAAAGGTATTTTGATTGGATGCTTCCCCTGAACTTGTACCACCTGTATTAGTGCCTGAGAGGTAGTAGTTCCAGGTACTACCACAGGTCAAGCCAGAAATGGTTCTGCTTGCAGTGGTATTGGATGCACTGCCCCCACCACCTGACCCCGCAGGGCTGGTCACTGAAGAGTTAAGCCAGCCACCTGAAATTCGATAATAAGCGGTGAAAGTAGTATTCGCGCCATTTTCGTTAACCGTCCAGGAAAGGTCGCGCGAATAACTGTTTGTACCATTTCGCACGGTGTTTGAGCTGCTTCCTGTGGCAATGTAGGGCGCTGCATACTCGCTCCAGCCATTGCTATTCCAGGTGGTTATATAACTTGGGTTAGATGCTCCACCGGGTGGCATGGTGCCGTTTCCAACACGAGCGATGATATTTGCTTTGTTGGTAGCATTGTTGATAGTTGCATAATTGTTCCAATAGGGAGTTTGCCCATAGCTAGAGTTATGACAGTCGGTACAGCCTTCACCTGACGGCCCAAAGAAGACATTCGCCATACCATCTGTTCCGTTATAGGTTCTTACAGCGCTTCCCACGGCCAGACTCGTTTGAGAGGACAACGAACAAATGATCAAAACAAGAAAATAAATAACTTTATACATGGTTTATTGTTTTTATGTTTCAGTAAAAAGAATCCTGAATTGAGGTAAATCCCTGGACAGCAAACCAAAAGACCTCGGTAGTATTCTTTCACAAAGCCTTGAAAATAACGATACAATGCAAACACTTCTTTACTCGTAAAGTGAAAAGCGCCATTTAGGAAAGTGATATGAACAACAATCTACGCGATTTGATTGCCAGGGAAGAAAGCAGAAGGGAATTCATTAAACTTGCGATAGAAACAGGGTTATTTGTGGGTTTGGCTGGTTCGCCTCTGGCGTATGCAGTGGGCGGTGATGTGCCGCGTAAATTGGGGGAAGGCGAGTCGATTTATAAATTAAAAGGCAAGGTGAGTGTCGATGCCCGCATGGCAGATACAAGCACAGTGATTCAGGCAAATTCACTGGTTAAAACCGGTTCCAACAGTTTGATTATTTTCAGAGTGGGTTCAGATGCACACATTTTGCGTGAAAACAGTGTGTTGCAGCTTGAAGGTGAAAACTTCATAGAGGAAGGTTTGCGTTTGGTGACAGGAAAATTGTTATCTGTGTTTGGTGCCCGCCCTCAAGGCAAGACCCATCAGGTGCGTACCACAACAGCAACGATTGGTATTCGTGGAACAGGGGTTTATACCGAATCTGAACAGGATCACAGTTACGTGTGCACCTGCTACGGCGTGGTTGATATTCATTCGGACAAGGATCCTCGCAGCAAGGAAAGAATCGTAGCGACACACCATGATGCACCTCGCTATATTCTGGCAGAGGGCAAACAAGGAAAACTCATTGAACCAGCGCCTATGAAAAACCATGATGACGAAGAATTGATGCTGGTAGAAACTTTGGTCGGTCGTACAACGCCATTTTCCGGGATACGATCGTACACCAAGCCAAGAAAGTCTTACTAAAAACAAAAATAACCATGAATAAACGTGCCTTGCCACGAGTTTTGATTGAGCTGGTGGTTTTGATTTTTTTTCTACTTCACGTCTCTACGGCGATACGCCTTCCACTCATCAGTTATCTTGAAAATTTTTCTTACGATGCCCGTATAACATTCACCATGCCCAATACGCGCAGTGATGATGTAGTGATTGCAGATATTGACGAGAAAAGCCTTGAAGCATTGGGAAGGTGGCCGTGGAGCAGAAATATCCTCGCGCAACTGGTGGATACCTTGTTTGATTATTATGAAATCAACGTGATGAGTTTCGACATGGTGTTTGCCGAGAAAGATGACAGCAGTGGTTTGCGTTTGTTACAGGAACTTGCCAAGGGAGAGCTGAAAGATAATCAGGCATTCTTGCACAGCTACAAAAAATATCAGAATCAGTTAATGTTTGATGAGCAATTTGCAAGCAGTTTGCAAAACCGTAATACCGTATTGGGTTTTTTCTTTGAAAATGGCATTGCTGTGAATGCCATACCACATTCGGCAGGTGAGTTTGATCAGGAACTGGTGGCACAGTTCAATATTCCACATGCGCGTGGTTATGTCGGGAATCTCGATGTGCTTAAAGAGTCTGCCTTGAGTTCCGGTTATTTTGATAATGCCTCACTTGATGAAGATGGCGTGTTCAGAAAAGTTCCGGTTTTGCAGGAATATCAAGGGCAGCTTTTTTCTTCTTTGGCTTTGGAAACTGCGCGTATTGCTTTGGGTGCGCCAGAGATGCAGTTTGTGATCAAGGACGTTGATGGGCATTTAACCATCACAGATTTTTATTTAGGGTCTGTCAGAATTCCTTTGGATGTGAATGGGAATGTTCTGGTGCCTTATCGCGGACGTGCAGGCAGTTTCCCCTATGTTTCGATTGTGGATTTGCTCAACAAGGAAATACCCAAAGAACAGTTGCAAGGCAGAGTGGTTTTATTGGGAACGTCGGCAGCAGGGCTTCTGGATTTGCGCTCAACGCCAGTGGGTAATGCCTACCCGGGAGTGGAAGTTCACGCCAATATCATTTCCGGAATTTTAAATCAGTCGTTGCGTGTCTTGCCTGATTACACCATCGGCCTTGAAGTCATAAGTGTATTATTGTTAGGTCTTTTGATGATGCTGGTTCAGCCAAAATTGAGCCCGGGCTGGAATATTATTTTTTTGTTAAGTTGTGTGCTCACGATAGTGTCCATCAACCTGTATTTCTGGAGCATCGGAATTGTGATGCCAATCGCTGCCGAGCTAACAGTGTTGGTGTTGTTGTTTCTGGTTCACATGTCTTACGGTTATTTATTTGAATTCAGAGGCAAACAGCAAATTACCAAACAGTTTGGTCAATATGTTCCACCCGAAATTGTTGGTGAGTTGTTGCAAAATTCAGATGCCATGAGTTTTGAAGGCAAAACCAAAGAGCTCACCGTATTATTTTCCGACGTGAGGGGATTTACCTCAATCTCTGAGGCTTTGCAGGCGCGTGAATTGGCAGAGTTGATGAACCAATATCTCACGCCCATGACTGCGGTGATCCATGAGAAGCGCGGCACCATTGACAAGTATATGGGGGACGCAATTATGGCGTTCTGGGGCGCACCTCTTGATGAACCCAAACATGCTTTGTTGGCATTGGAAGCCTCGATGGATATGTTGAATCGCCTCAAAAAGATGAATGAGGATTTTCGCGAGAAAGGTTGGCCAGAGGTAAAAATCGGCATTGGTTTGAATACGGGTGTGATGAGCGTTGGCAACATGGGTTCTGATTTTCGCATGGCCTATACGGTTATGGGCGATGCAGTGAATCTGGGTTCGCGTCTGGAAAGTTTGACCAAACAATATGGCGTATCAATGATTGTGAGCGAATTTACGGCGAAAGTGGTTCCGGAGTTTGCCTATCTGGAGCTCGACAGAGTGTTGGTCAAAGGCAAGCTTGAGCCAGTCACCATTCTGCAACCCTTGTGCAGGTTTGAACAATTAACAGACAGGCAAAAAACGCTGTTAGCAAAGTATCAAAAAGCGATGGAATTTTACCGTGCCCGGAACTGGGCAGATGCAAAGATGTACTTCATTGAGTTGGCAGCAGAAGATGGTGAGCGCTTGATTTACAAAATTTATCTGGAGCGCATTGCTATTTTTGAAACAGAGCCACCCGCCAAAGATTGGGATGGTGTGTTTACGCATACATCTAAATAAGCAGGAAAGTGCGGAGAGAGTCAGCCGCCCGCTAATTTGACTTTGCGCCCCTGTTTTTCCAGCCACGCCTTGAGGGTGTCGCGATGATTTCCCTGAATTTCAACGATGCCATCTTTGAGCGCACCGCCACAATTACAGGTTTGTTTGAGTGTTTTGGTGAGTGCTTTCAGTTCTGCTTCTGTGCCACCCAAACCTTCAATCAGGGTAACACCTTTTCCTTTTCGGCCTTTGGTTTCCAGGCGTAATTTGATGATTTCCTGAGCGGGGTAAACGAGGTTGTCAGCACAGCGACAGTGTTGCAGTGCCTGTTTGCAATCAGGACAAACTCTGCCCTGATCGGTTGAGTAAACCAGTGATGAGGAAGACATCAATCTTTGACAACACGAATCAGTTTGATGGAAAAACCTTGCAGCGCATCGCTGGTACTGATGAAGCTCAACCCGCCAGCCACGTGCCAGTTATTTTTAATTTCTTTTTGTACTTCCAAAGCCAGCGAGAGATTGCCGCTGCTTTCTGTGTAGTTGAGTGATTGTTCGGGTTTACCCAGCAAATCAAGTGTGCCCTCGGTTTCAGAGCGCATCAGAAGTGCGCCGATGGAAGCTTTTGCAACAAAATGCTCGAAGGGATAACGATAGTACACACTGGAACCAAGACCTAAGTGGCTTTGTTCGCCAGACAGCGTGCCAACATTGCTTCCGCCTACGGTTCCTTCAAATTCATAGCTGCCAAACCACGCAAGCGAAAATTCCAGCCCCAAAGTATCGTTGTAGGGCAGGCCGAAGAAGGCATTAAAACCCGTTTGGCTATCCTCAAAATCACTTTCAATATTCAGGCTGCCTGTTTTAAAGCGGCTATCGGCATCGAGTGTGTAGCGCGTAATGCCCACCCCATAGTAAACAGGTTGATTGGTAAAGCCTTCGGTGAAACTGAAATCGAGCGCGAAGCTTGCCGTGCTTGCACACAAACCCAGCAGAGCACTGATTCCCCACGTTAAATATGGAAAGGTGATTCTGGCCATTGGAAGGTTCCCGAATAAGCGTTCGCCTGATAATACGGAATTATTGGAGTGACTGATACTTCCCTTGAGCAAACAACAGGGGTTCTCCACCTCTGTCCTCGAAGTGGGTGACCTTACCGACAAAAATGATGTGGTCGCCGCCATCGAATCGTTCGCAGGTATCACAGTCGAAATGTACGAGGCTGTCTGGAACATACTTGCAGCCGTTGGCACTGCGTGGCCAATCGTAGCCATCAAGACTGTGCTCTTCCTTTTTGGAAAACTGGTTGCTGAGCGCCTGCTGATTTTTATTGAGAATATTGACGGTAAAACAGGGGGTATCGATAAACGTATCAAACAAATCGGAATTACGGTTGATGCTCCACAGCACCAGAGGTGGATCGAGTGACACCGAAGCAAAGGAATTGATGGTCAGGCCGAGGTCACCACCCGTTTTGCAATCCACCGTAATAATTGCCACGCCAGTGGCAAAATTTCCCAGGCTGTTACGAAATGCTTTTTGATCAAAACTCATGGTCTCATCCTGTATTCGATTCAAGCTATGACGGGAAGGATTATCCCTGATGCGTGAATTTTTAAATCATCTATTTGAGTGGCGCACCTTTAATCCCTGTATTTGGGTCTTAAATTCATAATTGGCGCTTCAATGAACAGATAAGTGAAGATGGCAATGATGCTTGCCAACAGAATGCTCAACAGTACCGCCAGCGCAAACCATGCCTCATAGTTCGCCATGTAATCAATGCCAAACAGTCGAAAGTTGTAGTTCATGTTTTTCAGTACAAAACCTACCGCGACATAATGAAAAAGATACATGGAATAGAGTAAATGCCCGAAAGGGTGAAACAGTTTTGAAGACATCACGCGATTGAAACGGGCAGCATTTTTGCTTTCAAACAAACCGCAAAACAACATCCACCCTGCACAAAAACACACCAGCGTTGAACGGCTGATGTTGAGCACAATCACCAGCCAGTGCGGTAATTCAAAATCGGCTTTTAATACCGGCAGTGTAAACAGCGCGAGCGCCAGAGCCATTGCAAAAACGGTTATCCAAAAGGCATAAGAAGTTTGCAGGAATTGTTGGCAGGCTTCATTTCTATAACGGTAAACATAGGCAACCAGCAAGCCCGGAATAAACGCACCGAAGCGTGTGTAAAGATTGTCATACACCACCACAAAGGCATGGCCAAAATTTTCGCGATTAAAAATAATGCCTTGAATGGTTTCTGTGCTGAGAATGGGGTCGGTGAGTATCACCAAGGCTCTGATGAGCAATGACAGTACAGTCAAAGCTGCCAGATGGTAAAAAGGGTGAGCCGTTCTTAATAGAATAAAAATCAAATAAAACGGCAGTAATAAATAAAATTGTTCTTCAACCGCCAAACTCCAGGTATAGGGAAGTGCATAGCGCTCAAAGTCGTCAAAAAAATTCTGGATATAAAAAAAGTTTGGCCAAATCAGTTTATGGTCAGGAGCAACCATGCTGTAGCCAATTAAAGTCAGAAAATACAGAGGTGTCAGTCGCATCAGGCGGCTGAAATAAAATAATTTAACGGGAAGCTTCCCTGTTTGCTGATGTTGCTTCATCAGAATGTTACCCATCAAAAAGGCACTCACCATCAGAAAGCCATCGACGGCCACATCACCATTTGCTACCCAATGAAAATAGACAGGCACTTCCATAATCATCTTCGCCCATTGTTCCATGCCGAAATATTGCTGCGGCAACATCACGCAATGACCAAGAATCACCCAGAAAATGCCAATGGCACGGTAGCCGTCCAGAAAAGCCCAGCGTTGGTTTTCCCTGATAAATAAAGTACGAAGATTTTTTTTGAGTGACCAGGCTTCAAGCAGTGTTTTGTGAAGGGTAAACACGAGGAGTTACTTTGGTCTGAGATTCATAATGGGGAGTTCAACCAGCAAATAACAAATAATGGCAAGGAACATGGTGCCGATGATGCTACAGATAACCGCCAGCAACATGTACCAGCCAAAATAATCTCGAATATCCAGAGACAGATATTCGAGATTGGCATGCAGATTTAAAATAACAAAACCAACTGCAAGGTAGTGGAATAAATACATGGAATACAGCAGATGCCCAAAGGGATACCAGATTCTGAAAGACATAAAGGTATTGAAGCGCTTTGCCAAAGGTGTGGGATACAAACCGCATAACAGTAACCAGGTAACTGCCATGCAAATCAAATTACGTCGGCCTACTTGCCAGACAAAGTTGGCTTCCAGACTCATGTGAAAATCTTTGTGCAACACGGGCAGCAGGCATAACAGCAACATCGTAGCCATGCTGATAATTGTTAAGCTGTAGGCAGCTTTGCTGTCTAGAAAAGGTTGAAAATCGTCGGAGCGATAACGATAAACGTACGCTGCAAAAATACCGCAAATAAATGCGCCATAGCGGGTATAGAGATTGTCATAAAGCACCGTGAAGTAATGCCCGAATAAACTTTGGTCGTAGACAATTTCCTTGATAGGCGTGGTGAGTAGCATGTCATCATTCACAATCACCACAACAAGAATCACAAAAGACATCACAAACAGTGCAATTAACCAAAGTATGGGGCGTGTACTTTTCAGAATAACAAACATCAGCAGTGGAGGCAGGAACAAATAAAATTGTTCTTCAACCGCCAAACTCCATGAAAAGGGCATGAAGTACTGCTCGTAATCCTGCAAGAAATTTTGCACATACAACAGGTTCATCCACACCGCCTTGGTATCCCAGGCATCTTTCTGTACTAACAAATAGACACCAATGGCCAGAAAATAGGCAGGTGTCAGCCGCATATAACGGCTGATATAAAATACCGCAGCTTTGATTCGGTGACTTTCCTGATGTTGTTTCATCAGCAGGTTGGCCATTAAAAAAGCGCTTACGACAAGGAAGCCATCAACCGCAACATCGCCGTTAAAAATCCACTGAAAATAGTAGGGTACCTGTTCAACGGTTTCGCGCCACCACGCCATGCCATAAACATATTGCAAGCCGATGAAACAATGCCCAAGCACCACCCATAAAATACCAATGCTGCGATAGCCATCGAGAAAGGCCCAGCGATCGTTGGTTCGAATAAATAAAGTGTGCAGATTTTTTTTAAGCGAATAGGCTTCTTTGAGTTGAGAGAATGTCAGTGCCACGGTTTTATCTGTTTATTATTGTTTTCGTTTGTAGATTATATCTTCAAGATGCAGAGGAAAATGATTTTCCTTTCTGTCCTTGAAATAATGGTTGAGGGTGTGAGTCACGGTCGGGAAGGCCAGTTGCTCCCACGGAATGTCCTTTTCTTCAAACAACGCGGTTTCGAGGCTTTCTTCCCCCGCGCTATGTTCACCGTTCACCAAATCGCATTTGAACATGATGTAAACCTGATTGATGCGCGGCAAATTCAGAATGTTGTAGAGATGCAGATTGTCAACTTTGGCACAGGCTTCTTCCCAGGTTTCACGCATCGCACCTTGTTCCAGCGTTTCGCCATTTTCCATAAAGCCTGCGGGTAAGGTCCAATAGCCGTGACGTGGCTCAATGGCACGTTTGCAGAGCAATACCTTGTTTTCATAAATCGGCAGGCAACCACACACAATTTTGGGATTCTCATATTGAATAAGGCCGCATTGCGTACACACCGCGCGTTCGCGATTGTCCCCGTCAGGAATCTTTTGCCGGTTTTCTCCACCGCAATGGCCACAGAATTTCATAAGCGTACAAGGGAATGAATAAAGGGCGCGAGTGTAACATGCCAAGGTTGGTTTGTGAGGGTATGGTGTTCGCTGTTATCCTGTCGTCATCTGAAACCCCTTACTGTTATGCGTCATATGTTGGAAAAACTTCGCCAAAATCTGCCTCAGTTAGAAGCGCATACGCTCGCCAGGGAAGATTTTCAGACACAACAACTCAATGCAGCGGTGCTTGCAGCATTTACGGTAGGCGCATGGGAGCCAGAGCTGATTCTGACGCGGCGCAGCCCCATCATGCGCAGCCATGCAGGTGAAGTTGCTTTTCCAGGCGGCAAGATAGAAATTCAGGACAACAGTTTGCTCGAAACCGCACTCAGGGAAAGCAGGGAAGAAATCGGTTTGCGGCCAAAAGATGTGGAGTTGATAGGGCAAATTGATGCCATGCACTCGCGTCAGGGGGTTAAGGTACAACCCATTGTGGGTTTGGTCGATGCAGGGCTTCAATTTCGCCCCAGAACCAATGAGCTGGATGCGGTGTTCAAAGTACCCGTGTCAATTTTTTATGATCCAAAAGCGCACACCACACATCAATTTGAAATGAACGGCAACCTGATAGAAATGCCAGCTTTCAAATTTCAGGAATTCACCATCTGGGGTTTAACAGCGGCGATGATTGTGAACATTCTCAATCAGGTGAATGATGAAAAAATTGAACAGCCGCAAATTCGTTTTCGTACACGCGAATCCTGAAATTCAACAACACAGATTTTATAAAACAAAGGTGACAATATGATTTATCAACTGGGCGATCGCAAAGTGGAAATTAAAGGCGATGATTACTGGGTGGCCGATAATGCGGTGGTGATTGGTTCTGTGGTGCTGGAGCACAATGCCAGTGTCTGGTTTAACTGTGTAGTTAGAGGCGATAGTGATTTAATTGTTATTGGCGAAGGCAGCAATGTGCAAGATGGCTCGGTGCTGCATACCGATGCGGGTTATCAATTAAAAATTGGCAAGCATTGCACCATTGGCCACAAAGTGATGCTGCATGGGTGTGAAATTGGTGATAACACCTTGATTGGTATCAATTCAGTGATTTTAAATGGCGCAAAAATCGGCAAGAACTGTTTGATTGGTGCCAATTCCCTGATTCCCGAAGGCAAGGAAATTCCTGATGGCTCAATGGTGCTGGGTAGCCCTGGAAAAGTGGTGCGTGAACTTTCTCAAGGGCAAATACAGGTGATTGGTTTAAGCGCCATGCACTATGTGCAGAATTTCAAACGCTTTAAAAAGGAGCTCAAGCCTCAGGTGTTTTGATTTAACTAATACAAAGATTTTGTTTCAGGGTGTATCTCTAAAATGTGTTAGTTAATTATTTAGCGGGCAAGTTGAATCAGCTCAATATCTTTTTTCAGTAAATCATTTACAAATGTTGAATAGTCTTTACTTTTCATCGCAGCCAAATGAATCAACGCAGCCTGTACTTCATCATCAAGGTAAACTGGTAAGTGGATTTTGGCATCAGGTCGATAAAAACCGCCGCGCTCACCTTTGGTAAAGTCATATTCATCACGCATAGCAATCACCCTTCATAAGCTTTAATTTCATTTTTGGTTGCACGACGCGCAGAAATAATCCGCACAAAAATATTCTCGTCATCTTCCTGCCAGGTATGTACTGTTACTACAATTTTTTGATTACGAACTTGTCCAATTGTTACCCATCGTTCCTCTTGATCGGTATGGTTCTCATCAAAAAGTTTAATAGCAAGCGGGTCTTGAAATACTTGCAGTGCTTCGTTAAAGCTTATGCCGTGTTTGTGCAAATTGCTGGCTGCCTTTTTAGGATCCCACTCAAAATGCAAATCCATTTTACAATTACTCCATATGAATGCCCGTTGCTATATGCCCAGCAGTATATAGCCAGCCAGCCTAAAAAATAAAGCGTGAAGGTGAGGTGTTGTAGGGGCTCAATCCGCGTCACCGCGAAACAATTCATCTATTTCTCTTTTCGAAGTTGTGTAGTGGGCATCGCTACGCCACTGTGATTTGTCCGCGCTAATATCAAAAAATTCAGAAATAAGTTGGCGTCCAGCGGCAGTCATCAAGCTCTTGTCCAGATACACTAGGTACACCCCCTTATTCACGAGATAAAGCACCCTGCCACGAGGAACATCTTGGTATTCAACGCCAGAGAGTTCAGGGAAAATATTCGCCCAAGGTCTATCTAAATCCCACACGTCCGCATGGTTATCTTGGCTGTCAATAACACCAGAAACGCCCTCGACTCCAGCATCAAGGCTCACGACTTTCCCAAAAATTGTTCCTTTGAAAATCCAGAAGACACCTATCTTGGCCATTGTGATTTCATCTCTGGAAAAAAAGCTTTGGAAGCTTTGGGACACCCACTCTAACTACAGACGGGTTATTTTAAAGAGTGCATGTCCTGGTTTTGCGAAGCCATGAACTGGGCTTGAGCGACTTGTTAGGTTCGTTTTGTAATTAGCCAATTTATTAACCCTGTATGTATTACTAGTTCTGAAATTTTTGAAACATCTAATAAATGAATAGACGGATCTGCTTCAATCTGTTGAATATCTCCAGCACAAGTATGAAATGCCATATACATTTCATTGTATTGTTCGTGCGACTTATATGCCTCAATACATGCTTTAATTTCTGCGATATTTGTTGATGATTTTATTTGAACAAATGCTTTCCTATTGGTTATTGGCGAGTATAAATCCAGGTCTATGTCCTTTTCAGTTTTTCCAAGAACGGAAACCCTTTGCCACCCTGACTTTGCAAATATCAGATCTAGAAGCAACTCAAAGTCTTTCCACCAAAGGCCATTAATCAATTCTACCAATGAAACTTTAAGGCGCTGAAGATTTTCTTGCGCTTCTTTTGCCTCTGGCTGAACATCTCCATGTATTTTTCTTAACACATATTCTGGGAGATTTATGCTGCAAATAGTGCCACGAAAACCTTGAACCTGAGTTACTCTACCATCAATATTCTCAATGGTGAGGCTGTTTCCTTTGGTATCATTGCAACTCCAGCTTCCTATGACATTTCTAATTCTTGTACCATCTTCAAGCTCTATGACTTGTCGATGAGCGCGACACCAGTACATTTTTCTTCGATAAAAAGTTATCCAAATATCATTCTCTGACAATTCATAAAAATCTTTTATCTGATTTACATCTCTTGATGCTGTACCTTCATTTCCCCTGCGATACTCTAACCAGAGTTTCCAGACTTTATCCCATTCCCCTGCCAGGCTTTCGGTATGCAGAGGGCTCTCATAGCCAAGCCGAATTGTTCCATCAGTTTCAATACACGATTGCTCCCAAGCACCACTATTTCCAAGTTTTATGTAGCGGATTTGCACGATAACCTCCAGAAAAGTTAACAGTTTATTCTATTGCAGTTGTAGCAGAATTTTTTTTTATTTTTGAATTCATACGTCAACTTTTATCACTCATGCCATTGTGCTCATGTTTCTTTTCTCTGTCTTGTCGTTGTTCTGATTCATCAATCATGTCGTTCATTTTTTTTTCCTAAAGCAGAGTTGTTAACAAGTTGCCTGTGCCAACAGAAAACCCTCTTGCGTCTTTAGTTTTATTTGTCTTAGGGTCGTAAGTACCCTTTTTAAACCCACGAGGATCTTTAATTGTTTGAATACCTCTGCTATCAGTAGAAATCTTTCCGATAGTAAAACCCCTCTTATCTTTTAAAACTTGGTCTGCCATTTTCAATACTCCTTTAATTTAGAATTTTTCTTATATTCTGTATCGATTTTTTGGGGATTAAAATATTATTTTCTAGTGTTTCTTTCAATTTGAACTAATAAAACAATTAAAGTAAAAAATACAAAAGACATAAATGCACCTGCGGCAACACCTGCTGTGGCAATTGAAGAAGCCTTTTGAGATTGCGTTTGAAGTTTTTCATTATTTATTCTTTGCAATTCTTTTGAAAACTCAGAAATATAAGCTTCAATAAACCAAGGAATAAAGTCGGTTGCCCAGTGTACATATTTTTCATCTTCTGGTTTTAACTTTGCTATTTCTTCTCCCTCTTTATTCAAATCGCTAGCCGCATCATCTAGCTCTTTAAGAAATATTAAATAATCTTCTCTATTCATTATTTCAGAAAAATTCTTGGCTAAGTAGCCTTGAAGGCCTTCAGGGTTGACACTTTGTTGGTTTGTCAATGAAGCAAACTCATTAAATGATTTTGTTATATTTTTTAGTAACTGATTTCGCTTTTTTAAATAATCTTCATCTTCTTTTGAATTTCCACTTTCATTTTTAGAATTTGATAATGACTCAGCTTGATCCGCATTATCATTTCTATTATAAAAATCTCTGAATGATAGTTCAGGATAGCGAATATCTTCATTTGCTGATGAAAAAAAATCATCTCCAGCTTTAAATCCTAGTATTATTGCCAATACTAAAGCTAAGCTAGCTATTATCAGGCTAAACCCACCTACGATTTTAAAAAAACTATTTTTCATATTTTTCTCCTAATTTCGCACATCTTTAATAATTATCTGCGGTATGGGGAATAAACGGCCAACTGTTTACTCCGTTGCACTTGCAACATAACTTTTGTTTTTTCATTTATTAACCAGCATCAGGATTACTGACATAACCTGATAAAGGTTAGTTAGCCCAAGTTTTTGAGCAATGTACCAATTTTGGGTACGTTGCCCCATGTACCCAAAATTGGTACATGACTTACAGTATCAACAGCGAAGAAATGCGAGCCCTTCAAATCTGGTTGTTAAAAGGCAGGGAAGAAAAAGGACTTACCATGAGAGAACTCGCTGAAAAACTTCAAAAGCCACACAGCTTTGTGCAGAAAGTTGAGTCTGGAGAGAGACGTTTGGATGTTGTGGAATATGTTTGGTATTGCGCTGCGCTGGAACTGAATCCTAAAGCAGGTATTGACCGTATAATAAAAGCCTAGCCTGATGTGGCAGCAACTACTCAATTTAAAAAGTGTGTTATAGTGTACACACCTGAACACAAATGAGGTGACACTTATGTCTACAACAATGACCATTCGCCTGGAGCCTGAACTTAAAGACCGTCTGGATGGGCTTGCTGAAGCCACGCATCGCTCGAAATCATTTCTGGCTGCCGAGGCTATTCGTGAATTTATTGATCTGAATGAATGGCAAATACAAGAGATTAAAAGTGCCATAAAAGAAGCGGATAATGGTGACTTTGCCACAGACAAAGACCTTAAAAAAACCTTACGCAAATGGGGTGTAAATGCAGATTAAGTGGCTTGCCAAGGCACTTGAAAATTTGAATGACGAAGCGGAATACATTGCCAGAGACAATCCTGCGGCTGCTCAATTAGTTGTTCAAAGAATTACTGACGCTATTAACCTGTTAGCCGATAACCCCAATCTTGGCCATGTCGGTCGCATACACGGGACGCGCGAACTTGTTGTTCCTGATAGCCGTTACATCGTTCCTTATCGTGTCAGACCACAATTAAAGCAGATTGAAATTCTTCGTGTTTTCCACACTTCACGCTTACCGCCACAGCGTTGGTAGCTTTATTTCAATCAAACACGCTCAAGCAAAATTTCCATGACGAATTTGCTGCCAATGAAGGCAATAAACAGCAGTGCATATCCAGCCAGTACCAGTTGAATGGCGCGTGTTCCTCTCCAGCCAAATTTTAATTTTCCTGTCAGCAGGCAAACAAAAATCAGCCATGAAATGACACTGAAAAACATTTTGTGGGCAACATGCTGCGCGAAAATATTTTCCAGAAACAAAAAGCCACTGCCGATGGAAAAGGTCAGTAGAACAATGCCCAATGAAATCATTTCAAACAAAGAGGCTTCAAGCGTTTGCAAGGCAGGGAAAGTGGTGTGCCACGAACGCAGCAGGCGGTTCCGTAATTGATAATCGAGAATACTGATAAAAATGGCTTGTCCCGCGCTGATGGTGAATACACTAAACGCGAGGAGTGAAAGGCAAATGTGAATGAATTCCTGATTGCTGAGATTGCTCACCAGAGGCGCTTTGGAAGGGAAAACCATCAACAGAACAATGGAAAGCATGGCCAGAGGAAAATTGAATAAACACAGATTCAAGGTGGGTCTATATAAGCTTGATGAAACGGTTAGCGAGGCGCTCAGAAAGGCAATCAGGCACACAATATTCACCAGACCCAGTTGCAGGCCGTCATTCTGAAATATCAGCGACAGCACCAGTAATCCATGAAACAGCAGGGCAGGTAAACTTAACCACGCGAGATAGGGATTGCGTTGCTGCACACTTTCTTTTTTGCTGTGGTAAATCCTGAGCAAAATGATGCTGTAGGTCACCAGCGCCAGCACGCTCAGCGCCCAGTCCGTATTGGAAAAATTCGGGTTAATGTTGAGAAAAACTTGCACGGATTATCTTCAAGGTGAATCAAGAGTATTCAGGTGAAGGGCAAGTGTAGAGTGTCACTCTGTTTGCTTGCAATGCTTATTCCTTAGCCAGTCGCCAGAGCATATAATCGCGCACTTTTATTTAATCAATTTTAGATGGCTGAAACACTATGGCGATGTTTGAAAATCTGAGTGAGCGTCTTTCCCAAAGTCTGCGCAATGTAGCGGGGGTCGGTAAGCTATCGGAAGATAATATCCGCGATACCCTCAAGGAAGTGCGCATGGCACTTTTGGAAGCAGATGTTGCTCTGGAAGTGGTGAAGCCTTTTGTCGAACGGGTTAAGGAAGATGCGCTGGGCACGGAAGTGATTCAGAGCGTTGATCCAGGTCAGGCCTTCGTAAAAATCGTCAACGAGCAACTGATTCAGGTGTTGGGGCCTGAATTTTCCGGTTTGAATCTGGCTGTTCCAGCACCTGCGGTGATTTTAATGGCAGGTTTGCAAGGTGCGGGTAAAACCACTTCGGTCGCTAAAATTGCCAGGTATTTGAAAGAACAGCACAAGAAAAAGGTGATGGTGGCCTCGGCTGACGTTTATCGTCCCGCCGCGATTCAACAACTTCAGACGCTGGCTGCTGAAGTCGGCGCTGTGTTTTTCCCCAGTGAAGTGACGCAAAAACCAGTGGCCATTGCTCAGGCTGCGATTTCGGCAGCCAAATCTCAACTGGCCGATGTACTGATTCTCGATACCGCTGGCCGTTTGCATGTCGATGCCGAGATGATGGAAGAAATCAAGGTCTTGCATCAAACCATTAAACCTGTCGAAACCTTGTTTGTGGTTGATGCCATGACAGGTCAGGATGCAGCGAATACCGCCAAAGCGTTTAATGATGCGCTGGAATTAACGGGGGTGATTCTCAGCAAGGCCGATGGCGATACGCGCGGAGGTGCGGCTTTATCGGTGGCCTCGATTACGGGTAAACCCATCAAGTTTCTGGGTATTGGTGAAAAAGTTGATGGTCTGGAGGCTTTCCACCCTGAACGGATTGCTTCACGTATTTTGGGCATGGGTGATATTGTCAGTCTGGTTGAGGAAGCAGAACGCAAGCTCGACAAGAAAAAGGCTGAAAAACTCGCCAAAAAATTCAGCAAGGGAAAAGGCTTTGATCTGGAAGATCTCAAGGATCAGTTCCAGCAAATGCGCAACATGGGGGGCATGGCCAGCATGGTTGAGAAGCTTCCTGGCATGTCGGGCATGGCTGAACAGCTTCAAAACAGTGCGCAGCAAAAACAGTTGGCGCAGATGGAAGCGATTATCGATTCCATGACCATCAAGGAAAGGCGCAAGCCTGAGCTGCTGAATGGCTCTCGTAAAAAACGCATTGCAGCAGGTTCTGGTACACAGATTCAGGACATCAACCGTTTGCTCAAACAGCATAAGCAAATGCAAAAAATGATGAAAAAAATGCGCCAGAAAGGTGGCATGGCCAAGTTAATGAGAGGTTTGGGGGGTATGACTCAAGGCGGTGGTTTCCCACCTGCAAGCTAGCGTGGAAATGATTTTTTTGCTTTGAATTTCATTCTGCTTCCCTTACAATTCGCGCCCTTTGGTGGGTCAGCGACCCATTTTTTTAAATGCCCAGTCCTTGGGTTTTTGGTAAGTCTGTAACAGGTAAATATTTATGGTAGTGATTCGCTTAACGAGAGGCGGTGCCAAGAAACGTCCTTTCTATCATATCGTGGTGGCTGATTCTCGTCGTGCTCGTGATGGACGCAACATTGAGCGTTTAGGTTTCTTTAACCCGCGTGCAACAGGTGGTGAAGAGCGTTTGAAAGTGGATCTGGCGCGTCTGGAGTATTGGGTAGGTACAGGAGCGCAGTTATCTGACCGTGTGAAGTCTTTGGTTAAAGACGCAAAGAAAGCGGCGGAAGCAGCTTAAACCAAACGGAAAGCCCTTGAAGTGGCTGGATTAAAACAAGCTCCAGAACAAACGCATGAGCTGGTTTTAGTGGGCAGAATCACTTCAGTGTTTGGTATCAAAGGCTGGGTGAATGTTTTTTCCTATACCGATCCCGCCGAAAATATATTGAATTATTCCACCTGGTTGTTAAGCCCCATTGAGGCAGATGGGCAAAGAAGGCGGCAGATGATGCCCAAGCTTGCAGCTTGTAAAGCAGTAGAACTTGGTGAAGGGCAACGAAGTGGAAAGAAAATCATTGCGCGATTAGCTGGCTGTGATTCTCGTGATGCGGCGGTTGGGTTTGTTGGGCAGGATATTTTTATTCCCAGAAATGAACTGCCAGAGTTGGAAGATGAGGTTTACTGGATTGATCTTGAAGGTTTGCAAGTGATCAATCTGCAAGGCCAGCGTTTAGGTGTCATACACAGCATGATGGCCACAGGTGCCAATGATGTGATGGTGGTGCAGGCGGATAGCGGGGAAGAACATTTGATTCCCTACGTTGAAGGGCATTATGTGATTGATGTTCAACTGCACGAAGGTTGGATAAAAGTCGATTGGGACTTGCTGGATTGAGGTGAACATCGGGAGGCAAAAGTATGTGGCTTGCGGTGATTAGCCTGTTTCCCGACATGTTCAAGGCACTCAGTGAGCATGGTGTGAGTGGCAGGGCTTTTGGTGAGCAGCTCATATTCAGCTGCTGGAATCCCAGAGATTTCAGCACCAACGCTTACCAGAGTGTTGATGACCGGCCTTTTGGCGGTGGCCCAGGCATGGTGATGCAGGTGGAGCCTTTGCTGGGTGCTTTGAAAGCGGCTCAGCAAGCGGCGGCCAAAGCAGGTTTGCAGCCGAAGGTGATTTACCTGTCGCCTCAGGGTGTGGTGCTGAATCAGGCTGCGGTCAACAAGATGGCCAGGCATGATGCCTACATCCTGATTGCAGGGCGTTATGAAGGCATCGATGAGCGATTTGTAGAAAGTTATGTTGATGAGGAGTGGTCGATAGGCGACTACGTTCTCAGCGGTGGTGAATTGGCGTGCATGGTCCTGATAGATAGCATGTTACGTCAGATGCCCGATGTACTTGGACATAAAGATTCAGCAAAGTTTGATTCCTTTGCTGAAAGTAATGAAGGCTTGCTGGATTGCCCACATTACACCCGTCCAGAAGAAATTCTGGGCAAAAAAGTGCCTCAGGTTTTGTTAAGTGGGCACCATGAAAAAATCAAGCGCTGGCGTTTGGAACAAAGTGTGTTGCGAACGCGAGCAAGGCGACCTGAACTGTTGGCACGTTTAATTGAAAACGATGCGCTCAGTCAGGAAGTAAAAACCATTCTGGCCAGTATTGAAAACACTGATCAGGATTCAACCAAAGATTAAAGTAAACATCAGGAGCACGTCATGCCAGCTAACAAAATTATTCAAGCGCTAGAGGAAGAGCAATTACGCAAGGATTTGCCAGATTTTTCTCCTGGCGATACCGTGGTTGTTAAAGTGAAAGTTAAAGAAGGTACGCGGGAGCGCCTTCAGGCTTTTGAAGGTGTGGTGATTGGTATTCGCAATCGTGGTTTGAATTCTGCCTTTACCGTCAGAAAAATTTCACACGGTGTGGGTGTTGAGCGTACTTTCCAGACACATAGCAAAGTCATTGACAGCGTTGAATTGAAACGCCGTGGTGCAGTGCGTCAAGCCAAGCTTTATTACTTGCGTGAGCGTTCAGGTCGTTCTGCACGTATCAAGGAAAAGCTTAACTAGTTGTAACTGCTTTAAGCGCTTTACCTTTTTAAAAAAGCCTGCAAGTCTTGTGCTTGTGGGCTTTTTTTGTTTTGAGCGATATTTTTTTAATGAATCAGCACGAAGACAATTTGGCGTTAATCAGTGGTTATCTGGATTCTCTCTGGCTGGAAAAAGGATTGAGTGAGAATTCTCTGGCTTCCTATGGCAGTGATTTAAGAAAATTTTCCAGGTGGCTCAACCGTCAGCAAAACAAATCTTTTCTGGAAGTGAGTCGCATGGATATTCTTGATTATCTCAGTGCAACCATTTCCCAAAGTGCTCGTTCCAGTGCGCGTTTTCTTTCCTGTATTCGAGGATTTTATCGATATGCACTACGCGAAAATCTGGTGCAGGAAGACCCTTGTTCCCTGATTGATTTTCCAAAAATCGGTCGTCCCTTACCGAAAGTATTGACTGAATCAGAAGTTGAAGCTTTGCTCAATGCACCCGATGGCAGTGAAGCGATTGGCTTGCGTGATCGCGCCATGCTTGAATTGCTGTATGCCTGTGGACTCAGAATCAGTGAGCTGGTTTCACTTGAAATGTCGCAGATTAACCTGAGGCAAGGAGTGGTGCGTTTATTTGGAAAAGGGAATAAGGAAAGGCTGGTGCCGATGGGCGAAGAAGCGCTCAGTATGCTCGACTTATATTTCAGGGAAGCACGACCACAATTACTCATTCAAGGTTTGAATGATGTGGTGTTTCCAAGTAAGCGCGGACAGAAGATGACGCGTCAAACTTTCTGGTATCGTATCAAACACCATGCGGTAACAGCAGGTATCAGAATAGAGCTTTCACCTCATACGCTGCGCCATGCCTTTGCTACGCATCTGCTGAATCACGGTGCCGATCTCAGGGTGGTGCAATTATTATTGGGACACAGTGATTTATCGACCACCCAGATATATACCCATATTGCCAAACAAAGATTAAAAGATTTACATAGGCAACATCATCCTCGTGCCTAGCGTCCAAGGCTGATAAACTCTCCCTTCTTTTTACAAACAAAACATCACAGGTAATGCGCCGTGAATAAAATTAAATCTTTCGTCCCTTTTACTTTTTTATTGATCGTTGTTGCTGCGGGTGCTTATAGCCTGGGCGATAAAGGTCTGCCATCGACTGAAGCTGCCAAAAGTACAACTGCTAAAACCATCACGCCAGTGAGTGTGGATTTTGAAACAGCACGCCAGAATATTCTCAAAAGTATTCAAACGATGGAGAGCACCATAACCAGTGTGCAAATTGAGGAAACGCCATTGGCCGGAATTTACTGGGTTGTGTTGCCTGGTAATGAATCCATCGTGATGAGTGGCGACGGAAAATATTTTCTGGGGCGTGGCATCAGCGAATTTAAAGATGGCACATTGATACCCTTGTTAAGTGATGTTCAGGAAGTGGCGCGAGTAGAAACGCAAAAGGAGATACAGGATGTATTTCAGTCATCTGATAATGGTCATTTGATTTATCCCGCAGAGGGTCAAAAGAAAGGGGAAGTTTTTGTATTTACCGATGTGAATTGTGGTTATTGTCGCAAATTCCATCGTGATGTTCCTGAACTCAATCAGGCAGGCATCGAAGTACATTATCTCGCCGGGCCATTCTTTTCCAAAGACAGAGTGATTCTGGAGAAAATATGGTGTTCTGAAAATCCTCTGCAAGCGATGACACAGGCAAAGAACGGACAGAAACTTGATTCAGTGAAGGTAACGGAAGCGTGTCAGAATACAGTCAGCCAGCATATTGCCTTGGGTGAGAAACTGGGTATTCGTGGTACACCCGCAATCTATATCAAAGACGGTGAGCAAGTGGGTGGCTATGTTCCTGCTGAACAGTTGATTGCACGCTTTCAAAAATAAGTTGCATTTTTAATTTTTTTATTCAGATATATGAAACAAGTGAGTCAGGCACAAGCATTGAGGGTGGGGATTGTCGGTTTGGGTACTGTCGGTGCGGGTACTTTTAATATTCTCAATCGTAATTTTGAAAAAATTGAAGAACGATGTAGTCGTCAGATTCTGGTTACACATATTGGTACGCGACGTGATAACCCCAATGTTGATTTGGCTGCATCGCGTTTTGCTTCTGCAAAAATTTCGCGGGATATTTTTGATGTCGTGAATGATGCAGACATTGATGTGCTGGTCGAGTTAATTGGTGGTACCGATACAGCATATCAAGTGGTGAAACAGGCACTAGAAGCAGGCAAGCATGTTGTGACAGCCAATAAAGCCTTGATTGCTGTCTATGGTAATGAGTTGGTAGAACTGGCGAAGCAAAAACACTGTGTGTTGGCTTTTGAAGCGGCAGTGGCAGGTGGTATTCCAATTATTAAAGCGCTCACTGAAGGATTGGCGGGCAATGAAATTAACTGGCTGGCAGGAATTATTAACGGCACAGGTAATTTTATTCTCACTGAAATGAGAGAAAAGGGCAGGGATTTTTCGGATGCACTTAAAGATGCGCAAGCAAAAGGATATGCCGAAGCCGATCCAACTTTTGATGTAGAAGGTATTGATGCCGCACATAAACTTGCGATTCTGGCAGCGTTGGCATTTTCAGTACCGTTTGATTTTGACAAAATTTATACCGAAGGCATTACCAAAATTACTGCGCAGGATTTGCGTTTCGCACAAAATTTTGGTTACCAGATTAAACATTTGGGCATTGCGAAAAAAAATCAACATGGCATAGAGGTGCGCGTACACCCCACCTTGGTGCAAAACAAAAATCTGCTTGCGAAAGTAGATGGTGTGATGAATGCAGTGATGATTAACGGCAATGCGGTGGGGAACACCTTGTACTATGGTGCAGGTGCAGGTGCAGAGCCAACAGGCTCGGCGGTATGTGCTGATATTGTGGATATCGCCTGTGGTTGTCTGGCTTCCAAACAGGTCGCCTTTACGCGTAGTGCTACCTATCTTGCGATTGAGGATATTCGCTCTGCCTATTATTTAAGAGTGCAGGCAAAAGATCAGCCAGGCGTGCTGGCAAAAATTTCCCGTGTGCTAAGCGAATATAACATCAGTATTGAGGGGATTTATCAGCAGGAAGTTCAGGAAGGTGAAACCAGTGTGCCAGTGGTGATTATCAGCCAGAAGGTCAGGGAAGCAGAAATGAATGAAGCAATCAAACAAATGCTGGAGCTGGATTGCACTGAAGAAGACATTATCAAAATTCGTATTGAACATTTCAAGAATTAGACAATAGAGCCAGTGGTTATGAACTATATCAGCACGCGTGGTGGTGCAGAAAAAGCGAGCTTTGAAGAAGTATTGTTAAGAGGTTTGGCACCTGATGGTGGTTTGTACTTGCCGGAAAACTTGCCGAAATTTTCGCGAGAGCAAATTTCCGCGTGGAAAAATCTCGGTTATGCCGAACTGGCTTTTGAAGTCATGCAGCCTTTTGTGGCGGGCGATATTGCTGATGAAGATTTTAAACGCATGATTACAGAAAGTTATCAAACTTTTAGTCATGCACAAGTCGCACCTTTAACCCGATTGGGTGAAAAAGAATATGTGCTGGAGCTGTTTCACGGCCCCACTCTGGCATTCAAGGATTTTGCATTGCAGCTCTTGGGGCGCTTGCTGGATCACTTTCTCGAAAAGCGAAATGAAAGTGCTGTGATTCTGGGAGCCACTTCGGGCGATACAGGTTCCGCTGCGATTGAAGGGTGTAAGGCGTGCGAGCGGGTAGAGATTTTTATTTTGCACCCACATCAACGGGTCAGTGAAGTGCAGCGTTTGCAAATGACCAGCGTGTTGTCTGATAACGTGCATAACATTGCAATAGCAGGGAATTTTGATGATTGCCAAAGCATGGTGAAAGCCAGCTTCAATAACCAAAGTTTTCTGCAAGGCAAAAAGCGTTTGGTCGCGGTTAATTCGATTAACTGGGCGCGCATCATGGCGCAGATTGTGTATTATTTTTATGCAGCACTTCAGTTGGATATTCTGGAAGATGCAGATAATAAAATTTCCTTCTCAGTGCCCACAGGGAATTTTGGCGATATTTTTGCGGGCTACATCGCCAAAAAAATGGGTTTGCCTGTCGATAGTCTGGTGATTGCCACCAATGCAAATGATATTTTGCATCGTTTTATTTCAGCGAATGATTATTCGCAAACCGAGCTGGTGCACACCTTGTCGCCCAGTATGGATATTCTGGTATCAAGCAATTTTGAGCGTTTTCTGTTTGATGTGTTTGAGCAAGATGGTTTGGCTTTGTCTGCCTTTATGGAAAAGTTAAATAAAGAAAATGTGAAAGTTGATGAACAAAAATTAGCTTTCGCACGCGCATTATTTAAAAGCGCTCGCGCCAATGACGATGAAACCTGCGCCATCATTCGCAGCGTTTTTGATAAGCATCAGTATTTGCTTGATCCACACACCGCGATTGGTGTGAAAGCATCACGCGAATGTTTGGCTAATCATCAGTATCCCGTGGTGAATCTCGCTACTGCGCATCCTGTCAAGTTTGCTCAGGCGATTGGCAAGGCAGGTTTGAATTCTCCTGAATTACCTGCGCATATGCGTGATTTATTAAGTCGTGAAGAGCGCTACACGGTGTTACCTAACGACCTGGCCCAACTACACCGCTACATTCAGGAAACCGCTTTAAATTAGCAGTGAGCATGCCTGAATCCTGTCAAATCATTCAGCGTCCGCATCTGGGTTTTCCTGAAGGGCATGAGATGGCAGGGCTGGATCCTGTCATACAGAGTATTTTGTTAAATCGTGGTGTCACGCACAGCCGTGATTGCGATAGTGACCTTTCCCTGTTGCTTCCCTTTTCTGAACTCAAAGGCATTCATGAAGCTTGTGAATTGTTATCCGCTGCTTTAACCGCACAAAAACAAGTCGTGATTGTGGGGGATTTTGATGCCGATGGTGCAACCAGCACTGCGCTTGCGATGCGTGCATTAAAAGCTTTTGGTTTTGAGCGACTGGCGTTTCTGGTGCCTGATCGTTTCAAGCTGGGTTATGGCTTGAGTGCAGCTTTGGCCGATATGGCGGCTGCACAAGGCGCGCAACTCATCATTACGGTGGATAACGGTGTTTCGAGTATTGAAGGCGTTGCACGCGCAAACCAGTTGGGCATAGAAGTGCTGGTGACTGATCATCATTTGCCAGGTGAACAGTTACCCAAAGCACAGGCGATGGTTAATCCCAATCAGGCAGGCTGCACTTTCCCGAGCAAGGCACTGGCTGGTGTAGGTGTGATGTTTTACGTGTTGATTGCCTTTCGCGCTTTTTTGCGTGAGCGCAATTATTTTCAGAACACAGCCCCCCCCAATCTTGCACAGTGGCTTGATTTGGTTGCGTTGGGTACGGTAGCCGATTTGGTGCCACTCGATGCCAATAATCGCCGTTTGGTGCAACAAGGTCTTGCACGTATTCGCGCAGGGCAGGCGAGTGTGGGTTTGAAAGCCCTGATTGCTGTGTCGCGAAAAAATGAAAGCCGTTTTAAAAGTGCTGATTTTGGTTTTGCGCTTGGTCCTCGTTTAAATGCAGCGGGCAGGCTCGACAGTATGTCGCTGGGGATTGAATGTCTCTTGTGCGATGACATGAACGAGGCACTTGCTCTCGCGCATGCCTTGAATGATTTCAATGAAGATCGCAAACACATTGAAAGCGCCATGAAAGAAGAAGCACTGGCCTTGTTGCCTGCGCCTGATGAATTGCGCTCGCAACACACGCTATTGTGCCTGTTTGATGAGTGCTGGCATCAGGGTGTGGTGGGTATTGTCGCTTCACGCTTGAAAGAAAATTTTCATTTACCCTGCGTGGTGTTTGCACAAGACGATGAACATCGCGACTTACTCAAAGGTTCGGCGCGTTCGATTGCAGGGCTGCATATTCGTGATGCGCTGGTGATGGTGGATAGCCGCTACCCTGGCTTGATTCAAAAGTTTGGCGGTCATGCAATGGCTGCGGGCATGACCATTCGCAAAGCGGATTTTGAAACATTCAAACAGGCACTGTCTGACAGTATTGAACAGTTATTGGGGCACGAAAAAGAGCAACTGTTGCAAGCGAAACTGTTTATTGATTCCCCCTTGCAGGCCAGACATTTTTCTCTGGAGTTTGTGAACAGTCTGGCTGCGTTTGAACCCTGGGGGCAGCATTTCCCTGAGCCGCAATTCAGTGCGCTATTTCTGATTGAGCAGCAACGCATCTTGCAGGATAAGCATTTGAAATGGGTGCTTGTCCATGAAGGGATAGATACAAAACTGGATGCCATCGCTTTCAATGTTCCCAAACACTTATGGAATCTGTGTGGGCAACAAGTACAACTGGTGTATCGGCTCGATATTAACGAATTCAGAGAGACGCAAAACCTGCAATTAGTGGTGGAAAAAATACTGTTTCAGGTATGATGAACGCCTTTTTATTTTCCCGAATTTTTACTTGCTGGTTGTGTTATGGAAATCAATCCCGTTAAAGAAAGCATTACAGATTTAACTGAGCGCACGGATTTGCTCAGGAGGTATCTTTGACTTCGATCTGAAAAAGGAGCGTTTGGAAGAAGTTGAACGAGAACTGGAAGTGCCAGATATTTGGTCGAATCCTGAAAAGGCACAGGCACTTGGAAAAGAAAAAGTAACTTTGCATGATCTGGTTTCATCAATAGAGCAGGTGCTTTCAGGCTTGAATGATGTTCAGGAATTATTGGCGCTGGCCGTAGAAGAACAGGATTACGCCACACTCGAAGATGTCAAAAGTGAACTTGCAACTCTGGAAACTGTGGTGGAAGGGCTTGAGTTTCGCAGAATGTTTTCCGGTGCAATGGACAGTCGAAACGCGTTTCTCGACATTCAGGCAGGTTCAGGCGGCACCGAAGCGCAAGACTGGGCGGAAATGTTGTTACGCATGTATTTGCGCTGGGGCGAGCAGCAGGGATTCAAAACCGAGCTGATTGAAGTTTCCGCAGGCGAAGTGGCGGGGATTAAAAGCGCCACCATTCGTTTTGAAGGGGAATATGCTTTCGGCTGGCTGAGAACTGAAACGGGTGTGCATCGTCTGGTACGAAAATCGCCTTTCGATTCCGGCAATCGTCGTCATACTTCTTTCGCAGCGGTTTTTTTGTCTCCCGAAGTCGATGACGAAATTGAAATTGATATTAACCCTGCCGATTTGCGCGTCGATACCTATCGTGCCAGTGGCGCGGGTGGTCAGCATGTGAACAAAACCGATTCAGCGATTAGAATTACCCATATTCCGACAGGCGTGGTGGTGCAATGTCAGAGTGATCGTTCACAGCACAAGAACCGTTCCACTGCTATGAAAATGTTACAGTCCAAATTGTATGAGCTGGAGATGCTTAAACAGGATGAAGCCAGACAGGCTATGGAAGACGAGAAGTCGGACATCGGCTGGGGCAGCCAGATTCGCTCCTATGTGCTGGATCAAAGTCGCATCAAGGATTTGCGCACTGGCGTTGAAAGTTCCAATACAGGCAGTGTGCTGGATGGAAATTTAACGGCTTTTATACAAGCCAGCCTCAAAGCGGGTTTGTAAAATCCTTTGTAATTCATTGATAAAAGAGTTTGAAAAACATGAGTCAGCAAAACGAAAACGAAGCTAACCAGCCAATCACACTGGAAGAAGAAAATAAATTGATTGCCCAGCGTCGCAGCAAACTGGCAGCACTGCGTCAGAATGGACAAGCCTTTCCCAATGATTTTCGTCGCACGGCATTTGCGCATCAGCTTCAACAGGCACAGGGTGAAAAATCCAGGGAAGAACTGGAAAGCCTTAATCTGGAAGTGGCGGTAGCAGGACGTATCATGCTCAATCGCGGTGCTTTTATTGTGATTGAAGATGTCAGTGATCGCATTCAGTTGTATGTGAATCGTAAAGTGCTCAATGAAGAAACGCTGGCGTTAATCAAAAGCTGGGATTTGGGTGATATTGTCGGTGCGAAAGGCGTGTTACATAAATCAGGCAAGGGTGATTTATATGTGGACATGAGCGAGGCACGCTTGTTAACCAAATCGCTACGACCACTTCCTGAAAAGTATAAGGGCTTGAGTGATCAGGAAACAAAATATCGCCAGCGTTATGTAGATTTAATGACCAATGCAGAAACCAAACAGGTGTTTCGTGTACGTTCAAAAGTGATTAATGAAATTCGCAATTATCTGGTCGAAAAAGATTTTCTCGAAGTAGAAACGCCGATGATGCACAGCATTCCTGGCGGTGCTGCGGCAAGACCTTTCAAAACCCATCATAATGCGCTGGATATGCCCTTGTTTTTGCGGATTGCACCTGAGCTTTATTTGAAGCGTCTGGTGGTGGGCGGTTTTGAGCGCGTGTTTGAAATCAATCGTAATTTTCGTAATGAAGGTTTATCCACGCGCCATAATCCTGAATTCACCATGCTCGAATTTTATCAGGCATTTACCGACTACAAGGCGTTAATGGATTTAACGGAAGACATGTTGCGCAGTGTGACGCAAAAAGTTTTGGGTAAAACCACGTTTAACTACCAGGGACTGGATTTTGATTTGGCCAAACCCTTTCATCGTATGACGGTACTGGAATCGATTTTGCATTTTAATCCCACTTTCAAACAGGCTGAGTTGCAGGATGAAAACAAGGCGAGAGTGATAGCAGCATCTTTAGGAATTCCGCTAAAAGAAAGCTGGGGTTTGGGGAAAGTGCAAATAGAAATTTTTGAAAAAACCGTTGAAGCGCGATTGATGGAGCCAACTTTTATTACAGAATATCCCACCGAAGTTTCTCCTCTGGCGCGTCGAAATGATTGCAATCCTTTTGTGACTGATCGCTTTGAATTTTTTATGGGTGGGCGCGAGATTGGCAATGGTTTTTCCGAGTTGAATGATTCGGAAGATCAGGCAGAGCGTTTTCAACAACAAGTTGCCGAAAAGGAAGCGGGTGATGATGAAGCCATGCACTACGATGAAGATTATATCTGTGCCCTGGAATATGGCTTGCCACCGACGGCGGGTGAAGGCATCGGCATTGATCGTTTTGTGATGTTACTGACCGATTCCCCTTCGATTCGTGATGTGATTCTGTTTCCCCATATGCGCGCTCTGGATAATTAGCGATGGCAAGAGAAATTCAGTTAGAAGATTCATGGAAGCAACGGCTGCTGGCAGAATTTGAGCAGCCTTACATGCTTGCGTTGAGTGACTTTCTCAGGCAACAAAAAGCACGCGGGAAAACCATTTACCCCGAAGGTAAAAATATGTTTGCCGCCTTGAATGCAGTGCCTTTTGATGAGGTTAAGGTGGTGATTATCGGGCAAGACCCTTATCACGGCCCGGGTCAGGCACATGGTTTGAGTTTCTCGGTTCCCGAAGGTGTAGCTCTACCGCCTTCGTTGCAAAATATTTACAAGGAACTGGAAAGTGATACGGGGATTCAAAGAAAACAGGGAAACCTGAGTGATTGGGCCAGTCAGGGTGTGTTGTTATTGAACAGCGTGTTGAGTGTTGAAGCAGGGCAAGCGGCCAGTCATCAGGGAAAGGGTTGGGAGCAATTTACCGATCAGATTATTCGCTTGCTGAATGCAGAAAGACAATCGCTGGTGTTTCTTTTGTGGGGTTCGTATGCGCAAAAAAAAGGCGCTGTTATCGATGCGCAGCGCCACTGTATTTTAAAATCTGTTCACCCTTCGCCGCTGTCTGTGCATCGCGGATTTTTTGGATGCAGGCATTTTTCTCGCACCAATGCTTATTTGCAACAGCAGGGTTTAAGCCCCATTCAGTGGTAACAAAGGGATTAATCGCTAGTGGAATTTGGTTTCGAGTTTCAAACGTAGCGTAACAAATTGCAAAGCAGCATCGCCGACCAGCACATCGCCTGTCCGGGTCATGACAATAAATTTTTCTTCACTGTGCGCCGTTGGAACCTCAATACCAAAATACGAGGTATTTTGTTTGGGAATTAAATTGAGTTGTTGATAAGGGTCGTTGACGAGAACGGTACGCGCAATAATGTGCGCACTTTGCGAATTGCCGTCAAAAACAAATATGTCGCGATTGACGAGGTAATTGGATTGGTTTGCGATGTTTAAAGCTGGATTAGCCATGGTTAAATCCTCACAGTATTCTTTTGGAAGTTGCAAGGGACAATCAAAATCCCGTTTAGAATCATCCTGATTGCTGCCCAGCTTAGAGCAGCAATCTGAATGCAATCTTAATCATGTGAGCTTGATGGACTAAATGTTGGATTTGCGATGAAGTGCACAGAAGCTATGGTTATCTGGCAGACAGGGGATAGGGCGGGTCGGTAATTTCTATAATGTGGGCACCACTGTCCTGCGTAGTTAAGTGGTGTTCGGGAAAATGTGCGCGTGCTTCAAGGCTTAAACTGATTAAGGCAGTTACCGTGTTTTCTGAATCCACCAGATTCAGGATTTCCCCCTGAGCCTTGTTATTTTCATCCAGCAATTTTTCAACAGGATTGGCGATTTTGTTAAGCCTGGCTATAAATGCTCTGCGTTTGGGAACACCACGATAGTGCAGTCGTGCAACCACTTCCTGACCTGTATAACAGCCCTTGCTAAAGCTTACGCCGCCTGCCAATTCAAGATTGATTTCCTGTACGGTAAATTGTTCGGAACTGCTTTGATCAACAAGACAAACACCAGATTCAATGCAAAAGCGCAGAAAATCTTTTTCGCTTGCGAATTCCGATGTCAGTGCATTGAGTTGTATTTGTTCACATAACACAAAATTGCATTGCAAGGCAGGGATTGAAAAAGTGTTGCTCTGTAATGCTTCTATTGGATTAAGTTTGGAGCAGGCGTACAAGTGCAGATTCGAATCCGCTTTTTCAAACACCACCTTGGAAAAAATTGCGTATTTTTTTAAAACAGTTTGAGTCAGGTTGAAACTGTCAGGTGGGCATACCAGATGATAGTGATTTTCTCCAGCTTGCCTCACGATAAAATTGCTGATGACTCTGCCTTTCAGATTGATGCAAGCGGCCAGTTGTGCCTGCTGTTTTACTACGACTTCCATGTCACAGGAAAGCTGGCCTTGTAAAAATTTTTTGGCATCTTGACCGGAAACTGAAACTATTTCCCAGCGAGTGAGTGCGTACATAAAATTATCTTGAAGTGTGGGGACAGTGTGTTGCATATTGAGAATTCTAATCGTGACTGCATACCAATAACAGAGCCAGTTTAATGATAAAACCGGATAGTGACAGTACGGCGTTTTTTCAACAGCCTTTGGAGCAACAGAAAAAGGCTTTGCTGTGGCAATGTCGCAGAGGTATCAAGGAAATTGAAGTGCTCCTGCTCCCCTTTCTTGAGGATTATTATATCCACGAGTCTGAAAAAACGCGCAAAGCTTTTGTTGCCTTGCTGGAACAAGCAGACCTAGATTTGTTTGAATGGTTTACCCACAGGGACAGCCCCGACAATCCTCAACTGGAAGAGGTGATTGATGTCATTCTTGCACGATTGGCAACCCGAACTTCGCCTTGAACCTTCATGGTTTTTAGTGCGGATTTTTTCATGGATTGCACTCTCAGGTGTGTGTTTATTGCTTTATGCAAGCTGGTATCAAATCTGGTTTTTGTGTTTGCTGATGCCCTGGTTTGCGCAGTTGAAATATCAATTCTGGCCATCAATCAGATTGCAACATGCACGCAGTGTGCAGGCTTTGTGTTTGAAGCAAGGACGATGGCAACTGGAACTGCGTGATGGTGCAATCATTCAGGCAAGCTTGCAAAAAGCGTTTAGTGCCTATGGCATCATCATTCTCACGTTCAAACCTTTAGCGTTCTTTTGGGCAAGGCCAATCAGGGTGATGGTGTTGTCCGACCAGTTAGACGATGAGCAACTGCGACTGTTGCGCACCTGTTTGCGTTTCAGGCGCAAGGATTTTTTTACAGGGCAGAAGCAAAATCCTGAATTTTAATTCGGACTTAATACAGAATTTTCTATTGTTTGGGAGAGTGTTGGGTAATCGAGATTGTAATGCAGGCCACGACTTTCCTTTCTCAGTTGCGCACAGCGAATAATTAACTCGGACACCTGCGCAAGATTACGCAGTTCAAGTAAATCACTGCTGATTTTGAAATTGCTGTAATACTCGTTGATTTCACGTTGTAACAATTCAACTCTTGAGAGCGCCCGCGCAAGCCGTTTGTCGGTACGCACAATGCCCACGTAATCCCACATAAAACGACGCAGCTCATCCCAGTTATGGCTGATAACAACGGCTTCATCGGAATCCGCAACCTGACTTTCGTCCCAACGCGGAATATCAACCGAAGCAGGAATGGCAGCAATGGTTTCCTGAATGTTATGGGCGGCAGACTTTGCAAACACCAGACATTCGAGCAGGGAATTGCTGGCCATGCGATTTGCACCATGCAAGCCAGTGAAGGCGGTTTCACCAATCGCGTATAAACCCTGAATATCGGTTTGGCCATTGAGGTCGGTCATCACGCCGCCACAGGTATAGTGTGCAGCAGGCACCACAGGAATGGCTTGTTTACTGATGTCGATGCCGAGATTCAAACAGTGCTGATAAATATTGGGAAATTGTTTTTTGATAAAACTTTCATCTTTGTGGCTAATGTCGAGATACAAATGATCAGCGCCCAGCCTTTTCATTTCGTGGTCGATGGCACGCGCGACAATATCTCGCGGTGCCAATTCGGCTTTGCTGTCGAATCTGGGCATGAAACGCTCACCATCAGGCAGCTTGAGCAAACCCCCTTCACCGCGTAGTGCTTCGGTAATCAGAAAAGAACTTTTACCCGGGTGATAAAGACAAGTCGGGTGGAATTGATTGAATTCCATGTTGGCAACACGACAACCTGCACGCCACGCCATTGCAATGCCATCGCCCGTCGCAATGTCCGGATTGCTGGTATACAGATAGGCTTTACTTGCGCCACCCGTCGCCAGCACCACGGTTTTGGCCTTGAACACTTCCACCTGATGGGTCTGGTTATTGTAGATATAGGCACCGATGGCACCGCGATAATTCAAGCCCAGTTTTTTGCCTGTGATGACATCAATGGCAACACGATGTTTGAACAGTTTGATATGGTTTTGTTGTTCAACACGCGCAATCAGTGCATTGGAAATTTCGGCGCCCGTGGCATCGGCAGCATGCAAAATACGGCGGAAACTGTGTCCACCTTCCTGATTCAGATGAAAAGTTTCACCGCTACGTTTTTCAAAGGTGGTAAACGATACACCTTGTTCAACCAACCACTGCACCGCTTCGGGGCCACCTTCACAGGTGTGGGCAACCGCAGCCTTGTCACATAGCCCCGCACCTGCTTCCAGCGTGTCATTGATATGCGCTTCAATGGAATCGTCCCTGTCGAGCACCGCAGCGACACCCCCTTGTGCATGATAGGTACTGGCGGCGCGTAAATCGCCTTTGCTGAGCACGGCAATGTTAAAGGTAGCAGGCAAGCGCAAGGCAAGCGATAAACCAGCGGCACCGCTGCCAATAATCAGCACATCAAATTGCTTTGGGTCATCTGCGCTCATGGGTAGGTGTGATGGAAGCGTGAATATCGAGAGGAGCGCCAGTATAGCGAAATAAAATCACGAACCCTATACTGCCGTGCGGGAGCCAAAAACTAACTGGATACCCATGAAATATAGGTTTAGGGGTAAGAAGTAGGAGGGTTAAAGAAAGGGGGGTCTATTAGCTGATATGGAAGATTTGAAATATTTATCTATTGCATTGAAACTTACCGTTGATTTTGAGTTAAGCAAAGGAAATGAAATCGAACGTATTGATCGTCCTGCAGGTACTCGATGCCCTTTAGCAGTAGTTTTTAAGAGACGCTTAAATTTTAAGGGTTATGAAGATTTATATGGAAAACCTAAAGGTGTAGAAAAATGGGAAAATCATGATCGGCACTACGACTTGGAATCTGGATATGCATGCGAAAAGACAGGGCAAGTGATAGCTGGGCCAATTAGATAAACTTCAATCCAACATCAGAGGCAGCAACCCCCGAACAGTAATTACACAGGAGTGTTTTATCGTTTAGGGGATTTCTTGAATTTAACCAATGTCTAGACTAGATGGTTTTTAGTTGAAGACTCGCTATAATGCAAAGTAATGCAATGTATTAAACAGGGTTGATTCTATGGCCATGACAAGTGTGAGAATGTCTGAAGAACTGATGGAAGATCTTCAGGCTATAGCTGAAAAGCTAAGAAGATCAAAGGGTTGGGTGATTAACGATGCACTCAGGCAATATCTTGAAAAGGAGGCGCAAAGGGAAAGAATGTATCAGGAAACATTAAAGTCCTTACAGGATGTTCAAGCAGGCCGTGTTATCGATGGTGGTCGGGTCATAGATTGGTTGGATAGCTGGGGGAGCGAGCAGGAACTGGAACCACCCACCTTATGAACTTGAAGTTTACCCTTGAAGCGTTGAATGATCTTAAACGCTTACGTGCTTTTATCGCTGAAAAAAATCCTGCTGCGGCAGATAGAATGAGCCAACGCCTAAAGCAGCAAATCTATTTATTGCTGGAGAATCCTAATATAGGGATTACCCTGGATGAGCTTGGGAATGTACAGCAATGGGTTGCCGATGATTATATTGTTCGCTACTCGGTAGAGGATAATACCTTGTTGATTTTGAAAATCTGGCATCATCGTGAAGACCGCTAGGCATGGAATCCTTTATGCTGGAACTATTCTGATGCCCAAACGTCCTATCCCCCTTTTTATGTCTCCATTTTGTTAGAAGAAGTTGCATGAGCGAAGCGCAAGCCGATCAACAATTAGTTGCAAGAGTTCAGCAGGGAGATTCTGTCGCTTTTGATTTGCTGGTCTTGAAATATCAATCCAGAGTCAAGGCGATTATTGCGCGTTTCCTCAACAAGGGCGCTTTCAGAAATGATGTAGAGGATGTTGCGCAGGAAGCGTTTATCAAAGCCTATCGGGCGCTGCCGAATTTTCGTGGTGAAAGTGCATTTTATACCTGGCTTTATCGTATCGCGGTGAATAGCGCAAAAAATCATTTGATTTCGGCAGGCAGAAAACCACAAGGCATTGAGACAGAAATAGAAGATGCGGAACAATTTGATTCTGCTTTTGGTCTAAGGGATAACGAAAGCCCTGAACATCAACTTCAGGTTGAGCAACTGGAAGCCAATATTCGCCAAAGCATTGAAGGACTTTCGGAAGAATTAAAATCGGCAATCAGTTTGCGTGAATTTGAAGGGCTCAGTTACGAAGAAATTGCCGAGATTCTGGATTGCCCTGTTGGCACAGTGCGTTCAAGAATTTTCAGGGCGCGTGAAGCGATTGATGAAAGCATGAAACCCTTGCTCGAAATCAGTCATGGTTAAAGCGTGTGCAGTCATTAAAAAAACGGGGTGAGCGATGACTCAGACAACTAACATAAAGGCATCTGAACTGGCTTATTATCAAGAGCTGTTATCGGCATTGATTGATGGTGAATTGGGTGAAAAGGAATTGAGCGATTTATTGCATGTGTTCAGGCAGCAAGATGAACTTTCCGTTACCTTGCTGAATTTCTGGTCGCGCATTTGTTTGAGCAAACGTGTATTGAAACGTGAAGTAGGCTTACAGCTTGAACAGTTTTATGCGAACTCCAGTGACTTCAAAAAATTACAACAGCAGTTGCAGGCTGAACCTGTACCTGCGCCTTTGAAATCCAATGTTCATGTGTTGGCACCTGTCCGTTTGAGTGGCTTGCAGAATTTTTCGATTGCAGCGTCTGTTATGTTTGCGGTGGTATTTGCATGGTTGTTTGCACAGGCACCTGTACGTGAAGCGGTGGTGATGGCTTTGTTCTCTGAAGATACAGAAGCTGTTCAATACATTGCTGAACACCCGCAACAAATAGCTGAGCAAAATGCACAGATGATTCCCAGATTCAATTATTCGCGACAAGCCATTCCTGTATCCGCAGGGAATCTGGGGCAGGCGGGTTCAGGTATTCAGGCAAGTGTGCATGCGCAACAAGGCATACATTTGTCTGACAAGCGTATGGCAGGCTATATGAGCCTTCATTCACAAGCCCAGCCCTGGCAGGCATCGTGGCTGCCACAAGGTTTTTTTTTGGTTGGCATGAATAAACGCGCAGCGACTTCTGATGATGCGCAACTGGAGCTTCTCACATACTCAAACGGGGCTTCGGCGATTAGTATCTTTATAGAGCCTGTCAGCAAACCCGCATCGTTTAATGAAAGTTCGCAAAAAGGTGTAGTGTCTGCTTACAGTCAGGGCTTTAAGCATGCAGGGCAGGGCTATATGATTACTGCGATGGGCGATGTGCCCTTACAGACGCTTGAACGTGTTGTGAAAGGTGTGTCCTACCAAACCAAATAGCTGTGGTTAATCCTGATGAAAGTGCTTCCGTTTAAAATATCCATCCTGTTGATGTTTTTGTTTTCTTCTTTTGCAGCCTTTGCCGAATTGCCGGATTTCACCAGTCTGGTGAAAAAGAACGGAGCGGCGGTGGTGAATATCAGCTCGGTTCAAAAAGTCGATGCGCGTACTTCTGCGCAAGGTAAACGTGCTGAGGAAGTGCCGGATATACTGCGTTATTTTTTTGGTGATAACTTTCGCTTCCCGCCACAGGATAAAAAATCGCTGGGTTCCGGTTTTATTATTTCCAGTGATGGTTATATTCTCACTAACAATCATGTGATTCAGGATGCAGATGAAGTGCTGGTGCGCCTGAATGACAGACGTGAATTAACTGCCAGCATTGTTGGTACCGATAAAAAAAGTGATTTGGCCTTGCTGAAAATCGATGCTGACAATTTGCCGCTTGTAAAAATTGGCAAGAGTGCAGATTTGCAGGTGGGTGAATGGGTGTTGGCGATTGGCTCGCCTTTTGGTTTTGATGCCTCTGCCACCAAGGGCATTGTGAGCCATTTGGGACGAGCCTTGCCGAGTGAAAACTATGTGCCGTTTATTCAGACCGATGTTCCGATTAACCCGGGTAATTCGGGAGGCCCTTTATTTAACCTGAAAGGTGAAGTGGTGGGCATCAATTCCCAAATCTACAGCCGTACAGGGGGGTTTATGGGTTTGTCTTTTGCGATTCCCATTGATACCGCAATGGGGGTGGTTGAGCAGCTCAAAACTCACGGCAAGGTAAAACGTGGCTGGTTGGGTGTGGTGATTCAGGAAGTGAATCGTGATTTGGCCGATTCCTTTGGTTTGAAGACACCGACTGGTGCGCTGATTGCACAGGTAATGAAAGACAGCCCTGCTGCTGAAGCAGGGTTAAAGGAAGGGGATGTGATTTTGCGTTTTAACGGGCAAGCGATTGCGGTGTCTTCGGATTTGCCGATTGTGGTGGGTGCAACACCAGTGAATCAGATTGTTGAATTGATTGTGTTGAGACAGAAAAAAGAACGCAGTATCAAGGTCAGGATTGGTGCGTTGGTAGATGAAGAAGTGAAGCCTGAAACGGCCAACGTCGAGGGGCTTGCAAGCGACAAACTGGGCTTACTGGTGGAAGACATCAGCAAGCAGGAAATCCAGCAGTGGCAAGTGAGTGTCGGCGTGAGTGTGCGTGAGGTGATCAGCGATCCGGCCAAAAGTGCAGGCTTGCAAGTGGGTGACATTATTACGCAGGTAAACAATCGCGAAATTGATGGCAAGGCAAGTTATCAGAAAATTGTTGCTGCACTGCCTGACAATAAATGGGTGCCGATACTGGTTTATCGCAGAGGGCAACCCGTGTACGTGCCGCTCTACATTCCACGTAAATAACACTATATTTCCAAGGGTGCAGCGCTTAGACTTGCGCCCTTTTTCTGGCCACGCCAGCCAGTTTTCTTGCAGGATTTTCCTACGTGGTCGACATTCAACACATTCGCAACTTTTCCATTATTGCCCACATCGATCACGGCAAATCGACCTTGGCTGACCGTTTTATTCAGGTCTGTGGTGGTCTGAGTGCTCGCGAAATGGAAGCACAGGTGCTCGATTCAATGGAGCTTGAGCGCGAGCGCGGCATTACCATCAAGGCGCAAAGTGTGACGCTCTATTACACGGCAAAAGATGGCATTCGCTACCAGTTGAATTTTATTGATACCCCCGGGCATGTGGATTTTTCCTACGAGGTATCCCGTTCACTGGCGGCATGTGAAGGTGCCTTGCTGGTGGTGGATGCTGCCCAAGGGGTTGAAGCGCAATCGGTTGCCAACTGTTACACCGCCATTGAGCAAGGTCTGGAAGTATTGCCTGTGCTCAACAAGATTGATTTACCTCAGGCTGAGCCAGAGCGCGTCAAGCTGGAAATCGAGGAGATTATCGGCATCGATGCGCAACTGGCGTGTCAGGTGAGTGCCAAAAGCGGGCTGGGGATAGAAACCCTGCTCGAAGAATTGATTCATGGTATTCCTGCGCCGCAAGGTGATCGTGAC
Organism: uncultured Pseudomonadales bacterium; assembly: GCA_964557005.1. GTDB lineage: Bacteria > Pseudomonadota > Gammaproteobacteria > Pseudomonadales > JBECKS01 > JBECKS01. Next base: position 329,548 of record CAZKYI010000001.1, read on the forward strand.
AAGCCCTTGCAAGCCCTGATTATTGATTCGTGGTTCGACAATTATCTGGGCGTGGTGTCACTGGTGCGCATCATGCAAGGCCAGCTTAAAAAGGGCGACAAGTTTGTGGTGAAATCGAACGGTCAGGCACACACCGTTGATGCTGTGGGGGTATTTACGCCAAAACGCACTGAAACCAAAAGTTTAAGCGCAGGGGAAGTGGGTTTCATTGTTGCGGGAATCAAGGATATTTATGGCGCACCGGTGGGCGATACCTTGGTGCCTCAGAAGGGCGCAGCAGATGTGCCTGCCTTGCCTGGATTCAAAAAAATCAAGCCTCAGGTGTATGCGGGTTTGTTTCCCGTGTCTGCCGATGATTACGAAGCTTTCCGTGATGCCTTGGCCAAACTCAGTGTGAATGACGCTTCACTGTTTTACGAGCCGGAATCTTCCGATGCACTCGGTTTTGGTTTCCGCTGTGGTTTTCTGGGCATGCTGCATATGGAAATTGTGCAGGAACGTCTGGAAAGAGAATACGATCTCGATTTGATTACTTCTGCACCTTCGGTGGTGTATCAGGTGGTCACCAAAAAAGGCGAAACCCTGACCATTGCCAACCCATCCAGAATGCCCGATGGCTCAATCGTGGAAGAAGTGCAGGAACCGATTGCACGGGTAAATATTCTCACGCCTCAAGCCTACGTGGGTAATGTGATTACCCTGTGCGTTGAAAAGCGCGGCGTACAAAAAAACATGCAGTTTATGGGGAATCAGGTTTCGCTCGATTATGAATTGCCTTTAAGTGAAGTGGTGCTCGATTTTTTTGATCGTCTGAAATCTATCAGTCGTGGTTTTGCTTCTCTGGATTATGGTTTCGACCGTTTTGAAACCAGCAAACTGGTGAAGGTCGATGTGTTGATTAACGGTGACCGTGTGGACGCTCTTGCCATTATTTGCCACCATGACAACGCCCAAAGCCGAGGTCGTGCCCTGATTGAAAAAATGAAGGAGCTGATTCCTCGCCAGATGTTTGATGTAGCGATTCAGGCTTCCATCGGCAACCAGATTATTGCACGTCAGACAGTGAAGGCGTTGCGCAAGAATGTGACTGCCAAATGTTATGGCGGTGATGTTAGCCGCAAGAAAAAACTGCTGCAAAAACAAAAAGCAGGCAAGAAGCGCATGAAACAAATTGGCAGTGTTGAAGTTCCCCAAGAGGCTTTTCTGGCAGTGCTGAAAGTCGATAAATAAAGCGGAGTAAAGTGATGGACATCGATTTTTCCCTGGTATTGATTAACCTGAGTCTGGTCAGTGGTGTTATCTGGTTAGTTGATGCGCTGTTGTGGGCACCTGCGCGCAAGGCACGTGTGAGCAGCTTTGAAGTGGCAGACAAGGATCACGATGCCTTGCATCAGGAAACCCTGAAAAAGTTATCGAAAGAACCCCTGCTGGTTGAATACTCAAAATCGCTGTTTCCGGTATTTTTTCTGGTGCTGGTATTTCGCTCCTTTGTTGCAGAGCCTTTTATGATTCCTTCGGAATCAATGCTGCCAACACTGGAAGTGGGTGACTATATTGTGGTGAACAAGTTTGCCTATGGTTTCAGGTTGCCTGTGATTGGTACCAAACTGAAAGCGATGAATGAGCCACAACGTGGCGATGTTATGGTGTTCAAATTTCCGCAAAATCCCAAACTGAATTTCATCAAGCGCGTGATTGCGATTCCAGGTGATACCGTGCGTTATGAAGACAAGCGTCTGTATATCAATGATGTTCTGGTTGAAGAGATGCTGGTGAGCCAGAGTCGTGAGCTGAGTTACAGTGAAGCGAGAATTTACACCGAAAAACTCGATGAGCTGGAATACTTTATCCAGAAACGCTTTGGTGTACGTGCAGTGAACCAGCAAACACAGTGGCAGATTAGTGAAGGCGAGTATTTCGTGATGGGCGACAATCGCGACAATAGCAATGACAGCCGTTTTTGGGGTACAGTTCCAGACGAGCTGGTGATGGGTAAAGCCTTTGTCATCTGGATGCACAAATTGCCTGGAATGCATTTACCCGTTTTTTCACGTAATGGTCTGATTCATTAAGGGGGAAGCGTAACAATGAAAGCACTCACGACATCACTCAAAAAACAATACGGCGCAAGCATGGGCGCGATTATTATCAACGTCGGTATTCTGATTTTTATCGGCTTTGCGGTGTCAAAAGTGGCGGTGTTCTATTTTGATAATCGACTGGTGAATGAAAGCCTCCAGAGCCTCGACGATGTTCCTTATCTCACCAAAAAATCCCAGCGCGAGCTGCAGGACCTTCTCAATAAGCGCCTGCAAATGAACAACATTTCATTGAATGCCAATGAAGTGGTTATTGATAAAAGAACAGACAAATTGACCATCAAAACGGTGTATGAACGCCGTGCCAATTTATTTGCCAATATCGATGTGGTGGTGAGGTTTGAAAATGAATATCAAGCCGCCAACAGATAATTAGCGCAAGCGTCTGGATGGAGTGTTTGAAGCCTTGGCCAGCAAGCTCAGAGAGTTCGACCGACAGCACCAGTTAAATACTTTTCAGACAAGTATTGGTTACGCCTTCAAAAATCCTGATGTGTTACAACAAGCGCTTACCCATAAAAGCGCTTCCTCCCTGCATTACGAACGCCTTGAATTTCTTGGCGATTCGATTCTTAACAACAGCATCACCATTTATTTGTATGAACATTTTCCTCAACTCGATGAAGGTGTCTTAAGCCGTGTACGCGCGAGTCTGGTGAAAGGTGAAACGCTGGCAGAGTTGGCAAAGGAACATCACTTGGGAAAATGCCTGCAATTAGGTACAGGAGAATTGAGAAGCGGCGGTTATAAACGCGCTTCGATATTGGCCGATGCAATGGAAGCGGTGATTGCCGCAGTATTTCTCGAATCCGGTTTTGATCAGGCATGCCAGCTCGTATGGCGTTTGTTTGCAACACGCCTTTCCGAAGAGGCGATTGCAAGTCTGGGTAAAGATGAAAAGTCACACTTGCAGGAATACTTGCAAGCGAGGCAATTACCTCTGCCTGTTTATACGGTTGAAGAAACGCATGGCAAGGATCATCAACAGCAATTCACGGTATCGTGCTATATCGAAAGTTTTAATTTGAAAGTGCATGCCAAAGCCAGTAGCAAGAAAAATGCAGAAAAAGCAGTAGCACGACAGGCGCTGGAGCAAATCAGCAAAATGAGTGAATCCAATGTCTGAGCAATCCACTACCTATTGTGGTTATGTTGCCGTAGTCGGCAGACCCAATGTGGGAAAATCCACCTTGCTCAATCACTTGCTTAAACAAAAAATCTGCATCACTTCACGCAAGCCACAAACCACCCGACATCAACAGTTGGGCATTCTCACCAGAGGAAAGCATCAGGCGATTTTTGTGGACACACCTGGCATACACAACAATCAGACAAAATTCCTCAATCGCTACATGAATCAGGAAGCCCGTTCAGCCTTGTTTGATGTGGACTTGGTGTTGTTTGTGATTGAAGCGATGAAATGGACGGAAGAAGACGAGCTGGTTGCAGGCTTGTTGAAAAATGTAGAGGTGCCTGTTTTGTTATTGCTCAACAAAATTGACAAGCACAAACAAAAAGAAAAGTTGTTGCCGTTTATTCAGCAAATTCAAAACAAGGTTCAGTTTCAGGAACTGGTGCCTGTTTCGGCCTTGCATAATGATCATCTGGATGTGCTGGAAAGTTTGATTTTCAGAAATTTACCCGCAGGCGAACATATTTTTAGTGAAGATGAAATTACCGATCGTTCGAGCAGATTTCTGTGTGCAGAAATTGTGCGCGAAAAAATCATGCGCCAACTGGGTGATGAACTGCCTTATGAACTGACGGTGGAAATCGAGCGCTTTGAAAGTGATGGTAGCTTAACCCAAATTGATGCCTTGATTCTGGTTGATAAAGACAGCCAGAAACAGATTGTGATTGGCCAGCAAGGCAAACGCCTGAAGGCGATTGGTAGCGAAGCTCGACAGGATATTGAGCAGTTGCTGCAACAAAAAGTGATGCTTAAAACCTGGGTAAAAGTAAAAAGTGGCTGGGCAGACAGCGAACGCGCCCTGAAAAGCTTAAACCAGTTCAAGGAAGAAGGATTTAGCGGATAGCGCTATGTCAGAGCTTCAGCAAGCCATTGTTCTGCATAGTCGCCCTTATCAAAATAGCAGTTTGCTGGTGGATTTTTTTGGCGAAAAGGAAGGAGTTTTCCGTTGTGTTGCCAAAGGGTTTAAACGCAAGTCATCGGTATCTTTGTCACCTTTTAGAATTTTTGATATTTCCTTTACAGGACGTTCAGATTTAAAAACCCTCACGCAGTGCGAACTGGCACAGGCTTCATTTCATTTGCAAAAACAGGCCTTGTATTGTGGTTTGTATGTGAATGAATTGCTGCTCAGGGTTTTATACCCTCACGATGCACACGCCCCCCTGTTTTTTCAAACATGCCGCCTGTATGAACAGCTGAATCTGGCTGATGAACTGCACAGTATGGAAAATCATCTGCGTATGTTTGAATTTACCTTGCTCAGGGAAATCGGGTATCTGGTGGATATGAGGCATGAGTATGACAGCGGAGTTTTGATTGATGAAAAAACTGCCTATGTGTTTAACCACGAATCTGGGTTTTCCCGCTATATAGATGGCTCACCACAGCAGGTTTTCAGCGGTGTTACGCTGTTAGAACTGAACAAAATGCTTGAACAGCAAACGCCCATGCAGGGCGATGAACAATTCAGGCGTGAGAGCAAGATGTTGAGTCGCCTGATGTTGGCACCTTATCTGGGTAACAAGCCTTTGCAAAGTCGTGCCTTGTTTAAAAAATTTGAGGTAAAAATATGAACGGGATTTTCCAAACAAAACGTCTGGGTGTGAATGTTGATCACATCGCCACTTTACGACAGGCGCGAGGTACGTTTTATCCCGACCCTTTAAAAGCAGCGCAAATCGCTTTGGCAGCAGGTGCCGATGGCATCACCATTCATTTGCGCGAAGATCGTCGTCATATTCAGGATGATGATGTTTACCGTATTCGCGAGCAGGCAGCAGGACATTTGAATCTTGAAATGGCACTTACTGAGGAAATGATGGCGATTGCCTTGAAAGTAAAGCCGGATTATGTGTGTCTGGTGCCTGAAAAGCGCGAAGAACTGACCACCGAAGGTGGATTGAATTTATTGCCGATAGAACAAAAATTAACAAGTGCCTGCGAACTTTTTCGTAAAAATAATATTGGTGTGTCCTTGTTTATAGAAGCCTCACAACAGCAAGTTGCTTTGGCTAAAAAAGTGGGTGCCGATGCGATTGAATTACATACAGGCACTTATGCTGAAAGCCGTGGTGAGCATGCTGAAAGAGAACTGCAACGCATTCAACAACAAGCGGCCTTTGCCAGTAGTTTGGGTTTGATTGTGAATGCAGGTCACGGTTTGCATTATGAGAATGTACAGGCGATTGTCGCGATTCCTGAAATTTACGAGCTCAATATTGGCCATAGCATTATTGCCCGGGCCGCTTTCGATGGACTTGCCAAGGCAGTGGCCGACATGAAAGCACTTATGCAGATGCGTGAATAGGTTTGCTTCTCTGCTGGTAGCTTTGGATCAATACATTGGCTTGTAACGCCAATGCTTCCAGAGCATCCGCCAGTTCTTCGTAGTGTTCCTGTTTTAACAGGTTCTCCACCCGGACGGTTGCAGCTCTTAACAAGGGCACACCACAATAACGACAGGCGCCATGTACATAGTGCACTTTATCAAACAGTGCCTTGTAATCCCTGTTTTGCTCATGGCGTTGAATTTCCTTTATATCCTGTTCCAGTTGGTTGATGAGCATTTCCAGCATTTCATCGGCCAGATCGGCCTTGTTGTTAGACAGTTTCAAACCTTCGCCAATATCGATGACAGGTATTTCATGAGTGCGAATCTTCTGTTTATTTTTTGGGTGGTAACCCGTCCAATACTCAATGGTTTGAAGCAGTAATTCACTGTCGATGGGTTTCGTGAGGCAATGATTAAATCCTTTTTCAAGAATACTCTGTTTTTCTTCTTCCAAAGCATGCGCAGTAAGCGCAATGATGGCGCGATGGCGTGAGAAACGCTTGTCAAATTCACGAATGTGGCGGGTGGCTTCAATGCCATCGAAATCTGGCATCTGAATGTCCATAAAAATCAAATCGTAATTATTTTGTTCGTTGAGGTGTATGGCCTGTTGTCCACTGGCACAGGCATCATATTCAATGCCGGCATCTTCCATCAATGCGCATAATAATTTCAGATTGGCAGCGTTATCATCTACGGCAAGAATTTTAGGTACCGAGATGCCCGCTTGAGTATGTGAACTGGTATCGACAAGATTTGCGGTATTTTGTACATGGTTGCCAGGCAGCGTAAACCAGAATGTAGAACCTTCACCCAGTGTACTTTCAACACCAATTTCCCCGCCGAGCATTTCAACCAAATGCCGTGAAATCGTCAGCCCCAAACCTGTTCCCTGAAAGCGTCGCACACTGGAAGAATCACTTTGATGAAAGGCTTGAAACAGTTTTCCCTTGGCAGCTTCACTTAAACCGATGCCCTGATCGCTCACAGAAAACTTCAGATAACTTTGCCCGCCTTTTGAACCACCTTGCACGACGCGAATAATCAGTGAGCCTTTTTCACTGAACTTGATCGCGTTACTCACGAGATTGGTTAGAATTTGTTTAATGCGCAAGGAATCACTCATAATTATTTCGGGCACTGTTTCGTCTACGCGCAGCACTTGTTTGAGTTTCTTTTCTCTTGCGAGTGGTGCAAGCAAGGCGGTGACTTCTTCCAGTAACGAACGAATGTTGACGTTTTCAATATCGAGGCTGAGTTTGCCCGCTTCAATTTTTGAAAAATCAAGAATGTCATTGATGATTGCAAGCAGATTTTCGGAAGATTTCTGAATGGTTTGTAGCTGATCCTGCTGGCGTTCATTCAATTCAGAATTTAACAAAATGTTGGTAAAACCAATAATGCTGTTTAAGGGTGTGCGAATTTCATGGCTGATGTTGGCCAGAAATTGTGATTTCACATGGCTGGCTTGTTCCGCTTCCTTGCGTGCGAAATCCAGCTCAATGTTCTGGATTTCAATGGTTTCCAGTGTGGCGCGTAAATCTTCAGTGGTTTGGTCTGCGTGGCTTTGCATTTCTTCGTGCGCATTCTGTAGCGATTCCGCCATCGTGTTGATACCCCAAATCAACTCGCGTAACTCACCAGCAGGCACATTCATGTGGACACGTGTTGAAAGTTGGCCTTCACGTATGCGTGCAATCGCATGCGAAATACTGCGCACAGGTTCGCTAAAACGACTGGCAGTATATTGTGCAAACACCAGAGCAAAAATAAAACTGAGCACGACTGCAAACGACACTAGAAACAAACTTTCGTATTCGCGCAGAATCAGTAAATTGCGATCCAGTTCAATTTCAAATATGTAGGCTTGATTATTCAGTTCAATGCTATTGCTAAAACGCTGGCTGTTATTTTCAGGGCGCATATGTGGCCCGGCATAGGCAAGAATTTTTCCAGTGTTTTGATTAACAATACCAACAGCACGTACTGAATTTTCATTGAGTACCTTGTCCGCCAGTTTTTCAAGTGCAGAATCCTGTTTGTTTAGCAGGACACTTTCAACATCACGCCTGTAATGATCAAGCAGTAAGGCACCACGTTCTGAAAATTGTTTCTGTAAATCCTGCTGCTGCAAGTACAGGGCAATACCGCCTACAAAGAGTGAAGTAAGCATGGCAGGCAGCATAATCAGCAAGAATAGCTGATTCTTTAAATTCATCGATCTGCTTTGGTCTGATTCCTGTTTCATGGAAGAATGTTAGCTGGAATGTGTCGGAATTGTCATCAAAACATCCACTTCTTTAACTCATCCATATTCTCAATCACAATCTGCTGCGCCTTGCCGCTTGCTTGCACAATGTGTGGGCTAATACGTAACAACTGCAACATATAGTCCACCAGTGCGCCACGAGTTGGAATCACCAGCCGTTTTTCTGTCTTTCCTGTCATGCCGTATTCACGCGCAATCACATCTTGTTGCAATTTGTTCAAACGGCTGTCAGGACGAATAATAATGTTTACTTCGGCTTTCCATGGCAAATCATCATCACGGGTTTTTTCACTGGTACTAACAGGTTCCGGCACATTGACAAAACGGCTCAGCGTAAAATCGCGAAAATCTTTATTCTTTTCACAATAGGCACGCACATGCCAGCGAAAGCCCGACCACACCAGCGTGTGGGGTGCAATCACACGGCTTTCCTGTTCAGTCGAATTCATAGAAAGGTAATCCACTTCAATGCGCTTGTTTTCCCTGGCAGCCTGTATCACAGGGCGAATGATGTCAGGTTTTAATACCCGCACAGGTGAATACAGCACTGTGGTATTTGGCTGTATGAGGTTAAGGCTGGCAAAACAGGAAGCCAAATCTTCCCTGCTACTCAGTAACTGCAAATACTCCGAGGCCTCGCCCTTGGTGTACAACGGTTTGAAAGCGGCGGTGGGCTTGTAGCCTTTCAGGTGCTTGTCATACATCAGATTTTTCGGTGCTGCACGAAGATAGGCATTGATATCCTTCGATGCCTGTTGCCGGCCAATGCCAAAGGCATCACTCAGTACATTGGTGGTTAAACGGCCTTCCCACAGTGTAATGATTTCAATCAAACGATAGCGTAACAACACATCCCAGCGTAGCGGCCAATGGTTTTCTTTTTTCATAAAATACCTGCCTGAAAATGCGACATGTACATGTAGTCAGTGTGTACATGTCTTTAATTTTTGACTATGTTAATGGAAGCAAGAGTCAAAAGCGAACATTTGTTCTATCGCTTATGAAGAATCATTAAAGCTGTACGTTTACACAGTATAGAAATAGTAGTAGGGTATTGCCGAATTCGCGTGCATTAGAAATTCATTTTTAATATAAAAACCTCAAGGATGATGAGAAATATATGAAAAAGACGAAACTCGTTAAATCCAAAAATAAACGCACACAAGCAGCATTGGCTGGTTATGCATCTGTGCATAAAAATATCGTTGCATTATTGCAATCTGCTCGGCAAACAACAGCGCGTACTGTTAATGCGCTGATAACAGCAACCTATTGGGAAATCGGCAAGCGCATTGTTGAGTTTGAGCAAGGTGGTGCAAGCCGTGCTTCCTATGGTGATGAATTGATTCAGCGGTTGGCCAACGATTTAACACAGCAATTTGGTCGGGGCTTCAGTCGCCAGAATCTTCAGCAAATGCGGGCTTTTTATCTGGAATGGTCGGTTGGACAGATTCGCCAGACAGTGTCTGGCAAATCTGTAGATTTCAATTTTCCTTTACCTTGGTCGGCCTATGTGCGGCTGCTTTCGGTAAAAGATCGACAAGCGCGTTCGTTTTATGAAGCCGAAGCCTTGCGATCGGGTTGGTCTGTTCGCCAATTAGACAGGCAAATCAACAGCCAATTTTACGAACGTACTGCACTTTCTCGTAACAAGGCCGCCATGTTACGCAAAGCTGAAACAAGCTTGCCAGAAGATGTGGTGACACCAGAACAAGCTATAAAAGATCCTTACGTATTAGAGTTTCTGGATTTAAAAGATGAATATTCCGAATCCGATCTTGAAGCTGCACTGATTCAGAGATTGGAAAGTTTTCTGCTTGAACTAGGTGATGATTTTACCTTTGTGGGTCGTCAACGTCGTTTACGAATAGGTGATGAATGGTATCGTGTTGATTTGTTATTTTTTCACCGCAGATTAAAAGCATTGGTAGTAATTGATCTTAAAATTGGAAAATTTACCCATGCCGATGCAGGACAAATGCACCTTTATCTTAATTATGCTCGTGAACACTGGATGTGCGAGGGTGAAAACCCACCGATGGGTTTAATTCTTTGTGCTCAAAAAGATTCAGCCGTTGCACGTTACGCATTAGATGGTTTGCCCAATAAAGTGCTGGCCGCTGAATATCGCACCGTGTTGCCTGATGCAGAACTTATTGCAAAAGAATTGGATAAAACACGGCGAGCATTGGCGATTAAGAATAACCCTGCGAGCAAGCGTCGTAGAAAAACTAAAAAGAAATAAAGAAAGTACAAACACTATGGAACAACTCACCGATTTAAAAGCCATATTGCATTCCAAACGGGCTAACATTTATTACTTGGAAAAATGCCGAATCATGCAGAAAGACGGCAGAGTGCTTTATTTAACCGAAGAAAGAGAAGGCAATTATTACTGGAGCATTCCCATTGCCAATACTACGGTTATTTTATTGGGTACGGGTACATCACTAACACAAGCTGCCTGCCGAATGTTGGCGCAGGCGGGGGTTTTGATTGGTTTTTGTGGTGGTGGCGGAACGCCTTTGTTGATGGGTAATGAAGTTGAATGGATGACACCGCAAAGCGAATACCGGCCTACGGAATATGTGCAAGGCTGGATGCAGTTCTGGTTTGAGGATGAAAAGCGGCTGGCCGTTGCCAGATATTTTCAGCAACAGCGGCTTGCATTTATTAGCAAGGTTTGGAGTAAAGACAGAGATTTGAGAGCAGAAGGTTTTATTGGTGATACGGGTGACATTGCTACTACCTTGAATGGATTTGAAAACAAAATTGAATCGGCGCACAGCACAGGAAAATTATTGCAACTGGAAGCTGAACTCACCAAAAAACTGTATAAATTTGCAGCACAAGTTACCAAACACGGAGATTTTGTGCGTGAGCGTGAAGCAATGGACAGCGCCAACGCCTTTTTAAATCACGGCAACTATCTCGCCTACGGTTTGGCAGCAACAACGCTTTGGGTGTTAGGCATTCCACATGGTTTTGCAGTCATGCACGGTAAAACCCGAAGGGGTGCACTGGTGTTTGATGTGGCCGATTTAATTAAAGATGCACTGATTCTGCCCTGGGCATTTATCTGTGCCAAAGAAAAGGCCACCGAACAAGAATTCCGTCAGCAATGCTTGCAAGCATTTACCCAACATGCTGCGCTGGATTTTATGTTTGAAAATGTAAAACACGCTGCACTTTCCCGTGCTTATCAAAAAACTTATAACGAAAGTGAAATTGCAGGCTAAGTGAAGCGCATTTGGAGATGAATAAATGAGTAGCGTTAAATTGTTTGAATCAAAACAGATTCGTTCCGTCTGGAATGAGTCGGATAAAAAATGGTACTTCTCGGTCGCAGATGTAGTGGAAGCCTTGACAGGCAGCGTGAATGTTAAGGATTACATTAAAAAGATGCGCAAGCGTGATCTGGAGTTAAACGCGAACTGGGGGACAACGTGTCCCCCCCTTGAATTGGTAGCGCCCGACGGCAAACGTAGAAAGACACAATGCGCCAATACCGAAAGTCTTTTACGCATTATTCAATCCATACCCTCACCCAAAGCCGAACCCTTTAAACGCTGGTTAGCAAAGGTGGGCTATGAACGACTGGAAGAAATAGAAAATCCTGAGCTAGCCGCAAAACGTATGCGTGAGCTTTACAAAGCCAAAGGCTACAGCGAACAATGGATTGAAAAGCGAGTGCGCGGTATAGCTGTTCGTGACGAGCTGACAGATGAATGGAAAAAGCGTGGTGTAAAAGAACATCTTGAATACGCCATTCTTACATCTGAAATTAGCAAAGCGACATTCGGCATGACACCCGCGCAATACAAGAAATTCAAGAAATTGAATAAAGAAACCGACAACCTTCGCGATCACATGGTTGATCTGGAATTAATTTTTACCATGCTCGGTGAGGCTTCCACCACCGAAATAGCCCGAAACAAAAACGCACAGGGTTACAAAGAAAACCTTAGTGCAGCTGCTGAAGGTGGCGCAGTGGCTGGTAGCGCACGGAAGGATTTGGAAAAAAAATCGGGGAAGCGAATATCCAGTCGTGAAAATTTTAAAGAGATACCAGAAGCGGTTTATCGCAAAAGACTGGATCGTAAAAGCACTAAAAAGAAATCATGAGTCATTGTGAATTATGATGGTAACCTTTGTATCCCAATGCGAAAAAAAAGCACTCACAAGAACAAGAAGAGTGCTGGATGCCTTTGCCGACAGAATAGGCGACAACACCTGGCAAACCGTCATCACGCAGGAAGGTTTGAATGCTGTTAAAAAACTGTTGCGAAAAACCGCCTCCAAAAGCACAGCCGTTAGTTGTTTCTGGATTCGCAGTCGCTCAAGAAGTGAGCTGATCTGGATTGTGGGAAATAAAAACAAATTTAATAGTCAAGGTGTTGTTCCGGTGAATTATACAAATAATGAGTTGATAATGGATAATACAAGCCCTGTTTTTGATACAGTTTATGCAAATACAAATTCACAACCGCTAAGCCAGCATTTATTTGCTGTCGGATATCTCGCTCAATACTTGCTGCGAAAGTTGGTTTCAGAAGACAATACAAATTTGGTCTATGCAGCATATGTAGCTGGATGCTTTCATGATGTTGGCAAGATTGATCCTGAATTTCAGGCTTGGCTACACAAAAAAATACAAAAAGACAAGGAGCAAACAGAACAGCAAGAAGATGGAGTGCATATTGATAAAACAGTAAAAGGTAATCGATTTTTTGATGACCATCCTCGGCATAATGAAATATCTTTCTTAATGCTTAATTTTTTACATAACGCAGGTAGTGACCTTCTAAATAAAAAACAATTGGAGTATGTAAAACATACAGTATATTGGCATCATGCTAAGCCAATTCGTGAAATATCGTTCAAGCATTTATCTGATATTTATAAGAAGTTTAAAGGTTCTTTGAAAAATACCAGCTTTTCAGAAATTCACAGCCAGTCGGTAAGTTTGTTAAAGTTGGTGGCGGAAATAGCGAGTCAATATTCGGGTAATGACTTAAAAATTCCTATGCTTCAATACAAATTGGATGATGACTTTGAAGACGATCTACGAAAAGAGCTTCCAGATTATAAAATTTATGATGAGTCAGTAGATACTTTAACTGAAATTAAAAAATCGGTTAGAGAGAATGCTCAAATGGCAGTAATACGTTCTGCTGTAGTTACAGCAGATAGAATCATTTCCTCATTGACTGCGAAACAACTGGATGAATTGATTAAAGGCCGGAATTTGGAAAGCCTAGTGGCGAATAGCTTTATCGAAGAATCAAATCTGAAGTCACAAATTCAGTCTTGTTTAAATGGTTTTGAATCAAAGTATCCTGATAGTCGTAGAAATACTGAGCAATCAAGAGTAGCTAAAGAATTATGTGGTGCGGAAAATATAGCTGTATTAAATGGACCCGCAGGTTGTGGTAAAACCAAAATTGCATTGGAGTGGGCAGTAAATAAATCGGCAAAAAAGATAATCTGGGTTTGTCCACGTGTACAGGTTTGTCAAGGTATCTACGCTGATTTAACTGAAAGTGAATATTTGCCAAATAGCTCGATTGAAATATACACGGGTGAATTTAAGAAAATAACCTATGACAATATCGAAAAACCTACCGAGAGTGACGAAGTATTTAGTGGGGATATTGTCATAACCACCATAGATCAGGTTATCAATTCAGTTGTAACGCATACACAAGTTACGGCGCTTGTTGATTTTATGAACGCTCATGTTGTTTTTGACGAGTATCATGAGCTTATCAACATGCCAGCGTTCAATCTGTTATTTGCAGAGCTGGTCGCTTGTAAGAAGTTGAGAAGCTCTGCTGCTGATACGCTTTTGGTATCGGCTACACCCAATTATCATTTTTTGGAGGGTTGTCTTGAAATTCACAGGGATGATATTAAGGGAATAGAGAGCTTTAACACATCACGTTATAAGATTACTTTTGATATTTATGATGATGGTGCAGAAGGTGAACTATCACCACTTATAAAAGAAGTTCAAAAAAATAATACTTTTGTTATTACGAACACAGCTAGGGATGCCCAATTAGGTTTTATTAAAAATATCAAAGACGAAAATGCAATTCTTTTTCATTCAAAATTTACCAGAGCAGATAAGATGGACATTTTCAACAAAGTTTACGAATGCTTTAAAGAAAATGGTGAAAAGACATACGATGTTTTGCGAAGTGGTCCTATAGTTCAGGCTTCGTTGAATATTTCTTGTGATAAAATGCTTACAGAATTTACCAATGCTGAAAATTGGTTGCAACGATTAGGTAGATTAGACAGATTTGGTAAAAACGTGGATACCAATGAGTATATTACAGTCCTTGGGAAAAGTATTGATGCAGGAAAAATACAGAGCAGTGTTGCACGGTTTTTGAATAAAGATAACTATTTTTATAGTGCGAAAGCTTGGTATGAATTTCTTAAAAGTAAGGATATAGCGGGTAAAGAAGTTACTGTTAATGAACTGTATGCTTTGTATCAGAAATTTTATAGTGATGAAAAATCTTTGCAGGAAATTGAAAAGGATTTCATGGGGGCGTTAAAGAAGAGCATCAAGTCAATTAATAACAATATCCTTGATCCGATCAGGGTTCCTGGAAAGAAAAAAATAAAATCAGGCACAATAAAGATTAAAAAACAATCATTACGCGGGAATAACCGTTTCGTACAAATGGCTATTTGCTATATTCTAAAATATGGAGAATACGAATTCCGAAATGAATACGCATATCCTGAAGATATTGACCACGAAGCTAACAATGTTGGTTTAACTGCATCAATAGAAGAAATTACAGGTTATGGTGATAGTGACAATAATTTATTGGCATTTATGAAGAAAAAGCATCACCAGATTAAAGATGATGCTGTAAAAGCATATAAAGATTTTCAAATTGTTGATGCAGCACGATCGCCAGAAAATCCTGTTTATCTCAGTTACACGCCGAAAGATTTGGAGCCGATAGGTGGAGAATCTCAGGCACACGAATTTGCTGTTTATTATGCGGTGTGTGATAAACAGCCAATAGGCTCAATTTCAATTAACAAACTTAAACTAAAAGGTGAATAATATGCAAAAAATAACAGGTATCAAAAGCGTTGATTTCAAAGTTAAGGCGTTGGGGCATGGTGTGGTGAATTGGAATGGGCCAACAAATCTTGCAAAAGAAGATGGCTCTACAGTAGACAATCATACTTTGCCAAAGCTTCGAGGATATTCAAACTTATCTGGGCGTGTGAAAGACACTGGATATAAATATAGAAAAGAACCAACAGATATTGATTTTAAAAAAACTCCTTTGTACATCAGTCAAAACTGTATTCGCCACCATCTTTTTAGGGAGCAGGCATTTGATTTGCATTATGCAGTGGATAAAAACATGACACCTGTTTTGGCCTCAGTAACAGGATTGATTCGTGGCTATGTTGTTCCATCGAGTCAATGTAAACGCACTAGTCCTTTGTTACTTGAAGATTTTGTGGATCAACTGGGAAATGGAAACTTTGAGCAATTCGGTCAGGCAGGTGAGCGAGATAGCTCATCATTTTTCTCTAAAACAACATTCGGTAATACAGAGTATATTTCTTATGGCTCAATCAGTATTGAGCAGTTGCAATTTATTTCTTTGGACAAGAAATTTGATAGATCTTCCATGATCATCAAGGAAGGTGAGGGGGAACAAGTAGCGAAAGCAATTCAGGGCTTTATCCAGTCATTGAACCCGGAATTAAAGCCTGAGGCAAAGTTCCACAAAAACTATGTGCGCAATGGAACGATTTTTGAAGAAGGTGAAGTTGGAATTTTATTAAATAATGATGCGATTCATGCGTTGGTTAATCATACATTAGAAAGAATTAAAGAACTTTCCATTCGCCAGGCAAAATCCTATATGTATGTAGACGATGTGCTGGTTGATTATAACGATAGCAGCAAAATGATGCGCATCAAGCGTGATGAGAGCAGCATAAAGTCGCAACCGCAGACTGCTACCTATGCGACTTATTTCTATTCTAAATAGGAGGCTGTGATGGAAATAATTATTGATTACGAGTCATCGTGGCGTAATTCCTTTTTAGACGGTTCAAATAATGAAGCTTTACCAAAAAATGGTAGAAATTTTATTGCATCAATGTCTGAATTAAAAAAGGAAGGTAATTACATCAAGCGAGATGTGACAAAAGATACTGTTATGGGGATATTGAATCGTTTGATTGGCGACCAGAGAAAACTATACCAATCTAGGGCTAGTGATTCTTATTTTTTCAGGGATATTGAACCGCTTACTGGCTTTGATGATAAAAAATTTGAAACGGGTGAGATTGTGTACATTAGGAATATGAATGGTAGTGAAGATCAGAATTCATTCACCGGAATGATAAGAGGTGATGATCCAATTTTCACTTCAGACTATTCGATTCGTTTGTGGGGTATTTTGGCACTCGATTTTGAAAAATTGTGCCAATTTATACTTAACCCTGAGTATGTTGTAGATGCTGAAATTCAGTTAGATCCTGTTTCCATTTTGTCAAAGCTTGATGAGATAAATAAATTAAAAGCAGTGGTCAATGAAAATAATGTTTCAGAAGCACTTTCTGTATTTAATCAAGCATTTCCTGATTCCGAATATCTGGACAATAAAGGAATGATCAAGCCTATTATGTTTTATTGTTCTGGCTTGTATTTGCAACTTGAAAGACTATCCGAAAGTTTTGATCTGAGTACCGCAAAAACCAAAAGTGGTGGTTTAAGTGGTATTTCCAAGCGTGGATATACGCCTAAAGATTTTATGGTGCGTTATACAACAGGGAAAAAGAAAAAAATTTGGGGAAATCCTTATATTAAAAAAGAAAAAATCAAAGGGCTTGGTGAGGTGACATCTATACTCACTAAAGCAAGCGGCCAGCTTCATATTGTATTGAATGTGGATAAGGAAAAAGGTGTGGAAATAAAGCAGATGATAGAAGATGCCGGGGTTTCCAGCTTTTATCTTGGCAAAAAGGGTTTGGCTTATGTTTCCAGCATTCGCATTTAGGAGAGAGCTATGAATCATTACATTGAAATTAAATTAAAACCTGATGCAGAAATGCCAGCCACTGTGCTAATGAACGCTATTTACGCCAAGCTGCACAAACATTTGCATGATTTGCAATCTAAAACCATTGGCATTAGTTTTCCAAAGTACAAAGTCACCTTGGGTAATTTGTTACGCATTCATGGCAGTGAACCCGATTTGCAAAAACTGCATGGTGCGATCTGGCTTGGTGGCATGAATGGCTATTGTAATGTGAGTGAAATCCTCACGACACCAACTGATGCCAAGCATCGTGTTGTATCACGTATGCAGACGAACATGAGCATGGCCAAACTTCGGCGTTTGCAGAAGCGGGGTTCAATCACGGGAGAAGATGCCAAAGTCTATAAGGCGAAAATGTTCTCCAAAGGGCTGGATAATCCGTATCTGGATTTGGTTAGTGGCTCCAGTGGCCAGCGTCATCGTCGTTATATTGAATTGGGTGAATTGCTCGATAAACCTGTAGCAGGTGAGTTTGATCAGTTTGGCCTTTCCAAAACCGCAACTGTTCCCTGGTTTTAATTTAACTGTGCAGGAGGCACTATGAAAACCGATCCCGCTTTATTTGAAAATCATTCTATTCGTCGTGTGTACGATGAAGACACGGAGACGTGGTGGTTTTCGGTGGTGGATATTGTGCAGGTGTTAACGCAGCAACCCGACTATCAAACTGCACGCAAGTATTGGAATAAGTTGAAGGAGCGTTTGAATAAAGAAGGCAGTGAACTGGTGACAAATTGTCACCGACTGAAATTACTCTCGCAGGGTGTGACCGTTACTCCTCCATCAGAAGAAATGGCAAGCTAAAATCTAATTCATTCGTCACTTTACGTTTCTAGAAATGACACATATACTTACCAAAAATTAAATATTTGATAAGTATATGTGTCATTATGGCTGATTCTACTCGTAAACAGGCGGTTATTTTTCCCAAGCATCAAGCGATTCTCGACCAGCTAGGCGAGAACATTTCCTTGGCGATGAAAAGGCGTGCCATTACTCAAATCATGGTGGCTGAGCGCACGGGTCTGAGCCGTTTGACCGTGCGCAACATTCAACGGGGTAATAGTACCGTGTCGATAGGGCACTACTTATTGGTGCTTTCTGTATTAGGGCTGGCGGAAGATTTGGAACAGGTCGCCAATGACGATGAGTTTGGCAGAAAGTTGCAAGACATTGCCTTGCTTAGAAAAAGAGGTGACTCATGAAGAGGGATGTATGGGTTTATGCCGACTGGGAATCTTTAGCAGAACCTGAAAAAGTAGGTTTGTTGAGTGCTGAAACTATTCGCAAGCACGAAGTATTTTATTTTGAATATAACGAGCAATGGCTTTCAGAAAAACACAGTTTGGCGATTGATCCAAAACTGAATTTATTCAAGGGGAGGCAATTTAATGATCAGCAGGGAAACTTTGGCATTTTTCTGGATTCCTGCCCAGATAGATGGGGGCGCTTGTTAATTTCTCGCAGAGAAGTGATAAACGCAAAATTGGAAAACAGGGAACCAAAAAAATTACAGGAAATTGATTTCTTGTTGAGTGTGCATGATCAAAGTCGTATGGGAGCTTTGCGTTTTAAGCAAAATGAAACAGGGGATTTTTTGAATAATGAGAAGCGGAATGCAGCGCCTCCATTCACTTCTTTGAAAGAGTTATCGCATGCTGTACGGGTGATTGAAAATGATGATGCCTTCGATAAAGATTATCTGAAATGGCTGAGCGTATTGATTGCACCGGGTTCTTCATTAGGCGGGGCAAGACCAAAAGCTTCCGTATTAGATGAACAGTCACATTTATGGATTGCGAAGTTCCCAAGCAAACAAGACAACGAAGATGTAGGTGCTTGGGAATATGTGGTTTATTTGTTGGCGCGTGATGCTGGCATTGACATGGCTCAATGTGACATCAAGAAAATTAATTCCAGCTTCCATACTTTTCTAACCAAGCGTTTTGACAGAACCTTAGATGGAAAACGTAAGCATTTTTGTTCCGCTATGACTTTACTTGGTTACAGAGACGGTGATGAAGGTGCCAGTTACTTAGAGCTTGCCAATTTTTTATTTGAGCAGGGAAGTAATAGCAAACAAGATTTAGAGCAGTTGTTCAGGCGTTTAGTGTTTAATATTGCTGTGTCGAATTGTGATGATCATTTGAGGAACCACGGTTTTATTTTTGAAAATAAAGGGTGGCGACTTTCACCTGCCTACGACATTAACCCCATCAGCCCAAATAATGGTTTGCATTTGAATATAGATGAAAGTAATAACAGTCTGGATTTTGAATTAGCTTTAAGCACTGCCAATTTTTACAGGCTTTCCCAAAAAGAAGCGTTTGATATTGTGAACACGGTAAAAAGCGCTGTGAGTCATTGGCAGAGTTATGCCAAGCAAGTAGGGCTTAATCGAGCGGAGCAAGAACAGAAAGCAACAGCCTTCCATGCTTAACATGGCTTGAGCAACCAAAGTTTTAAACCTTCCTGTAACACCTAATAAAATCAATAAGTTATAACATAGCCAAAAATATTGGTATTTCGCGGTCAAATGACTTAAGTGCGTGTGGAATAAAGATATTTTGGTGATATTCTACAGGTTCACTGCCGCACAGGCAGCTTAGAAATTAATACCGCAGGAAATCGCATTTTAATCACCGTTCACTGCCGCACAGGCAGCTTAGAAAAGAGTTTAGCCAGACTGACATTGATTTATACGGTTCACTGCCGCACAGGCAGCTTAGAAAGTTAGCGCCACTACCTGCTAAGAGGTAATGGAGTTCACTGCCGCACAGGCAGCTTAGAAATACTTATCTTCCACATTATCATATGTGATTTCGTTCACTGCCGCACAGGCAGCTTAGAAATGTCAGCTTCGCATCAATAACAGCAGCGATTTGTTCACTGCCGCACAGGCAGCTTAGAAAGTATAAAACCCGGTGTCGCGTCTTGCGGAAATGTTCACTGCCGCACAGGCAGCTTAGAAATTATGAAAACGCTGATTATAATTTGATTGTGAGTTCACTGCCGCACAGGCAGCTTAGAAAAAATAGGATGCTTGTGTATTTGGTATCACCAGGTTCACTGCCGCACAGGCAGCTTAGAAATCTATATTTTTTAATCCTTCATGCCACTGCATGTTCACTGCCGCACAGGCAGCTTAGAAACATACTTCCAAACATTTTACAAGCTTGGAATAGTTCACTGCCGCACAGGCAGCTTAGAAATTTTTGCGCAACGTATTGTTCGCCACTTGACAGTTCACTGCCGCACAGGCAGCTTAGAAAAGTATCACAATTAGCAGCTAACAAGGTTTTTAGTTCACTGCCGCACAGGCAGCTTAGAAAATTATATAATTATCCTCTCTGCAAATTTTCCAGTTCACTGCCGCACAGGCAGCTTAGAAATGGCGTTGCCGCATCATATGGCCAGGGTTTTTGTTCACTGCCGCACAGGCAGCTTAGAAAGCCGCAACGCACAAGCAACGAACCGTATCACAGTTCACTGCCGCACAGGCAGCTTAGAAAAAGAAAATCCTGAACAGCGCTGGTTCTGAAATGTTCACTGCCGCACAGGCAGCTTAGAAAGACAGGCGGCGATTGATGAGTTGGCGAGCGAGGTTCACTGCCGCACAGGCAGCTTAGAAAAATACTGGCTTACCCATTGACGCTTGCCCATAGTTCACTGCCGCACAGGCAGCTTAGAAATTTTGCGCTTTTCATCATCTTGCCCTTGTTCCGTTCACTGCCGCACAGGCAGCTTAGAAATGAGTGGCAACGCTGAACGATAAGCTAGCGTAGTTCACTGCCGCACAGGCAGCTTAGAAAAGGATTGGAGCTGATTGCATCAGCATATAACGGTTCACTGCCGCACAGGCAGCTTAGAAAGTGTTATCAACGCCTGCGATTGGGGAAGATAGGTTCACTGCCGCACAGGCAGCTTAGAAATGTTCAGCAGGTTCTGGAATAACGATTTGGTGGTTCACTGCCGCACAGGCAGCTTAGAAAGATTTGGACCACTACGCGAAATAGAAGGGCATGTTCACTGCCGCACAGGCAGCTTAGAAAAGATAGGTTAATTAATTTCGACGGGCTTACCGGTTCACTGCCGCACAGGCAGCTTAGAAAAATACGCCCTATCGACACCATGGAATATGAGCGTTCACTGCCGCACAGGCAGCTTAGAAAATGTAAAGCCTGTGTGGGCACTGATTATGTGGGTTCACTGCCGCACAGGCAGCTTAGAAAAGTAAGCCGGTTTTCCATTCCAAGCCCATAGGGTTCACTGCCGCACAGGCAGCTTAGAAATGTGTGCATGGTTGCTCCTCATATTGTTATTAGTTCACTGCCGCACAGGCAGCTTAGAAAAACCCCGTGCTATTGTCTACCACGGTAAGCGGGTTCACTGCCGCACAGGCAGCTTAGAAATGATATAAAGAATCGCTCTGATATAACTATTTGTTCACTGCCGCACAGGCAGCTTAGAAAAAACTGTAGCGTGCCATCGCTTGAGGCAGTGGGTTCACTGCCGCACAGGCAGCTTAGAAAGCATAGGGGACAGGGTTTCTTATGAGGGTCAAGTTCACTGCCGCACAGGCAGCTTAGAAATTGAGAGCACCGAATCAGTTATGCATGCGCAAGTTCACTGCCGCACAGGCAGCTTAGAAAATCCTGTCCTTGCGGGATATTGTCAAGCCTGTGTTCACTGCCGCACAGGCAGCTTAGAAAACCCCTTGCCAGACAGTACGAAATTGAGGTTAGTTCACTGCCGCACAGGCAGCTTAGAAACAGCACATCGGCTGTTTTAAGCACCGTTACAGGTTCACTGCCGCACAGGCAGCTTAGAAACGACGGTATGAATAACGCCGGTGTCGCATTCCGTTCACTGCCGCACAGGCAGCTTAGAAATGTTTGAAATCACAAAAAAACAAACAGGAAGAGTTCACTGCCGCACAGGCAGCTTAGAAATTGCCATTTCCGCAGTATATTTTATCGCTCATGTTCACTGCCGCACAGGCAGCTTAGAAAAGATTATGACAAAGCAGTCGGGGACTGGAAAAGTTCACTGCCGCACAGGCAGCTTAGAAATAGTCAGCCCCATGATTTTTTATCAACTTCCAGTTCACCGCCGCACAGGCAGCTTAGAAAACTTTCGGCATAACTTTTAAAAAGGTAAAACTGTTCACTGCCGCACAGGCAGCTTAGAAATGTTTCCAGCCGTCTAGCGCACTCATTGACAAGTTCACTGCCGCACAGGCAGCTTAGAAAGGTGAACTCTTTTTCAACAGTTTAAAAGCTGTGTTCACTGCCGCACAGGCAGCTTAGAAACTTTTTGATTAGTATTGACAATCTAAACCTTAGTTCACTGCCGCACAGGCAGCTTAGAAAAGATGAAACTTGGTTCATCGACGATGAGCAACGTTCACTGCCGCACAGGCAGCTTAGAAATTGCCTGTGTCGCAGGCTTAGCGACCTTCGCAGTTCACTGCCGCACAGGCAGCTTAGAAAGTCTGGCGAATCCGCTGCAAGGTTTATGTCGTGTTCACTGCCGCACAGGCAGCTTAGAAATCAACGATAATCCAAAGCGAATGCGCTGGTATGTTCACTGCCGCACAGGCAGCTTAGAAATCGGCGATGATGATTTGCACACAAAACTAGTTGTTCACTGCCGCACAGGCAGCTTAGAAAATAAACGGCGTAACAACAGGGTTCAGCCGAATGTTCACTGCCGCACAGGCAGCTTAGAAAGAAAAGTAAACACTTTTTTCGTCTACACAAAAGTTCACTGCCGCACAGGCAGCTTAGAAATGCACAGAAGCAGCGGTAATCTGGTTTACAGTGTTCACTGCCGCACAGGCAGCTTAGAAAGAAGCATGCGAGCCGGATATTTTTCCCAAGGCGTTCACTGCCGCACAGGCAGCTTAGAAAAAAGGGAATTTTTTACCTTGTTAATGATTCTCGTTCACTGCCGCACAGGCAGCTTAGAAAGTGCTGCTTCCGATGTCGTCATTCATTTTAATGTTCACTGCCGCACAGGCAGCTTAGAAAAGATAGGAAACGAGCTTAAAATAATAACCGATGTTCACTGCCGCACAGGCAGCTTAGAAACGTAACAAATAGCTCACCTTGGACTTGTGTTTGTTCACTGCCGCACAGGCAGCTTAGAAAGGCCACCGAATCGTAGTACATACCTAATTTAAGTTCACTGCCGCACAGGCAGCTTAGAAATGATGATTTTTCTTTTTCGCTTTCGTTTAATAGTTCACTGCCGCACAGGCAGCTTAGAAATGCCTCATTTCTTGCGCGCTCCTCAGCTTCCCGTTCACTGCCGCACAGGCAGCTTAGAAAGAGACTTCGCGCAGCCACTGGTGAGAAGATTAGTTCACTGCCGCACAGGCAGCTTAGAAATGAATCTTTCGACTCGTTTGATGATTCTAGCAGTTCACTGCCGCACAGGCAGCTTAGAAATAGAATTGCCGAAATGGCTAAGGCTGCTGTTTGTTCACTGCCGCACAGGCAGCTTAGAAATTGCGTAATCTCTCAAGCTCGGCTTGTTCGGCGTTCACTGCCGCACAGGCAGCTTAGAAACGAGACACCCGCAGACGGCACTATAGACAGGCGTTCACTGCCGCACAGGCAGCTTAGAAATGCACAGAAGCAGCGGTAATCTGGTTTACAGTGTTCACTGCCGCACAGGCAGCTTAGAAAATACATCTTGAATTGGCGTTATCATCAAAGCCGTTCACTGCCGCACAGGCAGCTTAGAAAGGCGAATAGAGCCGTCATTGACTCTTTCTGCAGTTCACTGCCGCACAGGCAGCTTAGAAACATTGGGATAAATACCCAGAGGATTATTTACCCGTTCACTGCCGCACAGGCAGCTTAGAAAAATTGCGAAGCGCTGGCAAATTGTTTTTGATAAGTTCACTGCCGCACAGGCAGCTTAGAAACCTAAGCAACGTAGCGACATTAGCGGCACCTGCGTTCACTGCCGCACAGGCAGCTTAGAAACTGGAGGAACGCAAGCCGGATCTGTAAGCAATAGTTCACTGCCGCACAGGCAGCTTAGAAAACTCATCAAGCGGCTTTACGTTAAACTGATTCGTTCACTGCCGCACAGGCAGCTTAGAAAATCCAGCAACTTGCAAGCATTGTATCAATCACGTTCACTGCCGCACAGGCAGCTTAGAAAAAAGATTTCTGAAAACAAAGTGACCGTATGCGGTTCACTGCCGCACAGGCAGCTTAGAAAAAACAGCATTTATTATTGTGCCAGTAATTGCGGTTCACTGCCGCACAGGCAGCTTAGAAAGCGTATGTTTCAAAATCTTCGGGGTTTTTAAGGTTCACTGCCGCACAGGCAGCTTAGAAAACCGCGCGCGTTTCCTTGCTCAATGACTAACCGTTCACTGCCGCACAGGCAGCTTAGAAAATGTTGCGGTTGCGGCGATAGTTGTTGTTTGCGTTCACTGCCGCACAGGCAGCTTAGAAAATGGCGCGAAGGAATGAAACCATGCCCTCAAAGTTCACTGCCGCACAGGCAGCTTAGAAAAGCCTGTCACCATAAGCATTATCCAAATCAAAGTTCACTGCCGCACAGGCAGCTTAGAAATGTGGAAGCTAATCAAAAATCACGGGACTGACGTTCACTGCCGCACAGGCAGCTTAGAAAATTCCAAAAGCCAACCGTAAATGTGTTTGACAGTTCACTGCCGCACAGGCAGCTTAGAAAAAGCGCGATAAAAAAGATTATTTTGAAGTTGAGTTCACTGCCGCACAGGCAGCTTAGAAATGCTCCACTGGCCGGGTTGATGCTGGAACCCAGTTCACTGCCGCACAGGCAGCTTAGAAATATTACCAACACCTTGGGCGGCAGTGGCTTGGTGAGTGCAATAGAAATGGAATTGAGGGACGCGTAACCTTGATTTGCCGCTTGTCTAGTGTGTGTATAGTGTGTATGGTTCACGCCATGAACAGCAAAAACCTTATCAAAGAATTGAAACAAAACGGCTGGTATCTGGAACGGGTGAAGGGTAGCCACCATCAGTTCAGGCATCCGCAGTTCGGGCATGTGGTTACTGTGCCACACCCCAAAAAAGATTTGGGTAAGGCGCTGATAGCTGCCATCCGCAAGCAAGCCAACATCAAGTAAAACGAGGAAAACACCATGTACGTACAATATCCCATTCTTATCGAAGCGCCATCGAGTGACCAATACGTCTGGGGCGTGATTGTTCCTGATATGCCAGGCTGTTTCAGTGCAGCCGATGAGGCCGAGGACATTCTGAAAAACACCCGCGAAGCCATTGCGTTATGGCTGGAAGCCACCGAAACCATTCCCACCCCTTCCCCTGTGAAAGAGGTGATTAAACAAGCGAAAAAACAGGGGCTTCAGGTAGCTCTGGTTGATGTAGATGTTTCTGCTTTTGAAGGCCCTAAAAAACGCATCAACGTGATGCTGTCAAAATCCTTGTTAAGCCGTATTGATAGCATCAGCGACAACCGTTCTGCTTTTCTGGCTGAAGCGGCCTTGGCCAAGCTGGGTGAAAATTATCGTTCGGCGGCGGGTTAGTTATAACCAGCCAAACTTTTCAATCATCTACCGTTATTCAGAAAGGCTTCTTAAAAACAGCGCCAGCGCATCGCACTGATGAGTTGACAGTCATTCTGTCAAGGCAGATACATCAAGTTCATCAGCTTGAGGCACACTACCCCCTTGCCATCGGGTTGTTCACTGCCGCACAGGCAGCTTAGAAACAGTTCTCGCACTGGGCAGGCGCAGGTGTACGGTTCACTGCCGCACAGGCAGCCCCGAAAGTTCAATCACAAAACACCTGCCTGAATAGGCGACATGTACATGTAGCCAGTGTGTACATGTTTAAAATCAAAGCGTATGTTGGTGCTTCTTCTGAAAAAAAAGCAAAGGTTGGATAGAAACGAGGTGCCGAGATGATTGAAGTGATAGCTTTACTGTCGATTCTCTTTTTGATTTTTATATCTTTAGTGCTTGTGGTTTATCTCACAAGGTTTGCCATGTATTTGTTGGTTATTGCGATAAATATAGTTTTAACACTGGCCAGTATTATCCACGAACAATTATATAGCCGCATTTATAAAACAAAACCCGTGAAAAAATTTCCGCATAGTTTGGACAAGTTTAAAAATGAAAAGAAGGTAGAAAATTGTATAGCGGAATCACTACAGTGTAGTGATTATGGAAATGAAAACGAAATAGATTGGTGCACACATTATTTGTTGGAAAAGAAAAAATTGGAAAAACAAAAAAGTGATTCCTCTCTTCTTTATCTTGGTGCTGGTTTGTTGCTGGGCTTTTTATTTTTTGGGTGATTTAAAATGTCGAACGTCAGCCAAAAAAGTAGTCAATAAAATAAATCAAAGGTGGCAACAGAGGCAGCAGAAGGAAGGTACGGGGTCGAGCGAAAAAATAAAAGATTCTCTCAAGCCGAGCGATTCTGGCTTTTTCAGCGTCAGTCAGTTCGATGTCATCGTCGTCATGCATTTTAATACTGTCCGCAGGGACATGTCGTTTTTTCAGGCAGCCTAATAATGCAAACCACATTCAGTTTTTGGTTTGCCACTCCAGCGTCCACTGCGTCCTTCGCCAGGTACGGTGCAATGTATGCAGCCAATCGAGTCATAGCCTTTTTCAACGAGCGGATGAAAAGGTAAATTGTGTTCGCTTATGTAGGCATCGCGTTGTTCCTTGCTCACATCAATCATGGGATTGAATTTTAAAATGCCGCGCCGTTCTTCAAAAATCGGCAAGCCTGCACGGTGATCACTTTGCCAGCCCATCAAGCTGGAAACCCATACCTCATAATCGGGTTTGATTTCTTCCAGTGGTTGTACCTTGTTAATTGAACAACAGAAATCAGGATCGCTTTCATACAAGCGCTCGGTTTTACTCCAGTTATGTTGTTGCTCATCTGCATGAATATCTTTTACTTTCAGTTTGAAGCGTTGAATCAAATCATTTTTGTAAGTCAGGGTTTCTGAAAAATGATACCCCGTGTCCACAAAGGTGATGATTTGCTTAGGCTCAATACTGGAAATCAAATGTAAAAAATAGGCAGAAGTTGCTGCAAATGATGAAGTCACCAGAACCTTGTCCACAGAAAAATCCTGATATAAACGACGAATGCGTGCCTCAAAATTGAGGGGTGCATAGCTGCTATTGAGGTGTTCAATCGCTTCGGTGGAAAGACCGGCATGGTTGCCAGAGCTAAGAATGGTGCTTGTAGACATGAATCAGGTTTCCAGTTCATTGATAAAAGAACGCAGCATAGCGGGCGGTCAGAGCTTTTCAAAATACCAAAGCGGCATATCGTTATGCAAAAAAACGTTATATTCCCAAGGGCTTGAATCCATGCTTCAATGTTTGTTACATGATTAATATCCCCGAATCACAAAACAGCCATACAGGCTTGGTTTCATCACGACTGCACAAACGTCTGCTTTCTGAAAATATCGGCTTTGAGCTGGTTACTCGCGAATCTCGGCATCGCTCCGCCATTGAAAGCTATATTGCTGAACAATTTTATAAAGAACATGGTGCAAGGCTTTTGCATTTTATGCCTCAGTTACTGGCGATGAAGGGTGAAAACGGTTTTTGCGGTGCAGTGGGTATTCGTAATGCCAAACACGCGCCCTTATTTCTTGAGCAGTATCTGGACAAAGCCGTTGAGCAGGAAATCAGCAGCATTTTCCAGCTTCAGATTCAGCGTGATGATGTGGTGGAAATCGGCAATCTGGTAGACACTTTGCGTGGGGGCAGTTACCTGCTGTTTGTGGTGCTCGCGTCGATTCTGTATGAAGCGGGTTATCGCTGGGTGGTGTGTACGGCAACCCGTCATGTTGAACACCTGCTGCATAAAATGGAATTTGAATCGCATGTGTTGTGTGAAGCAAAGCCTGAAAAGTTGCAAGAGAGTGCCGATGACTGGGGTTCCTATTACACGCATAAACCGCGTGTGCTGGTGGGGGACATTCGTACCTCCTGGCAAGCCATGCAAAAAAGTGCGTTGTTAAAGGCGATGATTGTTCCTTACCAGCATACGGTTAGAGAAATTGCATCACAGTTGTCGGAGCTTCCTCGTGAATCCTCTACTTAACAAAGTGCTTGAGAGTGACGCAAATCGTATTGCGCTTTCAGCAGGTAATGAAAGTGTGTCCTACGGTGAATTGTTGCGCAGGGTGAAGCAAGTGGCGGATACCTTGCAACAACGAAACATTCGTGTGCTTGCACTCTATGCCGATAACAGCCCCAACTGGGTGGTGGTCGATTTAGCCTGTCAAATGGCGCAGATCGTTTTGCTTCCCTTGCCCTTGTTTTTTTCAACGCAACAATTACACCATGCTGTTAAAAGTTGTGGCAATGCTGATGCCTTGCTGACCGACAGGCTTGAAGAAAGTGCGCTCTTTTTTCAACAAAAAAATTCACAAAAACTTGCAAGCCTTGGTTATTTTCTGCTTGAAAATGCACAGCAAGGAGTCGCACAACTGCCACCTGCAACACAAAAAATTACTTTCACTTCCGGGAGTACAGGTACACCCAAAGGTGTTTGTTTGAGCGTTGAACAACAACTAAATGTGGCGCAATCATTGGTACAAAGTATCCCTCTGAATCGTGTGCGTCATCTGTGTGTGTTGCCATTAAGCACTTTGTTAGAAAATATAGCAGGCATTTATGCGCCGCTCTTGAGAACAGGTGAAGTGGTGATTCCTTCGCTTGAAAGCATCGGTATCAGTGGAAGTTCAGGGCTGGATGCGATGAAGTTTTTGCAAAGCATTGGTGAAGTTGCACCGACCACGCTGATTCTGGTGCCTGAATTACTCATGGTGTTGGTTGCGGCGTGTGAATACGGTTGGCAGCCACCTGCAAGTTTGAAATTTATTGCAGTGGGTGGTGCGCGGGTTTCTGCCAGCTTGTTGCACAAGGCACGCGCCAGCGGTTTGCCTGTTTATGAAGGTTATGGCTTATCGGAATGCGCATCGGTGGTCAGTTTGAATGTGCCTGAATATGATGTCATCGGCAGCAGCGGCAAGCCTTTGCCTCACGTCAAGGTCAGCGTTCAAAACAGCGAAATTGTGGTGAGTGGGAATGCGTATCTCGGGTATATCAACGAGCCAGACAGTTGGCACCAGAACGAGATTCACACGGGTGATCAAGGTTATGTAGATGCGCAAGGTTATATACACATTGAGGGGCGCATCAAAAATGTGTTGATTTCCAGTTTTGGCAGAAACATTAATCCTGAATGGGTGGAAAGCGAATTGCTGGCACAACCCTTGCTGCGACAGGCGGTGGTGCTGGGCGATGCGCGTCCGTTTTGTTGTGCCTTGTTATCTCCGCGCAATGAAGAAACTTCTGATGCAGATATTCAACAGTTTGTGGATGCGGTAAATTCAAAGCTGCCTGATTATGCGCGTATTCAGAAATGGCACCGTTTAAGCAGCCCCTTGAGTACCGCAGACGGGTTGATGACTGAAAATGGCCGCCCGAAACGTGAAGCTATTCAGCACCATTTTCATAAAACGATTGAAGCGTTTTACCAAAACATACGTGAGGAAAACCGACAATGAACTTTTTTGAAACACTACAACAACACACTGCACAGGAACGCGACTACTTGTTTGCAGCGCCTATTATTGACCGCTGTTTTAATGGCGAGATTATTATTGAAGATTATGTGGCGTTTTTAATGCAGGCTTTTCATCATGTGCGGCATACCACCCCCTTGTTAATGGCAACGGGCGCGCGTATTCCGCATGAAAAAGAATGGTTGCGTGAGGCGATTGCAGAATATATTGAAGAAGAGCTGGGGCATCAGGAATGGGTGTTGAATGACATTGCCGCTTGCGGTTTTAACAAGGAAAGTGCGCGTCATTCGCAACCCAATTTTGAAACCGAGCTGATGGTTGCTTATGCCTACGACATCATTCACAGAGTTTCGCCTCTGGGTTTTTTCGGCATGGTGCATGTACTGGAAGGCACCAGTATTTCAACAGCAGATATGGCTGCCGATGCCATTCAGAAAAAACTCAATTTGCCCGATAACGCTTTCAGCTATATGCGTTCACATGGCGCACTGGATCAAAAACATGTTGAATTTTTTTCATCATTGATGAATCGCATTGATGATGCCAAAGATCAGCACATCATTATTCATGCTGCCAAAAATTTTTACCATTTGTATGGCAATGTTTTTCGCAGTATTCAGCCTGAACAGGCAAAAGCACTGCGCTCTTGAAAGCAAAAAGGTGGTTTATGGAAATTTCTAACAAAAACATACTGATTACCGGGGCCAGTGGCGGCATTGGCAGCGCGATTGCGCAGGCGCTGGCTGAAGCTGGCGCACGCATTTTACTGTCAGGGCGCAATGAAAAAGCGCTGCTTGAAATCAAAAACCAACTTCCTCACGCAGAAAAGCATAGCATTGTGGTGGCTGACATCAGCACAGAAGCGGGTCGTGCCACTTTACGCAATTATTGTGCTGAGGATAAAAACAGTATTGATATATTGATTAACAACGCAGGCATCAGTGAGTTTATGTTTCTGGAAAATCAGGAAAGCTCTGCGATTGAAAACATCATTCATACCAATCTCATCGCACCGGTTTTACTCACCCAATCGCTCTTGCCTTTGCTAAAAGAAAAGCCACAGGCTGCCATTATTAATATTGGTTCCAGTTTTGGCAGCATTGGTTATCCAGGTTTTTCTGCCTATTGCGCCAGCAAATTCGGGCTGCGTGGTTTCACGGAAGCCTTGCGTAGGGAGCTGTCTGATTCATCTATCAAGGTTTTCTATCTCGCACCACGCGCAACCAACACGGCTATCAACAAGAGCAATGTGGTTGCCATGAATCAGAAACTCGGCAATGCAACCGATGAGTCTGAAGTCGTAGCACAGGCGCTGCTTAACATGCTTACCAAACCATCGGCGTTTGAAGCATTTATTGGTTGGCCTGAAAAACTGTTTGTACGCGTGAATGCTGTGCTGCCTTCGCTGGTGGATTCTGCATTAAAAAAACAGCTTGATACCATACGTGATTTTGCCAATCCAAAACGCTAAAAAATATTTTTAATAGGGGAGAGTGATATGAAAAAGAACTTTGATATTTATTTTATTCGTGGTCTTTTTGTTGTGTTGATGTTTGTTGCTTCGTTGCTGCATGCCGAACCCGAAGCGCACAAAGCCACGGCCATGCAAGATGCGTGGGCGATTGCCAACTATCAGCTTAGCGGTAGTGAACAGATTAAAGCTTTTGAGGAGTTGCTTACACTGACTGCGAAAACCAAACAACAATATCCTGAGGACGTTTCTGTACTGATTTGGGAGGGCATCATCAAGTCCACCTATGCTGGCATCAAAGGGGGCTTGGGAGCCTTGTCTCTGGCAAAAGAAGCGCGTGATGCCCTGCAAGCAGCGATTGAAATAGACGGTACAGCACTCGATGGTTCTGCCTACACCAGTTTGGGCACGCTGTATTTCAAAATGCCCGGCTGGCCGATTGCCTTTGGTGATAAAGGTAAAGCAAAAACACTGCTGGAACAGGCTTTAGTCATAGATCCCGACGGCATTGACAGCAACTATTTTTATGCTGATTTTTTAATGAGCAATAAACAATACCAACAAGCGGAAAGCTATTTGCTCAAAGCGCAACAGGCAGCCCCAAGAACAGGTCGTGAAGTTGCCGATGCTGGGAGGCAGGACGACATCAAGAAGTTGCTTGTTATCGTGCGCAAGCAGTTGAAGAACTGAAGCGCGGGGTTATTTCTTCACAACAAGCTTTTCCATCGCTTCTTTGATGCCACTGGCATTACCAGCCACTGAAAATAAAAGCTCGCCCTGAGCATCAAGAAAGTGCATTAAATTGGAATGCTCAATCTCTGTTTGCCGGTTTTCGTCCTGATAGAATTTGTACTTCACATTCAACAGCATCGCCAGTGTGCGGGTATCGCGCTCACTTCCACGCAGTAGCATCCAGTTTTTCAGATTGAGTTTGCGATTAAACGCAAATTCTTTCAGCACGTTTGCCGTATCTGTTTCAGGATTTAAGGTAACCAGCACAAATTGCATGTCGATGTTGTTGCGCATGAGTTCTTTTTCGAGTGCCTGCATGGAGGAAACAATCACAGGGCAGGCATACAGGCAATGTGCATAAAACATTGCAATAACAACGGGTTTACCCTGAAACTGGCTCAGTTCAACAGTTTGCTGATTCTGGTTTTGCCACTGTGCATTGAATTGAAATAAGGAGCGCTCGGAAAAAGCTTTTGAATTGACTTCGCTCGCATTGAGCGTGGCCATCATTAACAAGCAGATAAGAATGGATTTATAAATCTTTAGCACATCGGAATCCCAAATTGCCCAAGGTAAAGTGCGCTTGCAGGCTTGAACGAAAACCAAAGCGCATAAAGGCGGCGTAATCTTCGGGATTGCTTGTGGCCGATGCGCCTGCACCACAAAACAAACCCTGATCGATATTGCTGTCTGCTGCTCTGGATTCTCCGCTCATGAGTGTTGAATTGAAATCGGCTGTCCATTCCCAAATCAAACCGTGCAGGTCTTTCACGCCCCAAATGTTGGCAGGGTGTTGGCCGATTTCAGACAGTTGCCTTGTTGAAGGCGTGGCATACCAGTCGAGTATGCGTTTGCGAAATTCTGCTTCCTTGTAGCCCTCACGGGAATGTTCGCTGGCATTGGCAACGTATTCCCATTCGGCAGTGTAAGGAAGGCGTTTTGTATGTGCCTCACAATAGGCTTGCGCCGCAAACCACGAAACAAAAACCACTGGACGATTTTTGAGAGAAACTGGCCAGTGTTTTAAATAATTTTGTTCTGCAAATAATGAAGAGGGCTTGTCTTTTTGCCATTCAGGATGCGTGTTTACAAAGCGTAGAAAATCTTCATTGGTGACGGGAAATTCATCCAGCAGAAAATCCTGCACTCGCTCCAGAGGGCTGCCTGCCTTTAAATACAGCGGTAAATATTCCCCACCTTTAATCAGCTTCATCTCTGCGTGCGCATTTTGTACAAGCAGAGAGAAACTGATTAAAACGAACAGGATGAAAAATGTGTGTTTAAACATTAGTGTCTGAGGTTATTCACTTGCTCCGCAGTCACTTGGCCGCCTTTGTTATCCCAACTGTTCAGGATATAGGTCATCACGTTGGCAATGTCGTTATCATTCAGGCGCATCGCTGGCATCACACCGTTATATGGCACACCATTCACGGTAATGGGGCCGGATAAGCCTTTTAATATCGCGTTAATGGAGCGCTTGTGGTCTGCATTCAGGTAATCCGATTGTGCAAGCGGAGGAAAGGCACCGGGTACACCCTGACCATTGATTTGATGACAGGCTTCACAGTTGGCTTCATACACGCGTTTGCCAAATTCGATTTGCTCCTGCTTGTTTCTGGCGAAAGCCAGATTCTGTTCACCTGCAACTACCTGTACCGCAGAACCTTCGGGGCGATACACATAATCAGCCAGCTTGCCCGAGAAAATGGTTTTGTCTTCATCTCCTGTAACTTTAATCATGCCAAGCGCACCTTTGTTAAAGGCACGAAAAATGGAGTGATCAACCATAATCAAGGTGCCCGGAACTTCCACTTTAAAATCCACAATCGCTGCGCCCCCTGCAGGAATTAACGTCGTCTGCACATTCTTGTTAATCAGAGAGCCACCTTCGACATATACCTTGTCAAAAATTTCGCCAATCACATGAAAAGACGACACCAGATTAGGCCCGCCATTACCGACATAAAGACGCACCGTTTCTCCCACTTTAGCGGTGAGTGCCTTGTTATCCATCATGCTGCCGACAGAGCCGTTAAACACCACATAATCAGCGTGCTCATTGATGGCTTTTTCCATATCAAAAGGTTGCAGGCCAGCTTCGCCAAATTTGCCTTTGGTATAAAAATCACCTTGTACGACATAGTATTCACGGTCAACGCGCGGAAGCCCTTTCTTCGGTTCAACCAGAATCAATCCATACATGCCGTTAGCCACGTGCATGCCTACGGGTGCGGTTGCACAGTGATAAATATACAGGCCGGGGTTGAGTGCCTTGAAGCTGAACACCGAAGTATGTCCGGGTGCGGTAAAAGAAGCGGCTGCACCACCGCCCGGGCCGGTGACGGCATGTAAATCAATGTTATGGGGCATTTTGGAATCAGGATGATTGGAAAGATGAAACTCCACTTCGTCACCTTCCCTGATGCGAATAAAGCTGCCTGGCACCGTGCCATCAAAGGACCAGAATACATAGTCCACACCATCGGCCATGCGACCAACACGCTCAACGGTTTCCATTTTAACAATCACTTTGGCATTGCCCTTGCGTTTGATGGGTGGCGGTACTTCGGGGGGAGCAGTGAGTATGGCGTTTTCTATCGGTAATGCTTTGGCATGTAACAGACCAAGCGTGCCGAGGCTGAAAGTACAGAGCAATAAAGTCATCAAAAGCTTCATAAGGGTTTCTCCAGAGTTGGGTTGGGATTGCTGGAATTGAATAACGACAGGTCATGCTCCCATGACCTTCGCCCCTGAACAAGTTACAAGTAGGGGCGAATGATTATTCGCCCTTACAGTTGTCATATTGAGCGAACGCAGTGAAGACATTTGGGGTCGGAGTAAAGTTTCCAGGTTTCTTGCATCAAAGTCGCGGTAGTCCCTCACGAATGAAGCCTGATTGAAAACTGAACACCCACCAAAAACCATTTGAGATTCCTCGGCTCGCTTCGTTCTCTCGGAATGACCGAGTGATAGATGTCCCTTGCTTATTCTTGTTTTTCTGGATTGACTTAAAAGTGTGCGGGAAGTGTTTTCACTCACCAATACTTTCAATGGTAATGGCTTTGAAGCGGGAGAAGTCTTTTGTGTTGTGAGTTAGCAAGCAGGTGATGTCGTTGTCCATCATGGTAGCAACAATGTTGGCATCGTGAATTTGCTTGCCGCTGATGCGATATTGCTGAATCAGACTTAAAAGATGTTGCGTTACGGCGGGTGTATCGTCAGCGACGTAGAAACTCTGGCTAAATTGCATGACTTGATTAAGCACCATTTCCTGACTCAGTGATCCAAAGGTTTGCGGGTGTGTCATGGTAACCAGATATTCACGCAGCACTTGCCGACTCAACCACAATGGGCGTTGGTTTTGATGAGCTGCTTGCAAAGCTTGCAATGCCCGCTTGTGAAAGGGTGATTCTTTGATATTGGCATAGACCAATATATTGGTATCAATAAATAAGGCACTAGCGTCCGTCATCGCCGTACATTTCCTCTCGGCTGAGTGTCAAGTTCTGTGGCCACTGGCCTACACTGATGACTGGAAAATCAAAAGCGGTGTGAGGTTTGCTGGAGGGGGTTGAACGCAATGTTCGTTCATTCAGAAAATCCACAAAATCTTCCACTTCACTGATGCGCTCAGTGGGTAAATGGCGGATTTTTTCAAATAAATATTCGATGGCTTGTGGAGAGTTCATAACAGTTTTCCCTGACGGAGAGAGAGTTAAAGGTTACGTCTGGTAGTGTATATGCAGATACTTGATAAAAGTAGCAATCATACGGAAAGTTTTTTTTCCGCGCTGCTGGAGTCACCTTGTACCAGTATGACCTTCGCCCCTGAACAAGTTACAATCCCGCGCCATGAATACATCCGACTTTTCCCAATACCCCACGATTGAGCAGTGCATCGGCAATACGCCGCTGGTGCGTTTGCAACGCTTGTCTGGCGACAGCTCCAACGTGATTTTGCTCAAGCTTGAAGGCAATAATCCCGCAGGTTCGGTTAAAGATCGCCCTGCCATGAGCATGATTAACGAGGCTGAAAAGCGCGGTGACATTCAACCCGGTGATACCCTCATAGAAGCGACCAGCGGTAATACGGGCATTGCGCTGGCGATGGCAGCAGCCATCAAGGGCTATCGCATGGTCTTGATTATGCCCTCACATATGAGTGCCGAGCGCAAGCAGGCGATGTCGGCCTATGGTGCAGAGCTGGTAGAAGTTTCTCAGGAACAGGGTATGGAAGGTGCGCGCGATTTGGCGTTGGCGATGCAGGCGCAAGGCAAGGGCAGGGTGCTTAATCAATTTGCCAATGAAGCCAATCCGCTTGCGCACTATCGGCATACGGGTGAGGAAATCTGGGCGCAAACACACGGGCGCATTACCCATCTGGTGAGTTCAATGGGCACTACGGGCACGATTATGGGGTGCAGCAAGGTGCTCAAGGAAAAGAATCCACACATTCAGATTATTGGTTTGCAACCCACCGAAGGTTCACAAATTCCAGGCATTCGCCGTTGGCCGGTGGAATACCTGCCTGCGATTTATGATGCCAGCCGTGTCGACAGGATTGTCGATATGGAACAGAGCATCGCCGAGCAATGTATGCGTGATCTGGCAGCCAAAGAAGGCATCTTTTGTGGTGTGTCGGCAGGCGGCGCAGTAGCGGCGGCACTGGCACTCAGCAAACAAGTCACCAACGCCACCATTGTCACGATTGTGTGTGATCGCGGTGATCGCTATCTCTCAACAGGCGTGTTCGCACAGCCCTGATTTCCTCCTGAAGCAAACAAGATTATGGCTCGAAGACAACGCAGAAAGGCGCTTCCTGAAGGTGTGTTTGATGCACACATCACCGCACTCAGTCACGATGGACGGGGGATTGCGCATATCGATGGCAAGGTCACGTTTATCGATAACGCTTTGCCCAATGAACAGGTGCGCTTTGCATACACTTTTCAGCGCAAGCAGTTTGATGAAGGTCGGGCGCTTGAAATTGTTAGTGCTTCAAGCGACAGGGTAGCTCCACCCTGCCAACATGCCAACGTGTGTGGGGGTTGTAGTTTGCAGCATATGGAAAGTTCGGCACAGGTGCGTTTCAAACAGGCCGCTTTGCTTGAGCAATTTGAACATATTGCAGGGGTCAGCATTCCTGAGCTGTATGCGCCATTGATAAGCCCCACCACAGGCTATCGTCGCAAGGCCAGACTGGCAGTGAAGCATGTGCCCAAAAAGGGCAAGGTGCTGGTGGGTTTTCGTGAAAAACGTAATAACTTCATTGCCGACCTTGCACAATGCGAGGTGCTGGTGTCCGAAGTAGGGCATTGTTTGAATGAAATTGCTGCCTTGATTGAAAGTCTGGAAGCACGTGCGCAGATTCCGCAAATTGAAATTGCCAGGGGCGATGATGCAGTAGTTGCTTTGATTTTCAGACATCTTGCGCCTTTAAATGAGCAGGATATTGCCAGGCTCAGGGCTTTTTGTGCAAGGCATTCATTTCATTTGTATTTACAGTCGGGTAGCGCGGAAACTGTGAAGCGTGTTGCCCTGCGTGCTGAAACGCTTGAACCACGCCTGCATTATGCACTGCCAGATTACGGCATACGCTATGCGTTTCACCCGTGTGATTTCACGCAGGTGAATGGTGATTTGAATCGCCTGATGATTGCGCGGGTGATGGAATTGTTAGCGTTAACGACAGAAGATGTAGTGCTCGATTTGTTTTGCGGTTTGGGTAATTTTTCCCTGCCCATTGCCAAACAGGTGAAGCAACTGGTGGGTGTGGAAGGCAGTGATGCAATGGTGCAAAGAGCGCATGAAAATGCAGCTTTGAATAATCTGATGAATACCCGATTTTTTACGCTTAATCTTGAACAGAATTTATCAGAACTTAAAAAAGACAAATCATCATGGGTGAACATGCCCTTCAATAAAATGCTGATTGATCCGCCGCGTTCAGGCGCACTTTCGGTGGTGGAACAGATAGATGTTTTCAGCCAGGTACAGCGTCTGGTGTATGTATCCTGCAATCCTGCTACTTTGGCGCGTGATACAGCGATGCTGGTGAAAAAGGGATTTACCCTGCAAGGTGCAGGGGTAATGGACATGTTTCCACATACCAATCATGTGGAATCGCTTGCCCTGTTTGTCAGGGATTAAAATGGAAAAACAATGGTAAAGGTTAGAGACAATTATCCACTGAATGCCGACGGCACAGTCGATTTGCCGCTGTGGTTATCTGAACTGAAAGCGCTCAGTAAACACGGCAACTTTGATGATGAGCAGGTTTTAGGTGCCTGCGAATTTGCACGCAAGGCAGAAGAAAAATCGAAAGCGACTAAAAATCTGTGGAGCCATCGTACCAGCAGCTTTCTGATTGGTCTGGAAATGGCGATCATTCTTGCTGAATTGAATATGGA
This sequence comes from uncultured Pseudomonadales bacterium, assembly GCA_964557005.1. GTDB lineage: Bacteria > Pseudomonadota > Gammaproteobacteria > Pseudomonadales > JBECKS01 > JBECKS01. The sequence continues at coordinate 367,759 of CAZKYI010000001.1, forward strand.
TCAGGAAACCATCACTGCCGCGATTTTGTATCGTTCGGTGCGTGAAGCAAAATCCACGCTGACTCAGGTTGAAAAAAAGTTTGGCAAAGCAGTTGCTGATTTGATTGATGGCGTGCTGAAAATGGCTGCCATCAGCGAATTGAAAAATGTGGCGATGGAAGGCAGTGTGCTGGGTCAGCACCATGATCAACTCGATAACCTGCGCAAGATGCTGGTAGCGATGGTTGATGATGTGCGCGTTGCGCTCATTAAAATTGCCGAACGAACCTGTGCCATTCGTGAAGTGAAAGAAGCGAGCGAGGAAAGAAAACAAAAAGTTGCACGCGAAATTTTCGATATTTACGCACCGTTGGCGCATCGCCTCGGCATTGGTCACTTGAAGTGGGAACTCGAAGACCTTTCCTTCCGCTACCTTGAACCCGAAGCCTATAAACAAATTGCCAAACTGCTTGATGAGCGCAGGATTGATCGTCAGCAATATATTGATCAGGTGCTTGATCAGTTAAATGCCAAACTTGCCGAAGCGCGTATCAAGGCCGAAACTTTTGGCCGCGCCAAACACATTTACAGTATCTGGCGCAAAATGAAGAAGAAGGGCATTGGTTTTTCCGAAGTGTATGACGTGCGTGCGGTGCGCATACTGACGCGCTCGATTCAGGATTGTTACACCGCGATTGGTATTGTGCATGGTCAGTGGCAGCCGATTCCCGGTGAGTTCGATGATTACATCGCTACGCCCAAGGAGAATGGTTATCGTTCCCTGCACACGGCTGTGTTAGGGCCAGGTGGCAAGGCGCTCGAAATACAGATTCGTACCTACGAAATGCACGAGGAATCCGAGCTGGGTATTTGCGCTCACTGGCGCTACAAGGAAGGCAGCAAAGGTGAAAGAAGAGGTGGCTACGAGGACAAGATTGCGTGGCTCAGGCAAGTCATCGAATGGCAGGAAGAGCTGGGCGAAGATGTGCTCGGCACCATTGCGGATCAATTCTCCCATGCCATTATTGATGAACGCATCTATGTTTTTACGCCTGAAGGCCATGTGGTGGATTTACCCGCAGGCGCAACGCCTGTCGATTTTGCCTATCACGTACATACCGAGGTGGGGCATACCTGTCGCGGAGCCAAGGTGAATGGTTCCATGGTGCCGTTGGGTTATAAATTGCAGACTGGCGAGCAGGTTGAAATTATTCGTGGTAATCAGGCACGCCCTAGCCGCGATTGGCTGAATCCTGAACTGGGTTTTATCAATACCACACGCGCACGTGCGAAGGCCAAGCACTGGTTCAAGTTGCTTGATCGCGATGAAAACATCGCGGACGGCAAATTGATTTTAAAACGGGAATTCCATCGTCTGGCGATTGCGCATGTGAATCTGGAGCGTATTGCGTCTGCCTTGAATCTTAAAAGTGCTGACGATGTTTATGCTGCGGTTGGTGCTGGTGATGTGCGTGTGTCGCAAGTGCTCAATGCCTTGCAAGCCGATATGCAAATCGAACGCAGCAAGCCTGAAGACCCACCGCATAGCCAGCAACTGAACTTCACCCTGCCTTATCCTAACGCAGGTCCCAGTTCCATCAGTATTCAGGGCGTGGATAACATTCTGACCCAGATTGCCAGATGCTGTAAGCCAGTGCCAGGCGATGAGGTGCTGGGTTACATCACGCTTGGGCGTGGTGTGAGTATCCATCGCCGTGACTGCAAGAATCTGGCAGATATGCTCGATCACGATTCCAGTCGCATTGTCGATATTGACTGGAATGCTTCGAGAGAGAAATCCTATCCGGTGGATATTCTGATTCGCGCCTATGATCGTCAGGGGCTTTTGCGTGACATCAGCGAGTTAATGGCCAATGAGCAAATCAATATCACCGGCATTCAGAGCCGTTCTGATACGGGTAATAACATTGCCGACATTACCCTGAGCATGCGTGTGTCTGGTCTCGACAAGCTCTCGCGTATCCTGTCACGGCTTTCACAAATGGCGAATGTGTTTGAAGTACAGCGTCTGAAAAGCTGATTTCAGCCGCCATAGCTACTTAACCTGCTGTTCAGTGGGAATAACATTCCTTGCTCAGTGATGGTTATTTTATGTCATAGTCTGCATAGATGATGTCTATACAGGCTTGAATCTGTATAGTAGGCTTGCAGTAAGAGCACAGGGAAATGGAGCGCTGGCAGTCTCAAATCTCTTGTCTTTTAAATTCACGAAATTAAATTCACATAATCGTTATAACAAAGGTAAAGACATGGCTATTTTCGAATATAAAGAAGGTGAACATCCAGGTGGATTCGTTGGTTTTCGCGTGGTGTGTACAGTGGGTGGCGAGTATCGTCAAAAATACTTCAGCTTGCGTAAGGTAAAGCGCAACGAAAAAGCAGCGCTTAAAAAGCAAGTGGTTGAGCTTGAAGCCAAGTGGGCGGCAGAAGCCGAGAAAATCCGTAAGGAGCGTGCGGTTATGGGGGATCACCCTAACGTCAAGAAAGTACACGCCACAGGCTATACAGGTTTGCGTTGTGTAATTCTGTGCGAAAAGAAAAAACGCGCTGGTGAACTTCGCTCTTACTATGCACCTGCTTTTGTAGCACGTGGAAAAGGTGAGAAGGCTTTCCGTATTTCCAAGTTTGGTTATGAAAATGCGTGGGCAGCAGCGGTTAACTACTATGCCGATAACCATGAACTTCCACGTGGTTTGAAACCAAAAATGCTCAAGGCGATACCTGACAAGGCTCAGTTTCGCAAAATCCGTAATGATATGAACAAGCTTGGCCATGATGTGCCTGTCGATGTTTTGAAAAGCGTCGGTTTGTAAACATTCCGCTCAAGCTACTCGAAAAACCCGCTTTTGGCGGGTTTTTTGTTTCTAACGAACACAGGTGTTAAACAGAAGCATAAAAATGTTATGAAAATCCTTTCTCTGCTCGAACAACGAATTTCCGAAGCACTGCATCAGGCGGGCGCACCCGCAGGCAGTGCGGCCTTGGTGGCTACTGCCAAAGACGAAAGATTTGGTGATTATCAGGCCAACGGGGTGATGTCTGTCGCGAAACAGGCGGGGGTGAATCCACGTGAATTTGCGCAAAAGGTGCTCGAACATCTCGATTTGAGTGAGCTGGCCAGCAAGGTGGATATTGCAGGCCCGGGTTTTATTAACATTACGCTTAAGGCGGAATGGCTTGCTGAGGTTTTGCTTGAAGCCAAAGGTGATGCTGGAAATCTGCTTGATGCAGAGCCAACGGAAACGGTGGTGGTCGATTATTCGGGGCCGAATCTCGCCAAGGAAATGCATGTGGGGCATTTGCGCAGCACCATTATTGGTGATGCAGTGGCCAATGTACTTGAGCTGCTGGGGCATACGGTAATTCGCCAGAATCATGTCGGTGATTGGGGCACCCAGTTTGGCATGTTGATTACATTGTTAGCCGAGAAGCAAGCAGACAAGCAGCAAGCACAGCAAAATCTTGCGCTTTCAGATTTGGAGCTTTTTTACCGCGAAGCCAAACAGCGCTTCGATGAAGATGAACACTTCGCAAAACGTGCGCGCGAAAATGTGGTGAAGCTGCAAAGTGGCGATGCACATTGTCTTGCACTCTGGCAACAATTTACCGAACAAAGTCTGGCACATTGTTTTGCGGTGTATCGAACCCTGGGGGTAAAACTTGATGCACAACATACCCGTGCAGAAAGTGCCTATAACCATGACTTGCCCATGATTATTGAAACTTTGGCCAGGCAAAATCTATTGCAAGAAAATCAGGGCGCACAGTGTGTGTTTCTTGACGGGTTTACCGCCAAAGACGGCTCGCCACTGCCAGTCATTGTACAAAAGTCAGATGGCGGTTATCTGTATGCCACCACCGATTTGGCTGCTTTACGTTATCGTTCGCTTGAGCTCAAGGCGGACAGGGTGTTGTATTTTGTCGATGCGCGTCAGGCGCTGCACTTCAAACAAATGTTTGCACTGGCACGCATGGCTGGTTTTGTGTCAGAGCCTATTGAACTGGAGCATACGCCTTTTGGCACCATGCTCGGTGAAGACAAGCGCCCCTTTAAAACGCGCAGTGGTGAGTTGGTGAAATTGCAGGATTTGCTGGTTGAAGCGAAACAGCGTGCCCTGCTTTTGATTGAGGAAAAGCAGCCTGATAAAACTGCCGAAGAAAAACACACCATTGCTGCACAGGTGGGCATTGGTGCAGTTAAATATGCAGATTTGAGTAAAAATCGTACCAGTGATTATGTTTTTTCGTGGGAGGCGATGCTGTCTTTTGAAGGCAATACTGCGCCTTATTTACAGTATGCCTATGCACGTATTCAAAGTATTTTCAGAAAACTGGCGAGTGAAGGCGGGCAGTTGTCCGAAGTTACGGAATTGCATCTGGTGGCAGCCGATGAAAGAAAACTGGCCTTGAAACTGGTGCGTTTCAACGATGAACTGGTCAAGGTTGCCCGCAGTGCTTACCCACATTTCCTGTGTGAGTATTTGTTTGAATTGACTCAGGTTTTCACAGTATTTTATGAGCATTGTTCAGTGTTGAAAGCTGAAACCCCGCAGCTTCGTGAACAGCGCCTGTATTTGTGCGAGTTGACCGCAAGTACCTTGAAACTCGGTCTGGATGTGTTGGGTATTGCCACACCTGAATCGATGTAGCTTATTCGCTTGTTGAAAGATTGATGCAAGCAGATTCCAGAAATTGTGTGTGACTGGCTATTTCATCATCAGTGGGTTCTTCAGACAGGAACATGGATTGATAGAGCTTGCATTTAAGTTCAGTGCTTAAATCGGAATCCTGCGCGAGCATTTGTTTCAGTTCGTGCTCATGAATATCTTCAGATGACATGCGAATACCATTTTTGCCACTGTCGAGAATCACAAATTTATCTGCGTCTGCTGCGTTATTCCAGCTCGACCAGCGAGGCAGGTCTTTAAACACACCTTCGTTAGGGTTGCCTGTATGGGCAAAGTTGCTCCAGTAACCAAGCATTTGTTGTGACAGTTTTCTTTGTGATGCGTTGTTAGAAAACAGGATGTCGATGTTGAAATCGGATTTCAGTTCACCAAACACGAAGGGAATTTCCAGTCCGTGTCCAGCACCAATCAATTCAGACAAATCAATGTGAAAAATTTTGGGTAAGTTGTCCCAATCAAAACGGTAGGCATACACATGATATTGTTTTGCACTTAAATCACGTGCATGTTTATCGACCCCATTGAGTTTCCAGCTATTTGAAAGATAGTAGGCCACTTTGTTGTAAACCGTTTTATCGCGGATGCCGAACAGGGGTGTAACCAGCTCAGGGTCAAGTGCCATAAAAGTTTTATTTTCATCTTTGTTGGTGCCCAAAATCACTGGAACAGCGTTGTTAAAATGGCTATCAAGGGGTAGCACATAACCATCACGATTCAACGCAGGAAAATCGAGCATACCTGCTGCTCTGCTGGGGTAAAGCGCAACCAGTTGTGCGCCATCAAAGTCACGCAGGATACGTGCGAGTTGATGCGCTTCTTTTATATCGCCAGTGCTTTTGCTTTTCTTGAGTACGGTTTTGGTTATTTCTGAACTGCTATAACTGTGTCCACCTTGAGCCTGTGTTTGGCTCACATAGCTCTGGCTATTGGTGAAATAGCCACCACTTTCCACAATGGCGTGATGAAATAAATCTTTTGCCAAAGGTGAAGCCAGCAAACTGTAAACATTCAAGCCACCGGCAGATTCGCCAAACACGGTGACACGCCCGCTATCACCACCAAAGTAATGAATGTTTTCCTGCACCCATTGCAGCGCGGCGATAATATCAAGCGTGCCGTAGTTGCCCGATGCGTCCATATTTTTGGTGCTGGTGCTTGCAAGTGCGGGGTGATAGAACCAGCCGAGCGGGCCGAGACGATAGTTAATGGCCACAAATACCACACGCCCCTGACTGCTGAGTTTCTCACCTGTATAAGCGCGATTGCCTTTGTAACCAATGCTGTTGCCGCCACCGTGTATCCAGAACATCACGGGCAATTTTTCATCAGCTTTTAAATCGGCAGGCGCAACGATATTGAGGTACAGGCAGTCTTCTGAACCCACCACTTTTTCCCATTGAAATACATTGAGGCTGGTGAGGGGGCCAGATTTTTGCAGGCACATGTGCGTGTTGTTATGGGCGAGCAAGATGTTTTTTCTGAGTGCTGGCGGGCGTGGTGCCTTCCAGCGCAAATCCCCTGTCGGTGGGCTTGCGTAGGGAATGCCCTGCCAGGACAGAGTGTGGTATTTACTGTCGAAACCTTTTACCGCACCTTGCTGGGTATTCCTTTGCAAGGAATTGTTTGCTTCGGCTATCGCTGTGAAGCCCGAAAAAATAAATAGAAAAACAAACGGTAAAGCACGATAAAATTTTTTACGCATAGGTCTGAATGATCAGTTTGAATTAGTGCAACAGCTCGTCAAAAAAATTCAGCATACTTGCCCATGAACGACGATTGCTGGTTTCGTTATACATGGCTGTTCCCGCGATATTGGCATTGAGATTGGTGAAGGCATGTACAGTATTGCTGTAGGCATGCACTTGCCAGTCGGCGTTTAGTTGCGTGAATTCCGCTTTAATTTGATTCACCTGTTCAACGGGCACCATTGGGTCGTCGTGACCATGCAGAATCAAAATGCTGGCTTGAATTGCCTGGCTTTTTTGTTGTGGTGCATAGAGCAAACCATGAAAGCTGACCACACCGAGCAGTTCTGCACCACTGCGTGCAAGGTCGAGCACGCACATGCCGCCAAAGCAATACCCGATTGCGAGGATTTTGTTTTTGTCCACATCAGGGTGTTGTTTTAAAGCCTCCAGTGCCAGACAAATGCGATGCTGTAATTCAGCACGATTTTCCACCAGCGGTTTCATCAAGGCTTCACATTTGGCGGGGTGTTCTTCAAGCAGACCGTTGCCATACATATCGATGGCAAAGGCCTGATAACCCAGCTCGCATAAACGCTCGGCGATGTTTTCGACAAAGGGGCCACGACCATTCCATGTGTGCGCAATCAGAATACTGGCCCTGGCGCTCTGGTTTTGTTTTTGAACCAGCAAGCCCTTGTAGGTGTTGTTGGCATCAGCATATTCAATGACGGTTTTTTTAAAGGTCATGTTAGTTTTCCACGCTCAAGCCGCACCAAAAACACATTTGGTTTCAAGAAATTCTTCAAAACCGTGCTCGCCCCATTCGCGTCCATTACCGGATTGCTTGTAACCGCCGAAGGCGGCATTGAAATCCGGTGGTGCACCATTGACATGAATGTTGCCGGAACGAATACGGTTTGCCACTTTCAAGGCACGCGCCTTGTCACTGGAAGCCACATAGCCTGAAAGCCCGTACAGCGTGTCGTTGGCGATGCGAATGGCATCTTCCTCATCTTTATAGGGAAGAATGGAAAGCACGGGGCCGAAAATTTCTTCCCGTGCGATAGTCATGTTATTGCTGACATTGGCAAACACGGTGGGCTTCACATAAAAACCTTTGTCCAGCCCTTCAGGGCGGCCTGTTCCACCAATCACCAGAGTAGCGCCTTCATCGATGCCTTTTTGAATCAGTGCCTGTATTTTGTTGAACTGCACTTCACTTGCGACAGGGCCAATGGTGGTGTCCTCGGCATTGGGATCACCTGCCTTGATAGTTGCGGCAGTTGCCTTGGCCACCGCAATGGCTTGTTCCATTTTGCTTTCAGGCACCAGCATACGGGTAGGAGCATTACAGCTTTGGCCGCTGTTCATAAAACAGTTCACCACACCTTTGGCCACCCAGGTGTTGATGTCGGCATCTTCGAGCAGAATGTTGGCAGACTTGCCGCCCAGTTCCTGAGTCACACGTTTCACGGTGTCCGCTGCATTTTTGGCAATCGCAATGCCAGCGCGAGTGCTGCCTGTGAAAGACACCATCTCAATGTCAGGGTGGCTGCTGATGGCTTCGCCTACGCCAGGGCCATCGCCATTCACCACGTTAATCACACCCGCAGGGACACCTGCTTCGTGCAGGATTTCAGTGAGAATCATGGCATCGAAAGGCGCTACCTCACTGGGTTTCAGAATCATGGTGCAGCCTGCTGCCAGCGCTGGAGCGACCTTGCAAGCCACCTGATTCATCGGCCAGTTCCAGGGCGTAATCAAACCGCACACACCAGCGGGCTCCTTGCGAATCAGGGTAGTGCCTTTGATTTCCTCGAAGGCGTATGACTTCAATACATTGAGGGTAAACATAAAATGCGCAACCCCCGCACCTGCCTGCGCCGTTTTGGCGAGTTTCATGGGTGCGCCCATTTCCTGAGAAATAGCACTGGCAATATCACCGATGCGGCGCTGATAAATGGCGATGATTTTTTCAAACAGGGCAATACGTTCTTCACGTGTGCTGTGCGAATAGCTTTCAAAAGCCGCTTTTGCAGCGCTGACCGCTTTATCAACATCGGCTTTGCTGCCAACAGAAATCACACCCATCACCGCTTCGGTGGCAGGGTTAATCACATCGAGCGTTTTGGGTGTAACGGGGTCAACCCATTTACCGTTGATGTAAAACTGTTTGTATTCGTACATGGAAGGCTCCTTTTGCTTTCTGGTTTTTTCTGGCTGGATTCTGAACGTGAATGGTTGTTTTGTGAAGGTTGAATATATACTAGCGCAATTTGTACATTTTCAGGGTGTTGCTATGGGTATGCAGGCGTTTAACCAGTTATTGTTTGATTTTATTGATCACTCCCCGACACCTTTTCATGCAGTGGCCAGTGTACGTGCACGTTTATTGCAGGCGGGATTTATTGCCTTGCAGGAAGATGAGCTTTGGCAACTGCAAGCAGGGCATTCTTATTTTGTGACGCGCAATGATTCATCACTGATTGCGTTTCATTATGCCCATGCACAGTGTGTTGAAAACGGTTTTCGTTTTTTAGGTGCACACAGTGACAGCCCCTGTTTGAAAGTAAAACCCAATGCAGAAATTCGTATTAAAAATTATCTCAAACTCGGCGTTGAAGTGTATGGCGGGGTATTGCTGAACCCGTGGTTTGACAGGGATTTGAGTTTGGCAGGCCGCGTGGTGTATGAAGATTCACAGGCAAGGCAACAATCCTGTCTGATTGATTTCAAACGTGCCATTGCCATCATTCCAAGCCTTGCAATTCATCTTGATAGAGAAGCCAATCAAAACCGTTCAGTGAATGCACAAAAAGATATTCTGCCTTTGCTGGCACAAATTTCCGGTGATACACAAAATTTTGAAGACATTTTGCTCAGCCAAATACGTGAGCAGCACGCAGGTCTGGATGTCGATAAAATACTCGATTTTGAATTGAGTTTTTATGACACCCAAAAAGCCGCCTACGTGGGTTTGAACCATGATTTTTTTGCCAGTGCACGGCTGGATAATCTGATTTCCTGTCATGTGGGATTGCAGGCACTCATTGATAGCGGCGCACAACAGAATGCGGTGTTAGTAATCAATGATCACGAAGAAGTGGGTTCACAAACTGCACAAGGTGCACAGGGTACTTTTTTGAGTTCGGTACTGGAGCGCATCTGTGCCAATCAGGAAAACATGGCACGCAGTCTTGCACGTTCGATGTTTATTTCGGCGGATAACGCACACGCAATACACCCTAATTTTCCTGACAAACATGATGCCAATCATGGCCCGCTGCTAAATGACGGTGTGGTGATTAAAATAAATGCCAATCAACGTTATGCCACTAACAGCGTTACCAGTGGACGCTTTAAACAGTTGGCCAATGAGGCAGGCTGCAAGACACAAAGTTTTGTGGTGCGCAGTGATATGGGCTGTGGCAGTACCATTGGTCCTTTGACTGCCGCTGGACTGGGTGTGCAAACTGTTGATGTGGGCGTGCCAACTTTTGCCATGCACTCGATTCGCGAAACTGCCGGTGCAAAGGACAGCTATGATTTGTACCTGATTGCACGTTTGTTTTTTCAGGCTGAAACAGCGTTCTAGTGTTGAGGCAGATGCTTATCCAGCAAACTTTGAAAATTTCTGGAACTGATGGTGCCCTGAATTCTTAAAGCCTTGAGCTCGTTGCCCTGGTCATCATAAAAAAGAATCGCAGGTGGGCCAAACAGATTGAGTGCTTCGAGCAATTCAAAGTTTTCGATGCTGTTGTTGCTTAAATCAGCTCTCACCAGAAAATTATTTTTCAGGAAGTTATCGAATTGCGCATTTTCAAAAATCTCCTGTTCGACTTCCTTGCATGAAGTGCACCAGTCTGCATAAAAATCCAGTAATAACAGTTTTCCTGAATTTTGATTATCGGTTTTCGCTTGTGCCAAACCGTCAAGCGAAGTGATGGTGTGAAAATCGAGACGGCTTTTGTGCGCAGCATTTTGAGTGGCGTAACCATCTTTGAGATTGGCGAGTGGTTGCAGGGGATTGCTGTTCCCCAGTGCAGCACCGATGATCATCATTACACCCCATAACAAGATTATCATCAGGATAGTTTTGCCGAGGGCATCGGCGGTGCGCCATGATCCAAAACAAAATGAAGCGAGAATGAGCAAGGCACCCCAAAGTGCGAGTGTGACAGAGGGATTGAGAAATCTTGACAGCATCCAGATGGCAACACCAATCAGCAATAAACCAAAAAAGCGTTTGCTGTAATTGAGCCATTCGCCAGATTTTGGCAATAAATGAATGCCGAAGGTGCACAACACAATCAGTGGCAAGCCCATGCCGAAGCCAAGCGCAAACAGGGCGCTGCCGCCGATGAGCACATCGCCCGTGGTGCTGATAAATACCAAGGCACCCGCCAGAGGTGCTGAAATACACGGTGAAACGACAAGTGCTGACAGCACACCCATGATCGTAGCGCCGATGTAGTCACCGCCTTGCTGGCGGTTTGATAAGGCGGTGAGCTTGTTGTTGAGTGCTTGTGGAAGTTTCAGTTCATAGACATTGAACATTGAAAGCGCCAGCACCACAAACAACAGCGCAAAAAAACCGAGCACCCAGGGCTCCTGCATCCAGATTTGAATGTTGGCACGCGCACCCAGCGACGCAGCCAGTATGCCAGCCAGCGTATAGGTGAGTGTCATGCTCATCACATAACTGGTGGAAATGGCAAAGGCCTGGAATTTGCTTAAAGGCTTTTCCCGCCCAAGTACCAGACTGGAAATAATCGGCATCATCGGTAGCACACACGGGGTAAGACATAGCCCGATACCCAGCAACAGGAAAATCACAATAATTTTAAACAGCGAAGCATCGTTAAGCAGGGTATGCAGATAATCATTTGAAAACATTGCGGGGCTATTTTTGATGTTGATGCTTTTTACGTTGGATAAAAGTTCATCGAGACGGATTTCCTGCATGGGGTAACACAAACCTGCCTCGGCACAGCCCTGAAAGCGAATAAAGGCTTGCTTAACAGGTTGATCAAGGCGGAAATTGGCAATCAGTTCACCTTCAAAAATCGCCATATCCTTTTCGAAGTTGGGATCGTATTTTATGTGTGCATCTTTATTGAATTTTGGCAGCAGTTTCAATTCAGGTTTTGAAAGCTCGCCCAACTGCATTGAATCCGCATACAGGTAATAGCCTGGTGTGGTTTGCCAGTGAATCTGGATGACTTTATCGCTGATGCTGAACTTGAATGGAAACGCTTTGGAAACAGGCAGAAATTCCTGTTGCTGAATGCTGTTTGCAGGCTGGTCTGTGGGGAGTTCCAGTGCAAGGCTGTTGCCAGCAATAGAACACAAGACAGCTATGAGCAAGCTAACACGGTAGAATATAGACATAAATCGTTTGGGCATGATGTTGGCTTATTGTATATTTTCAGCGTCAGGAATAAAAATAAAAAGCAGCCTATGACTGAGACATTCTGTAACAGGGAACAACAGCATCATTTACTTTGGAACTTTGACCGGAAATTTGCGGGTTGGTTGCGTGTTTGTCTGTACTTTTTGTCTGTCTGTCTGTTTGTCTGGCTGCCTCATGCAAGTGCAGATACTTTTTCCAAAGTGCGCGTTTATGATGATTCAAGGCATATCGTTCTGGGGCCTTACCTGAGTTATCTTGAAGATACGCAAGGTACACTGGAATGGCAGCAGGCCTTCGAAGCGTATCGTGATCATGCACCTGAAGTAAAAATCCATTACAACGACATTTTCAATCTCGGTATTCGGGAATCGATTTTCTGGTTATTTCTCGAATTTGATTTTTCGGCGGTGCACAAACATCAGCCGTGGTTGCTGGAACTGGCTTTTCCTTTGCTGGAAACGGTGGATGTTTTTCGTGTATCGCCTTCAGGCGAATTGCTTGGCCATCAATTTTTTTACAGCAAGCAAAGTGAAATTTCCCATGCTTCGCTGAAAACTACAGGTCTGGTCTTTGATCTTGATGCGGAGTCATCTTTTGTTTTGCTCATACGCATTGATTCCTATGCGCTGAATCTTTTGCCAATCCATTTATGGTCAAGCGAATCATTGGCAAAACATAATAATTTTTTCAGTTATGGTCTGGGTTTCTTTTTTGGCCTGATGACCATCATCGCACTTTACAGCGCCGTGATTTCTGTATTTCTACGCGACAGACGTTATTTTTATTATTTGTGTTATCTGGTATCTGTGATTGGATTTTTTGTCATTTATAGCGGTGTACTTTTACCTTGGTTCCCGCAGGTGATGAGTTTTGCAAATGAAAGACTGGTGTTGACCTTTGCCTTGTTTGCAATGGCATTCAGTCTCAAGTTTGTGACTGCTTTTCTTTCCTTGCCGAAAATTTCAGCCATTCATGATTCTTTGGTAAATCTGCTGATTCTGGTTTTGCTGGTATTTGGTTTGATTGCAATTGGCGAATTCTTTCCCATGATTGTGTTAACAGCCATGTTGACTCCCGTTTTTGCAAGTGTGATGTTCTACATCATTTTTTTTGCAAGAGCCCGTGGCGCAGCTCAGGCGAATATTATTTTGTCATCCTTTATGGTGTGGTTGTTAGCTGCACTGGTATTCGTTGCTGCATTGTTTGGTTTGATTGGCACCAGCCTATTTACCCAGATTGTGCTTTATTTGGGTGTTGTGTTTCAGGTGCTGGTGTTATCGCTGGCTCTGGCAGGAAAAATCAATGAAGATCGACAAAAGCGTTTTCAGGCATTGATTCGCGAGAATCAGGCTGTACAGGATTTACGCAGGGTTGAAGAGCGTTCGCTGGAGCGTGTCCTGCTTGATCCACTCACTGCTCTTCCCAATCGTTCGGCATTGGAGCGTTTGAACAAGGACTTGCTTGAAAACAGGCAGGGCAGGCGAGAGCCACTGGCGGTGTTGTTTGTCCATTTGCAAAGTTATTATGATGTGAGTCATACGCTTGGTTTTCGCAGTAGTGATTTGTTAATTGAAAAAGCCGCAGGGCGTTTGAATCGTATTGCTGCTGAAATTGATGACTGCATTCCTGTGCAGGTTTCCAACAAGCATCGCTATTTTGTTTGCAAGCTCGACAGCGCTTCGTTTGTGGTGATGTTTCGCCAGAAAGAAGAAAAGTCTGTGTATGTTTCTCACGCGCAACATATTCTTGAATTATTGAATCGCCCAATCGCCGTTCACGATATGCATCTCGATGTCAATGCCGTGATTGGTATGTCTTTTTCACCTGAGCATAGTACCAATATTTTTACGCTGGTGCGTTTTGCCCAGGCAGCGGTGGAAGCGGAAGTGGCGCATGGAAATAACAAAAACGTCGTTGCGTTATATTCAAGCATTGTGAGCCAACAAGCTGCACGAAAATTAAAGTTAATTAATGATTTGAGAACTGCAATTAAACATGATGAGCTTTATCTGGTATTTCAGCCACAACTTGATTTAAGAGAGCGACGTATTGTTTCGGTTGAAGCACTGTTACGCTGGAAACACCCTGAGTTGGGTGAGATAAGCCCGAATGAATTTATTATTCTGGCTGAACAAACAGGTTTGATTCACGATGTCAGTGAATGGGTCATTGAAAATGCCATTGACAGTTTATTATGGTTGATGGAGCGTGGTTTGAAACTGCATATGGCCATCAATATTTCTGCAAAAAATCTTGCGCAAGAAGGCTTTGCACAGAATCTGTTTGAGCTGCTCGAAAAACACAAGCTTGATCCAGGTATGATTACTCTGGAACTGACAGAAACTTCCCTGATGCACAATCCTGAGCAAGGCATTCGCTTGTTACGTGAGATACATGAGCGAGGTGTAGTGGTGGCGATTGATGATTTTGGCGCAGGCTATTCGTCGTTCTCTTTTATCAAACAACTGCCTTTGTCTGAACTGAAAATTGACCGCTCTTTTGTGAGTCAGGTCGATAATTTGTATAGCGATCGTGTGATTACCAAGTCGAGTATTGTTATGGCACATGAGTTGGGTGCACGGGTGTGTGCAGAGGGTGTGGAATCAGCATCCTGTTTACAGATTCTTGAGCAATTTGAATGTGATCTGGTACAGGGTTTTTATATTGCCAGACCGATGCCAAAGAACGACTTGCTGGTGTGGATTGGTGAAAGCCAGTTTGGGGCATGATAGCATTCGCTGATTTTTTTTCGGATGTCACTGTATGTTTAAGAAAATTCTGGTTGTTAGAAATCCCAGTTCAGGGCGGGGCAAAAAAATTGCCTATGTCGACAAGGTTGTTTCTGCATTGAGGGCTTTGGGTTGTGATGTCACAGTTTATGATACGCAATGTGCTGGCGATGGAATCAGTTATTTACTCAGTCTTGAAGAAGAGTTTGATGTGATTGTTGCAGCGGGTGGCGATGGTACGGTGAATGAAGTGATTAACGGCATGGTGCATAAGGTGAACACGCCTCTTGCGCTGATTCCGGCAGGCACCACCAATGTACTGGCCAAGGAACTTGGATTACCCCGCAGAGCTGCGTCGCTGGCAAAAGTAATTGCACAGGGTTTAAGCAAACCGGTTCATTTGGGGCGTTTAAATGGAAAACGCTTTGCCATGATGGTGGGTGTTGGCTATGACGCATGGGTGGTGAATGAAGTGAATCTCGACATCAAGCAACGCTTTGGCAAGCTCGCCTATGTGATTTCCATGTTTCGTGAGGTGTTGAATTTTGGCAAACAGCGTTACCTTGCCGAAGTGGACGGGCGAGTGATTGAATGTGGTTCGATGATTATTACGCAAGGCAAATACTATGCAGGGAGCTTCATCATTTCAAAACAGGCCGATTTAAGTAAACCAAGCATGCAGGTGTTGATTGTTGCAACTCGCAGTCGCCTGAAATTTCTGTTAGTGGTTTTGGCAATGCCGATGAGCCTGATGGAAAAGCTGCCTTTTGTGCAATCCGTTGCTGCACGTAAATTACGCATAAAAACTGAAACACCAAATCCCAGGCTTGATGTGTTACAAATGGATGGTGATCCCGCAGGCGTGATGCCGGCAGAACTGGAAATTGAAACAAAAGCCATTTCCATGCTGGTTGCTCAATAATTTATCACCGGGTTCAGGTGGAACTGCCGTAACCATAGACGGCCTCAATCTTGAATTCTATGCGTGGCGAGTTGCGAAAATCATAATCGCGTTCGCGTGTGATACCAGGTGTAATCTGATAGAAAAGCCAATTACTGTAAAAGTTTTTTCTATAGCGGGTTTCAATCCAGTAGCTGTTGAGCTGATCTTTCTTCTTGAGATGTAATTCATCTTCATTTTGTCCGGCAACGCCAAAGGTGTAGGCAATAGCGCTTTTATCGGTGAGTGGCTGGTAGAAAGTAAAACTTTGTGAGGCGCTCAGGTAGCTGTTGATATCCCAATAGGTAATCTGGGTAGTGGTTCGATACAGATATTTGCTTTGAAAGATGGGTGTTTCAAACTCAACCTGGGTTTCAGCGGTGTTGCCGTATGATTTACGCCATTGCAGGGTTTCTGCCACGCGAAATTTCAAATCATGCCAGTGAAAGGTACGGCGGGCACGGAAGCGTGTAAAAGGATCAATCGGTGTGCGAAACCTGATACCCGCATCAAATTGAATATTGATGAGCTCACTGGTTTCAAGCATCAAACCCAAAGCGGTAGTGAAGGAAGTGCTGGTAATACTTTCAGCCAGATTATTTTGCTGGATAAGCGATGAGTCATGATCCTCAAAGCTTTCATCATCAGACTGAAAACGAAGACGCCAATGTCTTTTTGTGTTCGGCAGGGCGAGTGAAAGGCTCATTCTCGGTTCCAGCGCAGGATCGTAAAAACGCTGATAACGATTGGCCAGACTCACACGCATTCGGCTGTCTTTGCTTTCAATGGTGTAATTGTCTTCCGCAAAGAACTTGTCAACAACTCCGGAAAAACGATGCAGGCGTTCGGAAATGGTTTCCTGAGAACGATCAGCGACTATTTTGCTCGTTTCCAGTGCTTTCTCTTGTTGGAGCATGAAATCCTGATAGAAGGAACCACTTTGCCAGAATATCGGCTTTTGCTCTGCTGTGTTATCGGTGTGTGTTTCAGCAAAAACAGGCAGACACAGTAACAGCAATACCGTGAAGCAGCCTTGCCTCAACAGGGTACAGATACCAGGAAGCACCTTAATCCCAGGTGAGTGCGCCACCCGTTTGATATTCAATAACGCGGGTCTCAAAGAAATTTTTCTCTTTACGCAAGTCCATGATTTCTGACATCCACGGGAAGGGATTTTCTTTGGCCTGATATTGTTCAGGCAGCCCCAACTGTACCAGACGACGGTTGGCAATAAACTTGAGGTAGTCTTCCATCATCGCTGCATTCATGCCCAGCACGCCGCGAGGCATGGTGTCCCGTGCGTATGCGATTTCAATTTCGGTGCCTTCCAGAATCATCTGAATCACTTCGGCCTGAAAATCCTCTGACCACAGGTGAGGGTTTTCCAGTTTGATCTGGTTGATGACATCAATACCAAAATTCAGATGCATCGATTCGTCACGCAGAATGTATTGAAATTGCTCGGCAGTGCCTGTCATCTTGTTTCTGCGACCCATCGAAAGAATTTGAGTGAAGCCACAGTAGAAAAAAATGCCTTCCAGTACACAGTAAAAAGCCACCAGATTTCTGAGCAACATGCGATCGGTTTCCACTGTGCCAGTATTAAAAGTGGGGTCGCTGAGCTGCTGGGTGTACTTCAAACCCCAGGTTGCTTTTTTGGCAATCGACGGCACTTCTCGATACATATTGAAAATTTCGCCTTCGTCCATGCCCAGCGATTCAATGCAATATTGATAGGCATGTGTGTGAATCGCTTCTTCAAAGGATTGACGCAAAATATATTGACGGCATTCAGGATTGGTAATCAAACGATAGACAGCCAGAGTCAGATTGTTAGCTACCAGCGAATCAGCGGTAGAAAAGAAACCAAGACTGCGTTTGACAATGGTGCGTTCGTCGGCTGTCAGGCCATCTTCTTTTTTCCACAGCGCAACATCGGCAGTCATGTTGATTTCCTGTGGCATCCAGTGGTTAGCACAGCCATCAAGATATTTTTGCCACGCCCAGTCATATTTGAAGGGCACCAGCTGATTTAAATCGGCACGGCAATTAATCATGCGTTTGTCATCAACTTCTACACGTGCCGCACCCATTTCAAGCGATTCAAGACCAGCCGCAACATTCATGGTATTGGTCGCAGCCTGAGCCTGTTCTATGCGGCTGTTCACTGGCGCAGTCGCAGGGGCTTGTTTGTTTTCAGGGCCAAAGCTTTGGCTTAAATCAACCTTTGGTTTATCGCCTAGCGTTGGCTGCTGTGTTGTCGCTGTTTGAGCACTTGCAGATGCTGCAAACGATGCTTGCTGAGTTTGCGAGTAATTCGACGTTGCTGGCGCAGGCGCACCGAGTTTCTCTTCTGCATGGTAGTCTTCCCAATTTAGCATGATGAATGGTCTCCGTTATTGGCAGGCTTCACAATCGGGATCATCGATTGAGCAGGCTGCGGGTAAGGGCGCTGGCGCACTGCTGGCAACAGCATTCAAGGCACCGTCGGAAATGGTTGATTTTTCAGCGGTGGTGGCTGAGCGTGAACGCAGGTAGTAAGTGGTTTTCAGACCTCTTAACCAGGCCATTTTATAGGTGATGTCGAGTTTCTTGCCCGATGCACCATCAATATGCAGATTGAGTGATTGCGCCTGATCAATCCACTTCTGGCGACGGCTTGCCGCGTCCACAATCCAGCGTGGTTCAACTTCAAAAGCGGTGGCGTACAGCGCTTTCAAATCCGCTGGAATGCGCTCAATTTTTTGCACACTGCCATCGTAGTATTTCAGGTCGTTCACCATCACGTTGTCCCAAAGACCACGTTGTTTCAAGTCGCGTACCAGATGTGAGTTGACAACGGTAAATTCACCTGAAAGATTCGATTTCACATACAGATTCTGGTAAGTCGGCTCGATGGATTGGGTAACACCGGTAATGTTTGAAATGGTGGCCGTGGGCGCAATCGCCATCACGTTGGAGTTACGCATGCCCTGGGTTTTGACAATCGCTCTCAGGCTGTCCCAATCCAGCGTGTAGGACTCATCGACTTCAATAAAATCTGCGCCACGATGTTGCTTGAGGGTTTGCAGCGAATCGATAGGCAGAATGCCCTGACTCCACAACGAGCCATTGAACGAAGAGTAGCTGCCGCGCTCTACCGCCAAATCGGAAGAAGCCTTAATCGCAAAGTAGGAAATCGCTTCCATTGAGCGATCCGCAAACTCAACTGCTCTATCCGAGCCATAGGGAATGCCTTGCACGTAGAGTGCATCCTGAAAGCCCATCAAACCCAGGCCGACAGGGCGATGACGCAGGTTGGATTGTCTTGCCTGCGGCACCGAGTAGTAGTTGATGTCGATGACATTATCGAGCATGCGCACAGCGGTTCTGATGGTGCTTTCCAGTTTGGGTAAATCCAGTTGACCGTCGGTAATGTGTTGCAGCAAGTTGACAGAACCAAGATTACACACCGCGATTTCATCTGCAGAGGTATTGAGGGTAATTTCAGTACACAGGTTGGAAGAGTGCACCACGCCAACGTGTTGTTGTGGAGAGCGCAGATTGCAACTGTCCTTGAAGGTAATCCAGGGGTGGCCTGTTTCAAACAGCATCGACAACATCTTGCGCCACAAATCCGGAGCATTCACTTTTTTATGCAGGCGAATTTTGCCTTCGGCGGCGAGACGCTCATATTCTTCGTAGCGTTTTTCAAAAGCCAAACCATACAAATCATGCAGGTCGGGCGTTTCGTTGGGTGTGAACAGTGTCCATTGTTTGCCCTGCATCACACGTTTCATAAACAGGTCGGGTACCCAGTTGGCAGAGTTCATGTCGTGGGTGCGGCGACGATCATCTCCCGTGTTTTTGCGCAATTCGAGGAATTCCTCAATATCGACGTGCCAGGTTTCCAGATAGGCACACACGGCTCCTTTACGTTTTCCGCCCTGATTCACGGCAACGGCGGTGTCATTGACCACTTTCAGGAAGGGGACAACACCTTGTGATTTGCCATTGGTACCTTTGATGTAGGCACCCAAACCGCGCACAGGTGTCCAGTCATTACCCAGACCACCTGCCCATTTGGAAAGCATGGCGTTGTCCTGAATCGCACCATAAATACCGTGTAAATCATCAGGCACGGTAGTGAGATAACAAGAAGACAACTGGGGACGCAAGGTACCTGAATTAAACAGGGTCGGTGTTGAGCTCATGTAATCAAAAGACGAGAGCAGGTTATAGAACTCAATAGCACGTGCATGCTTGTCCTGTTCTTCAACCGCCAGCCCCATCGCAACACGCATGAAAAAGATTTGCGGAAGTTCAAAGCGTATGTCTTCGGAATGAATGAAGTAACGATCGTAGAGTGTTTGCAGACCGAGATAGGTAAACTGAAAATCCCGTTTTGACACGATGGCCTGACCCAGTCTGTGCAAATCAAATTCCAGCAGGCTTGGGCTGAGCAGTTCGAGTTCCACACCTTTTTTGATGTACGCAGGCAGAGCCTTGGCGTAGAGGCTTTCCATTTCGCTATAGGTGGCTTGTCTGGCGATGTTCAGAAACGTGAGTGCCTCGCTGTGCAGGCGATCCAGCAACAGACGTGCTGTGACATAGGTATAGTTAGGCTCTTCTTCAATCAGGGTGCGTGCAGTCATCAGCAGTGAGGTGTTGACTTCCTGAAGCGGAATTCCGTCATACAGGTTCTTGATGGCAGCATCGAGAATTTTCTGGGCATTCACGCCTTCAAGACCGGTACAGGCCGCATTGACCATGCGTGCCATACGTGCCTGATCGAGAGGCGCTCTCAGGCCATCTTCAAGGGTGACGGTGAGCGTGTTCGCAAGACTGGTTTTGTCGAGGTTTTGCAGCTGGCGTTCCTTGGCGCGTTCACTGCGATACAGTACATAAGAACGTGCAACCTTGTGTTCTCCTGAACGCATCAAGGCCAGTTCAACCTGATCCTGAATATCCTCAATGTGAATGGTACCGCCTGTCGCAAATCTGCGTTTGAAAATAGAGGATACCTGTTGCGTGAGCTGATCCACTGTTTCATGGACACGGCTGGAAGCTGCCGCAGTACCGCCTTCAACCGCCAGAAAGGCTTTGGTGATGGCGATGGCGATTTTGTCATCATGATAATCAACGACCGTGCCATTACGCTTGATGACATGAATACGCCCGGGCGCAGTTGCAGAAACTGCAGCTTCGGGTGTGCGTGGTTGATGCTTGTTCATGGCTGGGGTTGGGGTACTGCTGGCGGTGTTGGGTGAATTCTCGATTTCCATAACTGAAACCCTGGGCAATGTCGTATGGCGGTTATTGTTTTTGTGTTGTGTGCGGCTGTCATCGTCCTTGCAAATTCCTTTTACCAAGCCTTGAAGGAAAAAATGGCCAAACCACCAAAACACAAGATATTGTGTTTTGGTTATCAGACTAATTTCCTCAGACAGAACAAGTATTTAGGCTTGCCTGCTGATTTTTTACTTCAGGTTTTTGCAGTGAATGCCAGTACGAAACAAAAGATTCCCAGGTTGCAATTTTTGTTATTATCACAACATCTTGGGGTTATCTTTGCACGAACTACAAGATAGTGCGGTTGCCTGTGCATTGCAAGTAGAATTTGGTGTGAGTTTAACAAGGAAAACCTGTGGATAAACAGGGTATATCAGGTGCACAAAAACAGGGCTGGTTTGCTCAAAAATGAAGCGAGTGCCCAACACTATATCTTGTGTTGGGTAAACGATAAAATTATTTAATCACATAAGCAGAATCCGGTTTCTGGAGAATTATATGAGCACCTATATCCTGTCCATCGATCAAGGCACCACCAGTTCAAGAGCTATTATCTTTAATGAGCATGGTGAGCAACTTGGTCTTGGTCAGCAGGAATTTACCCAATACTTTCCCCATGAAGGCTGGGTTGAGCATGATGCAGAGGAAATCTGGGCGAGCACTCTCGCGGTGTGCAAACAGGCACTTGAGCAGGCAGGGCTTGAGGCTGGCGATTTACATGCACTGGGCATTACCAATCAACGTGAAACCACTTTGGTGTGGCATCGGGAAACCGGTGCGCTGGTGCACAGGGCAATTGTCTGGCAAGACCGGCGCACCGCTGAATTCTGTCAACACCTGAAACAGGCAGGCAAGGAAGCGATGGTGTCCAGTAAAACAGGCTTGTTGCTCGATCCTTATTTTTCAGCCACCAAGATTGCCTGGATTCTCGACCATGTAGAGGGTGCAAGAGCACAGGCTGAGGCAGGCAAACTGTGTTTTGGTACGGTTGACAGCTTCCTGATTTGGCGACTCACACAAGGCAAACAGCATTTAACTGATGCCACCAACGCTTCCAGAACCCTGCTGTTTAACATTCATACGCAAAGCTGGGATAAAGACTTGCTTGACTTGTTTGGTATTCCTGCATCGATGCTGCCACAGGTGAAGGATTGTGCTGATGATTTTGGCAGCAGCGAAGCTTCCATTCTGGGTGCGCAGATACCCATTGCAGGTGTTGCGGGCGATCAACAGGCCGCTTTGATTGGTCAGGCATGTTTCAGTGCGGGTATGGCGAAAAGTACCTATGGTACGGGCTGTTTTATGATTCTGAACACTGGCAAACAGGCTGTGACTTCGCAGCATAAATTGCTCACCACCGTGGCCTACAGAATAAAAGGGGAAGTGAGTTACGGGTTGGAAGGCAGTATTTTTGTTGCAGGTGCGGTGGTGCAGTGGTTGCGTGATGGTTTGCAAATTCTTGCTACCGCCAGTGACAGTGAAGCACTGGCGCAGCAGGCAGGGTATCAGTCCGAGGTATTTGTGGTGCCTGCGTTTACGGGTCTGGGTGCACCTTATTGGGACCCTGATGCACGCGGTGCGATTCTGGGTATTACCCGTGATACGGGTATCAAGGAGATTGTCGGCGCAGCCTTGATGTCGGTTGGTCTGCAAACGGCCGATTTGTTGAAAGCCATGGAGCAGGACGGGGCTGACTTTCCTGCCTGTTTGCGCATCGACGGTGGCATGGTGAAAAATGATTGGGTGGCACAATCACTCGCCGATTTAATGCAGGTGGAAGTTGAAAGGCCGAGCAATGTTGAAACAACGGCTTTGGGGGTGGCTTATCTGGCAGGTTTGCAGTTGGGGGTGTTTGAATCACTGGAGCAGATAGCTGTACTGTGGCAGCGTGAAAAAAGCTTTAAGCCAATGATTCCAAAACAGACAGCCGACGACATTTATCACAAATGGTGCAGGCAGGTGCAGCGTGTATTGGGCAAGTAGCAAGCGCCTTAGCTGTTAAAGAGTAATTCCATCAGTGCCTTTTGCGCATGCAAGCGATTTTCCGCTTCCTGCCACACCACTGAGCGCGGGTCGTCCATCAGCTCGGCACTGACTTCTTCACCACGATGGGCAGGCAGGCAGTGCATGAATATGGCATCGGGTTTTGCCCTGTCCATCAGTTCGCAGTTGACCTGATAACCTTTGAACGCACTCACACGCGCACTTTGTTCATGTTCCTGCCCCATACTTGCCCAGACATCGGTAGCCACCAGTGAGCTGTTTTGAACCGCTTGTTGCGGGTTGGCACACAAGGTAATACGCGGGTTGTTTTGATAAAGCGCTGCTTTGGGCAAATATCCTTCAGGGCAGGCAATGTTCAAATGAAAATTAAACAGGGCGGCTGCCTGAATGTAGGAATGGCACATGTTGTTGCCATCGCCAATCCAGGTGACGGTTTTTCCCGCAATATCCCCACGTAACTCAAAATAGGTTTGTATGTCCGCCAATAACTGGCAGGGGTGGAAATCATCGGTCAAACCATTAATGACAGGCACACTGCTATAGCGTGCAAATGTTTCCAGCTTGCTGTGTTCAAAGGTGCGAATCATGATCATGTCCAGCATGCTCGAGAGCACTCTTGCAGAATCTTCAATCGGTTCACCGCGACCAAGCTGCGTGTCATTGGGTGAAAGAAAAATCGCCGAGCCACCAAGATGTCTGATGCCAGCCTCGAAAGAAACGCGTGTTCTGGTTGAGGATTTTTCAAACACCATGCCCAGTACCTTGCCAGGAAATTGCGGGTCTTTGCCTGCCTTGTGCAAGGCTTTCAATTCTGAAGCACGTTTAATCAGTGCCTTGGCTTCGGTGGTATTCAGGTCTTCCAGCGTCAGAAAATGTCGGATAGCCATTGTGTAATCTCCATCAAACCAGTTCTGTAACAAGCACTTTCAGGCGGCTAACAATGTCTTCTACCAGACTTTCCTCGATAACCAGAGGTGGCAGAAGACGAATCACGTTGCCGCTGGTGACGTTAATCAGCAAGCCTGCATCCAGCGCTTTTTTAACCAGCCCAGGGCAATCCTGTTTCAGTTCAATACCAATCATCAAACCATGATGTCTGATGCTGTTCACAATGGGTAAATCGCCCAGCGTTTGTGTAAGCAGTTGATGAAAACGCTGCCCCATCTGCGTAACCTGTGCCAGAAAAGCGGGTTGGCTGATGATGTTCACAACCTCCAGTGCAACCGCACACGCCAAATGGTTTCCGCCATAAGTGGAGCCATGATTGCCAGGTTTTAGCACATGGGTGGCCAAGCCTGCTGCCAGACATACGCCAATCGGGAAGCCATTACCCAAGCCCTTGGCGCTGGTTAATACATCGGGTTTGATGTGCGTATGCTGAAAGGCAAAGTATTTGCCGGTTCTGCCATTACCGCTTTGCACTTCATCGAACATCAGCAAGCACTGGTAGTGTTCACACAGGTGTTTCAAGGCTTCCAGATAGTGGCTATCAGCAATATGAATGCCACCTTCACCCTGAACAGGCTCTAGCAAAACCGCCACTACATTTTTGTTACGTTTCATTACTTCTTCGACGGCTTGGGCATCGTTAAAAGGCACGCGAATAAATCCGGGCACCAAAGGCTCGAAACCTGCCTGCACTTTTCTGTTTGCAGTAGCACTGAGCGTTGCAATGGTACGGCCATGAAAAGCATTTTCCATGACGATGATGCTGGCTTCTTCAATGCCTTTTTGCTTTCCAAACAGGCGTGCAATTTTGATGGCTGCTTCATTGGCTTCTGCACCCGAGTTTGAAAAAAAGCAGTTTTCCATGCTGGATATTTCCACCAGTTTATCAGCGAGTTTTTCCTGGGCAGGAATACGATAGATATTGGACGTGTGAACCAGTGTTGCAGCCTGCGCTTGCAAGGTTTTAACAACGGCGGGGTGTGAGTGACCAAGCCCGACCACACCAATGCCCGCCAGCGCATCGATATAACGATGGCCGTTTTCATCAAACAAAAAGCAGCCTTCACCACGCACAAAAGCATGATCCAGTCTGTTATAGGTTGGCATCAAGGTTGCTGGCAGTGGTGTGTGCATGGTGTTGTTCTCTATCAACTTTGGTTTTGGTAAAACTCAAAATAAAAAAGGCGGCTTGGTGAAGCCGCCTTTCAGGAAAATAAAACTTAAGCAGTGCAGAAATCATAGCCACTAATAATAAGGCTGGCAAGCCACAAAAACGGGGCTTCGAACAAGAGTTGCTTGAAAAAAAGGGTGCAAGCGTCCATATTAAGCGCTCTGGTTTTTTCAGCTTCCCGTTTATCCCGTTCAGGTTTTTTTATGAATATTCTCGACGTAATCAAAGAGCAAATTGAAACGAATGATGTCATTTTATATATGAAGGGCACACCACAATTCCCCCAGTGCGGATTCTCTGCCAGAGTGGTGGATGTGTTGAAACCGATTGGTCGTCAATTTGCCTATGTGAACATTCTTGAAAATCCTGAAATCAGGGCAGCTTTGCCTGAATACGCCAACTGGCCAACTTTTCCTCAACTGTGGGTGAAAGGTGAGTTGATTGGCGGCTGTGACATCGTTACCGAAATGGCGAGAAATGGTGAGTTGAGGCCGCTACTTGAACAGGCTGTGCCAGAATCAGAATAATTCTTTTTTTAAAACCAAAGTGAAATAGAGGAAATAACATGAGCGTACTCGTTGGAAAAAAAGCACCGGATTTCAAAGTGCCGGCTGTATTGGGCAATGGAGAGATTGTTGACGGATTCAGTTTGTCTGAAGCCATTAAAGGTAAATATGGATTGGTATTTTTCTACCCGCTGGATTTTACTTTTGTTTGCCCATCTGAATTGATTGCTCTGGATCATCGTATCGATGAATTCAAGGCACGCAACGTAGAAGTGATTGGCGTATCGATTGATTCTCACTTCACACACAATGCCTGGAGAAATACACCCGTCAATCAAGGCGGTATTGGTGCAGTGAAATATACCTTGGCTGCTGATATGAACCACGACATTTGCAAAGCCTATGATGTGGAATCTCAAGGTGGCGTTGCTTTTCGCGGAGCCTTCCTGATTGATAAGGCAGGTACCGTGCGTTCACAAATCGTCAACGACTTGCCTTTAGGCCGTAATATGGACGAGCTGCTGCGTCTGGTTGATGCGCTGCAATTCCATGAAGAGCACGGTGAAGTTTGTCCTGCCGGTTGGCAAAAAGGGGACAAAGGCATGAATGCTTCCCCTGCAGGTGTTGCTGCTTACCTTGCAGAAAACTCAGGCAAACTTTAAGCCCTTTCCAAAATCTGCTATTAAAGCCCCTCTTGAGGGGCTTTTTTTTATCAACTTTCCTGCGGGTAACAACAGTGGATAAC
Organism: uncultured Pseudomonadales bacterium; assembly: GCA_964557005.1. Lineage (GTDB taxonomy): Bacteria > Pseudomonadota > Gammaproteobacteria > Pseudomonadales > JBECKS01 > JBECKS01. Next base: position 393,862 of record CAZKYI010000001.1, read on the forward strand.
AACAGAACGCTACTTGATTCTCTGACACCGATTGTATTTCGTGTGCAGGATTTTGTATTGGTAGTGTTGGCTTTTTATGTGGCTTATTACATTCGTTTTAACCATTTTCGAATCAGTTTTGAGTACGAAATTTTTGCGTTGCTAACCAGCTTTACGGTGATTGCGTCAGTTTCGCTTTTTGGCGGTTACAATTCCTGGCGGGGTAAAAGTCGGCTGGAAATGCTCGGCAGAGTATTGTTTGCCTGGTTTTTCGCTTTCATGGCGATGTTGACGCTTTTGGTACTGAGCAAGAAAGGCGGGGAGTTCTCAAGATTGTGGATGGGATATGCTTTTCTCGCGTCCCTGTTTTTGGCTTTGTTAGCCAGAGTTGTATTACATCTTGCCATAACCTGGTTTCGCAAACTGGGGTTTAATCAAAAACAGATTTTATTGATTGGTAATGAAAAAGCCTGCGGGTTTATTCAAACACATTTGAATAATGAAGCAGGTTTGGGGTTTCGGGTATTTTCATCGTTGAGCACAGAGCTTGGAGTGCTTTCAGGCAAGCCATTTGAATTAAATCAGCTTGAAGATCTGGAACACAAGTTAAAACAAAATCAAATCGTGGAAGTCTGGTTGTGTCTTTCCCTGAAGGATTCTGAATTTCTTTCAGACTTATTGTTTGCACTTCGCCATAGCACCGTCAATATTCGTTTTGTACCAGACATGTCAGATTATCGCTTGTTGAATCACAGAATTACCACAATGGCGGGCATTCCAACCATTGATCTGAGTTCCAGCCCGCTTGACGGGATTAACGGCATATTTAAACGTGTTGAAGATGTGGTGCTGGCCAGCAGCATCCTGATTGTTATTTCTCCTTTACTGATTTTGATTGCCTTGGGGGTCAGGTTTGGCAGTAAAGGTTCGGTGATTTTCAAACAGGCAAGACATGGTGCCGATGGGCGTGCTATCAACGTATATAAATTCAGAACCATGTTCATGCATGATGATGAAGGCCAGGTGAAACAGGCAACCAAAGATGATGATCGTGTTACACCCTTTGGTGCTTTTCTGCGTAGAACCAGTCTTGATGAATTGCCACAATTTTATAATGTATTGCAAGGGCGTATGTCAGTGGTTGGCCCCAGACCTCATGCGATTGCACATAATGAACATTACAAGGAGCTGATTGAATCCTATATGCAGAGGCATAAAGTCAAGCCGGGTATTACAGGGTGGGCACAAGTCAATGGTTTAAGGGGAGAGACAGATACCATTGAGAAAATGCAAAAGCGTGTGGAATATGATTTGTATTATATTGACAACTGGTCGCTGCTGTTTGACATCAAAATCGTTTTTTTAACGATTATAAAAGTATTATCGAGAGAGAATGCGTATTAGGGGAAAAATTGGATGTGGCAAGCCCCAACCCGCCAGGGAGGAAAATAGGAAGGAGCCGCCACGGCGCGAATCATACGCAGCTATTTTTAAAATAAAACCATCAAAGTGCTATCACTTTGCATGAAATTTTTAACGATGTCTGTGCTACTGAATTGTTAGCCAGTAAGCGTGTTGGACAATCCGGAAAAGGTGAAGTGGAAGAAGATGGTGCGCCAGGAGGGACTTGAACCCCCACGCCGTGAGACACTAGAACCTAAATCTAGCGCGTCTACCAATTCCGCCACTAGCGCACATATTTTACAAGGTAGGAAGGTCGCGCATTCTATCAGAGAGATTCTGATTACTGAACACGTTTTGCAGAAGGATTATCTTTTTCGTAGAGACGAATCAGGCGAGCAACATCTGCCTGAACTTTCTGAATGGCAGAACTCATGCGGCTACGGTGCGCATCCATCGTTTCAATCGCTTGGCGGTTGCTTTCAACTTGTTCGGACAGTTGAGCAGTCAGCGCTTCAGCAGGATTTTCCTGATTGGACAACTGGGCAATCTTGTTAGAGTTTTCAGTAATCTTGCTTGATTGACTGTTCACGCTGCTGGAAAGCTCGCTGAGTCTGGTTTCTATCGTTTCTACCGAAGTAGTTTGCTTGTTAATGCGAGAACTGTTCCAGCCAATCCCTTTTTCGGCTTCGCTCATACGGGACTCAAGATTGAGCATTTTGCTGGTGAGTGAACTGCCTGCCGCTTCGGCTTCTGCGTCACTGGAAGCAATGCTGTCTTCAATTTTTTTAAGACGTTTGTCCATCGCAAGCACGAACTCGTTGGTTTTTAACAACTTGGTTTCTATGCCCTGAAGCGATTTGATTTGCTGATCCATGTAGTAAAACAATCCGCCTGCTGTTGCTGCAAGCAACACCACAGAAACAGAGAAGGGAATCCAGGGGGAGGTTGTTTTGTTTTGCGCTACAGGTGCAGGGCTGGGTGTAAAATTTCCACTGGGGCGCGGGCGTGTTGCTGAAAGTTTTGCTTGATCGGCAGGCATGATAATTGATTCCTCGTCAAGATGGTTTATTTACAGAAGCTCGGCAACGCAATCGAGAATAATCACGTTGCCGAGCGGGCGAAGGAGGGAAGATAGCCCAATCAGCAAGCTTCAATCAAGCCTGCAGCGCCTTGTCCACCACCGATGCACATGCTAATCAGCGCATATTTTTGTTTGCGACGTTGCAATTCTCGCGCAGCATGTCCCACCAAACGCGAACCGGTCATACCATAAGGGTGTCCGATGCTGATAGAACCGCCATTAACATTGAGCTTGTTGTTATCGATACCCAAAGTATCACGACAGTAAACCGCCTGAGAGGCGAACGCTTCATTCAACTCAATAATGTCGATGTCATCGAGTTTCATGCCCAGTGCCTTTAGCAATTTTGGAATCGCAAATACCGGGCCAATGCCCATTTCGTCGGGTTTGCAGCCAGCCACAGTAAAGCCACGGAAGTAGGCCAGTGGTTGCAAACCCAGTTTCTCGGCACGTTCGGCACTCATCACCAGAGTCATGGAAGCACCATCAGAAAGTTGTGAAGAATTTCCGGCAGTGACAGAACCTTTTTCCTGATCAAATACAGGCGCAAGAGAAGCGAGATTTTCCAGCGTGGTATCAGGGCGATTACATTCATCACGATTGACCGTGCCTTCTACTTCGGTTTCTTCACCGGTTTCCTTGTTCTTTTTTACCCACTTAACGGTCATGGGAATGATTTCGTCATCAAACAAACCTTTCTGCTGGGCAGCAGCTGTACGCTGTTGGCTCAGAAATGCCATTTGATCCTGATCTTCACGTTTCACTTTATAGCGTTGTGCAACAATTTCCGCAGTTTGCCCCATAGGCATATAAATGCCAGGGGAAAGCTTCATGATTTCAGAATTAAATAAACCATCTGCATTGGTTTTGCTCATGGAAATTTGCTCAACACCGCCTGCCAGAATCACATCATCACAGCCTGAGGCAATCTGGTTGGCTGCTGCTGCAATGGATTGCAAGCCGGAAGAGCAGTAGCGGCTTACGGTTTGGCCAGGTACCGAGTCGGGCAGACCCGCCAGAATGGCTGAAGTTCTGCCAATGTTCATGCCCTGGCAGCCTTCAGGAACTCCTGCACCGACAATGCAATCACCAATGCTTTCAGGCTCAATCTGCGGGTTTCGCGCCAGCAGGGCGTTAATCAAATGAGCCACCATAGTGTCTGGTCTGGTTCGATTGAAGGTTCCTCTTTTGGATTTGGCCAAACCGGTTCTGACACTGTCAACAATAACCACGTCACGCATAAGATGCTCCTTAAAAATGGAAGAAAAATAACCCCCCAACAAAATCGGGGGGAGGAATGGTAGTAGAGAGCAACTATCGCAGCAAGGGGCGATTCAGATTAAAACAACAGCGGAAGCAGCAGGGCACTGAGTATGGCGGTGATGCTCATTGAGACAATGGCATAAGCAGCGACTTTTCTGTTTTGCTCTATGGCATAAGCACTGCCGATAATATGTGCACTCAAACCCAGTGTAATGCCTTGCGCTCTGGGGTCTGTTTCCTTGCTCAGTTTGAACACCAAAGGCGCAAACAACACGCCCACCACACCTGTAATAATCACAATCAGGGCGGCAAGAGAAGGCAGTGCAGAAATTTCTTCACTGATAACCAGGGCAACAGGCGTTGTCACAGATTTGCTCACCAGGCTCAGCCAACTGGCATGATTGACCCCTAACAAATGCGCGATGAGCAGGGTGATGCCCACGGTGAATGCGCCAGCCAAAATCAGCGTCAGCAAAATAGCAGGGAGTACCTTGCTTACACTTTTAATGTGCTCGCTTAAGGGCACCATCAAGGCAATGGTGAGTGGTGCCAGCATCCAGCTGAGTAATTGCGTGCCTTGTTGATAGTGTTTCAGAGAAATATTGGTATTCAGCAGCAACAGAATTAACACAGGTGTCGCGATTAACATGGGTTGAAGTAAGACGTTGTTGTTGAAACGAATAAACAACGTGCGTGCAGCAAAATAAATTACGCAGGTGAGTATCAGGCAGAGCAGTGCTTCCCATGAGTTGGGCAAAGATGTCATATTATTTCTCTGGAAAAATTTTTATCGCAAAGCGAAAGATAAAGGGCGTGGCAAACAAGGTCAGTACCAGCCCAATCACAAGCGCGAGAATGATTTTTATACCATCGTCCAGCAGTAACTGTTTATGCGCGAGAACGCCCACACAACTTGGCAGAATGAACAACGGTAATAGAGGTAAAAAGAAATCGCTTGAGCGCGTGATTAAAAAAGGAAGACCTTTGTTGATGATGGAAAGCAGCGTCAAAAAAATCAGAAACAGCATCATCGCGGAAATCACAGGCGGGAAGGGCAGTGTTTGAAATACACCGAATTGATGCAGCTTTTGGGCAGCAAACAAAAACAAAACAAACACCAGCAACCCTGGCAGTGCGAACACGAAAGATAACAAGGTGTGTTTGATTTTTGGCATTTTTTTAAAATTCCGCCTCACTCATCTCCATTAAATTAGCTGCACCTGATTTTATGCAAGTAACATGCATATCACAGCGTGGCAGAATGCGTTCAAAGTAAAAACGACCTGTGTGTAATTTTGCTTTCATGAAATCGGAACTATCACCACTGGCAATTTTGTGCTGCGCAACTTTCATAATATGCAACCAGAAATAGGCATAACTCACATAACCGGAATACATCAGGTAATCAACGGAAGCTGCGCCGACTTCTTCAATGTCTTGCATCGCCTTGCCGCCAATAAAACCGGTGATGTCTTGCCAGCCTTGCACACGCGCTGCCAGTGTTTGCGCAAAGGGTGTTAATTCACCTTCACAGCTTTCACACAGGTGTAAAATTTCAGGGGTAAAGGCTTTCAACAATTCACCACCGGTTTTTAATACCTTTCTGCCCAGCAAATCGATAGCCTGAATGCCTGTTGTCCCCTCATAGATTGCTGTTATGCGTGCATCACGCAGATTTTGCTCCATGCCCCATTCGGCAATGTAGCCGTGTCCGCCAAATACCTGCATGCCGAGGCTGGCAGATTCAATCGCCACTTCGGTGGTAAAAGCCTTGCCGATGGGTGTCAGCAAACCTAACAATTCGGTAGCAGCGGCGCGTTCCTGTTCATTACTGGAATAACGCGCACGATCAGCCACCTGTGTTTCATAATGAATAAACGCACGGCCTGCTTCTGCAAAGGCTTTGATGGTGAGCAGCATTCTGCGCACATCGGGGTGAACAATAATCGGGTCGGCAGCGCCTTGTGGATTTTTGATGCCTGACAGTGAGCGCATTTGCAAGCGCTCTTTGGCATAAGCGACAGCACCCTGATACGCTTTTTCAATATGGCAAAAACCTTCGAGGGTTACGCCAATGCGTGCAAAATTCATAAAGGTGAACATGCAATTCAAACCGCGGTTTTCAGGGCCAATCAAATAGCCTGTCGCACCATCGAAATTCATCACACAGGTTGCGTTACCGTGAATGCCCATTTTGTGTTCCAGCGAGCCACACTGCACGGCATTGCGTTCGCCTGCTTCACCTGCCGCATTCAAAATAAATTTGGGCACGATGAATAATGAAATCCCCTTGGTGCCAGCAGGTGCATCGGGCAGACGCGCCAGCACAATATGAATAATGTTTTCAGCTAAATCATGCTCGCCTGACGAAATAAAAATCTTGGTGCCACTGAGTTTGTAGCTGCCGTCAGCTTGTGGTTCTGCTTTGGTTTTGAGCATACCCAAATCGCTTCCGCAGTGTGGCTCTGTTAGGCACATGGTCGCAAGCCACTCACCATTCACCAGTTTGGGAATATAAAGTTGTTTTTGTTCGTCGGTGCCGTGTTCAAGAATGGTTGCCTTGGCACCGCCTGCCAAACCCGGATACATATTCCATGCGTGATTGGCCTGCCCGAATAATTCCGAGACCATCGTTTCCATCGAAGCAGGTAAACCTTGTCCGCCCCATTCGGTGGGTGCTGCAAGCGAAGGCCATCCACCCGCAACGTATTGTTGGTAGGCTTCCTTGAAACCTTGCGGTGTGGTCACAATGCCATTTGCAAGTGTGCACCCTTGTTGATCACCGATTTTATTTAACGGTGCAATCACCTGCTCGGCCAGTTTTGCTGCTTCTTCAAGAATGGCATTTTCCAAATCCACTGTGGCTTCTTCAAAACCTGACAGGCTTTGGTAATGCGCGGGAAAGTTGAGAACGTCGTTACGAATAAATTTAATTTCTGCAAGCGGTGCTTTGTAATGGGTCATGTGCATTCTACGTTGGGTTGATGGAGAAGGACGAAACGCTGCGAATTGTACTGGCTTGCATGCACCTTGCAATGCTGTTGTGCACGCAGGCAAAGCGGGGTTTTGTAGCTTGCAATTAAATAGTGGAAGTGCTCCACTGATGCCGCTTTTGGCCAGTGCCAGAAGCACCTTGACCAGTTATTTATTTACCAATCATCGAGACAAGCTATGTACGAATTTAATGAAATGCAAACCATGATTCGCGATCAGTTCCGCAATTTTGTTGAGAAGGAAATTCGCCCGAATATTGATGACATCGAATACAACGGTGTGCCTCCCTATGATTTGTTGCGCAAAATGTTCAAAACCTTTGGTATGGATGTCGCAGCCAAAGCGCAATTTGAAGCAAGAATTGCAAAAGAAGAAGCGATTGCACGTGGTGAAGTAGCGGCAGATAAACCCCAAAAAGAAAAAGATGCAGAAGACCCAATGGCAGGCATGATGGCCGCTATGACGGTGATTCCGATTATCGAATTAAGCCGTGTCGCCACTGGTTTGGTGACTGCGATGGGCGTTTCAATGGGATTAACTGCCAGCGCGATTCAAAGCAAAGGCACGCTTGCGCAAAAGAAAAAATATGTTGGTGATTTGCTGACTATGGAAAAAATCGGCGCGTGGGCAATTACCGAACCCAACTCAGGTTCAGATGCCTTCGGCAGTATGAAAGCAACCGCCAAACGTGATGGCAAGGGCGGTTACATTCTCAACGGTAACAAAACCTTTATTACCAATGGCCCCTTTGCCGATACCATCGTGTTCATTTGCAAGCTTGATGAAGAAGGTGTCGCGCCACAGGATCGCAAAATTGTGTCCTTTATTCTTGAGAAAGGCACACCCGGGCTGGTGCAGTCGGCACCCTTCAAGAAAATGGGGATTGGCTCTTCCCCCACAGGTGAGCTGTTCCTCAATGATGTACGGGTGGGCGCAGAACAGTTGATGGGCGAAAGCGAAGATGGTTATGGCAAAAGCGGGGCGAAAGGTTCCTTCCTGCAAGAGCGCTCGGGTGTAGCGGCGATGGCCTTGGGCATTATTGAACGCGCTCAGGAGCTGTGCATTGAATATGCCAAAACCCGCGTACAGTTTGGCCAGCCGATTGGGCAATTCCAGTTGATTCAGTTGAAACTGGCCAATATGGAAGTCGCACGATTGAACGTCGAAAATCTGGTGTTTCGCTATGTCGAGATGATGATGAATGGCGATTCAGACAAAATGACGCTTGCCCAGGCTTCGGCCATGAAACTGTATTCTGCTCAGGCGGCCATGCAGGTGACCAGCGAGGCCGTGCAGATTTTTGGTGGCGCAGGCTACATGCGTGAAACCCGTGTTGAGCAACTGATGCGCGATTCCAAGATTCTCCAGATTTATGGTGGTACTGACGAAATCCAGATTACCCATATCGCCAGGAATTTGCTGGAGGGGTAACCCGCTAACCATTTATCCACAAACCACAGCAGGTAGTCAGCTTCTTGGTGGTATTTGTCTTTACAACAATATGGCAATTTGTCTAGACTGCCTGCGTGGAACCTCGTTTTGAGCACGCGTAGCTAAAAGTAGAAGAAGTACAAGAATAAAGCGTGTATCCGCTCAGGCATCAGACAGGTAAATCGGAAAGTCGCAGGACGCGAACCAGGATGGTGCGTTGTCAGTTGTTGATATAAATAAAGTTAATAAGAAGTCCAAATAAGAACTTAACTGCGAAGTCCAAAGCCCGGAGCTCACTATGTTCACCTACACTGCGATGGTTCACTCTCTGAAATCCAAAGCTGGTCTGTTTAAATTTCCGCTGCTCTTGAGTGTAGTCTTTCTGGCCAGTTGCGTAGGCAATGTGGAATGTAAAGTCGATTTTGCGGACGAAAATATCGATGACATTAACTGTTTTAACCCTTTCCCAGATGCCAAACCGGTTAAATATGTTCTACCCAAAGCAGGTGAAGTTTATACACCCGCGACCGTTGCCTTTGAAATAGAATTTCCTAACGGCATACCTTCCGGCGTTGCGATTAGAATCAATGGTGCAGAGGTACAAAACGATTTTGTGGCCGATGGCAACTTTCTGAAAGTGCCTGTGGTCAGTTCCGGAGCCAGCCCTCTGGTTTGGGGTGCCTTGCGCGATGGTGCAAATACTTTTCAGGTAACCAACCCCGTGAAAGGTTTATATACCTTTTATCTTGATTTTGAAGATCCCCGTATTCATGTTTTATCCGTGAATGACGGCTGGAATGGCGTTACCCGAAAAGTCTGTCGTGGTGGCTGGAATGCGGGTAATCCTCCACATACCCGTTGTACCGGTTATAACAAAAACAACGCCGCGAGCACTCAGGAAGTTAACGGCTACAATGTTGCGCGGGTGTATTACCCCTATCCCAAACGTGGCAATGTGATTGTAGAAGGCTATGTGGAAGGTGAAAATTACGCATCTGTTTCATCACTGCGTGTGGGTGTTTCCCGTATTGATAGTAATGGAGTCAAGCAGGCTTTAGCGGTAAATGGCTCGAATATGTATGCGATTCCAGGCAGAAGAATCACCAATGGCACTGCCGTAAACGGCAGCACCTTTGAACTGGATTTTGCTTCTGCACAGTTCCCCGCCAGAGGCCATGCACCGGTTATCAGCCTCGGTAATATGGAAAGTGGTACTTGCCCGTCACCTGCTATACCTATGGGTACTGGTACGTTAGTTGGAGGAAATAATTACTGCTATGGTGCCACTTCGAATGGCTGGGTTGCATCGGGTGCAGGTTTGGCGGCATCGGGTTCTGCATTTGGTCCGGTGGTTCCCGAAGGTACTTATGTGATGTTTTTACAAGGTAATACCAGTTGGGCTTCCAGAACATTTACAGTACCGGCAGATGGTAACTATGTGTTTTCTTTTTACGCCATGCAGAGAGGTGGTAATCAGCAAGTACTGTCTTTGAGCTTTAAGGAAGGTGCTGGAGCTGAAACCGAAATCGCCAAAATACAGGCCACATCGAGCACTCCGGAAGGCTATTCATTCAGGCTGAATAATCTGGATGCAGGCACCAGCTATACCCTCAAGTTTGCCGGTTTGAACCCGTATGGTGGTGACAACACCATGTTTCTCGACTACTTCAGCTTGACGCAAGGCTTTGATTTTTACGTGAATGCCCATGACACGGGTAACCACGATACCAACTACGTTGAAAACGAAGGCGACAGCATTCGCTTTGATGTGTGTAAAACCGTGATTGGCACCAATACCTATGCCACCAATCAGTGTTCATCCAGGGAATGGTTAAGATCGAATATTCCCCTGAGCCAGGCACGCTTGAATAAGGGTGGCGGTTTTAGCATTGCTTTTGACCAGGTGAGCTTTTTAAGCACGGGTGAAGGCGTTATGGATTTGGTTACGCTGGTAGAAATGGGAGATGGTACAACCAATGATGGTGTCACGATCAATGGCTTGATGGTTATGCCACCCAATGCTGCTGACGAAGGCATTTTCCTGAGCCTGCCTAACCAACCGAACAATAACACTGCAACACTGAGAGTGGATGCAATACTGGATGTCCGTCTTGATATTCACTATTCCGCCAGTTGGTTGAGCTGCAATATCAGAGGTACAAAAACAGAAACACACAATAGCGTCAATTACAATCGTGTAGGTAGAGTGGTTTATCGCGCTAATGTGAATTTGAGCGTGGATGGTAGTGGTAATACGGTGGTGAATATCACCGGAGATGATATGACCTTGGGAAGCATTGATGCCTGTGGTATTGGTGTTGGAACTTTGGTTGATGCGGCCAAGGGCGCCATTTTGCCAATTATCAGAGGCAGCGTAGGCGGTGTATTTGCCAATGACTTGCCGACCACACGTGTGAAAATTGGTATTACCACGCCACTGGGCAGTGATTTAGGGCCGTTTTATATGCCTGTGCAGCCGATGATGGCGAGATTTAATGGTTCAACCAAGACTGGTGGTGTTGCTAATCCATGGGATCAAAAGTGGGTGTTGGATTTTGGTGTACATATGAGAGGAGTTAGCCCTGAGTATATCCCTCCGGCAAATAGACCCAAGCGCAATGTTGCTTTGGGAACCACCTATTCAGGTAATGTGCTCAAACCAGCGGTACTGAATTTTAAACCTGGCAAGAATGAAGCCAGACACGGAACCAGTTTAGGGGTATCGGTGACAGAAGATTTTGTGAACCAGTTATTTTTAGGTTTGTGGGAATCAGGCTTGCTGTACATTGATTTTGATGTTGCCAGCCCGGGCATGAACAACCCCTTCCTCACTAACGTCAATTTTGCATTTGCGAGTACCCAGCCTTGGCAGGTGGATGTGATTGATACCATCAGTGCTTCACAGCCCAACTTCAAAATCACCATTCCAGATTTGCTGATTAACTTTACCGGTGATCGATATTTTCCGAAGCCGACTTCTGCGCAATGTACTGCCAATGGTCAGGCTTCGAATTGTACTTATCTAAAAGATTACGAATTTGCACGAATGCTGGGTGATGTGGTGATTTATTCAGAGCTGACGGCTTCTCCGGATGGACGCTCACTGCGTTTAAGAATGACTCAGGCACTGGAGATTGACGTAACCGAAGTAAGTTCAGATTGGGATGGCACCACCGAAGAACAGTTGGCAGCTGCGCTGGATCAGGTGTTCACCTTCCTGACGGGTGGTATGGTGGTGGATATACCGTTCCCTGAAATTCTGTCATCGGTGACGAAGATTACGGGGGTAGAGACGGATGATGATGCGATTTACCTGACGATAGATGTTTATAGTGCGAAGCTGTATCCCAAGGGGCCGTATGTAACCATGCGTGACCCATACTTAATGGCAAATTCACAGTTGTGTCATGGCGGAGCATGGGCGCAACTACAGAATGGCGATTTATCAGAAGCGGGTGGTGGTTTTCATGTATGCCCAACAATTACAACCAGAACTACGAATCTGGGTGCTTGTTCTAATAACCATGTTCACAGTGGGAGTTATCTCTCTGGAAATACTGATCATTGCCATCGTTATGATAATACCAGTTGGAGTTCAAACGCATATGAATGGGGTTTTGGTTTTTATACCCTGAAGGCAAATACAATCACACAAGTGGCACTGGATGCTCGCAACAATGCGTGCTGCGACACTCGAGCTAATAACATCATGTTACGTTTGTATGAAGGAAATACACTGAAAGGCACTTATGGGCCTTTTGCGGGTACGGGTTTTGGCGAGCGTGTTCTTGATATTCCCAATGTAGTTGCCAACAGGCTTGAGTTTTATGTGCCTATTAACACAGGGGATGCTTACTATGCCAAGCCTCCTCGCTATCGTGTTGAGCCAACTCCTGCAGGCTGGATTGATGGGGTTTCGGGAGATGCGGGAAATATTGTAGCTGAAGCTACCTTCCAGGCCGTTAATGGTATAGGTAGAACGGGTGGTGGCGAAAGAATTATCAATTTTGCAGAGGTCGTTATTCGTATTGCAGATTAAAGGCTAATTAGAGTAATAGAAAACCCATGCAAGAATTTTCCTGCATGGGTTTTTTTTATGTTTGAATAACGTGTAGGGAATTTTTGTAAAGGACATATCAAGAGAGTAAACGCATATGACAGATGACAAAGGAAGTTCTCACATCACTTTAAATACAATTACAAGCTGGCCAAAAAGGTGGCTGCTTAATTTGATTAATGTTCAGGAAAAAAAAGAATATCACTTTTTTGTGATTGCAATTTTTGCCATGTTCGTGGCGCTGGTAAGGTTCACTCTGGAGTTCATGTTATCGGATAGACCAGTGTTTCAATTGAATCTCAATATGATTCATATGTTTACGTTTTATTTGCATTGCATATTCATCTATACACTTATCTTGTATTTACTGATTCCCAATCTTGAGTGGAGAAAGTCAATTCATCTGGTTTTGATTGGTGTGTTTTTGGGTATTTTCCCCCCGATTATCGATAGTTTTTATTATGGCGTGGATAATTTCAGTTATGGGTATATTGATAACTTCAGCAAAAACTGGAGATTATTTTTATTCAACCCTGAAGCGCATGTACCCCTGGGTGAAGCCTTTGTTTTGTATCTCACCATCTTCTTTACTGCTACGGTTGTTTACCTGAAAACCGGAAGTTTTCTCAGGTGTGTGAGTGCCATACCGGTTTGCTATGCGTTTATTTTTTTATATGCGGCACTTATTCCTTTTCTGGCATTTAAAACGCAGTTGCATCTTGAGCTGGAGATACCTGTCAATTCGCCATTACCCAATCCTGGAAATCCTACTTTTTTCAGAGGCTTTTCCAGCATTTTTTATATTTCTGCATATCAGGCGCTATGTTGCCTGATTATTTATTTTTTACTTAATCGAGTCATTTTCTGGAACTTGTTAAAACGATTTAATCATGCAATTCCGGTTGTGCTGACCTGTATGCTGGGCTACACATTATTTAAGCCTCTGGATATTTATGTATTCATCATTTCGTTGGCATTGGTTTTGGGTTCTCTGGTTGTGATTGTTCAGAATGATTACTTTGACAAGGATGAGGATGCAATAGAAGGCAGGGAAACTTACGTCGATCAAAATGATGTCAGGTTCTTCAATGTGTTATTCCTGATTGTGATTGCACTATTTGCAGCGAGCGCAAGCTTTGTCGCTTATATGCTTTTGTTGTTTTATATCGTTTCTATTATCTACAACTACGATTTTTATAGGGGAAAAAAATATTTCCCAGCCAACTATAAGGTAGAGGGTGTTTGGGGTTTTAGCTCATTTCTGTGTGGCATAGGCATGGTGATGAGTACGGCTTATTTTATGTCGGGCGATATTTTAAGTATCAAAAATATAGATTTGGGCGGCGCGGGGTGGTCTGCACATCAACTTATGCTGGATGAGATGCTAGTCAGCAAAACGATAGTGACTACTTTTCTGGTTTTTGGTGGTTGGTCTATTCTTTCTGTGATTAAGGATTATAAGGATATAAAGAGTGATATTGCTGTAGGAAACCAGACTCTATATACCTTGTTGTTAAATAAAGGGAAAACATATGAAGGTTTTCATAAAAAGTATGTTGCGTTCCTTTGTATTATGATGCTTGTTCCACTTGTGGCTACACAGCCAATGAAGATACATTGGTTTTTTGTTTTGATTCATGTGGCGCTAATTGCCACATTTTATTGGTCAATCAACAGGCCGCCTTCCAACAGGGTGGTGGAACAATCCTTGTTTCTGGTGAATGTATATCTGCTCAATCTGGTGTTATCCCTGCATTTCAGTTATCAGGTTGTATCATGAAATGAATATCAAAAATGGGAATGGTTTTATGGCGTGTAAACTTTTAGTTGTTTTTGTAATGGTTTTTGCAACCATGAGTGGGTGTTCGAAAGTTAATAAACAGAAAGCTGGTTTACAGGCAGTAAGCAGGGACAGTATTTTTTTTGAATCGTATGGTTGTGAGTATTCTTCTTCAATCTCTGCTGTTGTTTACGATTTTGGCAGTGCGAATGTGAATGACCTATCACGAAGCCTGATTATTGAAGTCGCTGGTTTTAATAATCACTTACCTTTTTCTGTTTTTGTATGTGATAAGAATTTTGAATTGGCGGTCGATATTAACCAGTCACAATTGAAATCGACTGGGAGCAGGGTTGTTATTTCAATGCCTGAGGTCAATAAAACGCTCAAACGTGTAGATATTGTTTGGAAGAATCAGCGCTCCAGTCTTGTTAATGTACCTGTTGGTAAAATTATCAAGTTAAAGCATCCCGATAATAATCCTGCCAATAATCTGGATTTGTCTGAGGCGATTGATAAGGTATTGAAGTATTCGCGTAGTTTAGCTCTGGAACCAATCGAAATGCTTATGTTGGACAGATTAATCAATACATATCATTTAACCAATTTGTTAGATGCAAAAAGCACTTACTTGTCACTTATAAAAAATGTACAAGATGAAGGAATAAAAACCAGATTGCTGGTACCTGCAAGAATGCTGGACAAAAATATAATTGCAACTCGGGAGCAATTAAATGCAATTACTTTACCAGACAGCATCATTTTTTCAGCGTTGTATTGTGATGTGTATCCGCTTTCAGAAGATACTGCACACATGTGGCAACAGGAGCTTGAGAAAGGTGGTTACGCTGCTACGCATATTCTTTTGGCCTATCAATGGACGCTGGATCATGGCTGTAGTGTTCCAAGCTTACCTGAAAATTTTGCTGATGTGGCAACTTCCATAGCGATTGATCAGGTAAAACCTGAAGATGGTTTGGATGATATGGAAGTTGAAGCACTGTGTTGGGTAGCTATGTTGGGTTTTGAGGAAAAAATCAAACCGGAATGGATAACATTACTTTTAAAATCACAACGTGAGGATGGTGGCTGGATTGCGTGGCCATCAAAAGCAGAGAGTTCCGCTCATACTTCCGGTTTGGCTGCCTGGTTGTTACTGGATTTATATTTCTATAATCAGTCTTTTGGTGGTCATGTTGATTCTTAGATGGAGCATTGTAAGCGGATGTAATAAATGAGACGTGTACTATTTTATGTTTATTACTAAAAACTATTTTAAAAAGAAACTTTTTGTACTGGTTGCTATTTTGTTTTTAAGTAGTTGTGGTGGCTCAGGCAAGAAGGATCCCCCCCCCCCCAATGACTCTAATTCCTTGTTACTCTCTGCGTCTGTGACACAAGCATTAGGCTTTTTGCAAGGTATTCAAAAGGCAGACGGTTCATTTGCTGATCCTGATGATGACAGACTCAAGGTGTGGCAATCTGCTGAGGTTATGTATTTGCTAGGAGGAATTGATGGAATTTCTTTAAGTATCTTATCCAAAGGAAAAAATTTTTTGAAAGATGCTCAACGGAGTGATGGTTCTTTTTATCGTGATGTTTCTTTTGATGAAGACAATATTTGTATGGAAACTACCCCCGTTGCTTTATTGGCTTTAAAGAATAATCAAGCAAGCAAGAGTAAATTAGATAAAGGAATTAACTTTCTTCTCAATAAGCAGGAGGCAGGTGGTGAGTGGCTTATTGGTGATTCTACAATCCCTGAGGATCATGATTTTCCATCAGTTACTGGTTTTGTTTTGAATACATTGATTCAGTTGGGTGTTAAACATAACGAACAAATAAATGCCGGTATTGATTACTTGATTGAATCACAGTTGTCTGATGGCAGCTGGGGCGTGTCTTGGTATTACTATGATACCCCTTACTACGCTGTCTCAATAAATATGATGGCTTTAAAGGTGTACGGTTTGCAAAATACAGACGCATTTTTAAATGCTTTAAATTTTGTTCGTCAAAATCAAAATGAAGGTGGATATTGGAATCGTACTGGAGAGGAAATGTCAGACGAGTTTGAAACAGCGTTAGCACTTAAGGCATTGTCATTGAGTGAGGACATGAATGATAAGCAAAGAATCAAAAAGGCAAAAAAATGGCTGGAATCCAGGCAAGAGCATGACGGCAGTTGGTTTGGAGGTTTTTTTCCTTATTCAGACAAGGATGAAAAGATTACCACTACCACTATAGCTGTTGAGGCATTAATTCGTTCTGATAATCCTGATTTTCAGTTATAAGTCTATGCTGACATTACTTGGGTGTTTTTTATGAAAAACGTTTATTTGAATAAAAATTTGTGTATGTATAAACGTATGTTTTGGTGCTGTGCAAAGGCTGTTTTATTTTGTATGGCTGTGAATCTGTTTATTGCTTGCTCAAAATCCAATGAAGAAGTTGTGAATCAGACTGAGAGTAGTTCTTTATTTTACGCTCCGTTTTTTCCTCATCAGGAAAAAAGATGGATGACTTTTGATGAAGCTGTCGCTGCACCAAAATTGCACGGAATTATTGAAGTTAATCAGTTTGTAGGAGTTGCGCCTACAAATGAACAGATGCAAGCGGCTTCTGATTTGGTTGAGAAAACGCTTCTAAATATAAAAGAAAAGAGACTGTTTGATTTGAAACAAGCAATGCAGTTGGGCTATGGGGATGACCCTGCAACTGATCGCGTGCATTTTGCAAATTATAGTTACATCTTTGATGACAAATCTTTGGATCCTCAAGCACCTGAGTATTTGATGTTTTACCCAACTGGCAAAGGACAGCATCTGTTGGTTGGAGTCATGTTTATTCAACAGGATATAGGAACACACGGAGAGCAAATTGGTGGTGCCAATACGGTTTGGCATTTCCATGATTATGGTGAAGGCGTGTGTACTCCTATGATTGTGCCTGATGCGATATTACTGAAAAATGGTGTTTTACAAGGGCATTGTGCCAAAGGGGAAATACTGCTGAAACGATCACCAGAGATGCTTCATGTCTGGTTTGTGGATCATCCTGAAGGTCGATTTGCTACTTCCATGTCTATTGATCAGAGTTTGGTTTTGTCCAGCCCTTTTGCAACGGATGCCCAAATAATGGAGGGTGATGGTGTTGAAGAAAGACAGAAGTTGTTACATCACCATCATCATTAGGAATTCATAGCTTTTGCTTGATTTCAGCTTCTTTCAGGATGGCCGTTACTTCCTTGTAGAAACCTTTCATGCGAATTTGAAGGGGTAACTGAATTTGCAGATATTGCAGTTTTTTGTTCTGAAGCTTTTCGTCGAGATGGTTTAAGGCCAGCAGTTTTTATACAAAATCATCCATTGATAATTGTAAATTACATAGATATAGTTATGTAATTTACAATTATATAGGATTGAGTATGTATAGGCGATCGGCTGAACAGCTATTAAAAGAAGCACTGAATATTGCCCCGTGTGTGTTGCTCACCGGCGCACGCCAGGTGGGGAAGTCGACGTTATCTTTAGCACTAAACTATGAATACCGTGTATTTGATGATTTAACCCAGCGCGAAGCGGCACTGACGGATACCTTGGGTTATGCGGCCAGTTTGCCCAAGCCAGTGGTGTTGGATGAAATTCAGAAAGTGCCAAGCCTGCTTGAGGGTATAAAAATAGAAATTGATAAAAATCGCACTAATGGCTGTTTTCTATTAACAGGATCGGCCAACGTGCTGGATATGAAAGCCACCAAAGATACTCTGGCGGGGCGGATTATCGAAGTGGCCATGTGGCCGCTGTCACAAAAAGAGCTTCATAACAAGCCCGAAGAAAACCTGATTGATGTTTTGTTTGAGAAAGGTGTTGAAGGGTTAACGCCTGATGCGCTGGCTTACGATGAATTGCTGAATGCCATCATTTTGGGTGGCTACCCCGAAGTGCATAAAATTGAATCGGTTTCAGGGCGTGCGCTATGGTTCAATGCTTATATCAGCACTTACGTTGAGCGGGATATTCGTGATGTTGGTGAGTTGCGCGACATTACCGCGTTCATTCGCTTTTTTAATATCCTTGCCCCCAGAAGCAGCAGTTTGTTGAATAAATCGGATCTTGCTAACGATGCGGGTCTTTCCGAAGCAACGGTCAGTAATTATCTCAGCATGTTGAGTATGATTTATCAGGTGTCATTGCTGGCAGCTTACAGTGCTAATATTTCCAAGCGTTTTATAAAATCCCCTCGGCTCTATTTAACCGATAGCGGTGTTTTCTGTCATTTATTGGGTATTCAAAATGTTCAGGCACTGCATAACTCGCCGAATAAAGGTAGGGTGATTGAAACCTTTGTGTACGGAGAGCTGCTGAAACATTCGAGTTATGCCAGTCTCAAAGCCAATATGTTTCACTATCGTACCAACGATAAAAAAGAAATCGATTTTATTATTGAACGAGGCGAGCAGCTTATAGCCATAGAGGTAAAATCAGCGCGAAGTATCACCAAAGAATCCTTTAGGCATATTGTTGATTTGCAGGAAAAATCCTCAAAAAAAGTGTTGGGCATTGTGCTTTACAGTGGTGAGCATGTGCTGTCGTTTTGTGAAAATAACCAGTCCAGATATGCTGTGCCATTGAGTGTTTTCTTTTAGGCAACAGGCCAACTTGATCTTTGACCAAAATACGATACATCGTCTTTTGGTCTTGACTATTCTACGATGGGTAGAATAATAGTCGCATGACAATACAGCGACGAATTTATAATTCTATATTGGCAGAGCATTTGGCAAGCCAGCGTCAAATGGCTTTTGTCAGCGGGCCACGTCAGGTGGGTAAAACCACAAGCTGTCAGCAACATGCTGATTTTTATCTGAACTGGGACAACAGTGATGACCGTTTGCTGATTCTGGCGGGTGAGCAGGCTTTGGCGGAACATTGCAAACTGGACAGGCTCAGGGAAAGCAAGGCGACGGTATTGTTTGATGAATTGCATAAATATCCGAAATGGAAGCAATTTCTGAAGGGTTTTTATGACAAGTATGGCAAGCAAATCAACATCATGGTGACGGGTAGCAGCCGTATGGATGTTTACCGTCGTGGTGGTGACAGTCTGATGGGGCGGTATTTTTTGTATCGCATGCACCCGTTTTCGATTGCGGAAGTTCTGGAGCAAACCCCGCCGTCCGAAAAACATCTGGTACAGACACCACAACCAATCCATGCAGGAGAGTTTGAAGCGCTTTGGGAATATGGTGGTTATCCCGAGCCTTTTTTGAAGCGGGACAGGCGTTTCAGCAGGCGTTGGCAGCAATTACGTCTGGAACAATTACTGCGTGAGGATATTCGTGATGTGACACAGATTCAGCAGCTTGCACAACTGGAAGTATTGGCAAGGCTGCTGCTTGAGCGTTCTTCACAGCAGTTGATTTATGGGAATCTGGCGAAGGAAGTGCGTGTTTCCACCGATACGGTGCGCCGCTGGGTGGATGTGCTGAGGAATTTACATTTGGGTTTTGTGATAAGACCCTGGTTCAAAAATGTTTCGCGTGCCCTGAGAAAAGAACCCAAGTGGTATTTGAGCGATTGGTCACTGGTAAGCGATGCTGGTGCCAGAGCGGAAACCTTTGTCGCGTGTCACCTGCTCAAGGCAGTCGATGCCTGGAATGATATGGGCTTGGGTAAGTTTGCCTTGCACTATCTGCGTGACAAGGAAAAAAATGAGGTCGATTTTCTGATTGTGAATGAGGGCATGCCCTGGATGTTGGTAGAGATTAAACTGACTGATGAGGTTGTTAGCCCTGCACTCAGACGTTATTTTGAGGCATTGCAAGCGGATTATGCTTTTCAGGTGGTGTTCAATGCGGACTATGTTGATATGGACTGTTTTTCAGAAAAGCATGTGTTGAAAGTGGTGCCTGCGCGTACATTTTTATCGCAACTGGTATAGGTGTTAGATGTGTTAAAACACATATGTTTTAATGTTCCTCTTTTAATTAAAGGAAAAACAGAATGAACTTGCTTTCATTACCCATGCGCTGGTTGCGCAATATCATTGTTTTACAGGAAAAAAAGCACTACAACTTTTATGTGATAATTATTTTTGCTTTGTTTGTAGGTTTTGTGAGGTATTTGCTTGAATTCATTCTGGGATGGCAAGCGATTCGTATTTCGAATATTTCGTTGTCAATTATTGTTTCATTTTATTTGTTTTCCATATTTGGCTACACATTGATTCTGAAACTATGTATTCCTGATTTTGAATGGAAAAAATCCATCCATCTGGTATTGATTGGTGTTTTTCTGGGTATCTTCCCCCCCCTTCTGGATTTTATGTTTACAGGTTTGGGTTCATTTAAATATCCCTATATTACAGATGCCAATACCAAGCAATATATCTGGTTTGAAGATTTACCGCTGGGCGAAACTATTGTTTTATTTCTAACCATGTTTTTTACATCGCTTGTTATTTTTATAAAAACAGAATCGGTTTTACGAGCGTTAGCCGGATTTATTTTAAGTTATTGTTTTGTTTATTTTTATGCTGCCGGTTTGCCCACGTATGTTATTTCTGAAATTATGGAATACTTTTTAAAAAATACAGAATATTTGCAAGGCGAAAGTCGCTTCAAAGTAGATTCCTTTTATCTGTTTTCACTTCCTTTCCTGATTATCGCGTTTCAGGTATTTCTGACGGCGGTAATGTATTTATTTTTAAACCCTGGAATTTTCAGCAATGTGTGCAAAAGGTTTAATCATGCGCTTCCTCTGATATTCACTGCTTTGCTTGGTTACAGTGTTTACAGGCCGATTACTGAGGAAGCGATTTTTTTCGCTATCATTTTCGGGTATTTAGGTATTGTGATTATTCTTCAGAATGATTTTTTTGATAAGGAAGAAGACGCGCTTAGCAGGAAGGGTAGCTATGTGAATGGCGATGATGTGATCTTTTTTAATGTCACATTTTTAATGTTATGTGTTGCATTGGCCAGTAACAATTATGTGAGTGTTTACCCGTTGATACTCTGTTTTATTGCATCGGTCATTTACAACTATGACTTTTATAGAGGGAAATCTTTTTTTCCCTCTAATTATAAAATAGAAGGCGTATGGGGATTTTCTGCCTATATAGGTGGCGTGTGTCTGGTATATGATTCTTCAGAATCTTTTACGCACAAATCTGCGGCAATGTGGTCATGGGAATACGTTTTATTTGTGTTTCTGGTTTTCGGTGGCTGGTCGATTATTTCAGTGATAAAAGATTATAAGGATATTGAAGGGGATGCCGCTGTGGGGAATCAAACTGCCTACACATTGTTGCAAAAACGTGGCTACAATATATTCCGCTTTCATAAAAACTATACTCGTGTTTTGTCATTGTTATTATTTGTTCCGTTTTTATGGCTGTTAAAAATTGATGCGCATGCTGTTTTTTATGTGCTCATGGGCTTGAGTGTAGTGACATTTTATTGGGTGATTAACTGGCCACCCTCGAATAAGGCAGTTGAGAGTGCTCTAGGTGCAATCAATGCTTATTTATTGTTTTTTGCTTTGGCTTGTCATTTTTCTCATTAAATATTGTTTGGTTTTTAAATGCTGGCGTTTTGAGGCTCGATTGTCCTTGCCCGCGTCTTGTAAGCCAAACTATTTTGCTCTATGTTTCTGCCCGCTAATTCACGGACTCTGGAGAGCTGAGTGAAAAATCTTCCTCTTATTGTTGGCTTTGGTGGTGTTAATTCTGCCGGCCGTTCTTCCAATCATATGGCTTACCAACGCATGGTGTTTGATGCGTTAAGCCAGCAAAAACGAACCGATACGCTCAATTCGCTTGCGATGTTGATGGGGCGTTCCAGTCAGGGCAAGTTCAGTGATACCGAGCAGCAGGCTATTTTGTCCAATACCCTGATTCGCAAGCTCAATGATGAGCATTACAACCCGTGTGCGGTTGAAGCCAATAAGCGTGTGCGTTTGAGTGGTGAAGCCACTGAACTGACTTTCATCGTGGACAGCAGGGATTTACCTGAACTTCTCCCTGATGATTGGACAGTCACAACCTTGCCTGATGGCCGTTGCAAGGTGAGCTGCACACAGTTGAATGTGTTGTTGCCTGATACGCGCAGTTTGAAGGTGAGTGTAGCAGGGCAGATACCGACGGGTCTGGATATTGGTGCGCTCTATCCATCGCGCAATCATCCCAAAGGTCTGGAAATGACGGTATTTGGTGCTTCCGATGCCATAGGTTCGCTGGGCATCGAGATAGAAACCCTGAAACAGTTATTACCGCCAGATCAGATAGGTGTGTATGCCTGTAGCTCAATGGGGCAGCTTGATGACAATGGCGTGGTGGGCTATGCCAAGGCTGCCATGATGGGCAGGCGCGCCACTTCCAAACAGTTGCCTTTGGGTTTTCCCGAAATGCCTGGGGATTTTATCAATGCCTATATGTTGGGCAGTGCGGGTTTTACTGGTGGTGTTGTAGGTGCCTGTGCTTCTTTCTTGTATAACCTTGAGCATGCGGTGAAAGATATTCAGGCAGGTCGCCGTCAGGTTGCCATTGTGGGTGTGAGTGAAGCGCCAATTACGCCAGAAGTGATGGAAGGCTATCGGACTATGGGAGCGCTGGCCGATGATGAGGGCTTGCTTGAGCTGGATGCGCATCTGGGTTTGAGTGAACCGCGTTATACCCACGCTTGCAGGCCGTTTGGTTTGAATTGTGGTTTTACCATGGGCGAATCTGCCCAGTTCGCCATTTTATTTTCTGCCGAATTTGCGCTTAAAACAGGTGCGCGGATTCTGGGGGCGGTTCCAGGTGTCTTTACACATGCCGATGCGTTCAAGAAATCGATTTCCTCCCCGGGTATTGGTAATTACCTGTGTTTGGGAAAAGCAGTGTCACTGGCAGAAGCCATGCTGGGTGAACAATGTGTGCAGACACGGAGTTATGTGCATGCCCATGGTACGGGCACGCCACAAAATCGTGTCACTGAATCCCATGTGATTAACGAAATTGCCAAAATCAAGGGGATTCAGAGCTGGCCTGTGACCTCGGTGAAGTGTTATCTCGGGCATAGTCTGGGTGCTGCAGGGGGTGACCAGATGATGAGTGCCTTGGGAACATGGAATGAGGGTTTGATTCCTGGCATTTTTACGGTTGATCAATTTGCAGATGATGTACATGGCAGCAATCTCCGTCTGAGCCAGAAGCATATTGAAGTGGGGCGTGATGGCATTGATGTTGCGTTTCTGAATTCCAAGGGCTTTGGTGGCAATAATGCAACTGCCTGTGTTTTTTCTCCTCAACAGGCAAGGCAGGCATTGGAATCGATTGCAGGCAAGGGCGAATTGCAGGAATACGCACGTCTGGCGGAGCAGGTCGAAACCAGACAGCAGCGTTATTACCAAAAGCTGGCAGAGGGGGAGCATCAGTTGATTTATCGTTTCGGGGAAGGCGTGCTTGCAGGCGAAGCTCTGGGTTTTTCAAAGGAAGGTATCCGTGTACCTGGCTATGAAAATCCGCTGTCGCTCAAGGTGGAAAATCCTTATAAATAATCGGCTTAGTCTTTCATTTTCAAGGAAATTCCAGCGAAATACTTGGCAAATTGGTGGAATTACGCCATATTAGCCGGAATTTCCAATCAGAATAAAAAAAACCAGAACAATTAAAAAAGGTTTCACAGTTGCGTCAGGTTTGCAGCGACTTTCACAGGGTGAACAGGTTCAAAATTTATGCAGAATTTTGTTGAAAAGGCTTTCCCATTTCAGCGTGTTGTAATCTATAGCGTCGCAATCATGCTTTTGTTATCCCTGCAAGGATGCGGTGATATTATCAACATGAAGTATTGGAGGCAGATGAGTTGGGGTGCTCAGGTTAAATCGGTTCAAGGGCCTGGCTATCATGCTGTAGCTGAAACAGACCCCCTGAATGCAGTGGTTTATATTTATCGTCCCTTTTCTGATTGGGGTGCACAGGAGTTGCAGGCTCCCAACATTTTTATCGGTAACAAGCGTATGTTCGGGTTGAAGAACAATATGTATGTAGCGCTTGAGCTGGAGCCGGGCAGACATTATTTGAGTGCAAGACGACCTCTGGCCATTTTGCATGTGGAAGAAATTTTCCGCCTGGAGCTGGATGTGGATCCAGGTGAAGTGTACTACCTGAGATATTCTGAAGTGAGTATTCCACCAGAGCTTAGCTTTCACGAGGGTTTCGTGTCTGATGGCCCGATGTATCAGGTGAGTGGGGAATTTGCTCATCATGAATTGCGTCTGACACAATCATCTGATGCCCAGGTTGAGAAGGTTGCTCGTAGTGAGCGTTGTGAACGAAACCGTGAGTTGATTTATGGTGGTGGCGAAGACGGCTTCGATGATGACGAAGGCGGTTGGTCAACCAACTGGCGCAGTTACGTGGAGATGGGTAAAGACTGCTGATTTGTAGTATGAATGAAGAGCCCGACCAGATTTGAGTCGGGCTTTTTTTTGTCAAAAATTGCTGTATGGGTGTTTGAGTTACACAGGAGATTGTTATGAAACTGGAAGGAAAGGTAGCCATTGTAACGGGTGGAGCTTCGGGTCTTGGTCGAGCTTGTGTGGAAATGTTTGTGGAAAAAGGTGCGCAGGTGATGATTTTTGACCGTGCGGTTGAGCAGGGTAAAGCGTTGAGCGCCTCCTTGCACGGTGTGGCTTTTTGTGAAGTAGATGTGAGTGATGAACACAGTGTGCGCGTAGCAATGGCCGAAACACTCAGGCAGTTTCATACCATTCATGTGCTGGTGAATTGTGCCGGTATTGGTATGGCGCTTAAAACCTGGGGCTCACAGGGTGTGATGCCGTTGGAATTATTTGAGCTGACCTTGAAGGTCAATCTGTTGGGCACCTTTAACGTGTTGCGTCTGGCAGCCGAGCAATTTGCAAAAAATCCTGAGGAAGAGAAAGGCGTGATTATCAATACCGCTTCTGTTGCAGCTTTTGACGGGCAAATCGGGCAGGCAGCCTACAGTGCAAGCAAGGGTGGTGTTGTGAGTATGACCTTGCCGATTGCCAGAGATTTGGCACCTTTGGGGATTCGTGTGATGACCATTGCGCCAGGGATTATTGATACCCCCTTAATGGCTTTGTTACCCGATGAAAAACGTCAGCCATTGATTGATATGGTGCAAAGTCCCAAGCGTCTTGGGCAACCACATGAATTTGCACAGTTAGCTGTGCATATCGTTGAGAACGGCTATCTGAATGGAGAAACTATCCGTCTTGATGGTGGAATCCGCATGCAACCCCGATAGGTTTCGCTGTGCCTATTGTTTCAGGCGCTTGCGAAATTCTCCGGGAGAAACGCCCGACCAGCGCTTGAAGGCATGATAGAAGTTGGTGGATTCTGAAAAGCCCAGTAACGCGGCAATACTGTCCATGTTCATGGCATCATCACGCAAATAGTTTTGTGCAAACCGAAAACGTACTTTTTCCCTGAGCGCAACGTAGGAAGTGTCTTCATCTTTCAGCCTTCTTTGCAGCGTGCGCGGGGTCATTTTGAGATGGTCTGCCACGTCCTGAATGCTGATGGGGTTTTGCCCAAGGTTTTCTTCGAGGTAATGAATAATCTGACGGGAAACTTTCTGGCTTTGTTGCAGTTGAATGAGCAGGTTTCTGGCTTCCAGTTCGGTCTTGCGATTGGTTTCTGGCAAAGCACCTAACAAAGGCTTTTCCAGAATGCTGGTATTCACCACGATTTTGGTTTGTTTTTTCCCAAAATAGACGGGTGATTTAAAGATGCGTTTATATTCTTCCACATACTCAGGTTGTGAATGTCTGAAGTGCGTTTCATTGATTCTGAAACTGTCTTTCGCTGAAAGCGCACGTGCAATGCTTAACAAGCTGGTCATGGCTATTTCAGCATAAATGGGCTTGTTGCCATTCTCGATGCGATCAATGTAGCAGATATGGGTTTCTACGCCGCGTTGTTCGAGCGTAAAAGCGATATGGGGGCTGATTAAATCCTTGTATCTGGCATATAAATCAAAACTCTGGCGCAGCGTGGACGAAGTGGCGAGCAAGGGGCCAAGAATTTGCAGGGTGTTCAGTTGCAGAGTCAGGCCGTGATGTAAACCCATGGCAGGATCACGACTGGCTTCTCTCATCACTTCAAGCACATTATCAAATTGCGCGAGGGAGAGTTGAGCACGCGGATCATTGATTTGCTCTTTGGTTAACCCCGCTTTTTCCAGCAGGCTATCGACAGAAATTGAACTGCGGTTTGCAATAGCGACCAGCCCTGGCAGTATCGATGCGGTGACGTTAACGAACGAATTTTCCATAGATAAAATTTCAATGTTGATTGTGACTTTGCGACTGCAACGGTACTATAACTTGCCTTGATTTTCCAATTTAGAGATTTATGGAACTGTTAGAACTCACTCGACAACTGGTTGAAAGACCCTCAATCACACCAGATGATCAGGGTTGTCAGGATATTCTGGTACAACATCTGGAGCCTTTGGGATTTCGTTGTGAGTTTCTGGAATCCAACGGGGTCAGGAATCTGTGGGCGAGGCTGGGAACTGATAGCCCCGTGTTTGCTTTTGCAGGGCATACCGACGTAGTCCCAGTGGGTGATGAAAAAGCCTGGTCTAGCCCGCCTTTCAAACTGCGTGAATCTGACGGCCTGTTGTATGGGCGTGGTGTGGCTGACATGAAAGGTAGTCTGGCTGCGATGATTAAAGCGACAGAGCGTTTCTGCAATGAGGCACCGGAGTTCAAAGGCTCGCTCGCCTTTCTGATTACCAGTGATGAAGAAGGCGTGGCTACCGACGGTACGGTAAAAGTGATGCAGATGCTGGAACAGCGAGGTGAGCTTATCGATTGGTGCCTGGTGGGGGAGCCTTCCAGTTCCACGCAGCTGGGCGATTGTGTGCGTGTTGGCAGAAGAGGCTCGTTGAATTTTGAGCTGGTGATACATGGTGTGCAGGGGCATGTGGCTTACCCTGACAAGGTGGATAACCCGATTCATAAAACCGGCGCTTTTATTGATGCCATGAGCAAGACTGAATGGGATCAGGGTAATGCGTTTTTTCCTGCAACCAGCTTTCAGTTTTCCAATATCCATGCAGGTACAGGTGCCACCAATGTGGTGCCAGCCAGTGTGCATCTATTGGGGAATTTTCGTTTTTCGACGGAATCGACCAGCGAGCAGCTACAGCAGCGTACAGAAGCCTTGTTACATGCTCTGGGGATTCAGTTCACGATTATGTGGCAGCTAAGTGGTGCACCTTTTCTGACTCGCGGTGGAAGGCTCATTGAAGCGACTCAGGCGGCTATTCAGAAGGTGTGTGGTATAGACACCGAGCTTTCAACGGGTGGTGGTACCTCGGATGGTCGATTTATTGCACCCTATGGGGTTGAAGTGTTGGAGTTGGGGCCTGAAAATTCCACCATTCACAAGGTAGATGAGGTATTAAAACTGAGTTCCCTGAAAAAACTGGAATCTTGTTATTTTGAGATATTAAAACAATTATTCCCGACTAGATAACAACGACAAAAACAAAAAAAAGAGCTTTACGAAGCGTGGAGTATTTCCGTGTTCAGTCATCTCTCGATCAAGAATAAGGTACAGGCAGTTGCGATTGTAGGCGCTTTGGGTTTCCTGAGTTATTTTGCCCTGAGTGTTAAAAATAGCCTTGATTACGGTTCGCTGTTCAGCGAAATCAGTGAGAACAATCTACAGATTTTGAATATTAACAATGACATCAGCCTGATGCTCAGTCAGGTGGAAAGCATTGCCCAAACATCACCGGATTCTCAATCCCTGTCCAGGTCAGAGCAGTTGTTAGTAGAAATAGATGATGCCTATGCCCGATTAAAATCGCTCGACCCCTCCTCTAAAAATGAGTTGAATCATCTGCAACAACTGAGCCGTCAATACGGCCGCTTGCTCATCGATTTGGCGAGCGATAAGTTCGATAAAACACAGGAAATGCGTGAGCTGCCCAAAATACGCTCCATGAATCGCGATATTGCCCAATTTGGAGAGGAATATCGAAGCAGGCATTTCAAGGGAATTGAAGACAGGGTTAAGCAATCACAAAGTATTGCACAGGAAACTTCATGGTTTGCCTTGTTGGTTGGGTTGTCACTCACAATCATTATGTTATTGATTGCACGTTATCTATCCAATGGAGTGACTAATAATCTCACCCATATGGGAAAAATTGCTGATCAAATTGCACAAGGTGAATGGTCTCAACCGATTGATTGTAATACTGGCGATGAAACTGCAGAGGTTTTGTCTGCGATTGATAAAATGCGTTCGGCCTTACGTGCACGCTCATTGGAAGATGAAGTCAGGGAGTCTGAACAGCGGCGTTTGGTACGTCTTGGCGAAGTGAGTCGTGGTGATGTTTCAACCGTCAATCTGTGTCAGACCATCATGCGTGAGCTCACGCCCATGTTGAATGCACAGGTGGGCGCTTTGTATGTCGCGCATTATCCTGAAATTATTGAAGCGGGAATTGAAGCTGGACAGCCATTTTTAAAATTGTTGGCCAGTTACGCTTATGTTGAGCGCAAGGGAATGTCAGAACAGTTCAGATTTGGTGAAGGTATATTGGGGCAGGTCGCTTTGGAAAAAAACCAGGTATTGTTAAGCAATTTACCTGCGGATTACCTCAGTATTACCTCTTCCCTGGGAAAAAGTCGCCCAAGTTTCGTGGTGATTACACCGCTCATTTTTAATGAACATTTATACGGTGTTTTTGAATTGGGTTTTATTCAGGAACCTGCAACACATGATTTGAGTTTTTTAATGCGTGCAGGGGAAGCGATTGCACAAAGTATTGAATCGGCACAGGCGCGTGAAAATGTGAATGCCATGTTGCTGATGACACGCGAGCAGGCAAGCAAGTTGGCAGAGCAGCAGCACATTTTGCAGGCAGCAAATGAAGATCTGGAACAACAGGCGATGGCGCTGACGGAATCCGAAGGTCGTTTAATGGCGCAGCAGGAAGAATTGCGTGTCAGTAATGAAGAGCTGGAAGAACAAACAAAAGCACTGAAATTGTCTGAAGAGCGTTTGCAAGCTCAGCAGGAAGAGTTGCGTGTGACGAACGAAGAACTGGAAGAACATACTCGCGCACTCGAAAAACAAAAACACGATATGCAGTTACAGAATGAGGAGCTTGAAAGGTCGCGCAAGGCGCTGGAAGAAAAAAGTTCTGCACTGGAATTGAGTGGGCAGTACAAGTCTGAATTCATGTCTACCATGTCACATGAGTTGCGTACACCTTTAAACAGCATTCTGATTTTATCTGAAAATCTGTCTGAAAATGACGGCAACCATTTAACAGAAAAACAAGTGGAGCATGCGAAGGTTATTCATAAAGCAGGCAGTGACCTGCTGGAGTTGATTAACGACATTCTTGATTTGGCTAAAGTAGAAGAAGGCAAGCTGGAATTGATTTTTGATGAAATCGATTTCAAGGTATGGGAAAAAGAAATGCGGCAATTATTTTCACCAATTGCCGAAAGAAAAGGCCTGGAATTCACCGTGCAGGTGGGCGAGGGTGTAGAGCCACAATTCCTCACAGATTCAAAACGTTTGAATCAGATTATTAAAAATTTATTGTCAAATGCGCTGAAATTTACCGAACAAGGAAAGGTGTCTTTGCATGTTGAATTAGATGAGAGCGGAAAATTTTATGATTTTCTGGTACGCGATACCGGTTTGGGTATTGCACCTGAAAAACAGCAGATGATTTTTGAAGCCTTTCAACAAACCGATGGTGCCATTAGCAGAAAGTATGGTGGTACGGGTTTGGGGCTAACGATTTCCAATCGTTTGGCGAAATTGTTGGGTGGCCGTATCAGTGTCGCCAGTGAAGGTGTCGGGCAGGGCAGTTGCTTCACCTTGCATTTACCCAAAGAGTTGCCGGATTCCATTGTCAGTGAAGACGTTAAACTGGAACTGTTTTCACAACACAATTCAGGTGCAAGTAACACATCTTCCTACAAGGAATCAGCCCTGCCTGTCATCGCCCCACGAAAAAAGAAATCGCAGTCCGCTAATAACACTTTGTTAATTATTGAAGATGATGCCATTTTTTCAGAAACCCTGTGTGCGATTGCCAGTGATTATGGTCTGGATGTGATTGCTGCGGACAATGGCAAGCAAGGTCTGGAGCTTGCCATCAGTGAACAACCACAAGGCATTATTCTCGATTTGGTGCTTCCGGAAATGGCTGGCATGGATGTACTTAAGGCTTTGAGAGAAAACCCCGCCACTCAGGATATTCCTGTGCATGTGATGTCAGGGAATGATGAAGGTGAAAAAGCGCTGTCTTTGGGTGCGATTGATTTTCTCAAAAAGCCCGTGTCAAAACGGCAAATCACCGACATTCTGCAAAAACTTGATGAAGGTGAACTGAAACATGTATTGATTGTTGAGAGCAAAGGCACCGATGCTTTTGAATCAATTAAAAAGATGTTGACGGAACAAAGTGTGCAAGTGAGCAGTGTTGCCGATGTCAGGGAAGCGCAAACTCTGGTAGAAAAAGAAACAATTGATTGCATTATTTTCGATCTCGATTTGCCTTTAAAAGGTAAAAACAAACACGAGGAAAAAGCCCAGCAGGCAATTCATCTATTGAAACAGGCCAAACCCGATACACCTTTGGTGGTGTATTCAGGCAAGGAAATTGAACGCGACTTTGAAGCGAAATTACGCCGTTATGCGGATCGCATCATTCTGAAATCAGGTGCTTCGGAAGAGCGTTTGATGAGTGAAGTAACTTTGTTTTTACATTGGCTGGGCGCGCGTTCTGATGCTGACAAACCTGCACCAGAAGTGTTGTCACGCGATGAATTATTTGAAGGCAAGCGCGTGCTGATTGTCGATGACGATATGAGAAATGTGTATTCGCTGACTTCAGGACTGGAGCGTCGTGGCATGGAAATAGAAGCGGCCAGTTCAGGGCTGGAATGTCTTGCCATGCTCGAAGCGGGTGCGCGCTTTGATATGATTCTGATGGACATTATGATGCCGGAGCTTGACGGCTTTAGTACCATTGAGCGTATACGCCAGAACCCTGAGTTCGATGCGCTTCCCATCATTGTATTAACCGCAAAAAGCCTGAAAGAAGACCGCGCAAAGAGTCTTGAATTAGGGGCAAACGATTACGTGCTCAAGCCCTTGGAGGTGGATCGTTTGATGGCTTTAATGCGCGTGTGGATGACCTGAACGGGTAAGGTTCACTATGAGTACACAACACGAGTCACTCGACTCAACGAGTAAAACCAGTGCGACTTCCCCAAGCCATTTGGAGATACTGGATATTGAAGAAATCGAAATCCAGCTTTTGCTGGAAGCGATTTATCTTAAATATGGTTACGATTTTCGTTCGTACAGCAAAGCCTCTATTACACGAAGAGTTAAGCTGCGTTTACTGGCCGAAGGTCTGGAAAAGGTTTCCCAACTTCAGCAGCAAATTCTGTATTCGCGCGAAAAATTTTCCAAACTGCTCAATGATCTCACCATCAATGTCACGGAAATGTTTCGTGATCCGGAATTCTATCGTGCATTTCGTGAACTGGTGATTCCGGTATTGCATAGTTATCCTTCAATCAAGATATGGCATGCAGGTTGTTCTACTGGCGAGGAAATCTATTCCATGGCCATCTTGTTGCAGGAAGAAGGGCTCTACGATAAAACCCAGATTTACGCGACCGACATTGACAAGAATGTGCTTGCGAAGGCCAAAAAGGGTATTTTTTCGACAGAGGAACTTGAATTGTACGCACGTAATTATGCCGAGAGTGGCGGTGTGTATGACTTTTCCAAATACTATACCTTGCGTTATGACAACATCATTATGAACCAGTCACTCAAGAAGAATGTGGTGTTTGCCGATCATGATTTGGCGACTGATCAGGTGTTCGGGGAAATGCAGGTCATCATTTGCCGCAATGTGATGATTTATTTCAATCGGGATTTACAGGATCGTGTGTTCAGGTTGTTCCACGATAGCCTGGATATGGGTGGTTTTCTGTGTCTGGGCAGTAAGGAATCCATTCGCTTTTCAGCATCAGCAAATAAATTTTCTACCTTGCATGAAAAATATAAGATATACAGGAAACTGCATAAATTGGTGGACTCACTATGACAGACACAGAAAAACAAAAGGTACTATTGGTCGATGACAAGCCTGAGAATCTGATTGCACTTGAAGCGGTGCTCGAAGATGAATCGAGAGAGCTGATTAAGGCGTATTCGGGTAATGAAGCCTTGAAGGTGTTGTTAAAGGAACGTATTTCTCTGGTATTGCTGGATGTGCAGATGCCAGGCATGGACGGTTTTGAAGTGGCTGAGTTGATGCACAGCAACACGAAAATTGCCAAGGTGCCGATTATTTTTGTGACGGCGATTAGCAAGGAAAAGAAATATGTGATGAAGGGCTATGAGGTGGGTGCGGTGGATTATCTGTTCAAACCGATTGAACCTGTGATTTTGAGAAGCAAGGTTAAATTCTTCCTTGAACTGGATTTGCAAAAACGCGAGCTGGAAAAAATGTTGGCCAAGAGTCGTCAGTCTGAACAGGATTTTTATCAGGCCATGCAAAATCCCGCTGGCAAGCCCTAAGCCTTGTTTGAGCTTTCAACATGGCAGTAGCAAAAACGGTTAAACCTTTTGAATGCGTGATTATTGGAGGTTCATGGGGAGGCATAGAGGCGGTTAGTGTGATTCTGGAAAAGCTGCCTGTCCGTTTTCCGCTCCCCATTGTGATTGTTTTGCACCAGCATCGGAAATCTGGCGCACACATGGCTGAAATTTTTGGCCGTAAATGTACTTTACGTGTGAAGGAAGCAGACGAAAAGGAAAAGCTTGAGCCGAACACAATTTATATCGCACCTGCGAATTACCATCTGTTGATTGAGAAAGATCACACACTCTCGCTCAATGTCGATAAGCCGATTCATTTTTCCCGTCCCAGCATTGATGTGAGTTTTATTTCTGCCGCTGAATCCTATCGTGATGCACTGATTGGCATTTTGCTCACAGGCGCCAATCAGGACGGTGCCGAGGGTGTGGCGTGTATCAAGCGTTTTGGCGGTCTGGCGATTATTGAAGACCCTGATACCGCCAAGGTGCCCATCATGCCTCAGTCGGCATTGATGAGAACACGTGTCGATCAGGTACTGAATTTAAATGACATTCCTGATTTTTTATTGGCGATTACGGTAGGTTTGCTTAAACAGGCCTGATGTACTTGTCATATAAATTGAACGGTAGTTAAATTGACTTGACTGATCAAGGAAACAAGCGGAGACAGGCCATGTTTAAAATGCTGCGAAAACATTGGGGGGTGCAGGCGTTCCTGAACTGGCTCATTTTGAGATTCATGTTTGCAGAAATGGAACGCATTGTTGCAGAGACCTTTGTTCCATTGTTGAGGCTGATGGTAGCAGACAAGCAGAAATTTCTGGCTGACTACCAGCAGTTGGTGGCTACGCGTACCCGACTTCCTTTTTATGCCAGCCCTTACCAAAGATGGTGGGCGAATTATGGGAATCTGATTCGCGAAAACGAATTTGCTTTGACCTTGCTCAAACAACATTTGTCTGAGCAGGATTTTCAGGAGCTGGTGGTGACTTATACCTCCGAGCGCATTGGCAAACGCTTTCAGTTTATGAAAAACGCGATGGTGAAATTCAGCGAAAAGAAAAATCTGCATCAAACCATGCAGAGCGCTTTTGGCCAACGCATGTTGCCTGTCATCAATTCTATGTCGCAGTTTCTGGTTGGGGAAATGGAGATTGGTCTTGATGAACATGGCACCATTGTGATGGAAATTCCTGAGTGCGCCATGCACCGCAGTGTGAGTGATTCTGTGCCGCAGGAACTTTCCTGTTTATATTCGTGCAAAGCGGCTTGTGAAGCGGTGTTTTCAACAAAAGATGTGATGAGTTTTGAATTTGAACCGCACTTGCCAGGTTTTGGATGTACCTTGCGTGCCTATATGGAAGGTAATCCTGTGCTCGATTCAAAGCGCAGGTCTTCTAACAACCTGATTAATATGGTGGATTCCGCCTATGCCTAAAAAAGCGTATACCCAAGATGAAGTGCTCGCCATGAAAGTGCG
The DNA here is from genome assembly GCA_964557005.1 of uncultured Pseudomonadales bacterium. GTDB lineage: Bacteria > Pseudomonadota > Gammaproteobacteria > Pseudomonadales > JBECKS01 > JBECKS01. The sequence goes on from CAZKYI010000001.1 coordinate 427,967, forward strand.
TATTATGGACGAAGCTTCAAAAATTATGGCCGAAAAAGGTGTGGCGAATATTTCCATGCGCAGTCTGGCAAATTCGCTCAATATGACAGCACCGAATTTGTACAACTATTTTCCAGGCAAACATGAGCTGTTTCTGGAAACTGCATTAAGAGGTTTCGATTTGTTGGCTGCGAATATGAAGCAGGCAAGTGAAGGTATTGCTGAGCCACGTGAACAGCTGCGTGCGATACTGAAATCTTCATTCGCCTTCGCGCAGCAGCGTATGGGCTATTGGGAACTGATTTTTCATCCGCCTATTTCTCTTCGGGAATTCGAAGGTACACCTTTTGAAGAAGTTGACAAAATCCTGCGTGAAAAAACCTTTCACCTGATGATGAATATTGTGAAAGAAACCACGCGACATTATTCAGCCGATAAAGACAAGGCGCTGCCAGTTCGTGCGATTACCACCATGACCAATGTGCATGGCCTCATCGATTTATATAACCACCGTATTCTCGAACAATTTGGTGAACCCGAAAAACTGGTTGAACGATTGATTGATGAATCGCTCGATTTTATTTTTCCTGTTCAGTAATTATGTTCAGTGAGCAGGATACACAGTTTATGGAGCAAGCCATCGCGCTTGCGCGTTGTGCAGCCAGTGAAGGTGAAGTGCCCGTCGGTGCGGTGCTGGTGCTTGAACAACAAGTGATTGCTTCGGCCTATAACAAAAACATTCAACTGAAAGACCCCGCTGCGCATGCAGAAGTGCTGGCAATCCGGCAGGCAGCCGAGCGCATGGGCAATCATCGCCTGCCTGCGGCAGAACTGTTTGTGACGGTGGAGCCTTGCATGATGTGCGCAGGCATGATGGTACATGCACGCATTGGGCGTTTGGTGTATGGAGCCACCGAGCCTAAAGCCGGTGTCGCACATTCCCATTTACACGCATTTGAACAGCGTTTTCTAAATCATCAGATCAAGGTTGAAGGTGGCTTGCTGGCAGAGCAATGTGCTGCGTTGATGAGCGATTTTTTCAGAAAGCGTCGAGATCAGGCTCGACAGGCTCAAATGCGTTGAAACCGGCTTTGGTAATCCCTTGTTCACGCGTGGTGAACACCAGCGCTGCATAATAGAGTTTGATATTTTTTACGTATTCCAGCGCTTGTCTGCCACCTGGTGCGTAGCCATAACTTGCATGCTGGTACCAGCGTTTGTGCTGAAGTCTGGGCAGATACTGTTTGACTACAAACCAGTCGTTGGGATTTTCACCCGCTTCGCGTGCGAATCGGCGGGCATCGAGCAAATGCCCCCAGCCTGCATTATAGGCGGCCAGTGCTTGCCAGTTTTTATGATCTTCGGGAATGCCTTCGGGAAAGCGGTCGAGCAGTTTTCGAAAATATTGAGCGCCACCAAAAATACTTTGTACCGGATCGAGCCTGTCATCTACGCCCAATTCATCAGCGGTAATTTGGGTCAGCATCATCAAACCACGTACACCAGTCGGGGAAATGGCTTTCGGATTCCACTGTGATTCCTGATAGGACATGGCTGCCAGCAAGCGCCAGTCAAGGCCAAACTGTTCTGCTGCCACACGAAAGCTTTGTTCGTACTGAGGTAGACGATGTTTTACATGGTAGAGAAAGATTTTTGCGCCTGCATAATTCAGGCTGTCGAGGTGATCGAAATGTTTGGCAGAGAGAATATCCAGCGTACCGTCTTCGCGACTTTGGGAAAGAAAACTTTCTGCAAGTTGTAGCAGCGTTGCGTCTTCACTCGAAAATAACCAACTGATCTGGTCGCTGTTGCCAATCGCAAAAGCACTGGCCAGATGTGGGAAAACATGCTTGAAGGTAGCCCAGTCAGTGGAGTCAACAATGGTATATTTAATTGCGCCTTCTTCGACCATATTGAGCATGTCAAGCGTGTCCATGTCATGGCGGTCAAGCCACACAAAGGTGGGCAAGTCGGGAATCGATTTAAGCGAATTTCTGCCAGGCTGGCTCGTGAGCGTCATCACTTCATGGTCATAAATGTCTGCAAATGATTTGGGTTTTCCGTTACCGCGTTTATAAATCAGTTGCTGGGCTACTTCCTGATAGCCACTGCTGTATCTGAAATGGTGGCTTTGCAACATGCGTGGCCTCAGACCTGCCGCCGCAAAATCTACCTCACGCTGTTTTACCGCTTTGTACACTGCGTTGAGGTCTTTTTTTGCAACCACATCCAGTGAAAACCCCAGCGAGTTGGCAAAGAGGGTGGCAAGTTCGTATTCAAAGCCTGAATAACCAAAGCGATCTTCAAAGTAAGTGCCCGGGCCGTTAATGGTTGCGATGGTAATACGCCCGGCTTCACGGGCTTTTTGGAGAGAAGTCAGCTCAGGCTGCGGTAAAGGGAGGCAGCCGAGAAAGAGTGTGATTGTCACTGCAATAAAGGGGTGTCTGGAAAAATTCACCACAAGACCTTTAAGTTACATGGACGATTTATCTTAGTGCTCCTCATACCTGCTGACAAGCAAGGTGTGATAGTTGAATGGCTCACCTGATTGGGGCGCAATTCTAGAAATGGCTGGCAAGGCTGTCCAGTAAAAATGCGACAGTTATTTTTGGTGTAAAAATCGAGTAGAATCGTGGCTCATTTTGCACCTCCTTTCACGCGCTGTTTCAGGAAAATCCAACTGATGATTGAGCTTTTCGGCCGCTCGAGTCTGTCAGCTTTTCAGCAAGAAAAGTTGTTAATCGAGCTTCAAAAAAAATCCCCGCAAGTTAAACGAATTTCTGCACGGTATGTGCATTTGTTACACACACAGGCACCGCTTGATGAAGCACAGATGCAGCTTGCAAAAAATTTGCTCAGCTATGGGCCAAGTGAAAAAGCGCAAGCAGCCATAGAAGCGGGGCAGAGTATTTATGTGTTGCCACGCATCGGTACCCGTTCACCCTGGTCAAGCAAGGCCAGCGATATTTTCCACAATGCAGGGCTTGAGCGCGTTTTGAGGGTTGAGCGTGGTCAGGTATTTTTAATAGAAGCAGAGCCTGCACTTGCTGATGAAATTTTGCTTGAGCTTGCCCGATGTTTTCATGACCGCATGACCGAAAGCGTGATTTTGCATGATTTGACAGGTGCGTCTGTTTTTTCAGAGGCCTCACCTAAACCCATGCACAGCATTGATATTCTGGCAAAAGGGCGAATAGCACTGGAGCGAGCCAATCTGCAACTGGGTTTGGCGCTGGCTGAAGATGAAATCGACTACCTGTTGGACAGTTTTCAAGGCTTGGGGCGTAATCCCAATGATGTGGAATTGATGATGTTTGCACAGGCCAATTCGGAACACTGTCGCCACAAAATTTTTAATGCGGACTGGCTGATTGATGGTGAGTTACAAAGCCATAGCCTGTTCAAAATGATTAAAAACACCTATGCAAGTGCGCCTGAAGGTGTACTGAGCGCTTATGCGGATAACGCATCAGTCATTGAAGGCGCCAGGGTAAAGCGTTTTTTCCCTGATTCACACAGCAGGATTTATCAGCAGCATGAGGAACGCGCGCATATCCTCATGAAAGTGGAAACGCATAATCACCCAACGGCTATTTCACCTTTTCCGGGCGCTGCGACAGGCTCTGGTGGCGAAATCAGAGATGAAGGCGCTGTTGGACGTGGTTCAAAGCCCAAAGTCGGTCTATGTGGCTTTACGGTGTCGAATCTGAATATCCCTGATTTTCCGCAAAGTTGGGAAACTTCCTTTGGCAAACCTGAACGCATTGTTTCGGCGCTCGATATTATGATTGAAGGCCCCATTGGTGCGGCTGCATTTAACAACGAGTTCGGCAGGCCAAATATCGCAGGGTATTTCCGCACTTTTGAACAGACCGTGGCAGGCGACCCTGGGCATTTAAGTCGTTCTTATCATAAGCCCATCATGATTGCGGGCGGCATGGGCAATATTCGCGCAGAACATATTGAGCAGCAGCCTTTTTCTGGTCAGGCTAAACTTGTTGTTATTGGTGGGCCTGCCATGTTGATTGGTTTGGGTGGGGGTGCGGCATCTTCAATGGCCAGTGGTGCGAGTTCTGCTGATCTGGATTTTGCTTCGGTACAGCGTGGCAATCCTGAAATTCAGCGCAGAGCGCAGGAAGTGATTGATCGATGCTGGCAACTGGGAGAGCAGAATCCGGTTATTTTTATTCACGATGTCGGTGCGGGTGGACTCAGCAATGCCTTTCCTGAATTGGCAAAAGATATTGGAAAAGGTGCACATTTTGATTTGCGTGCTGTGCCCAATGATGAGCCAGGTATGTCGCCATTGGAAATCTGGTGTAATGAAGCGCAGGAGCGTTATGTGCTCGCGATTGATGAGCAGCATCTTGAGCGTTTTGAACAGCTTTGCTTGCGCGAGCGTTGCCCTTACGCAGTTGTCGGTGAAACCATCGATAACAAACACTTGAGCCTGAATGACACCGTGTTTGAGAACAAGCCGATTGATTTGCCGATGTCGGTTTTGTTTGGCAAGCCACCCAAAATGACACGGGCATTTTCGCATGCGAAAACACATCGCGAGGCTCTGCAACTTTCAAATATAAATCTGGCAGAAGCTGTTCAAAAAGTGCTTTCTTTACCAACGGTGGCGAGCAAGAATTTTTTAATCAGCATTGGTGATCGCAGTGTGACAGGGCAGGTGACACGTGATCAATTAGTCGGGCCGTGGCAAATGCCTGTGTCCGATGTCGCAGTGAGTTGTGCGGATTATGAGGGATATGCAGGTGAAGCGATGGCGATGGGTGAAAGAACGCCGCTCGCTTTAATCAACGCAGCAGCTTCGGCGCGTATGGCGGTTGCAGAGGCGATTACCAACATCAGCGCTGCGAGCATCAGACAGCTTTCCGACATCAAGTTATCCGCTAACTGGATGGCCGCCGCAGGTTATCAGGTTGAAGGGCAGTGCAGTGAAGATCAGGCGCTGTTTGAAGCGGTGAAAGCAGTCGGTATGGAGCTTTGCCCCGAACTTGGCATCTGTATTCCGGTTGGTAAGGATTCCATGTCGATGAAAACGGTTTGGCAAGATGCCAAGGGCGAACAGCTTACCTCTTTATCTCCCATGTCCTTGATTGTGTCAGCGTTTGCACCTTGCACAGATGTACGCAACACGCTCACGCCACAACTGCACACACAAGGCGATACCGATTTGATTCTGATCGATTTGGGGCGTGGCAAAAATCGTCTGGGGGGTTCTTGCCTTGCACAGGTTTATCAACAACTCGGTAATGAAGCGCCTGATTTAGATGATGCAGAAGATTTGAAAGCGTTATTTGCCGTAGTGCAAGGTTTGCACCGTGACGGCTTGTTACTTGCCTATCATGATCGCTCTGATGGCGGTTTGTTGGTTGCTTTGGCAGAAATGTGTTTCGCGGGGCGTTGTGGTTTGAGCGTAAAACTGGATAGCTGTTTGCAAAACAGCAGTGATGAGCAAGAGCTAGTTTCGGTTTTGTTTAATGAAGAATTGGGTGTGTTGTTGCAAGTGAAGCAAGCAGATACCGAAACTGTGTTGGCACAACTCAGTGCTGCGGGCTTGCAGGCGTGCAGCAGTGTGATTGCACAAGTGAACACGGCAATGACGCTTGAGTTTTCAGCAAATGATGAACCTTTGTTTTCATACAATGTGCTCGATTTGTTGGCGCTGTGGTGGGAAAACAGTTATCAGATTCAGACCCTTCGCGATAATCCACGCTGTGCCTTGCAGGAAAAACAATACGTACTCGACGCTGAAAATTCAGGTTTATTTGCCAAAGTTGGTTTTGATGTGGAACAAAATCCCGCCAAAGCGTTTCTTGAGGTTCTACGAGCACAACGCCCCAAAGTTGCCATTTTAAGAGAGCAGGGTGTGAATGGTCATGTGGAAATGGCGGCAGCGTTTGATCGTGCAGGTTTTTGTGCGGTAGATGTCCATATGAGTGACTTGTTATCACAAAGAGTTGATTTGCGGGATTTTAAAGGTTTGGTTGCGTGCGGTGGTTTTTCCTATGGCGATGTATTGGGTGCTGGAGAAGGTTGGGCGAAAACGATTTTGTTCAACGAAAATTTACGCAAACAATTCAGGCAATTTTTTGAACGCAGCGATACTTTTGGTTTGGGCGTGTGCAATGGTTGTCAGATGATGTCAGCCTTGAAGAGCCTGATTCCTGGCGCGCAGCATTGGCCACGTTTTGTGCGTAATCTTTCACAACAATTTGAAGCGAGGGTGAGTGTTTTGAGTATTAACCAATCACCTTCGATATTTTTCTCTGGCATGCAGGGTAGTCAAATCCCTATTGCTGTTGCACATGGTGAAGGGCAGGTAGAAATTGAAAACAGTGATTTTGATTTTCTGAAAACGCACAACTTGCTTGCAGCGCAGTTTGTGGATTATCAAGGCCTTGCGACCGAACATTATCCTGCAAATCCGAATGGTTCTCCTGAGGGTGCTACGGCTTTTTGTAATCAGGACGGGCGTTTTACCATTCTCATGCCGCACCCTGAGCGCGTATTCAGAACGGTTCAACATTCATGGCACCCTGAGCACTGGTTAGAAGACTCGCCCTGGATGAGAATGTTTCAAAATGCGCGTGTCTGGGTAGGCTAAATGTGGTCGCTTTAAAATGAATGAGCCATTTTACAAGTTATGTTTTTATGTGCCTGAAAGTCATTTGGAAACCGTAAAACAGGCTTTGTTTGATGCAGGTGCAGGCAGTATAGGCAATTACGACCAGTGTTGTTGGCAGGTAAAAGGTATGGGGCAGTTTCGCCCCTTGGCAGGCAGTTCTGCTTTCCTTGGTCGGGAAGGCAAGCTTGAGCAGGTAGAAGAATTTCGTGTTGAAATGCTTGTTAAAGTTTCCTGCAAACAGGCTGTACTGGATGCGCTTTATAATCATCACCCTTATGAAACGCCTGCTTTTGATTTCATCAGAACTGAAAACTGACATTCAGGGTTGCTCGGGCGTTAAGCGATTAAGCTTGAGAGTGAACAGAGGGTCATTTACCTTAAGGTAGGTTCGTGGTTTAATTTCGTGACTTAAAGGATAGGCTGGGTGATAGCCTATTGGCGGATTGAATTGGATGCTTTTTGTTGGGAAGCTATCCTAAATCCTTGGAATATAAGTAGAAAATCAACAGCAGGATTCAACATGAAAGCAAGTTTCGTTTTCCGGTTCATTTCAATTCCACATTCCATCAAAACGGCTCTTTTCTTATCAATTACGAGTTTGATGATTTCACCTCTTTCCTGGTCGGAATCAGAAGAAGCTGCGCTGGAAACAGAGCAGGTTGAAGTAACAGACCAACAAGCAGAAGTGGTGGAAACAAAAGCAACCATAGAAAGCTTGAGAGCATTGGTCGATAAAGGCGCTTACAAAGATGCCTATGCTCAAGGGCAAGACATGCTCTTCGATTACGAAGGCGAACCTGAATTTGATTTGTTGTACGGTACAGCAGCTTCTGAAGTGGGTGAAACCAAAGAAGCAATATTTATATTTGAGCGTCTTGCCGAGAATGACCCTGCAAATATTCGTTATCAGTTAGAGCTGGGCAAAGCGTATTACCAGCAAGGTGAGCGGGATAAGGCAAGAGATATTTTTGAGCGTGTATTGGCCAGTGATCAGGAATTGCCTCCCAATGTAGAAGCAAGGATTCTGGCTTATCTTGATGCGATTAACTCAGGCAGTAATTTTGGTGACCCTGCAAAAGCTGAAACACTGAAAGGTTTTGTCGGCATTGCATTTGGTTCTGATTCCAACGCTAACGGTGCAACAGATTCAGGCACAATCAATCGCTATATTGGTGTGTCTGGAACACCTGGCTATACCATTTCCACCCCTAATGGCACCAAGGAAGAAAGCACTACCTATATCTCTCATCAAATAGCCTTGGCTTATGTCAAACCTTTGACCGAAAAGACAGCGCTTGATTTCAAGGTATTTGGTAGCAACAGAAAAAATATGGATGATGACCTGCGTAATCTGGATTCTGGTTCTGTGTATTTTGAAATTGGCAATCGTTGGAAAATCGGTGAAGGCCTGGCTTATTTTTCCTTGCGCCAAACTGGTGTGAAGCTTGGGCATGACGATTTGTACGATTATTTCAATATCGGTATTTCCTGGGCTCAGCCACTTGAGTGGCAATATGCAGACAGCATGAGCATTAACTTCACCACAGGTACGATTCGTTACAGTGATGATGCGAATGATTCCAGAGATATTGATCCCACCACATTTGACATAGGTTTCTCAAAGCAAGTCAATCAACTGATTCACTCAGTCGGCATTCAATATGGTATGGATTCCTCTCAAGGCTACCTGAAGAACTTTACTGGTAACGATGGCATTACCCATGCAAAAGTAGCAACCGATTATCTGTCACGTGATTATTACGGTTTGAGCTACAGCCTTGCTTATTTGTATAGCACCAAAACAGTTTTTCAGGGCGGCGTGTTCTATCAGTCCTCCAGCTATGATGCAGTTGATCTGGAATTTACCAACCTGACTGGCCCAAGTACTGCTGAATTTGCAAAGCGTGATGGTGATATGATTGTGCTCACCCTGGGTGCTCGTTATAACTGGAACAAGTCACTGCATTTTCGTGCAAATGCAACCAGTATGGATGTCACGAGTGATATAGATTCTTTTGAATATTCCAGAAATAAGCTCGAAGTGGGAGCTGGTTATCAACTTTAATTGTGGAAATTTGATAAAACCCGAAAGTCTTTGCCAACAATTGCCACCTGAAAAACAAGAAAACAGAGGTTTGCTATGAGAGCGTTAAAATTACTTGCCGTAACTGCCATTGTTTCAATGGGCGTATTGTCCCCTTCACTCTATGCAGCTCAGGTAGCTGGATTTGTGATTGCGGCTCGAGGTTCTTTAACTGCGACGAATGATGCAGGTGAAACCAGAGAGCTGACACGCCGTTCGCAGTTTTATGCGAATGAAACGCTGAAAACTGGCAGTGATTCTATGGCACAGTTACGTTTTCAGGATCACGCTTTAATGACTTTGAAACCTGATTCTCAGTTGAAAATTGGCGAATATCGTTTTGGTGGTGCGAAGGATCCAGCGAATCAGTCATTTATGGAGCTGGTTTCAGGCGGATTCAGAACGATTTCGGGTGCGATAGGTAAAGTGGATAAATCTGCTTACAGAATTCAGACGCCAGCAGCGAGTATTGGTATTCGTGGAACAGACTACGAATTGATTATCTCTTTGGACGGAAAAGTGTTTGCTGCGGTTCACGATGGTGGCATTACGCTGGTTAATGATCTGGGTGATTTGAACCTGGGTGCAGGCAGTGAATATCTTTTCGCAGAAGTGGGCGTAGGCCAGTCACCACTTGGCTTGAGTGAAATGCCAGAGATATTCAAAGTTAAAGATGGCGAGAAAGAAGAGCTTACAGAAGAGCAAAAAGCCAAGGTAGCCAAAAAAGTAGAAGAAGGTAAAAGCAAAATTGATGCACTTCTGGCGCAGTTAGGTGAAGGCGGCGAACGTAATGATGATGGAGAAAAGCAACGCTCTATTTATGAAAATGCGCTTGCTTCAGATGACTCACTCGATACACGTCTTGATCCAAAGGATTTTGAAGCATTGAAAAATGGTGATTTTACGCTGAGCAGTGATCAGGATAATTTTGTTACAGGAAAATCGATTGATAAGGACGGTAAGCGTATTTTCCTGACAGAGGATAATTCGCTAATTGCATTTACGCCTGACAAACTCACTTTGGAAACAGTTGGTCGAGGCGTAGAGGGTACAGGACACCCCAATGTTGTGTGGGGAAGCTGGGACAAAGGCGTACGTCTTGGCAACATGGGTGTTGAAGTACCATTCACGGCAGATACACAACATTTTTTTGCAGTGCGCCAGATGGACGCACAAAGTATTAAGAATGCAAGCAGCACAGCGTATTTGAACAATGTGGTTTTTTCAGGCACCACAACTCGCCCTGATTTGGTTGAGATAAGTAATACCTATGGTTCCTTCGTGCTCCTTGATTTTGATAACCAGACGATAGATGGGACGCTTAATATTGGCATAACTGGTAAGGGTGCTCTGGAAGAATTTGGCAGTGGGCAAGCAACATTGAAATTTGATGGCAAGATGTTGGCGAACAATGCGGTCAATAATAATTTTAATGGCAGATTATCTCTGCAAGAGAATGAGTTGAAAGGGGTCAAGGTTAGAGGAGCGATTGCACAGCCCACAGATAAAGCAAATATGAATACAGCAGCGTTTGCAGGTGGCTTTGATGCTTCCTTGCCAGGAGATGTCTTTAATGGCTTTAAGGTAGGTGCAAAAGGCATGTTTGTATTCACTAGTGGAGAAACACTGATTGATGGAGGCGACAAGGGAATTAAAATTATTCCTATGGCTCCACCCAGATAAAAAACACTCTGACTTCCTGGACAAACAAAAAGCCCCACACATGTGGGGCTTTTTGTTTAGGTTGTTTCCTTTGTAACTGTTACTTGCTGGTATGTTTAAAAGTGGCATCCCAGTTTTCAGGCAGCTCCATTTTGCTCATCGACTGAATCCGTTGCAGATAAATTTTATAGATGCTGATGTTTGGTGATTGTTTGGACAAGGCAGTGAATATTTTCTTTGCATCCGCCCAGTGCTGATTTCTATAAGCCAATAAACCCTGATGATAGGCATCGAGTGCTTTCAGTTCCGCATCACTGAGTTCGGAAAATTTACCCAGTGGTTCGAACACGTTCACAGGCTCTTCCTTTCCTTTTACCTGAATGCGGTCAATTTCCCTGAACGCGTAATCGTCCAGGCCTTCAATGGTATTTTCACCGACAAGCAGGGTGACACCATAAAATTTGGTCAGACTTTCGAGGCGAGAGGAAAGATTCACCGCATCGCCGAGCACCGTGTAGGCACGACGATAGGTGGAACCCATGTCGCCCACATTCATCAGTCCTGAATTCAGCCCCACACCGATATTGATTTCAGGGAAGCCTTTTGCCTTGAATTCTTCTTTCAGGCTTTCTGTTTTTTTCAACATGGCTAATGAAGCTTCAAGTGCATGGCGACGATGTTGTGAATCTTCCAGAGGTGCGCCCCAGAACGCCATCACCATATCGCCCACATATTTATCGATGGTGCCATCGGTTTCAAAAATAATCTTCGTAATTGGCGTAAAGTATTCATTGAGCATTTGCTTGAGTTCTTCAGCATTTAGTCCTTCTGAAATACTGGTAAAACTACGGATATCCGAGAACAGCACCGTCATTTCCCGCGTATCACTGGCAAAAGCATCGTAGTTTTCTGAATTTACCATTTTGTCGATGTGCGCAGGGGGGACATATTGTCCAAACATGTCCTTGAGTTCTCTGCGGCGCGAGCTTTCCTGAAAGAAACCGACCGCAATATTGAGCACGGTGACTCCAGCAATCAGAATCACCAAGGGCGCCTGCGATAAATCAAAACGACTGAATACCCATAAGTAGTAATTCCAGGCCAGATAGCTGAACAGCGTGATTAGCCCCGTTGAAACCATTGCGATTGAGCCAAGGTGGGGCATGAAACCCGACAGGAACAAACCCACCAGCAGAATCAGAAAGCTGATTAACACGCTTTCCCAATCGGGTTGGAAGGGAATGCCGCCTTCCAGCAGGCCTTTTAAAATGTTGGCATGTACCTCCACCCCAGGGTAGCCGGTTTCGAGCGGGGTGGTGCGCAAATCCTTTAGTCCGAGCGCTGATGTGCCCACCAGAACAATGGCGTTTTCCAACGCACCTTCGGGCACATTATCGTTGAGCACATCGGTGGCCGAGATGTAAGGAAAGCTTTTTTGCTTGCCGATATAGGGTACCAGCACATTACCGGAAGCATCGGTGTTGGCCAGAAATTCGCTGATGCCAATCGCCGTGATAGAAGTGAGGCCGCCCAAATCATCGGTATAGAATTCAACTTGCTCGGTAAAAAGGTAGGCCATACCTGCAGCCAGACTTAATGAAGGATAAAATTTTCCTTCGTAGGGAATTACCAGAGGGGAACGCCTGATTACGCCGTCGGGATCAGGAATGGTAAATACCGACCCTGCACCTTTGGCAGCATCTTGCAGAACCGACAGGTTGGAGATGATGCCAGGCATCGGTTGCACCGCAAAAGATTCCATCAGTTCTGTGCCAACTTCCCACACACTCGGTGGTTCTGCGCCAACGTGGCTGCTTTCAAAGTCGAAGAAATAACCGAGAATCACATCGGTTTTTGAAAATGAGCGCGCAAACACGGCATCGGCATCTGCGACAGCTTCAATTTTTTTGAGCTGTTCCCTGATAGTGTAAACAGGGTAATGCTGCATGATTTCTGTTGCAGGATTGCGTTCAGGCTCTGAAAACACAATATCGAATGCGACAACCGATGCGCCCTGTGCAGCGAGTTTTTCGACCAGTTGTGCAAGTTTAACGCGGCTCCACTGCCAGCGGCCTTCGGCACGCAAGGATTTTTCATCGATATCGAGAATGACGATGTTGTGCTCACTGGCATGAAGCTGTTCGTCCAAAGTGATGCGATAACGCAAATCGTAAAAGAAGGCTTCGACACGATTGAGGCTGTTATCCTTCAGTGGGTTAACACCCTGCGTATATTCCCAGGAAAAAATCACCAGCGTGAAAAAAAAGCCAATGACAGAAGTGCGCGTGAGTGAAAAGTATTTTTTTATTATTGTTATTGTTTTCATGGCCGCTAGCATGCCACAAATTGGCTATTGAACAAATGCCTGAACCTGATGCAGATAGCTTGAAACATCGTTTATATCGAGCTGTTCAGGGGTAAGGCACGTTTGCGCATAGCGTTTCCATACGCCCTGTTTCAGAAACATGGCAAAAAGTGCGGCATCAATATGTTCGTCCTTCACCATGTTGCTCATGATTGAAAGTGTCTGGCTGAGTTTCATCGGGTCTTTGTAGGGGCGATCCTTGGAAGTCAGTGCTTCAAAAATATCAGCGATGGCCATCATGCGTGCAGGAATCGACATTTGTTCGCGCGTCAAGCCTTTGGGAAAACCCTTGCCATTCATTTTTTCGTGATGTCCGCCAGCAATTTCAGGCACACGTTTCAAATCTTTTGGAAAGTGCAGGGATTCAAGCATATCAATGGTAACCTGCATATGGTTGTTAATGATGTCCCTTTCCTCTTTGGTGATAGTGCCTCTTGCAATACACAGGTTATACACTTCATCAGCATCGAGCATGGCGCAGATTTTTCCCTCATGGTTACGCCATGTGAATTCTGCAATGTGTTTTACGCGGTTCTGATATTCCTCACTCATAAACTCGCCACCTTTATTGCAACTTTCTATAAAGGCGCGATCAGATTCTATTTGCAACAAATTGGTTTCGAGTTCCAGTTTTAATTGTGGAATCGATTCAGGATTGGCAAGCATTTCATGCGTGTATTCCAGTTCCAGTTGCTGTTTCAAAATGGTGAAACGATTATTAACTTCGTGAATGGAATCACGCATACGATGCAGTTTGGTAGATTTTTCCAGAACCGAATCAGGCGTGGTTAATTTTCCGCAATCATGTAACCACGATGCCACCTGAATTTCATAGCGTTGTTCATCATCTACCTGAAACTCGGGAAAGAATTCCTGATCGCAACAAATCGCATCGACCATCATGTCCATAATCACAGGGATTTGCTGGCAGTGTGCAGAAGTGTGGGGTGATTTGGCATCAATCGCACCCGCAATACATTGCACAAATGAATCGAGCAATAAACGGTGGTCTTCCAGCAGAATCTGGAGATCTACCACAATCGCAGCGTATTGTGTAAGCGCGGTAATCACTGGCTCCAGTTCGCTGGCAAATGCAATGGTTTCATCATTTGCGGGATTGGTGGCATTAATCAGTTGAATGACACCAATGACATCATTGTCATGGTTCAGGAGTGGAACAACCAGCAACGATTGGGTTCTGTAATGGATTTTTTTATCAAAAGCGCGTGCACCGCTTGAATCAAACTCCTCGTTTTCGTAGATGTCCTCAATGTTGAGAATCTTTTTATGATTGGCCACATAACAGGCAATGTTTTTTTCGTTGGCCTGTCGGTTTTCATCAAACAGTTTAAGCGGTGAAAAGGTGTTGTTTTCCGATTTCCTGTTAATGTAATGGTTAAGGCTTTTATTGATGAGGCATTCAAAAACCAGTTGTGCAGCGTGCTCTTCTCCTTTAAGCATATAGAGCGTTCCACCATCTGCATGGGTGATTTTCATAGCTTCGCGCAACACGTTTTCCAGTAATTTATCGACATCGCGTTCAGCAAGCAGATTGATGAGCACTTCATTCTTTTCGTTCGATAACAAGGCATTATCGAGTGCCAGTGCAGAAAAGTTGGCGAGTATGCTGATAATGGATTCAAATTCTTGTGAGAAAGCAATCACTTCACCCGCTTCATTGCAGGCATTGATTAACTGGAGCACGCCCACCACTTCTGAACTGTGGTTTAACAAAGGTGCAACGAGGAAGGATTTTGAGTGATAACCTGTGCGCTGGTCGAAAGCTTTCATGCCGGAAAAGTCAAAGGCTTCAGTAGCGTAAGCATCAGCAATGTTGAGTAATTGATGGGTGATGGCTGCGTGACTGGCAATGTTATGGTGATTTTTTTCACCCGTTTGTTTTGAAACCAGTTCAATCGAAGGCAGGGTAATTGCATCACCGTGAAGCCCACCCATGTAAATGTTGAGTGATTTGTTTAATACGATGGAAAAATCCAGCACCTGCGGATCATCAAGGTTGGTGAGGTAGAGTGTTCCGCCATCGGCGTTGGTGAGTTCCATCGCCTTGTTCAGCACAATTTCGCACAACTTGATGGTGTCTCTTTCAACAAAAAAAGATTGCAGGATGTCAAAAAGTAAACGGTTGTCTTGTTCTGTACTCATAGATGCTGATGCTACTCGAAGGGTTCAGGAAAAAATTTTACACCATCGTGATTTAAAGATATTCCTTTATCAGGGAAATAAGCGTGGGGCCTGCCATGTTTGCCTTGCTTTGCACCATTTTGGCAATCAATCCGGATTTTTGTGCAAAGCAGGTTTGCAGAAGCTGATTCAGCAGCACAGGATTTTCGAGTAATACCTGCTCATCGACCTGCATGGCGTAACCTTGTTTCTCAAATGATTGGGCATTGAGAATCTGATCGCCGCGACTGGCATTCAGTGAAAGCGGAACCAGCAGCGCAGGTAAACGCAGTGCAAGAAATTCAAAAATACTGGTCGCGCCTGCGCGTGACAGTACCAGTTCGCAGGCGGCAAAAATATCGGCAAGTTCCTGATCCACGTATTCAAATTGTGCGTAGCCTGCCACGCTGGATAATTGTGTATCAATCGCGCCTGCGCCACAGATATGACACACATTAAATGAAGTCAACAGGGTGTCCAGGTTTTCACGCACCAGATGATTGAGATTTTTTGCACCCAGACTGCCACCAATCACCAATAGCATGGGCTTGTTGTTGGAAAAACCACACAGCGCATAACCCGCTTGCGCGTTTCCATTGAGCAGGAAATTTCTTACAGGTAATCCTGTATACAGCGCCTTGGCTTGTGGCAAATACGCAGCGGTTTCGGGAAAGCTGTAACACACCTTGCTGGCGAAGGGCGCAGAAAGCTTGTTGGCGAGACCCGGGCTGAGATCAGACTCGTGGATAATCACTGGAATGCGCAGTAACCACGCCGCCCAGACCACAGGGCAGGACACAAAGCCGCCTTTGCTGAATACCAGTTTCGGGCGATGTCGCAGCAAGTGGCCGAGCGCCTGAAACAAGCCGAGCAGTATGCGAAAAACATCGGTGAAGTTTTGCCAGTCAAAATAACGTCGCAGTTTCCCTGCACTGATGGGGAAAAACTCAATGCCTGCTTTACTCACGAGCGTGTGCTCGATGCTACCTGCCTGCCCGATATAGGCGAGTTGATACCCTTGTGCCTGAAGTTCAGGAAATAAGGCAAGGTTAGGAGTTACGTGGCCAGCTGTTCCACCACCAGTAAAGATAATGTCAGTCAAAAGCGTCTCGTTTTTTTCGTTGTGTGTTCAGGCGGGATATTCTAGCCTAGCGCGTGCCAAATGATTAGCTCCTGTATTTGAGGTAGGCAGCTTCACAGCCGAGTCGGCATACTCAAATCCCGATAACAAGAACAACAAATAGAGGGTTTCCCCATGATTAAATTAAACCAAATACTGGCAGTGATGCTGGGTCTGACACTTTTGAATTTTGCTTACGCTGAACCGGCGCGTGTTGCTTTACCCGCGCTCAATGATGCGCAATTTAAAATAGATTCAGAATGGAAACTCGAATCCGATGAAAAGGGGATTCAGACCTATACCAAATATCTGGAAGGGAAATCCCTGCGTGCATTTAAAGTCGTGACCACAGTCGATGCACCCTTGCCTCAGACCTTGATGTTTCTGAATGACACCACGCAGTTTCACAAGTGGATTAACATGTTGAAGACTGCTGAAATTATCCAGCAAACCGATGCGCAAGGGGTTTCCTACAACCATATGACTACCCATGTCCCCTGGCCAATCAGGAATCGTGATGTGGTGGTCAGGGCAACGATTGACTATGACAAGGCAAAACAGCAAGTGAATATTCATTCGGTGGCTGCGCCTGATTTCATTCCCGAAAATCCGGAACTGGTGCGTATTCATGAGTCGGTGGCCTCATGGAAAATCAACAAGCTGAATGATGGTACCTTGCGTCTGGAATTAACCAGTCATGCCGAACCTGGTGGAAATATTCCCAAATGGCTGGCAAACATGGTGGTGCTGCAACTGCCCAGATATATGTTTTCACGATTGCCCCAACTGTTGGAAAGTGAAGAAACCAGAAACATTCAATTCGACTCCATACAAATTTTTGGCAAGCAAGTCGATTTAATTTAAGCCGACCCAAAGGGGTGCTCTCGCTTTCTACTTGGTTGAACAGCTGTTAAAATTTTCGACATTTTTCACCACCAGAGAGTACTCCCTTGAATTCTGTTCAAGCTATTCGCCTGCTTTCTTGCAGCATTGGCCTGTTAGGGCTTTTTCTTACCGCTTCCATCTTGCATGCCGAAGGCCTGAGCTACGGCAGTTTTATTGAACAACTGGGTGCTACGCATCCTGCGTTGCGTCAACAGGCTTTAAATCGGGAGTTGGCTCGGCAAGACAGTGAAATTCAGAAAGCGCAGCAGTCCTGGGAGCTGGGCATCGGTGCCCAACAGGCACATCAGGAAGCTTTGTTTGCCTCCTTTGGCCCCGACAAAGTTGATCAAAGTTCACTCAATATGAGCCTTTCCAGACCGATTTGGAAAACGGGTGCCTTTGTTGCGCTTGAAGCCAACGCAAGCCGTGCAGAAAACGCCTATGGTGCAAGTGTGATGCCCGGGTTGCCCTCACCGGATCAAAGCGACAGTCAACAAGTAAGTGTGACATTTTCCCAACCTTTGCTGAAAAATCGGGGCGGTGTGCAAAGTGCACTGGCCTATCAATTAAGTCTGGATACCCAACAGATTTCAAATTTGAGCGCATTGGAAGCGCAAGAAAATTTTGTACTGAGCATGAGTGATGAATATCTCGATTGGGTCAGCTTGAACGAGCAGTTAAACATTCATCAAAAACGCAGGGATTTGACTCGGCAACAAATGCAGCAAATTCAGAAGCGTTTTGATAAAAATCTGGTTGAAAAAGTGGATGTGTTGCGTTCACAAAACTCCATGCGTGTGAGTGAGCAAAATTATTTGCTGAGTCAGGCGCAATACAAGGCCAGACAGTTGAGCCTTGCACGTGTGAGTCAGATTGAAAGCATCGCGCAACAGTCACCTGATTTTGATGTGTATACGATTCCAGTGTTGCCAGCGTTGTCGGTGTTACTGAGTGAAGTAAAAGCCCAATCCAGACAATTACAAATGCTGGAGTATCAATCGCAACAGTTACAGAAACAGTACCAAAGTGTTGAGAACAGTCAGTTACCTGAACTCAATCTCGATTTGAGAACCGCACTGAAAGAAGAAGAGCAAAGCGGATTGGCACCTGGTGTGGTGGATAATGATGATGGTCAGGATTATTCCGTTGGTTTGAATTTCAAAAAGAAATTAGGCAATAAAAGTGCGAAGAATGAAAAACAAAAACTGAAAATCCAGATTGAACAAACGCAACTGGAACAGCAATACGCGTGGATGCAGTTGGCCGCTCAAATAGAAAACCTGTATGTGCAACTGAATGAACTGAAACATATTCTTGCCTTGAATCAGCAACTTTTAAAAACCGCTGAACAGGCAACCGAAGAAGAACAGAAAATTTACCAACAGGGCAGAAGTGATTTAATCAATGTCATCACCAGCCATGATCAGGTGCAAAATGTGCGTTTACAGTATGTTCAAAACGCAGTGACTTTTCATCGCATGTATTTTCAACTGCTTGCCTTGAGTGACCGTCTGTTAATTGTGGAGCAAGAATAATCGTGAAAAATTTTATTCGTTTTTTTGCGGAGCGCCACATGCTGGCGTATGTGATTACCGCTACTATTATTTTGCTTGGCGCAAATACCCTCAGAACCATCAGTCGTGATGCCTTGCCCAATGTCAACATCGATGAATTGCAAATCGTCACCGTTTATCCCGGCGGTTCTGCAGAAGATGTGGAAATGAACGTGACCGCCAAAATAGAGGATGAACTCAAGGAAGTAGATGGCATTGATGTAATCACTTCTGTGTCACTCGAAAATCAATCCAATGTACACGTTAAGCTTGATCGAAGTGTGCGTGATATTGAAAAGGTAAAACGTGAAGTGCGCAATGCGATTGATCAGATTGTGGATTTCCCGAAAGAAGTGACTGAGCCATCCAGAATTATTGAAATCAGTACCGATTTGTTTCCAGTGATTGATATTGCAATCGCCAGTGATGTGCTTTCCTACAGTGAACTGAGAGAAATTTCCAAGGAGTTAAAGGAAAAAATTCTCGATTTGCGCAATGTATCGAGTGTGCGTGAACATGGTCTGCGTGAACGGGAAGTTAAAATCCGCGTCAATGAACAAAAGGCCTATGCCTTGCAGGTTTCCGCTCAGGACGTTCTTCTTGCGATTCGCGCAAGAAATATCCGTGCCAGTGCCGGAACGCTCGATTCCTATTCCGATGAAAAAACCATTGTCACCATTGCGGAATTTGAAACGCCGCAAGCGGTGGGTGATGTAATTGTGCGTTCCGATTTTAGCGGCAATGCAATTTATGTACGTGATGTGGCGGAAATTATCGATGATTTTAAAGATGAAACCGAACGCAGCCGTGTTAATGGGCATAAGGCGATTTCTTTTGAGGTGATGAAAAAAGCATCAGCAGACATTATCAGAACCGCAGATTCGGTGCGTGAACTCGCCGAAGCCGAAGACAAGCGTCTGGGCGATGCGGTGATGGTGATGGTATTGGGAGACCAATCCAACATTGTACGCAACCGCATGAGTGTCGTAATCAATAACGGCGCGATTGGTTTGGCGTTTGTGCTAATCACCTTGGCGCTGTTGTTAAATTTACGCGCAGCTTTCTGGACAGCGATGGGCATTCCCATTGCCCTGATGGGTGCGGTGTTCTTTTTGCCTGTTGCAGATTTGACACTGAGCGCGATTGCCATGGCAGGTTTGATTATTGTGATTGGTATCGTAGTCGATGATGCAATTGTGGTTTCAGAAAATATTACCCGTCATCTGGAAATGGGCAAAAGTGCACTGGACGCAGCGGTTGATGGCACCGAGGAAGTATTCAAGCCGGTGCTGACCACCGTGTTGACGACGGTGTTTGCGTTTTCCTCCATGTTTTTTATTGATGGGGTGATGGGCGATTTTGTGTTTGTGATTCCCTTTGTCATTTGCGTTGCGTTACTGATTTCATTTGTTGAAAGTATTTTTGCCTTGCCTTCGCATTTGATTTCTGGATTTGGTGGAAAAACCCTGCAACTCAATCATGCAGTGAAGGAAGAAGGACAGTGGTTCAAACGCTGGATGACCAAACCTTTTATCAGCTTTGTTGAGCGCTGTTTAAAATTCCGCTATCCCGTGATTGTATTGTTCATTATTACCCTGGTCGGCAGTTTGTATTACGCCAAACATTATATTGATTTTATTTTATTCCCCAGTGATACATCGGAAGAGCTGCATGTGTTGATTGAACTGCCACAGGGTTCTTCACTTGATGCAACAGTGGATGTTGTGAAACAGGTGGAAGCAGAGTTATTGAATTTGCCTGCGCATGAACTGGATGCGTTTACTGCGAGAGTAGGGCGTGTGAGTGTGAATAATGCCTTTAATACCAGTAATAACGCGATCATTATTGTGTATTTAACACCTTATAACACACGTGAACGGGGCGCTCGTGAAATTACCAAAGCGCTTGGTGAGGCGACTGCGCACATTAATGCACACATTGCGTTTCAAATTGCAGCGGGTGGGCCGCCTGTCGGGAAAGCTATTTCCCTGAGAGTGACTGGTAACAATGATGCCATGAGGGACGCTCTGGTAAATGACATTGTTGCAAAACTTGAACGCATGGAAGCAGTGAGCGGAATCGATTCCGATAATAAAAAAGGCAAGAGCCAGATTGAAGTGAAACTGGATTTCAAAAAATTGTCGGAACTGGGTTTGAGTGTGAGCACCGTTACCCAGAATCTTCGTCTGGCTTTTGATGGCGATGTCGCCACTACCGTGCGTTACGGCGATGATGAAACTGATTTTCGGGTGATGCTTGATACGGCATCAAAAAATGATTTGAAAGCGCTTGCAAACCTGTCGATTCCCAATCAACAGGGAAGGCTGATTACGCTGGGTGAAGTTGCACGTTTTGAACAAGGCTCGGCGTTGTCAATTTTTTCGCGTTATCAGGGTAAACGCAGCACCATGATTACTGCGGATGTCGATATTGATTTGATGACTCCACTTGCGGCAACGCAGTCGATTCTTGCGCAGGTGGATACCACGCAGTGGCCGGGCATGGTGGTGTTCAGTGATGGAGAAGCAGATGAAAGTCAGGATTCGATAGGCTCACTCGGTTCTGCGTTTGTGATTTCCATAGTGGGCATTTTGTTAATGCTGATTCTTTTGTTTAATTCTGTGTTTAAACCTTTGGTGGTGTTGAGTGTGATTCCCTTTGGTTTGATTGGTGTGATCTGGGTTTTTGCACTGCATGGCTTGCCACTCAGTTTTATCGCATCAATTGGCATCATCGGTTTAACTGGTATTCTGGTGAACGATTCGCTGATTCTGGTGAATTTTGTCGATACCTTGAAACAATCGAAGCCAGATATCGATATGTTTAGCGCAGTGTTAGGTGCAGCAGAAACCCGTTTTCGTCCCATTCTGATTACCTCACTCACCACCGTGACCGGCCTGATTCCAATGGCCTATGGCTTTGGTGGCTTTGATCCTTTCATGGGGCCGATGGCTTTGGCGATGGGTTATGGTGTGATGATGGCAACCCCTTTGACGCTGGTGTTAGTTCCGTGCATCTTGCTGGTGTATGAAGACTGTAAAGGTGGTTTGATTAAAGGTTTTTCATTGTTGCGCAGAGTAAAAAATTAAATATCGAAACAGGTTATTGCCATGATTGATGTCAAACATCTGCTCACCATCAAACGGATTAAGGAAACCGGTAGCCTGGTTGAAGCGGCAGATCGTTTGAATGTGACACAATCGGCGCTCTCGCATCAGTTAAAGGATTTGGAGAATCGTCTGAATGTGCAACTGGTGTTGCGCAAAGCACGCCCCTTGAAATTAAGCAGCGCAGGGGAACGTCTTGCACGATTAGCTGATGACATTATTCCGCAAATTCAACATGCAGAGCGCGATATTGCGCGGCTGGCAGGCGGTGAAACAGGTCGTTTGCATATCGCGATTGAATGCCATTCCTGTTTTAACTGGCTTATGCCTTCGATTACCGCGTATCGCGAACATTGGCCTGATATTGAACTGGATTTAAGTACGGCGTTTAATTTTATCCCCTTGCCTGCCTTGTTACGTGGCGATCTGGATTTGGTATTAACCTCTGATCCACAGGAAATTGCCGGTGTCACTTACGAGCCGATGTTTTCCTACGAAGGCAAACTGGGTGTGGCCAAACATCATGCCTTTGCCAAAAAAACATTTGTTACAGCCGAGGATTTGGCGACGGAAACTTTAATTACCTATCCCGTTGAGCAGGAGCGTCTTGATGTATTTACGCGTTTTCTTGACCCTGCAGGTGTCGAACCTGCTGCGGTTAGAACCGCTGAATTAACCCTGATGATTGTACAGTTGGTGGCGAGTGGGCGGGGTGTGTGCGCTTTGCCTAATTGGGCATTGAAAGAATATGTCGATCAGGATTACATCAAAACCTGCAAGCTCGGTAAACTGGGTGTGTGGAGCAATTTGTATTTCGCCATGCGTGAAGAAAGTGCGCAGAATGTGTATGTGAAAGAATTTATCAAGCTTGCCAAGGAAATCTGTTTTGCCAATCTCGATGGTGTGAGAATGGTGCATTGAGGAACACTTATGAAAAGTTATCAAAAAAATAACCAGAGCATCAATGCGCTCAGCCCTGAGCAATATCGTGTTACGCAACAATGCGGTACTGAAGCGCCAGGCACAGGTGAGTATCTGTATAACAAACAGGCGGGCATTTATGTTGATGTTGTTTCAGGTGAACCACTGTTTGCTTCTTTCGATAAATATGATTCCGGCAGTGGCTGGCCAAGTTTTACCCGACCTTTGGCGAGTGATTACATTGTCGAGCTGGAAGATGTGAGCCACGGCATGCGGCGTGTTGAAGTGCGTTCAAAATTTGGTGATAGCCATTTGGGGCATGTGTTTCCCGATGGCCCACGCGATCGCGGTGGCATGCGTTATTGCATCAATTCGGCATCGCTGAAATTTATTGCTGTGCAGGACATGCAAGCGCAAGGCTATGAAGCATGGCTGCCTATGTTTGAGGTTTGAATATGGCTCACGAACGTGCAGTGTTGGCAGGAGGGTGTTTTTGGGGCATGCAGGAATTGATGCGCCATTTAACAGGCGTGCTTTCTACACGTGTGGGTTATACGGGTGGTGATGTTGTTAACGCGACCTATCGGCATCATGGCAATCATGCGGAAGGCATTGAAATTATTTTTGATAACACGGTACTGTCGTATCGAAAAATTCTCGAATTTTTCTTTCAGATTCACGATCCAACTACCCCCAACCGACAAGGCAATGATGTCGGTGCTTCCTATCGTTCTGCCATTTATTATGTGAGCGAAGCACAAAAAAATTGTGCGATTCAAACCATCGAAGCGGTGAATGCTTCGGGGAAATGGCCTGCAAAAGTGGTTACTGAATTAAAAGCAGTGGGGGATTTCTGGGAAGCAGAGCCAGAGCATCAGGATTATCTTCAACGTATTCCTTATGGCTACACCTGTCATTTTCCACGCGCACAGTGGGTGCTCGATGAACTTTGAAGCATTAGTGGAGCAATCACCCGATGCGATGATTTTTGTGGATTGCAATGAAGTGATTCAGTATTGGAACCGTGCAGCAGAAACGCTGTTTGGTTTTTCGAGGCAGCAGGTACTTCACTCTGCATTGGAAATCATTATTCCTGAAAAATTTCGCGCAGCACATCATAAAGGTTTTCGTGAAGCGCTGGCTTCGGGGCAAACCAGATACTTTGGCAAATTGATGTTGACCAAAGCCTTGAATGCGCAAGGCGATTTTGTGTATGTGGAATTGGCTTTTTCGCTAATCAGGGAACAGGGTGCAATCGTTGGCGTACTTGCAACTGCCAGAGCCGCGCAAAAACCGAAGTAATAAGCTGTTAGTGTAGCTTTCCGAGTTTAAATGCTGACCAAAATAACACGCTGAAAATCAGCGTTTCTATCAGTGCAAGCTGTCCACGTATGCCTTCCTGAAAAATAGCGAGCGCGGTAAACACAAAATAAAAACACAGTAGGCAGGAAAAACCCAAAGCGGCCTTGTAATTGGGTTTCAGCAACCAGGGAAAAAATGCCAGAAGTGGAAGCACTTTTAAGGCAAGTAAAGCGAGAATGGAAACAAGGCTGAGTGTGTGTGCAACACCAAAATACAAATAAAAATTGTTACACAGGTAAGCAGCAAAACTGCCAAGAAAAATACTGCGCCAGCGTTTCAGTTTTTGTTGATAGACCAGCGCTGCATTCATTTGCAATCGCGTTAACCCTCAAGAATTTGCAATACGTTTTCGGGTGGACGACCAAGTGCAGCCTTGCCGTTGGCAATCACAATCGGGCGCTCGATCAATTTGGGATAACGAATCATCGCGTTAATCAGTTGTTCGTTGGTGAGGTTTTCATCGTCCAGATGATTCACTCGATAATCATCTTCATTGGTACGCATCAATTCACGTGGCTGGAGCTTGAGCATCGCGAGAATGCTTTTCAGTTCATCGGCTTCGGGTACATTTTCGAGATAGAGTTTGACTTGCGGTTTCAAGCCTCGGTCTTCAAGAATTTCGAGGGTTTGACGGGATTTGGAACACTGCGGGTTGTGATAAATAGTCAATTGCGACATGTTTACCTCTAATGGATTTCACGAATTCAAATCACATCCCTATGAGTGGTGCGCATTCTAATCAAATCGTTCTAATCCACAAGGGTCTGAAGTAAAATGCACTGCCTTCCAGTGACTGACAAACCTGCCCGATGTGAGATTTCCATGACCCTAATTAAAGAAGACGATCTTGTTCAAAGCGTTGCCGATGCACTGCAATATATTTCCTACTATCACCCCGTTGATTTTATTCACGCCGTTAATGCGGCTTATGAAAAAGAGGCATCTGCTTCTGCCAAAGATGCTTTGGCGCAGATTCTGATTAACTCGCGTATGTGCGCTGAAGGAAAGCGCCCCATTTGTCAGGATACCGGCATTGTGACGGTGTTTATCAAGGTGGGCATGAATGTGCAGTGGCAGGCGAAACACAGCTTGAATGACATGATTAACGAAGGTGTGCGACGCGCCTATTTGCTGCCCGACAACGTGCTGCGTGCTTCCATTCTTGCCGACCCTGCCGGTGCGCGCAAGAACACCAAAGACAACACGCCCGCCGTGATTCATACCGAAATTGTCGCGGGTGATACGGTGGATATTATCGTCGCTGCCAAAGGCGGTGGTTCTGAAAACAAGAGCAAGCTGGCGATGCTGAATCCGAGTGACAGCATTGTCGATTGGGTGGTGAAAACGGTGCCGACGATGGGTGCGGGCTGGTGCCCCCCCGGTGTGCTGGGTATCGGCATTGGTGGTACCGCTGAAAAAGCCTGTGTACTGGCGAAAGAAGCGCTGATGGAGCACATTGATATTCAGGAACTCATTGCCAAAGGTGCGAGTAATCGTCTTGAAGAATTGCGTCTTGAGATTTATGACAAGGTGAATGCACTCGGTATTGGTGCTCAGGGTTTGGGCGGTTTAACCACGGTGCTCGATGTCAAAATCAGGGATTACCCAACTCATGCGGCTTCCTTGCCTGTCGCGATGATTCCCAACTGTGCGGCAACGCGCCATGTGCATTTTGTGCTTGATGGCAGCGGAGTGGCGAATTTGACACCACCCAGTCTTGCGGATTGGCCGGAAATTACTCGTGAAGCCAACCCCAACACCAGACGCGTGAATCTCGATACCATCACACCCGCAGAAGTGGCTTCATGGAAGCCGGGCGATACCTTGTTGCTTTCAGGCAAGATGCTCACAGGGCGCGATGCTGCGCATAAAAAAATTGCTGACTTGTTTGCCAAAGGCGAAAGCTTGCCCGCAGGGGTGGATTTCAAAAATCGCTTTATCTACTACGTGGGGCCGGTAGACCCGATAGCGGGTGAAGTGGTGGGGCCAGCAGGCCCGACAACGGCAACCCGCATGGACAAGTTCACTGAAATGATGCTCGATAAAACAGGCTTGTTGGGCATGATTGGCAAGGCAGAGCGTGGCCCAACAGGGATTGAGGCGATTAAAAAACACAAGGCGGTTTATTTGATGGCAGTAGGTGGTGCTGCCTTTCTGGTTTCAAAAGCGATTCGTAAATCACGCATTATTGCGTTTGAAGAATTGGGTATGGAAGCAATTCACGAATTTGAAGTGGAAGATATGCCAGTCACTGTAGCGGTCGACTCTACAGGTGAGTCGGTTCACGAGACCGGGCCGGTTATCTGGAAGGCTAGAATTGCGAGTGGGAAGGTTTAATTAAAAGTGGCAGCGATTTCATTTCTACAAAATTGTTAGATTTGGTCATTATTCCCCTCCTTTGGAGGGGTGCCCGCAAGGACGGGGTGGTCTTCCAAAAATACCTACGACAATTAGCTATGCTAATCTGGTACAGCCCCTTCTTTTATATCAAAGTCAATAGATTTGATTTTGAGATTGGCTGTGACCAGCTTGCCTTCCTTGTGTTTCATTCTCACCATCAGGTAATTTAATTCCGGTGCAATCCAGTAAATGGTTTCGTGTTTATCTGATTCGTATACACGTTCAAGCACCAGCGTTTCAACCTTGCCCAGTGGAGTCCTGAGCGTTTCCTTGTGAGAAAATCTGAACACGTAGTGTTCAATACCGGTTGCATAGGCTATTTCATACTGTGGGTTGAGATTTCCCTGTTTCAAATCGCATTGCAGCTTGAACAGATAGGCAAGTGCATCACTAACATTCGGTTTAACAGGATAGTTGAATTTTCCTTTTCGGGTATTGCTAAAAGCAGTTTGGCTTTCCCTGTCGATATGAATATCGAAGGCTTCTGTATGGCCAAAACCCTCAAAGGTAAACTGGTAACTTTCAGTTTGCAGTAAACAGGGTTCAAGCGGATTCCAGACAAACGCGGATTTTTCGTGATAGTTGATTACCCAGTTTTCAGAATGAAGCTCAAACAAATATTGATTTTCAAGCTTCCTGAGTTTTATTTCCGCCTTCAAACCGACAGGAATTCCATTCAGAGAAACCTTGTATTCCAGATCGAAGGGTTTTGTTGTATCCAGTGTTTCGTGTGCAAATATATCTTGTACGAAAAGGATGCAAATGAAGCATGTAATCAGATGATTGTTTTTCATTTTTTTAATCAAGGTTGATGGTTTTGAAGAATTCCAAAGCTTCGGGATTGGCGAGCGCTTCGGTATTTTTAATCGCTTCACCATGAATGGCGTTGCGTACTGCGAGTTCAACAATTTTTCCGCTCTTGGTTCTGGGTATATCGGGTGCTTGCAAGATTAAAGCAGGTACATGACGCGGCGTGGCATTGTTACGAATAGTTTGTTTGATTTTTTCGACAAGCTCGGCATTGAGTTGTTTACCATTGCGTAGCACCACAAACAGCAGAATTCTTACATCGTCTTGCCATTGTTGAGCAACCACAATGCTCTCCAGCACTTCTTCAACTTTCTCAACCTGACGATAGATTTCAGCAGTGCCGATGCGCACACCGCCAGGATTGAGCACTGCATCAGAGCGACCATGAATAATGATGCCCTTGTGCGCGGTTATTTCTGCATAATCACCATGCGCCCAGATATTGTCGAATACTGAAAAATAAGCCGAATGAAATTTTTCATTATGCGCATCATTCCAGAAACCAATGGGCATGGAAGGAAAACTGTGTTTGCACACCAGTTCACCTTTTTGCTCTGTGATGGCGTGGCCTTGTTCATCAAATACATCAACATCCATGCCCAAGCCCTTGCACTGAATTTCTCCCGCATAGACTGGAAGTGCAGGATTGCCCAGGGCAAAGCAGGAAATAATATCGGTTCCGCCTGAAATCGATGCAAGATTGACATCGCTTTTAATGTGCTCATAAACGTATTCAAAACCCTCGCTCGACAGAGGAGAACCCGTTGATAACAAAACTCTCATTGAGGATAGATTTTTACTTATTTTTGGAGAAATGTTTTCCTTGGCGAGAGAGGCAATATATTTTGCACCAACGCCCATGTGTGTGAGTTGTTCCTGTTGCGCAATTTCAAACAGAAAATCTTTTTCAGGATAGAAAGGCGAGCCATCAAACAAAACCAGTTTGGCTTTGCTGGCAAGGCCACTGACCAGCCAGTTCCACATCATCCAGCCGCAGGTGGTAAAAAAGAACAAATTGTCATTCTGTTTTAAATTACAGTGTAATTGATGTTCCTTAAGATGCTGAATCAGTGTGCCACCCGTACCATGCACAATACACTTGGGTACCCCCGTAGTTCCAGAAGAAAACATAATGTAGAGCGGGTGATTGAACTCAACTTGTTCATAGCTGAAATGTTTTACTGTTTGTTTTATGCAGTCTGAAAAAGTTAGCTGTGTTATTTTGGATTGAAAGTTGGGTGCATTTTTTTTAACTGAAAATTTATCATCAACGGTAATCACCAGTCGCAGTGAAGGTAATTGTGCGCACAGCTCACCGATTTTTTCGCTGACATCTATGATTTTTCCGTTGTATTGATAAGTCAGGCAGCTCACCAGAATTTTCGGTGTAATTTGTGAAAAGCGATCAAGCATGCCTTGTGTACCGAAATCCGGTGAGCAACTTGACCAGATTGCACCGATACTTGCGCAGGCTAACATGGCAATCACTGCTTCACTGGCATTAGGCAGGCAAGCCGCTACGCGATCATTTTTTTTAACGCCTTGTTGTTTGAATACTTCTGCGAGGCTTTGGCTTTGTTGAATGAGTGTTTTATAGCTCAGATTTTTGATATGGCCTTGTTCATTCCATTCACTCAGTGCAGTTTGTTGTTCATCTTTTAAACCAAGATAGAGCAGGTTTTCAGCAAAGTTGAGTTGGGTATCGGGAAACCATTGGTCTTGCCAAAAATTTTCCCCTGCATGCAAAATGTTTTTTCCATGCTGACTGTGAATGATGCTGAAATAGGAAAAGCAGGCGCTCCAGAATTGCTCACGATGTTCAACACTCCACTGGTGCAGGCTTGCGTAGTTTTCTACAGAAAATGATTGCTTAAAGTTTTGATTGATGTAGTGAATAAAGTCAGCCAGTCGTGATTGTTCACGCTGTGTGGGGGAGGGTGTCCAAAGCGCCTGTCTAGTCATGCTTGTCTACTGTTGCCAGACGAAACAGTAATTGATCAGCAGTCACCTGATCACCATCGGCAATCGTTACTTGTTCAATAATACCGTTGTCTCGTGCCTTGATGATGTGTTCCATTTTCATGGCTTCCAGCACTGCAAGTGCCTGATGAGCTTCGACAGCATCCCCCTGTTTTACATGTACCGAAACCACCTTGCCGTTTAGAGGTGCAAGATAATCCAGATTACTACTTTGTTTGCCAAGCACCTTGCCAGTTTCTGTATTGCAGAAAGTGTAGAGCGCATGCTGTTCAGTGAAGGCAAGCAATAATTGTGCAATGGCGTTTTGATTTTTCAGCGCGTGATAATGCAACAAACCTGCTGTGTGATGATGAGAAAATTTTGCAACGATGCTGTTGTTATGGATTTCGAGTACTTCAAATTGGTCAATATCAAATACAGGCAGTAATTGCGTTTCTTGTATCTGGTTGGCCTGTTTAATCAGGAAATGATGTTCATGGTTTGAAAAAATACGCCAGTAATCTGCGCTGTACCAAGGAGAGTGTGCCTGATTGTTAGCGTGCGCCTTGTGGTGTTCCAGCGTTTTTTGTGCGAGCAGGAACAGGTTTTTTGCCAAACAGAAATCTGATTCAGTGGCAGCATTGATTCCACAAAGTTCAGTCTGGTTTTGTTCAATCAATCGGGTTGAAACTTTCTCTTCGATGAAAGCTTTGTGTTGCAGGGTTTTGCGTAAGAAATCGCGATTATTGTCTATGCCCAGCAGGCAGCAGTGTGCGAGTGCCTTATCGAGCGCCTGAATTGCTTGCTCACGCGTTTCTGACCAACAGCTAACCTTGGCAATCATGGGATCATAAAGGCTGGTGATTTCCATGTTGCTTTTCAGCGCATGATCAATGCGTAGTGCAGAAGTTTGTTTGGGGAATAAAAAAGTTTTCAACAAACCACTGGCAGGTAAAAAGTTGTTGTGACATTGCTCTGCATAAAGACGCGCTTCAATGGCATGACCCTGCGCCTGTATGTCGCCTTGCTTTAACTTGAGTGGCTTGCCTTCTGCAATCAGGATTTGTTGTTCAACAATATCAATGCCAGTAATTTGCTCGCTCACAGCATGTTCTACCTGCAAGCGCGTGTTCATTTCCATGAGATAAAATTGTTCATTTTCATCGACCAGAAATTCGAGTGTTGCTGCACTGCGATAGCGAATGAGTTGGCAAAGGCGCAGTGCACAGTCATACATGGCTTGCCGTGTTTGCGCTTTTAAACCAAAGGCGGGTGCTTCCTCGATAATTTTTTGATGTCGTCTTTGCAGCGAGCAATCGCGATCAAATAAATGGATAACATTTCCATGACTGTCTGCCAGTATCTGTACTTCGACATGGCGTGCCTGTTCAAAGTAACGCTCAATTAAAAGTGTGTCGTCATTAAAGGCTTTGAGTGCTTCACGTTTGGCGCTGTAAAAAGCTTCTTCCAGTGTTTCAGGGCTTTGAACCAGTTTCATGCCTTTTCCGCCACCACCCGCACTGGCTTTGACGAGCAAGGGGTAGCCTGTTTTTTCAGCCGCTACTTTAAATGTTTCAAAATTTTGTTCGAGATTCTCTTCACCTGGAATCACAGGAATATGATGCTGTTTGCAAAAAGCTTTTGCAGCGGCTTTGTCACCCATCAATTCGATTGTATCCGCAGCAGGGCCAATAAAAATCAAGCCCGCTTGCTCACAGGCACGTGCAAAGTGTGCATTTTCAGCGAGAAAACCATAACCCGGGTGTATCGCCTGACAAGCATGTTGCTGTGCGATGGCAATGATGAGCGGGATATTCAAATAACTTTCTGAAGGGACATCTGAATTGAGCGCATGTGAAAAATCTGCATCACTCACATGTAAGCCGTGCTTGTCTGCATTGGAATAAATAGCCACGCATTGAATGTCCAGCGTGTGCGCAGTGCGTATGATTCTGCGTGCGATTTCTCCACGATTGGCGATGAGTATTTTTTTAATGGTCATAGGCACTCTGGTTACATGCGAAATACAGCAAATTCATCGCGATGTTCATTTTTTATATCATTTGAATTCTTTGAGCATACTGCCAGCGTTAAAGCGAGTACCTTGCGTGTATCTTTCGGGTCGATAATGCCATCGTCCCAAAGTCTTGCGCTGGCGTAGTAGGGGTGACTTTGGGTTTCAAACTGGTCGGTGATATTTTTTTTGAATTGGAGTTCTTCCTGTTCAGACCAGATTTCATGGTTAAGTGTCATGCCTTCTTTTTTGACTTGCGCAAGTACATTAGCTGCCTGTTGCCCGCCCATGATTGAAACTCTTGAATTGGGCCAGCTAAACAAAAAACGTGGATCATAACCACGACCACACATGCCGTAATTTCCTGCACCAAAGCTTCCCCCGACTAACACGGTAATACGTGGAACCTTTGCGCAGGCAACCGCATTCACCAGTTTGGCGCCATGTTTTGCAATGCC
Organism: uncultured Pseudomonadales bacterium; assembly: GCA_964557005.1. GTDB lineage: Bacteria > Pseudomonadota > Gammaproteobacteria > Pseudomonadales > JBECKS01 > JBECKS01. The sequence continues at coordinate 459,466 of CAZKYI010000001.1, forward strand.
TTCATTTTCATATTTTTTACCCACCATGAAACCGCTGATGTTTTGTAAAAAAACCAGAGGGATATTTCGCTTGTTACATAGTTGAATAAAATGCGCACCTTTGAGTGCAGATTCAGAAAACAAGATGCCATCGTTAGCGAGTATGCCGACAGGATAGCCGTGAATTTGCGTAAAACCACACACCAGTGTTGCACCATAAGCTGCCTTGAATTCATGGAATTCAGAACCATCGACAATGCGTGCAATCACTTCTTTTGCAGGAAAACTCTGGGTGAGTTGTTCAGGAATGATGCCGTAGAGTTCTTCAATGTCGTATAGCGGTTCTTGAAAAGGCTTCGCAACAGCAGAAGGAAACAAGGTTTCGTTGTAACTGTTTTTGACACAGGCGCGTGCAAGCATGAGCGCTTCGACATCATCTTGTGCCTTATAATCACATACACCAGATACCTCGCTGTGTACTCTGGCTCCGCCTAATTCCTCTGCACTGACTTGTTCGCCAGTCGCCGCTTTTACCAGTGGTGGGCCACCCAGAAAAATGGTGCCTGTACCTTCAACAATAATCGATTCATCTGCCATGGCAGGAATGTAGGCACCGCCTGCGGTACAAGAGCCCATCACCACAGCAATCTGTGTAATGCCCTGTGCCGACATGCGCGCTTCATTAAAAAAAATTCGGCCAAAGTGATGTTGGTCGGCAAAAATTTCATCCTGCGAAGGGAGATGCCCGCCACCGGAATCGACCAGATAAATACAAGGCAGTTTGTTTTCCTCTGCAATGGTCTGTGCGCGTAAATGCTTTTTAACAGTGAGTGGGAAATAGGTTCCACCTTTGACACAGGCATCGTTGGCGACAATCATGCACAGCTGTTGATTCACTTTTCCAATGCCGCAGACAATACCCGCCGCTGGCACTTCATTGTTATACAGTTGGTAGGCAGCCATTGGGCTGAGTTCCAGAAAAGGTGAGCCTTCGTCGAGCAGATGGCGAATGCGCTCGCGCACCAGCAACTTATGGCGTTTTTTGTGTTTGGCTTTGGCAGATTCGCTCCCGCCTTGCTGAATTTTTTGAACTTTGCTTTTAAGGTCTTCCACCAGGGCAAGCGTGTGTTTGAAACGTGCCTGAAAAGTTTCGCTGTTTTTTGAGATTTGGGACTGAATCACACTCATGGCTTGCTCACATTGGTTTCAGCAGGTTTCATTAAATAATTCGCGTCCAATTAACATACGGCGGATTTCAGAAGTACCTGCACCAATTTCATAAAGTTTGGCATCGCGTAGAAAACGGCCGGTAGGGAAATCATTGATATAACCATTACCCCCAAGGGTCTGAATCGCTTCCAGTGCAAGTTTGGTTGCATTTTCAGCGAGGTACAAAATCACACCGGCAGAATCCTTGCGCGTGGTTTCTCCCCGATCACAGGCAGAGGCAACCGCATATAAATACGCACGTGATGCGTTGGCTATCGTGTACATATCGGCCAGTTTGCCTTGCATAAGCTGGAACTCGCCAATGCTTTGGCCGAATTGTTTGCGCTCATGTAAGTAGGGCAGCACGGTATCGAGGCAGGCTTGCATGACACCCATTGGACCGCCCGAGAGCACCACACGCTCATAATCGAGTCCGCTCATTAACACTTTCACACCTTCGCCTTCCTGACCCAGAATGTTTTCGGCAGGTACAGGGCAATCCTGAAATACCAGCTCGCAGGTATTGGAGCCGCGCATGCCGAGCTTGTCGAGTTTGGGTGAACGCGAGAAGCCTTCAAAATCCCGTTCAACGATAAACGCTGTTATGCCTTTTGAACCCGCTTGCGGGTCGGTTTTGGCGTAGATGACATAGGTATGCGCGTCAGGCCCATTGGTAATCCACATTTTGGTGCCATTGAGCAAATAATAATCTCCTTGTTTTCTGGCATGGAGTTTCATGCTCACCACGTCAGACCCCGCATTGGCTTCACTCATGGCCAGTGCGCCGATGTGTTCCCCGCTTACCAGTTTGGGCAGATAGCGTGACTTTTGCATTTCATTGCCATTGAGGCTGATTTGATTGACACACAGATTTGAATGCGCGCCGTAGCTCAAGCCGATGGAAGCTGATGCACGGCTGATTTCTTCCATCACGATAGTGTGTGCCAGATAGCCCATATTCACGCCGCCATAGCATTCATCGACAGTGATGCCGAGTACACCCAGTTCACCCATTTTCTGCCACAGAGGTAAAGGAAAAGCGTTGTCCCTGTCGATTTTATCGGCAAGCGGGGCAATCTCATGCTGTGCAAACTGAAAAGCAGTTTCACGCAGCATTTTTATTTCATCACTCAAGGGAAATTGCAGTCTGGTGTAGGAGGGAATGGTATGAGACATAAAGATTCTCTTGGATTTTATTTTTGTTTTTCAATAGCTTGCAGCAGCTTTGAGCGCTGCGTCACTTTAGTTTACGTAAACCTAAAGGTCAATTTGTGACGGGTAATTTATTGCCGAAGCCCGTCTCGCTTAGCGTAGAGATTTGGTTATAATGATTGCCGTTGCAAGCCTTGCATAAACAAGAATAAAAACATTAAACATAAATAATAAGAACACAGAGCAGATACAGGAGCTGTATTTCATGGGGATTTTAAGCCGATTCAATAGCCATTTGCGTGTGATATGCAGTGTATTCATGGTGTCTCTGGTAACACCTGTGTGGGCAGATGAACCGACCACCAGTGAAGGTTACTATTTACAAGGCAAGGTCGCTTTTGAAGCGAAAATGTATGAATACTCCCAGTCTTTTTTTGAACAATCGCTGGAACTGGATCGTTCCAATTATCCAGCCATGCTCTATCTGGCCAAGGTGTTTTTCTATACAGGCAAAAATGCGCAAGCGAGAAAACAGGCGGAGGCACTGGTTTCCTCATTTTATCCTGCCAGAGATTTGAAAATCGAAACCTTTCAGTTGTTACGCGATATTGAAAACAAGGAAGACAATCCCTGGCTCGCACTTTCCTATGCGCATGCTGCATCAAGCTTGAGCACCAATGTGAATATCAGCCATATCGTTGATGATCAAATGAACACGCTGAATTTTGATTTTCTGGATTATCCCGATTTTGGCGCAGATGCAGACGGTGTAATGACAAGCCCGACTTTGAGTTTTGCTGATGGTGTTTTCAGGGAGCTGGACAGCAAGATTGCCTATCGTCAGGTGTCCTATTCTGTGCGTAGTTTGAATAACACAAAATTTGTTGTGCTGGCCGGTTTTGATGAAAGGAAACGGTTTACAAAACTGTTGCTCATCAGAATCAAGCCAGGTTTAAAACCCAAGCTGGAAGAAGTTGCGATTCAAGGACGTAGGCGTGGCGGTATTCAGGGTGCAGATGATTTGTATTTGAAAATCATGGATTGGAATTTTGATGGTTATCCTGACCTGGTTGTCAGAGTCAGCCCCAAGCGTACCGCCAACAAGCAGGCATTTTTGTTATTTAATCCAAGAAATGAGCAGTTCGAGTTGAATGAAGCATTGTCGAGATTGGATAACCCGATTCTTGATTTAAAAACCAAAGCGGTGATTGAAGAAGAATGCACCAAAGGCAAAGATGCAATGTGCATGCGCAAGCGCTATAAATTATTTGCAGGGGAATATGCGCTGGCACAATTTGAAAAGAATCGTTGTCAGGAAACCTGTATTTACACCAAGGCCGAGATTGAAGTGTCTTCGTTAAAAAGCAAGCAACATATGTATCTGGTGAATACCATTGAAACGCAATATGAACAGTTGAAGAGCAAATTCAGTTCATCGGCTGCTGCGCATACCATTATTACCCGCAGAGAACTAAAAGCTTTTTACACGCCAAACTATGATGTGGATAGAAGTGAACGTCCGATTATGACGCTTGATCTGGATGGTTCCTGGGAATTTCCTGCCAGCTATGTGAAGGATTGGGTAAATAACTATTTCAGCCGTCAGCCTCTGGATGGTGGTTTGACCGAAACTGTTTCACAAACCCAGCGCAGCGTTATTTATTAGTCGAAGTATCTTTTCGTCTGATTTCCCAAAACGATAATGCAATCATTGGCCATACGCCGACGTGAATCAACACGTCGGCTGTGTTGAAAATATAATGCCAATACGGAATGCCCTGTACGTTGAAGTAATCAATGACACTGCCATAAATCAAACGGTCAGCGATATTGCTGCTTCCTGCACCGACAATAATTCCAAAACAAATGAATTCATAATTGCGAATATGTTTGCTGCGAAATAAATACACACACAGTGCAGCAAGAATCGCGATACTCACAGCGGCAAATATCCAGCCATGTCCCTGAAAGCTTCCGAAAATTCCACCATGATTTCTGACATGCGTGAGATAAAGAAAGGAAGTGAGCTCCATGCTTTCACCAATTTCAAGTGCATTGTGAACAAGGTAGCCACTGATTTGTGAGAGTACAAAACAGGCCAAAGCGACAATAAAAAAAAGCACTTTGTAATGCCGGGGTGCGAGTTTCATTTATAGTTTTTCCTGTAAATTGACAAGACGTGCAGCGAGTTCGCCATCGAGTATGCTGAACAAGCCACCTTCGATAAAACACTGTTCAATGCGTTGTTGCACACTGTGCTCCTGTTTCGCGGTATTAAATTTTTTATTCAGTCTTTGCACCTGAATTTCCATGCGTATGCCTTGATCCTGAGCAGGAGAGGCGACATCCAGTTCAATTTCCAGTTCCACACACAGCCGTCTAATCGCGTCGTTACGTTCCTGTATGAAAACCTGTGCATTTGAAGCTTGTGCAATTTTCTGTTGTGCCTGAATGATTTGCTTGCTTAAAGCATCACCTGGATTATTTTCCTGTATTTTTCTTTCAATCTGGTTTTGAAATGTTTCAAAGTTGTTATTTGCCAATAATGCTTTTTCTGTTTCAGCCAGCGATTTGGAGAGTTCAAGCAGTTTGAGAAAGCGTTGGCTTTCTGTTTTTTGCCTGAAATTTTTCAGCTGTGTTTGAGCATGTTTTCTAGCTTTATCGAATTGCTTTTGAATATCCGTGCGTTTGCGCGGAATATTTTTCAGTTCATTAAATTCTGCACACAAACGATTATATTCCTGTTCAAATGCCTGCGCAGATTCCTTGTTGATGGTTTCCAGAGCTGTGCAAATAGCGAGTGCCTGTTCGATGTCAGCTTTTTCCTTGCCTTTGAGTTGATCTTGCAGATGGTCGCGCTGATTAAATACGCTGTCACAGTGTGATTTGAAGCTTTTCCAAAGCGCATCATCTTCTTCACAGAAACCAATGTGCTTCCATTCCTGTTGCAGATTTTTGATTTGCTCAATAGCACTACGGTTATCTTCGAGTTCGGTAATTTTTTTTGCCTGTTCTATGAGTTTATTTTTGGCACCGAGATTGATTGCACGTTGCGGTTTGAGTTTTCGTTCAAATTTTTCAACCAGCTCATTGAAATCATCATTCAATTTTTGAGCAGATGTGGGCAGAAGAAAGGCTTGCTCCCACTGATGTTTCAATCTTCTGAGTGCTTTTTCACAGCTATTCCAGTCAATCTCTTTTTTGTGTTCGGATGTTCGCTCGGCGCTGCCAAAGCTGGCTTCAAAAACCTGAGTGAGCTGTTCGAGCGTCGATTGTCTGATTTCAAGATTATGCTGTTTCTCTGCTTCTTTTTTATCAATCAGCTGTTTAACAGGCAGATAGGCTTGATCGCCTGCATCCTGAAAACGCTTCCAGAGTTTTTTCCCTTCATCATCTTTGGCAAAACCCAACTGTTTCCAGTCATCTTGAAGCTGTTTGATTTTTTCTTTTAACAGTTTGATTTTGGTTCTGGGCGCTTCGCGGCCAAGTGCTTCCATCGCCTCGCATAATTCCTGTCGTTTTGGCAGCGTGGCAAAGGTGTACCAGTCGTCGAGTTTCTTTTTGTCTTCCTTGTAATTCTCCAGACGTTTTTGCAGGACTGCTTTTTGCTCGTCAGGGCAAAAGGGAAGCAATTCTTCGGCTTCCTTGATTAACCTGCCAACGGTGGCCAGTGCCTTGTTTTCCACTTCACTTTTGATATAGCCGGTTTTCTTGTCGAATTTGGCTTTGAATTCTTCCTGCATGTCCAAGCAAAGTTTTTCAAAATGTTTAAGCTTTTGTATTTGCTCATCGAGTTGTTTATGAAGCGCGGATTTAAAATTCTTTAAACGAGGGAATTGTTCACGTTCATTCTGAACGCTGTTTAATTGCGTGCGTATATTATCGAGTGTGGCGGAATCTGCTTTTTGGCGTTTATGGTTGCTGTTAAACAGTTCTTCAATTTGATTTATTTGCACGTCGAAGGCAGCAAGCCTGTCTGTATTGTGCAAATTGAGTTCTATATCAAAAACCGCTTTCAGGCTCTGGAAGCGTTCATAATCAAATGAAAATTCAGCAGGTGCCTGTAATTTATTTTCAACCGAGGCAATCAGCGCTTTAAGTGCTTCTACCTCAAGTGGTGAATTTTCAAGAAAAGCTTCAAGATGTTGTATGGATTTATCAAGGAAATTCTGGTTTTGGATTTTTAACGCAGCATGCTGTTCCTGTTGTTGATGTTGCTCAACTTTGGTTTTGGCGATTGCGTTATAGCGCTCAATATTTTGTACTGCTTGTGATTCTGAAAGCCATTGCTGGAATTTTTGATGGTAATTTTCTTCTCCAGCATCCGTCAGTGTGTTTAATTGCTGCCAGGCTTCATGCAAATGCTGCAACTTGCTTTCATACAGTGGTGCATAACTGGAATTGGCGAGATGCTCAAAAGCCACCACAAGTTGTTCGGCTTGTGCAATCAGTTGTTCATTGTGTTTTTGTTTGTTATGTAATTGTTCTATTTTTTCCTTAATCAGCTGAGTGGTTTTTTTATCTTTATTCAGGCTTTGTTTTTCTATGTGTTTAAGCTCGTCAATGCTGGTGTATTGTTCCAGTAATTGCTGTTTGCAGGCTTCATTTTTATTGAGAAACAGCAATTCCAGTTTTTGCTGCTCTGAAAGCAAGGCTAGCAATGTATTCAGCAGAGATGTTTCGTTACAAAGTCTTGCCATGATAAACAGCAGGTCTGATTGTTTTTGCTCGTCCAATAACTTAATCAGTTCCAGCGTTTGTGTTTTTTGCTTTTCTTCCTGACTATTTAAAATGTCTGTAATTTTTTCACTCAGCTTCAGTTGAGCTTCATGATTTGCCTGAACATACATTTCGAGCAGGGTTTTGAGATCATTTATTTTTTCAGCGTTTGGCTCGATGAGGGATTGCGTGATTTTCTTGAACATATTGGAACAAATAATGGATTTCTGAATGGATTTTGGGAAACCGATGATACAAGAATCTGATAGTGAAAAGTATGCCCGCTTTAAAACGGTGCTTCATTTTTTATGGTCATTAGTGTGCCATTTTCAGGATGTTCAAAGCTGATTTCACATGCGTGTAATAGCAGGCGTTTTGAAGCTGCCAAAGCGTGTTCATGGGCATACATGTCGCAGCCCAGAATGGGGTGGCCAATTTGTCTGCAATGAATGCGCAGTTGATGCGAGCGTCCCGTCACAGGAAACAAGGCAAGGCGTGTTGCCTGTGTGGGTTCATCAAAGCCAAGATTATGATAATGCGTGAGTGCTGCTTTGCCATTTTCAAAGTGAACGATTTGCAGGGGTCGGTTTTCCCAGTCGGCCTTGAGTGGTAAATCAATACTGCCGCAAGTTTCCTGAACTTTTCCCCACACCAGAGCCTCGTAACGCTTTTTAATTTTGCGCTCCTGAAATTGTCGGGCAATGTGGCTCATGGCGCTGCGTTTGATGGGGACAATTAACAGCCCTGAGGTATCCAGATCCAGGCGATGAACAATCACCGCTTCGGGAAATTTTTCTTGCAGGCGTGTAATCACGCAGTCTTTGTTTTCGGGTGCGCGTCCTGGCACGGTGAGCAGAAATTCAGGCTTGTTTACAACCAGCAGGGCATCATCCTGATACAGAATTTCCACTTCCTTGTCACATTTCGGAACGATGTAATAAGGCTGCCCGTCTTGCTGGTTCATGTGCACGGTTGCTATTGAAAGCGTGCGTCCTTATTGGCGCGAAGTGTGGCACGCAAGGGAGCAGGGTAGCCTTCAATGGTGAGTGAGCTATCTTGCGGGTCGAGAAAATCTTTCAGTGATTGTGCTTTTACCCAGGGCGTAACACGTTGTTCTTCGATGCTGGTCTGATTGATGTCGAGCACTTCAATATTGATAAAGCCCAAACGTTCCAGCCATTGTTTTAACAAGTCGATGCTCGGCAGAAAAAATACATTGCGCATTTGTGCGTAACGGTCTTTGGGAAACAGAACATTGTGATTGGCTTGATTGATGATGAGTGTTTCCAGTACCAGTTGTCCTTCAGGTTTGAGGACATTACGAAGTTCAATTAAATGATCAAGAGGAGAGCGGCGATGATACAGCACACCCATTGAGAACACGGTGTCAAAGGCTGAAAGTTGTTCAGGCAAATCTTCACTGCGCAATGGCAGAAAGTGAACAGGTTCTTTTTGTAAATATTTTTTAATGCACAGAAACTGTTGCCAGAATAACAAGGAAGGATCAATGCCCAGTACAAACTTCGCCCCCGCTTCACGCATGCGCCAAAGGTGATAACCACTGCCACAACCGACATCCAGAACACGGTGCCCTTGCAAGGGTTGAATCGCATGTTGCAAGCGTTGCCACTTCCAGTCAGAGCGCCATTCGGTATCGATATGCACACCAAAAATTTCGTAAGGGCCTTTTCGCCACGGGCACAAACCCATCAGTTGTTGTTCAAGTGTTTGACGGGTTTGGTGTGAAATATCTGTAGTGCTGCCAATGCGAATGATGTCTGCCAGTGAATAGCTCAATTCATTTTGAATATCAGGCAGGGCGTTCACAACCGCTTGCCATTCGGCGAGATGGCCATGATTGAGCAAGCCAATATTTTTTTGCAGAGTGGATTCCAGATGCACCAACCATGAATCAAAAGTTTTTTCTTGAGCAAGTGCGGTGAGGCAATCTTCAAAATAGTTCATGACTTTATGGCAATGAATGAGCAGAAGTTAAAGCATTGGAACCATAAACTTGCTTGTGAAAAACCTGCCAGTTTTAATCGTTGCAGATGTTCCGCTTCGCTGTCTCTAATCAAAACATTTTCCAGTGCAGAACGCTTCTGGCTGATTTCAAGTTCGCTGTAACCATTGGCTCGTTTGAAATCGTGGTGTAGCTCGGACAATAAAATATCCTTTTGATTATCGAAAGAAATTTTCTCGGAAAGAATGAGAATGCCGCCAGAATGCAAACCTTTGAAGATGTTGTTAATCAGGGTTTGTCTGGATGCGGGTTGAATAAATTGCAGGGTGAAATTCAGATTGATGATGGAAGCATTTTCATAAACCTGTGTTTCAACATCTTCGCAACGCAACTGATAATTTTGTTCCAGTTGATTATCTTTGATGAATTGTGCGAGATGGATTTCTGCTTGCTCTATCATGGCTGTGGAGTTGTCGATGCCAATGAGCGTGATTTGTTTTCCCTGAATGTGTGGCAACATGCTGATACAACTTGCACCGAGTGAACAGCCAAGATCATAAATACGGGTGTTCTGTTGAGCATAGCGCTTGCTGACTATGCCAATCATTTCCTGAATCAGCGCATAACCTGGCACCGAGCGTTTAAGCATGTCAGGAAACACCGCTGCAACAGTTTCATCGAAACGAAAAGGCGCGATTTCCTCAAGACTGCGTGTGTAAATCTGGTCTTTTTGCATAATCAGGGGTTGAGTTTGAGAATGTCCAGGCTATAGCTGTCATCTTTATCGTGCTGGGTAAATTTCACCAGCAGAAAATCATGTGCTTGTGAAAACCAGATATGGCTTTGCTCTTGTTCTTTTTGCGAGGAACGAATGCGTTCGAGTTTAACGCTTTGAATTTCCCCAAGTCTGGTTTTGAGTTTTTCAAAAGCTACTACTTCAAATTGATAAGGTTTGCTTCTACCTTTGGTTCTGACGCTGTAGGAAAAATTATCGCCTATGTTTAATTTTTCGGCATTTTTCAATTCGCAACGTAAAGCTTCCTGATAACTCAGTTCATCATAGAATACTTCCTCAATGGGAAAGCTGTTTGATTGTTCATCTTTCACTTCATAAAAGGCTTGTTTGTTGTAATCAAAATTCAGGCTGTATCTTTTTCTCTTGCCAAGTACCGTATGTTTGTAATCGTAGTGGTGTGATTTGACCAAACATGAGTTGTTTTCAAAACTGAACACGGATTGTTGTTCTATGCTGGCGAGCATCACCGATGCTTTTTGAGAGATGCTGGCATTGAGTTTATCAACACTGAAAACGCGATTGGCTTTTGCACTGACTTTGTATTTGCTCGATTTGATTTGATATTCCGCCTGATAGGCTTGAGGCAGATGAATTATGCGAGCTGGTTTTGTTTCATTTGTATTTGCAAAAGCGATAGCACTGAAACCAATCACACTCATCAAAGCAAGGATTGTTTTATTGTTTAACATGCGCTTTCTCCACATCTGTCAGCAACTCACCATTCTGAAATTTTACCTTGCCTTGTGCAATCCACTGGATAACTTCAGGAAAGAGTTGATGCTCCAGAACCTGTACTTTTTTTTTCAGACTGTGTTCCGTATCACAGGGTTCAATGGCGCAGCTTGCCTGTGCAATGATGGGGCCGCCATCCAGCTCTTTGGTCACAAAATGCACACTGCACCCATGAAATTGTTCACCCGCTTCAAGCGCACGACGATGTGTATCCAGCCCTTTAAATTTTGGTAGCAAAGACGGATGAATGTTAATCAGCTTGCCTTGAAAATCATCTACAAAGTTTTCGCTGAGAATGCGCATATAGCCTGCAAGCACAACAAGGTCTATATCAAATGTGCGAAGATGTTTGCTTAAATGGCTGTCAAACTCTGCGCGTGAATTAAAGTTTGCAGGTGCGAAGTGAAAGGTATGAATGTGATGTTGGTGGGCAATTTCAAGCCCGCCTGCATTTGCCTTGTCACTGCCTACGGCAATGATGTGTGCATTGAGCTGGCCATTTTCAATGCTGTGAATAATTGCCTGAAGGTTGGAGCCTGTACCCGAAAGTAAAACAGCCAGTCGCAGGGGTTTGGAGGGCATGGCTTGAAAATCAGAAGGACATATTGAGATAACAAACACGTTCACCCGAAGTGGTGGCGGTTTTGATTTCTCCAATCACCTGGGCACTTTCGCCAGCTTCGGAAAAATGTGCGAGTGTTTTATCACAATCGTTGGCATCTACCACTACAATCATGCCAATGCCACAGTTGAAAGTGAGCAGCATGTCTTCAGCACTCACGTTGCCAAGTTTTTGCAACCATACAAAACATTCGGGGAGTTGCCACGCCGCCACGTTAATTTCGGCAATGCAGTTTTCAGGTAATACGCGCGGCAGATTTTCAGTAATGCCACCACCAGTGATGTGTGCCAGTGCATGAATGTCGATGGTTTCGAGTGCTGCTAACACTGGCTTCACGTAGATTTTTGTGGGTGCCAATAAGCTGGCCATGAGCGTTTGATTATTTTTTGCCGAAGGGTCACGTTCGAGTATTTTGCGAATCAGCGAGAAGCCATTGGAGTGTGGGCCAGAGGAAGCCAGCCCGATAATCTTGTCTCCAGCTTTGACCTTGCTGCCATCAATGATGGCATCGCGTTCCACCACGCCGACGCAGAATCCGGCCAAATCGTAGTCTTCACCCTGATACATGCCAGGCATTTCAGCAGTTTCTCCGCCAATCAGGGCGCAGTTTGCCTGCTTGCAACCTTCACCAATGCCTTGCACGACTTCGGCAGCCATATCGACATTGAGTTTGCCAGTTGCGTAATAATCGAGGAAAAACAGGGGTTCGGCACCGCTAACAATCAAATCATTCACACACATGGCAACCAGATCAATGCCGATGCTGTCGTGCTTGTTAAGTGTCATTGCCAGTTTGAGTTTGGTGCCGACACCATCGGTGCCAGATACCAGAACCGGATTTTTATATTTTTGAGGCAGGCTGCATAAGGCACCGAATCCGCCCAAACCGCCAATGACTTCAGGGCGTTGGGTGGCCTTGCTCACCGATTTAATGCGTTCAACCAGCGCATTACCAGCAGCAATATCAACGCCTGCATCTTTGTAGCTCAGTGGAGAAGTTTGGTCTTGGGTAGTCATGGGATAAGGCGCTCAGGCTTGGGCTGGAAATGCGCGATTTTACCTGATGGGCTGCACTTCTTAAATGCTTTTTACGGGCTTGCCTGAACGGCTATGTGCTTGATTCACAGAAATAAAATCCGTATGGTGCGCTGCATGATTCAAGCAAGCGGAGTTCAGGTTTGACTTCTTTTTCAAGGCCAATTTTTTCTATTTTTTTGCTTGCCTGGCCTGCCGCACTGATTTTCTTTTTTACTGTTGTTTTTTCTCTTTTTTCTGAGCCGAGTATCGCACTTGAGCCTGAACAGGCAGGCACGGTGCAGATTGCTGTGAAAGATGAAAGTAATGAAGAGCGTTGGCGTGCCAATTATCTTGGTTTGAAGGAAGTGATGTTAAAGCTGAATGGCAAGCCTGAGCTTTTAAACAGTGAACAAGCCGAGCGCATTCTCAAACAAAATTCCCGCTACTTGCTGCAATTCAGTTACGACACTTTGAACAGAAATCAAAATCCGCTTTTTTTTGAAGAACTGGATTTGGGCGAAGGTGTTGATACCAGTGCTATCGAAAGCATCAAAGTGTTAAAACAGATTTTTGATGTGCAGCTGCTCATTAAGCATATGCAAGATGAAGGTATGCCGGTGTGGGGTTTGCGCCGCCCTGAAATCATGTTCTGGTGGGTGAGCGAAGAACAGGGACAAAGACAGGTGGTATCGGATTTGGCCGAGCTTGAATGGGAAGCGCGTTTTAATCAGAAAAGCCTGCGATTTTTTGCTGATAAACGGGGTTTGCCGCTGCGTTTACCTTTAATGGATTTGCAAGATCAGAATGCGATTCGTGTGAGTGATATTTGGGGTGGTTATCTGGAAGCACTTGAGCAGGCGAGTAGCCGTTACAAGCTCGACATCTGGGTGGTGGGAAAAAATTATTACAGCGAGGGAGAGTGGCAAGCAAACTGGAGTGTGCATTTATTTGGTCAGCAACGCGCATTCAAGGCGAGCAGCCATGATTTGAGAGCCTTGCAAAAACGGGTGGTGAATCACTTGAGTGAATTGATGGCGCAGGAGTTTTCTGTGAGCGCAGGCCGCTCAAAAAGTGATGTGCTGCTTGAGGTGCGTGGTGTCAATTCCATTCAAAAGTTCAATGCGCTGCAATCTTATCTGAAAGAGATTTTTTTGATTGAACGTGTGCAACTGCTTTCTGTAAAAGCGGATCAGGCGCGCTTCAAACTGGTTTTAAAAGAAGAGCAAGATAAATTGGAAAGATTGTTTCATCTGAACAAGCGACTGGCTCCGCTCACGCTCAACACACAAACAAAACCAGCTTTTGCCACACCCGTTTCAGAGCAAACTGAGCCAGTGATTGAAGATGTCAGTCAAGATGCACCTGCACAGGAAAGTTTGCCTGTGTTGCGCTATGAATGGCTGTAGTGTGACTGGCAATCGTGATGCAAGAACAACTGCTGCTGGATATTCGTTTTAAGCTGGAACAAAGCTTCGATACTTTTGTTGCAGGCGAAAACACTTTTTTACTTGAGCAACTGGCACAGCTTCAACACATTCACCCGGGTATTTTGTTGTGGGGCGCTCAGGGTAACGGCAAAAGCCATTTGTTAAATGCAGCTGCGATGGCATTTCAGCGCAACTTTCCTGAATCGGGTATTGCTTTCATACCGTTTCATTTGCAAGCGACACAGGATTTTCCAGTGGACATCGTGCAGGGTTTGGAGCGATGTCGTTTGATTTGTCTTGATAATATCGATGGCGTATTCGGTGACTCAAAGTGGGAAAATGCCTTGTTTCATTTATTTAATCGAAGCGTCGATAGCGGCACCTGTTTATTGGTGAGTATGCGTGAGCCGCTTAACGCGCAAGCGATTGTGCTGCCTGATTTGCGTTCCAGATTAGGCAATTTAATGAACTTTGAGCTGAAGCCTTTGTCGGGTGATGATGCGGTAAAACGCATTCAGTTATTGGCTCGGCAGCGAGGTATCAAGCTGGAAGGCGAAGTGCTAAATTACATTGCCAACAGGGGGCCAAGGGATATATCGGCTTTAAATCACCTGCTTGATACGCTCGACAAGGAAAGTCTCAAAGCAAAGCGCAGCATTACAGTGCCTTTTTTAAAGCAATTCGTAGAATGGTGAAGCGATGACAATCACATATCAATTCAGGGAAAACGTGGAATCGGTTTATATCAATCTCACCGATCCCGATTTCCTCAAGGCACGCTGTGAAGCGCTGGGTGAAATTAAAATCAAATGCGACGTCAGTGAACACAATGGAGTCAAGACGGTTGTGCTTGACCGCACCATCAAAAGAAATTTACCCAAAATTCTCGAAAAAATGTTCAATCCCGAGAACAGAACGGTTATGACTGAGCACTGGCAGAAAAAAGGCGAAGCGTATGTTGGTGACTATGAAATTGAAGTGATTGGCCAACCTGTGACCTTGTTTGCCGATTTCAAGCTGGAAGCACGCGGTGAAGGTTCGGTGTATACCATCAATCATGGTTGCAAGGCGCGCGTTCCCATAGTCGGCAAACATATAGAAAAATTTGTGCTTGGCCAGATTGAAGATGGATTCAGAAAAGAAATGAATGTACTTGCAGAAGCCTTTGAATAACGAGCTTGACGAGAAAGTGAATGCTTGAGGTTAAGGAGATTACAGTAGAACGAGGCGGGCGTTTGCTGTTTGAAGATTTGAGCTTCCTGCTCAAGCAAGGTGAGGCCTTACACATTTGTGGTGTGAATGGTTCAGGAAAAAGTTCGCTCATCAAGGTGCTCACAGGTTTGGCTTTCCCTCTAAAGGGAAGCGTAAATTGGCAAGGGGAAAAAATTGAATACGTCAGGGAAGCCTATTGCAGCAAGATGCTTTTTATAGGGCATAAAGCAGGCATCAATCGTTCGATGACTGCTGAGCAGAATCTGGATTGGTATTGTGCGCTGCATGGCTTTTCTGAAACAGCACAGCACAAAAAAATAGCGGCGTTCAAATATTTTGGTCTTTATGGTTTTGAAGATATTGCCTCAGGCAAACTGTCGGCAGGTCAACAGCGCAGAATAGTCTTATGCAGATTGATGTTAGATAAAAAACCATTATGGATTCTCGATGAGCCTCTGGTTTCGCTCGATGCTGCGGGTGTGTCCGCATTGGAAAGCTTGATGCAAACCCATCTGGATAACGGTGGAATGATTGTTTTTACCAGTCATCAGGCTTTGAATCTTGACGCAAGCTGCGTGAAGCAGGTGCATCTTGTGTGCTCTGATTTACAGAGCGAGCGAGGTGCGTGATGGCATTTCAGGTATTCAAAGCGCAATTATATCGTGATGTGCATTTGGCATTTTTCAAAAAGCAGGAATGGTTAAATCCGCTGATTTTTCTGGTACTGGTTCAGAGTTTATTTCCTTTGGCGATGGGTGCCGAGCGTCAGTTGTTATTGGAAGCTGCGCCCGCGATTATCTGGGTGACGGCCTTGCTTTCTACGCTGGTTTCTCTGGATAGTTTGTTTCGTGAAGATTTTGAAGATGGCACTCTGGAACAAATGATGCTGACTGGCACGCCTTTTTATTTTTTCAGTTTGGCCAAATTATTCAGCCATTGGCTGGTGGCAGGTTTGCCGCTGGTGCTACTGTGCCCGATTCTGGCCTTGGGTTTTTATGTAGAAAAAACTCATCTGGGCATCATTGCGTTGAGTTTGTTTCTGGCAACGCCAGTGTTGTGTTGCATCAGTGCTCTGGCAAAAGCACTCACCTTGAATAGCAGGCAAGGTGGTGTGTTACTCAGTTTGATGATTTTGCCGTTATATGTGCCTGTACTGGTGTTTGGTAGCGGGGTGATTAGCCAAAGTGTCGCGGGTGAAAGCCCCTTGGCGGCTTTGTATATGCTCGCTGCATTGTTTGTGTTTGCTGTGGCGGTTAGCCCATTTGTATTAAGCGCAGCATTGAAGCTTGCGATTGCGGATAGCTAGAGGGTATTTCAATGTGGAATAGGTTAGTGCAGTTGTACCATCAATCAGGATCGCCCAGGCATTTTTATCGCTTGTCGGGCTATTGGATTGTACCCTTGGTTTTGCTCAGTGTGCTGCTGTTTGCTTTGGGTTTATCAGGGGGCTTGTTGTTAGCGCCGCAAGATTATCAGCAGGGCAATGTTTTCAGAGTGATTTATGTGCATGTGCCTGCGGCAATTTTGGCTCAATCGATTTACATGCTGATTGCCGCGTGTGGCCTGATTAGTCTGGTCTGGCGCATGAAAATGGCTGCGATGGTTGCACGGGCAAGTATGTTGTCAGGGCTTTCCTTTGCTGCACTGACGTTGTTAACGGGCATGATTTGGGGGCGACCGACCTGGGGAACCTGGTGGTTATGGGGTGATGCACGTTTGATGTCCTCCCTGTTTCTGTTGTTTCTTTATCTTGGCCTGATTGCCTTGCGTGAATCCTTTGAAGATGAACAGGCAGGTATCCGTGCAGCTTCATTTCTTGCGATTATTGGTTTGATTAACATTCCAGTAATCAAGTATTCGGTGTATTGGTGGAACAGTTTGCATCAGCCAGCCACCTTGAAGCTCACAGAAAAACCTGCCATGCAAATGGAAATGCTGTGGCCATTGCTGGTGATGATTGCGGCATTTTATTGTTTTTTTGCGCTGATGCTGATTCTGCGAGTGAGAAATGAAATTTTACATTCCGAACAAAAAAGCAAATGGGTGCAGCAATTACTGCTCAAGGAGGAATAAATATGCAACTGCAATTTGAGAGTGTGCAAGCGTTTTTACAGATGGGAAATCACGGCACCTATGTATGGTTATGTTTTGGCCTTACGGCATTCGTGTTAGCACTGAATGTATGGCTGACCATTTCCAGAAAAAAAAGCATCACTCAGGAGATCATCAAACAGCAAGCACGAAACAAAAAGCAAACACTCAATTATTCGACTGAAGAGAAACCCGCACCATGAACCCGAAAAGAAAACAACGCCTGATCATGATTCTGGTGATATTTGCGGGCGCAGCGCTGGCATCAGCCTTTGTGCTGATGGCACTTAATGAAAACATGAATGCTTTTTACACGCCTGAAGATATACATGAAGGCAAGGCAAATCCTGATAGAACCATTCGTGTGGGTGGCTTGGTGATTGAAGGCAGTGTGCAAAGAGAACAAGGTGAACTTGCAGTACGTTTTATGATTACCGATACCCGTGCAAGTATTCCCGTTGAGTTTGAAGGCATTCTTCCTGATTTATTTCGTGAAGGGCAAGGCATTATCGCGATTGGAAAACTCGCCAATGCTGGAACTGAAAATGTTTTTGTTAAAGCCGATGAAGTGCTGGCAAAGCATGATGAAAACTATATGTCCCCCGAATTAAAAGCGGCTATGGAAGCGAAGGGTGTGCATGTTATTGAGTAGAATAATACTCAATCAAATCCAGTGCCGCTTGCGCAAAATAGGCACTGCCGATTGGTAAAGCATCTTCGTTAATCACCATTCTTGAATTATGAATGGAATGCGCAGGGCCTTCTATTACGCGCGTGCCCAACAATACAAAACAGGCGGGCACGGTTTCTGCGATAAAGGCAAAATCTTCGGTTCCCATCACGGTATCCAGTTGTAGCAGTTTTTCTGCACCGACAATTTTTTGTGCCGAGTTTCTGCAAATTCTGGTTACGGTTTCGTCATTCATGGTAACGGGTATACTTTCCAGAAATTTCAGATGAATGCTGGTGCTGTGCATGGCGCCGATGTGTTCACAAATGGCACTGACTTTTTGTTTGAGCATGGTGCGCGTTTCTTCGTTCACACTGCGAATAGTGCCGTACATGGTTGCTTTATCAGCAATGATGTTGACCGCTGTACCCGCACGAATGGTGCCGATGCTGATAACCGCAGTGTCATGGGGAGACACATTTCTTGAAACAATTTTGTGCACTGCGTTAATCACTTCTGCTGAAATGGCGATGGCATCAATGCCCAGTTCGGGCGTTGCACCTGCATGGCTGGATTTTCCAATTACCTGAATTTTGAACGCATCTGCCGCAGCCATCACCGCTTTTGGGCGAATGCTGATATAACCAGCCGATAAGGTAGGAACCTGATGCAAGCCCAGTGCAGCACTTACGCCATCACATGCGCCTTCCAGTACCATGCGTCTTGCTCCCGATAAACCATCGGGATCATCGCCTGCACCTTCTTCCGCTGGCTGAAACAAAAAGCGCACCGTGCCAGTGAAAGCGTGTTCTTTTAAAAGTTTCACCACGCCCAACACCATGGCGGTATGGCTGTCATGGCCACACGCGTGCATGATGCCAGGATTTTGTGATGCAAAAGGCAGGTTGGTATCTTCCTGAAGTGGCAGCGCGTCCATATCGGCACGCACAATGATGATGGGCTGTTGCAAGGCTTCCCCAGCGGCAATATTGATTTCCTGTGTACCGCGCTTGCTGATTTCTGCAATCACGCCTGTGCGTGCGATATTGCGTCGGTAATGCACTTGCATTTTATCAAGGCAGCTTGCAACGAAATCGGCGGTCTCATGTTCCTGATAACTCAACTCAGGGTTTTGGTGAATGTGTCTTCTGATTTTTATGATGTCGTCTTGTATGGCTTGAGCGGCTTTTAGCATAAAATTTGTTGAGCAAATGAAAATAGTGAGGTCACCATGATACCCCTGAATAAATCTGTATCTCTACTGCTTTGCTTGGCCAGCCTGTTTTTCTCTGCCTGCGTTTTTGCACTGGATACATCAACAGATGCCGTGATTCACTGGAGCAGTGAGACAGGGATTGAGCGTTTGAGTCGCAGTGACAATGTCGATTTCTTCAAGCTGGCCAATCATTTTGAATCGCAAAATAACAAGATTTACTGTGGTGTGGCTTCATCGGTGATTGTGCTGAATGCGCTGCGAGTGCGGCATGGCAGCAAACAAGGGAAAAAGCCAAAGGCTGATTCGGTGTTGACCAAGGAAGATCGCCAGTATATTCCTGCCATCTTTAGCCCGTATTTTGAGCGCTACACACAAGACAATATTTTTACACCACAGGCTAAAAGCAAGCTGGAAATTCTGGGCAAACCACTTAAGCAGGAAGGTGCGAGTGAGGCCAAACGCGATGTGGGTTTACAGCTTGAACAGCTTAAGCAGTTGCTCGAAGCCCACGATTTAAAAGTGGTGAAACGTGTAGCCAATGAACAAAACAGTTTGGCGCTGTTCAGGCAAGAGGTGAAAGCGAATCTTGCAAGCGCACATGATTATGTCTTGGTGAATTACCATCGAAAAACCTTGAAGCAGGAAGGTGGTGGGCATATTTCTCCACTCGGTGCCTACGATGCACAAAGTGATTCTGTGCTGGTGATGGACGTGAACAGCAACAAGGCAGATTGGGTGTGGGTGTCACTTGCTTTGTTGTATGCCTCAATGGCAACCTTCGACACCGTAGAAAATCGCGGTTATTTGCTGATTTCAGAAAAATAAGACCAAAAAATAAAACTGTTCACTTTATAGAGAAATATCCATGAATTTTAAAAAAGCCTTGGGCGCAGGCCTGCTTGCCGTTTTTGCTATTTGGGTACTTGTGTTGGTATCACTGGTTATCAATCGCCTTGATGTACTGAGGGTGGCCTGGGATTTGCCAGAATTTACCCATGAAATGGGCGAGATAGAAGAACTCATGTTACCCATGCGTGATGGCGTAAAACTGAGAACCTTGCAACAACTGCCGAAAGGTGAAGCTGCTTCGCCAACCATTCTGATTCGCAATCCTTACGACACCGCAGGCACCGATCTCTTTAATGTGCTGTGCGAATTATTTGTTGCCTATGGCTATAGCTGTATTTATCAGGAAACGCGCGGGCAGTTGAAATCAGAAGGCGAGTGGGAGCCTTTGGTGAATGAGCCTGCCGATACCAGTGACACGCTTCACTGGATTGCTGCGCAACAATGGAATGACGGCAATATCGGTATGTGGGGCGTTTCCTATCTTGCGCTCACACAGTGGGCAGGCATTCTCGATTACCCACCCGAATTGAAAACCTTTGTGCCCACCTCAATGGGTACCGATTTCCATAAAATCCTGTATGAAAAGGGCAACTTGCGCCTGTTTGTTTCGCTGTGGGTACTGCTCATGCCTGATCGTGGCGTGAATGTCCCGGGCGTTTTGAATTTCTGGAAAGCCGCCAAACATTTCCCACATCAGGAAATTGATGAGAAATTTGCGGGCAAAAAACTCGATTGGTACAGGGAATGGATTCGTGACCCCGGGCTGGATGATCCGACCTGGAATCGCGCCGATGCCATCGCAATTCGCGAAGCACCGAAAGCACTGGATATTCCAGTGTTGATTTACGAAGGCTGGTACGACCCGTTTTTTTCTGCGGAGCTGCAAGACTATCGTAATCTCAAGCAGCGCGAACAAAGCCGCATGGTGATTGGCCCTTGGTCGCATATTCAAAGAGTTGCCAGCTCTCTCGATTTAAACGTGGGGCACGCGATGGATTTAAGCACAGCAGCCACTCTGGAATGGTTTGATTACCATTTGAAAGGCAAGCAAAACGCCGACGCGAGTGGGTATGTTGAAGTATTCGATATTGGCGCAAATGCGTGGCGAAAGTATGAAAGCTGGCCTGCTGCCGAGCCTGAGCTGCTGCGCCTTGAATTTTCCCGATTCGCTTCTGCCAATAGCTGTGCAGGCGGCTTGCTCACTCACGCGAACGGCAATGCTGAAATAGAGCGAGAACAAATCAGCTACACCTACAATCCGAAAAATCCGGTGATGTCTCGTGGTGGTGCCAGCTTTCTTGGCCCCTTGAATTTATCGGTTGCACCCGGGGCACTCACACAAAAAGGTAAGTGTGAGCGCGATGATGTACTGACTTTTATCAGTGAAAAGTTTGAGGAAAATCGCACTATTTCAGGAACAATGCTGGTGAATTTGCTGGTGAGTTCCGATGCAGAAGACACCGCCTTTACTGCCAAGATTATTGATGTTGCACCCGATGGCACGGCGGTGAATATTCGCGATACGATTTCCACACTGTCCTTCCGTAATCACGCACGCAGTGCTTTGTTATATGAGCCAAATTCGCTTGTGGAAGTGGTGCTGGATATGTGGGCGATTGAATGGACGATTAAAGCAGGGCATCGCTTGCGTGTTGATGTGTCTTCTTCCAACTTTCCTGCGTACAACATTCATGGCAATCGCGCAGGCGCCTGGGCAGAAGTGAGCGAACCAAAAATTGCACAGCAAACTGTTTATTCGGGTTCTTATGTAGAAGTGCCGGTTTTGTAGGGGCAAAAGAGTTTTTGCCCTGTTCTATTAGTAACATTTGTTTTGAATAGTAACATTTTTTATGTTACTGTGCATTTTATAGGTTACTATTAGTCAGGCAATAAAAATCAACATGAAGAACCAACATGTGGCAGAGCTGGAATCCTATTTGGACGATGTAATCGCATTCAGACCAGATTTTCGTCCACTTGGCTATAGAGCCGATTTTCCAGCTTATCTGAATAACAGCTTCACCTTCCATGAAGGCAAGATTTGGGACAAGACTGTGTTGCTCGCCCTCATGAACGAGAGGGCTGAAAAATCCACACCCGCCGCGCTTAAGAAGCAGTGGGACAGCTTGAATAAGCTTCAGCCCAATCTTGTTCTAATGGCCTTGAAAGACCTCCCTCCCTACGACCGTAAACGTCTCGTGCATTACGGGGTTCCGTTCGTCTCCACCAACAAGCAACTTTTTCTGCCACCACTTGGTATTGATATTGCAGAGTATTGGGCGGCGACTGCAAAAGAAAAACCACAAGCACAACTGGGTATCGTGGCACAGGAAATTCTTTTGGGTGCGCTATACGATCCCAAGCGTTTCGCAAATCAAAGAGCCAATACACTGGCAGCCACAATGAACCTTAGCAAGATGCACTTAACAAGGGCGTTAAGGGAACTTGAACAATATGAGTGCATACGAATTGAAAAACAGGGACGAGAAAATTACCTGTCACTCACTGGCGACCAAGCTGTAATCTGGAATCGAATTTTTCCTGTGCTCCAAAATCCCGTTAAAGAAAGGTTATTCTTTTTACCTCACAAAGAATTTCGATACGAATCTGGATTTCGCATCAGCGGCGAACAAGCACTCGCAGAAAAAACCCATCTTGTAGAACCCAATCATCAGATTCTTGCTTGTCACATTAAGGAATGGAAAGAACTTCATTTTAAATCGCAATTAAAACAAATTTCGAAACCGGAACCTGACTGCGTTGAAATCGAACTATGGCGTTATTCTCCCACCAGTGAGGTTATCAACTGGAGCCAGGACGATACCTATGTGGATACGCTTTCGTTACTCATCTGCTTGCGAGACGAAGAAGACGAGCGTATTCGACAAATGACTGACGAACTGAAAATGGATATATTATGGCTGAGATAATTGGATTGGATGTGTTTCGAGAACACTTCGTTGGCTTTGAAAACCAATACATTTTGATTGGCGGTGCAGCATGCCATCTTTCCTTTGAAGATGCGGGTATCGACTTCCGCGCAACTAAAGATCTGGACATCGTTTTAGTTGCAGAAGCACTGACAAAAGAGTTTGCAGAAAGATTTTGGAAATTTATTGAGGCGGGTGAGTATGAAAACAAAGGAAAAGCGGAAGGTGAAAAACAGTTTTACCGCTTCACTAACCCAAAACAAAAACACTATCCAAAAATGCTTGAACTACTATCGAGAGACAGCTCATTAAGTAATCTGGCAGAGGGAAGTCATTTAACGCCTATTCCTGTTGACGAAAGTATTTCGAGTTTGTCGGCCATCTTGCTGGACGAACACTATTACACCTGTGTAAAAAATGGTCGAATGCAAATTGCCGGAATCAGCATACTGGAACCGCCTTACTTGCTTGTCTTTAAAGCCAAGGCCTGGCTTGATTTAAGGGCTCGAAAAGCGGGTGGAGCTTTTGTTAAAAGTAATGATATTAACAAGCATAAAAAAGATGTGCTCAAACTCTCTCAGCTTTTAATCAAATCAGAACCACACAAAGTCCATGAATCCATCAAAAAAGATTTGGTTGCTTTTTTTGAAGGAATAAAGCGCGATGGAGAAATTAATTTAGAACAACTCAATATTCACGGAACTACACTCGACGAAATAGAGCAGCTTGTTAAAACCGTATTCGAGATTAACGGCTAACAACGCATTCATATCGGTAAGGATTTCAACCATGCAACTTGATTATCAAACACTAAAACGACGCCAGCGTAACGAACGTGAACATCACTCTGAATCCATCGCTCTGCGCATCCACCGCGCACTAAGCTGGTTGCACCGCGCCGAACAAAGCGAAGACGATGATGGTCGCTTTATCTTCCTGTGGATAGCCTTTAACGCCGCCTACGCCAATGAACTGGGTAATAACAACATCAGCGAAGGCCAGCAATTCAACGCCTTTTTGAAACGACTGGTGGAACTGGATCAAAACAAACGCCTGCACCATCTCATTTGGCAGCAATACACAGGTGCCATTCGTATCCTGCTCGATAACCACTTTGTCTACCAGCCCTTTTGGAACCACCACAACGGCCAGCCCGATTACAATAACTGGCAGGAAAGTTTTAGCCGCGATAAACAAGCTGCACACAAGGCACTGGCTGCTAACAACACCGGCAAAGTGCTGGGCATTATCTTCAGCCGCCTGTACACATTGCGTAACCAGTTAGTACACGGTGGTGCTACATGGAACAGCACAGCCAACCGCGAACAACTGCGTGATGGCAACCGCATACTGGGTGATATAGTGCCAGTGGTAATACAAATCCTGCTGGATAACACACAGGTACACTGGGGTGATGCCTGTTATCCGGTGGTGAAGCAGTAATTCAATTTAATGCGACACAAGTTGTCGCAGCAATGGTGATACTGGAAGCATCTCACTAAAATTAGTCAGTATTGATGCCGCCAGTTCATGTGTAGTAGCCTTGTTCCTCGAAAGCATGCAGCAAGCAGGCATTTGATAAGAATAAAAAAACAAAAAGCCCGAAAATAAATAAAAAAATCACTTTCCATGAAAAAAATGCCAGTTTTTAATACTGCCCAGCCAAGCCAGCCAAGCCAGCCAAGCCAGCCAAGCCAGCCAAGCCAGCCAAGCCAGCCAGCCTAAAACCCTCTGTACCCTTCAGCGCAACCTGCTGTTTCGGGGCAATCATTTCCCATTGGAATTTCATAGTCCGTCACCACAAGGCTGGTGCTGGAAATCTCATGCTCCCCCTTTACACCTGTTAGCACTCACTAGTGGCCAGGTGCTTGCTTGCCTGAAGGAATTCCAAAGGAATGAAGATTGATTGCAGAACATACAAATACTGCCAGCGATGCTGTTTTTTGTCCGAGTATTGGAAATGCACTTCGTTCTTGAATTAAAAATGATACAGAAGCTAAAGAGGTGGAAAAGTGAGTGAAAATAAATTGATTGATAAATGGGAAAACGATTTGGAAAAAATGGGCGTTCCTGTTCCCCGTAGTTCCAAAAACCGAGTGCCGCTAGTTCCAGCCGATTTTCCCGATGAAGATAATACGGCGGCGACAATCCTCAAAAAGGAAGATGCCATGCCTATACCAAAGCCTGAATTGAATGCGAAGCAAGCACGGTTCACACTGAAAGATATTGTGGTTCCTGCATCTACGCGTAACGAAATTAACGAATCTTTGGTGAAGGTTAGGTTTCATGAATTGATTTATGGCGAGTGGGGCTTTAATGAAATTGACCCGTCAGGCAAAGGCTGTGTGCTGAATTTTTATGGCCCACCTGGAACTGGCAAGTCACGCGCGGCAGAAGCATTAGCAGGCGAGTTGCAAATGCCTTTTTTGAAAGTTGATCTGGCTGAACTCGAAAGCAAATTCATGGGAGAAACAGCTAAAAATTTGAGTGCTATCTTCAAGAGTGCGAGCGAATCTGCTGCTTTAGTATTTTTTGATGAGGCAGATACTGTACTTGGAAAACGCCTATCCTCGGTGACACAAGGTGTGGATTCGGAAATCAATCACACTCGCTCCACCATGCTAATAGAGATGGACAACTACAGTGGTGTTTTAGTGTTTGCTAGCAACTTTCCTGAAAACTACGACTCGGCTTTTCGTCGCCGTATTTCGCATCATATCCGTTTCGACCTGCCTGACTATGAGGCTCGCGTACAGCTTTGGGACTTGCATTTGCCGACAAAAATTCCACTGGAAACAAATGATCGTGCTGCATTACTGAATTTACTGGCTGAAAAATCTGAAGGTTTTTCAGGCGGTTATGTACTTCAATCCATGCGCTTGGCATTGCCGATGGCTGTGAACACACAGCAGGTTGAAGAAAGCAAACTGACACACACGCATTTGCTGCAAGCCATCGAATTGGCTCGGCGTGGAATGAGGGAAGTTGGCAATGGCTCGCAAAGCAAGAGGCTTGAAGATACGCGGGAACTGTTTGGTATCCGTCAGGTACAGGAGCCTGCTGATATAGAAATTTTTAATCAATTAGAGGAGTAATGAAATGGGCTGGTTCAGTGATGTTGGTAGCTTTGTTAGTTCGGTTGGTAGTGCCATTAGCAGTGGTGTTAGAACTGCTATAGGTGCTATGAAGTCAGTTGGCAGTTCAATCATTCGTGGGGCTAAATCAGCCTTGAACTACGTTACCAGTAAGGTGACAGACTGGAAGAAGTTGTTACTAAGAACAGCTGAAGGTGCGCTAAAGGGAGGTATAGCAGGCTTCAAGATGGAAGGATTTTGGGGTGCCATCGTTGGTGGACTGAAAGGAGGTGCAGTCTATGGTTATAAAGAATGGAAACGGCAGGCCCGCGAAAAAGAGCAAATCGAAGAAGATCAGCAACGGATTGGCGACGCACAGGAGATGGATGCTTTTTCGCAAGATGTTGAGCTTAAGAACTTGTTTGAGGCAATGTCACGCTTTATTCCAAAACTGACACGCCAAGTATCAAACGATGCACCTGTGGAAAGTTTTGATGAGTATTTGCGAATTGATATTGCCATGACTTTTATTCGCGATTTGGTGGGCAAGTTGGAAAAAATTCAAGACCCATCTGAAATCACAGCGGCCGACAGGCGCATGATTGTCTTGATTGATAAGTTGGTTATGGACTCTGAATTGACCGACATCGAGCTTCAAGAATTTGATGACCTTATTAAAAAACGTTACGGCAAGAGCTTGTTCCTCATGGGTTCTGAACGGCTATTCGTTTTCTGGAACAATGAAGAGGAGGAAGTTCGTGATGCAGTCGAGTTGAAGCGGCGAAATCTGACCCGTATAGAGCTTCGTATCAGCGAACTTAAAAACCGAGCAGACTATGCACTGGATTTGGCGCAACAAGAACAAGTTGAACTTGAAAAAGCGCAAAAAGATGCAGCGCTCACGAAAGGTGAGTATGAGAATGCCAAGAATTATCACCGTAATCTGCGTTTTATCAGTGGTGCTGCAGAAGGGCTGCTTCAGCAAGCTGAGGCCGATGATATGGGCATGGAAATCAGTGACCGCCAGCGCAAGCGTAACGATAAGACTGGAGTCATTATGGTTAATCTGCAAAGAGATATTGATGATATTCGCTCAACGGGTGAAATCCGTCTAAATGCAGCCGATGCCCAGCATATGCAGCTTTATGTGGACAGCCATATGGCAGAGGCGAGTGCCCGTAAGAAAAAGTTAAAAGAGGAATATGCTAATCAGGTTGAAGTGGGAGTAGCGGGTTGATGGATATTTGGAATTTTCTCGTTCCTGATACGAGTTTGGATTGGTTTTTCTTTATCTTGCTTCTGCTCTGGATGTTCCTTTCACTAGGTTCTGTCCGACTGGCGAGATTAGATATAGATAAGCAGTTGGCAAGTTCGCACTTTAAAAACATAAATGCAGGTGTACATGATCTTTCCGTGGCTGTACGAAGCAGATGGGACTTTGCTGTGGACAATGGTCCGGGTGTGGCACTGGTGCTGGGGCTTTTAGGAACCTTTTTAGGTATTGGTTTAGCCATTCAGCACGGGGCTGAAATTCTTGATAGATTAGGTGATGGTGCATCCGCGACTGACCTGAACCAAGCCGTTGGTCAACTCAGTCCCATGTTGCAGGAAATTGGGTTGAAATTTCGCAGCAGCACTTGGGGCATCTGTGTGCATATCGCCCTGAGGCTCATCATTCCGCGTTTGGGCTTGGAGGAGTTTCGCCATCAGGAAATCCTGAAGGAAATGGAAGCCGATGCTTTAGAGAAAAGAAAACTTGAAGAGCAGAACGCAAAGAATCTTACTCAGATAAAGGAGCTTGGTGAAAAGAGAGTTAAATATACTGCCAACATGCTTGCTTTGCTCGATAGGCTTGTAAAAGCGCAAGAAGGTTTTGCTGGCAATGTGGACAAATTGGGTAACACTGTTGAGGAACTGAAAGGCACGATTGTCAATTTCAGCAAGGAAATGGGTAATTCCATTACCGAAATGAATGATGGTGTTGGGCAGGCAGTTCACCAAATCAGCAGTTCTGTTGCGGGTTTGCAGGATAGTTTGGCTGTGGAGTTGAAAACCATTGCCAAGGTGACATCCGACTTGAAGACACACTCATCAACTATGACCACAGTCATCAAGGATCAAAGTCGAGTGTTCGATGAAGTGACTGAAAAAATGCAAACCATTACATCCAACGGTGCTCAATACGCGACAGGTATTGCTGATTTTGGTGAGGCTTTCACAGAAAAGGGGCAGTTCTCCAAGAAGCTGGATAAGTTGGTAGAAGAAAGCCAATCGTCAAATAAAGCGATAACTGACAGACTGGATTTGCTCGTACAAAACGGTAATCAGCTTGTTTTGGAATTGCAGCAGCAAGATAAACGGAGAGAAAACTGATGAAGCACGATGCTCATTCAGAATGGATTTCTATCGGCGATTTCATGGCGGGGATTGTGGGCGTACTGGTTCTTTTTTTTACAATCGCAGTTTTGATTTCAATCGCTTCCAAGGCTGATATGCAAGCAAAGCGAGTGAGCAAAGTTGAGAAAATTATGGGGGCTGTTGAAAGGAAAATAGAGAATAGCGGACATGGTGGAATTGATTTTTTGCCTAGTCAGGGCGTAATCCGATTGAAGGATTCCAGTTTTGCTAAAGGTAGTGCTTGTCTCGACAAGCGCATTCGAGAGGAATTATCCGTAACGATAGCCCCGATTATACGACAAGCGATGCTTGAGGATGTGTCGCTTTCTCTCCAGATAGAAGGGCATAGTGATGCAATACCAGTAACAAGTGGCTCGTCCAATGTGAAGCTCGTTTGTGCACCATTTGATGACAATTACACTTTGTCTGCGGGGCGTGCCCGTGAAGCTAGAAATGCGCTGATGGATAGTTTGGATTCCCCCGATATTATCAGGCGTATTGCAGTGGTGGGATTTGGGCCAGATAGATTGCTTAATACTGCTTCTCCCGATTCTGCCGAAAACCGGCGCGTCGAAGTTCGCTTCATTCTCAATGGTGATGAGTAGAGCCTTTTACTTGTGTCGCAAGCCCCCCACCTGACTGCACCAGACAGAGGGCTTGGTCAAACCAGTTATTTCAGCATTACACTGTGGCAAATAAAGGCGGGTATATTCAGGAATTTGTATGTTTGTTCCTCTGTATCCACTGGGTCGGCTGGACTGTTTGGCAGTAATGCCGAAGCTTCCAATTTTGCCTTCAGTTGTTCCAGTTTTTGTTCCAGTTCTGCTATTTCCATTTTTGTTTCCAGTGGTTCCATTTTTTGTGACAGTTCTTCTTCACGGGTTTCAGCAATTCTTTCTTTTCGCTCATAGTCAGCCAGCAATTTTTCCTCGTGTTCAATGTGTTCATCAAGCGTCATAAACAGTTTGGCAAAGGTGGGTTTGGAAAGCGCACGATTCAATTGGCGGTAGTTTTCAATGCGTTGCTTACTCACTTGCCAAAGTTCAGAGAAGGTTTCTTTCCAGAGTTGTTGTGGTGATGCTGTATTCATGGGATTGCTCCTGTGTTTTAAATGGAGCTTGCAGTATAAACGCTTGCTGCGACAAGCTGTGTCGCTATGAATTGG
The DNA here is from genome assembly GCA_964557005.1 of uncultured Pseudomonadales bacterium. Classification (GTDB taxonomy): domain Bacteria; phylum Pseudomonadota; class Gammaproteobacteria; order Pseudomonadales; family JBECKS01; genus JBECKS01. Next base: position 488,686 of record CAZKYI010000001.1, read on the forward strand.
GGGGCATCTCAAATTCTCGCTTGATTCAGCTAATCCATTGGATTAGCATCTGTGCATGCAAACAATTGTGGAACTGGCTCGGATACTGCGTTCGCATTACACAGGTGAAAGGCAATGAGCAAAGCATTTGAAAGTATCAGGCGGGGTCTGGGAGAGGCCATTGAGTTTGCGGAAGGAAAGCCGTCAAAAGCAGTAGTCCATGATTTCGATGCGGTGGATATCAAACACATTCGCTCAAGAGTGGGCATGACTCAGGAAGAGTTTGCAATAACCTTTGGTATCAGCGTCAGCACATTGCGTCATTGGGAGCGTGGTGATCGTAGTCCGTCAGGCCCCGCGTTGGTGCTTTTGAATGTCATGGAGAGAGAACCCAAGGCTGTTCTTAGAGCACTGTCTCAATAACTAACTCGACAGCATCCACTCGTTAGACGCATAAAAGTCAGCATTAGTCTGTTACTCTCGCAACTTTCACCATTCCAAATTAAAAATGTGAACTGGTTTGCAGTCAGGGCTACGTTTAACCTTATAGTCTGTACGTTCATCTTAAACAGTTTGATGGTGTAGATTTTACCTAAAAAAACAGGTATAAGTCATTGTATTAAAAGGATTTAAACATTCAATTTTGAGGAGATAACCGAGATGTTAGAAAGCGTTGAAAAAGCACATGATTCAGAATTTGATGTCAGTGCGCGAGTCAAGGTCACAGACCCTGATTGTGTTCAAAAAGAAATCAAACTCATTCTTTCCAGACGGTTTCCCCAAGCTGATTTATCGATAGTCGATCAGGCTTTTGCTTACTTTTCTTATTGCTACTCGGGTGAACACCCTGATTATCACGCGATTGAAACACCGTATCACGATATTCAGCACGTTTTAGATGTCACGCTGGCGACGGTGCGCCTGATGGACGGCTATGAATTGAAACACCCTGAGAAGTCGTTGGGTTTTGAGCGTGTGCGTTTGGGTTTGATCGTTTCTCTTTTCCATGATTCGGGGTACTTGCGTTATAGCGATGACTACAAAACACGCCACGGTGCTGAACATACGCCCATTCATGTCAGCCGCAGTGGCTTGTTTATTGAGCGCTTCTTGAAGGAACACGGTTTGTCTGAATATAGTTCAATCGCATCGACACTGGTGCAATTTACGGGCATCGAACAAAAAATCGAAGCCTTGCAATTTGAAGACAACACCTGGCTTACCATAGGTTACATGATTGGCACAGCAGATTTGATGGCGCAGATGGCCGACAGACTGTATGTGCAAAAGTGTCATGCACATTTGTTTACCGAATTTTCCATTGCAGGCATGACACAAAGAAAGGCGAGCGATGGTTCTGTTGAAGTGATTTTTGCAGATGCAGATGATTTGGTGAAAAAGACGCCCGCCTTTATTCAGGATGCGATTGAAAATCGTCTCAGCAAGTCGTTTCACCGTGTCTATGAGTACGCAGCCGTATTTTTCGGTGGTCGAAATCTGTACATGGAAAGTATCGAAAAAAACCGTTCTGAAATTCTGAAACTCACCGCACAAGCTTGAGCAACACCTATTTGGCATTGTTATAATGCCAGCCGAATTATTTACCAAAGCAGGAATAACCATGATTATTAAACCCAAGATTCGAGGTTTTATTTGTATTAATGCGCATCCAACGGGCTGTGCTGCCAATGTGCAAAGTCAAATTGATTACGTGCGTGCGCAAGGTGTTGTAGCCAATGCGCCTAAAAACGTTTTGGTGATTGGTGCTTCAACGGGTTATGGACTGGCTTCGCGAATTACGGCTGCTTTTGGTGGTGGAGCCGATACTTTAGGCGTGTTTTTTGAAAAACCACCCACCGATAAAAAATGCGCTTCGGCAGGTTGGTATAACGCTGCCGCTTTTGAACAAAAGGCAAAGGCGCAAGGGCTTTATGCAAGAAGCATCAATGGCGATGCGTTTTCTGATGAAATCAAACAGAAGACCATCGAAGCTATTAAAGCCGATTTGGGTCAGGTGGATTTGGTGGTTTACAGTTTGGCTTCCCCACGCAGACAGCACCCTCTTACGGGCGAAGTGCATTCATCGGTATTAAAACCGATTGGCAAGTCTGTTACGCAGAAAGGTATCAACACCGATAAGGAAATCATTGAAGAAGTCACGCTGGAACCAGCAAGCGAAGCAGAAATTGCCAATACCATTGCGGTGATGGGTGGCGAAGATTGGGAAATGTGGATAGATGCGCTGATGAGTGCGGGTGTGCTCGCCGAAAATTGTGTAACAACGGCATATACCTATATTGGTGAAAAAGTGACCTGGGACATTTATTGGGACGGCACCATTGGTCAGGCGAAGAAGGATTTGGATAGAGCACAAGTGCGCATCGCGGAAAAACTGAAAGCCAAAAACGGTCATGCCTATGTATCGGTATTGAAGGCGCTGGTTACTCAGGCAAGTTCGGCTATTCCCATCATGCCTTTGTATTTGTCTTTGTTGTTTAAAGTGATGAAAGCAGATGGTAGCCATGAAGGGTGCATCGAACAGATTTACGGTTTGTTCAGGGATTGCCTATATGCCGAAAAACCTGTGATGGACGATGCGGGCAGAATGCGCAGAGATGGTTTGGAACTGCGCCCTGAAGTTCAAAATGCGGTTGAACAACTTTGGCCACAGGTCACCACAGAAAATCTTGGCGAGCTTGCGGATTTTGCAGGCTACAAATCTGATTTCCTCAAGTTGTTTGGTTTTGATATGGCAGGCGTGGATTATGATGTCGAAGTTGATCCACTCGTTGAGATAGAATTGTTATAGAGCCTTATGCGGATCGATCAAAAACTGGTTATTGCCATTTCTTCACGTGCACTGTTTAACCTTGAAGAAAGTCATCGTGTTTATGAACAACAGGGTGTTGAGGCTTATCGCCAATATCAAATTGAACGAGAGAACGAAGTGCTTGAACCCGGGGATGCTTTTCCTCTGGTAAAAAAGTTGTTGGCTATTAACGAAAAGCTCAAGGATAAAAAACTCAAGGACGATAACGGTGTTGAAGTTTTGCTGCTTTCTCGCAACAGCGCAGACACGGGCTTAAGAGTTTTCAATTCCATCAAACACTATAAGCTGCCAATCACTCGAGCCGCTTTTTCCAGTGGTGAAAGCCCTCATCGTTATGTATCTGCTTTTGGCACACATCTGTTTCTTTCAACCGATACGCAAGATGTTCGTTGGGCTTTGAATGCAGGCTATGCCGCCGCAAGTATCATTGCGCCTTCTGCAAAAGACGTAGATGAATCGGAAGAATTGAAAATCGCTTTCGATGGCGATGCGGTGTTATTTTCAGATGAATCGGAACGCATCTTTGTTGAAGATGGTCTGGATGCTTTCACCAGAAATGAAGTGGCCTCTGCTGATGATCCTTTACAAGGCGGGCCATTTAAATCCTTTTTGGCTGCCTTGCATCGTTTGCAAACACAATTCGATCGGGAGGAATGCCCAATCCGTACTGCGTTGGTTACAGCCCGTTCTGCACCAGCCCATGAGCGCGTGGTAAAAACCTTGCGCAGTTGGGATATCCGCATTGACGAGTCACTGTTTTTGGGTGGTCTGGATAAAGGTGCTTTTCTGAAAGCGTTTGGTGCCGATGTTTTCTTTGATGATCAGGAAGGGCACTGCCTTTCAGCCAGTGGTGAGCACGTGGTTGCGGGTCACGTGCCTCATGGAGTTAAAAATAATTAAGCTGATTTTTAAAAGAACGCGTATTTCACACCGAGAATAGCCAAAACACAGGCTAAAATCATTTGGAGCAAGCGGTCGGGTAGTTTTGAGGCAACACGCGAGCCAACATAAATGGCTGGCAAGGAGCCAATCAAGAGCGCCAGTAACAACATCCAGTCCACATGCCCCAGAAACAAATGGCCGATGCCTGCAACCAGAGTGAGTGGTACGGCGTGCGCCAGATCGGTGCCTACGATTTGTACTGAATTCCATTTGGGGTAGAGCAGCATTAACACGGCTGTACCAATGACACCCGCACCTATTGACGACAAGGTGACCAATACACCAAGCAAAACACCGGTAATGGCTGTCCACAAATAGGGGTGCCGATAAAATCGATGTTTTTCAGGGTGAAGCTGTACATCGATATTCCGTTTCTGAATTTTCCCACGCATGAAAATCACAATCGCGGTCAGCGTGAGCATGATACCCAGCAAGGTCGTCAGAAGATGCTGATAGGCATCAGCACTTGGAAAATAGTTATGTAAAGCCCAGACAGTGACGGCTGCCGCAGGCAAACTACCCGCAGACATATAACCCATCACCTTCCAGTTCACTGCTTTTTGACGGTGATAAGCCAGAATGCCATTGGCTTTGGTAATGGAAGCGTAGAGCAAATCGGTGCCAATCGCTGTGGCTGCAGGGAAGCCGAACATAAGCAGCAGCGGAGTCATTAAAGAGCCACCACCGACTCCTGTAACACCGACAGCAAACCCCACACCTGCACCGGCAATGACATACCAGATACTGAAAGCTTCAAGAAATTGAACAAGAAATTCAGACATTTACAGCATACCTCGGGCAAAAACGAGGTGGACTATAGAGAAGCGAACTATGTTTTAAAAGAATACTTGGTTATATTCTTATATCCGAATGCTATATGGTTTTTACGCATGAAATTGCAACAACTACGATATATCAGAGAGATAGCGCGTAACGATTTGAATGTTTCAGCAACGGCTGAAGCTTTGTTTACCTCACAACCTGGCATCAGTAAGCAAATTCGTATGCTGGAAGATGAATTGGGTATTGAAATTTTTGGCCGCAATGGCAAACACCTGAGCCATATCACTCCTGCGGGGAGGGATATTCTAAACATTGCGGAAGATATTTTTTTGCAGATTGAAAAAATCAAACAGGTTGCGCAAGAGCATACCCACCCGTCTAAAGGCAGCTTGTCGATTGCCACCACCCACACACAGGCACGTTATGCCTTGCCATCTGTGATTGAAAAGTTTATTCGCACTTATCCGCATGTTACTTTGAATATGCAACAGGGAACGCCTAAACAAATTGCAGAAATGGCTGCTAATGGCGTGGTCGATTTTGCCATCGCAACCGAGGCGCTTGATGAGCATTTCAACGATTTGATTTTGATGCCTTGCTATCGCTGGAACCGCAGCATTCTGGTGCCAGAACATCACGAATTACTCGATAAAGTTGAAGAGGAAGGCGAATTGACGCTGGAGATGGTGGCTAAATACCCAATCGTCACCTATGTATTCGGTTTTACAGGTCGCTCACATCTGGATGATGCCTTTATGCGCGAGGGGCTGAAACCAAGAGTGGTGTTTACAGCCGCCGATGCAGATGTGATTAAAACCTATGTGCGTCTGGGATTGGGCGTAGGCATTGTTGCCAGCATGGCTTGTGGCAAAGACAAGGGACTGGTCAGCATCGATGCGAGCCATTTGTTTGAGCCGAGTGTGACCAAACTGGCATTTAGAAAGGGAAGTTATTTACGCGCTTATATGTATGATTTTATTGAAGGGTTTGCGCCTCATCTGAATAGAAAACTGGTTGAAGAAGCTTTGAAAAAACCCAACAAACTGGGGCTTGAAGCGTTATTCAGCGAGCTGGAGTTGCCGCTGTTTCACTAGTTAGAGAAAATCCAGATCGTTTTGCTCAAGAATATCTTTCAGGCCTTCCTTTTCGTTGGCTTGTTGATTCAATACTTCCTTTACGAATTTGAAATAAACGGTATAGACCTTTTGCTCCCCCGTTTCATTACTCACCACAAAAAAGGGCGCGCGTTCTACATTGAGCTTTTTTGCCAATACCATGCCGGGGCTTTGTTCGTCTCTTTCATCAGCAATTAAAACTTCGTCAATAAATTGCATTTGATTAGCCTGTTCCAAACGCTCGGTGACTTCTGCACATTTTTTACAGGCGGAGCCATCGATTTTGATTTTCTTGACGTAAGTAATTTTCATAGAGATTTTTAAAATTAGCGAGTGGGTGCGTTACTTGCTGCGTGCAAACCACATTCCTTGGCGGTTGCTTCTTCCCACCACCAGCGGCCTTCACGTTCATGCTGATTAGGCAGTACAGGGCGTGTGCATGGTTCACAGCCGATGCTGATAAATCCTTTTTCATGCAGCGCATTGTAAGGCACATTATTTTGTCGAATGTATTGCCAAACCTGTTCAGAACTCCACATGGAAAGCGGATTGAATTTAATCAGCGTGTTGTCACTGCGTGAAAAAGCCTGATCGATTTGTATTACGGGAATGTCAGTACGTGTGCCCGGGCTTTGATCTCGGCGCTGTCCGGTAATCCAGCCGTCGAGTGTCGCCAGCTTGTTGCGCAAGGGGCCAACCTTGCGAATGGCACAGCATTCCTTGTGGTCGTCCTGATAAAAACTGAAAAAACCTTTGGTGGCGAGTAATTCTTCCACATCTTCAGCACGAGGAAATTGCGCTTCAATATTGACCTGATAGGTGTTTTTTACTTTTTCCAGAAACTGGTAGGTCTCAGGGTGTAAACGACCAGTATCGAGTGTGAATACACGAAAATCGCTGGTGATTTTTGCAGCCATGTCCACCAGCACTACATCTTCAGCACCACTGAATGAAATAGCCAAATCGACAACGGTATCGAAGGCCAACTCAAGAATTTCCTGAGGAGATTTATGTTGGTATTTTTCAGCGAGGGCTTTGATTTCGTTTTCTTCAAACTTCATAAGTGGCTCAATGTTGTTTTGGTTGGAATTTTCAAATTTTAACAGAAATCGTTTCGGAATGAATATCACCTTGCGCCCTGAAGTCTAAAACAGTAATGTGCGCTTCGTTTTTGACTATTCAACATCATCATTACGGAGTATTCATGGAACTGGCGTGTCTTGATTTGGAAGGGGTTTTGGTTCCCGAAATCTGGATAAATGTGGCAGAAAAAACAGGCATCGATGCCTTGAAAGCGACCACACGGGATATTCCTGATTACGATGTGTTGATGAAGCAAAGATTGCGCATACTTGATGAGCATAAACTGGATATTCATGTGATTCAGGAAGTCATCGCCACCTTGAAACCTTTGGATGGTGCGTATGAATTTGTGCAGTGGCTCAAACAAAATTTTCAGCTCATTATTCTTTCAGATACTTTTTATGAATTTGCCAAACCGCTGATGAAGCAACTGGATTGGCCTACGCTGATGTGCCATCGTTTGGTAGTGAATGAGCAAGGGCGTATTGTGGATTACAAGTTAAGACAAAAAGACCCCAAGCGTTCAGCGGTGAAAGCTTTTCAAAGCTTGAATTATCGCGTGATTGCAGCAGGGGATTCCTATAATGACACCACCATGTTGGGGCAGGCCGAGCAGGGCATTTTGTTTTCAGCGCCGCAAAAAGTGATTGATGAATTTCCCCAGTTTCCTGTCACCAACACCTATGAAGAACTGAAAGCGGAATTTATCAAAGCCAGCTTGAGAGATTTAAGCTAGCGTTTTTCGTACTCGTCGAGTGCAATCAGATTGTTGATTTTATTCAGACACTCCTGATATTCCTCTTCACACACTGAATCGGCTACCAGTCCACCACCGCCCCAGCAATACAGTTTTGCGTTTGCAATCAGAATCGTGCGAATGGCGATATTGAATTCCAGTTCGCCCGTGTGTTTTCTATATCCAATCGCACCGCAATAAATCTGGCGTGCATCGGGTTCCAGCGCACGAATAATTTCCATCGCACTTTTTTTCGGTGCACCTGTAATGGAACCACCTGGAAAACAATTCAATACTACTTCCAGAGCGCTAACCTCTTCTTTCTTTTGTGCGTGAATGGCACTCACCAAATGATGTACGTTGGAAAAACTCTGAATCTCGAACAGCTTGTCTACCTGCACACTGTTGAGTTCGGCACTGATACTTAAATCATTGCGAATCAAATCGACAATCATCAGATTTTCTGCCTGATCTTTTTCACTTTCTTGCAGGGAAAGTTTGAGCAAGTTGTCTGTCGCAGGATTATCGGAGCGCGCTCGCGTTCCCTTAATCGGGTGGCTGCTAATCAAACCTTGTGCGTCCAGTTTGATAAAAGACTCAGGTGAAAAACTTAATATCTCACCATAAGGTGTTTCCATAAATGCACAAAAAGGTGCAGGGCTTTGTTTGCGCAACAGGCAATAATAGGGCCAAGGTTCTTCGTTAAATGCTGCTTCAAAGCGCTGCGCCAGATTTACCTGATAACAATCACCATCGAGTATGTGTTGCTTGACGATATTGAATGCCTGTTGATATTGGTGTTTGTCAAAATTGGCACTGTAGTGTTCAGGTATTTTGAGTGTGTGTGGGTTCAGTTGCGCATGTGAAGCATTTGCGTCATTCAGTTTCGCAAGAAAATTCTGTAAATAAGGTTTAAATCTTTCCTGATAATAGAGCGTACAGGTGCGTGCATGATGATTCACTTCAATATGCCATGAGAAAAATCCAAGACACACATCGGGAATCAGCTTTTCTTTTTCTGCATGTCGTGCAATTTTGAAGTATTCATCGCGACAGTGATAACCAAAATAACCGAGTATGTCGCCTGAGTAGCTTGCTTCAAGTGCGAGCAGTTTTTCAAAAGCCTTGCCGCCGCTTTCTACCGGTTTCCAGTCAGCATCAAACAGTTGGTAGCAATCGCCGCGAATTTCCAGAATAAATTCTGGTGCCGTAGCCAATATATCTTTGCACACATGGTCTTGTCTCAGATTTGTGCAGCTATCGAGAAAAATGTTGACTGTTTTGCAAGGGCTAAGCAAACGCAGTTGTGTGAAGAGCTGTGTGCTGTCTTCACAATAGGTGAGGGCATGAGCGAGGGTATTCATGGATTATTCGCGCAAGCGGTAACCTGTTTTAAAAATCCAGGCAATAAAAGCAAGACAGATCAGCATAAATAACAGCACCATACCCACGCTGATGCCAATATGCACGTCGGCCACGCCGTAAAAACTCCAGCGAAATCCACTTACCAGATACACAATCGGATTAAACAGGGAAATGGTTTGCCATATCGGCGGCAACATATTGATGGAATAAAAACAACCACCCAGAAAGGTGAGCGGCGTGATTACCATCAAGGGAATCACTTGCAGCTTCTGAAAGTCATCTGCCCAGATGCCCAGAATAAAACCAAACAAGCTGAAGGTAACCGCAGTGAGTACCAGAAAAGCAAACATCCACAAGGGGTGCTGAATTTCGTAATCGACAAAAAAACGTGCAGTCACCAGAATTAACACACCAATCATAATGGATTTGCTTGCAGCAGCGCCGACATAACCGAGTACCACTTCAAAAAAATTGACAGGTGCCGAAAGCACTTCGTAAATGGTGCCTGAATACTTTGGGAAAAAGATACCAAAAGACGCATTGGAAATACTTTCGCCCAATAAGGTGAGCATAATCAAACCCGGAATAATGAAAGCCGCATAATTGACACCTTCAATGTCGCCCATCCGTGAACCAATCGCCGTGCCAAACACAATAAAATACAGTGAGGTTGAAAGGACGGGATGCGCAATACTTTGCATGAGTGTGCGAAAGGTTCTTGCCATTTCAAAAATGTAAATCGCTTTTATGGCATATACATTCATGCGCGGTGATCTCCAAGTAAATTGACAAAAATTTCTTCCAGAGAACTTTGGCTTGCGTGTAAATCATTGTATTCAATACCGAGTTCAGCCAGCAGCTTTAAAAATTCTGCTACATTGAGATGTTCCTTGTTTTGATCGAAGGTGTAGCGCATTTCCTGTGTTGTTGTATCGAATTCTACTCCAAGGTTTTTCAGTTTTTCAGGCAAGCTGTTGATTGCATTCGAAATGCTCAATAACAAGGTTCGTTTGCCCATTTTTTTCATCAGAGTGAGTTTGTCTTCAACCAGAATGATTTCACCTTGATTGATAACACCAACGCGATCGGCCATTTCTTCGGCTTCTTCAATGTAGTGGGTGGTGAGAATAATGGTGCAACCGCTTTCGCGTAACCTGCGAATCAAAAGCCACATATCCTTGCGTAGTTCGACATCAACACCCGCACTTGGCTCGTCAAGAAAAAGAATTTCCGGCTCATGTGAGAGTGCCTTGGCAATCATCACGCGACGTTTCATGCCACCTGACAAATCCATAATACGGGAATCTTTTTTATCCCATAGAGAGAGTTGTTTGAGTAACTGTTCAATCAATTGCGGATTGGCTGGTTTGCCAAACAAGCCACGACTGAAACTCACTGCCGACCAGACACTCTCAAAGGAATCGGTACACAGCTCCTGCGGCACCAAGCCAATTTTTTGCCGCGCCTGACGCGCCTGTGTGACCACATTGAAGCCATCGGCCAGAATCACGCCTTCACTCGGTTGAACGATGCCACAAATAGCACCAATGAGCGTGGTTTTTCCTGCGCCATTGGGGCCAAGCAAGGCAAAGATTTCACCCTGATTGATGTTCAGATGGATATTGTTGAGGGCTTGAAAGCCACCCGCATAAAATTTTTTCAGTGAGGAAATTTGAATGATGGGATTCAAGAAAACTGCCCTTTAAAAAACTGATGTATGGAAGCGTTGAATAGCGGGGTATTATAACGTTTAAATCCTGCGAGTACGTGGTGAATCCATATGTTGAAAGGCATTTTATTTATCATCGCCATCATTGTTACTTTTGATATTGGCAAAACCCTGATTCATTCCTGGAATGAACATGAAGAGGTAGAAAAAACGCCAGAGCTGCTTCAACCTGAACAACCGATGGTTAAATCTGTGGAGCCATCGACTGTTCCAAGGCAGGAAAAACTCGATTTAAGTCTGCCTGACGATGTTCAGTTTGAAGAGGAAGACGCAGCATTGCCTGCATCGGGCAAGCTGAATATCCAGCCTGGTAAAAGCCCTAATCGTACCCAATTCTCTGGCAAGCCCATCATCATTAAGGAAACCCCTGAATCCAAACCTGAACTTGGTGGGGTGAGTGTTGGCATCAAGGTTGATCTATAAAATTGTCAACAACCTTGACTATTTATAGCCTGTAAATTACATTTTCGGCTCATTTTTGCTGATATTGTCAACAATATGTCTTTCCTGCTTAAGCCAACACGTGATTCTGGTGTGCTGTCTGCGCCCAATGCAGACAGCACAGTGGCGACCCGTGCGGATCAGGCTTTCAACATGCTGCAAGCGGACATTACCAGAGGCAAAATTAAACCCGGCACCAAGATTTCTGAGGTAGACCTTGCAGGGCAATATGGCATCAGTCGTGGCCCTTTGAGGGAAGCCTTGCAGCGTCTGGAAAGCCGCCGCCTGATTGAACGTATTCCACATGTTGGCACGCGCGTGGTGTCCCTCAACCTGAAAGAGCTGCTTGAGATTTATCAGGTGCGCGAGGCGCTTGAAGGTTTGGCCTGTCGTTTGGCTTGCCAGAGCATGAACCAGCAGGAAATTGATCAACTGGGTGCTTTGCTCAAAAAGCACGAAGCGGACAGCGAGATTCAGTCAGGTCATGCCTATTTTCAGAAAGAGGGTGATCTGGATTTTCATCATCTGATTATTACCGGTTCCAAAAATGCGCATTTGGCCGAACAGATTCTGGGCAACATGTACCACATTCTGCGCATGTATCGTTACCAGTGCAGTTTGTCGGAAGGGCGACCACAAAAAGCCTTGAAAGAACATTTGGCGATTTATGAAGCGATTGCAGACAGAGATGGTGAGCTGGCGGAATTTTTAATGCGAAAACATATTCGGCAGGCGCATAACAATATTGAACAGAAGTACAAGCAGCAGGATTTCGATTTAATCAATCAGAATCCAAAGTAAATGGTTTTAATTTTAATCAGATGTTGTCAGGAAACAGGTGAACTATGACTAAACTTTCCCAGGGTGCTCGTTTTAGAAAAGCGATTGAAGAAAACAAACCATTGCAAGTGGTGGGAACCATTAACGCTTATGCCGCAATGATGGCTGAGCAAATTGGTCACAAGGCGATTTATCTTTCTGGCGCTGGCGTGGCGAATGCGTCCTACGGTTTACCCGATTTGGGTATGACTTCCCTCAATGATGTGTTGGTAGATGTCCGTCGTATTACCTCGGCAAGCAACCTGCCATTGTTGGTGGACATTGATACGGGTTGGGGCGGTGCATTCAATATTGCCAAAACCATTCGTGATATGGAAAAAGCGGGTGCAGCAGCTGTGCATATTGAAGATCAGGTGGCGCAGAAGCGCTGTGGCCATCGTCCCAATAAGGAAATTGTTTCGACAGAAGAAATGTCTGATCGCATTAAAGCCGCAGTCGATGCCAGAACCGATGCAGATTTTTTTATTATGGCACGCACCGATGCCTTTGCTCAGGAAGGTCTGGAAGCTGCGATTGCAAGAGCCAGGGCCTATGTTGCAGCAGGTGCTGATGGCATTTTCGCAGAAGCCATTAAAACCGAAGAACATTATCGTGCATTTTCACAAGCATTGAATGTACCGATTTTGGCCAACATCACTGAATTCGGTCAGACAGAATTATGGAATAAAAAACAACTGGGTGAGTGGGGCGCTTCGCTGGTGCTTTATCCTTTGTCTGCTTTTCGCGCAATGAATAAAGCAGCGGAAACGGTTTATAAATCTTTATTGGCAGAGGGTGACCAGAAAAAAGTTGTCGATATAATGCAGACCCGCATGGAGCTTTACGATTATCTCGGCTACCACGCATACGAGCAAAAACTGGATTCACTGTTTGCAGAAGGCAAAAATAAATAATTTCAATTTTCAATTTCACATCAGGTATTAAATTAGGGGGCTATCATGGCGGAAGGTAAAAAACTCGAAGGCGCAGGTTTACGCGGACAGGTTGCTGGCAAGACTGCATTATCCACTGTCGGAAAATCAGGTTCAGGTCTGACCTATCGTGGTTATGATGTAAAAGATTTGGCAGAAAATTGTGTGTTTGAGGAAGTGGCGCACCTGATTCTGAAAGGTAAATTACCCAATCAGGCAGAGCTGGAGGCTTACAGAAACAAGTTAAGAGGCATGCGCGGTTTGCCACAGGCTTTGAAAGAAGTGCTTGAACGTATTCCTGCCGATGCACACCCGATGGATGTGATTCGTACCGGCTGCTCGATGCTGGGTAATCTGGAACAGGAAAATACAGCGGTGATGGGCGTATTTCCAAATCAGGAAGCCATCGTTGATCGCATGCTCGCAGTGTTCCCCTCGATTATTTGTTATTGGTATCGTTTTTCGCACGATGGTGTGCGCATTGAAACAGAAACTGATGATATTTCTATTGGCGCACATTTCCTGCACATGCTGCACGATAAAAAACCCAATGCCTTGCATGAGCAAGTGATGAATGTGAGCTTGATTCTTTATGCCGAGCATGAATTCAACGCCTCTACTTTCACTGCGCGTGTATGTGCTTCAACTTTATCGGATATGCACTCCTGCATCGCAGGTGCGATTGGTTCACTGCGTGGTCCTCTGCATGGTGGCGCGAATGAAGCAGCGATGGACATGATTGAAAAATTTAAAGACCCCGATCATGCCGAAAGTGAAATGATGGCGATGCTGGCACGCAAGGATAAAATCATGGGCTTTGGTCACGCGATTTATTCTACTTCTGATCCACGTAATGAAATCATTAAATTGTGGTCAGAAAAATTATCTGCTGATGTCGGTGATACAGTGCTTTATCCAGTATCGGTTCGTTGTGAAGCCGTCATGTGGCGTGAAAAGAAATTATTCTGTAATGCAGATTTTTTCCACGCATCGGCTTATCACTTCATGGGCATTCCAACCAAACTGTTCACACCTATTTTTGTGATGTCACGTTTAACGGGCTGGGCGGCGCATGTGATGGAGCAACGTGCAGATAACCGTATTATTCGTCCTTCTGCGGAATATATTGGTGAAGAATTGCGTGTAGTTACGCCTATTTCAAAACGTTAATTTTTGTCATTCCGAGTTTAGATTTATGTCTATGAATACAGCTTATCGAAAATCCCTTCCAGGAACACAGCTTGATTTTTTTGATACGCAAGCAGCCGTGAATGAAATTGAAGCGGGCGCGTATGAAAAGTTGCCTTACACTTCAAGAATTCTTGCGGAGCAACTGGTGCGTCGTTGTCCGCCTGAAGATTTGACGGCATCGCTGAAACAGTTGATTGAGCGTAAACGCGATCTGGATTTTCCCTGGTATCCCGCACGTGTGGTGTGCCATGACATTCTTGGTCAAACCGCATTGGTAGATTTGGCAGGATTACGAGAAGCGATTGCAGAGGTAGGTGGCGATCCCACCAAAGTGAATCCGGTGGTGCAAACCCAGTTGATTGTTGATCATTCACTGGCAGTTGAGCACGCAGGTTTTGAAGCCGATGCGTTTGAAAAAAATCGTGCGGTGGAAGATCGTCGCAATGAAGATCGTTTTCATTTTATCAACTGGACCAAAACAGCATTTGATAATGTTGATGTGATTCCACCTGGCAACGGCATCATGCACCAGATCAATCTGGAAAAAATGTCACCTGTCATACAAGTGCAAAATGGCGTTGCCTTTCCAGATACCTGTGTGGGTACTGATAGCCACACACCGATGGTCGATGCACTGGGTGTCATCTCGGTAGGTGTGGGTGGTTTGGAAGCTGAAAACGTGATGTTAGGGCACCCTTCCATGATGCGTCTGCCCGATATTATCGGCGTGGAAATGGTTGGTAAATTAAAAGCAGGCATTACAGGAACGGATTTGGTTCTTGCGCTGACACAATTTTTGCGTAAAGAAAAAGTAGTGGGTGCCTATCTTGAATTCTATGGTGAAGGTGCTGATGCGCTGTCGGTTGGTGATCGTTCAACGATTGCAAACATGACACCGGAATACGGTGCTACAGCAGGCATGTTCTTTATTGATGATAGAACGCTGGATTATTTAAAGCTGACAGGACGTGAAGATGCTCAAGTTGCATTGGTAGAAAAATACGCAAAACAAACCGGCCTGTGGGCAGACAGTTTAAAAACCGCTGAGTATGAGCGCGTACTTGAATTTGATATGAACAGTGTGGGTCGCAATCTGGCTGGCCCGTCCAACCCGCACGCCTTGTTACCCGTTTCTGAATTGCAAAATCGTGGTATTGCAAAAGCATGGAAAGAAGAAGCAGGCTTGATGCCTGATGGCGCAGTAATTATTGCTGCGATTACTTCTTGTACCAATACCTCCAATCCGCGCAACATCATTGGTGCAGGTTTGTTAGCGCGAAATGCCAACCGGCTTGGTTTGGTGCGTAAGCCTTGGGTGAAATCTTCACTCGCCCCTGGTTCCAAAACTGTAAAAATGTATCTGGAAGAATCAGGTTTGTTGCCTGAATTGCAACAGTTGGGTTTTGATGTAGTGGCTTTTGCCTGTACCACGTGTAATGGCATGTCGGGCGCACTTGATCCAGCGATTCAAAAGGAAGTGATTGAGCGCGATTTATATGCAACCGCAGTGTTGTCAGGCAATCGTAATTTTGATGGCCGTATTCACCCTTATGCCAAACAGGCATTTCTGGCTTCTCCTCCCTTGGTGGTTGCCTATGCGATAGCGGGTACCATACGTTTTGATATTGAAAAAGATGTGCTGGGTTATGATCAGAATAATAAACCCATTACGCTGAAAGACATTTGGCCAAGCGATGAAGAAATCGATGCCATCGTAAAATCTGCGGTTAAACCCGAGCAGTTCCGCAAAGTGTATATCCCCATGTTTGAGAAAAAAGGTGATGGCAAAAAAGCGGCCAGCCCCTTGTATGACTGGCGACCACAAAGTACCTATATTCGTCGTCCACCTTATTGGGAAGGTGCAATGGCAGGTCAACGTGCTTTGAAAGGCATGCGCCCACTTGCAGTATTGCCGGATAATATAACAACCGATCACCTGTCACCGTCCAATGCCATTCTTCTGAATAGCGCTGCGGGTGAATATCTGGCGAAGATGGGTTTGCCTGAGGAAGATTTTAATTCCTATGCAACGCATCGTGGAGATCATTTAACTGCGCAACGTGCAACGCTCGCCAATCCGAAATTGTTTAATGAAATGGTGAAGGACGAAAACGGTGAAACCAGACAAGGTTCGCTTGCGCGTGTGGAGCCGGAAGGTACAGTGATGCGCATGTGGGAAGCCATCGAAACCTACATGAATCGCAAGCAGCCTTTAATCATTATTGCGGGTGCGGATTATGGTCAGGGGTCTTCGCGTGACTGGGCAGCCAAAGGGGTTGCACTGGCGGGTGTTGAAACCGTTGTTGCCGAAGGATTTGAGCGTATTCATCGTACCAATCTGATTGGTATGGGTGTGATGCCTTTGCAATTTAACGAAGGCACAACACGACTCACTTTAAAAATCGATGGAACTGAAATCTTTGATGTTGAGGGAACGCCAGCCCCACGTGGTATGCTGACTTTGGTAATTACCCGTAAAAATGGCAATGTCGAACGTGTTCCTGTGTTATGCCGTCTGGATACGGCGGAAGAACTGTCTGTGTATCTGGCAGGCGGTATTTTGCAGAAGTTTGCAAAAGATTTGATGGGTGAAAGTGCGGCTTGAAATAATTGAGTAACAAATCCATGTCAGTAAAACAAATTAAAATTCCCGCTACCTACATGCGTGGCGGCACCAGCAAAGGCGTTTTCTTTTCATTAAAAGATTTACCCGAAAGTTGTCAAAAAGCGGGTAGCGCACGCGATAAATTATTTATGCGCGTGATTGGCAGCCCCGATCCCTATGCAGCGCATATTGATGGCATGGGCGGTGCAACCTCCAGCACCAGCAAGTGTGTGATTTTGTCGAAAAGCGATGTTGCCAATCACGATGTCAATTATCTCTATGGCCAGATTTCCATTGATAAATCCTTTGTGGATTGGAGCGGCAACTGCGGCAATCTTTCAACCGCAGCGGGCGCTTTCGCGATTCATGCGGGTTTGGTGGATAGTTCACGCATTCCCGAAAATGGCGTTTGTGTAGTACGCATCTGGCAGGCCAACATTCATAAAACCATCATTGCGCATGTGCCGATTGAAAATGGTGCAGTGAAAGAGTGTGGCGATTTTGAACTGGATGGCGTGACTTTCCCTGCCGCCGAAATTGTACTGGAGTTTATGGACCCATCGGATGATGGTGAAGGCGCATCGATGTTTCCAACAGGCAATCTGGTTGATGATTTGGAAGTGCCTGATTACGGTACGTTCAAGGCGACCATGATTAGCGCAGGTATTCCAACGGTTTTTGTGAACGCCGAAGACATCGGCTATAGCGGCACCGAACTGCGTGAGCAAATCAACAGTGATGCAAAAGCACTGGCGAAGTTTGAGGCTTTTCGTGTCGCAGGTGCCTTGCGTATGGGTTTAATCAAGTCGCCTGAAGAAGCACTGTCACGACAACATACACCCAAAATTGCCTTTGTTGCGCCGCCCAAAACCTATACCGCTTCCAGTGGTAATGAAGTGAAGGCTGACAGCATTGATTTGCTGGTGCGTGCATTGTCGATGGGCAAACTGCATCACGCCATGATGGGTACCGCAGCGGTGGCGATTGGCACAGCCGCAGCCATTCCAGGCACTTTGGTGAATCTTGTAGCGGGTGGCGGTGAGCGTCAGGCGGTTACCTTTGGACACCCTTCTGGTACTTTGCGCGTGGGTGCTGAAGCCATTCAGGAAAATGGCGAATGGGTGGCTAAAAAGGCTGTTATGAGCCGCAGCGCCCGTATTCTGATGTCGGGGCAGGTGCATGTGCCGAGCGATAGCTTCTGAGCGTAGCGAGTGGAGAAATCTCTTGAAAGCGACTTCGGTCGCTTTTTTTTCGCCTGATTGATTTAAAGTGATTTACTTCAATGGTCTGACCAGTAAACTGGATGTATACAGGAGGGCGCAATGAAGCAGGCGACATTCAAGGTTTTGAGTGACAGTACCCAGGCAGATTGGGGCATTATTGTTGGAGAACAGATGCAGTTCTGGACGGGTTTGCCTGATCGCATTCTGGCGCATATGGAATTATTGGGAGGCGATTATGGTGGCTTCCCTGTTGATCGCCTTCAACACTGTTTGCAAACCGCGAATCTTGCCGCAGAAGCGGGAGAAGATGAGGAATATGTAGTCTGCGCCTTGCTGCATGATATTGGCGACACCTTGGGCAGCACCAATCATGCCGATGTATCCGCAGCGATTCTCCAGCCCTTTGTTTCGCACGAAAATCACTGGATGATTAAACATCATGCCATTTTTCAGGGTTACAACTTTTTTCACTACCTTGGACTTGATCGAAACCTGCGCGACCAGTTCAAGGCAGATAAGGATTTGTGGGATAGAACAGCACGTTTTGTTGCGCGTTATGATAATCCCGCGTTTGATTACGATGCGCCAAAGTTAAGTTTGAATCTGTTTGAAGCGATGGTGAAGCGTGTTTTTGCCAGGCCCAAACAAAGTCTTTACAAGAAAAACTAGAAAGCTGAACAAAAAAACATCAACACAGGACGTTAGTGTTTATGGAAACCTTGAGCGAGAAAGAACAAATCAATAAGGAGCGTGTTGTCAACTTGATGCTCTTGTGTTTTGCCCTGGTGGGTACACCTGTTGTAGGGGTTTCAATAGTTCGTGCTGTGGAAACTGGCATGAATCCTTCTTATTGGGCGCAGTTGAGCACCGCGATTGTGCTTTGCATACTCGCCAGTATCCACAAAAAACTTCCGTACTTTTTCAAAGTTCTGGTGTTGGTGGCTACCCCCTGGATTTTGGGCGTTATCAGTATTTTTACGTTTGGTTTGATTGATGGAAGTGTGATGCTGTTGTTCGCCTCTGCAATCTGTGGCGCAGCGCTGGGAGGAATCCGTCTCGGTATGCTAAGCACTTTGGCAGGCGCATGTGCCACGGCAATCATCGGGTTTTTGGCCGTAGATACGGATCTGGTTTTTAATGTGGATACCGAGAACTATATGTACCAAGCCAGTTCGTGGGTTATTTTTGTGTGCGCATTTACGGCCTTGTCGGGAATTTCCGTGTTTATTTTGGGAAAAACATCGGAAGTCGCCTATCAGGCACTGTCAGATCTGGAAAAGGAAAAACACAAGTTGCTCGAAACAAACGAAACCAGGGATAAACTTTTTCGCGTGATTGCCCATGATTTGCGTAGCCCTTTTCAGGGCTTGATTGGTGGTCTGGAATTGCTTGCTGATCAAAATCTGGAAGCCTTTGATGAAGCAAAAAGAAAAAAATTATTTGAATCGATGCTCAGGGATTCCAATGCCACTTTTTCGATGTTGGAAAATCTTTTGTATTGGTCGCGTAGCCAGACAGGGGAGCTGAATGTTGATTTGAAATTTGTCGATTTACACACGCTGGTTTCAAATAGTGTCAGGTCTTGTCAGCGACAAGCGGATCAAAAACAGATTCATCTGGAAGTTGAAGTGCCTATTGGCATCTATGCGTTTTGTGACGAAAGAAGTGTACAGATTATTTTGGCTAACCTGCTTAACAATGCCATCAAGTTTACTGAATCCAATGGCAGGATTTTGTTAAAAGTAAAAATCAATACTGATGAAACGGTTTCTGTCATTGTAAAAGATTCGGGCGTGGGAATTGCAGAGGGAGATCGCACAAAGCTGTTCGACAACAAGCAATACTTTTCTACACGCGGTACCCGCAATGAAAGTGGCACTGGCCTGGGTTTGGGTATCAGCTTTGAATTGGCACGTTTGAACAAGGCTACCCTGTACCATGAAGACAATGACTGGGAAGGCTCCAGTTTCGTACTTCGCTTACCAATAAAACACGAAGCGTGAATGTTCAGGTTTTTCTTTCGATGTTGCCTTCTGCAAGAATGCGCGTTGAAATTTCTTCTATGGATAATTCCGATGCGTCAAGAAAGGGAATGCCTTCACGTTTGTAGAGTGCCAATATACCGCGCGTTTCCTGTTGACACTGTTGAATCGATGCGTAGCGGCTATCGGGTTTGCGCTCCTGTCTGATGGCACACAGTCGTTCCGCATCAATGGTCAGGCCAAATAATTTTTGCTTGTAAGGACGCAAGGATTTGGGCAACACCAGATCGTCCAGATCATTTTCCGTAATCGGGTAATTGGCAGCACAGATGCCAAATTGCAGCGCCATATAGAGACAGGTTGGCGTTTTTCCACTTCTTGAAACACCGATCAGAATAAGGTCGGCCTTTTCATATTGGTTGGTACGCGCGCCGTCATCATTTTCCAGTGCAAAATGCACGGCGTTGATGCGTGTTTTGTAATGTGTCTGGTTAGTAATGGCATGCGTGCGACCGACGGTATAGGTGGAATCGGTCGCCAGTTCATCTTCAAGCGGGCGCAAAAAAGTAGAAAACACATCCACCATAAAACCGCCGCAGTCGGCAAAAATCTGGCGAATATGCTGATCTACGATGGTATCAATGATAATGGCACGTGCGCCGGTTTGTTCCTGTTTCAGTTTGATGCGTTCAAGCGCCTTGCGAGCTTTTTCCTCGCTGTCGATGTAAGGCAGTGTGATTTGTTCAAATTCAATGCTTTCAAATTGTGACAGCAGGCTATGTCCGAGTGCTTCTGCGGTAATGCCTGTGCCATCTGAAATAAAAAAAGCGGTGCGTTTGAGAAGCTTTGTCATTGATATGCCTTGATTATTTTTTGTTTTTATTGGTTTTATTGAAGGTATAAATATGCCGAATAAAGGGCGAATTCGGCATGGAGTTTCAGTAAACTGCGCGCTCGCAACTTTACCTTCTCACCTTTGGAATTGATAGCAGGAGAAACTATTTTGAACGCAAATGTACGCTGGTTTCGTGAATTGAACATGAGTCATGTCGAGGAAGTTGGAGGCAAGAATGCTTCTCTTGGCGAAATGATTAGCGGCATGCGTGCATCGGGCGTGAATGTGCCCGATGGCTTTGCTACTACCGCAGCGGCTTATAAAGCCTTTCTTGCCAAAGACGGTTTGGCAGAGCGCATCAATACCGTTCTTGCAGCACTTGATGTGAAAGATGTGAAAGCACTGGCCAAAACGGGAGCCGAAATCCGCAGCTGGATTATGAATGCCGAATTTTCGGCTGAATTTGAAGCCGAGGTAAAAGCCGCCTTTGCAACGCTTTCGCAAGGAAAGGAGATTGCCGTTGCCGTGCGTTCTTCGGCAACCGCAGAAGATTTGCCCGATGCGTCTTTTGCAGGCCAGCAGGAAACTTTCCTCAACATTCGTGGTTATGACAATGTGATTAAAGCGATTAAGGAAGTGTTTGCTTCCCTGTTTAATGATCGTGCTATTTCCTATCGTGAGCATCAGGGTTTTGAACATTCACAAGTGGCTTTGTCGGCAGGCATTCAGCGCATGGTGCGCAGCGAAACAGGTGCAGCAGGGGTGATGTTCACGCTCGATACCGAATCAGGCTTCAATCAAACCGTATTTATTACCTCGTCCTATGGCTTGGGTGAAACGGTGGTGCAAGGGGCAGTTAACCCTGATGAATTTTATGTGTACAAGCAAGCCCTGAAAAATAACAAGCCCGCCATTGTGCGCAGAAATCTCGGCAGTAAAAAAATCAAAATGATTTATGGCGCAGAGGCCAAAGCAGGTAAATCGGTTGAAACCGTGAATGTGGCGGAAGCGCAACAACATACATTCAGCATCAGTGATGCAGAAGTGGAAGCGCTGGCCAGGCAAGCCTGTCTGATTGAACAACACTATGGCAAACCGATGGATATTGAATGGGCAAAAGATGGTGATGATGGCGGCTTGTACATCGTTCAGGCACGCCCCGAAACCGTTAAGAGTCGGGCAGATGCTTCTGTTAAACAGCGTTTCCAGTTAAACGAAAAATCCAGTGTGTTGGTGGAAGGCCGCAGCATTGGCCAGAAAATTGGTGCAGGCGTCGTGCGCAATGTCGTCAGCATTGAAGATATGGACAAAGTGCAGGCAGGTGATGTGCTGGTGACCGACATGACCG
Source organism: uncultured Pseudomonadales bacterium (assembly GCA_964557005.1). GTDB lineage: Bacteria > Pseudomonadota > Gammaproteobacteria > Pseudomonadales > JBECKS01 > JBECKS01. The sequence continues at coordinate 510,624 of CAZKYI010000001.1, forward strand.
ACCCTGATTGGGAACCGATTATGAAACGCGCCGCAGCGATTGTGACCAATCGCGGTGGCAGAACCTGTCATGCAGCGATTATCGCGCGTGAACTGGGGATTCCTGCGGTAGTGGGCTGCGGTGATGCAACGCATATTCTGGAAACGGGTAAAAAAGTGACGGTGAGTTGTGCAGAAGGCGATACAGGATTTGTGTACGAAGGGCTGCTGGATTTCGAAATTCAAAGTAACACCGTGGATTCCATGCCTGAACTGCCTTTCAAAATTATGATGAATGTGGGTAATCCTGATCGTGCGTTTGATTTTCAGTCCATTCCCAATTCAGGCGTGGGCCTGGCGCGTCTCGAATTTATTATTAACCGCATGATTGGCGTGCACCCAAAAGCCCTGCTTGAATTTGAGCGCTTGCCTGCCGATGTCAAAAAGCAGGTGTCCGAACAAATGCGTGGTTATGCAGAACCGAGAGAATTTTTTATCAAGAAACTGTCGGAAGGCATTTCAACGCTGGGTGCTGCGTTTTATCCCAAAAAAGTGATTGTGCGTTTGTCAGATTTCAAATCCAACGAATATGCCAATCTGATTGGTGGTGCACTGTATGAACCCAAGGAAGAAAACCCCATGCTCGGTTTTCGTGGTGCATCGCGTTACATCGCAGAAAGTTTTCGTGAATGTTTCGAACTGGAATGTGCGGCCTTAAAGTATGTGCGCGATGAAATGGGATTAACCAATATTGAAATCATGGTGCCTTTTGTACGCACCACAGGCGAGGCGGCCAAAGTGGTGGAATTGCTGGAAGCCAATGGCCTTAAACGCGGTAACAATGGCTTGCGTGTGATTATGATGTGCGAACTTCCCGCCAATGCCTTGTTGGCCGAGCAATTTCTGGAATACTTCGATGGCTTTTCGATTGGCTCCAATGATTTAACCCAGTTAACACTGGGGCTTGATCGTGATTCAGGCATTGTTGCCAAATTGTTTGATGAACGTGATCCCGCCGTTAAAGCCTTATTGGAAATGGCGATTACCTCCTGCAAAAAACAGAACAAATACATTGGTATTTGTGGTCAGGGGCCTTCTGATCATGCAGATTTTGCCCGTTGGTTGATGGAGCAGGGCATTGATACCGTTTCGTTAAACCCCGATTCGGTGCTGGAAACCTGGTTTTATTTGGCTGGGGAAGGGTAATGGTGGTTGTAGGGGCAAAAGATTTTTTACCTTATGTCATATTGAGCGAATGCAATGAGTCGAAATATCTCAAAAAATCTTGGTAAATCAAAAATTATCACCGACAGAGGCAAACCTGTGCTGGAAATCAGAAAATTGAGACAGCAACAAAAGAAACCTCTGGAAGTTTTAAAATCGAGTGTTTTAAGGTTTGAAGATGCAACAGACCCCGTTGCTGTTGAAGACTGGGAAAACGCCTAATGATTATTCTGGATTACATGGTTGAACAACGCATTCATGTCGGTACTGAACATGCAGGTGTCATATTGAGCGAACGCAGTGAGTCGAAATATCCCGCCCCCGTCATTCTGAGGCGAAGCCGAAGAATCTCTAAACCTGGGTACTTGAATTTGCCAGTTATCGGCTGTTAAATTACCCAAGCACTTCGGCATAAGAAAAACAATAATAAATTGATATTAAAAAATGATTAAAAAACTCTTGCAATCCAGAAATCACTCAATAATTTCGCCCCAGCCAGCCAGCCAGCCAGCCAGCCAGCCAGCCAGCCAGCCAGCCAGCCAGCCA
>CAZKYI010000002.1:0-215339 GCA_964557005.1 uncultured Pseudomonadales bacterium
CACTCCATATCTGTGCCAATGTGATTTCAGTCGCCGTTTCAGGGGCTTGATAGTGTTTCTGCTCAAACTCAACCTGCGGTAATGATTTACGGTCGATCTTGCCGTTTTCATTGAGTGGCATTTTATCGAGGAAAATGTACATCGCAGGGCGCATGAAAGGCGCAAAACTGATTTCCATGTGTTGTTTTATTTTTGCCAGATGACGCTCTTCACATTCGACATAAGCCAATAATTTTTGCTGCGCCTTATCCAGAAGCACGCACACTTCCCTGACTTCGGGCAGGCTCAATAACTGTTGTTCAATTTCTCCCGTTTCAATGCGCACACCATGCAACTTGATTTGATTATCTTCCCTGCCCAGACACAGCAGCGTGCCATCGGGCAGATATTTGGCCAAATCACCGCTGCGATAAATACGCAGGCCATTAAACTCAATAAAGCTGTTTGCAGTTTTTTGTGCATCGCCCAGATATTCACTTGCCAGACCTGCACCTGCAATACACAGTTCACCCACACAACCAAAGGGCACTTGTTGTTGATGTTTGTCTAACAATAAGATACCTGTGTTGAGAATGGGTTTGCCTATTGGCAATGATGCCTGTGCATGAAATGCCTGAAACTGCCTTTTGCCTGCAAGCGAGAAGTCCTCAACAATACAGCCCACCGTCGCTTCAGTGGGGCCATATTCATTGGTGAAAATACTGGCTTCAAAATGCGTGAGCCAAAGTTCCAAATCGGAAAAACGCAGCTGATCGCCACCCAGAATAAAGCGATGTCGCCTGTTATCTCTATGTGCCGCATGCAAATCACCTGCATAGGCATTAAGATGTGCAGGTGTAAGCTTTAACAAAAATGTAAAGGTGGAATAGGCAGGATTACGCACATAGCTTTCGATGAAGTTTTCCTGTTTTGCGACCAGCGCCAGCGTCTTGCCTGCAAGCAAGGGCAAATATAAGCAGGACACCGAGGCATCAAACGCAAGCGGCAGCATGGCAACTGCAATATCCATTTTATCCAGCTCATAATAATTTTTTGCCCACACCAGATAATTCATCAAACTGCCATAACTGATGCACACGCCCTTGGGCTCACCTGTAGAGCCAGAGGTGTAAATAATATAGGCGATGTCCTCGGCTTTGACGGCTTTATGCTCAAAATGCCGACTCTCACTTTGCCAGGCTTTTTCTTCAAGAAAAACTGCTTGGCTCCCTTCAGGCAAGGGCTGATTGGCATTACAGAACACCAATCGGCAGGCACTGTTTGTTAGAATTTTTTCGATGCGTTTTTGTGGAAAGGTGGTATCCAGAGGCACATAAGTCGCGCCCAGCTTTAAGGCCGCATACACCGCCAAAGCCAGATAACGATTATTCTCAAGACTCAGTGCAATGCGCTCGCCTTTCTTCAACCCCAGAGCTTGAAAATGCTGCGCCAACTGATTGGCTTCTGCTTCAAATTCTGTGTAAGTCAGATAACCAGAGGCATCACGTACCGCGATAGCTTGCGGGTGTTTTAAAGCGCTGGCATGAATGCTTGCAGCAGGGCTGATAAAGGCAAGTGCTCGCTGTTCGCCCGATGTAAACGGTGCAATTTTTTCAAGCTCTGCGGCATCACACAGTGGCAGTTGGGAAAAATCCCGTTGATAGTGTTCCAGCATTTGCGTGAGGCCATGCACATACACATTCGCAAAACTTGCAATCTGCGTCTGTTCAAAATAATCCCCGCGATATTCAAATGCAGCACTGATGCCCGCTTCAAGTTCATTCAATTCCAGACTCAAATCAAACTTGGCTTCCCTTTGCTGCAACTGTATCTGGCTTAAACTGAAATCCAGTGGTTCGTTGAACTGTTCAGTCTGCTGTTCAAGCTGGTTATAGACCAACATCACCTGAAAAATCGGGCTGTTTGCAACTTGTCTGGGCAAGTTCAATGCTTCGACCACTTGTTCAAAAGGTGTGCTTTGATTTAACAGCGCTTGTGTCACTGCACCGTGCACCGCTTTCACCAAAGTTTGAATATTTTTTTGTTGCGATACTTTGGAGCGAATCGCCACGGTATTGGCAAACAAACCTGGCACCTGCATGAACTGCGGGTGTTCGCGATTGGCAACGGGTATGCCCACCGCAAAATCCTGTTGACCTGAAATTCTTGCGAGCAACAGTTGAAATGCGGACATCAACAATACAAACAGCGTAACGCCTTCTTTTTCTGCAAGTGCTTTTAATTGGTCAAGCAGTTGCTCTTCCAGCAAGAAACGATGCAGTTGCCCTGAGCTATTCGCAGACAGCGCACCTCTTGTTTGTTTGGGTAATTCCAGTACCGCAACCGCCTGCAATTCCTTGCGCCAGAATGCAAGACTGTGTTGGCTGCGCTGCAAATAATCTGCACTGTGTTGCCAGTAAGCGTAATCAAGGTAGTGCAAATCAGGCGGGCTTAAGGGTTTGCCCTGATAAAGGCTGAACAATTCACTCAACAGCAGGTTCATGCTCCAGCCATCAGTAACAATATGATGAAATACGAACACCAGACTGTAGCGTGCCTTCGCCTGTTTGATGAGCGCAACGCGCATCAGCAAATCCTGTTCGAGATTAAAGCCTTGTTCCAAAAATTGATGGATTTTTTCTGTCAGCTGTTTCGGTGTGCATTCCTGATAACTTAACTGGAAATCATCTGCCGTACCTAACACCACTTCAACGCCTTCTTGCTGATGATTGGCAACAAAACGGCTGCGCAAACTTTCATGGCGCTCAATTAACGCTTTCAGCGCGTTGTTCAAACGCTCAACATTCAGCTCACCTTTGATATTAAAAGCAAAGGGCACATGATAGGCACGACTGTCAGGCAACAGGCGTTGCAAAAACCAAAGGCGTTTTTGTTCGTGTGACACAGGCAAAGGTGCAACACGCGGATACGCACTGATGTGTGTTTGTACGGATAAATTGTCAGCCTCAACCGCAAAACAGAATTGTTCAAATACAGGGTTTTCAAACAAAACACTCAAGGGGATATTTTTCCCGCACGCGTCACTGCATTGCGCCAGAATACGGGTTGCTAACAGCGAGTTGCCCCCGATTTCAAAATAATGATCATCCAGCCCAACTTGTGCCTTGCCTAACAAGGTTTGCCAGATGCCTGCGAACTGTTTTTGAACGGGTGTGTGTGGTGCACGATAACCTGCCTGCCCTGCCTGCTGCCAATCCACTTCGGGCAGTGCGTCCCTGTCGACCTTGCCATTTGGCGTGAGCGGCATATGCGCCAACTGCACAAACACACCTGGCAGCATGTAATCCGGCATCAGTGCTGCCGCCTTGTTTTTAAGTACAACCGTACCAAGTTGTTTTTCGTTATCCGCAGGCACGTAGTACGCCACCAGATGCACGGTTTTCAAGTGTGCCAACACGCGCGTTTTGGCCACCACCACCACTTGCTCAATCTCAGGCAGAGTATTTAACAGGCTCGCGACTTCTTCCGGTTCAACACGATAACCACGCACTTTAACCTGCTTGTCCCTGCGCCCCAGAAATTCGACATTGCCATCTGCCAGAAAACGCCCCAGATCACCTGTGCGATAGGCTTTGCGAAGCTGTGTATCGGCAAAAGCAAAATCGACAAACGCTGCTGCGGTTTGCTCCGCTGCATTTTGATAACCGAGCGCCAAACCGTCCCCCGCTGCCAGTATTTCCCCCGGGATACCAACCGCCTGTGGCCTTAAAGCTTCATCAACAATAAAGGTCTGCGTATTTGCCACCGAACGACCGATATGACCTTTGTGCCGTTCATCTTGCAGCGGGTCTTCAATGAAGTTCCAGGTGGTGGTGAAGGTTGAGTTCTCGGTCGGGCCATACACATTAACAAGATTATCAAGGTGGGAAGCCTTAACCACCTTGCGTGATAATTCCACATCGAGCACATCACCGCCAGTTAATACCGTTTGCACGCCATCGAAAATAGCCGCGTCCTCAGTGGCGAGATTGTTAAACAAGCCAGTTGTCAGAAGCACCATGCCGATTTTGTTGGCGCGAATCGCCTGCCTGAACAAGGCTGGGGATAACACCGTGTTCTGATTGAACACATAGGCACTTGCGCCATTGAGCAAGCCCGACCAGATTTCAAAATTGGAGGCATCGAAACAAATATTGTTAATGAGTGCGACACGACCTTGAGGGCTGATGAAATAATAATTGGTGTTTTTCACCAGACGAATCACACCGCGATGATTGAGCCTGACCCCTTTGGGCTTGCCTGTGGAACCCGAAGTGTAAAGTATCAAGGCACAGGCTTCGGCATTTGTGATGCGCTCAGGTAAGGGCGACACTGTTTCGGGCATAAACGCCGTCATGGTGAGTAACTTGATGCTGGACAGCTTGCTCACATCTTCCTGTGCAACATTGACATGGCCTTGCTGGAAAATCACTTTCGCGTTGCTGTTTTGCACCATATAACAACGACGTTCGCTGGGGTATTCAGGATTCACTGGCACATAAATCACCCCCAGTTTCAGACAGGCCAATAACGCGGTGATGTAATCTGCGCTTCTTTCAAAATACAGTGCTACGGTGTCACCTGCATGGACATCCAGCGCAAGCAATTCATGCGCCCAATAGGCAGCACGTTGATTCAATGCCTGATAACTGAATTGTTGCTCACCGTCCACAATCGCCAACTGCGTTGGCTGTTCACGCACGCACTGCTCAAACACATCAATCAGAGTGGACTGACGCGGGTAATCGGTACCGGTGTCATTAAAACGCTGCAAGTCCGCAAAGGTTTGCTGCGCATCTTGCAACAAGGCCTGCCACACACTTTGCTGGCGTTTTTGTTGTGAGTCATCGACCAGCTCACCCAGCAAATGCTCAAAGTAGTGCAGATTTCTTTCCATACTCTGTCTGGAAAATAATTCTGTTTTAAATTCCAGACTGCCAACAAAACCCGCATCACTTGCAAGCAATTCCATCAGCACATCGAATTTTGCATGCTGTGTCGTTGCCTGTTGTGCATTGAGCACATGACTTTTTTCAATGCGTACTGCATCGCCGAGTTGCAAGGACTGTGCCTTCGTTTGCGTTAAAGCACTTTCCTGTAACACAAACATGGTTTGGAAAACCGGTGTGCGATCGCGTTCGCGCGCTACTTTCAACGCATCGACCACGGCTTCAAAGGGTAAATACTGATAATCCTGTGCCTTCGCCAATAAACGCTGATTGTTTTTAACCACTTGCTCAAATGCGATGTCTTTGGGCAAATGTACAGGCATGGCCAAACTGTTAATAAAAAAGCCGAACAGGCTTTCCATATGTTCTGCATCGAACCCTGCATAGGTACGATTCAATGCCGGAATGCCCACTGCAAAACCATCTTGCGCAGCCAAACGTGCAAGCCACACCTGATAGGCAGAAAACAACACCAGAAACTCGCTGGTTTTATGCTGTTTCGCCCAGCGTTTTATTTTTTGACTGAGTGCCTGAGACAAGGTGACAGGCAAGCGCCCTGCGTGATGATTCATTTTTACAGGCCGAACATAATCAGCGGGAATATCCAGCGCGGCGACTTCACCGAGTTGCGCCTTCCAGAAATCGAGTGCTTCGCCTTGTTGTTCGCTTTGATAATGCTGCTTTTGCCAGTGTGCGAACTGAAAAAAATTGAGTGCTTGCACAGGCAGTTGCTCAGGATTTTGATAAGCAAGCATCAATTCCCGCAACAAAATATCCATAGACCACGCATCAGCAATCAGATGATGAAACACCAGCGCGAGCGTAAATTTTTTATCAGCGATTTGATACAGCGCTATTCTGAATAAATGTTCGTGCTCAAAATCAAAGGGCGTAAACAGCAAAGCACTGAGTGCCTGCTGGTCAAAGGGCTGAAGGGTTAAACTGAAATTAACTTGCCTGTCTACCTGCCAAAGCGCTTCGTTGTTATGTTCGCGCAAGTGTGCCTGTAACAGGATATGACGTTGTATCAAACAGCGAATCGCATTTTCCAGACGCGCAACATCCAGTTCGCCATGTAAATCAAACACAGCAGGCATGTGATAGGCAGAAGATGCACCATTGAGTTTTTCCAGAAACCACAAACGTGCCTGACTGATACTCAGTGGAACGCCTGCACCAATGTCCACAAGGGGCAATTCAGGCAAGGCACTGCCACCTTGCTCGCTTGAATGTTCTTCAATCTGTGCGGCAAGCGCTGCGAGATGTTCACATTCAAATACCACACTTAAAGGCAGTGTTTTATCAAACTGTTTGCGAATGCGGCTAATCAGGCGTGTGGCTAACAACGAGTGACCACCGAGTTCAAAGAAGTTGTCTGTGCGCCCGGGCAGCGTTTCCAGCGCGAGCAGGTCTTGCCACATGCTCGCCACCTGTTTTTCCATTTCGGTTTCAGGTGGCTGATACACTTCTTGCGCCAATTCGGGAATCGGCAGCGCCTTTCTGTCAATCTTGCCGTTGGGTGTTAAGGGTAGCACTTCCAGAAATACAAAATGATTGGGCACCATGTAAGCAGGCAAGTGCTTCAACAAAGTGTGCTTAATGCTGTGTCGCTCACTGTCATCAGCACCTTGAATATACGCGCAGAGATAATCTTCACTGCCCAAGCCATCTTGCACACCCGAACGCACAATCACACTGCACGCTTCTACCACTGCAATGCTTAACAAGGCATGTTCAATTTCTGCAAGCTCAATGCGCACGCCACGCACTTTCACCTGATAATCGCTGCGGCCGATATACATCAATTCGCCCGCTTCATTGAAGCGCACCCAGTCACCCGTTTTATACAGCGTTTCCTGTGGATTAAATGGATTTGGAATGAAGCGTTTTTGCGTGAGTTCAGGATTATTTAAATATCCTGTCCCGACACTGATGCCGCCAATATACAGCTCACCCATCACCCCTTGCGGCACAGGATTCAAATACGCATCCAGCACAAAGTGCTGCACATTGGGAATTAACTTGCCCAGTGGAATCTGGTGCGTGGGTGCATGCCTGTTCACCACATGAAAGTGCGAAACATCGGTGCATTCGGTGGGGCCATAACTGTTAATCAGGTCGCACTCGCTGTGCTGGTGCCAGTTGCGTAACCGCTCATAGGCGATTGACTCGCCACCCAGAAACACTTTTTCAAGTGAAGCCAGACTGTCTGAACCGATGCTGTCTTCCACCAGAGGATAAAATGCACTCGGCGCACAGTTAATCCAGCTTACCTGATGTGTGCGAATTAATTCTAACAACGACTCGCTGTCGTAATGTTGCTGCTGCGGCAACACCAGTGCAGCACCACGCAATAAAGGCGCAAACAGATTTTTCTGCGTTAAATCAAAGCCCAGTGCCGAAACCAGCAGCACCCTGTCCTGCTCGCTCATGCCCATGCTGTGATACCAGTTGAGCAAGTTGACTTCCTTGGCGTGCGTAGTCGCGGTGAGATTGGGCAAACCCGTCGAGCCAGAAGTAAAAATCACATACAGGGTTTGATCGGGTTCTACCGTCACTTTCGGCTTGCTTGTTGGAAACGCGGCAAGCTGTTCGTTCACGGCTTGCGTAAAGAATGTGTGTTCGGCTTTCAACTCGCCAATGCTGCTGTATGTTCCAAAAACATAGCGACAGCCGCTTTGCTCAATAAAGTATTGCAAGCGCTCACGCGGATATTGGGTATCCATTGGCAAATAAATTCCACCCGCTTTCAATACACCTAACAGCGCAACAAATAATTCCTCGCTATAGGGCAAACACAATCCAAGCACATCACGCGGCTTGAATCCTTGTGCACTTAAAAAATGCGCGAACTGATTGGCTTTCGCATTTAATTGCGCATAAGTGATTGAACCTGTTGCAGAAATTAACGCGGTAGCGCTTGCGGAATTACGCACCTGTTCTTCAAACAAACTATGAATACACAAATTTCCACGATTGAAAACCGTGTGTTTTTTATGCTGATGCGTAAGCGAAAGTTGCTGTTGCCATTCGTGTTCACTCAGGAAATTCACACTGAACACATCTTGCGTGGGCGCTTGTAATAGTTGATTCAACAGCGCTTCAAAATGTTTGAGATATTGCTGTGCACGAAGGCTTGAAAACAGTTCACGGTTATATTCCAGCACACACTCAAAACCTGACACGTCCGCCTGCGCGTGCTGATAAATTTCGAGGGTTAAATCAAATTTTGCCGTGCTTCTTTCAAAGGCAAAACTGGATATTTTTAAATCAGGCAACTTCAGTTGTTGCAAACTGTTGTGTTCGTTATATACCAGCATGCACTGAAACAGCGGCGACATACTCATATCACGCGCAGGCATCAGGCTGTCTACCAATGTTTCAAAGGGCAGGCTTTGATGCGCGAGTAATTGCGGCAAGCGGCTGTTAAGTTTCTTCAACAAATCCAGAAAATTGATGCGCTCTTCCAGTTCACTTCTTAAAGCCAGTGTGTTGGCAAAAAAACCGATTTGCTGTTGCGCTTGCGGCAAATCCCTGTTCGCCACCGGCATGCCCACCGCAAAATCTTTTTGTGAACTGTAACGTGCCAGTAACACCTGAAATGCGCCCATCAAAATAATAAAGGGGCTAAGCCCATGTTCTGTAACAAACCTGTGCAGTCTGGAAGACACAGGCTTGCTTAATTGCGCAGTGACACTGGCACCAAGATTTTGATTTTTTACTGCTCTGGGTTTTTCCAAAGGCAAATGCAACGAAGGCAGCGCGTGCAAATAATTTTCCCAGAACGCCAACTCTACTTCGGTATGATGGTGCGCTTGTTGCCAAAGTGTGATGTCGGCAAATTGCCAATCCAATGGCGTGCTTGCGCTTTCAGGTTGCTGATACGCGCTTAATAATTCCTGCACCAGAATTTCCATCGACCACGCATCACTGATGATGTGGTGCATCACCAGCGCAAGCACCTGTTGATTGTGCGCTACTTCAAACAGCGCTGCACGCAACAGCACATCGTTCTCCAGATCAAAAGGTTTTGAAGCAAAGCGTGCAACCTGTGCCTGCAATTCATTTTTCTGCGCCTGCGTGCAATCAAACTGCGCAAGTGCACAGTGTGCCTGTTCGTCAACCCGGACACAGGCATGCTCATCGACGACGTGTACACGGCTACGCAAACTTTCATGGCGTTTGAATACATGATTGAGTGCAGCCTGAAAACGCTGCGCTTCCAGTTCACCTTCCACGTTCAATAACAAGGGAATGTGGTAGGCCGCTGAGTGAGGATTGAGTTGCTGCAAAAACCACACGCGCATTTGTGCTGCTGACAAAGGCAACAAGGCAGGCCGCTGCGGTTTTTCAACATTCAAATCGGTATTGCCTTGCGCCACAAGCGTATCAATATAGTGTGCAAGCTTTTCGATGGTGGGCGATTCAAACAACACGCGCAGCGGCAAGTCGCAGGCAAGTTGTTGTCTTAAACGCGACATCATGCGCGTTGCGAGCAAGGACTGACCACCGAGTTCAAAAAAATTGCTGTGAATAGAAACCCGTTCGAGTTTCAAGGTGTCTGCCCACAGGGTTTGTAACAACGCTTGTGTGTTTGTACTCGCGTCCACGAACACAGCTTGCTTGCTTGCAGGTTCAGGCAAGGCTTTTCTATCCACCTTGCCATTGGGCGTTAGTGGCAGTGCATCAAGCTGCGTGATGAAAGTCGGCAGCATGTAAACGGGTAACTTGTGCGCTAGTGCCTGTTCGAGTGCAGAAATATCAAGCGCTTGCTGTAGCGAACACACATACGCACAAATGTGTGGCTGCTGGTTCACGGTTTTCAGCACCACGGCAGCATCAGCAATACCTGCCTGCAACTTGATGACGGCTTCAATCTCGCCGAGTTCGATACGAAAACCACGTAATTTGATTTGCGAATCCACGCGCCCCAAACATTCCAGCTCGCCCGTTTTTGTCCAGCGTGCCAAATCCCCCGTTTGATACATCAGCGCACTGCTGTGTGCATCGTCTGTAAAAAACGGATTCGCAACAAAGCGTTCTTGCGTTAAAACTTGCTGCCTGAAATAGCCTTCTGCCAAACCTGCGCCCGCAATATACAGTTCGCCCATTGAACCTGCTGGTACAGGATTTCTGGCTTCATCAAGCACATACAGTTGCGTGTTGGCGATGGGTTTGCCAATAAATACTTTGTCATCACTGGCGTGAATTTCCTTAACCGCTGACCAGATGGTAGTTTCGGTCGGGCCGTACATATTGAACAGTTGCAGTTTTCTGTCGAGCAGCTTGCGCACCAGTGACATCGGCAGCGCCTCACCACCGCACAGCGCTTTAATGTGTCGGTTGAATGTTGTTGTTCGCCACTCGCTTGCCAGCAACATTTGCCAGGTGGCGGGTGTGGCCTGAATCACATTCGCGCCTTGCTGTTCAATCAGCGTGGAAAGACGCTGCTCGTCCATCGCATCTTCCCTGCTCGCCAGAATAATGCGCGCACCACAAACAAGCGGTAACCAAAGCTCAAGCCCCGCAATATCAAACGACAGCGAAGTGAGTGCCAATACGCGCTGCTGTTGTTCGCTGGTTTCATCTGCAAACCCAAGGCTGTGTTTCATACCAAACAGAAAGTTCACCAACGCCGCGTGGCTAACCACAACACCCTTGGGTAGCCCCGTAGAGCCAGAGGTATAAATCGTATAGGCACGGGTTTTGAATTCACCTGTATGGCATTCCACCTTGGGCAAAACAACTTCTGCTGGTTTATCGAGCGTTTCGTATAACACCGCTTTGCCAAGTGCAGGATTGCTTGCGCTGAGCGTGCTTTCACTCAATAACAATGTTGCTTCGCTGTGTTCCAGCACATACTCAATCCGCGCTTGCGGATAATGCGGATCGACAGGAATGTAATAAGCTCCTGCACGCCAACAGGCGAGCAAGGCAATCACCAAACGCTCGCTGCGCTCAAGACACACTGCAAGCCCTTGATGCGGCTGTAAACCCAAAGCGATGAGATTTTTGGCCAAACGCTCGCTTTGCTGCCAGAGTTCCTGATAAGTGTAAGCTCGCCCTTCAAACATCAGTGCAATCTGCTCAGGATATAAAGCAACACGCTGTTCAATTAACTCGTGTGTACACAAGGAAGGCACAGCCAAAGCACTTTCATTCCACTCCACCACCAACTGATGGCGTTCCTGCGCGGAAATAATCGTGTAAGTAGCAATGGCTTGATGCGGCGCAGCCAGCGCGATTTCGATGAGCCTTGTTAAACTTGCAGCCATCGCTGCAATGCTTTCTGCCTTGAACAAATCGCTGCCATATTCAAACGCCAGCGTGAGTGTTTGGCGATGCGCGTGTGCGCTTAAAGACAAATCAAATTTTGCGGTGTCGTGTTCAGCATTCAACGCCTCTGCCTGCACCTGTTTTGAAAAATTAAACACCTGCTTTTCATGTTCACTTTGCGTATAGGTAAACATGCTTTGAAACAAGGGTGAGGTACTTAAATCACGCGCTTTCACCAGCTCGTCTACCAAGCGCTCAAATGGTAGTGCTTGATGTTTGAACGCATCGAGGCTGGTTTCAGATACCTGAGACAGTAAATCACTAAAACTTTTTTGTGCATCAACAAGGTGACGCAACACCAGCGTATTACTGAAATAACCAACCATGCCCGAAAGCTGTTCGTTATCACGCGCGTCAATCGGTGTACCAAGGCAAATATCTTTTTGTGCGCAATATTTTTGCAACAACACCAGATACAGTGTTTGCAACACCATGAACGGCGTTGTTTTTTCCTGCTCACAAAACTCCAAGAATCGCGTTGTTAAACTTTCATCAAGATTCCATTCAAAGCGTGCACCAATGCCGCTGAAAATAACGGGGCGCTCATAATCGAGCGGTAGTTGTAGCGCTTCGTGATTGGACAGTGCATTTTTCCAATAAGCCAGTTCGCTGTTGAGTCTGGCTTCATCAAAATAACTGCGTTGCCAGCAGGCGTAATCGGCATAGTGCAAATCAGTTTCGGGTAGCCTTGGTTCACGCGATTCCAGCAGCGCCTGATAACAACTCTGTAATTCAGAAAAAATGAGCGCGATAGACTGCGCATCACTCACAATGTGATGCAAATTGATGAGCAACAAAAACTCTTCCGCACCGAATTGAATCAGTTCAACTTTTAGCAAGGGCGCACGGGTTAAATCAAACACACATTGCTGATTGTTGTGAACCAACGCCTTGCTTGCCTGTTCAAAAGATTCACCGACCTGTGAGCTGAAATGCCACCAGCTATTTAATTCATCAAACGCGTGAATGTGTTGCCTCGGCTCGCCTGCGCTTTCATCAAAATGAAAACTGCTGCGCAAACTTTCATGGCGCTTGATTAAATGTTCAAAACTGTTTTTGAATTTTTCGACATCCAGCTTTCCGCTTAAACGAAAGGCTGCGGGAATGTTGTAGGCAGCACTTGCGCCTTCAATTTCACTTAACAACCACAAGCGTTGTTGCGCAAAGGAAAGCGGTGCCTGTTGTGTGAAAATGACCGCCCGTTTTGGAATCAGGTTTTGTTCACTGCTGCGCGCCTGTTTCAGAAACGCGATGATTTCAGACTTTCGTGCAAGTACCTGCGCTTTCAGCTCAGCCCCGAAAACACCTTCGGGAGCGCTGAAACGTAGTTGCTCATCTTCCAGCCACAGGCGAATGTCCTGCGCAGCCAGCGATGAAAGAAATGCAAGAATGTCTGCTGCCATATCGGGACGAATTAAAAACAAAAGCCCACATGGGTGGGCTTTTGGCACGATTGAAATTTAAAAATTACTGGGTCACTTTGCTTTTACTTCTTCTCAAACCCACCAACGCAAGCAAGGCAAACAATCCAGCGCCCAAACTTCCGCCGCCACCTTTCTTTTTCTTCTTTATTTCTTCTTTAATTTCTTCTTCTGTTTCTTCTTTTATTTCTTTCGCTTGTTCGCACGATTCATATTCGGTAGCGCCCATATCGGGTTTGCCATCAGCCAGACGATTTCCACCGAGCTGATCTTCACCCAAATCCAGTGCTTCGGTGATGTCTTTATCGGCACTGTCACGTGCAAAGCTGTCTTCCTCAAGGCAAAGCGTGGGCACCGCATCTTCCAATACAAACAGCCCTGTTTTAAGCCCTGCATTTTCACTAATAATGTTGCCGTCTTCGCCAGTGAAACTTCCTGCACGGAATTCACCAATCAGATTGGATTTTGCGGTGAGTGCTATCCCTTCCCCACCGTATATATCAAAATCATTGCTTTCTTTAAGCCACCCGCCATATTTGTAGTCGTAAGCCCAAGCCTTATTCCCGGTAATGATGTTGTTACTGATATGCGCAGTGGCGGTATAATCTGCTCTAAGATTAATTGCGCTATATCCGTTGTATTCTCCCTGGACACCACTGGTATTATTGGTAACAGTGCTGTGGGAGATGGTGGCATTTAATCCATAGTCACCAAATGCAGACACGCTTGAACCACCAGAAGATGTTGAATTATTGGTAATCACACTGTTTACCAATTCGAGTGCAACAGAACTATCGTTTCCCCATGTAGTTACATTAACTGTATCATTCCACGCGTGATTATCAGCAATGGTGGTGTTACGAATGTTTAAGGAAGCATCGGCGTAAATCCCTTCAACTTTCACACCACGCCCATACGAATAAGGTGCATATTCCACACCATTGTTGGTGATAAACGAATTTTCAATGGAAAGCGAAATGTTTTCAAAAGCGTCTGACCATACATTAATTAGTCTAAAGTTTTTGGTGAGCAAGGTGTTGGAGATTTGTACCTCACTCGCTTCTCCCTCAATGACTGTGGTTCTTGAATCATAGTCTCCCGTGCCTTCGATCACGGTATTTTTCAGCGTGACCTCTGACTTTTCTACATAAATAATATAAGTTTGCCTTTCTTCACCAGCCTGGCTTTTATCCTGAATTCTCACATTGTCGAAGCTGACAGAACTCCTGTAAGCATAAATAAAAGCCCTGTCTGTTTCTTCTTCCTGGTTGTCTACGGCAATATCAAGATGCTTAAGCTCCAGGTCGATTCTGTTTGTACCAATAACTTCCCAGTTATTCAGAACTACCGCATCGATAGTCATATCTGGTGCGCCCGAGCCATCAATGGTTAGATTGCCAGAACCCTCACTGAAATAAATGGAGGAATCCACCAATGGTACGGTTAAGCCACTTAAACTTGCATCAAACAAGATGATGTCGTCTTCCGAATTGTCTCTTGCATCTTGCAGGGCTTTTAAAAGTGATCCGTCGCCTTCTTCTTCCGTGTTAGTGACTATGTATTCTGCGGCCTGAACCTGCGTCATCGTGAGCGCTGTAGCCATCGCAAGTGCTAAAGGGCTTAATTGAATCAGTTTGTTTACGGGCTTGTTGAATGTTGACATGTTGTGCTCCAAGAAAATGTTGTTTTTAAAATATCCTGTATCGCCGAGCCAAAAGAAATCACAAGTAAAAAACGGGCTGGAGCGCAGATACTAGCGTGCGCTAGACCCCTTTTGCAATCTATGCCACCATCGTGCGCCTGATGTTTTAACGCATACCTGAAGCATGACCCACCAAGGCGCACAAACTGAACCGAAAGCCGCTGAACAGGTTGATTTTGGTTCGGTTTATACACAACACGTTCCCGAGATTCTCAAGCAGCTTGGTATTTCGTTGCTGATTAGCACCTATCAGGCAGGCAAACTGATTATTGCCCGCCCCGATCCCAAAGGCGGCCTGAATACCCATTTCGTCAGCCTGCCAAAACCGATGGGCATGGCCACCAGCGGCAACCGTTTTGCCATCGGCACCAAACACGAAATTATCGAATACAAGAATGTCTCGGGTGCTGCACGGAAGGTCGAACCCGTCAACACCCATGATGCCTGCTACGTGCCGTGGCTGCGGCACACCACTGGCGATGTTGATATTCACGAAATGGCCTACGGCAAAGATGACAAGCTGTGGTTCATCAACACCAAATTTTCCTGCCTGTGCACGCGCCACAGTGATTTCAGCTTTCAACCTGAATGGCGACCGTGGTTTGTTAGCGGTTACTCACCCGAAGACCGCTGTCATTTGAATGGTCTGGCCATGCAAAACGGCAGCCCCAAATATGTTTCTTCATTGGGTGTGGGCGACACCCATCAGGCATGGCGCGCAAACAAAGCCTTCGGCGGCACGCTGATGGATATTGAGAAAAACGAATTCGTGGTTGAGGGGCTTTCGATGCCACATTCCCCGCGTATTTATCGCGACAAATTATGGCTGCTGGAATCAGGGCGCGGCTCGCTTGCCTGTGTTGACCTTAAAAGCGGCAAACTCGAAACCGTGTGTGAGCTGGACGGCTTTACGCGCGGCATTGATTTTGTGGGCGATCTGGCTTTTATCGGGCTGTCTCAAATTCGTGAATCGAATACCTTTGGCGGCTTGCCACTCACCGAGCGGCTTACCGAGCGCATTTGCGGTGTGTGGATTGTCAACATTACCAACGGCAATGTGATTGGCTTTCTGAGATTCAAAGGCTCAGTACAGGAAATCTTTTCGGTGCAGGCAGTGAGAGGCGCACTTTTCCCTGCCGTGCTCGACCCCGAAGATGCGCTGGTTGAATCCACCTATGTGTTAAGTGATGAAGCACTGAAACAGGTGGATTTTGCTTCCATTAAAAAAGCGCAGGAAAAAGCACAAAAAGAACGCGAACAAGCACCTGGCTATACACACTCCTGATAGAGCTGCACTGTGGATAAAGACATCAAAAAAGACATTCTGTTTGCAATTCCCGCCTACAGCAAAATCATGCCGCGCTTTTTTGAAAAACGCGGCGCGATCTTAAGTCGCCTGAGCCAACTGATTGAAGAAGATCGCCCCGAAGACAGTTCGCTTTATAAAAGCTGCATGCAACTGCATCTTGACGATGATGAATCCATACAGTGGCTGATGCGACGGCTCGCCAACATCAGCGCTGGCTGCATTAACGAACACAACGCTGATTTTCTGGTGAATCACGAAGTGCATTTGCTGTCTTCGTGGGTAAACATCATGCCAGCGGGCGTGTGGTCGAGACCGGAAGCCTGTAATCAATTCGACTGGTCGGGTATTTTTTTTGCGCACAGTGAAGAAAAAAAACAGCCTGATGAAGGCGTGATTTTTCTTAATCCTTTTCCGCATAAACAGAAATGGGCGAAAAGAACTGAAATCTCTTTCAAGGCGCAGGAAGGCAAGGTGATTATTTTTCCTTCCCACCTGACCTACATGTTAGTGCCTCACCGCGACACAAGCACGCGCCTGAGTATTTCGTTCCACATTAAATTACTGCCCTGTTCACCTGTGCCTTCGATACTGGGAACGCCCGGCAGCATTTAACACCCCCTTTTACCTGCCTTTAAAAGCGCCCATAATGGCTATCAACATTCAAGGGTATTTACTTTAGAATGTTGCACTTCATGGTACAGAATCGGACAGACGCTCAGGAATTGACATGAAAGACGTTGATTTAAAAGTACAAACAAAAGAAAGCATTCAACGCTTTGTTTATGGCATTACCTTTTTCAAGGAAGTCATCGACTCGGAACCCGAACAGTTTGAGCGCCTGATGCACAGCTCGCGCATTCTTGAAGCCGATCCAGGTGAGTTTATTATTCACAAGGGCGACAAAGACCCTTATCTCTATTTTCTGCTCAAAGGCCGTTTGGTGGTGCTGCCGCATGATCAGGCAGATATGGCGCAGGCACTTAATGAAATCAATCCAGGTGAATTATTTGGTGCGATGGCGATGGTGACGGGGCAGGAGCGAAGCGCGACCATCAAGGTGCACGAAAGCAGCAAATCCAATCTTTTGTTCGCGGTAAACTTCAATCATTTCAAAGACATCAATGACTTCAAGGAGTTTTCGCTCGGCACCAAAATCAGTTTCTACCGTTTGGTGGTACACAACATTCGCTGGACGCTTGAAACCAACAAAATGAAGGAACCCACCCATCCGCTGGTGGCAAAAATGCGTCAGTTAACGCTGTTTCGCGGCGCGCGCGGCACCCACGACGAACTGAAATCCCTGCATCAACAAGCCAATGAACTGGCTGCCATACTCAGCGAGTGGAACACTTCAAATCGCTAGGCGTGTTCCCGCTTTTTCGGGAGCTTCGCCATTAAACTAAAAATATTTTCAGCCATTCTCGGTGCCAATTTGCTGTTGGTGCTATGTATGTATCTGGTGAGTGCGTGGAGTTTTCAGCACGGTTTTCTGGATTACGTTAATCGTACTGAACTGAACAAACTGGAAGCGTTGGCAAGAGCCTTACAAAGCGAATATGCCGAACAGCAAAGCTGGGATTATCTTGAAAAAAATCGTCGCCACTGGAATCACTTGCTCGATCAACATTTGCTGAATCCCGTTGAGCTCAACGAAAGCACACTGATGCGTAGCCCGTTTCAAGGCAGGGAGCCTGCTGAAAATCGCAAAAAAGAACGGGTGATTCTGCTGAATCACCAGCAAAAACCAGTTGTTGGCACACGCTATATTGAAAATCAGGCCATCTACAAGCCCATCATGTATAACAACAGAATCGTCGGGTATTTGGGTATTGAGAAAAAAGTTGAATTGTCGCACCAGCTTGATCGTATTTTTTCCCAGCAACAGCAACTCAATCTGGTGTTGATTGCACTGGGTTCGATTCTGATTTCGATTGTGATTGCACTACCTTTTTCATCAAGACTGATTAAACCGATTGTGAATCTGCTTAAAGCCACCCTGTCGCTTACCAAGGGGGATTACACGCAACGGGTTGGCATTCATTCCAAAGATGAAATCGGGCAGCTATCAAAAGCGTTTAATGACATGGCAGAAAATTTGCAAAAACAGGAACACATGCAGCGTCGCTGGCTCGCCGATATATCACACGAATTGAGAACACCGCTTGCTGTCGCAAAAGCTGAAACCGAAGCCATGCTTGATGGTGTGAGAGCAGTGAGTACAGAAAATCTTCAATCCTTGCATCAGGAAATCAACCATCTCAATGCGCTGGTTGAAGACTTGTATGAGCTGAGTCGCTACGAACTTGAAGTGCTCAAACCCAATAAAAAAACCGTGTCGATAGCGCCGTTATTGCAGGAATTGCTCAAATCCTTTTCCAGTGAATTCAAAAACCGTGGGCTGGAAATTGAATGCGAATGCCCGAATCTGAAAATCCATGCAGACCCGACCAAATTAACGCAAGTGTTTATCAACCTGATACAAAACAATCTGCGTTACACCCGAGAAGGCGGCAAGGTTTTTATTAAAATCAGCAAGCAGGGAAATAACATACGCATTCAATGGGAAGATGATGGCCCAGGCGTTTCAGAAAGCAATCTCGATAAATTATTCGACCGCCTGTTTCGTGAAGATGAATCACGCGCTTCCTTGCTCAAAGGTTCAGGTTTGGGCTTGTCGATTTGCAAAAGTATTATCGAAAGCCATCACGGAAAAATAACCGCTTATCTATCGGGATATGGCGGGCTGGGCATCGATATACTGCTTCCTCAGGATTAACTCATGGCGACACATTCGATACTGATTGTTGAAGACGAACCCAAGCTTGCGCAATTACTGAGCGAGTATCTTGAGGCTGCGGATTATCAAACCACGCTGGTGCATCATGGCAATGAGGTGATGCAGGTTTTTGCGCAAAAGCCTTACGATTTGATTCTGCTCGACATCATGCTGCCAGGCGAAGATGGCATCAGTCTGTGCAAAAAAATCCGCCAGCAATCGCAAGTGCCCATCATTATGCAAACTGCGCGTATTGATGAAATTGACCGCCTGCTCGGGCTTGAAATCGGTGCCGATGATTACATCTGCAAACCCTATAGCCCGAAAGAAGTGGTGGCACGGGTTAAAGCGGTATTGCGTCGCAGTCAGCCGCAGGAAATGAATGGCGACAATTATCTGAAACTTGATGAAACCCGTTTGAAAGTTTTTTATCAGAGTCAGGAACTGGAACTGACCTCGGTTGAATTCGAGCTTCTGAATGTGCTGTATCAACACCCCGGACAAATTTTTTCCCGTGGCCAGTTAATTCAACGCATTTACAAGGATCATCGTGTGGTGAGCGACCGCACGGTGGACAGCCACATCAAGAAATTACGCAAAAAGCTTGGCTCGCTTTCGCAAGAACATGAGTTCATCTATTCGGTTTATGGCGCAGGCTACAAATACGAAGTTTAACTGCGTGTTTTCCTGATTATTTCACAATTGCTTATGGGCTTTTTGCGGCGGATTCGTACACTGGAATCTGTTTAATTTTCGGAGAAGCCCCCATGAAAAAGCTGCATACCCTGATTATCTGCATAAGCACCCTGCTCGGTGCATCGTTTGTATTCGCCGAATCCAAACCGCAAGCAAACCCTGAACTTAAAGACCGCTATCAAATGATGGTTGAAAGGTTGCAACTTGATGAAGCACAAGCCAAGGCACTCAAGCCTGTGTTTGAAAAACTGAAACAGGAACGCGCCGATACGCTCGCTCGTCTGGAAGCCAACGAGCAAAAGGAGCTTGGCAAGATTCTTTCCCCACAGCAGACACGGCAGGCACAGCGTATGCTCCAAATGAGCCATCGCGAGCAAAAGCCTGAAAGAAACCGCCCTGAACGGCCTAACAAGAAAGATAATTACAAAGACCTCTACCCTAAACCACCAAAATTCATAGAAAAATAGCTTCAAATTCCCACATTTAGAATTTTTATAAAAAATTCTATTTAATATGAATGAAAAATAAAAATGTGGGGAAATTTTTATATTAATTCAGATTTTATCGGAAGTATGTACTTAACGCACAACTAGATTATCAGCCTGTAAGCCAATAAATTCAAGCCTTTCAGCCCATTTTTGGGCTTTTTTTATCGCCCATGTTTAATTTTGTAGTTGACGCACAAGTGGGAAAAGTGTATTATTTATTCATAAATTGATGAAAAAGAGAGCAAAAGTGGAAAATCACGAAATCTTAAAAAACCTACCAAAAGCCTGTTCAGATGAGCGGACGGCTGTCGAGTTTATCGAAGCCCAACGATGGGGCGACGATAATGAGAACGCTTGCTGCCCTCATTGTGGTGATATGGACGTTAAACAAATGAAGAGCAGCACAGGTGAGCGTAACGCTCGTTTCTTGTGGCGCTGCAATGGTTGCAAAAAACAGTTCACGGTAAAGATTGGAACTGTAATGGAAGATAGCCGCATTGCTTACCGCCACTGGTGCTTCGCTTTCTGGATGTCCTGTGCTTCCAAAAAAGGTGTTTCTGCTTTACAGATTCAACGTCAAACAGGTCTTAGCTATAAGTCTGCTTTATTCCTTATGCACCGCATCCGCTACGCCATGACCGATGACCATTCTACACCAGAGCCAATGAACGGAGATGTTGAGATTGACGAAACTTATGTTGGAGGCAAACCCCGCCATGCTCGTGAAAAACGCGCCAAGTGGTCTAGCAAGACTCCCGTAGTGGCTTTAGTCCAACGTAACGGCGATGTTCGCGCTCAAGTATTACCAACTGTTAACGCTGAAAACCTGAAAAAGGTTATTGAAGAAAACGTATCAAAATCAGCAAACATTTACACTGATGAATCTAGGCTTTATCCAGCTCTTGGGAAAGAATTTGCAAGCCATGAGAGCGTTAACCACTCTAAAAAAGAATATGCTCGTGGCAATGCTACTACCAACACCGTAGAAGGCTTTTTCTCAATTTTGAAGCGTGGTATTAACGGCACATTCCACAGCGTAAGCAAAGAGCATTTGCACCGTTACGTTGGTGAATTCGAGTACAAGTACAACACTCGCAAGCTAGATGATGGCGACCGCATTTCCTTAGCGATTCAAAAAGCTAACGGTAAGCGCCTTATCTATAAAGAGGCAGTAGGTGGATAATCAACTGCTTCTTGTTGAATGGGTTGACAGCGCTCAACCTGTTTCCAACTGGCATTACTTAAACGAGCCGCCTTCACTGGAAATCATCCAATGCGTTTCGGTAGGCTGGAAAATTCAGGAAAGTGATAGCGTGTTGATGTTAGCGCCTAACATCGGAGATTATGAGTCTGGTAACGGTGCTCAAGGAACAGGTTTTATCCGCATCCCTAAAGCATCCATTACCAGAACATCATTACTTCAAGAAGTTACTACTTCCGCTTGCCTTTAGTTTCATCCTGACCAAGAGCAGACGCGGCAAGCGTCTTAATTTCTTTTTTGGTCGGGGTCTTGCTACCATTAAGTACTTTGGCTGCAAGAGTTGAAACCTTATCGCTCGTTTGTTTCTTTGACATCTTTAAAATCTCCAATTTTGCCTTCATATTGCTATACAACCTGTTGTTTGCAATAATGAAGACGGTTTCGGGTGTGTGCTGGTGACGGGACTCGAACCCGTATGAATGCCGCGAAGCAGTTCGTCAATCTCCAAAATTGATGTGTATACCATTCCACCACACCAGCGTTAAGTAAGTGTCCGTACAGGTCAATAGAAAAGGCGGGTTCTTTAGCGGGACTACGCCTTTTTTATTGCTTGGGCGAGGGCTGCTGTACCAGCCTCATTTTCGGGGGCATCAGACGTCCTCCGGTTCATCATGTTTTTCAGATTCCAGATTTCCATCACCACTACCACTTTCAGCTGGGTCTAGCGAATAAACCCCTTTTTTGCTAGGTACGCTAAAAAGAACCCCTTTATTTATCATTCTATAAAGGCGACTAGTCATGGCTTGTCTTTTAGTGACTTCCCCGGTTTCTCGGTAAATACCAATAAGAATTTGATCTAGGGACATGATGCGACCCTTTTCTTCCATTAGCTTCATAATAGCGAACTCTGCTTTATCGGCAGGGTTTGATACGCTTAATTCTTCAAGTAGCTCTTGAGGCAAGCCCTCTAAATCTCTAGGTGTTAGAGAAAAGGAAAGTTGATGAGGTTTAGAGGGCCTATTGTTGGTTATTAACTCAGGCACCGATTCTAAAAAATTTAGTAATGACTGGAACTTCTCGGCCGTTGTCGTGTGAAGTTCGCTTCGTTTTTTTCCTTGAAATTCAACAGCCTTTCGCCTATGAAAGCGCACTTGGTCGTTGACAAAATCAATATGTTGTTGTATATTACTCATCACTGACCTCTCGGTTAGAATATATAGGAGTGCCGGAGTACGAAGCTCTCTCGCTATAACTTAGGTTGTGGAGGAGGAGGGATTCGAACCCTCGGAAGGTAGGACTAGTACCTTCAACGGTTTTAAAGACCGTCACCATAGACCCCTCGGTCACTCCTCCATAATAATAGGAATATTCCCATACACTTACAGTTATCAACTCCCTAGGCCGAAAGGTCTGGGGAGTTACTGTTATGCTATACAATATCATGGCAAAAGTCAATCCACCGAAATGCATTCCGAATCAAAACTGTGACAAATCCGAATCTAGAGAATATTCTCTATAAAATTTAAAGAGATGCCAACTTGTGACAAGAGATATAGAAAGGAAAACTGGCCCAAAAGAAGACCACCTCAAAATTGAAGGTGATTGGAAAGACGCTATGAAAAAGGCTCTCAAGAAAGAGAAGCCAGAATCTGGCAAGTGGGAAAAGCAGGATAAAAAGAAAAAGGGTTAGAAAAATCGCTCTAGCCCTTATGTATCAAGGCTTCCAGCGTTTTGTGCGTTAAGTACATACTTCCGGATTTTATTAGCTAAAGTGGGTTTATAAGGCTGTTTTATTGACGATAATCCCATGCTGGAACAAAAAACCATTCGCATACTGTCCTATAACATTCACAAAGGCTTTAGCCCGTCGAATCGTAAATACATTGCCGAGGAAATTCGCAATTCGATCCGTCTGATCAATGCCGATATTTTGTTTTTGCAGGAAGTGATTGGCAAAAACGACAAGCACAAACCGCATTACCATGAATGGGCAGACGACAGCCAACTGGAATATCTCGCGGATTCGGTGTGGCAACACTACGCTTACGGCAAGAATGCCATTTATGGTCATGGCCATCATGGCAATGCCATTCTCAGCAAGTTTCCATTTTCCGACTGGAACAACATCGATATTTCGTTTGTAAAAAAATCTTATCGAGGCATTTTGCACGGGCAGCTTGAGAACAAACTGCAAGTGATGTGCACGCATTTCGGGTTAACGCCGCTGGAACAAAACTTACAGGCGCGACAACTGAGCGAAGAAATCAACGCGCGTATTCAATCTGGTCAGGCTTTTATATTGGCGGGTGACTTTAATGACCTTGGAAAAATCGTGCACAAAAAAATAACACGCTCAACACACCTGAAAGAATGTTTCAACGAACAACATCAGCAGCTTGCGCGTACTTTTCCGTCCAGATTTCCCTTGTTTGCTCTGGACAGAATTTATTATTCGGGGCTTGAGCTGCTCAAGTGCGAAGTCTTGTCAGGAGAACCGTGGAGCAGGCTTTCGGATCACTGCGCACTGTTTGCCGAATTTAAATTTCCCGATTAAAACCAATTAAAAATTCCCTTCAAAATCTTCGTTATACAGTGCGTTGAAAATATTGTTGATTTGTTTTTCAACAATCAACTCACCTGCTGCAATAATTTCGGATGCCCGATCAAAATCCATCATATCAATCGACGACAATCTGGGAGTGAGCATAATGTCTGGCGGATCACCAACAATACGACTGCGCGTAATCCGATCCTGCATCACGTTCACCGCCTTCGCAAAACTTTCAAACATGCCAGGCGGACTAATACTGTCATCAATTTCAGTCGCTTTCTTGCTGGTGGGCGGCGTAAATTGGCGCTGAATAATGTTGCCATTCAAATTCACTGCCAATACAAATTCGGCTTCCAGTGCACGGCACAGGTTAATCGGAACAGGATTCACCACACCACCATCAAACAACCAGCGATCACGATAATAAACAGGGGGCAAAAATCCGGGAATGGCGGTGGTAGCCAATATCGCATCGTGCAAACTTCCAGTCATAAAACGCACTTCACGACCATTCATCATATCGGTGGCAACGGTCGCAAAGGGTTTGCGCATGTCTTCTATCATGACATTGCTGTCCACCACCACTTCCGCCAACTCCCTGCGCACACGCTCGGCATTCACAACCGCGCCCTTTGAAAACGTAACATCAAGAAATCGCACCAAACGCCAACGGCTCAGATTTCTTGCCCAATCTTCCAGCTCGTCCAGTTTTCCCTGTGCGTAGGCAGCACCAACCAGCGCACCGATTGAAGTACCGCAAACCACATCAATATCAATGCCATGTTTTAACAAACCCTTTATAACACCAATGTGCGCCCAGCCGCGTGCCGAACCACTTCCCAAAGCAACGGCTACCTTGACCTTTTTTCTTTTGTGTTCGACTGGCTGTTCCATCGTGTTAAACCTGTTAAACGCTTTAAATGTTCTTAATCATTTCTTTACAAAACTTGCCTAGATTACAGGCTCGTAACAAATCAACCGTTAGCCTACACTGCTGTGCATGATAATACTGGCAAGATGAGTATGTCCAAGAAGCTTATTACACTAATTGAAGATGAGCCTGACATTCAGGAGATTATCGCCTACAACCTGAAAAGAGAAGGTTATCAGGTTCACGCAGCGTTGAATGGTGAAGAAGGGCTTGTACTCATTGCGCAAAAAAAACCGGATTTGATTTTGCTCGACCTCATGTTGCCGGGCATTGATGGCATTGAAGTGTGCAGGAGAATTCATGCCGAGGAATCAACACGAGAAGTCCCCATCATTATGGTTTCTGCCAAAGGTGAAGAAGCCGATGTTGTTTTGGGGCTTGGCCTTGGTGCAGATGACTACATTGCCAAACCCTTCAGCCCCAGAGAACTGATTGCGCGCGTACAGGCGGTGCTGCGAAGAAGCCTGAAAACTGAACACACTTCTGCGAAGGAAAATATAACAAGAGATTCACTTCTGATTGAACCTTCAAAACACAAAGTCAGTGTTGATGGGAGTGAAATCATTTTCACCGCCTCGGAATTCAAACTGCTTACAGTGCTGGCGGCCAGCCCCGGGCGTGTGTTCACCCGCGAGCAACTCATCAACCAAAGCCTTGGTGAAAATGTGGTAGTGGTTGACAGGAATATCGATGTGCATATCAGAGCCATTCGCAAAAAACTCGGCGAAGCACACAATTTTATCGAAACCATACGCGGCATTGGCTATCGTTTTAAGGACAGCTAGAGGTTTATAAACTTTTGTTTATGTTCAAATCTTCTTTTCTATGGCGACTGTATAGCGCCTTTGCTGCGGTTATTCTGATTTGTGCGCTCATCATCAATGTTTTATTAGGCAATAATTTTGCCAGACAGGAAGCAAAACAACTGGATGAAAATCTGGTGATTCGTGCAAATTTTCTTAAAGAACTTGCGCTGCCCTATCTAAAGCTGAATCAGAATTCTGAAAAACTTGCGGAACTGCAAGATAAAATTTCAAACATCGATGTGCAGGTGTCCAGCCGCTTAACGGTTTTCAATCAAAATGGCGATGTACTTGCCGATTCACGCAAACTGCCATCACAGATGGATAATCATCTCGATCGCATTGAAATCCGGCAGGCACTTACACACCCTTTTGGCGAAACCGAACGTTTCAGCGATTCCTTGCAGCAAATCATGCGCTACAAGGCTGTTGCGATTATTGAAGATGGTCGGCTATTGGGTTTTGTTAGAGTAGCACTGCCGCTTAATGATATTGAAGCCAGACAACAAGTGCTTACCTTGTACATTCTTTTAGGCTGTATGCTCGCCGCTGTGGTTGCCATGTTCATGGGTTTTCTGTTTGCCCGCAGATTTGCCAAGCCCATCATTGCACTCACCCATAGCGCCGAAGCCATCGCCCAAGGTGATTACCAGCAACGGGTTTATGTTGCGAACACCGATGAAATTGGCAAGCTCGCCCATGCTTTCAATTACATGGCTGGCAGTGCCTATGAACGGGTTCAACGTATTACCGAAGACAGAAACAAACTGGCAACTATTTTATCCGGTTTGATTGAAGGCGTGATTGCTGTCGATGAACATCACAACATTATTCACATCAATGAAGCCGCTTCGCGAATGCTGAATATCTCCATATCAGCAAGCATTGGTCATTCGATCTGGAGCAGTGTGCCGATTGTTGAAGTACACGAATTACTCACAAAAATTCTGAGAGAAGGCGGTGTCACTGAAATTCAGGCACGTATTCCCAAGCAAAAACAGGATACCGTGATTGAAGTGTATGGTGCGGCGTTGGAACAAAAAAATGGTCGCTATGGTGCGATTCTGGTGTTGCATGACATTTCCGAGCTGGAAATGCTTGAAAATATCAGGCGTGATTTTGTAACCAACGCTTCACACGAACTCAAAACACCACTCACCGCCATACGCGGCATTGTTGAAACCATTCTTAATGATTCAGACATGGATAAAGATACGCTCTGGCATTTTCTACACCGTGTGCAAGGACAAACCGACCGACTGGTGAGTATTGTGAGTGACCTGATGACGCTTTCACGGCTCGAATCTGCTCGTAACAAGGATTTTTCACCTGTCTCAATCAAAGCAGTCATCAATCAATCACTGAAATCTTTTGCAAGCATTGCTGCGGAAAAATCTGTGTACTTGCAAAATGAATTAAAACAATTGGAAACACGGGATTTCAAGGTACTGGGTGATGCACATGCACTCGGCCAATTATTTGATAACCTGATTGATAACGCGATTAAATATACACCTGCGCATGGCAGCATCAGCGTGAACGCTGAAATCGTTGATGAAAACGCCACGCTTCTGGTTCACGTAAGCGATACAGGTCTTGGAATCAACACAGCCAATCAGGCGCGTGTTTTTGAACGCTTCTATCGTGTCGACAAAGGTCGCTCGCGTGAACTCGGTGGCACTGGCCTTGGCCTTGCCATCTGCAAGCATATTGCCGAACAACACAAAGGTCGTATCACCCTGAGCAGTACGCTCGGCAAAGGCAGTTGTTTTACCGTTTCTTTACCCAAACTTTAATGTTGTAAATCTTCCCTCTATACCCCTCCAAATTTTTGTTTTCTTAACACACCGCTCATCTGGACTTAACACAGATGATGATAATTAAGGTGTTTTAAGTTGCTGATACCGGCCGCCGTTAAACACTTTTTATCAAACATTATTTGGAGAAAACACATGAAACGATTTTTAAAAACAAGCCTGATGACTGCTGCCGTCACAGCGGCCATGCCACTGGCGGCACTGGCAGATGTTACTGTCTATGGTCGCGCCCATGTTTCTGTTGACATGCTCGACGATGGTGCTGATTACGGCGAAGTCAGCATGTCGAGCAATTCATCGAGACTGGGCTTCAAGGCTGAGAAAAAAACCGATAGCGGTATCAGCGGCATTATGCAAATTGAAGGTGAAATTACTTATAACCAGGGCGACAGCTTGTTATCAAGCCGTGATACCTTCGCTGGTTTGAAAGGCGATTTCGGTATGCTGCGTTTCGGACAATACGACTCACCTTTCAAGGCAGCGCGCAGCCCTGCCAATTTGTTTGGTGATCAGGTCGGTGACATGCGCAACCTGACGCGTGTGGGTAATGGTCGCTTCGATGAGCGTGCACCCAATACCATTCATTATCAAAGCAAGGATTTTAACGGTGTGGGTTTCAACATTGCCTATTCACTGCATGAAGGTAATTATCCCAACAATTCTGCGAATCCTCTCGCAACACCGCCTGTTCCTGACAAGCAGGATTTGAAAAATACCGCTGTAAGCACTTCGGTCACTTTCAAACGCGATGCACTGGATACAGCGCTGGCCTATGAAAGTTTTGCTGAAGATGCCAGCCGAGGCAAACGCAATGCGATACGTGTTGCTGCTGCTTACAGTCTTAACAATGAGCTCAAGCTGGTCGGTTTTTTCCAGACCGTTGATCACGACGATGATACCCAGGACAGCGATGTAATCGGTGCGGGTGCCGAATACAAACTGAACAAGGATACCTCTGTTAAAGGTATGGTGCTGTCACGTTCCGCTGACCCTGCCGACAGTGATTCCACCATGCTCACCGCAGGTGTGGAACGCCGCCTTGATCGTGCATTGCGTGTGTATGCCAATTATGCGCTGGTTAACAATGACGACAATGTGGCCATCACACCCTGGCAGCAAGGCCGAACCACCAGTGTAGCTGGCAGTGCCGGTGAAAATGCCAGCGCCTTGTCTCTGGGTATGCGCTTTGACTTTTAATCAAAACAATTTGTCGCGAAAAGGATTTTGTTAGTTAGTGTATGAACAAGTGATGTTCCCCTGTGCGGTTCAGGCGAAAGTTTGAACCGCTTTTTTTTGTGCGATAAAAAGGATTCCCGAATAACACCGGATTGTTTGACCTTGGTATCAAGATCGTATTAGAGTTTTTGAATGCACGATCATGACCATCATCACGAACACAATCACAAACACGAGCACACTCCCGAAATAAAAGAGGGTAATGAACGCCGAATCCGCTTTGTATTCATGCTCACTTTTGCTTATGCGCTGATTCAGGCTGTCGGTGGATGGTTGTCTGGCTCGCTGGCACTGATTGCCGACTCAGGCCACATGATTTCGGATGCGGCTGCACTGTTGCTCGCGCTGATTGCTTACCGCATCGCCCGCAAACCTGCCGACGGCACCCGAACCTATGGCTTTCATCGCGTGCGCGTGCTTGCAGCACTCGCCAATGGCGCAACCCTGCTGCTGCTCGTAGCGTGGATACTGTGGGAAGCGATTCAGCGCCTGAGCGAGCCGACCGAAATACTGGCTGGCCCCATGCTGATCATCGCCATCATCGGTCTGTTGGTTAATCTGGTTGGCGCTTACACGCTCTGGTCTGGAAACCGCAACGACGGCAACCTGCGCGGTGCGCTGCTACATGTCATGGGTGACCTGCTTGGCTCGGTGGGTGCGATTGTCGCCGCCATCGGCATCATGTTGACTGGGTGGGTAGTGCTTGATCCGATTCTGTCGGTGCTGGTTGCTACACTGGTAGTGCGCTCGGCCTGGCGACTGGTGGCCGAATCAATTCGGGTACTGCTACAGGCAGTACCGCAGGGCGTAGATGCCATCGAAGTCGAACATGAGCTGGCAAAACTTCCTGAAATCGCCGAGGCTGGCCACTTCCACGCATGGACACTCACAGATGAGAGTGCCATTGCCACCGTCCATGTGAGTCCAGCAGAGGGCGTTAATCCATTGGCCTTGCCTCCGCTGGTCGCAGACTGGCTCAAGCAACGCTTTGCGATTGATCACGTCACCGTGCAGGTCGATCCAATCGGGAAACTGACCAGAGACAAGTGTTGAGACGTGTAACTTACGATTGATAGTTCACTTTTAATGAACTAAAGTTCACAAAAAATGAACTATTGATGGTAATCCAACATGAGCCAACTTGGTGATGCATTGTTTACAAGCACCCAGCAGCAAGTGCTGAGCTTGTTGTATGGACAACCACAACGGAGTTTTTATACCAAAGAGATTCTTCGTCTCACTGGGATGGGAGTGGCCACCATCAAACGTGAGCTGGATCGTATGTTGGCAGCGGGAATACTGACCATGACACGGGTTGGTAATCAACATCATTATCAGGCGAATCCACAATGCCCGATTTATGACGAGCTGATTGCCATTGTCAAAAAAACCTTTGGTATAACCGGTGTTATCCGCACAGCGTTGCTACCGCTAGCCGAAAAAATTGAATGCGCTTTTATATTTGGTTCAGTGGCTAGCGGCAAGGAAAGTGCCTCCAGCGATATTGATTTGCTAATTATTGGTTCGGCAACTTTCAGTGAGATTATTGCCGCACTTTATCCGCTACAAGAGGTGCTGGGTCGGGAAGTAAATCCGAAAATCTATCACGCTGAAGAATGGGTTAGAATGCAGCAGGCCAATAATGCGTTTGTCAGGGATATTCTGGAAAAACCACGTATGGATGTAATTGGAGGGAAACATGAGCCTGAATAATCTGCTTGGAATCAGTCTGGAAAAAGTTACCCCTGATGCAAGCACCGTGAAGCGTTTGCTGACAGCCGCCGAGCGCAACATCAAAGATGCACAAATAGAAACACTGAGTGCTGAAAATCGTTTTGATGCCGCCTATAAAGCAATTATGCAGTTGGCCAATGCATCCTTGCAAGCTAACGGGTTCAGAACTCTCACCAGCAAGCCCGGTCATCATATGACCATGATTCAATCACTCGGACAGACCATCGGTTTGGACAGGGATACAATCATTGTGCTGGATGCATTGCGCAAACAACGCAATGTAGCGGACTATTCAGGGGACATTGTGCCAGACAGTGCAGTGAATGTGTGTGTGGCTCATGCTGAATCACTCTTGATACTGGTTAAAAAGTGGTTACAGGAAACTAGGGCAACGGAATAAACTCCTTGTCGTCCCCAGGCACTTTGGGAAATTTTCCGTTTTGCCAATCCTGTTTGGCTTGCTCAATGCGCTCCAGCCGACTGGACACAAAATTCCACCAGAGATAACGATGGCTGAGTGTTTCGCCACCCACTAAAGCGAGTTGCGTATCTTCCAGTGCTTCGACCACCACATTTTTTTCATTGTGCAAAATGGCCATCGTGAAAGGTGCAACTTCATTCCCTGTGATTTTGAGTTTGCCCTTCACCACATACACAGCACGTTCATCGACACCTTCGGGCAGTACCAGCGTTTGCCCTGCTTTCAAACCAGCTTCGATATACAAAGTTCTTGCGAAAGTTTTTACTGGCGATTTCACGCCGTAGGCTTCACCAATCAGTACACGCACGGGCACAGTGTTTACATCAAGCGAAGGAATGGCATCACGGTCATAATGATGAAATTCGGGATCAATTTCTTCATCTTTTTCAGGCAAGGCCAACCACAGTTGTAACCCGTGTACTTTGTTGTTAGTGCTGTTTTTAATTTCTTCACGCTGACGTTCGGAATGCACAATACCTTTGCCTGCTACCATTAAATTGATTTCACCAGGTTTAATCACCAGGTCATTCCCCAGTGAATCACGATGCAGCATCTCGCCCTCAAACAAATAGGTGACGGTGGCCAGATTGATGTGTGGGTGTGGGCGCACATTAATGCCCTGCCCCTGTTCAAAATGCGCAGGCCCCATGTGATCAAAAAATACCCAGGGGCCAACTTTTCGTACCGAATCAAAAGGCAAGGCGCGTCGAACAGAAAATCCGCCCAAATCATGTTGTTTTGGTTGAATAATGGTGATGTTTTCATTACTCATAAGCGCACCCTCTTTCAAAAATATCCAACAAATACATTCAGCTTTGTTTGAAATGTGTTTGCGAAAAAGCAACCCGTTTGGCCACACTGCCACCTTGTGTTTTTATTTGTTCTATACGTCGCAAGCGCGGCAACAAACCACAATTATTGGCTATTTGAATACTTAAACCCGGACGTACATTTAATTCAAGCAGCATCGGCCCTGCCTGTTTATCGAGCACCAAATCCACTCCTAAATAACCAAGTCCGGTCATGTCATAACAACGACAAGCCAAGGCCAGCAAGGTTTCCCACTGCGGCACAAGCAGACTCATTAAATCCTGCCCGGTATCAGGGTGATAATGTACGGGTTTGCCATGCCAAATGGCATTGATGGCTCGCCCCGTTGCAATATCCACACCCACACCCACTGCACCCTGATGAAGATTGGCCTTACCTTTCGATGCAGCACAAGACAAACGCATCATTGCCATCACCGGATAACCGCAAAAAACAATAATGCGAATATCCGGCACACCTTCAAAACTGTAAGGCTCGAAATAAGTATCCGTTTGTAAAAGCGATTCAATCATCACTTCATCGGTCGAACCACCAAGCGAGAAAAGCCCTGCCAGAATATTGGAGCAATGATTCTGCACATCATTCAGGCTTATCGCGGAATCATTGGAACGTAACAAGCTACCACGTTCGTCTTTCTTGATGATAAGAATGCCTTTTCCACCAGAACCTTTTGCCGGTTTGATACAGAAAGACGGAAACGTACTTATCATGTTCGCCAATCGGGTTATTTCATGCTGACTTTTTAACACGCCGAGTAATTCGGGGCTTTGCACACCATGCTTTAATGCCAGTTCCTTGGTAAGGATTTTGTTATCGACAAGTGAATACAGACGGCGATGATTATAGGTGCTGATATAGTCGATATTCCTGCGATTCATGCCAAGAATGCCTTGTTCAGAAAGTTTTCTGAACGACAACACACTGTCACGAATATCTGAAAACATTTTCCCGTCAGTCTGATTTTATTTTTAACAAGGATTTGAAGCGGTAAATTTCAAACAGACGATAACCGGTGTAATTACCCAGCAGCAGTACCAGCGCCATCAGAATTAACTGCAAGCCAAGAAAATTAAAAGTTAAATGGCGCACCCAGTCGTTAGTCATCACCAAAAACGCCAATACCGCAACCAGCAGCGAACCCGCACCTTGTACCAGCACCTCACGAGCGCCTTCTTCTTCCCATAAAATTGACATTCTTTCGATGGTCCACGACAGAATAATCACTGGAAACACGGTTATGTTAAGCACTTCTGTAAACCCCAACTGAAACGAAAGTGCAGCACTGACCGCAATAATAATAATCACCGAAATAATCACTGCCGAGATTCTTGAAATCAGCAAAAGATTGAGATGTGACAGATACGAGCGAATCATCAAACCCATGCCGACAATCAGGGTGAAACTGATTAGTCCTGTTAACAGGCTTGTTTGAATAAAGGCCATTGCAATCAAAACCGGCATGAAGGTGCCCGAGGTTCTTACGCCCACCAGAATACGTAACAACGCAACAATCAACACACCCACTGGCATGAGCAGAATACTCTTGAACAGCGCCTGTTCGGAAAGCGGCAAACTGTGTACAGAAAAATCGAGCAAGGTATAGGATTCAAGCTGTCGCTCGGTTAACACGCGGTCAATAGGGACTTCCTGATCGATAATGGAAAAACTGACCGAGGAATTTTTCCCACCGACAATATCCAGCAAGGCACCTGAATAGTATTCCCACAACAACTGGTTCTGACGCTGTTGCTCCATACCATTTGCCGGATTAAAAATGCGGTAAGCATCTTTTTCAAAAACCTGAATATAGCTTTTCAGAGGCTGGCGACGACGGCCATCTTCCAGTTGCAACAGCAATACTTCTCGCGCGGGCACTCCTGCCTGATGTAACAAATCAACCAGCCACGCGCTTCTGGGTTTTGTTTGTGTTAATAATTTGGTGATTTGCTCCTGTCGATTGAATTCCATAATCAATTCACGCGTCAGCGTATAATTATCGGCAGAGCGTTTTCTGGCATTTTCCAACAACTCATGTGCGGCGGTGGTTTGCGGATTGCTTGCCTGAAGCCTGTGCACTGGGATTTGCGGCGCTTTGTCATATCGCTGATCAAACGTCTCGGGCTTAACCAGCATGTCCACCTGATAATAAAGCGTCTGTTTGCCTGATGCCTGACGAATCGACCACTCGACATTTCTTTTTGTATCGCTGTTGTTATAACTCAAACCATAACCCGGACTGGCGGTATGCTCTCTCAACAGTTCAAACCCTGGCTGGGTATCAGGAATGGCGAAATTGACCTTGACTGCCTCACCGTAGCTATCGAAGTCAATTTTTGCCTCGACCGACCAGATTTGACGTTTCTCACCCGGAAACCAGGGAACCGAGAACTCAACATGGCGATGCCAGCTCAGCGCTCCGCCTAACAAAATCAACAATGCGACAAAAATATAAAAACCTTTACGTGATTTCATCAGGGCTGTCATTCCGGTGTTTGCGGTTCAATCACATACTTTCCCTGTGTAAAATTTACGGCAACATCCACCCGATAAATATCCCTGAGAAAATTGCGCCCGAGCAAAAGAGGGTAGATCATTTCTTCACGGCTGGTGAGTGTTACCTCAGTCTCACTCACGGTGTCGCCCACCCTCATGGCAATCTGCACAACCGGCCTGCGATCCAGTTCATTTGCAGAAGACTGCCGTATTCTTACGTGTTTTATCAGAGGCGTTTCATACACATCTCCACCTTCGGGATGTTCTTCGTCAGGCACTTTAAAGCGCACCCACTGTTGGCCATCGCGTTCAAATAGCTGTACATCGACGGAATTCAGTGAAGAAGTCGACGCACCCGTATCCACTCTGGCCTTGAGATTGAGTTTGAGCAGCTCCACCCACACCCATTCAACGCCTCCCAGAACCTGCTTGTGTTCATTCACATCTGGTGTTATCGGGGGAATTAA
Organism: uncultured Pseudomonadales bacterium; assembly: GCA_964557005.1. Classification (GTDB taxonomy): domain Bacteria; phylum Pseudomonadota; class Gammaproteobacteria; order Pseudomonadales; family JBECKS01; genus JBECKS01. The sequence continues at coordinate 34,202 of CAZKYI010000002.1, forward strand.
AGTGCTTGTGACAGCATTATCGGTATTTTCTTCGGCAAGGTTTCGTTCCGCCAAAAGTAACTTGTTAATTCGTCCAAGCGCCCTGAGTTGCTGTTGTTGCTGGCGCACAAGTTGTGCAAGCTGTTCTTCTTGTGCTGCAAGCTGCTCTGCCTGTTGTTCAAGCAAACGCCGATTAGCCTGTTGCTGCGTTTCAATCGCATCGAGCGTGGCGCAAGCAGTCAGCATCAAGGGGAGTAAAAGTGCTATTTTTTTAGGATTTGGAAGGTTCATTAACTTCTCGGACACTGCGCACAACGAAGTGCATTGTAGGAAAAAGCACAAGAGATGCAATGTGAACCCTTAAGCCGCTGTCTTTGACAAGGTTTGACAAGCAAGATTCCCTGTTTACTATGTACTCGTGTTCTCCAAACGTACCTGTCCATGCCCAAAAACACCAAAAGCAAACTGATTGAATGCACGCTCTCGCTCTATCTCAACGGCGGGCTGGAGGCTGTATCCATGCGCAAGGTGGCGGGTGAAGCCGGTTTAAGCACCATGGCGGCCTATCGCCACTTCAAGAATAAAGATGATTTGCTCAACCATGTGGTGATGGAAGGCTTCCGCCGTTTTCAGGAATATTTTTCAAAAGCGCAGGCGGTTCAGGAGCCAGTGGCCAGTCTGAAATTGTGTATGACGCTGTATGCCGAGTTCGCTCAGGATCAACCCGAATTCTACCAAATGATGTTTATGGCGCGCCTGAAAAGTGACGACCCTGAACTGGAGCAACGCTGTGAACAGCAAATCAAAATGGCACATTTGTTTTTGAGCCAGCGCGTTGAAGCCTGCATCAAGGAAGGCTTGCTTGCACAAGCCAATGCCAAAGAAGTGGCACTGCGCTTGTGGGCGCTGTGTCATGGTCTGGTTTCCTTGCAGGTGCTGGGGGATCTTCAGCATCAAAACCAGTTTATGGATTTTTATCAGGCCAGCATTCAGGATTTCTTTTTTCAGTTAGGAATTGAATAAGGCTATAATCCAATGAAGTTGTCATTCTGAGGCTTGCCGAAGAATCTGGTCAGAGATCCTTCGCTTCGCTCAGGATGACAATGTAAAAATTTTTAACTTGCCCTGGATTTACGTTCCAGCTAACCGCGAGAATGCTTATGAACGCCTATGTTGTTTGCGCACTCTATCATTTTGTGCGCCTGAATGATTTTGAAACCCTCAGACAACCCTTGCTGGATTTAATGCTGCAACACAATGTCAAAGGCACATTGTTGTTAGCGAAGGAAGGCATTAACGGCACCATTGCAGGAACCCGTTCAGGCATTGATGCCGTGCTCACGCATCTGAAAGCAGACCCCCGACTGGCGCCGCTGGTGCACAAGGAATCCTTTGACGACACGCTGCCTTTTTATCGCAGCAAGGTAAAACTCAAAAAAGAAATTGTGACCATGGGTGTGGAAGACATCGACCCCAACCATATTGTTGGCAGCTATGTTAAACCGCAAGACTGGAATGCACTGATTTCAGACCCCGAAGTCACGCTCATCGATACCCGTAATGAATACGAAGTGCAAATCGGCACTTTCAAAAATGCCATTAACCCGCACACCACCAGCTTTCGTGAATTTCCCGCTTACGCCAAACAAAATCTCAACCCGAATGTACATAAAAAAGTGGCGATGTTTTGCACTGGTGGCATTCGTTGTGAAAAATCCACTGCTTTTTTAAAACAGCAAGGGTTTGATGAGGTCTATCATCTGGAAGGCGGCATTCTCAAATATCTGGAACAAGTGCCGGAAAACGAAAGTTTATGGGAAGGTGAATGTTTTGTGTTTGATAATCGCGTGACTGTGAATCATCAACTTGAAAAAGGACTTTACGATCAATGCCATGCTTGTCGCATGCCCATTACTGAAGATGAGAAAAACCATTTACATTATCAAGCAGGTGTCAGTTGTCACCATTGTTATGATAAAACCAGCGAAACACAACGCGCGCGTTTCAAGGAGCGCGAAAACCAGATGCAGCTCGCCAAACAACGCGGTGCTCATCACATCGGTGATTTGGCGAGAGAAGCGCGTAACCAGAGAAAAACAGCCAAAATTTCCTATAAAAATAAACAGAGAAATGCTCAATAGGCTGTGCAGAAAACATGAATAAAAAACAGATTCTGATTGTCGCACACCAACCTTCGGTCAACACACAAGCCTTGGCTCAAGCTGCCTTGCGCGGCTGCCAACATGAAGATTTGGGCAACATTGAAGCGAAACTGCTCACACCCTTTGAAACGCACAGTAACGATGTGCTCAAAGCCGATGGGATTATTCTGGGCACCACTGAAAACCTCGCTTACATGAGTGGCGCACTCAAGGATTTTTTTGATCGCATCTATTACGATGTGCTGGAACAAAAACAGGCCATGCCCTGCGTGTGTTACATTCGTGCAGGCAATGATGGCACAGGAACCCGGCGTGCCATTGAAACCATTGTTACGGGTTTAAAATGGCGCTGGTTACAAGCGCCTTTAATTTGCAAAGGCGAGTGGCAGGAAAATTTTATTGAACAGGTAGAAACGCTTGCCTTGAGTTTGGCAGCGCAGGTGGATTTGTGAGCTTACAATGGTTTCCCGGCCACATGGCCAAAGCACTGCGAGAAATCAGGGAAGCCTTACCCAAGGTGGATTTGATTATCGAAGTGCTCGATGCGCGTATTCCTTTCAGCAGTGAAAACCCTGCACTGAATGCTTTTAAAAAACCGTTGCCGCGCATCAAGGTGTTTAGCAAAAGCGATTTGGCAGATGCTGCTTTAATGCAGCGCTGGTCTGAATTTCTTGAGCAGGAAAAACACGTTAAGGTTCTGCCTGTTTCAACCACCACACCTGAAAAGTATCGCCAGTTGATTCCGCTAATCAAAAAACTGCTCGGCGAAAAAATGCACAGCCCTCATGTAAAAACCATTTTAATTTGCGGCATTCCCAATGTCGGAAAATCGACTTTAATCAATACACTGGTTGAGCGTGCTGCTGCACGCACAGGCAATGAAGCAGCGGTGACCAAAGCCCAACAACGCATCAAGCTGGAAGACAACTTAATGTTGCTCGACACCCCCGGCGTGCTGTGGCCAAAGGTACACAACGAGCACAGTGCCTATCGACAAGCGATTACTGGCGCCATCAAAGAAGCCATTACCGATAACGAAGACATTGCTTTTTATCTTGCCGATTATTTGTTGCCCGCTTACCCCGAACTTTTAAAAACGCGTTACGGCTTGAATACGCTGCCTGAGCAGGCAATGGATTTTTTTGAAGCGATTGGCAAGCAAAAAGGTGCCTTGCGTTCCGGTGGAAAAGTAGATTTGATAAAAATCTGCACGCTTTTTTTGAATGATTTTCGCAACGGCGCTCTAGGTAGAATTTGTTTGGAAACACCGCAGATGATGCAACAGGAATTGCTGGAAGTGGAAAGAATGTTGCGGGAGAAAGCTGAGCAAAAATTAGATGGTGTTTGAGTCTAATTTATGAATGTGCTGGAGGTGCCTAAAACGCCTTGCACACGGGCGAGCCGTAGGCTAATCCATGTGTTGTAACTTGTTAGGCATTTTATAACCTATCTTTTTTGCCTTGATTACAGTAATTACACAAGGTTTGTAAATTTTGAACCGAATCTAATCCGCCTTTTGCGAATGGTAAAATGTGGTCAATTTCTAAAGTTACCTCGGGTGGTCGAAGGCCACATTTGACACATTGATAGTTATCTCGTTTCAAGATAAACCACCTATCTTTTAGTGAAATATTACGACGCTTTCTTTTATTTTCATTTAGCAGTAAAAGTCTTTGTTCTGTGATATTGCCACTCATATACTCGGAAAATAAGCGGCATACTTCGTTCAAACTACCCCATCTATCCTTATATGGCCTCTCCGAAATGCCATAACCATATTTGCTTATATTTCTTCTACTAGGCCTTGTGCCCAACTCTCTCCAAACTAGCTCAAGATTGTCCAATAATTCTTTAGTTGTATATTTGCCTTCAACTTTTTCTTCAATGCCTGCTGATTCCAAAGCTTTGCGCCAAGTTCCAAATCGTCTCATTACTGTGTTCGAATGGCATAATTTAGAGCTCCATTCATTATATTCAGTTGTAGTGAACGATTTACCAATTACTTCATAAAACTCTTTCAGAGAATTTAAGATTTCTGGGTTTGAAATCTTATTCTGAGGTGCTTGCCCATATTCAAATTTAAAATCATTACTCATTCGAAAGATGCCTAACGGTTTATTCTGTTGCAGCTGTCACAATAACTTGAGCCACATAACTTGGAGTCATTTTTGCTTTTTAACTCAAGTAGTATGCCTTCTCATGGTTTTTTCTTCCTCTCCAAAAGCAACGAGCCACCGAAGTGTTTCCTGTGTGGTATCACGTTCTGTGACACCAGCAGCTTTCAACTTGAGTTGGCTACAACTTGTAGCCAACTGACTGCCCTCTTGTTTCAGACCACCATAACCCGCTCGCGCTTGCCATCAAAAAGCTGCACGCCTTCTATCGCTAACAAATCTTCCATTGGGAAAATCTGCGCGGGAGCAAAAGAACCCGATGGATTTTTTGCCAGCACATGCTCAACAAAACGCACACTGACTTGCACTGTTAGCACATAAACTTCACAGGTGCGTAAATAACCTTCAGCCACTTCACCTTTGGCGTTGGTTGCTTTTGCCCACACTTCGGCATAACCCACCTGCGCAAAATTTTCATCGGCGCCTTTAACATTTTTATCAATCAGGGTTTCGATTTTTTGTTTGAACCATGTATTTCTTAACGCCATTGCCAACACAGGCATGGTAAAACGCGCGCCAATGGCCGCCAACTTCGGCTGTGCCATATAGGTTTTAACATCACTCGCACCCGTGGAATAGTGCGCGGTATAGACATCGGCAATCGGGGCAATCGCTACGGTTTGTGTAGAACCTGGAAATTCCACGCTAAAACTTTCACTACCAAAAGGTACTTGTACGATTTTTCCATTCTTGCGAATTTCTGCTTTGCCACTGGCAATCACACCCAAAGCAGATTTAGCCGTACCCGCGCTTGGACGCACACGTGGCGCAATCGCCATTTGAATACTTTCGGGATTTTCGATTTTTTTGGCAACGTGCGCGATTAAACAATCGGTTGGAATCACATCAAAACCAATACCGGAAACCAGACACACGCCTGCGTTTTTGGCTTGTTCTGACAATTCAAAAATACGCGCAAATACCGAAGCTTCACCAGTAATATCCACGTAGTGGGTTTTACCTTTCAAGCATGCCTGAATCATTGGCTCGGCTGTAACAACATAAGGCCCTGCCGTATGAAATACCAAATCAACTGCTGCAACTGCTGCTTCGAGTGTTGCTGTGTCACTTAAATCAATTACCTGATATTGCAAACCATGTTCATCGGCAATGGCTTTTACCTTCGCTTCATTGCGCCCCGCCAAAACAGGTTTATGCCCTCTTTTTACCGCTTCTTTTACGATTCTCTGTCCTGTGTAACCCGTTACACCGTAAATCATCCATTGTTGTGCCATAGCCAGTTCCTCTTACGCTTGTGTGATGAAAATTAGACCTGCACCTTAAACAGTTTTAAGCTCGGCAGCAATGTGAACACTGCAAACATAACAAGAGGACAACTGGTTGGATCCCATCACTCAAGGCGCTTTAGGCGCAACCGTCGGGCAAGTACTTGCCAAACCCAAAACCATCGTGCCTGCCAGTTTGATGGCAGCACTCGCGGGAATGTCACCCGATTTAGATGTGCTGATTCGCTCATCGCATGACCCTTTATTATTTCTGGTGTTTCATCGTCAATTTACGCATTCGCTGTTTTTTATTCCTTTCGGTGCGCTGATTTGCGCACTGGCTTTACACTATTTTATTGGCAGGCGTTATCAATTCAGTTTTTGGCAAAGTTATCTGCTCTGTTTTGCAGGTTACGCTACACATGCCCTGCTCGATGCCTGCACCACCTATGGTACCTTGTTGTTATGGCCGTTTAGCAATGAGCGCTTTGCATGGAATAATCTGGCGGTGATTGATTTGTTTTATACCCTGCCCATTCTGTTTGGACTTTGGTGGGGAATCAAAAAGCAAAGCCTTTGGCCTGCGCGTATTTTATTGGTATGGGTATTTGCCTATCCGCTATTGGGGCAGGTACAAAAACTCAAAGCAGAAGCAGCGGCGCGTTTATATTTAAGCGAACACTTCCATGAAAACATTGTGGCCTTGGGTGCAAAGCCCACTATGTCGAACCTTGTGCTGTGGAAAATCGTGTACGAAACCGACAGCCATTATTTTGTCGATGCCTTGAAAATCGGTATTTTTGAAAAACCCGAACAAGCGCGTTATTTTTCAGGTGATTCCATCAAAAAGCTGGTGCTGGCAGAAGATTTCCCCTGGCTTGAACCCAACAGCCAGCAGGCGAAAGATGTTGAACGCTTTAGCTGGTTTTCGATGGGCTTTGTGGCAAAAGATGATGGTACTTTTACAGGCATGCGCAATCGCATTATCGACGTGCGCTATTCAATTGTGCCGAATCAAATCAATCCCTTGTGGTCGATTGGGCTTGATGAACATGCCAATGCAACTACGCATGTGAGTTATGAAAATCATCGTGATACATCGAAGTTGAATCGTGACAAGTTTTTTTCGATGTTATGGGCAGATTAGCTTTGCAACTGACAAAACTTTACCAAGGCAAGCCTTCACCATTGGAATGCCAGAAGCTGCCACTGTTTTCCCTGTTTAAGGCATAAATGCGTTTATCGAGCCGCTCTGCGGCTTCATCGGAACTAATGTCGCCCTGCCCGCCTACCATGTCGGTTGCTACAAAACCTGGATGGAAAATTCCCACCACGATGTTTTTGTTTTTCAAATCATGCGCCAGTGAAACGCCCGCCATATTGAGCGCCGCCTTCGACATTCTATAACCATAGTATCCACCCGAAGTATTATCGGCTATCGAACCCATGCGGCTGGTAATCAAGGCAATTCTGGCCACGCCGTCTTTGGCGGGTTTCATGTAATCAATCAGGGCTTCCGTCACACGCAAGGCACCCAGCGTATTCACCGCGAATTGTTTTTCGATGGTGGCGTAATCGATTTCTCCTAACCTTTCATTAAGAAAAATGCCGGCGTTATTGATGAGCAACTGGATTTCAACGCCTGCAAGTGCGTGTTTGAGTTTCGCTTGAACATCGGCATCGCCTACATCAATACCTTCAATCACATTCACTCTGAGCATGTCCAGCGCGGTACTTTTTTCACGGCACAGCGCATACACGTTATATCCGAATTTTTTGTACACTTTGGCAAAGCTTAAACCAATGCCGCGATTCGCTCCGCTAATAACAACTGTGGGCATGATGGCTCCGAATAAAATTAAATAAAAGGCAGAATACTGATGGCAAGTACCGCAACAATGCCCAGTATCGCACCACTCACCTGCAAGGGTTCTTTATACAAATGTTCGAGAAAAGCATTCCACCAGCCCAAGGTTTTCAAACGCGCGCGTTCCTGTTCAAAGGAAATAAATCGTGCCTGCTGGTATTCGTGTAGCACCTGCTGTGCCAACAGCTTCTGTTCGCCGCTTGGCAGCCAGATACCTGAAACGCCCAACTTCCAGCGCCCTGCCTCGGTTTCATAAAACACGATGTCGGCTTCGTGCAGGCACTGACGCACTGCGTCGGCTTCATCTTCAGGCACATTGTTCAGGTTAAACAGCAGATAACGCATGGGCTTTATATACAGGCAAGTTTCGCGCAGTTTAAGCCATTTCGGATACGCTGGCATTTTCCATGTCAGGGAGCAGTGCTAAACTCCCGGCAAGATATGGAACATTCCTTGCAGGGAAGTGAATAACGAACGGAGTATAACGATGAGAGCCTTAACCACCACCGATCAGGCATTTTTATGGATGGAAAATCGTCAGCAACCCATGCACGTGGGTGGCTTGCAACTGTTTAACCTGCCTGAAGATGCAGGCCCGAACTACATCATTGAATTGATGGAATCTCTCTACAATACACAGCCTGTTGGCCCTTTCGCCGATCATCTGGTGCGCAAGCGTGGACGTTATTACTGGGAAGAGGACACCCTTTTTGATATTGAACATCATGTGCGCCACAGTGCCTTGCCCAAGCCGGGACGCATCAGGGAATTGCTTGCGCATCTTTCTGCCGAGCACAGCCATCTGATGGATCGTTCTCGCCCATTGTGGGAATTCCATGTGATTGAAGGTTTGAAACGCAGTCAATTTGCGGTGTATTCCAAAATTCATCATTCCATGATTGATGGCGTATCGGCCATGCGCCTGATGTCTCGCAGTTTAAGTGCCGACCCTAACGAACGTGGCCACCAGCCTATCTGGACGCTGCAAAAACCCAAAAAAAATAAAAGTCTGCTAAAACCCGGCACCGCGATTGAAACACTGGTTGAAACCACCCAAACCGTCAGAGATCAACTGCTCGCCCTGCCTACCGCACTGGCGGAGGCCAGCCGTTCCTATCGGGGTATTTCTGATGACCCTGATTTTGTGAACGTCAGGCAAGCACCACAATCGATTCTCAACGAAGAAATTACCGGTTCAAGACGCTTTGCTGCACAGTCCTACCCGATGGCACGGTTTCAGGTTTTGGCGAAAAAATTTAATGTCACCCTCAATGATATTTTGCTGGCGGTCTGCGGCAGTGCGCTGAGAAATTATTTAATCAGCCAGAAGGCGCTGCCCGATAAACCGCTCATCTGCATGGTGCCGATGTCGATTCGTGATGCCAATGACACCGAGCTGGGGAATCAGATTGCTGCCATTCTGGCTAATCTGGGGACGCATGTGGCCGACCCTGTTGACCGTTTGGAAATTGTGCATCGCTCGATTGTGGCGGCCAAAAATCTGTATTCCAAAATGAGTCAGCAGGAAGTGTTTAATTACACGTCGCTAATGATGATTCCCGCAGGCTTGCAAATGCTCACAGGACGAGCACCTGCTTTTCAAAGTTACAACGTCACCATCTCCAATGTGCCCGGGCCTAAAGAAAAACTGTATTGGAATGGCGCAGAGCTGGACGGCATTTATCCGCTTTCGATTCCTTTAAATCGTAATGCCCTGAACATTACCTTGCTTTCGTATGCCGACCAGTTTGAATTTGGTTTTACGGCTTGTCGCAAAACCTTGCCTTCCATGCAAAGACTTCTGGATTATGTCGAGAATGGCCTTGCCGAACTGGAAGTTGCAGCGGACATCGAAAGACCCGACAGCCCAATCAGAAAAGCAAAAAAAGCGAGTGTTGATAAGTTGTAAGGTTGTTGAAAATTGCCAGCCTCTTTGAGGGCTTTGTTAAGCCCTCATCAAATGTGGCAGTAAATATTTTTGAATATCCAGTTGCGGCTGATAATGCGTAAACAAGCCGCCCAGTGTCGAAAATACACGTGCCAACATAATAAACTCGGCAGGCAATTTTATAACAGGGTCATGCTCTGCCTGTTTTAATAAAGCTGCGGCTTCTGCAAAAATCGCATCGCCTTCTGGCCATGACATTTCCACCCCTGAACCCATAGTGCTTGCAGCACTTTTAATGTTTTCAAGCAGCGCATCGGCAAAGGCAATCAGGGTATCTGGTTTACCGCTTCTGGTTTGAAAACCCAGAGTCATTAACTGGTGCGCCACAACTTCTTTATCGCCTGCAATCGCGGCAATCAAAATGGTTTTATAGGCTGTTTTGAAATGCTCAGGCAAAGTCATGGTGCAACCAAAATCCAGCAAGACCAGTTTGTTATCCTCTGTCACCAGAATGTTGCCTGGATGTGGATCAGCCTGAAATTCCCCTGCTACCAATACCTGTTGAATATAGGCATCGAGTAACTGGCCTAATAAATCACTCACGATTTCATGCTCGCCTTGTGCTTTTAACTCATTGAGTTTTTCTGAAAGTTTTTTACCTTCGATAAATTCACTTACCAACACTTTGTTACTGCAAAAATGTGTCACGGTAAATGGCACCAGCACTTTGGTGTTAGCGCGTAGAAAGTCGCCCAGTTTTTGCATGTGCCTGCATTCTTCACGATAACTCAGTTCTGCCTGTATCGAACGTTCGATTTCTGCGCTGATGGTATCCAGATCCGTAGGCGGCAAAATCGGTTCAAGTGCCTTTAAAAAGATTTTCATCAACGCCATGTCTTGCACAACCACTTCTTCAATACCAGGGCGTTGAATTTTTACTGCCACACGCTCACCCGTGACAAGACGTGCTTCATGTACCTGACCTATGCTGGCAGCAGCAATCGGTTCGGCCACGAATTCTGAAAATACGCTATCGATAGGGCGTTGTAATTCGTGTTCCAGCACTTCCTTGGCTTCACGAAAGGAAAAGGGTAGCGCCTGATCTTGTAATACCTGCAATTCCTTTATCCACGATGCAGGCAATACATCGGAACGTGCTGATAACAGTTGTCCAACTTTTAAAAAAGCACCACCATGTTCCAGTGAAGCCTTGCGAAAACGCACCGCATTTTTTTGATGCAGTTTTTCCAGTGCAATGATTTGTTTTGGCTCGGATAAAAACGCTGCCTGTGTTCCCCACAAACGATAGCTGCCCGTAATCACTGAAAGGCTCAAGGCGGTTTTGGCCATGCGCTTGAGGCGTTGGGGAATCAGTTTGGCTTTTATTGCAAGCACTTGCACTTCTTCCACAAAATCATCTTTGTTTCTATCAAATTGCTCGAAGCGCTCACGGGCTTCATCTACCCATTCGCGGCCTTGCCACGCAGTTGTTTCCAGGGCATGAATGGCAGCATTCATCAATGCCATACCTGCCTTCAACACGCTTTCACGCTCAGGTATTTGTTTTTTGTTGGTTTGTGTTTCCAGAGTCTCGCTGACTGTGCTCATTTCTCTTTCCTCCAAATATAAAGTGTTTTTTTGTAGTACAAAGTTGTTTCAAAAAAACCGGAGCATGCTCCGGCGTGTGTTCTTTAATCGAAAACCCCTAGAGGTTTTCAATACAGGGTGGGCATAGCCACACCACCATATCGGTTTTACCGCCCAGCCCCCTGAATGCCTTTTGGCCGCGCTTCAATTCGGCATCACATTCCAGACATCGCCCTGGCTTGTTCACGATGACATCTTGCCAGGCATCAACTTTTTCAAGCAGTTCACGTTTGCTGGCCGCATCATCTATCAGTTCACCGCGTGCAGTGGCCGCAAGGCGCTTGGCATCACGGCTGACGTTTTCCATGAGCACAGAGCTATCCTGAACAATGCCATCGACCAGATTCACCGTATCTTCAAGCACATGGCGGATAAAATGAGAAACCGTCATGCGCTTCTTCTCGGCCGCATCTCTCAGGGTATCTTCAAGCTCCTGAGGCACACGGGTCTGGATCACGCGACTTTTCAAATCTTCGCTTTTGCTTGGCTTGCGCCCTCGTTTACTTATATTGCCCATATCGTCTGCTTGAATCTGACCCTACATTTAATGTAGTACAAAATAATACAGTTTCAAGAGAGGGTCAATACTTTTTTCACTAGGGACAAGGATTGGGATATTGCTCATGGACTTTGTTGATTGCCGCCAGACAGGCATCGCTCAGTTCAAGCTTGAGTGCCGCGAGGTTCTCGCGAAGCTGCTCGCTACAGGTCGCACCAATAATGGTCGAGCCAATAAAAGGCTGGCAATACACAAACGCATGTGCAAGTGCGCTCATACTCAAGCCTTCCTTTTTTGCGATGGCGGCATAGGCTTGCAGAATGTCATCACTTTCATCGAGCGCTTTGTAACGGGTAGTATTTTTGAACAAGGCCTTGCGCGTGCCTTTGGGAAGCGCACCTTGCATGTACTTCCCGCTTAAATAGCCCATCGCCAAAATGGAATAGGGCATAAGTCCAATGTTGTGCTGCATGCAGTAATTAGCCAAATCACCTTCAAATTCGCGATTCACTAGGCTGTAGGCATTCTGAATACTGGCAATCATGGGTAAGCCTAACTCGCTGGCACAGCGGACATATTCCTTCACCCCATTGAGATTTTCATTACTCACGCCGATGTAGCGAATCTTGCCTGCCTTAATCAAATCTGCCATCACCTCCAGCGTTTCATAAATCGGCACATAATGTGGGCTATCAAGAGGCGCTTCTTCAACGGCATTGCCGAACATGGAAATCGGGCGATCCGGCCAATGGACTTGATACAAATCAACGTAATCGGTTTTCAGGCGTTTCAGACTATGCTCAATGGCATAGGTAATATTTTTTCTGTCAACTTTGGTTTTTTCTTTATTGGTCGCGCCGCGTACCCACGACATTTGGCTACGCCCCGTTACCTTGGTAGCAATAATCAATTTATCCCGGCTACCTGTTTCCCTGAGCCAATCACCCATAATGTTTTCGCTATTGCCCTGGGTTTCGGGATTCGGCGGTACCGAATACATTTCTGCGGTGTCGTAAAAATTAATTCCTGCTTCCAGCGCCTGTGACAAAATAGTTTTTGAATCTTTGGTCGTATTCTGCGAACCCATCATCATGGTGCCCATACACAGTTCGCTGACTTTTAAATCACTTGTACCTAGAGATTTGTAGTTCATAAATTCTTACCTTGTTATTACACAGGACTTCTTGACCCTGCCGATAGCTATCCCCATAATTGTCTCAAGTGGATTGGGGGTGCCTGGTCGGCGTTATAGCCTCGGTGAGTTTCATCGGGGCTTTTCGCTTTTCAGGGGGTCACTTTTTTTCAGGAAATCGCTTTAAACCCCACCCGCGATAGGCTTCTCCCAAATTCTTTCTTCCCCCTTCACAATAAAACTTCTTCGTTAACGCCTCAAATGCTCTATTGGATTGATTCTCATCAAGTATATGCCTGCCTATAGGTCTGGCAACTAAATCAGCCAGTTGTAACCCGGCGGAATTGCAGGTTTTATCTGCCATTCGTATTTTGAAGGGCAAGCCCTTACGAAACTTGTTTTCTCCATCACAAATTCTCCTGAATTCAAGCTCCAGCTCGGCATCTTCCTTTCGTCCACGCTTTTCGACCACCACATGGGTCTCCAGATCTTGCTGCGCTTTTTCCGACACAAATTCATATAAACTTTCAATACAAAACTTTAATGCAACATGGTAAGGATTATGTAGCAACTCTGAATCTGTTATTTTTTCTTTCTCAATCACACAACTTGCCAGAATAAAATTACTTTGTTCAATAATTCCAGTTAGCTTATTCAGAAAAACATCTCGTTCATGCTTTCCCTTAAAAATGTTGAAATCGCCTTTTTCCTTGCGAATATCATGCTCATGTAAAATAACAAGGTCATGGCCAAAGTATTCAAACTTGAGTGCCTGCAATTTCGGAACAACAGAATTGATGTAATGGTTCTTGTAGAAAATACAAAAAGCCAACACAAACACAGGATACTCCTTGTCAATAACATTCAGATTATGATCACCACTCTCATCTACATAAACAATAAAATCACTAAACTTTCGTATAGATACCTGTTTCTTGTGGGAAAAATCAAACTCCTTTTGGGTTTCTTTCATAAACCTTCCTTTTTACTTTCCTAATATTGACCAAATTTTCTTTCTAAATACACGATGCTTAAATCACTTGTACCGAGTTGTTTGATTTTCATAATTTCCTCAACCGTAAACGAAATCTGGCCATCAGCGCAGCAGCACCGATAGCTGGCAATGCAAGCACTGAAAACAAAATCAAGCCCAAGGGCAACAAACTGAAATCAGAACCGCTCACCACTAATACAACGGCTTGCACAAGCATCACCGCCAGCCCCCAACGCCAGGGTTTTTCAGGCACGAAATAGCCCAGACAAGCAGCAAGAACAATGGCGAGCGGATAGGCAGCCATCCAGTAAAGCGACGAATCCCAAGCTTCTGTTTTTCCACTGAGTTCGGATGTTATGCTCCACAGCACGGCTCCTCCGACAAGCGCAGCAGCATAAGCAAATTTTTCAGAAACAAACGACGACTTGTTCGCAGCCGCATAAATCCACGCTGTTTTACCCGATTTCAATCTGGCGGAAATACGCACATAGTCATCGACTTCGTAATCATCTGCCTGTGCAAGTTCCGAATCGGTGATTTCAAATACGGTACCTGCAACTTCATCGTGCGCATTTCCAGTAAAGCGCAAAATCGGGTGAATTGCTTTACCGCTTTCACGCAGCACACGCTCATCGGTAATTTCAATTTCACCGACCACATAGCCTTGCAGGGTATCTTTGCTGCCCGATAACTCACGCCCAAAATTAGCGAGTTGTACTTCTTTTTGTTGCAGTGTTCCGTATGAAAATAACAGTGGCATCACTAATGTGCCTCATCCCAATTATTACCTACGCCCACGTCAACAATCAAAGGCACGGCCAGTTTTGCTGCGGCGCTCATTTCTTTTTTCAAACCTTCGGTGACGGCTCTGACATCGTGTTCTTTGACTTCAAGCACCAGTTCATCATGTACCTGCATTAGCACTTTGGCATCGAGCTGGCTTTCGCCTAACCACTTGTCCACGCGGATCATGGCCCGTTTTATAATATCTGCCGCACTGCCCTGCATGGGCGCATTGATGGCGGTGCGCTCGGCTGCAGCTCTGTACATGGCATTTCTGTCGTTAATGGTGGGCAAATACAAGCGCCTGCCGAATAGCGTTTCCACATAGCCTTTTTCCTGCGCAGTGCGGCGAATATTTTCCATATAATCCTGCACACCCGTGTAGCGCGAAAAATAAATGCTGATGTAATCCTGCGCTTCTTTTCTACCGATACCGAGTTGTTTGGAAAGCCCAAACGCTGACATGCCGTAAATCAATCCGAAGTTTACTGCTTTGGCACGGCGACGATCTTCATCGCTCACTTCCATCAGCGTAATGCCGTTCACTTCTGCGGCGGTTGCGCGGTGAATATCCTCACCCGCATTAAAGGCTTTGAGCAGGCCTTTATCTTGTGAAAGATGCGCCATAATGCGCAATTCAATTTGCGAATAATCGGCGGCAAGAATTTTATAACCCGCGCTTGCAATAAATGCTTGTCTGATTCTTCGGCCTTCTTCATTGCGAATGGGAATATTTTGTAAATTCGGATCGGTCGAAGACAAACGCCCTGTTGCAGCCACCGCCTGATGATAGGAAGTATGCACGCGTCCGCTATTGGCATCGATCAGTTGAGGTAACACATCGGTATAGGTGGACTTGAGCTTGGCATAACTGCGATATTCCAGAATCAATTTGGGCAAAGGGTAGTCATAAGCCAAATCCTGTAGCACGGGTTCTGCGGTTGAATACTGGCCTGTTTTGGTTTTCTTTGGCGCGGGAATGTTGAGCTTCTCAAATAAAATTTCCCCCAACTGTTTTGGAGAATTGAGATTGAAAGTTTCGCCCGCCAGTTGGTATGCCTGTTGCTCAAGCTCAAGCAGCAAGCCTTCCAGTTTATGGCTTTGATCCGCGAGTTTCTGTTTATCAATCAACACGCCATTTTGTTCAATTCGGGCAAGTACAGGAATGAGTGGAACTTCAATTTCTTCAAGCACTTTAAGTAGTGAAGCGTTTTGTTTCAGTTGCGAGAAAATAGCTTCATGCAGCCTGAACGTAATATCGGCATCTTCGGCGGCGTAGTGGCCTGCCTGTTGCAAATCAATCTGGTTAAAGGTCAGTTGTTTTACGCCTTTCCCTGCAATGTCTTCAAAATGAACAGTTTTAACACCCAGAAAACGCTCGGCGAGGCTGTCCATGTCATGCCTGCCTGCAACCGAATTGAGCACATAGGATTCTAACATGGTGTCATAGGCGACATTGTTGATGGCAATGCCATAGCGTGCAAGCACGTTCATATCAAACTTGATGTGCTGCCCGACTTTTTTAATGCTTTGGCTCTCAAGAATCGGTTTAAGCGCTGCCAAACACTGCTCACGATCAAGCTGCTGTGGTGCACCTGCGTAATCATGGCCAAACGGCAAATACGCGGCTTTGCCTGCTTCACACGAAAAAGACACACCTACCAGTTCACAGGCCATGTAGTTCAAGCCTGTGGTTTCGGTGTCAAAGGCAATCAGTTCGGCTGCATATAAACGCTTAAGCCAAACATCGAGCTGTTGTTGTTCGAGTATGGTTTCGTACTGTGTTGCTATATTGGAGCTGACTGGCTTGATAACTTCAGGCTCAACCGTTTTGTTAGGCGAAATTTTGCTTGCTTGCGAATTGCCCTGAAACAGGTTCTCACCTTTTTCAAGCGCCTGTGCCAGCGCTTTAAATTCCAACTCATTTAAAAGCCTTAGCAAGGTTTGGGTAGAAGGTTCACCGCGCACCAAATCATTTACGTGGTGTTCCAGTTCAACATCGAGTTTGATGGTGGCCAACTCATACGAGAGCGGCAAAAAATCAAGCGATTCGCGCAGGTTTTCCCCCACTTTGCCTGCGACCTGTTCGGCATTGTCCATAACCCCTTTGAGGCTGCCGAATTCTGCCAGCCACTTGACGGCCGTTTTGGGGCCGCATTTCGGTACACCAGGAATGTTGTCAGAGCTGTCGCCCATCAGCGCGAGGTAATCGATAATTTGATCGGGGCGCACACCGAATTTTTCCATCACACCGTTTGCATCGAGATAACTGTTGCTCATGGTGTTAATCAAATGCACCTTGTCGGTCACGAGTTGCGCCATGTCTTTATCACTGGTTGAAACCAGCGTCATGCGGCCTTGTTCACTGGCCTGCCTTGCAAGCGTGCCAATCACATCATCGGCTTCAACACCCGAAACCACTAACAAGGGCAAGCCGAGGGCTTTAATCAATTCATGCAAGGGTTCGATTTGAGCGCGAAGATCATCGGGCATCGGTGGGCGATTGGCTTTATAGAGCGGATATAATTCGTTGCGGAAAGTTGAACCTTTGGCATCAAACACCACGGCGATGTGTTGTGGCTGATATTGCTTCATCAGGCTCATCACCATATTAAGCACACCCTTGATGGCACCCGTGGGTTTGCCAGTGCTGGTTACCAATGGTGGCAGCGCATGAAAAGCACGATACAAATAGGAAGAACCATCAATGAGAATAAAAGGCGCTTGTTCCATACTCTTTCCTGACCCTTTTTTAAATTTGCTGTGAAAAAATTTCAGTTTACACAGGCTTTAAGTCGATTCTGGTTTTGTTTTAAAAAATCCGCATAGTCTGCATAGGGCTTATCGTGTGCCAAAGGGTCTATGGTCAGCCAGCTTACCTGATTGGTCATGGCGTTTTTTTCAAGCAAACTCATCACTTTTTTCGCTTCTGCCGATTGTTCAAAACCCCTTGTGCCTAACAAACACATACCTCTGCCTGTTTTTTTATGCTGTTCCAGCAGCATTTGAAATTGTTGCCACTGTTTCAACCCTGCTTTTTTTTCGTGAACATCACTGAATGCAAAGGCTTTTTGTATATTCAAATCGTTTTCCATATAGGCATAGGCATCGTGAAATACTATCAAGCTTTTATTTTGTGTGGCTTGCTCCACCTGCGAGAGTGGCATTTTTTGCATAACAACATCATCTGCATAGAACAAGGCTGTGGCCATCGCTTTGGCAAGCACCCTGCTGTTGCTTTCGCTGAGCCAGATGTGCGGATCAATATGTGTGTCATGGGCGTGGGCATGTGTATGTTGACCATGTAGCAAGGTCAGCCCTTGTTGTTCGGCAAGTACCACCTGTTTTTTGGCTTTTTTTGCCACCTCGATTAAATGTGGCTCCAGTTGCGCACCCCCCCAGATAAACACATCGGCCTCAGCCAGTTGTTTGAGATGGGTGGGCTTCAAGTGAAAACTGTGCTCGCTAAATCCTTTTTCGAGCAATACGTTCACCTGATCCTGTTCACGTTTGAACGAACGCAGCAACAGCGCGTAAGGTTCGATACTCACCACCACGTTTTGTGGTCGGGTTTGCACATGGTTTGAATCTGTTTGTGCATACAGGCTTGAACTGAACACAAGCAACAAACCAGACAGAACGATGAACGAGGAGAAAGAGAAGGAAACAGGCATCTGAACACGAGCAAACTTGCGACAAAAAAAAGATGGCGTATTATGCCCCAACTTCCGTGAGACAACTAACTTGGGCACGCACGCGCATCTGGTTCAACTATGGCTTCAAACACGCTGCTGCTGAGCGCCAAAGCTTTAAGTTATAGCCTGGAAGGGAAATGTATTCTCGATCAGGTGTCGCTCGATATTCATGCCGCTGAAATCATTACGCTGATTGGCCCCAACGGCGCGGGAAAATCCACGCTGATTAAATGTTTGCTGGGCATTCTGCCCTTACATTCGGGCACGGTGTTCAAACAAAAAAATCTCGCCATTGGTTATGTACCACAACTGACACACCTGAATCCTGCCATGCCAATTCGGGTAAGCGATTTTCTTGGCCTGCTCGCCAAGGTGAAACACACCGACATTGTGGAAGTGCTCAAGCTGGTCGGTGCACAGGAAACATTGAATAAGCCCTTACTGGGCATTTCAGGCGGAGAGTTCCAGCGCGTATTGCTTGCGCGAGCCATTTTGCGCAAACCCGATTTACTGGTACTCGATGAGCCTACGCAAGGCATTGATATTGCAGGACAGGAAGCGCTTTATGGCTTGCTCGCTGAACTCAGAAACAAGCTTGCCTGTGCCATTCTGGTGGTGAGCCATGATTTGCATCTGGTGATGTCGAAAACCGATCAGGTGATTTGCCTGAACCAGCATGTATGTTGTTCAGGACACCCCGATTCCGTGAGTACCGACCCTGCCTATTTACAGTTGTTTGGCATTACCGAAGGTGAAAGTATCGCTGTGTATGAGCATCACCACGATCACCACCATCATGTTTCAGGCGAGGTGGTTCAAAGTGATTGAACTGCTGTTATTGCCTCTGCTGGCAGGCCTGCTGATTGCACTGGCGGCAGGCTCGCTGGGCTGTTTGGTGGTGTGGAATCGCATGGCGTATTTCAGTGATACGCTCGCCCATTCAGCATTGTTGGGCATCAGTTTTGCCTTGCTACTGAGCCTCCCACTCAATATGGGCATTGTACTGGTGTGTTTTCTGGTGGCTGCGGCACTCCTGTTGCTCGACGGGCAAAGCAAACTTCCACGAGACACCTTGTTAGGCATTTTTGCACACGGCGCATTGGCAGGCGGTATTGTGTTGAGCAGTTTTATCGAAGGCATGCGCCTTGATTTAATGGCTTTTTTATTTGGTGATATTCTCGCCGTCGGCACCTCATCACTGGCAACGATTTTTGTTGTGTGCACGCTGGTGCTGGGTGCCCTGATGATTTTCTGGCGGCCTTTGTTGTTAATCAGCATTAACCTTGAGCTGGCACAGGTTGAAGGCTTGAACACGCGCTTCTATCGCAGCTTGTTGATTTTTTTATTGGCCACCCTGATTGCCTTTTCAATCAAGATTATCGGCGTGTTGTTGATTGGTGCCCTGCTGGTGATTCCTGCTGCAAGCGCACGTGGTTTTGCTCGCTCACCTGCAAGCATGGCTTTACTGGCAACAGTGTTCGCATGTATAGCGGTGTTAGGTGGTTTTGCACTTTCGTGGCTCAGTAATGCGGCAGCTGGCCCCGCCATTGTGTTGGTGAGTTTCGCTATGTTTGTGATTGCCAGCAGCTTGCAACATTTGAATCCCAATCCTGTCTGACTATGCTGCGTATTGAAAGGCAGCGTCATCTGGCTATCTGGACGCTGGCATGGCCGATGATGCTGGCCAATGTGTCCACCACCCTGATTGGTCTTGTAGATACAACCATTCTTGGCCACATGGAAGATGCTGCCTTTATTGGTGGCGTGGCTGTAGCGAGCAGTTTGTTCAATGTGATTTACATGAGTCTGGCCTTTTTACGCATGGGCACCACGGGTTTAATTGCCCAGCATTTTGGCGAAAAAACCTGGCAGGATTTGTATAACACCTTCGTATTAAGTGTTTTGTTAGCGCTGGCGCTGGGTTGTTTGCTGGTGCTGTTCAACAAGTCTCTTCTGAATTTTTCCTTGCCGCTGATTGGTGGTAGCGAACAAGTGCAGTTATTGGCGCGGGAATATGCCGACATTCGTATTCTCAGCTCGCCTGCAGTTTTGTTTGTGTATGTAGCGCTGGGTTTTCTGGTGGGGATTCAAAAAAGCAGACAGGCTTTGCTGGTATTGATGTTTAGCCAAACCGTTAACATCGTTCTCGATATTTACCTTGCCATTTATCTTGGCTGGAACATTCGTGGTGTGGCATGGGCAACGGTTGTCGCCGAACTATGTGGCGCTTCACTGGCCTTGTTTTTTGTTTTGCAGTTTTTTAAACAACAAAAAATTCGCTGGCGTTTGTTTGCGAATGTACGCACAAAAGTGTTACGCATTTTTAATCTGAATCGTGATTTATTTTTTCGCACCATTGTGCTCATCAGTATTTTTGCCTTTATCACTGCGCAAGGTGCCAGACAAGGTGATGTAATTCTGGCAGCCAATGCAATTTTGATTCAGATTTTTTTCTTTCTTGCCAATGCGGTGGACGGTTTTGCCAATGCCGCAGAAAGCAAAACGGGGGCTGCCATCGGTGCCTATAAAAAAGGTTTTCTCGATAATGCCAGTGCATCTATCAGCATGGATTTTTCGGCAGCCCTGCAACAAGCCTTGTTGTTCCTGTTGTTAGCACTGTCGGCCTTGCTGGTGTTTGCCCTGCCCTTGTTATCCTTAATCAGCCCGATAATCGATATTCTCAATAGCGGAATGCTGTATTTGCCGTGGCTGGCTTTGCTGTTGTTGTGTTCACTGTTGTGCTTTGTGCTGGATGGTGTGCTGATTGGCGCAACGCAAGGCAGAGCCATGCTGATTGCGATTGTGTGCTCGGTCACCTTGGTGTTTTTTCCTTGTTGGTATTTCACCACTTCCCTTGGCAATCATGGTTTGTGGTTGGCGCTGTGTATTTTTATGGCGTTCCGCTCTGCGCTGACTTACTTTTTATATCGACGCTTGCAAAAAATGCAGTGGCAAATTGCAAGCACTTAATGCCACTTGATTTCGCTTTCCTGTTGCTCGTGTTGTTCCTGTTGTTCCTGTGCAAAGCTCGGCGTGATTTCTGTTGCACGCACTTCGCTATAGGTACAACGGCTGCAATGCACTCTGTCTTCTGCTTCGCTTGTTTCAAAAAACAGCGTGTCGGTGGTGTGACACTCAGGGCAGCTTGCACCAGCAATAAATCTTTTCACAGATCTGCCTTGAGTGTTTCTAACACGACTTGGGTATCGGGCTTGATGCCACGCCAGAGAAAAAACGACTGCGCCGCTTGCTCCACCAACATGCCCAAACCGTCTGCATAATTTGTGCAGCCCTGTGCTTGTGCATCACGCAGAAAGGGGGTGAGCGTTTTGCTGTAAATCATGTCGTAACAAAAACAGTGCGCTAAATTTTCAGGAAGCTCGACGCTTTCACCGGAAAGCCCTGCTGAACTGGCATTGATGAGTAAATCGACATGCTCAAGTGTTTTCATTTCATGCAAGGACATCACGCTGATTTTTCCATGCTGTTTGAAGCGTTCGGCCAAAACTTGTGCTTTTTCAACGGTGCGATTGGCAATGATGATTTGTGCAGGCTGTTTTTCTAACAAGGGCATGATAACGCCCTGACTTGCGCCGCCTGCGCCAATCAGCACAATCGCTTTATTGGCGAGAGTCTGTTTATGATTTCCACACACGTCATTGACCAGACCAAGGCCATCGGTGTTATCTCCAAAAATCTGATTGCCTTGTTTTATCAAGGTATTCACTGCGCCTGCTTGTTGTGCAGCGTCACTGAGGCTATCGGCAAACTGCATGGCCTTGATTTTAAAAGGCACGGTGACGTTCATGCCTTTACCCGTGCGAAAAAAGTTTTTTACATCG
This sequence comes from uncultured Pseudomonadales bacterium, assembly GCA_964557005.1. GTDB lineage: Bacteria > Pseudomonadota > Gammaproteobacteria > Pseudomonadales > JBECKS01 > JBECKS01. The sequence goes on from CAZKYI010000002.1 coordinate 56,090, forward strand.
TGTTCAAAGTGAACATCATCAGATAACAATGCGGTGTACTCTAATTCCTGCTGGCATTGTTTAGCAAACAGGCTATGAATCAGCGGGGATTTGCTGTGCGCAATCGGGTTGCCAATAACGGCGTAGTAATCCATGTTTTAATTTACCCAGTCTCGCGCGATGAGAAATTTTTCATACAACTGCGCTTCTTCGCTTCCCGCTTCTGGTTGCCAGTTGTATTGCCAGCTTACCAAAGGTGGCAGCGACATCAGTATCGATTCTGTGCGGCCTTTGGACTGCAAACCAAACAAGGTACCACGATCCTGAACCAGATTAAATTCAACATAGCGCCCTCGGCGATACAGTTGAAAATTTCTGTGTCGCTCTTCGTAGGCAGTATCTTTTCTGTGTCTAACAATGGGTTCGTAGGCCTCTATGTAAGAATTTCCAATTGCTTGCATAAATTCAAAACATTTCTCAAACGACCAGCCAAAGGTGCTTTCATTTAAATCATCAAAAAAAACACCACCCACCCCACGCGGCTCTTCACGATGGGGAAGATAAAAATACTCATCACACCATTGCTTGTATTTTGGATAAACGTCTTTGCCAAACGGTGCGCACGTATCATAAATGGCTTGGTGCCAGTTATGGCAATCCGTTTCATTGCCATAATACGGCGTTAAATCGTAACCGCCACCAAACCACCACACCGCTTGCTCGCCTTGTTTTTCTGCTACAAAGCAGCGCACATTCATGTGTGAGGTGGGAACAAAGGGATTGCGTGGGTGAATCACCAGAGAAACCCCCAGCGCCTGAAAACTTCTACCCGCCAGCTCAGGTCGATTGGCACTGGCAGAGGGAGGAAGATTATTCCCTGTGACATGCGAAAAATTAACACCGCCCTTTTCAAGGACATGGCCATTTTCCAACACCGCACTGATACCACCGCCGCCAGCTTCACGCTGCCATTGATCTCGCACAAATGCTTTGCCATCGACAGCACTCAAGCGCGTACAAATATTATTTTGTAATGACAGTAAGTAGCTTTTGATTTTTTCGATTTCTACAGACATTTTTTTCTCCCACTTTCATCGAGAGTTTACGCGCTTCTTAAAATTTCACCACTTGCCAAATCAATGATTTGACTGGGTGATTTTGCGTTTCCGGTTTTTTCATTCAAATAAAAATCAATGCGTTTTCCAAAAGTTTTTCGCAGCCTCAGCATGTCTTGTGCAGGTCGTTCGCCTGCTTTATTTGCACTGGTTGAAACCAGCGGGCCTGCTTTTTGACACAGGGCTTGCACGGTGGGGTGCTCTGAAATTCTAATCGCCAGTGAACGATTGCTGCCCAGCAGCAAAGTCTGGTGAACACTAAAGCCTGTGCTGACAGGAATGACCCACGTAGTTGGGTGCGCTTGTGGGCTGCGCAGTGTTTCGATTTGCGCAGGCGTTAGTTTTAATTGAGGGAAGTGATGTTGAAGCTGCTCAAGCGAATGCACCAGCACAATAAAGCCCTTGTGTGCCGCGCGTTTTTTGACTTGTCTGAGTTTTTTGAGCGCCTGCTCATCACTTGCCAGACACCCTAGGCCATAAACTGCTTCTGTCGGGTAAGCCAGCAGTTTGCCCGCCATCAGCGCTCGGCAAGCCTGCTGTCTTTTCAGATTCATTGTTTCAGTTTGGCTTGCAGTGCCTGATCTTTTTTCTGGATTTCAGCAATGTTGTCGATGCGTTCTTGTGCCAGTTGGGCGGCCAGCTCCTGATTTGAAAGCGCCAAAATCTGTGCCGCCAGATAGCCCGCATTTTTGGCGCCCGCCTTTCCGACAGCCACCGTAGCAACGGGAATACCGCCTGGCATCATGGCGGTGGACAGCAGGGCATCAAATCCTTGTAGGGGGCCTGCATCTACTGGAATGCCAATCACGGGTTTTACGGTATTGGCCGCCACTGCACCTGCCAAATGTGCTGCCATTCCTGCTGCGCAAATAAACACTGCACAGCCTCTGGCATCGGCATTTTTTACATAGTCATGGGTTTGCACAGGCGTTCGATGCGCAGAACTGACTTTTACCTCAAAGGGAATATTGAAGTTCCTGAGTACATCAATGCCTGCCTGCACTACCGGAAGATCGGAATCAGAACCCATTAGAATTGCTACAAATGCCTCACTCATGGCGCTACCTTTTTAAGAATTTCCCGAAACAATGGAAGGCGGAAGCTACGTGAGAACGGTTTACTTTTCAAGCTGGTGGGGGTTTTATCAGGTGACACTTAAATGAGTTGTTATAACTTACTAATTACCCCTTATAGCCAACGCATAGGCCAGCAAGCCAACGAGATAAGCCCAGCCCAGCAGAATAACGAGGGCGCACACATACATGGGGTTGTGTGTGAACCTGACACTGGGCATGTTTGAGCAATCTGTTGTGTGGGACAAAACTATTGATACATTAAATTATGACCGTAGTTTTTGCAGTCCCAAAGTTTAAAATGATTAATTTGATTGTGTTTTTCGTTTTCTTCAAATCCAGAAAAAATGAATATCGGTGTGAGCACTAAATCTGTAGGAACCGTGAATATAAAGTCTGTAATGTTATAAACCGCTGCAATAGTGCCAAAAGCTGCGTTGATAACTATTTTTTGAGAAGTCGACAACTTTGAATCTTCTGAATTAGGTTCTGCTTGATCGAATTTATCGCTTTGCTCTGTCGCAGTGTAGTAAAAAGGAATGCATATAACTCCAGAAGTAGCATGCAATGTCCCATCAAAAGGCCCATATCTGCTAAATTGCGCGGCAGAGCAACTGGTTAGAAAAATAACTATAAACAGACAACCAAAAATTATTTTTATCATTTTAATGTCCTCTGTTTCACCACTAACAACCCTCTCGCTCAAGCTTCATTTGCTCATAACACTTTGACACGCATTTTGTTTTTGTTGAAACCTGATTTTCAAGCAGAACTGCCATTTGCTCAAGCACTGTAACATGCTTGCCTGCTTTACCTTGTTACAGAATGTATTTTGCTGCATTATTTGTACCGTCACTTTGTCAGTTTTGGAAAACATGATGAATACAATCCAACTTGAAAGTATCACCAGCGCTGCTATGACCCTGCCTGAGCGGGAGCGCGCCAAACTTGCACATGATTTGGTAGCAAGTTTAGATGGCTCTGCCGACATGAGTGCAGCAAAAGCTTGGGATGCTGAAATTTGCCGTAGAATTAGCGACATTGAAGCAGGCAAAACTGAACTTTTGGATGCAAACGAAGCTATTGCGCGCGCCAGAGCCAGAATAAGGAGTTGATATTGAAAGTACGGGTTAGCACGGAAGCTGCCGAAGAACTGATTGAAGCGGCTGCTTGGTATGAACTGGAAGTCCCTGGCCTCGGAGAGCAGCTCATCGATACGTTTGAATGGGCGACAGCCAAACTCGGTGAACCCAATCCACCGCTCGTACCTGTAATTGGTGAGGCTGCCAAACTAGGGGCAAAAAGACTGATTCTTCAACGATTCCCTTTTTCTCTTGTGACCATAGCGAATGACCAAGCAATCACCGTTGTTGCTTTTGCGCATCATTCCAGAAAACCTGGCTACTGGCATAATCGAGTTACCCCTTAAGCACAGCAAGTAATTGCGGGTGCATTTGAAAACCTTGCTCAACAGTTAGCACCAAGGCTTTGAGTTCCAGCATGGTGAGTGCAGCAGCGATGTCACTCGCGTTGTCTTTTAATTCTTCCACCAAGGTATTGATAGATTTGCTTTCATTTTTCAAAGCTTCGAGCACTTTTTTCTCAAGCGGGGAGAGTTCCAGTTCTGCCAAAGAGATTTCAATTTGCGCAGGAACTTCATGCACATATTCAAACAAGTCACTTTGATTTTTAAATGCGGGTAAATCTTCTAACAAATCCTCTACCCCTTCTACCAGTTTTGCACCTTGTTTAATCAGTTGGTTGCAGCCCTTGCTTAAAGGATTATTGGGCGCACCAGGTACCGCAAATACTTCCCTGCCTTGTTCCAACGCACAATATGCAGTCACCAGCGAGCCGCTTTTGATTTCTGCTTCAACCACCAGCACCCCCAGCGACATGCCGCTGATGATGCGATTTCTGCGCGGAAAATATTCAGGTTTTGGTGCAATGCCTACTGGAAATTCTGAAATCAATGCACCGCCCTGATTCACAATATTGGCCGCCAGCGTTTTATTTTTAGCGGGATAAAGCCCATCGAGACCATGCGCCAACACAGCAATGGTCGATTGTTCGCGCGCAGCCAATGCACCTTCGTGAGCAGCGGCATCAATCCCTTGCGCCAGACCACTGGTAATGACAAAGCCTTTTCCTGCTAATTGCTGCGCACACTGTGTAGCAAAATGCTTGCCCATGCTGCTCGCTTTTCTTGCACCAACCATCGCAAGTTGTTGCTGATTTAACAGGGCAGGATTTCCTATAACAAAAAGTAACGGCGGAGCATTATAAATATGTTTAAGTACCTGCGGATATTGAGCGCAGTGTGTAGAAATAATGAAGTGATTGGGAAGGCTTGCCCAATCGAGATTGGCTTTAAGCCTTTTTCCAACCATAGTTATTGGTTTTGTACATTCCTGTTCAAAAGCGTGTTTTGAAAATTCGATGATTTGCTCAACGCTGTCGCTTTTTAAACCAGATTCCAAAAGTGCTTTGGATGAAGAGAAAAAGACTTGTCGGGCAGAGCCAAAAAAGGAAAGGCTGCGACTAAAGGTTTTAGGGCCTATGCCATCGACATTCAACAGAGCCAGCTCATACAGGAGCTGGCTGTCAAAATGAGTAGATAATGTTGTTTGGGAATAAACCATCCTTGCATGTTTCCTTGCCTCCCTGGCAATGAATTAACAAAAGTCTGTTATGGACGAGAAATTTTATCGCCAACCTGGAGAACTGTTTTTGCTCTCAACACCAGACCCAGACTTACTTTGTCATGTGTTTTGAAAATAATCAGCATACCTGCTCTTTCATCAGGCAATTGCACTTTCTGGTTGTTTGCCAATCTGTCGCGAACAATCGCGCCTCGACGGGAAATGGCAAATACATCGCCCACTTCAACCCCTTCGCGTACACCTCTATTCACCACCACAACATCGTATTGACCAATATTTTTAACACCGGAAAAAACACGAATGATTTCGCCTTTAATATCCTCATTCGGTGCCTTGGGATAAAAATTTGCCTGCACGCTCTGGGTTTCTGTCGGCAGCAATCGGTCATATTCACGAATTTCAACATCGGCGCGTTGTATTTCAAAAATCGCAACGCCCTCTTCCTCTCTTACGAAACGCACCACACCCAAATCACGCGCTTCATAACCCAACACTTCTTGTGTTTCGGGATCAATAAATGGTTTGCCGGGGCGATAAATGCCATAGGCGTTTTGCGGGTTACTCCAATCGCCCATTGCGTAAACGATATCGCCTTTACCCATTACCCGATGTCGTTCATCTCCCGCAATTACATAGGCCGCGCTTCCCAGCGTTTGTTTGTCAACCACTCGTGCCGAGGTCAAAAAACTGGCCACCTTGTCCAAAGGAATGGTCGGAATGGTTGAAGAAATCTGATACGAGCGTTTTTGTGGAGAAAGTTTAACCGTATTAACTGAGGGATCACGACTGGTCACCATCAATTTGGGTTGCTCGCCAATATAGACCAGCGAAATTTCATCACCCGGATAAATCAGATGCGGGTCGCGAATCTGTTCGTTAATGTGCCAGATTTCAGGCCATGCCCAGGGATTCTGCAAAAACAGGTTGGAGATGTCCCACAGGGTATCCCTTTCCTTCACATAATATTTCGCAGGTGGATTGTCTTGTAATTTTGCTTCTTCAGCATGAACCAAAACGCTGCCGAAGCTTAAACACATAAAAAAGGTAAAACGATTTATTATTTTAATCATTAGTCCTTCCCTTTCTTTTCATCGCCCATGCTAAACTAAAATAGTACGCACAAGCTCAGGTTTTGCAGGTTGAATACTCGGGCGATTAAATCAAATTTTTTGTAATAATTACAGTCTTATCATGCGTCTATCACAACTTTTTAACTTTTTACTATAGGTTTGAAAACTAAGTCATGGCTTTACTGGAAATTCTTGAGTTCCCCGATGCACGTTTACGCACGGTAGCAAAACCTGTGTCAGAGTTTGGTGCTCGTCTCAAAAAAATCACCGATGACATGCTTGCAACCATGTACGAGGCTCGCGGTATTGGTCTTGCCGCCACGCAAGTGAATATCCATGAAGCCATTATCGTGCTCGATGTGAGCGAAGAGGGTGATTTCCCCCAAATTTTTATCAATCCTGAAATCATCTGTGCTGATGGTGCCGACCGTGAATTTGAGGAGGGTTGTCTCTCGGTGCCTGGTTTCAGAGAGGTGGTCAGTCGGCCTGAGCATGTGAAAATAAAGGCCAAAGGAATCAATGGGGAAGCTTTTGAGATTGAATGTGAGGGCTTACTAGCTGTTTGCATTCAGCACGAGATGGATCACCTGCAAGGCAAGCTGTTTGTGGATTACATTTCGCCGCTCAAGCGCCAGAGAATCAAGAAGAAGCTGGAAAAATCACACAAGCAGGCAGGCTAGCATTGATGCCCGCTTATCGAATTGTATTTGCTGGTACGCCAGATTTTGCAGCCTGCGCTCTCGAAGCTTTGATTAAAAGTGAGCATGAGGTGGTGGCTGTATACACACAACCCGACCGGCCTGCGGGAAGGGGGCAGAAACTGCTGGCCAGTCCGGTAAAAATACTGGCTCAGCAATATCAGCTTCCCATTGAACAACCTGTTTCCTTTAAGCAACTTGATGACATACAACGCCTTAACAGTTATCGCCCCGATATACTCGTCGTTGCTGCTTATGGCCTGATTCTTCCTCAGGCTGTTCTCGATTTACCTGCGCTGGCCTGTCTTAATATCCACGCTTCGCTTTTACCAAGATGGCGCGGCGCGGCGCCCATACAACATGCCATTCTGGCTGGCGACGCTGAAACAGGCATCTCGATTATGGCGATGAATGCCGGGCTGGATACCGGTGATGTGTTGCTGGAAAAGCGACTGCCGATTGAAGATCACGACACCGGACAAAGCCTGCACGACAAGCTCGCTGCGTTAGGTGCTGTTGCCATGAATGAAGCGCTGCAAAATTTTGAACTGCTGTTTGCGCAGCGCAAACCTCAGGACAATCAACAGGCAAGCTACGCACACAAAATCGGCAAATCTGATGCACGCATCAACTGGGCGAGTTCTGTTGAAAAAATTGATCGCATGGTGCGTGCTTACAATTCATGGCCCGTCAGTTTTACCCAAATCGATGAACAACTTATTCGTATCTGGTCGGCCACTGTTGAATCAGGAAAACATACTTTCAAATGCGGGGAAATTGTTGAGACCGATAACCATGCCATCAAGGTGGCCTGTGCTGATGGTTTTATCAACATTTTGCAGCTACAGCTTCCAGGGAAAAAAGCCTTAACCTCAAGGGAAGTTTTGAATGCTCACAAAGCGCTTTTTGCGCCAGGAAAATGTTTTGTCTAATCCTGTCTCAGACAATTTTCGTGCCTGTGTACTGAAAATCCTGCTTGCCAGTTTGCCGCGAGAAAAAGATGATTTCCTGCAAAGCCCCTTATTAAACCTGTTTCCCAAACATCTCGAAAAACTGGAACACAATAATCAATCGCTGGCTCGCCATATTTGTTATGGCGTGTTTCGTGAATACTATTTTTTGCTGGCTTATTCAAACAACCTGTTGAATAAGCCTTTTCGTCACAAGGATATAGATATTCACACCATTGTGCTTGCCGGTTTGTATGAATTGTTGTTTTTAAAAACGCCTCAACATGCGGTTATTTCTGAATGGGTGGAATTGTGTCAGGTTCAGAAAAAACCTTGGGCAAAAAACGTGGTCAACGTGGTATTAAGAAAAGCGCAACGCGCTTCTGACAGTGTTGAACAGCTAAAAAAATCTTTATCAAAAAATTCCAACAATAGTCAGATTGAATCTCAACACCCTCACTGGTTATATCAGCAACTTTGCCATGATTGGCCTGATGCTTATCAAACGATAATAGAAGCCAATAACCATGAGTCGCCCATGACCATCAGAGTGAATAAACATTTTTACTCTGCTGAAACCTATCTTTCTTTTCTTCTCCAACAGGAAATCGATGCCCGTTTAAGCCAAACCACGCAACCGTGCATTTATTTATCTGAACCCTGCGATGTCACTCACTTGCCAGGTTTTAGTGAGGGCTGGTTTTCAGTACAAGATGAAGCCGCGCAACAGGCTGCGCATGTGTTGCAACTTGAGGCCGGTTTTAGTGTACTCGATGCCTGTGCAGCTCCCGGAGGTAAAGCCTGCCATATGCTGGAACTTTGTCCTGACATCGATTTGTTATGCCTCGATGCCAGCGAAACGCGGCTTGAAAAAGTTGCACATAATCTCCAGCGCCTGAATCTGCATGCTTCGCTCAAACAAGCCAATGCTGAAGATTTACACAGCTGGTGGAATGGAAAATTGTTTGATCGCATCTTGTTAGATGCGCCTTGCAGTGCAAGCGGCATTATTCGCCGTCACCCTGATATAAAACTGTTGCGCAAAGAAGACGATTTGGCTCGTCTTGCCCACCAACAAACTTCTCTGCTCAATGCCTTATGGAATTGCCTGAAACCGAATGGTTATCTTTTATATGCCACCTGCTCGGTTTTTAAAATCGAGAACGAACAAGTGATTGCGCAATTTATTTCTGAACACAGCAAACAGGCGGAAGAAATCCAACTCGCTTTGCCGCTTGGCGAGGCTCGAAGTTTTGGCTGGCAGCTCTTTCCAAAAATCAACGGGCATGATGGTTTTTACTACGCTCTGCTTAAAAAGCGGGCATAGTGTTCCCGCTTTTTTGGGCGTAATTGCCAGGGTTTTGGTTTATGATGCGCGCTTTAAATTCAAGGCTCTTGGTTAGATGAAAATCATCATTCTTGGCGCAGGGCAGGTTGGCGTAACGCTTGCTGAAAACCTCGTGAATGAAGCAAACGATATTACCATCGTTGATACTCATTACTCCCGACTCGAAGACATCAAAAAACGGCTGGATTTGAAAACCGTGCAGGGAATGGCTTCCTTCCCTCAAGTACTCAAACAGGCAGGCATTGATGATGCCGATATGCTCATTGCTGTCACCAGCAGCGATGAAATTAATATGCTCGCCTGTCAGATTGCCCACTCGCTGTTTCACACGCCTACCAAAATTGCGCGCGTAAGGGAAAGTGCCTACACCACTCGAAAATCCTTATTCAACCATGATGCCATTCCTGTTGATGTGTTGATTAGTCCCGAACAGGTAGTCACCAATTATTTAAGACGCCTGATTGAGCACCCGGGTACTTTACAGGTGCTGGATTTTTCCAATGGTTTGGTACAACTGGTTGCGGTTAAAGCCTACTATGATGGCCCCTTGGTGGGAAAAGAATTGCGTTATCTCCGCGAGCACATGCCCAAGGTCGATGCACGTGTCGCCGCTATTTTCAGACAGAATCACGCTATCAAACCTGAAGGCAACACCATCATCGAAGCCGATGATGAAGTCTTTTTTATTACGGCACAGGAAAATATTCGTGCCATGATGAGTGAGCTGAGACGGCTCGATCAGGAATACAAAAGAATCATGATTGCCGGTGGTGGACGCATTGGTGAACGCCTGGCAGAAACGCTCGAAACCCGCTATCAAATCAAGATTATTGAAAAAAGTTATGAACGCTGTGCAAGTTTGACCGAAAGTTTAAGCCGTTCACTGGTATTACATGGCTCGGCTTCTGATCAGGAATTGCTGGTTGAAGAAAATATTGAAGACTGTGATTTGTTTGTTGCAGTCACCAATGACGATGAAGCCAACATTATGTCCTCAATGTTGGCGAAACGTCTGGGTGCAAGAAAGGTGATGGCTTTAATCAACAATCCCGCCTATCTGGATCTGATGGTTCAGGAAGGCAATATCGATATTGCCATTTCACCACAACAAGCCACCATCAGCAGTATGCTCGCCCACGTTCGGCGGGGTGATATTGTTAACGTGCATTCGCTGCGCAGAGGCGCTGCGGAGGCCATTGAAATTGTTGCGCGTGGCGATAAAAAAACTTCCAAAGTAGTTGGAAAAACACTTGAAGAAATTGCCTTGCCGAAAGGCACTACCATTGGTGCGATTGTCAGGAACCAGAAGGTACTCATTGCCCACGATAACATCGTGGTTGAAACCAATGATCATCTGATTATTTTTCTGGCAGATAAAAAGCAGGTACGCGATGTTGAGCGGCTGTTTCAGGTCAGCCTTGCTTTTTTCTGAGGTTTTTAAAATAGCACCATGAATATCTTTGCTGTTTTCAAGTTACTTGGTTTGTTGCTCACCTTGTTTAGCTTGATCATGTTGCCTCCTGCGCTTGTCGGACTTTATTACGGTGAAGAAGAACACAACGCTTTTTGGAAAGCGGGGCTTGCAATTTTAATTTCCGGGCTGTTTTTTTGGCTGCCTTTTTCCCGCAAGAAATTTAATCTGAAAACCAAAGATGGTTTTCTGGTGGTGGTGTCTGCCTGGTTAACCCTTGGCCTGTTTGGTTCCTTACCTTTTATTTTTTCAGAGCAGGTTCAGTTCTCGATTGTTAATGCGATTTTTGAATCCTTTTCCGGTTTAACTTCAACGGGTTCAACCATTCTCGTCAACATTGATACACTGCCCAAATCGATTTTATTTTACAGACAGTTTCTGCAATGGTTTGGTGGAATCGGTTTGATTGTACTCGCGGTTGCGGTACTTCCGTTTCTGGGTATCGGTGGCATGCAGCTTTATAAAGCAGAAATTCCAGGGCCTATGAAAGAAACCAAACTTGCTCCGCGAATTACTGAAACCGCAAAATATCTTTCCTACATTTATATCGGTTTGACCGTGCTGTGTGCGCTGGCTTACTGGCTTGCCGGAATGAGTCTGTTTGATGCTATCTGTCATGCGTTTTCAACCACATCAACGGGTGGCTTTTCGACACACGACGGCAGTATCGCCCATTTTGACAGTGTTTCGATTGAGCTCATCACCGTGCTGTTCATGTTTTTGTCAGCAGTTAATTTCACCTTGTTGTTTGTTGCCTGGAAACATAAAAATCCCTTGTATTGTTTTCGCGATGCCGAGTTTCGCTTTTTTTTCGCAGTCATTGGTTTAATGATTGTTTTTGTTTTTATCTGTTTACTGATTGGCTCACAGGAAATTTCTCTGCTACGCGCTGCGCGTTACAGCTTGTTTCAAACGCTGTCGATTCTAACCACCACTGGCTATTTCGCGACCGATTATTCAAATTGGCAAGCGTTTATTCCTTTCGCCTTGCTGTGTGCCGGTTTCATGGGTGGTTGTGCAGGATCAACTTCTGGCGGTATCAAAGCGGTGCGCGTGCTGGTTTTGTATCACATGTTTATTCGCGAAATTAAACGCCTGATTCACCCGAATGGTGTGTTTGCAATCAAGGTCGGCAAAGCCGTTGTCAACGAGCGTATCCTACAAGCGGTTTGGGGCTTTGTGGGTGCCTATCTTTCGATTTTTCTATTCCTGATTATTGCACTGATGGCCACCGGAATGAATTTTGAAACCGCTTTTTCTGCAGTGGTTGCCTGTTTAAATAATCTCGGTGCGGGTTTGGGCGAAGTATCGAATCATTTTGGTGAAACCAGCACCAGCGCAAAATTACTGTTATGTTTTGCCATGCTTCTGGGACGCGTTGAAATTTTTACGGTGCTGGTGTTATTCACCCCCATGTTCTGGAAAAAATAGTTCACTATGAACCATCATCTCAATCCACAAAAATTACTGTTGCTTGATCGAGATGGTGTGATTAACCACGATTCTGATGCTTATATCAAATCACCTGATGAATGGTTGCCAATCGCAGGAAGCCTTGAAATGATGGCTGAACTGTTTCAGCAAGGTATTCGTATTATTGTGGTGACCAACCAGTCCGGTGTCGGTAGAGGTTATTTTTCAGAAACCGTTTTACACAGCATACATGAAAAAATGTTGGTGATGCTGGAAGCGCTTGGCGGAAAAATAGAAGCTGTTTATTTTTGTCCACACCATCCTGACGAATCTTGTGTATGCCGCAAACCCTTCACAGGCATGCTTGATAAAATAGAACAGGACTATCAGATTTCTGTTAAAGGTGTTCCCCTTGTAGGAGACAGTGCCAAAGATATTCAACTCGCACTCAATAAATCCTGCTTGCCGGTTTTGGTGAGAAGCGGCAAGGGAAGTGAAACTGAACAGCAACATTCGTCCTTGTTACGCGATGTTCCTGTGTTTAATGCGCTACAAGATGCAGGGCGCTATTTATTAACCCATCACTACTCAAACAGTTAATCTTGTGGCTATTTTTTTAAGAAGTGTTTTGTTTTCCATTTTTTATATCAGTTACACGCTGGTATTTGGGCCTGTGTGTCTGCTGCTATGTCTTTTGAGCTGGCCCTTTGTGTCTTTTGAAACACGCTTTCGTTTTATCACCTCATGGATTGATGTGGTGATGTTTATGCTAAGTGTGATTTGCAAAATCAAATTTGAAATCAAGGGCAGGGAAAATATACCTGACACGCCTTGCATCATTATGTCAAACCACCAAAGCACCTGGGAAACCTTGTACAGCTATAAGCTGTTTAGTCCTCAGGCAACTGTTTTAAAAAGGGAGCTGCTCTGGATTCCCATCTTCGGATGGGGTTTGTTGTTATTAAAACCCATTGCTATCGACCGCAGTAAAAAACAACAGGCACTCAAAGAACTTTTAAGACAAGCGCCTTTGGCGGTAGAAGCGGGCTTTTGGTATATGGCTTATCCTGAGGGAACGCGAGTGTCACCCGGGCAATCGGTTGAATTTGCTTCCAGCAGTGCATTAATTGCCTGCAAAAATAACTTTCCTGTTTTGCCTATCGCACATAACGCTGGTTACTGCTGGCCTGCGCGCAAATTTCTTAAATACCCTGGAACCATTACTTTAAGCATCGGGCCACTCATTCAAAGCGAAGGTAAAAAAGCCAGACAGCTCACACAGGAAGTTGAGCTGTGGATTAAAAATGAACAGAACAATCTTGGTTCGGGGCTAAAAACTTAAATATCCAGATTGGCAACGGAAAGTGCATTCAGCTCAATAAATTCCCTGCGTGGTTCTACCTGATCACCCATCAGCGTTGTAAAAATCTGATCCGCACCAATCGCATCTTCAATCGTCACTTGCAGCATTCTTCTCTGACTGGGGTCCATAGTCGTTTCCCAGAGTTGCTCAGGATTCATTTCGCCCAAACCTTTATAACGTTGAATGTCAAAACTCTTTCTGGTGTCTTCCACCAACCAATCAAACGCTTCTTTAAAACTTTTAATGGCCAGTGTTTTTTCGCCACGCTCAATGCTGGCGCCATCTTTCAGAAATTCATTTAACTCATTTCCCAAAGTAGAAACTTCCAGATAATCTTTTGATGCAAAAAACTCATGACTAAAATCATAGTGCTGGGGAATACCGTGAGATACTTTGATCAAACGAGGGAAAAAACTGCCTCTTTCCTTGTTGTACATGGCAGAGACTTCATAGCGCGCATTTTGCGCCGCGCTTGAAAGTGCCTGTTCTAACAGTTTACACCAGTTTTCAACCTTTGCCTGTTCGGTCAGTGTTTCACTTTTAAGAACGGGCAAATACATCAGCGCTTCCAGCGCCTCTTGCGAATACAGTTTTCCCAGGCGACTTATGGTTTTCTGCGCATGCTGAAAACGGGCGATCAACCCTTCAAGCGCTTGCTCGCTGATTGCAGGCGCACCTTCGGCGGGAAACAATTTTGATTTTTCCAGCGCAGCGCTGGTGAGGAATTTATTCAAGGCTTCATCATCTTTGAGATATTGCTCCTGTTTTCCACGCTTGCTGCTTAATTTATACAAGGGCGGCTGCGCGATATAAATGTAGCCATTTTCAATCAACTGAGGCATTTGGCGGAAAAAGAAAGTAAGCAACAAGGTTCTGATATGTGAGCCGTCCACATCCGCATCGGTCATAATAATGATGTTGTGATAACGCAGTTTTTCGAGATTGTATTCATCTTTTCCTATGCCACAGCCTAACGCGGTAATCAGCGTGCCCACTTCCTGCGAAGACAGCATTTTATCGAAGCGCGCTTTTTCAACATTGAGAATCTTGCCTTTTAAAGGAAGAATGGCTTGGGTTCTGCGGTTTCTACCTTGTTTGGCAGAGCCACCTGCAGAGTCACCCTCGACAATATAAAGTTCCGACAGTGCAGGGTCTTTTTCCTGACAATCCGCCAGTTTTCCAGGCAAGCCTGCTATATCCAGTGCGCCTTTTCTGCGTGTCATTTCTCTGGCTTTTCGGGCGGCTTCACGTGCACGGGCAGCATCAAGAATTTTATTAACAATAATTTTGGCTTCTTGCGGGTTCTCAAGCAGGTAGTCCTGAAACTTGTCTCCCATTGCCTGTTCCACTACTGCTTTCACTTCCGAAGACACCAACTTGTCTTTGGTTTGCGAAGAAAATTTAGGATCAGGCACTTTCACAGAAATAATCGCACATAGCCCTTCACGAATGTCATCGCCTGTTGGTGGTGCTTTTTCTTTTTTCAAAAAGCCTTCTTTCTCCATATAGGTGTTGAGTGTGCGCGTTAAAGCACCGCGAAATCCCGCCAGATGTGTACCACCATCACCTTGGGGAATATTGTTGGTATAACAATAAATATTTTCCTGATAAGCATCATTCCACTGCATGGCAACTTCTACACCAATCCCCTCATCGCCCTCTACCTGAAAAGTAAAACCTTTATGTAGCGGGGTCTTGTTGGCATTGAGATATTCAACAAAGGCAAATAACCCGCCTTCGTATTCAAAAACATCCTTTTTACCGCTTCTTTCATCAATGAGCACAATACGAATGCCTGAATTCAGAAAAGAAAGCTCGCGCAAGCGTTTTGCCAAAATGTCATGGCTAAAACTGATATTTTTGAAGGTTTCCGCACTGGGCTTAAAATGGCATTCTGTTCCGGTAGAATCTGTTTCACCAATTACCGCCAAAGGTGCCTGAGGAACACCATGTTTATAATGTTGTTCATGTACTTTGCCTTCTCTACGAATAGTGAGTGTTAACTGTTCTGAAAGCGCATTCACCACCGACACACCCACGCCGTGCAGGCCGCCAGAAACCTTATAGGCATTATTGTCAAACTTTCCTCCCGCATGCAGAACCGTCATCACTACTTCCGCTGCAGACACCCCCTCTTCCTTATGAATATCGACAGGAATACCGCGCCCGTTGTCTTTGGTGGTGATGGTTTCATCGGGATGAATAATGACGCTGATCTCGGTACAGTAACCAGCCAAACCTTCATCAATCGAATTATCAATAAGCTCGAAAACCATATGATGCAAGCCCGTTCCATCATCGGTATCCCCAATGTACATGCCCGGGCGCTTGCGAACCGCATCAAGCCCTTTCAGCACACCAATACTGGAAGAATCGTAGGTAGATTTTTCTTCTGTCATATAGACCTCAAGCGTAACGACGGCCTTGGTTATTACATGTGGTTTACCAAGGTTTTCTTATGATTTTCAATAACTTATGTGTTTTTATAAGGCTGCTGATTATACTCTTTCCTTGAGTTTGTGAACAGGTAATTCTTATTTTGCCTGCACGATGGCTCCCTGTTCCACGTGGAACACTGTGGTGGATGCACGGAACATTTTTTTTATGGTTTCAGGTTGCTGAACGCTGGTATAAAAGCTTTGCAAGCCCAAAGCCTCCGCTGCTTCAATAAAAGCTCTGGTGTTAGGCTCGTCCATTTCAGCAAAAATATCATCCAGCAGCAAAACAGCTTCCTTTCCTGCTCTCTTCAAAAATCTGGCCTGAGCCAAACGCATGAGCATGGTTAACAGCTTTTTTTGTCCTCTTGAAAGATAAGCCTTTGCCAAACCTGCTTCACTTTTGATTTTTATTTCTGCTCTATGGCCGCCACTCAAGGTAAAACCACGCAGCCGTTCGCTTTCCAGACTTCTTTCAAGCACGTCCTCTAACAGGCTTTCCTTTGGCCAACCTTGATAAAACTCCAGCCTTATTTCTGCTCCTGTGGTTTTTGAAAACGCTTCAAACTGCTGTAAGTAATGCACAACATCTTCAAGCACTTCTGAAAACACCTGTTGTCGTTGTGCCTGTAATACCTGATTCACACGAATAAATTGCTTGTTCCAAGGCTCCAGATTTTTTCTCAGCGTATCGATATTTGAAGTGTTGGATTTAAATAGCTGGTTTCTCTGTTTCAGCAAATGCTGGTGCTGTCGCCACAAAGGCAAAAAAGAGGGTTCCACGTGGAACATTAGCATGTCAATGTATTTGCGCCTGTTGCTCGATGCGCCATCAATCAGCTCGGTTTCATCGGGCTGTATCAGAACCATCGGCGCAATCGCAGCCAGTTGTGACAAGTTGGCAACCGCTTCTCCATCTACATGTGCAGCCTGCTTGTTGCTTCTGTTGCGTTCAAACCCCAAACGGTGTTCCCTGGTTGCCTGAGCGTTTTCTTTATACCGTGAAAAAAGCAGACAGCTTTCCTGATGGTGTTGAATAATTTGTGGTGCCAGATTGGTTCTAAACGACCGTCCTAGCGCATTTAAATAAATACCTTCTAACAGGTTGGTTTTTCCAGCGCCGTTTTTTCCAATAAACACGTTATTGTAAGGGTTGGGAGAAAGCTGGTAGTCGTGCAGATTACGCAGATTTTTTGCACTGATGAGGGTTAAAGGCATAAAAGCCTGCCCCGCCTTTGAATATAAAAAAACACTACAAGCGCATGGGCATTACAACATACAGGCTGTCGTTATTTCCTCTGCCTTGTATTACACCGCTGCTGTTGGAATCTGTGAGTAACAAGGAAATTTCTTCTTCCTTAACCGTGTTCATAACATCCAGCAGATAACCAACATTAAAGCCTATTTCCAGTTCTGTGCCTGAATAATCTACGGTGATGTTTTCTTCCGCCTGTTCCTGCTCAGGGTTGTTTGCAATCAGTTGAAGATTACCTGCGCTCAACATCAGGCGAACCCCTCTGAACTTGTCATTCGATAAAATTGCCACCCTGCTCAAAGCAAGACGAAGTGCTTCCCGTGAGGAGAAAATCTGCTTGTCTCCGCCTTTGGGGATAACCCTTCCATAATCAGGAAATTTACCATCGACCAGTTTGGAGCTAAAGGAAATGTTTTGTGTTTTCGCTTGTATGTAATTGTTACCCAGAGTGATTTCAACAAACTCTTCTTCATCTAAAAACAGACGGGAAAGTTCTAACACAGATTTCCTTGGGACAATCGCTTGTGGATTACTGTTAATATCGCCTTTTATTTGTACCTGTGCATGACTGAGTGCCAACCTGTGCCCGTCTGTGGCAACGGCTTTGAGCTGGTTACTGGTCATCAATTCAAACAACATGCCGTTGAGGTAATAACGCACATCTTGTTGCGCCATTGCAAAACCTGTGTTCTCGATAAGGGTTTTTATTTCCTGACTCGAAATATCAAATCGGGCTGTCGCACCACTGTATTCATCCAGACTGGGAAAATCATTAGCTGGTAAAGTCACCAGACTGAAACGACTTCGGCCTGACTTTAAAATAGCCTTATTATCTTCCGTGTAAATTTCAAGCTTGGCTTCACTTGGTAATGATTTGCAAATATCCAGCAATTTTTTCGCAGGAATGGTTATCTCGCCAGGTTCATCACACGCTGCAACCGACAGATTAATTACCAGCTCAATTTCCATGTCGGTACCAGTTAAAGACAAATTTTGCTTATCAACCACCAGCAAAACGTTAGATAAAACTGGAAGGGTTTGCCGCTTTTCAATAATGCCAGCAACGTGTTGAAGGGGTTTTAAAAAATCATCTCTTGCAATACTGAATCTCATAACAGTCTCTGGTTTTTATCTTTACGGGTTGTTTTTGTTTTTAGAATCACGAGCTGAGCAGGCGAGCCAAATTATTATAGTCTTCCTCAATATCATTATCACTGTTTCTAAGCTCGCTTATTTTTTTACACGCGTGCATGACGGTGGTGTGATCGCGACCACCAAAAGCATCACCTATTTCTGGCAGACTCATATTGGTCAGCTCTTTTGAAAGCGCCATCGCCACTTGCCTTGGTCTTGCGATTGAGCGTGTTCGCTTCTTGGACGTTAAATCACCGAGTTTGATTTTGTAATATTCAGCCACGGTCTTTTGAATGTTATCGACCGTAATCAGGCGATCCTGAATCGCCAGGAGATCTTTTAGTGATTCTTTCACCAGTTCCAGAGTGATCTCGCGTTTCTGAAACCGTGCATTGGCAATAATGCGATTGAGTGCTCCTTCAAGCTCACGCACATTGGAGCGGATTTTTTGCGCCACAAAAAAAGCAACTTCATTGGGCAGTTGAACCTTTGCCTGTTCTGCTTTCTTCATCAGAATGGCTGTGCGGGTTTCAAGCTCGGGTGGCTCGATTTCCACTGGCAAGCCCCAGCCAAACCGCGATTTCAATCGTTCGTCCACCCCTTCAAGCGCTTTGGGGTATTTATCGCTGGTCAGAATGATCTGGTGATTCCCTTCCAGCAAGGCATTAAAGGTATGAAAAAACTCTTCCTGGGTTTGTGTTTTTTGCGTAAAAAACTGAATGTCATCAATTAACAGAACATCAGCTGATCGATAAAAACGCTTGAACTCATCAGTTGTATTCGTTTGAAGTGCTTTCACAAAATCTCTTACAAAGCTTTCGGAACGTTTGTAGACCACTTTGGCATTTGGGTCTTTTGCCAGAACTTCGTTCCCGATAGCCAGCATTAAGTGAGTCTTTCCTAACCCTGTAGGGCCATAAATAAATAGAGGGTTATACGAAGTTCCAGGAGCTTCCGCTACCTGTGTTGCTGCTGCCTTGGCCAGTTGGTTGGATTTCCCGTCAACAAAGGAAGCAAAGGTATAATTGGGATTGATATTGGTGCTTTGTCCGACTTTACCGCCTAAATCAGGACTGTGTTTGGCTTCTCTGGTTTTATCCTTTGAATCACTGAAATGAGTCGAATTTTCTGCTTTCTGGCTCGGTTCATCGACCAGAAACTCCAGTTTTATTTCCGCCAGATTGAGCTTTTCCCTAAATAATTCCTTTAAGCGATCAGTATACTTGTCTCTTACCCAATCCAGTACAAAACGGTTAGGCGCAAGAATAACAACAGATTTATCACCAGCCCTGCAACTTAACGGACGCAACCACATATTGAATTGTTGGGGAGGCAACTCACTTTGTAAGGTTTCCAAACAGCTTTGCCATATTTCCTGTTTCAAGCTGAAGTTCCTCAAAATCGTGGTCAGGTCGGTAGGAAGAAAAGGGTGCTCATTCTATACAGCTTGGCAGGGTGAATCCATCTTCCAGGATTACCCAATAGCTGATGAAAAGCTCTGTATAAGTACATTTGTTTTTGTTTGTAAAACCAGAGTTATCCACACTCACTGCAGTGAACCGCGATTTACACACAGCAACACACATGTTACCCCGAATAAAAAACAGAATGGCCAACAGCTTTATCCATTAAACAAGTTATTGAAAATACTCATAAAAACAGGGTTTTCCACACAAATATGGTTACTAATAAAAAGAAATAAAAAGTAATCTATATACTTTATTTATTCTTATTGAAGGGCTGGTAAAAAAAAGCAAATAAGCCTATGCGTTGACACACTCCATACCATTCAATAGAATCGCCGACCGCTTCAGGCTACCTAAAACAGGCAATATTCGATGAAACGTACATTCCAACCCAGAAACATAAAAAGAAAGAGAACTCACGGTTTTAGAGCACGCATGGCAACTAAAAATGGTCGTCAGGTACTTAGCCGCCGCAGAGCCAAAGGCAGAAAAAGACTCACTGCCTGATTTCTTAAGGTTCCACTTTCAAGCCGGTTTTACACCAGCTTGATTTCAGGCTGATAGATTAACCCCATTCCGACTCAGCCTTGTTGTTTACTAACGCTTCCCTTATGAACAAAGCGCCATGCACACAACAAGGTATCAATCGCAAATCCTGCACATTCACCAGGCAAAGTCGCTTACTGACACCTCAGGATTATAATCTGGTTTTTTCCCATACCGATTTCAAAGCAGGTAATTCCTACGTCTTGTTACTAGCGAGAAAAAATCCCCAATATCCAGCGCGGCTGGGTTTGGTTGTTGCCAAAAAGAAAATCCATAAAGCGGTTCATCGAAATCGCTTTAAACGTTTAAGCAGGGAGATATTCAGGTATCATACACAGCCTTTACAGGGTCTGGATGTGCTTGTTTTAGCACGCAAAAACATCAACGAACTTACCTCTCAGCAACAATATCAGCAAATTCAACATGGTTTTAAAAAGCTCCTTGAAAAAATTGAGCAGGAACAAATTCATGCCCAATAAAACCAAATCCATTTTGAAAGTTATTCAAGCGTTACCTGTAGCACTGATGAATATCCTGATTTCTTTTTATCAAAACTGGATTAGCCCCTTTCTTGGCCAAAATTGTCGTCATTACCCAAGTTGTTCTCATTACACAAAGGATTCATTAAACAAACATGGCGTAGTCAAAGGCAGTATTCTTTCCACAGCAAGAATTATTCGATGTAATCCCTGGTCATTAGGCGGTTATGACCCTGTACCTGAAACCGTTTCCTTCAAAAAACCTGCGAGTTTTAAATTACAGGGAAATTACCAGACACAACTTTATCCTTTCAAAGATTTATAAGGCAGTTTATGCAAGCACAAAGTTTTCAACGTTATTTTGTTTGGGGTGCATTAGCAGCCGTATTTGTACTGATTCTGGTTCAATGGGATAAGGATTACGGATCAAAGGCGGTTCAGCAAAAACAAATAACCCAACAGACCACAACAACCCATACAGAAAACTCCAACAGTGAACGTGATTGGGAAGACCTTCCTCAAGTTCAACAAAGTTCGGAGCCTGAAAGTGTAGAGCAAACAAGCTCACAAATTATTGAGGTAAAAACCAATACCTTGAAAGTCTTGATAGATTTGAAAGGTGGCGACATTGTGCATGTCGAACTTCTGAAATATACACCAGACATTGAAGATACCAATCAGAACCTTGTTTTACTCGAAAACAACTCAAACAGGGTTTATGTGGCACAAAGTGGCTTGGTGGGTAAGAACGGGCCAGATGGAAAAGCAGAGGGCAGACCAACCTATGATAGCGAGCAAAACAGCTATCAATTAGCGAAAAAAGAAAAAGAGCTCAAGGTAAGTTTATTTTTTCAACAAACAGCGGACATAAAAATAGAAAAAATATTCACGCTGAAAAAAAATAGCTACCTGATACAGGTCGATTATGTGATTCATAATCAAAGCAGTGAAAACTGGACAGCAAACCTGTTTGCGCAAATAAAAAGAGATCGCACCATTGATCCCTATGCAGATACTTCCTTGTTTGCGATGAAACCATTTTTGGGTTTTGCCTATTGGAGCGAAGAAACCAAATATAACAAAATCGATTTATTCGACTTGAAAGACGAACCACTCAAGGTTAGCCACAAAGGCGGTTGGCTTGCTTTTGTGCAACATTATTTTGTAAGTGCGTGGGTTGCACCGACAGAGTTACACAATACCTATAGCAGCCGAATCAATGGCAAGGGCGAAAACATTGCCGGTTTTACCAGTGAAAGCATTCAGGTCGCGGCGGGTGAACAGGGAAAATTACACTACGCTTTTTATGCAGGCCCCAAAGATCAAAAAACCATGGCGCTTATTTCTGATGGTCTGGATTTAACCGTTGATTACGGCTGGTTATGGATGATCGCCCAGATGATTTTTAATGTGATGGTGTTTATACAAGAGTATGTGGGTAACTGGGGTTGGACCATTGTTTTGTTAACCTGTCTGGTGAAACTTTTGTTTTTCCCCTTGAACCAATATGCGTTCAAATCAATGGCCAACATGCGCAAGTTGCAACCTAAAATGCAGCGCCTGAAAGAAATGTACGGTGAAGATCGCCAGAAACTTTCCCAGGCGACGATGGAAATGTATCGCAAGGAAAAAATAAATCCGCTCGGCAGTTGTTTACCCATGCTGATACAAATGCCAGTGTTTATCGCCTTGTATTGGGTACTAAGCGAGAGTGTTGAAATTCGTCACTCGGAATTTATTTTCTGGATAAAGGATTTATCGGTAAAAGATCCCTATTTTGTTTTACCCGGCTTGATGGCGGTGAGCATGTATATTCAGCAAAAACTCAGCCCGATGGTGTTTCAGGATCCCATGCAGGAACGCATTATGAAAATGATGCCGTTCATGTTTGCTATTTTCTTCCTGTTCTTCCCGGCGGGTCTGGTGTTGTACTGGCTGGTGAACAATATTCTGACCATTGCCCAGCAATGGGTTATTAACCGCAAACTGGATGTCTAGAAATAACTTTATTGTTAACAGGGACACAATAGCGGCCTGCGCAAGCGCACAAGGAAAAGGCGGTGTTGCCATTGTCAGATTGTCTGGCGATAAAAGTAAACAAATCGCAGCGCGTATCACACATAAAGATGAAACAAGCATAAAACCGCGCAATGCCTGTTTTGTAAATTGCTATTCAGATGAAGCAAAAATAATTGATGAAGCCTTGCTGATTTATTTTCCTGCGCCTCATTCTTTTACGGGGGAGGAGGTAGTTGAAATTCAGTGTCATGGCAGCCCCGTTGTGGTTGATGTGCTGCTTTCGTTAGCCGTGAATTATGGCGCTCGTTTGGCACGTGCGGGCGAATTTTCTGAACGTGCTTTTTTAAATAATAAAATTGATTTAACCCAGGCCGAAGCGATTGCCGATTTAATTGACAGCCAAAGCAGGCAGGCAGCAAGGCAGGCAGTAGAATCACTAAAAGGCCGTTTTTCGCAAAACATAAACCACATCAACGAAGCACTTATTGAAACCCGTTGTTATGTAGAAGCAGCGATTGATTTCCCTGATGAAGAAGGCGTGGACTTTATTGCCGAGGGAAAAATCAAACAAAAAATAAATGAAATCATTTCGCAAATAAAACCTGTTTTGAAACAGGCGGATCAAGCGCTGGTTTATCAACAAGGGCTAAACATTGTGATTGCTGGTGAACCGAACGCAGGCAAATCCAGCCTTTTGAATGCACTTTGCCAAAAAGAAACGGCGATTGTGACCAACCAGCCAGGCACCACTCGCGATGTATTAAGAGAAAATATTTCTATTCAAGGTGTTCCCGTTCGTGTGATTGATACCGCAGGCTTGAGAGAAAGCAACGATGTGGTTGAACAGGAAGGCATCAAGCGCGCGTGGCAAGAAATCAAAGAGGCCGACCTGATTTTTTATGTGTATGACGGCGCACAAACCCAAAATCCATTTGAACAAAACGCATGGAAAACCATGCAAAGCAAGTTGTTAGATGAAAACCAGGCGCAAAACTGTTTGCTTATCCATAATAAAATCGATTTAAGCAGGGAACGGGCAGGCAAAAGCCAACTCAACTGGAAGGGAAAAGCATTGGATAAAATTGCACTGAGTGCAAGACAGGCAGAAGGTGTTCACCTGCTTGAAGACTGGATTCTTCAAACCGCTGGTGTTGAGCAAACGGCGGAACAAGGTTTTTCAGCGCGAAAACGCCATGTTGAAGCCTTGAAACAAAGCCTTGCTTATCTTGATGCGGCGCTGACGCAACTGGAACAAGCCAGCGCCTTTGAATTGTTAGCCGAAGAGCTTCGCTATGCTCAACAGGCCTTGGAAGAAATCACAGGTGTTTATCGTGCTGATGAACTGCTGGGTAAGATTTTTTCGAGTTTTTGTATTGGGAAGTAACCTTTGTGTAAACTCTGTTCTTCATTACAAACAAGCCAAAAGATGGTTGTCACATGAAGTTCAACGAAGACACCCGAGTGAAAATCCCGACCATCCTCCACCTGATGAGGCTGGGCTATCAGTATCTCTCGCTCAAAGACCAGAGCCGGGATCTGGACACCAATATCTTCCCCGAACTTTTCAATCAGGCTATTACAAAAATCAACCCCGGTATTAAACCTGATGAAGTTGCCCGTCTTTTGGAGGATGTAAAGCTCTCGCTTGATAACGAAGATTTAGGCAGAGCCTTTTTTGAAAAACTGACAGCACGTTCAAATACCCGCCTGATTGATTTTGAAAACTTCCACAACAACAGCTTTCATGTGGTGACAGAGCTTACCTGCCAGAATGGTGATGAAGAATTTCGCCCTGACATCACCTTACTCATTAACGGTATGCCGCTAGTGTTTATCGAGGTGAAGAAGCCAAACAATCGTGAAGGCATACTGGCAGAGCGTGAACGCATCAATAAACGCTTTCAAAATAGAAAATTCAAACGCTTTGCCAACATCACCCAATTCATGATTTTCTCCAACAACATGGAGTATGACGATAGCGACCCTGAACCCATACAAGGTGCCTACTACGCAAGCAGCTCCTATCATCAGCCAATTTTCAATTACTTTCGTGAAGAAGAGGTTTTCAATCTAACAGCCATGCTCAGAAAGGTTAGTGAAGATGAAGAGTTGGCTGTTCTGAAAGACAACAATCTGGAAGTTATTCGCAGCAATCCTGAATTCAACACCAATAAAGATCCCAATCGCCCAACCAATCGCATTTGCACATCCTTGTTAAACAAAGAACGCTTGTCTTTTATTTTACGTTACGCCTTAACCTATGTTGATGAAACCGAAGGTTTACAAAAGCACATCATGCGTTATCCGCAACTATTTGCGACCAAAGCCATTGAACAGAAACTCAATGAAGGTGTACGAAAGGGAATTATCTGGCACACACAAGGCAGCGGAAAAACAGCACTCGCCTATTACAATGTGCGTTTTCTAACCGATTATTTTCAAAGGAAAAAAATCATCCCGAAGTTTTATTTTATTGTGGATAGAATTGATTTACTTGAACAAGCCCAAAAGGAATTCACGGCTCGAAAACTCACAGTGTATACCATCAATTCACGCGAAGCATTTGCACGCGACATCAATACCACACAGGCCATTCACAACCATTCCGGTAAGCCTGAAATTACTGTAGTGAATATTCAAAAGTTTCAGGATGACCCCGATGTAGTGGCAACAAAAGACTACGACATCAATATCCAACGCATTTATTTTCTCGATGAAGTGCATCGCAGTTATAACCCCGAAGGCAGTTTTCTGGCCAACCTCAGTCAGTCAGATACCCATGCCATAAAAATCGGACTGACCGGCACACCTTTGTTGGGTGATGATGTTAATTCCCGGACATTATTTGGCGACTACATTCACAAATATTATTACAACGCCTCTATTGCCGACGGTTACACCTTGCGTCTGATTCGTGAGGAAATCGCCACCAATTATAAAATGGCTCTGCAACAAGCCTTGCAAGAAGTTGAAGTCAAAATGGGCGATGTCGATAGAAAACTCATTTATGCCCACCACAGTTTTGTGGAACCCATGCTTGATTACATTGTCACCGATTTTGAAAAGAGCCGTGGTGCGTTTAATGATGCCAGTATTGGCGGCATGGTGATTTGTGACAGTGCCGATCAAGCCAGACACATGTATGAAATTTTTCAAAGCAAATATGCCAAGCTCCCTAATGAAATAAAAGACGCAGGCTCTTATCTTTTATCGAGCGTTAAAACCGAAAGCCATGCGGCACAAATTCGTGAAGCCAACAAAGTAAAAACGGCTGAACTGATTCTGCATGATGTAGGCACCAAGGAAGAACGCAAAGACTGGGTGGAAGATTTCAAGGCGGGTAAAGTTGATTTTCTGTTTGTGTATAACATGCTGCTGACAGGCTTTGATGCCAAGCGCTTGAAAAAACTTTACTTAGGGCGGGTGATTCGCAAGCATAACCTTTTGCAAGCGCTTACCCGCGTGAATCGATGCTATAAAGATTTTCGTTACGGTTATGTGGTGGATTTTGCCGATATACGCAAAGAATTCGATGAAACCAACAAAGCCTATTTTGATGAATTACAGGCAGAACTCGGCGATGAAATGGAAAGTTATTCCAACTTGTTTAAATCGCCGCAAGAAATCAAAGCCGAAATTGAACACATTAAAGATTTACTGTTTCGCTTTAACACCGAAAACGCTGAAGAATTCACCAATCAAATCAGCCAGATTCAAGATCGTGACATTATCCTGCAACTTAAAAAAGCACTGGCCAATGCCAAAAGCCTGTATAACCTGATTCGCTTGCAAGGCGAATATGCTTTTCTGAGTGAACTGGATTTTTCCAAACTGAATATTCTCTATCGTGAAGTTTGCAATCATCTGGATATGTTAAATCTGAAGGAAAGCATAGAGCAGGGCAGCGATACCACCCATCTGCTGAATGTCGCGCTGGAAGATGTGATTTTCAAATTTGTTAAAATTGGCGAAGAGGAACTGGTGTTGGCTGATCAGTTGAAAAATACCTTGCGCCGAACCCGTGAAGCACTGGCGGGCAACTTTGATCAACAAGACCCAACATTCATCACCCTGAAAGAAGAACTGGAACGCCTGTTCAAGAAAAAGAATTTAAGCGAAGTAACTCAGGAAGAGATGATTGCCAATATCGATGTGCTCAATAAAATTCACACACGGGTGAAAGAGCTTAATCGTCAGAATGAACAACTGCGCCAGAAGTTTGCAGGCGATGCAAAATACACCCGCATTCATAAACGCCTGCTGGAGCTTGGCGGTTTTAAGGATTCTGAACGAAAAATTTTCGAAGCACTGAACGGCGTAAAACAGGATGCCGATGAGCAAGTGCTCAACAATAATCACATACTGGATAATGAAGGTTACTTCGAGCGCGAAATGATACCGCGAGTGATAAACCGTTTTATGAATGAACAAAACATAAAGCTGGATGCCGATACATCACGTTTTATCAATCATTTGGTTGTGAATGAATACATGAAAGAATTTAATGCAGGAATGTCGCTATGACAGAATCCAGCCGGGTCGAGTACAAGAGAGAATTGAACGAACACTTTGAAAAAGAAGTGCTCGCTTTTCTGAATACCCGAGAAGGTGGCGTGCTTTATATAGGTATGGATAACAGTGGGCAGGCGCTGGGTATTGCCGATTGCGACCAAACACAATTAATCATCAAAGATCGCCTGAAACACAATATTCAACCTTCCATCATGGGTTTGTTTGAAATCATTCATGAGCAACGTAATGAAAAAGACATTCTGCGCATCACCATCGCTGCTGGAATGGAAAAACCCTATTACCTGAAACGCTATGGTATGACCCCAAAAGGTTGTTATATGCGTGTCGGCAGCGCAGCCGAACCCATGCCGCAAGAAATGATTGACAGTCTTTACAGCACGCGGGTTCGTAACACCATCGGTCGTATGGCTTCCACGCGTTTACAGCTCAGTTTTGAGCAGTTGAAAATTTATTATCAGGAACGTGGTTTGGCGCTTAACGCAAATTTTATGAACAATCTGGAGTTGCTGACCCCTGAAGGTAAACCCAATTTTGCCGCCTATTTACTGGCCGATGAAAATGGAGTTTCCATTCAGGTCGCTAAATATGCCGAAACTACCCGTGTGAATTTGATTGAAAATATTGATTTTGGGCGCTGTTCTCTGGTTAAGGCTTGTAAAAACGTGATTGAGCGCATGAGTGTTGAAAATACGGTTTACATCAAAATTGGCGTTCCCTTGCGCGAAGAGCGACCAATGATACATCCCGTTGCCATGCGCGAGGCCATCGTCAATGCCTTTGTGCACAACGACTATGCCAATGGCAGCACACCCAAATTCGAGTTTTTTGTTGATCGTCTGGAAATCACCTCTGCGGGTGGCCTGCCTTTTGGCTTGAGTGAGGCAGATTTTTTTGCCGGACACTCGGCACCACGCAATAAGGAAATTATGCGCGTATTTCGTGATCTGGAAATCGTCGAGCATCTGGGTTCGGGCGTGCCTCGTATATTGGAAGCCTATGGCACAGAGGCCTTTCAAATCAGCCCGAATTTTATTCGTGTGGTTTTTCCTTATACAGAAAGCGGTCGTGATAAATCGCAACAAGCATTACCGCCACGGCTAGAGTCAGGACAAGTCACCGCACAAGTCACCGCACAAGTCACCGCACAAGTCACCGCACAAGTTGGCCTCTTTTGTCGAGAACCCCGCTCGGCTAGAGAAATCATGGCTCATCTGCAGTTAAGGCATTGGAAAACCTTCCAGCAAAACTACCTCAAACCATTATTAGAGGCAGGTTTTATCGAGCGCACCATTCCCGACAAACCCAACAGCCGCTTACAAAAATATCGCCTTAGCGATAAAGGCAAAGCTTTATTACAAACATAAGAACAAACACAACAAGCAGAAACCTGACCAACCTTCGGGCATAGCATAGTATTTACAACCAATAGCACAAACAGCAAAAGCAGAAAAAATAAACAGGAAAAATAAATGGTAGAGCAAGAATTCCGCGACAAAACCAAAGCACTGATTGATAGTTTAAAAAGCATTTGCGCCAACTATGGTTTGGGTAACGATGGCAATGAATTCAAAATCATTACCCAGATTTTTCTCTACAAATTCTTGAATGATAAATTCGCGTTTGAGGCAAAAAAGTTAGACCCGAAAATAGCCAAGGCCGAAAACTGGGAAGCAGAATTGGGCAAAATGAAAGTAAAAGATTTGGAAATGCTGCAATTGCAAATGGGTGGTAACACCGCACGATTAAAGCCTAAACATTTCATAAGTTACCTGTTCAGCCAACAGAACGCTCCTGATTTTGCTAAATTGTTTGATGACACCTTAATGGACATCGCCATCAGCAATAACGATGTGTTTGCTGTAAAAACCGACGGCGGCGCCAAGGTGGTATTGTTTGATCGCCTTAGCCAATACATTGCCGATGATTCCAAGCGTGATAACTTTTGCCGCGCCATTATCAATAAACTTGGTGAGTTCAGTTTTGAACGCATCTTCACCCAAAAGTTTGATTTTTACGCCACCATTTTTGAATACCTGATTAAAGACTACAACAGCAACAGCGGCGGCAAATACGCTGAATATTTTACACCGCACGCAGTGGCAAGAATCATGGCTGAAATTCTGGTGCCCACAGCACAGCGTGGCAAAGTGAAAAATGTAAGTGTGTATGATCCATCGGCGGGTTCAGGCACTTTGCTGATGAATGTGGCACACGCCATTGGTGAAAATCGTTGCAGCATCTACACGCAAGATATTTCACAAAAATCATCCAACCTGTTACGGCTGAATTTAATTTTAAATAATCTGGTGCATTCCATCCCCAATGTGATTCAGGGTAATACCATTTCACACCCTTACCACAAAGAAAAAAACGGCGATTTAAAACACTTCGATTACATTGTTTCCAACCCGCCTTTTAAACTTGATTTCAGTGATTTTCGCAATGAACTCGATAGCAAGGAAAACAAGGAACGTTTTTTTGCGGGCGTGCCCAATGTGCCCAAAGCCGCCAAAGATAAAATGGCAATCTATCAACTCTTTTTGCAGCACATAATTTATTCATTAAAACCGGGTGGCAAAGCAGCGGTTGTTGTGCCCACGGGTTTTATCACCGCGCAATCCGGCATTGATAAAGGCATTCGTGAAAAACTGGTGCAAGAAAAAATGTTGGCAGGAGTGGTTTCCATGCCTTCCAATATTTTTGCCACTACGGGCACCAACGTTTCAATTTTATTTATTGATGCCAGTAATAAAAGCGATGTAATACTGATTGACGCATCCAGTCTTGGTGAAAAAATCAAAGACGGTAAAAATCAAAAAACCGTGCTCAGTGCAAAAGAAGAGCAGCACATTATTGATACCTTTAATGCCAAAAAAACCGTAGAAGATTTTTCAGTAGCCGTCAGCTACGATGATATTGCCGCTAAAAATTATTCATTTAGTGCGGGGCAATATTTTGATGTGAAAATTGAATATGTGGATATAACTCCAAAACAATTTACTGAAAAAATGAAAAGCTATACCGACAATCTGGAAAATCTGTTTAGCCAATCGCGTGACTTGGAAAAGGAAATTAAAAAGCAGTTGGCGGGTTTGAAGTATGAGTAATTTACTCAACGGAACACTCGGCAGCTTAGTTAAAGCTGGCGGTGGTAAAATTCATACTGGACCTTTTGGAAGCCAGCTTCATGCATCTGATTATGTGCAGCAGGGGATACCTTGCATCATGCCAGCAAACATGAAGAACAATAGGGTTGATCTTTCAAATATCGCGTTTATATCTGAGAAGGATGCAAAGCGACTTTCAAAATATATCGTAAAAGAAAACGATATTATTTATAGCCGAAGAGGAGATGTTACACAGAAAGCGTTAATTCGAAAAAAAGAAACGGGATACTTTTGTGGCACTGGCTGCTTATTGCTTCGCCCTGGAAATAAATTCGATGCCAGATTTTTAACTTATTATCTCAGTACATCGAAAATAAAAAGTTGGATTGTCAGCCAAGCCGTAGGCGCAACAATGCCAAACTTAAATACTGGAATCCTATCTAGCATACCTTTTCATGGTCCCGAAAAAGTGGTGCAAGAAAAGATAGCGAATGTACTTTCTGCCATAGAAGAAAAAATCGAACTTAACAATCGAATCAACACTGATCTGGAAGCCATGGCCAAAACCCTGTACGACTACTGGTTTGTGCAGTTTGATTTTCCTGATGCCAAAGGCAAGCCCTACAAAACCTCTGGCGGAAAAATGGTTTACAACCCAACCCTGAAACGTGAAATACCGGTGGAGTGGGAGGATTGTGTGCTTGGCGAACATATTTCTTTTAAACGTGGTATTTCGTACAAAAGTTCAGATATTCAAGAGGAAGGCGTTCCATTCATTAATCTGAATTCATTTTCTTTGTCTGGTGATTTTAAGTTAGAGGGAACCAAATACTACAATGGGAAATTCAAACCAGAAAGTAAGTTGAAAGTCGGGGAGTTAGTAATTGCAATTACCGACGTTACAAGAAACGCTGACATCATTGGTAAAGCGTTTGTTATTCCTGATATTTTTGAGGAAGAGCCATTAATATCGTGTGATGTTGCATGTGTGACTTCGAAGGTTTTCGGTGTTACCTATTTGGAACAATTATTTAATTCAAATAGCTATCACAACTACATTAAATACTACGCTTCTGGAACATTGGTGCTTCACCTTGATTTGAACGGTGTGAAATGGTTTAAAACTCAGCTACCACCTAAGCTGCTGCTTGAAAAATATGAACAGCATTGCATATCACTTTTTAAACAAAGAAATATTGTTTTAAAAGAAAATATCTATCTCGAAGCTTTGAGAGACTGGCTCCTCCCCATGCTAATGAACGGACAGGTGAGCGTTAAATAATGAACGAAATCTTAAATATGATAGAGATACACCAATCATGAATAACAATGTGGTGTATTTCCCTCGTGAGTCTAGTGTTCATGCTTGTACGGATTTTTGGGAAAGACTGTTTTCGTTTTCTGGAAAAGTTGAGGTTGTAATTTCTTTTGAGACGATGGGAAGGGTTGAGCCGTTTTTATTACTGTTTGTTGGTTGGATTATTAGGGATTTCAAAAATGCGTCGCCTTCTACAAAAGTAAATTATTACGCTTATGGCTCGGCATCTTATGCGGGTAATATGGGTTTTTTTCACTCAATTGGTTTGAGCTCCGGTAAACAGGTTGGTGAACTAAAAGGCTCACATACCTATATTCCAATCAGCTATCTTAATTTCGAAGATGTTGATGAGCGAGCGGGTTATGATGATGGCCAAGACATCATTGAAAAAGACTCCTATCGCTTGGCAGAGGTGCTTGCGCGAAGTGATAATTCAAATTTGTACAAGACACTAGCCTATTCATTAACGGAAATTCTAAGAAATGTTTATGAACATGCTGGTGCTGCTGGTGTCTGGTATTCAGGCCAGTATTGGCCATACTACGGTAAAGTTGAAATAGCTGTTCTTGATGAGGGAAAAGGTATCAGGCTTGCACTTAACGATAACCCTTATGTAAAAGCTAAAACAGACAAGGAAGCGATTGAGAGAGCGATGCTTCCGGGTGTTTCAGGTAAGTTTTTTAAGGGCAAGAAAGTGCATCAAGATGAAAAATGGCGGAACTCTGGATTTGGTTTGTATATGACTTCGCGTCTATGCCGTAATGGTGGTGAGTTTTACTTGTGTAGTGGAGATCATTTGTGTGGTCTGAATGTGGAGGAAGCAAAACGGAGTTATGTGTTGCCTTTAAGATTTTCTGGAACAGCGATAAAAATGGTTATCAATACTGAGCAGCTTTTTGATTTAAATGTGATGCAAGAAGCTTTCAGGATCGAAGGTTACAAAATTGCGAAAGAGCTTGAAAATATTGGTGATCTGAGTGCTCCAGCAGCTTCGCAATATATCACGCGAGATTTTCGAAAGTTAAAATAGGTCGCAGAAAAGGGCTTTATCATTATGGAAATCAATATAAAAGAATCAGTAAGGGATGAGGCTCTTCGGATTGAGGAAGACGCATTGCATTCAATGAAAGGTCATTTTAATGTGGCTCACCGATGGGGAAAGGCTCACTTGTGTTTAGGTATTCCGGGAACAGTGCTTGCAGCATGGGCGGGGGTAAATGCATTTTCTGATTGCCAAACGCTCACTTCTATACTTGCGCTGTTGGCTGCATCGTTGATGGCAGTAATCACCTTTTTAAAACCACAAACGATTTCTGAAAATCATCGAAATGCTGGTGCTGAATACAATAAACTTAAAAATAAAACCCGGATATTTCGGGAAATTGAGTTACCAAGGTTTGATGATGAGAAGGCTAGGCATTGGATAAATGAGTTGGCAGAGCAGCGTGATGCCCTGAATTCGATGAGCCCAGATATTCCAAGATGGGCCTATGAGAAAGCAAAGAGGGATATCGATAATGGAATGGCCGATTACAAAGTGGACGTAGAGAAAAAATAAATGGGACTTATTGATAACAGCCCTAGAATCAATTTTGCCAGATTGATCACAAGAATCCAGCCTACTGAAGGTGAGATTAAAAGTGCGAACTCGCATATAGACAGCACCAAGAGAAGGCTTCAAAAGTCTTTTAATTTGGTGAAATTTCAACGGATTGGAAGTCACGCGCGCTTTTCTGCTATTAAATCATTTTCAGATTTGGATTTTCTCGCCGTGATAGCCCGTAATGAGGCAAAATGGGGTGGCAGTGTTGTAAATTCCGATACGGTAATCAAAAGAGTTTCACAGGATTTGAATTCTAGGTTTTTAACCACAAAAATTGGTAAAGATAAGCAGGCAGTGGTTCTTCAGTTTGGAGGAGGCCAAAAATCCATGGATGTGGTTCCTGGATTTTTTCATAAATTTGACTTAAAGAATAAGAGGCCAATTTATTTAATACCTGATGGTTCTGGTGAATGGATGGAAACCAGTCCAGATGCGCATAACAGCTATATAAATAAAGAGAATCTGCGTTCAGGTGGGAAGTTAAAGAAAGTTGGGCAGTTGTTACGTTTCTGGAAACACTCACGTGCCAATGTAATTCCTATTAGTTCTTTTTATATTGATCTTTTATTAGCGCAGTCAGAAATTTGCATTGGCGCAAAATCCTACCCTGAAATTATGTGTGATTTTTTTGAGTTAATGTATAAGCGGAGGTGTCGTGGCTTGCAAGATCCTATGGGAGTGGCTGGGGTTGTATACGCAGTTAAAACCGAAACTCAAGGTGAAACGCTTTTGTTGCAGATTGAAAATTCTTATGGTCATGCATTGAAAGCAATCATCGCTGAAGAAAAAAAACAATTTAAAGAAGCTAATCGTCAGTGGAGTGGTGTTTTTAATGGGAAGTTTATTTGAAAAGAAATATTCGTGTATCAAAGCTCTAGTTGCGAGGCAGAGTGGTTAATATTCTGAAGTAGTGTGTAGCAATATGGATTCGAATAAATAAGGAGAAAGGAACTATGAGTTTATTATTGACGCAGCATGAAGCTGATGCTTTGCTTACTTTGGAAAAACACTATATGGATAGTGCTCGATATACCTTCCCCAGTTTAGGTGGGAGTCTTAGAATTCCTTTGTTTTCGGTTGATAAGCGTGAGGAATTTAGTTTAGATGTTACTCGTGGTCGCATAGAGCTTAGAAAAAATACTTTTCAGGCAAGAGCTAGAAAAGCAGTGATTCTTGCTCGAATTGATATTGGTGGGCCGCCGCATCGAAATCCTGATGGAGAAGAAATGGGCTGCCCACACCTTCATTTGTATCGTGAAGGTTTTGGTGATAAATGGGCAATCGCATTGCCTGATGTTTTTTCGGAAACCGATAATGCTTGGGTAACACTGAATGAATTTATGGATTATTGTAATGTTGCAACGAAGCCAACAATTTTGCAGGAGATATTCATATGATGGTTGAAGAAATTGACAAGCTTCTAAGCAACTATACCCATTGGTTAAAGGATAAAACTGTACTCAAACAGGTTGGATCTGATTGGGTTGAAATTACTACGCCACACTTAGACCGACACAATGATTGTTTACAAATTTATGCACGAAAAGACGGTAATGGACTCGTATTGACTGATGATGCTTACATTATTAACGATTTGATTAACTCGGGTTGCCCACTTGATTCACCTAAACGCCAGGAATTACTCAAAACTACATTGGCGGGTTTTGGTGTTCAGCTCGACCATGATCAGTTAGTTGTACATGCGACTCCTGAAAACTTTTCATTAAAAAAACACAACATCATTCAGGCAATGCTGGCAGTTAATGATTTGTTTTATCTGGCGTCACCGTATGTCGCCAGTTTGTTTGTGGAAGATGTTACTAACTGGATGGATTTTGCAGATATTCGTTATACTCCCAAGGTAAAATTCACAGGAAAGAGCGGCTACGATCATATGTTTGATTTTGTGATTCCAAAATCACGTAATCAACCGGAAAGAATTGTGCAAGCGATTTCTAATCCTAAAAAAGATTCTGCTGAGGTGCTGGTGTTTAAATGGATTGATACCAAAGAAACGCGTTCTACAGATGCAAAACTTTATGCGTTTCTTAATGACAGCAATAGTCAAATTTCACAATCGGTTATTGATGCGCTTAGAAATTATCAACTTGAACCTGTGCTTTGGTCACAACGTGAGGAAGCCAAGGCTCCATTAGCCGCATAAGTTAAACAGTTTTTTGCAATTCTTGAGTTGTTAAAGCTCAAAAAAATGTCTCATGGGTTCCATCTGTTGATGGAGAATTCTGATGACAAAAATATCGTGATCACGCTGTCGATAAAAAATAGGAAAGTTTATACACGATGTTTTTGTTTCACTTGAGTGGCAATATCGTGCAGTGACAAGTGACTTTCTCCCCTCAAATTCTTTATCGAAAAGCAGTAAACCGGATTAAAACGCACTCATCAGGCTTGCACTTGAACAAATATCAGCGATAAACTACTGATTTTTTGAACAGTAGTCTATGTGTTTATCAAGGAGCAATGGTTATGGATAAACAATTACAAACCCTGCAACGCAATCTCGAAGCCGCTGTACAGCGTGCCGATGCTGAAGGCATTGAATTCTGGTTTGCCCGCGACCTGCAAACTCACTTGGGCTATGCCCGCTGGGAGAACTTTCAAACCGCTATACAGCGTGCTATGGAATCCTGCGAGGCCAGTGGCCATGCGGCTTCTGATCATTTTCGTGGCGTCACGAAAATGATAGAGCTGGGTAAAGGTGGGCAACGAGAAGTTGACGACTTTATGCTGACTCGCTATGCCTGTTACCTGCTTGCCCAGAATGGCGACCCGCGCAAGCCGGAAATAGCGTTTGCCCAAAGCTATTTTGCCGTACAAACCCGCAAGCAAGAGTTGATTGAAGACCGTATGCGCTTTCAGGCAAGACTGGAGGCGCGTGACAAGCTGAAAGAATCGGAAAAGGCCTTGTCTCAAAACATCTTTAAACGGGGCGTAGATGAGGCGGGTTTTGGCCGTATCCGTTCCAGAGGTGATCAGGCCTTGTTTGGTGGCCATACCACTCAGGCCATGTGAGCAAGCCATTACCCATGAGCACGTTCAGAACAATGAAAGTGTGCGTGACATGCTGGGTCAGCGTGGTATCCAACCTGAAAAACTGACGGCTGAAGAAGATTTGAAAAAACTGGAACGACGTGTGAAAGCGGAAGACAAGAAATTGGCTAAAAACACCAAGCCTTTACCTTCCAAAGAGCGTTAAAAATAGTGGAGCGCAAAGGTACAATCGAGCGATGCCTGATTATCAACCTCCCTTTACCATTAGCTCGCGCATTTTGCATTTACTTGCGGATATTGCCGAAGCGCTGGGTCGTATGTCTGTGCAAAAAGAAAACGAACAGAACTTGCGCTTGCGGCGAGTGAATCGTATCCGCACCATTCACGGTTCTTTGGCGATTGAAGGCAACACCCTTAGCGAAGAGCAGATCACGGCCATTCTTAACGGCAAGCCGATAATTGCACCGCCGCGTGAGGTACAGGAAGTACGCAATGCGCTACAAGCCTATGAACAACTGGAAAGCTGGCAACCCGCCAATGAACAACATTTGTTGGCAGCACATAGCCTGTTAATGAAAGGGTTGATTGGAGAGGCTGGTCAATATCGCAGCGGAGGTGTCGGTGTGATGAGTGGCTCCGAAGTGATCCACTTGGCACCCCCCGCCAATCGTGTACCTGTATTGATGATGGAACTTCTGGACTGGCTGGGAAAAACCGAGCAGCACCCGTTAATTGCCAGTTGTGTGTTTCATTACGAATTTGAGTTCATTCACCCCTTTGCCGATGGCAATGGCCGGATGGGGCGACTTTGGCAGACACTGATTCTGTCACATTGGAATCCGCTGTTTATGCAGATTCCGGTAGAAAGCCTGGTATATGCCCATCAGGATGCCTATTACCGAGCCATTGGTCACAGCACGCAGCAAATGGACTCAGCGCCTTTCATCGAATTTATGTTGATGATGATTCAAGATGCCATTCAAGCCTTGATTCTTGAAGAGACCGAACAAGTAACCGAACAAGTAACCGAACAAGTAATCCGTTTACTGACGACTCTGCAAATTGGTGCAATGGGTACTCAAGAACTGTTGAAGGCATTGCAGTTGAACCATCGTCCAACCTTTATCCAGAACTATTTACAGCCCGCACTGGATGAACGATGGATTGAAATGACCCAACCGGATTCACCACGCAGCCCGACACAAAAATACCGTTTAACCTCACTGGGCAGGCAACGGCTTGAACTAACACAACAGTTCTAATTCCTCTGGACAAGGCTATACTGCGTGCCCAAAAATTAACCAATGCGATTTTTCAGGCGTTTCAGCTAGCTATGTCAACACAGCAAAATTATCAGGTCATCGTGGTAGGTGGGGGTCACGCGGGTACCGAGGCGGCTTTGGCTTCGGCACGTATGGGCGTTTCAACGCTGTTATTAACCCATAGTCTGGATACGGTCGGGCAGATGTCCTGTAATCCAGCCATTGGCGGCATTGGTAAAAGCCATTTGGTGAAAGAGGTCGATGCGCTTGGGGGTGCAATGGCGCGCGCCACCGACAGAGGCGGCATTCAGTTTCGTATACTCAATTCCAGCAAAGGCCCAGCGGTCAGGGCTACCCGCGCACAGGCCGACAGAAAATTGTACAAGGCAGCCATTCGCAACATCGTTGTCAATCAACCCAATCTGAGCGTGTTGTCGCAAGCGGCAGATGATTTGATTGTCGAAGGTGATACCGTGAAAGGTATTGTTACCGATCAGGGTGTAAAAATTTTCGCGCAAGCAGTTGTGCTTACTACAGGTACTTTTTTGGGCGGTGTGATTCATGTCGGGCTTGAGCAAAGCAGTGGTGGGCGCATTGGTGATCCGCCTTCCATTAAACTCGCTCAGCGTTTGCGTTCACTTCCCTTTCGCGTGAATCGCTTAAAAACGGGCACACCTCCACGCATTGATGCCAGCAGTGTTGATTATTCGGTGATGCAGGAACAAAAAGGCGATACGCCATTGCCAGTGATGTCCTACCTTGGCAAGGTGGAAGAGCATCCACAGCAAATCAGTTGTTATATTACCTACACCAATGAGCGCACCCACGACATTATTCGCTCAGGGCTTGATCGTTCTCCCATGTATACGGGTGTTATTGAAGGTATCGGGCCAAGATACTGCCCCAGCATTGAAGACAAGATTCATCGGTTTGCAGACAAAAACCAGCACCAGATTTTTGTAGAACCTGAAGGTCTGGATAGCCCTCTGCTTTATCCTAATGGGGTATCGACAAGCTTGCCCTATGATATTCAGGAAGCCTTTATTCATTCCATCAAGGGTTTTGAAAACGCCGTTATCACACAAGCGGGTTATGCGATTGAATACGATTTTTTCAATCCCATGGATTTGAGTCATAGTCTTGAAACAAAAATTTTGAACAATTTGTTTTTTGCAGGGCAAATCAATGGCACCACAGGCTACGAAGAAGCCGCAGCACAGGGATTGTTGGCTGGCACCAATGCCGCGTTAAAAGCACAACAAAAAGATGCCTGGCACCCTCTGCGTGATCAAGCCTACATAGGTGTTTTAGTCGATGATTTGATTACCTTTGGCACCAAAGAGCCCTACCGTATGTTTACCAGCCGTGCGGAATATCGGCTGTTGTTAAGGGAAGATAATGCCGATGCACGTTTAACTGAAACAGGCAGAAAGCTGGGTTTGGTGGACGACGAACGCTGGCAGGCATTCTGTGAAAAACAGGAAAAAATTGAGCAGGAAATTCAGCGCCTTAAAAATACCTGGTTGCAGCCTGATACCGCAATGGGTAATCGCCTTGATGAGATTACGCAGAAAAAAATAACAAGAGAACACAATCTACACGATGTACTAAAACGCCCTGAAATCAATTATCAGAATATTATCGATATTTCTGGTGCAGGGGTTGAAAGACGCGATGTGGCTGATCAGGTAGAAACCCTGATTAAATATCAGGGCTACATTGACAGGCAGCAAGACGAAGTTGATCGTATGCGTCGCAATGAATCACTTGTTATTCCAAAAGGGTTTGAGTATGAGCAGGTAAAAGGGCTTTCAAATGAAGTCAGACAAAAACTCAAACAAAATCAGCCTCAAACCTTGGGGCAGGCCTCGCGCATTCCCGGGATTACACCTGCGGCGATGTCCTTGTTGTTAATTTATCTTAAAAAAGCCAGTCAGCTAAAAACAGCCTGATGGTTTTTTCTGCACAGGAACAACAACAGCTTGAAAGCAGCTTGAGAGCGCTTCCTTATTTGCTTGGTGATAAGCAACATCACCAAATCACCGCGTATCTGCAAGCGCTGCTCAAGTGGAACAAGGTTT
The DNA here is from genome assembly GCA_964557005.1 of uncultured Pseudomonadales bacterium. Lineage (GTDB taxonomy): Bacteria > Pseudomonadota > Gammaproteobacteria > Pseudomonadales > JBECKS01 > JBECKS01. The sequence continues at coordinate 95,483 of CAZKYI010000002.1, forward strand.
ACAACCTCACTGGTTTTAAAACCTTTCAGGAAAATTTGCTCAAAAATTTACTCGATTGTTTATATATCGCGCCGTATATCCAGAGTGAAAACAATCTTGATGTTGGAACGGGCGCAGGTTTGCCCGGTTTACTCATGGCGGTGGTCAAACCACAGCAAAGTTGGGTGCTGCTGGATAGCAATGGAAAAAAGATGCGGTTTTTACAACAGATGCGTCATGAACTCGATTTAAACAATCTGGGTTTGGTGAATGAGCGAGCGGAAAATTACCAGCCTGAATCAAAATTTCAGGGGATAAGCTCAAGAGCATTTGATAAGATTCCTGCCACTTTGCAGCGTGTTCAGCATTTGCTGGCAGATGAAAGTTACTTCTACGCCATGAAAGGCAAACCTGAAAACGAAGAGCTGCACCAACTACCAGACTGGGCCAAACTGGAGGGTGTTCACCCGATAAAAGTCCCCGCGCTGGAAGAACAGCGACATTTAATCATTATTCGTTGCAAACACTCATAGGAGAACCCGGTGGTTCAAAGCATTGCCATTGCCAACCAGAAAGGCGGAGTGGGAAAAACCACAACGGCGGTTAATTTGGCAGCTTCTTTGGCGGCGACCAAAAAACGAGTGCTGTTGGTTGATCTGGATCCGCAAGGCAATGCCACCATGGGAAGTGGTGTGGATAAACACGAGCTGCAACTTTCCACGTATGAATTGCTGGTTGAAAACGAACCTGCCAGCAAAATCAGGGTACGCCCTGAAACAGCGCAGTTTGATGTCTTGCCCACCAACGATGATTTAACCGCAGCAGAGGTTGAGTTGCTTGGTGTTAGCAATAAGGAATCTCGCCTGAAATATCAGTTGGCTGCCATTCGCAATGACTATGATTACATCATCATCGATTGTCCCCCATCGTTAAGCATGTTGACCATTAATGCCCTGGTGGCAGCAGACTCGGTGCTGATTCCCATGCAATGTGAATACTATGCTTTGGAAGGCTTAAGCGGGTTGATGCGCACCATCGAGCGCATTCAGAAGCTGCTGAATCCAAAACTGGAACTCAGAGGTCTGCTCAGAACCATGTATGACCCGCGCAACAGTCTGGCTAACGAGGTGTCCAGCCAGTTAATCAATCACTTTGGCGACAAGGTGTTCAGAACCATCATTCCGCGTAATGTGCGTCTGGCCGAAGCACCCAGTCACGGTATATCGGCATTGCAATATGATGCGAAATCCCGAGGTGCGCTTGCTTATCTTGCACTTGCAGGGGAACTGATTAGACGTTCTGAATCCAGCCAGAAAGAAAAAGAAAAGGGTGAGGCGCAATGACCAAAAAGAAACGCATGGGGCGTGGTTTGGATGCCTTGTTGGGCGGAAGCACCAATGCACAAAACACAGCGGCAGATATAAGTGATATTCAGCCAAGTAGTAGCAAAGAAGAAAGTCTGAAAGAACTGCCCATAGAGTTTTTGCGACCGGGTAAGTATCAGCCTCGCAAGGACATGCACCCTGAGGCGCTTGAAGAGTTGGCCGCGTCGATCAAAAACCAAGGCTTGATGCAGCCGATTGTTGTGCGTCCGCTGGGTAACAAGCAATACGAAATCATTGCAGGTGAACGGCGTTGGCGTGCTTCGCAAATGGCGGGTCTGGATAAAATTCCTGCGCTGATAAAAGATGTGCCCGATGAGGCGGCCATCGCCATGTCGCTGATAGAAAATATCCAGCGCGAAGATTTAAACCCGATGGAAGAAGCGGAAGCCTTACATCGACTTTCCATAGAATTTGATTTAAGCCATCAGCAAGTGGCTGATGCAGTGGGTAAGAGCCGTGCAACGGTAACCAACTTGTTGCGCCTGATGAATCTGGGGCTGGAAGCCAGAAAACTGCTCGAACATGGTGATATTGATATGGGTCATGCCCGCGCAATACTGAACTTGCCGGAAAACAGCCAAGGCCAGATTGCTCGACAAATTGTTGCGAAAGGGCTTTCTGTGCGCCAAACCGAAGCGGAAGTGCGCAAGCTTCAAAAACAGGAAAATGACGTAAAACCCGGTCCAAAACAGAGCGACAACACCGATGTGCGCCGCTTGCAAAATGAGCTGAGTGAAAAGCTTGGCGCACCAGTCAGCATTCAGCACAGTGTTAGCGGAAAGGGCAAGTTAGTGGTTACTTATCATAGCCTCGATGAACTGGACGGGATTTTGGCGCATATAAAATGATGCTGGCACAGCATGGCGGATTGTTGATAAGCATGCTTGTAAACAACATTCAAAATCACTAGACTGCGCCCGCCTGAAAAAGCGTGAATGGATAATGAATTTACCAGCCTTAAATCGCTCTGAACTGGTCGGTAAATTGTTTTTACGCTTGTTGGTTGTAGCTGGAGTGATGGTTTTTGTTGGGTTTGTTTTCTTTCCAGCGTACTCGGCTTCGCTCTTCTACGGCGCATTGATTTTTTTGATAAGTAATCTGGTTTTTGGCCTGTATGTGTTTCGTTTTTCAGGTGCCAGATCATCATTATTGATGCTGCAAAGTTTTGGAAGAGGCGTTTTTTTTAAAATGGTTTTATTTGCGTTGGCACTTGCTTTGCTTTATCGCTTCGATGAGCAAAGTAGAACTTACGCACAAAGCGCTGCGATACTAGGCGCTTTTTTTGTGTTACAGGCTGCCCAGATTATGTGGTCTATAACATTGTTTAAAGATATTTAACGACATGTGAACACTTGAAATTATGGCAGGCACATCGACAGGTTATATCACACACCATTTAACCAATCTTACTTTTGGCAAGCATGCTGATGGTCATTGGGGTTTTGCCCATAGTGCAGAAGAAGCTGCCCAGTTTGGTTTTTGGGCGTTTCATGTAGACAGTCTGGCTTGGTCGGCGGGTTTGGGTTTGTTGTTTCTGGGTATTTTTAAACTGGCAGCTAACAAGGCATCGGCACAGACACCACAAGGTTTGCAAAATTTTCTGGAAATGATTGTTGAGTTTGTTGATAACCAGGTAAAAGACGCTTTTTCCGGAAAAAGCAAACTGGTTGCACCTTTGGCACTGACCATTTTTGTGTGGGTATTTTTAATGAATCTGATGGACTTGATTCCTGTCGATTTTATCCCTGTGTTAGCCGCGCTTTTAAATGGCGAGAGCTGGGCACAGATTGTCTCGGGTAATTCACATACTTATATGAAGATTGTGCCTTCAACAGATCCGAATATTACCCTGGGGCTTTCCTTCTCCGTGTTTGCACTGGTAATTTTTTACAGCATCAAAATGAAAGGCATTACTGGTTTTGTTGCTGAATTGACCATGCACCCGTTCCATACCGAAAATAAACTGGTTCAGTTTTTAATTTTTGTGCCGATTAACCTTTTTCTGGAAACCGTCAGCCTGCTTGCCAAACCCGTTTCGTTGGGCTTGCGATTGTTCGGAAACATGTATGCAGGCGAGATGATTTTTATTCTGATTTGTTTAATGTACGGCGCAGGTTTGTTGTTGGGAGCCTTCGGCGGAGTATTGCAGTTTGCCTGGGCGGTATTTCACATTCTGGTGATTACCTTGCAGGCATTTATTTTCATGGTGCTGTCGGTTGTTTATCTCAGCGCTGCACACGATCATCATTAACCAGAAGTTTCTTTAAACCAAACTAAAACTAGGAGCAATCATGTCAACTTTAGGTCTTATTTATATCGCAAGCGCCATTCTTATCGGTTTGGGCGGTCTTGGTGCCGCTATTGGTGTAGGTATTCTGGGCGGCAAACTTTTGGAAAGTACTGCACGTCAACCGGAACAAGCCCCACAACTTCAAGGACGCATGTTTTTGATGGCGGGTTTGATTGATGCGATTCCTATGATTGCCGTAGGTATTGCCATGTACTTGATCTTTGCTGTTGCGCCTGGCGTTCAGTAAACCCTACATAACTTTTTAACCGAGGTGCTGGCGTGAACATTAATGCTACCCTGATTGGCCAAGCCATTTCGTTTTTCTTTTTTGTGATGTTCTGCATGAAGTTTGTGTGGCCACCCATTTTGGCGGCTATGGAAGAGCGTGCACAAAAAATTGCTGATGGTTTGAGCGCTGCTGACAAGGCAACAGCCGATTTGCAAAACGCTCAAGCCCAGGTTGAAGCCGAGCTGGCACAAGCCAAGGCTCAGGCAGCGGTCATTCTGGAGCAAGCCAACAAACGAGCAAGCCAGATTGTTGAAGAAGCAAAAGGCGAAGCCAAGGCAGAAGCAGAGAAAGTCAAGGCAGCAGCCAAGGCTGAAATTGAGCAGGAAGCCAACCGTGCGCGTGAAGTGCTTCGCGGACAAGTGGCCAAACTTTCAATCGTAGGCGCTGAAAAAATTCTGGCAAAATCTGTTGACCAAAATGCGCACTCGGAAATGCTGGAAAAAATAGCAGCTGAATTGTAAGAGCAAACCGGAACATGGCTGAACTAACCACTATCGCGCGTCCTTATGCCAAAGCAGCTTTTCAGTTTGCTTTGGAAAATAAATTACTGGAAAGCTGGTCGAAAGCTTTGGCGCGACTTGCTTTAATCACCAGTGACGCACAAGTAAAAGCCTTGCTTTTAAAGCCGCAATTAACTGCCAACAAGAAAGTTGAAATCCTTGGTGCCTTGAGCGATGTGCAGATTGATGCGCCCCTGAAAAACTTTTTGGCGCAACTGGCTGGTAACAAACGGCTGGAAACCTTGCCAGCCATATTTGTCTTGTTTGATGCTTTGTTAGCTGAACACAACAAGACAGTAGATGTGAATGTGGCTTCTGCCTATCCATTAAGTGATGCAGAAGTTAAAAAGTTGACCGCTTCCCTGAAAGTACGTCTGGGTCGCGAAATCAAGCTGGATTCTTCAGTAGATGAAAGTTTGATTGGTGGCGTAATTATTCACGCAGGCGATTTGGTTATTGATGCCTCTGTGAAAGGAAAGCTGGCGAAATTGACAAACGAATTGAACACCTGATTGAGAGAAAATCATCATGCAACAACTTAACCCTTCAGAAATTAGCGAGATTATCAAGCAACGCATCAGCAACCTTGATACTTCATCAGAAGCTCAAAACGAGGGCACTATTGTAAGCGTGTCTGACGGTATTGTTAGAATTCACGGTCTTGCCGATGTGATGTATGGTGAGATGATTCAATTTGATGGTGGCCAATATGGTATGGCGCTCAACCTGGAACAGGATTCCGTGGGCGCTGTGGTATTGGGTGATTATCTTGGTTTGCAGGAAGGCCAGAAAGTAAAATGCACAGGCCGTATTCTTGAAGTGCCTGTAGGGCCTGAACTGCTTGGCCGTGTGGTTGATGCTTTGGGCAATCCTCTTGATGGCAAAGGCGACCTTGGCACAAAGCTCACTGACGCTGTTGAAAAAGTGGCACCTGGTGTAATTGACCGTAAGTCGGTCGATCAACCTGTACAGATTGGTTTGAAAGCGATTGACTCGATGGTGCCGATTGGTCGTGGCCAGCGCGAACTGATTATTGGTGACCGCCAGATTGGAAAAACAGCGATTGCGATTGATGCCATCATCAACCAGAAGAACACAGGCATTAAATGTATTTATGTTGCGATTGGTCAAAAACAATCTTCAATCGCCAACGTAGTGCGCAAACTGGAAGAGCATGGTGCGATGAACCACACGATTGTGGTTTCTGCTTCTGCTTCTGATCCAGCTTCCATGCAGTTTCTTGCACCTTTTGCTGGTGCAACCATGGGCGAGTATTTCCGTGATCGTGGTGAAGATGCGCTGATTATTTATGACGATTTAACCAAGCAGGCTTGGGCGTACCGTCAAATCTCCTTGTTATTGCGCCGTCCGCCCGGTCGTGAAGCGTATCCCGGTGATGTTTTCTATCTCCACTCCCGCTTGTTGGAGCGCGCTTCCCGTGTAAACGCAAACTATGTCGAAAAATTTACCAATGGTGCAGTTAAAGGCAAAACAGGTTCTTTAACAGCGCTGCCTATTATTGAAACTCAGGCGGGTGACGTATCGGCTTTCGTACCCACCAACGTGATTTCAATTACTGACGGACAAATCTTCCTTGAAACCTCTATGTTTAATGCGGGTATTCGCCCTTCAATGAATGCGGGTATCTCGGTTTCTCGTGTGGGTGGTGCGGCACAAACCAAGATTATTAAAAAACTCGGCGGCGGTATTCGTTTGGCTTTGGCGCGTTATCGTGAACTGGAAGCGTTTTCCCAGTTTGCATCGGATCTCGATGACGTGACTCGTGCAGAGCTTGAACATGGTCAGCGTGTAACGGAATTGATGAAACAGAATCAATATTCACCTCGCTCGGTTGCTGACATGGCGATTGCACTTTTTGCCGCTGAAAAAGGCTTTTTGAAGCAAGTTGAGCTGGACAAAATTGGCTCATTTGAAGCAGCACTACTGTCATTTATGCGTTCGGAATATAAAGATTTAATGTCAGATATTGACCTCACTGGTAACTATAGTGACGAGATTGCCAATACTTTCAAAAGCGCATTGGAAAAATTTGTTTCCACACAAACCTGGTAAGCAGACAATCACGAGAGCGAATAAGTAAATGGCTAGCGGAAAAGAAATACGCACAAAAATTGCGAGCGTTCAAAGCACGCAAAAAATTACTTCAGCAATGGAAATGGTTGCTGCAAGTAAAATGCGTAAGGCTCAGGATCGAATGGCATCATCAAAACCGTATGCACAACGTATTCGATTGGTCATTAGTCACCTTGCCAATGCAAATCCTGAATACAAACATGTTTTCATGGAACAGCGCGAAGTAAAGCGTGTAGGTTATCTGGTGGTTTCTTCTGATCGCGGTTTATGCGGTGGCTTGAATGCCAATGTGTTTAAAAAAGTGGTGGCAGCAGTCAAAGCAAATGATCAGGCGGGTATCGAAGCAGATTTGGCGCTGGTTGGAAAAAAAGCGCTTGGATTTTTCAGAAGTGTAGGTGGGCGTGTTGTTGCATCGGCTCTGGATTTGGGTGACAAACCTGAATTGTCAGAATTGCTTGGCACCATTACAACCATGCTTAAAGCTTACGAAGACGGTCGAATTGATGCCTTGTATGTTGTTTACAATGATTTTGTAAACACCATGACGCAGCAGCCCACCTTGAGACAGTTGTTACCCCTTCAGCCGATTGAAGATGTGAGCATGTCCCACCATTGGGATTATATCTATGAGCCTGATGCCAAAGATATTCTTGATCAGCTTCTGGTTCGTTTTATTGAATCACAGGTGTATCAGGCAGTGGTTGAAAATAATGCGTGTGAGCAAGCAGCTCGCATGATTGCCATGAAAGCGGCAACCGATAATGCCGGAGAATTGATTGGTGATCTAAAAACCCTTTACAACAAAGCACGTCAGGCAGCCATTACTCAGGAGCTTTCCGAGATTGTCAGTGGCGCGGCGGCAGTTTAGATTTTTTGAATAAGACCTGTTAAGACAAAGAGGAAACACACATGAGTAGCGGTCGTATTGTCCAGATTATTGGTGCGGTTATTGACGTCGAATTTCCACGCGAATCAGTACCTAAAGTTTATGATGCGCTCAATGTTAAAGGTGCCGCCACCGTGCTGGAAGTTCAGCAACAATTAGGTGATGGCATTGTTAGAACCATTGCAATGGGTTCAACAGAAGGCTTGAAGCGTGGTCTGGATGTGAGCAATACGCACGAGCCGATTATGGTTCCTGTAGGTAAAGCGACCTTGGGTCGTATTATGGACGTGCTTGGTAACCCGATTGATGAGTGTGGCCCTATTGGCGAACAAAGCAGAGCGGCTATTCACCGTAAAGCGCCTACCTATGCCGAGCAGGCAGCGACAGAAGAGTTGCTGGAAACGGGCGTTAAGGTGATTGACCTGGTTTGCCCCTTTGCCAAAGGCGGTAAAGTGGGTCTGTTCGGGGGTGCGGGTGTTGGTAAAACCGTGAACATGATGGAACTGATTAACAACATCGCCAAGGAGCACTCTGGTCTTTCAGTATTTGCGGGTGTAGGTGAGCGCACACGTGAAGGAAACGACTTTTATCACGAAATGCAGGAAGCGGGTGTGGTAGATGTTAAACAATTTGATAACTCCAAAGTGGCGATGGTGTATGGCCAGATGAACGAGCCACCTGGAAACCGTTTGCGTGTTGCCTTGACTGGTTTGACAATGGCTGAGGCTTTCCGTGATGAAGGCCGTGACGTGTTGCTGTTCGTTGACAACATTTATCGTTACACATTGGCGGGAACAGAAGTGTCTGCGTTGTTAGGCCGTATGCCTTCGGCGGTGGGTTATCAGCCTACGCTGGCCGAGGAAATGGGCGTGCTGCAAGAACGTATTACGTCTACCAAAACCGGCTCCATTACTTCAATTCAGGCGGTGTATGTACCAGCAGATGACTTGACCGACCCTTCACCGGCAACTACGTTTTCTCATTTGGACTCAACCGTGGTATTGAGCCGTGATATTGCTGCCAAAGGTATTTACCCGGCGATTGATCCACTCGATTCAACTTCACGTCAGCTTGATCCGCTGGTTGTGGGACAGGAGCATTATCAGGTTGCACGTGGTGTACAAAGCACTTTGCAGCGCTACAAGGAGCTGAAAGACATTATTGCCATTCTGGGTATGGACGAACTTTCTGAAGAAGACAAGCTGGTGGTTTCCAGAGCGCGTCGTATCGAAAACTTCTTGTCTCAGCCTTTCCATGTGGCAGAAGTGTTCACTGGTTCACCAGGTAAATATGTTTCCCTGAAAGATACCATTCGTGGCTTCAAGGGCATTCTGGATGGTGAATACGATGATTTGCCGGAAAAAGCTTTCTACATGGTGGGCAGCATTGAAGAAGCGGTAGAAAACGCCAAGAAGTTAAGAGAAAAGCAATAACACAGGTAATAAAAATGGCCGCAACAATTTCATGCCATGTAGTCAGCGCCGAAGAAGAAATCTATTCAGGCGAAGTACAAATGGTCAGCGCCACAGGAACTTTGGGTGAGCTGGGTATTTTGCCCGGTCATACCCCCTTGTTATCACCGCTTATGCCAGGGCCAGTGGTGTTGCGTAATGCAGAAGGCGAAGAAGTTGTGGTTTACGTTTCGGGCGGCATGCTGGAAGTGCAACCTAAAGAAGTGATTATTTTGGCGGATACCGCATTGCGAGCGCAGGATATTGATGAAGCCGCAGCGCTTGAGGCGCAAAAACAAGCCGAGCATGCCTTGGCCGATGCCAGCGCTGATATGGATTATTCCGCAGCGATGGTGCAACTGGCACAAGCACTTGCACAAATCAGAACACTTCAAAGCATGAAGAAGAAACTGGGTGGATAGAAGGCGTCATAACAAGGGCTGCTCAGGCTGAGCACAATCCGATGAAATTGCACTAGATCTTCCTCGCCAATATGTCGACAATTTTTTGAGTACAGGTTCCATCCTGTATTGCAACATACTTTTGTGAAAAAGATGCAATGAGATCCGGTTTATAGTTGTCGCTTGCAATAGCTTCAAAAATCTCGATAGCACTTGCAGAAATAAAGCCTGGCATCTCACCGAAATAATCAAGCGTCAACCCCCTGTTCAGCTGATACTGTTCAATGTCATATACCCAAAAAAACAGAGGCTTCCGCATTAAAGCAGCTTCAAAAACAATTGCTGAATAGTCAGTGACAACATAATCAGCAATGGCAAGCAGCTGCATTACATCATGATGGTTATCTATTACAAGGCCAAGTCTGGTATTTATCGGGGTATTGTCATGCTGGTGTTGTTTGATAACAAGGGCAAACCGTTTGTAATCGATGGCTGAAATCAGCTCCTGTGGACAAATATGTTGATGACCACGAAATGTCGGAGCATACAAAATTACCTTTTTTCCATTTAATTCAGGGTAGCAATTCATTAAAAGCTGTCGATTGGCGTGCTGTTTTTCAATATCAAGCAAATAATCAACTCTTGGCATACCAACAGGAAGTATTCTCCGCTCATCAACCTGAAACGCAGACACGTAAGCAGGAAAACTCTGTCTGCTTCCTACAGTTATATACGTATAATTACGATGCATGTGCATGCTATTGGCAAGCGCAGTAGAGCTACCTTCTTGTTTGCCAGTTATGCTATAGCCAAATTGCTTGATGGCTCCAAGTGCGTGCCAGATTTGAACGACGACAAGCTCTTTGCGGTGTTTCAGTATGCTAACGGGAATAACATAGGTATCAATGAAACATGCGCGCGAAGTTGCCAAATGGTACATCTGCTGCAAGATACGATACAGGTAGAAAAACCAATGATTCATCTTATGATTGAGAATAACAACTTCCAGATTGGGAAAACGACGTTTTATTTCATGCTCAAGATAAGAAAAATCGATCGAAGTGACCGTATTTTTACGACTGATTAGTACCACTTTTTGTTTGACGGGCAAAAGCTTTAAAAAAAAATAAATCAATCTTGCACATGATTTAAGCAGAAAAAGACAAAAGCGGAGAAACATGTAGTACCTTGAAAACCAGTTTAAGGAACTGGAACTATAACATCATTTTATATAGACAAAAATGAATGAGACAGGTAGAGCCAAGATCGAAAAAATAGCGGGTTTGTTTATACATTCAGTCCAATTTAAAATCATAAAAGAAGGGACAGGATAAATCTGGAATTGCTACAATGCTGAGAAATTTCATATATTAAACGACAGCGAGCCATGAAAATAAGTTTTCCATTAAAAAGCATGTACGAAGGAATGCAATTTAAAATGAGGCACAAATAGTGAAGAGAGTGATTACCTTTGGCACCTTCGATTTATTTCACTTTGGACATTTAAGAATTTTACAAAGAGCCAGAGAATTGGGTGATGAACTGATTGTGGGCGTATCGTCCGATGCTTTGAATTTTGCCAAAAAGCAAAAGTACCCGATTTTCTCCCAAGAGCACCGTATGGCGATTGTTGGAGAAATCAAAGGTGTCACACAGGTGTTTCTCGAAGAAAGTCTGGAATTGAAAGGCGAATATATTCAGAAATATCATGCCGATGTTCTGGTGATGGGTGATGACTGGAAAGGCAAGTTTGATGAAATGAGCCAATATTGCGAAGTGGTTTATCTGGAAAGAACGCCAGAGCTTTCAACAAGCGAATACAAAAACATTATTAAAAATATCATTGATAACTTCTAAACACAGGAACTTGATGTGGAAGCCCTTTTTGCCGGTGTTATTTTTAATAAAAAAACAAAACTGAAAGCGTGGTTTCTGGCAATATCAACAGCGATGGTGTTGTTGCTTATTCGCAGCCCCTGGCCAGTTATTAAGGATATTACGCAGCTTTTTCTCAACAGGGATTTTCTTCGTGCATTACAAAGCACCCTGTGGCTGGTCAATCGCAGTTTTTTGAAAATCAATGAACTCGGCTTGAATTTTCGTATTGGTGAAGTGTTAAGTGAAGAATCGTGTCGCTGTCTGTATGACAGCCGTTTTGTAAAAAACAGCGACAAGGAAAGCATTGATAAAGCGTGGTTGGTGCTGGCGGGTTTGATGCACAAGCCTGACAATGTATTTTGGCAGCAGCAATACCCGATTTTTTTTACCGGCTATCGCGAAAAAATTAAAATTTTTTCCACAAAAAAACCTTTGGTGAAAAGTGTCAAAAGAAGTGTTTCAGAAACTGATGCGATAAAAGCACTTGATGATTTGTCTGCGCTGTTTAAAAACCAGCAGGCAGGATTTTTTCTGGTGAGCGGTACTTTTCTGGGTTTGATTCGTGAGCAGAAGTTTTTAGGACACGATTACGATATTGATATTGGATGTTTTGCACAACAGTTTGATTTCAATCTTTTTATGAAAACGCTCGAACACAACGAACATTTTTATGTGAAAGAACTGTGCTATTACCTGAGCGACAATGCAGACAGTATCAAAGTCAGTGAGTATCCCTATACCATAAAATTATTGCATCACAGCTATATCAGTATTGATGTATTCATTCATTACCGTGAAGGAAATCAATGTATTCACGGCACAGGTATTCATTTGTGGTCGAATGAAGTTTTTGAGCTGCAAAGCTATTCTTTTTATGGTCGCCAGTGTTTGGGAGCCAGAGATTACGATAAATACTTGAGCGAAAATTACGGTGACTGGCGTACAGAAAAGAAAAATTTTGATTGTGATACTGGCACGCCAAACCTGATTTTTCCTGAAACGCCACAGGCTTATCTTTATTTATTGGAACATTACGATAGCGTTCTGCCGTAATTATCTTCCAGTCGCTCAATATCATCTTCGCCGAGATAATTGCCTGTTTGTATTTCGATGATTTCCAAATCCGTCTTTTCCATATTTTCCAAACGATGCACATTGCCGAGTGGAATATAAGTGGATTGATCTTCCTCGAAAAAACACACTTCCTTGCCGTTGGTGACTTTTGCTTTGCCCTTCACAATCACCCAGTGCTCCGCGCGGTGTTGATGTTTTTGTAAGGAAAGGCTGGCACCGGATTTAACTAAAATACGCTTAACCTGAAAGCGCGAGCCTGTACAAATACTTTCATACCAGCCCCAGGGGCGATAGGTGCGTGCATGTTCGTGCAATTCCTTTCTTTGTTGGTTCTCAAGCGTGGCAACAATGTGCTTTACCTCTTGAGCTTTATTTTTATCGGCAACCAGTAGTGCATCTTTGGTTTCCACAATCAGTGCATCGCGAATACCCAGTGTAGCCACCAGTCGATGCTGTGCATAAACCAGACTGTTGCTGGTATCGTAAGCAAGCACATCACCCATTATGGCGTTGTTATGCTCGTCCTTGTGCCGGTTTTCCCACAGCGCATCCCAGGCACCAATGTCACTCCATGCGGTATTTAATTTGACTACCGCAGCGTGTTGCGTGTGTTCCATTAAGGCGTAATCAATCGAAACCGCAGGGCAGCTTGAAAAAATATCCAGCGGCACTCTCGAAAAATCAATATCGGTGGAAATGTGCGCAAGCGCTTTTTTGCAGAATTCAACAATTTCCGGTTGGTATTTGGCTAACTCATTTAGCAGCAAGGATTTTGGAAAAAGAAATTGCCCGCTGTTCCATAAGAAACGTCCACTTGCGATATAGTCTTGTGCGCGTTGTTTATCCGGTTTTTCAACAAAACACGCTACCTCAAAACAGCCCTCATCAAGCGGCTTTCCGGTTTCAATATACCCATAACCTGTTTCGGGGCGGGTGGGTTGAATACCAAAGGTGAATAAATAATCGTTGTTTGAACAGGCCAGTGCTTGCGTAATTGCATTTTGAAAAACAGAAATATCTTCCAGTAAATGATCAGCAGGTAACACCAGCAAGTTTGCGTCAGGATTCATATGCAGCAAGGCAGCCAGCGTAATTGCGGGCGCGGTATTTTTTGCGCAAGGTTCAAGCAAAATATGCTGCGCTTTTACACCGATTTCCAGAAGTTGCTCGGCTACCAGAAAACGATGCTCCTCGTTGCATACCACAATCGGGCTTTCTACATTTTCAAGCGCATTGGCACGTAATACCGTTTGCTGAAACAGGCTCAGCGAGGTATCGGTTAGATTCAGGAATTGCTTGGGCAAGAGTTTGCGTGACGCAGGCCACAGGCGAGTCCCAGAACCGCCTGCAAGAATAATCGGGGTAATCAGTGTATTCATGGGGTAAGGCAGCAATCAATTTTTGGCGGCATGCTAACACAGAAATATGTTAGATTACGTCGCACCCATCAAACGGCGTGCACACAAATATAAGAACCATCAGGCAATCCACATGGCAATTCAATTCATCATTCTTGCAGCGGGTCAGGGCACGCGCATGCTCACCGAGCAACCCAAGGTGCTGGCAAAAATTGCGGGCAAGCCGATGCTGCATCATATTCTGGAAACTTGTGCTGCGCTCAATGCCAGCAAGCCCATCGTGATTTGTGGTTATCAGGCCGAAGTGCTGAAAGCAGCGACCGAACCTTTTTTTGAAGTCATCTGGCAACATCAGGCACAACAACTCGGTACCGCACATGCGGTGGGTTTGGGACTTGAGCATGTCGGCAATGACGATGTGGTGGTGGTGCTGGCAGGCGATGTCCCTTTTATTTCCGTGCAAACCTTGCAAGCACTGATTGCACAGTGCAGTGAAAAACACATGGCGCTGGTGACGCAAGTGCTGGATGACCCCACAGGCTATGGGCGTATCAAGCACAATCAACATGGCAAAGTGGTGGGCATTGTCGAACATAAAGATGCCAGTGCCGATGAACTTGAAATCCGCGAAATCAACACGGGCATCATGGCCATTCCCGCAAGTTTTTTGAAAAAAGCCTTACCTGAAATCGGCAATCACAACGCGCAAAAAGAATATTACCTGACGGATTTAATCGAGCTTGCCGCCAAACACGGGGTTGAGGTGAATACGCTACAGGCTGCGCATGATTATGAAGTCAAAGGTGTGAATTCGCGCGAACAACTGGCCGAACTGGAACGCGAATACCAGCTTCATCTGGCGCACTTTTTTATGAAGGCGCAAGGCGTGAGTTTTGCCGATCCGGCGCGTGTGGATTTTCGCGGCAGCAGCGTTTTTGAAAAAGATGTCGAAGTCGATGTGAATGTTATTTTTGAAGGTAACAATCACATTGGGCAGGCTTGCCATATTGGTGCGAATTGCGTGTTAAAAAATGTGGTATTGGAAGCGGGTGTGCAGATTGAAGCGATGAGTCATCTTGAAGGGGTACACGTGAAAAAAAATGCCGTAATCGGCCCCTTTGCACGGCTGCGCCCGGGTTCTGAAATTGGTGAGCAAGCCAGAGTCGGCAATTTTGTTGAAGTCAAAAAATCCGTTTTAGGGAAAGGCAGCAAAGCCAATCACCTCAGTTATATTGGTGATGCGGAGATTGGCGACAGTGTGAACATCGGCGCAGGCACCATCACCTGCAATTATGATGGCGTGAACAAGTATCAAACCAGAATTGAAGAGGGTGCGTTTATTGGTTCCAACACATCATTAGTCGCACCTGTAACCATTGGTAAAAACAGTAACATCGGTGCAGGTTCAACCATCACAAAAAACACCCCCGCCAATAAATTAACTCTGGCCAGAGCAAAACAGTTGGTAATTGAAAACTGGACAAGACCTCAAAAAAATAAAAAAACTCATGACGCATAATATCCTTGTGACAGGTGGCGCTGGCTATATCGGCAGCCACTTCATCAAACAACTGGCAAAAACCAATAACAACATTGTTGTGTTGGACAACCTCAGCACAGGTTTTAAAAGCGCAGTCTTGGCAGGCAAACTTTATGTGGGGGATACTGGCGACGAAGCACTGGTGAGCAACATTCTTGAAACACACCAGATAGACACCGTGGTACATTTTGCAGCGCACACCATTGTGCCGGAATCGGTTGAGAATCCGTTGAAGTATTATAAAAACAACACCGCCAACACGCGCAATTTGCTTGAGTGTTGTCATAACGCGGGAGTGAAACGATTTATTTTTTCGTCTACCGCTGCGGTTTACGGTATTCCTGAAAACGATAAGTGCGATGAAAACGCGCCGTTAAAACCCATCAATCCTTACGGTACCTCAAAGTTGATGAGCGAAATCATGCTCAGGGATTTGGCCGAAGCAACAGCATTAAACTACGTGGTGCTGCGTTACTTTAATGTCGCAGGCTGTGATCCCGAAGGTGAAATTGGCCAAAACACCGCGAAAGCGACCTTGCTTACTAAAGTTGCGGTGGAAGCAGCCGTTGGAAAAAGAAAACAGGTGGCGATTTACGGCACCGATTATCCCACCGCCGATGGCACAGGTATTCGTGATTACATTCATGTGCACGACCTTGCCAGCGCACATGTAAAAGCACTCGACTATCTGGTGGCAGGCGGCAAGAGCATCACCCTCAATTGCGGTTATGGGCACGGCTATTCAGTGCGGGAAGTATTATCAGAAGTGAAAAATGCCAATGGCGGCAAGCTCACCATTGTTGAAGAAGCGCGACGCGCAGGTGATCCGCCAGCATTGATTGCCGAAGCGCAAAAAATCAGAAGCGTGTTGTCGTGGCAACCTGAATATGATGATTTAAAGGAAATCGTGGCTTCCTCTTTACGGTGGGAAAAAAAGCTTCAAAATTTTCCTGTAAAATAATCGTTCATAAATCATAAATAAAAACAGTCTAGAGTTTTAACCCCAGGCGTTTGCAGAGTTAATAATATGTGTGGAATCGTTGCAGCCATCAGTAATCGCGATGTACAGGACATCTTGCTCGAAGGATTAAAACGCCTTGAATATCGTGGTTATGATTCAGCGGGTTTGGCTGTGCTCAATCCGCAAGCAAAACTGGCGTGTGTAAAAAAAGCAGGAAAGGTGCAGGCTTTGATTGAAGCGGTCAACCAGCAAACCCTCGCAGGTAAAACCGGCATTGCACATACGCGCTGGGCAACGCATGGCGTGCCGAATGAAGTGAATGCACACCCGCATTGCTTTAATCAGATTGCACTGGTGCACAACGGTATTATCGAAAATTATCAGGAACTCAAAAGCGAATTATCTGCACAAGGTGCTGTGTTTGTTTCCGATACCGACAGCGAAGTGATTGCACATTTAATTGCAGGTTTTTATCAACAAGGCCACACACTGTTGCAAGCCGTGCAACACAGTTTGAAAAAGCTCAAAGGCGCTTACGCGATTGCGGTGTTAGCACAAGATAATCCCGATGAACTGGTGTGCGCTCGCCAAGGCAGCCCGCTGGTGATTGGTCTGGGCATTGGCGAAAATTTTATTGGTTCCGATGCACTCGCACTTCAAAATGTTACCAACCGTTTTGTTTATCTTGAAGAAGGTGATACCGCGTTATTAACACGCTTGCAGGTCAGCATTTTTGATGCAGCACAAAAAAGCGTTGAAAGGCGCGCAAGCGAATTCAGTTTTGATCAGGACAGTGCAGACAAAGGCAACTTTCGTCATTTCATGGAAAAGGAAATTTTTGAACAGCCCAAGGCGTTGGCTGCAACCATGAACGGACGTTTGGGCGAGCATACAGTTTTTGTCAACAGTTTTGGTTTGAATGCCGAAGCGATTTTTAAACAGGTAAAGAACATTCACATTGTTGCCTGCGGCACCAGTTATCATGCTGGCATGATTGCAAAATACTGGCTTGAAGAACACGCCAACATGCCATGTCATGTCGAAGTGGCGAGTGAATATCGTTACCGCAAAAAAGTGATTCCCGAAAACACACTGCTGCTGTGCATTTCTCAAAGTGGTGAAACTGCCGATACGCTCGCAGCACTCAAAAATGAAAAACAAAAATTTCTCGCTTCGCTGTGCATTTGTAATGTGTATAACAGCTCGCTGGTACGCGAATGCGATTTTTCTTTTATGACCAATGCAGGGGCCGAAATTGGCGTTGCTTCAACCAAGGCATTCACCACGCAACTGGTGGCCTTGTTAATTTTTATGCTGGCATTGGCAAATGCCAAACAGCCGCAAACACAAACGCAAACAGCCGTTGCACAACTCAAACAACTGCCTGCATTGGTGGAACAAGTGTTATTGCTCAATAAAGCGATTGAACAACTCGCAAGACGCTTTATCGAAAAAAACCATGCCCTGTTTGTCGGGCGCGGCGTGCATTTTCCGGTGGCACTTGAAGGTGCATTAAAGCTGAAAGAAATTTCCTATATTCATGCCGAAGCCTATCCTGCGGGTGAGCTTAAACACGGGCCACTCGCTTTGGTCGATAAGGATATGCCCGTGATTGCACTGGCACCTGACAATGCCCTCTACGAAAAACTCGATTCCAACATGCAGGAAGTGGCGGCGCGTGGTGGAGAACTGTTTGTGTTGATGGATGCAGAACTTGCGCAACAGCACAAAGTCAATCCGCATTTGCACATTCTGCCGATACCGAAAACGCCTGAATTACTCGCACCGATTATTTACACCATTCCCTTGCAACTGCTCGCCTATCACGTGGCTTTAATCAAAGGCACCGATGTCGATCAACCGAGAAATCTTGCCAAAAGCGTTACTGTCGAATAAGCAATAGCTTTTTAATATCAATCGCTGTTGCGAACTCGCATCTTTAAAAAATCCTTCTAAGCTTGGCCGTTTTTTCAGGCACAAGGAAGGTGATTTATGCGGCACATGCAGCAGGGTTTCAGTTTGCTGGAGTTGATGATTGCGCTCTCGCTTTTTTCATTTGCCTTGCTGGCAGCCATTCAGATGCAAGTGCAAGCGCATCATATGTTAAGTGATGCAGTGCTGCGTTCAAAAGCGCTGTATCTGGCGAGTTCACATAAGGAAATTTTAGTTTCGGCATCTGCGGCCAATCCTGCTTCGGCCTTGCAGCAACATTGGCAAACCGAATTGAATCATCACTTGCCCGATGTGCAATTCCATTTGAGCGAAACAGATGCGGGTATGCTGATGTTTTTTTGGAGTAGCCAGAATTCCTATGCGCATTGTGCGCGTCAGGAAAAGGATTGTTTGAGTTTATGAAAGGCATAAGCCTGCTGGAAATCATGATTAGCCTGAGCCTTGGGCTGGTGTTGCTGTTGGTAAGCGCACAGGTGCTCATCGGTGCGGTGAAATTGAATCGTATCGCACAACAGCAGCTAGACATGCAGTACACCGCGCAGGTTATTAAAAATAATCTAACAACCGATTTACACAGGGCGGGCTTCTACAGCGCTTTTCTCAATCCACACGACATTGGTGGAACCGCCAGCCATCAAACTTTTCAGCCACAGTGCAAGGGCGGCGATGAGCGTTTTGCACACATGCTGTTTCCAAAACTCTATGGCGTGAATGGTGGAACAGGCGATTTTTTATGCCTGGAAAAGCAACTGGTTTCCAGCGATGTGCTGATGATTAAGTTTTTGCAGCAGGTGGCACAGGTCGATACACGCAGCAGCGCACAGCATCAATTATATCTGCGTGCCAATCTTGAACAGGCAAAACTGTTCAAGGCCAAAGATAAAGACAACAGCCGCAATCACTTAAATTCCAGCGCAAGCAATAAAGAAAATCTGTTTCAGGTGCATAGCAGAATTTATTATGTGCGCGACACAGGCCGTAGCTGTGATGGCGTGCCGATCACGGCTTTGTACCGCGAATACAGCAATCACGATTCCTACATGATGGCAGAAGAAATCGCCAGCGGTGTCGAGCAGCTTCAGTTTCAATACTGGATTACCGACCAGAAAAAACACGCGCATGAAATCGCCTTGCACGATTGGGCGAAGGTCGATGCGGTGAGTGTGGATTTGCTGTTGATGTCAGAATGTGAAGAAGCCATGAATCATGCGCCACGCCTGTTTGAACTTGCCGATGTGCGTTTTCTGGAAGCAAGCCCCGTGCGCAAGCAACGCGCACATTTTCAGTTTGATATTGCACTGAGAAATTAACCGTTGAAAGCTGTGGACAAACAAATACAAGGCGCACACACGCAAAAAGGCATGGTGCTAATTACAGGCATGATTTTTTTGCTCATAATTTCGCTCGCCTGTGTGAGCACCTTACACAATCTCGGCATTTTTTCGCAAAGCCATGCCGATGCCATTGCCCATCAGCAGCAGCGCTATGTATTTGAAAGCACGCTTGAAGCCATCGAGCGCCTGCTTGAACAACAGTTACAAACACACAGTATCGAACAGCAACAAGTGCTTTGGTATTCGTCCTTATCCACAAAGCTGGCGCTGCCTGAACAACTCTATGCACAGGACGGCGCATTTAAAAGCTGGCAAGGTTTTGAATACTGTGTCGAGTTTGTCGGCGAAACCGTCCAGCCAGATGAACAAGGCGTTACAACAAGGGTGCTGCGTTTAACCGTGATTCAGGCGGGCATGCCGCACTATGCCCTGCAAAGCTGGCTGGTGGTGGTGCCTTCACAGCAAGGGGCAGCATTCCGGTTCTACAGAGCGGCGTGGTATGAGTATTTTTCTGAGGGAGTGTGAGCGAGGAGGCCAGCATGAGCAAACAACACGATACAGGCTACAAGGAACTATTCAGCTATCCAGAGCTGGTTCAACAACTGATGGAAGGCTTCGCGCCACCAGAGGTGAGTAACATTCTCGATTACACCACACTGAAACAACATTCAGGCAATTACATCACCCCCCTGTTTAACGAACAGATTGAAGATGTGGTGTGGTCGGTACAACTGAAACCGCAAGCCAGTAAGAAACCCGTTACTGTTTATTTGTATATTCTGCTCGAATTTCAATCCGCTATTGATAAAACCATGCCACTGCGCATGTTGCACTACTGTGCTTCGTTTTATCACCAGTTACTCAAGCAAAAGGAAATCAAACTCAAAGATGGTTTGCCGCCCGTGTTTCCCATTGTCTTATACAACGGCATACGCCGCTGGACAGCCGCACAGCACATGCAGCAACTGATACAACCTGTGCCAGAGTTTTTGAAAAAGTTTCAGCCACAAATCCATTACTATCTGGTCGATGAACAACGCTACAGCTTTGATGAACTAAAACAAATCAATCAACCACTGAGCAGCGCCTTTGCTTTGGAAAAGGCGAGAACTACGCAGGAAATCACTGATAGCCTGATGCTTTTGTTTCAAAGAGCCGTGCAACACCCGGATGCAGAAAGAGTATTTCGTGTGCTTAAACGCTGGTCGCAGCGTCACTTGCACCACAACCAATTGGACATTAACCTTGAACACATTGCCGATGCAGAGGAATTAAGCACCATGATGACCAAATATGATTACATTACCCAGGAATTGAGAAAACAAGGCCGCATGGAAGGTATTGAGGAAGGTATGGAACGGGGTTTACAAGAAGGCCACATGGAAGGCATCAAACAAGCAGTGCTTAAGCTTTTACAGCAAGGTTTGCTCACCGAAGCGCAAATTGCGCAGGCACTGGAATTGCCTTTAACCCAGGTGCAATCCATCAAAAACCAGAGTCAGCATTAAATATCTTTCTGTCATTCTGAGCCGAAGGCGAAGAATCTGTTCAGAGATCCCTCGACTACACTCGGAAAGGCAGTCGTGCTCAGGGTGAAAGTCATGTTTGGGCATGACAAAAGTGGGTTCAAGCTGACAATTTTTGCCAGACGGTCAATAAATTCTACCTCCCATCACCCAGTGTTAGCCTGAACCTTGCAGAGTGGTTAGATTCCAAATCGTAAAACCATGATAAATGGGGCAATAGCCTTCGGAATTTACCAATGACACGTATCGGGCAACACACAGTCAATCTGCATCGAGCCAGGGGCATCACCCTGATGGAGCTGATGGTGGTGATTGGTATTGCCGCAATTATGTTGAATGTTGCGGCGCCTGCGTTTGTGAAAACCCTCAATCGCGGTGCGCAGGTTTCAACGGTGAACGACCTTGTTTCAGGGGTACATGCTGCGCGTAATCATGCGGTGGGGTACAAACGCACCTTTTTGCTGGTACCTATCGAAGGCGACTGGAGCAAAGGCTATCAGATCAAACCCACTAATATCGCAGCACCATCAGAACTCGATTATACCTTTCCGAAAGATACAAAAATCTCTGTGGCGGTGAATCCCGATATTGGCTTTATCCGCTTTGATCGTCTGGGGCGCGCCCAGCCTGCCAATGTGGTGTTTGAAATCTGTAATAAAGAAACCGGTAAGGCCGCCAATATCGATATGACGGTGTTGGGCAACGCGGTGGTCAGGCGCGTGAATAATGAAATGCAGCAGGTTAACTGCGTGTTGAACTAGGGGCAGAGGCAGAAAATGATGTTCAAAACACGTAAAAAAACATTGGGTTTCACCATGCTGGAAGTGGTTATCGCGATGGCGGTGGGTGCGGTGGGTGTTATCGCGTTTGCGGGTTTGCAGCTTAAATCCGCAGAAATCAGCGAGGAAAGTCGTCAACGCGCAATAGCGGTTTATCTGGCAACCGAAATGATGGAACGCATGATGTTGAATGCGCAGGACAATACCGCAAAACGCTATTACCGAGGTGAAATCGCTGGTTATTGGACCTCTAAATATGATTATGCGCCATCCTACGCTGTGCTTTCTTACGAAGCTTGTATGAACTCTGCATCTGTATGCAAAGATCCTTACTACAGGGCGATATATGATATTTACGAAATGAAATATCTGGCGAGCACCATGTTGCCCAATGGTGATATGCGTTATCGCGCCTGTGGGCCAGGCAGCAAGTTTGATTGCATTGTGGTGACCTGGGAGGATGCCAATCCAGCCACCTGCGGTTTTGCCACCGATGGTTCCGGTTTAACGGATTGTTATATTTTACAAGGGCTGATCTGGTTCTAGTTATGGCTAATCGAACACGTTTTCACAGCAAGTATCACAAGGGGTTCAGCCTGATTGAGCTGATGATTGCCGGCTCACTCGGTTTGGTGGTGATTGGCGGCATGTATACCCTGTTTACCACCAATCAAAAAATTGTGCGCATACAAAGCAATATTTCCCAGGCACAGGAAAAGGCCATTTTTGCGCTGGAACTGATTACCGAGGATATACGCATGGCGGGTTGGCCGGGTATCTATGAGTCATACCCCCCCTTCGACAACCCCCAGCTTACAGGAACCTCTGCGCGGTATGACACATTGGTGCTGAATCGCAAGAGTCTAGGTGAGCTGGATTGTACGGGTTCTCTGGTTGCTAATGAGGCTCATTTAACCCATCGCTATTTTGTTGACCCCGCCACCTCAACGCTGATGTGCAATTCACTGGCTTCGGGCAAAACCGTTGCCGTTGTCGGTAATGTGGTGGCGTTTAAGGTGAGGTATGGCATTGATTACACTAGCGGCAAGTGTGATACCGGTTTACCCAACATCACCACCAAGGATGCGGAAGCCCAATGTATGGTCCCTACAGCCTTTGTACGCGGTAATGAATTGGCGGCAGCTTTGCAGCAAACCTCAGACATTCATGGTGAGTCGTCTCAGCTTATTCCGGTTAAGGCGCTTCGCCTCAGTATTGTGGTGGCCACCGAGGAAACCCATATTTTGTCATCTCCATCCAGCCTGGCACCTTATGCTTATGTTGGTGGGGATTTTTTTAGCACCTCCAGCCTTGTGAATTTGAACGAAAGGCGAGCGCTGAAAACGGCGGTACGTACCGTCGGGTTGAGACAGGGGGCTAGAGGCCCCTGAACAGGGTTGGCTTGAACACACAATCAATAGACACACAGTGAACAGAGACACTATGAGCAGACACATGAAACAACACAAAAACAAACAAAGCGGCGCAGTGATGGTCACCGTGTTGTTATTGTTAGTGGTGGTAACCCTGATGGGGCTAAGCGCGATGAAGCAAGGCATGTTACAGGCACGTATGGGCGCTGCCGAGGTTGCCTATAACTCCTGCTTTATGGCGGCAGAATCGGGTTTGAATGCGGTGTATCGTAATTTTCAAACCCAGTCTTTCAATGGCAACACCCTCAACAAGGAAGGCAGCCAAAACCACCTGAAAATAGCGTATGAGGGTGATGTTGTTAAACACTGCCTGGGCGATGGTGGTTTTACGTTGATGACAGGAACCGCCTGCCCAACGGGGCAATTAACTGTGTATGGCGAAATGGCGGTCACCATGCGTTCGCGGCCGGCTGATTCAAGCAATTCAACAGAAAAAGACAGTGTTGATACTTTTAATACCGAAGTCTATAGGGGCGACATAATACAGATATACACCGACGCGCGTTGCGAAATCGATGCGGCGGATTTGGCGGTGGTTAATACGCAGGCGTGGCAGCATAAAGTATCAAACTCCTTGACGCGCCTCCCCCATACAGGGCGTTAGCTATGAACACCAAAAACGAAACAATAAAAAATAAAACGATACACACACAAACCGAAACGGTTCGGGAGGCTCCCATGTCCAGAGTTACTAGCTTGTTAGGCAAATTCAAAACCCGTTTTCATAGCAGGCTGGCTTTAATTACGGCAAGCTTTGTTTTTGCGAGCGCCAGTTTGCAGCTTGCCAGCGCCGCCGATATTGATATTTACACCAAGGCGGTTAATTTTGG
This sequence comes from uncultured Pseudomonadales bacterium, assembly GCA_964557005.1. Taxonomy (GTDB): domain Bacteria; phylum Pseudomonadota; class Gammaproteobacteria; order Pseudomonadales; family JBECKS01; genus JBECKS01. Next base: position 119,424 of record CAZKYI010000002.1, read on the forward strand.
CAAGGGCGGCGATCCGGTGATGATGTTTGTTATCGATACCTCAGGTTCGATGGCCTTCAACATGAATAACGACAATTATTCCACCAACATTTTTAATGATCGCATGTTCCAGTTGCAAAATGCCTTGCGCGATCAGCTCACTGCCATGAAGGGCTCTTTCAATGTCGGTTTGTTCAACTATGATGCCAACAACAAATCGGGCATCTTGCAAATGGAATCCAAACCCTTGAAGTGGATTCAAAGCAGCAGTACCGATACACCACCTGGCAACGGCAGTGTGGCTGTCAATACCAGCCAGGATGTGGTGTGGATTGAAAATGAGGCAGCCAGAGATGGTGAGAATACCTTGAGTTTCCCCGTGATTGTTTATCCGGGCGGTTCAAACAGTTTGGGGGGTGAAATCAATGGCAAGTGGACAAGCTCTGGTGGCCAGAACAGTAACCCCAATAACGGCAGTTATGACTACGCAGGTAATGCCGCTGGCAACAAGGTGGTTAAATATAGAGCGACCAGCAATAGTTCCCAGACATTCTGGTTAGAGCGAACAGGCAATGGCGCCACCCCCGATCCGTATTTGTATATTCTCAATGCTGCCGGAACCGTGGTGCATGCCAGCAATGATGATGCAAGTGCACCGACAGCAAGCTGCCCGAATGGCTGGACCTATGGCGGTGGCGGTCAGCCTACCAAGTGCCACAGACAGGTTGAGGTCAATTGCACCACTGATACCTGGGGCGGCAAAACCTGTGATTATCAGGATCAATATCAGGATCCCACCATTAGCGGCGGCAATATCAACTCCTCTATCACAATAAGCCTGACGAATGGTGCTGAGTACACCATTGTTATGGGTACAAAAGCCCCGGGGCAATCGGGTAATTTCAAATTGAGAATTACCCAGAACAACCGAGGTAACTTCTTTGAAAATCAGGCAGGTGCGGTTAAGGCGCAGAATGCTGCGTTCCGCTTTAACAGCGTCAAAATTCCCAAGGGCGCCAAGATTACCAGTGCCTCCATCCGTATGAGGGCAAGTGCAAATGCACCCAGCCAGAACCTGAATGTGCGTGTTGATCAAGCCATGAACCCGCAACCTTTAACGGGTACCAATATCAAAAATGGCCGCGACTGGTTTACCCAGCCTGCCAAGCTTCTGGCTTCGATTAACTCAGGCTCTTATATGATGCTGGATGTCAAGACTCTGGTTGAAAGCAAACTGGATCAGCCTGAATGGTGTGGTGGTGAAGACCTGGTGTTTATGATTGACAGCACCACACCCACGTTCCTTTTGGGTCTGTATACCGGGCTGAATCCCTTTGTGATGGAATCTGAAGAAGGCGGCTATGATCCACAACTCCAGGTGAGCTGGACTCATTCCGGTGGTGCGAGCTGTTATTCAAAAACCATTAACACCAAGGTTGGTGCCATCGGTGATGATGTGCAACAAGCCCCCAACGGCAGCATTGTGCGTGAGAGTACAACCGTTGAAATGGGGAATGGTTACAAGGCAGGGTTGCGCTTTGGCTTTATCGGGCTGCCCAATGCGGTAGATGATCAGGGTGTATCGACAGGTGTAGATGTGAAAGATGCCCGTTTAACACTCAGGGCAGCGAATAATAATAATAATCCGGGCACCATTTATATTCGTGCGATTCACGAAGGTGACAAGATGCACGGCTTGGCGCAACCTTTTTCAAATGATGCCTATGATCTCGATAATCGTGCGCTGGGTGCCACCATTGCATGGACTCCCGGTGCATGGACTTCTGGCCAGACCTATACCTCGCCTGATTTAAGTTCGATTATTCTGCCCTTGTTACAGCAGGAAACCTGGGAATATCAGGGCACTATCGGGCTGATTATCAATGCTTCCGGTATCAACAGTACCAAATTCTATGCTTGGGAAGACGCTAATGGTAACTCCACCAATCGTGGCGGGCAGGGAAAATCGTATAACTGGAATAATCTGGGTACGCGCGCGGCTGAGCTGACTATTCAGGCTTCGGCGACCAAACCCTTCCAGAATGGTGATACCTATCGCAAGCGTTTGTTCGACAAGTTGATGAGCAGTGCTTATATCCCTGAAGGCGGCACACCGATTGCGGGTTCCTATGTTGAAGCGGCTGAATATATGTTGGGCAAGGGCAGTTATGATTCCCCGCTCGATGAAGTAGGTAAGTGTCAGGCCAACACGCTGGTGCTGCTCACCGATGGTGATGACACTGCATGGGGCAACAATACCGGTGATTTTAAAGCCATCACCGGCAAGAACTGTAGCGGTGTGTGGGGTTGCAGCAACTCTCTTGCAGAAGGCTTGAAAGAAGGTCCGGTTTGGTATGACCCCATCGTGCTGCCCAATGACGATGGCAAACGCGCCATCAGAACCTATACCATTGGTTATGGCCCCATCGCCAGTGGCTCTACCGGCGGTAACCTGCAAACCCTCGCCAATTATGGTGATGGTCAATATTACCCCGCAACCGATGCCACCAAACTCGCAAGTGCCTTTGAAAGCATTATCGGTTCTATCAGTGATGCAGGTGCGAGCCTTTCGGTGCCCGGTGTGTCGGTGAGTGCGTTTAACCGTCTTTCGGTGCTCGATGAAGTGTATTACTCCCTGTTTAAGCCTTCGACGCGCAGAAACTGGGCAGGTAATGCCAAGCGCTATCGTTTGAATGAGGGTAGCATCAAAGATGTTCATGGCAATGAAGCCATCAACCTCGACAGCACCTATTTCCAGGATGAGTCACAAAGCTGGTGGAGTGAGGTTATCGATGGTCCGGTTGTTTCCGTCGGTGGCGCTGCGGGAAAAATTGATCCCGCCACCCGCAACATCTATACCTATAAGGGTGCCAATGGTGCTTCTTTGGGTACCACTTCCGGTGCAAAATCAGCACGTGGTTTAAATCTGGCTTCGGGTGGGGTCAATATTCGCACCAATGGTGATAGCTTGACGGCGACCGATTTGGGCATGAACTTTCTGGGCGACCTGCCACCTGCACAGGTGAATGCGAGACGCGCCCAGATTGTTGAGTGGTTGCAAGGTGGCACGGTCGATAATCCAAGAAAAGCCATGGGTTCACCCTTGCATTCTTCACCCACGCTGGTGGGCTATGTGAAACAGGCTGGCAAGCCGGTGAACACCCTCTATGTGAGCACCAACGAAGGCTATTTACATGCCTTTGATACCGGTGAGCCTTCCGCCAAAAGTCCAGCCACCAACCTCGCCAATCGGGGTGGCAAGGAGCTGTTTGCCTTTGTGCCCAAGGAAACCCTGAGAATGGCCGCGCTGCTGGAAGAGAACGCGGTGGTTGATCCGAACAATGATCCCTTTGGCCATGCCTATGGTCTGGATTCCACCTGGGCGTACTGGCGTGAAAGCGGTGATGATTCTGAAATCAATGCCAGCAATGATCACGTCTATCTTTATGGCGGTATGCGCCGAGGTGGCCGCATGATGTACGGTCTGAACGTCACCGACGTGCATCATGGCGGCGCTAATAAGCCCAAATTGTTGTTTTCGGTGGGCTATTCCGACATTGAAGGTAAGGCCACTAACGCTGCGTATAACAACATCGGTGAAACCTGGTCGGTGCCACGTGTGCGTAAAACCCTCTGGAAGGGCGCTGAAAAAACCGTATTGATTTTTGGCGGTGGCCACGACAAACGTCATGACAACATAGGCCATGAAACGGTTGGCGACGATTTGGGTAGACAGATTTATATGCTCGATGCTGAAAACGGTGAACTGCTGTGGTGGTCGGGCGATACGCTGGATTCTTCCATTGTTGGCAGCATTGCCACCTATGACCGCACTGGTGATATCTATTTCGACAGCTTCTACGCGGTCGATTTACAAGGCAGGGTATTGCGCTTTGATATGAACTCAGCGCGCAATGACTTTACCAAGCATCTGATTGCCAATATCGGCGGTACGGGTGTCAACAATCGCAAGTTCTATGAACAGCCCAGTATTGCACGCTTCCAGAACATCAAGACTGGCGAGATTGATATGATGATTGCGGTAGGCTCTGGCTATCGTGAAAACCCGACCAATAAAACTGTGTTGGAGCGTTTCTACCTGTTCTTTGATCGCGGCGCTGGTTCAGTCGAAGCGAGCGCACCAACCCACACCATTACCACCGCAGGTTTAACGCCCATTACCGTCAATGCCAATGGTACTCTGACACCTGCTGGTGGCTTGTCACGCGATCCGGAAAATCCCACAGGGATTTATCAGGTCGATGGCTGGGCGATTCACTATGCCCAAGCGGGCTATGGTGAAAAAACCATTGGTGAAGCGCTGATTTTTAATGGCTTCGTCTTCTTCACCACCTTTAACCAGAAAGAAACAGGCAGCAATACCTGTACGCCGGTGATTGGGCAATCAAGGCTCTACATTGTCGATATTGCAGGCAAGGGGGCTGCCGATCTGTTTGGTGCACCGATGGATTCCGGTCAGGCCTTCCTCGATGATGTTGCACCTGGTATGGCGGGCGGTATTACCATTATAGACAGGGCCTCGGTTGATGGCGCTGGCCAAGGCGTATCGATATTGATTGATAAAACCGTGATTAATATGCCAGATGAGCCAGGGAATTTTTGCCGCCTGAATGATTGCGCAAGCAGGGATCTCGATAGAGGTGCCTGGTCTTCAACCACCACACCGGCAAATGTGGGTAAATTTTAAGTTCGACAAACCCTGAACCAACCAGAGCCGCACAGTGTTTACTCTGCGGCTTTTGTTTTCAGGAGCGATTAAAATTGAAAACAGGTTGTAGCATAATCGCTATATCAATCGTTTCAGAAGATTTCAGGAGAGCACCATGATTTTTTATAAAAAAATGCTGGGTTTCAGTTTAATTGAGTTAATGATTGTTGTAGCCATTATTGGCATTTTGGCAGCGGTGGGTATTCCCAGTTATCAGGACTACCTGCGTCGCGGCCGCGCCAGCGTTGTGCAGGGCGATTTGACCAGTTTTGCTGCGAATATGGAAATCTATCGTCAGGGCAAAATGTCCTATAGCAACGCAACCGCTGCGAGCGTTTATAAAACAACTTCGGGCAACGGGGTTGGTGGTGTACCGCATTTTAATCTGAACGTGCAGATTCTCGAGAACGGACGCAATTACCTGTTATCTGCAACGCCAAATCCTGCTTCTGAAGCAAGAAATGATGGCACCTACTATTACAATCCCAAAGCCAAAAATTGTTACTTTAAAAGTGGTGCTGGCTATAACGCAACCTGTGCAGGGGGCGAAGCGTGGTAAAAAATATTTTTCTGGCGATAGCATTATGTTGTTATGCCGTTACATCTTTTGCAGACAGTGTATTGAATGATGCGTATGTGTTGAAAACAATGAATGCGTTTGAGCAGGCCTATGCTAAAAAAGACACAGCTTTTTTTAACAAGCATCTTGCAGAGGAAGCAACATTTACCATTCACACGCGCGAGTTCGATAAAAAACATGCCTTGCAATACACCCGACAGGACATACTGGACGGTGAGCTTTTTCAACATGCCCAGATTCTTGATCAATTGGAAAGACAGCCTCCCGATATTGAATACTATAATGACAACACACAGGCCTTGTTAAAATATACCCTGAGCCTCAAGGAAGGGAGCAAGTTTCAGTCAGAGAAAGGCTATTCCGTTGAAACACAAATGTTGTTTCAGCTTAAAAAAGGCGCACCGAAGATTGTCAGTATTATTTCCCACATCAATACTGCGCCCAGGCTTGAACAGAGATTTAATCAACAAGCCAACTAGATTTTAAACCAGGGATTGATACGCTCTTTTTTAAGTTGTTGGTAAAGCAACACGATATACAACAAATCCATCAAAAACACGCTGACGTATAAAAAGTGCAATAAGTGATTATTCAGGCTGCTTTTCTGAATGAAGTGAAATTGGATAGCCACCAACAGCGTGCCCAACATCTTGGTTAATGCAATATAGATATTCTGACCTCGGCTGTTTCCTCGTAATATCAGCATCGAAATAAATAATGCAGACATTAAAAAATTCTGCACAAAGGCGGAAGTGACAACAACCAGATTGGCTTTAAAGGCAAAATGGTTAATAAAAAAAGCGAGCAGAAGCGCAAAAATAAAAATACTGTAAAGCTTTTCGACGGTAATACCGCTGAATTCCCTGGGTGCGTATTTGAATACCTGATACAGAATAATCAGGTCAAGCGCAAACCAGAAGCAATTAACCACAAGAAACGTAGGATTCCACGGTTCAAAGAATAAATAGTAGGTCTCCCAGGCAAGATTGCCAAAACAAGCCACCACCGGCATGGCAAAAACCTTGTCCTTGTGTGCCTGACGAATAATGAGCAGGTAGCAGCAGGTCCAGAAAATTCCGATTGAAATTAGTGAAATTTGTGATAGAGGGATCATCATAAAATCAGAGCAAAAAAAGGGCGCTCGAGGCGCCCTTTTTTATAGTGTGTCTAAGGAGAATCTTAGAAACGCATTGCAGCGCGCAGAGTGATAGCAGAGTCATCACCAGTTACTGCATAATCAAGCTCACCACTGATTTTCGGAGTGAAGAAGTTCTTCACAGAAACAGTAGTTGTACCATCAGCTCTTAGAGCAGCAGCAGCAAGATTAACGTCACCGTCAGCAACGCTCAAACCTGCGCTAAGTGTGTCAGAGAAATAGTAATCGCCACTGATTACGAATTCTGATTCACCATCAACATCCGCGTATTGTGCTTCCAAGTTTACGGTTTTACCACCGAATTCGCCAACGTGTTTAACACGCAGACCCATACCATCTTCAGGGATGTCACCAGTTACATAAATCAGAGCAGCCAAAGTTTTTTCACCAACCATATAACCCAGGTTGATGTAAGTGTTGCTGCCATCAACGCCACCAACGTCAATGCTGGTGTTGTCAGCAGAAACATAGATGTCTTCGAACCACCACTCAACGCCAATAGTTACAGTATCGGTATCCATTTTATCTTGAGTTTCGTAAGAAACATGAACGTTGCTGTTACGACCAACGAATGCTGCTTCATTCAAAACCACACCGCTGGTGCTTACGGTTTCAATGTGATAGCGACCATCCAAACCGATTGATGAGTCACTTCCAGCAATATCATAATCAAAGCTGGTGTAGCTCAATCCGCCTTCGATTTGATAATCTTCTGCTTGAGCAATAGCGGCGACAGAAACTGAAGCAGCGATAGCCATAGCTAAATGCAATTTTTTCATTTTTATTCCCCTTAATACGTATTAAAGTTTAACTAGTTAGTGTATATGCAGGCTCATCCGAACCCACACGCCGCATCATAATAGAGCTTTTTTTAAAAAGCCATACCTTGTAAAGGCTAAAAAGAGAAGATTTTGGTGCAATAGTTAATTCTAGTCAGACACACAAAATACACGGTTTTTATCACGGATTTCCTATGTCCAGAAGCGCGTTGCGATTTAACCAACTGCTTTTTGGCCTGCTTGTGTGGGGCATGGTGGCATTGACCCATGCCGCAGCGATTGATGTGGATAAAAAAGCCATTCAGATTGCCCTGACAGCAGAGCCGCCCGATTTGAACAGCATGCGCTCAACCGATCAGGTGAGCTTCTTTGTGATTGAACACCTGATGGAAGGTTTGCTTGCCTATGATAAGGACGGCCAGCTTATTCCTGGCATCGCAAAAAGTTGGGCTTTTGATGAAAAAGGCGCGAGATTTTTTTTGCGCGAAAACGCGCTGTGGTCGGATGGTGTAGCCGTCACTGCACACGATTTTGTGTTTGCGTGGCGTACCGTAGTCAATCCTGAAACCGCTTCGCGTTATTCATTTATTTTATCGCCGATTAAAAATGCCGAGCGAATCACAGCAGGTAAATTGCCGCCTGAAACTTTAGGTGTAAAAGCGATTAACGATTATGAATTGTATGTCGAGTTTGAACGCCCTTGCGCCTACTTTTTAAATCTCACCACTTTTGTCAGTTATCTTCCGGTTAGGGAAGACATCTACAGCCGTTTCAAAAATAAATATTTTTCAGATGTTGAATACATGGTGTTTAACGGCCCCTATGTATTAAAACAATGGGTACATGGCGCTTCGTTGTTAATGGAAAAAAATCCACGGTTCTGGAATGCCGAAGCCATTCAAATTAACACCATCAAGGTTCCGTATATCAGTGCGGATCCGAATGTGATTTTTAATTTGTTCAGAAATGATGAAATTATCAGTTCCGGTCTCGATACCGACACCATCAAACTGGCATTGCAGGAACACATGCAGATTAAAAAATTTAATGTGGGCGCACTGTTTTATCTGGAGTTGAATCATCGCGAGGAAAGAATTACCTCAAACAAACATTTCAGAAAAGCGCTACAGCATGCGATTGATAATGAAGAGCTGGTATATAAAGTGATTGCGCTGCCAGGGAACAAAGTAGCAAACAGTCTGTTTCCAAGTTGGTTACAGGGTGAGCAGGAAAAGTTTTTACAGGAAAATCCGCCACCTGTTCACAGCATCGATATTGAATTGGCACAAAGCTTTTTGGAAAAGGCGAAACAGGAATTGAAGTTAAAAAAATTTCCGCCTCTGGTTTTATTAAGCAGTGACAGCCCCGTCGCCAATAAAGAAGCGGAATACTTGCAATCGGTTTTCAAGGACAAGCTCGGTTTGGACATTCGCATCGATAAACAAATTTTCAAACAAAGACTGGCGAAAATGTCTGAGGGTCAGTTTGATATGGTGTTGGCAGGGTGGGGGCCGGACTACAATGATCCTTCAACTTTTGGAGATTTGTTTTACTCCAAAAACAACAATAATCACGGTAAATACCACAATCCACATTACGATTATTGGGTAGAGCAGGCCATGAATCACACCGACACGAAAATTCGTATGCACGCATTTGCGCAAATGCAGCGGATTCTTCACGAAGATGCAGTGGTGTTGCCAAAGTTTGAACGGGGGGTGGTGTATGTCGAGCATCCGCAAATTAAAAATGTTGCGCGAAGAATTTTTGGGGGTGATCCCAGTTTTCGTTACGCTTACCTAACGGAAGAATAAATTTTTTTATGCCTTTATACATTTTAAAACGCCTGCTTTACGGTTTATTGACGATCTGGTTTATCGCCACTGCCACCTTTTTTACCATGCACGCGGTTCCGGGAAATCCGTTAAATGACGAAAAGGCAACCAGCGAAGAAATTCGTAAAAATCTTGAAAAAAAATATGGTCTCGATAAACCTTTATCGCAGCAGTACCTGATTTATTTAGGCAACATGATGAAGGGGGATTTTGGTATTTCTTTCACACAAAAAAATCGCAGTGTGAATGACATTATTCGCGAACATTTTCCAGTGTCTGCCTTGCTGGGTGTGATTGCGCTGGTGTATTCGGCTTTGGGTGCCATTGTATTGGGTGCGTTCTCGGCACATTACAAAAATCGCTGGCCAGATTATGTGCTGGTTATCTTTGTTGTTATTACGATTTCAGTACCAAGTTTTGTGTTTGCTGCATTGAGCCAGTTACTGGTGCTCAAACTCAATCAATATCTGGGCATTAAAGTATTTCCCATTGCAGGGTGGGGCAGCGTATGGCATTTGATTTTACCTGCCCTGATTTTGGGTTTGGGTTCGCTGGCTTATCTCACACGTTTGATGCGTTCCAGTTTGCTTGAAATAGAACAGGCACACTTTATTAGAACGGCAAAAGCAAAGGGGCTTTCAGAGCAGGATATTTTTCTAAAACACAAATTACGAAATGCCATTTTGCCTTTGGTCACGGTGTTGGGGCCAAACATTGCCGCAATTACCACAGGTGGTTTTGTGGTGGAATCCATCTTTGCCATTCCAGGTTTGGGTAAGTATTTTGTCGAAGCCGTGCATCAACTGGATTACACCCTGATTATGGGTACCACCGTTTTTTATGGCACTTATCTGGTGGTGATGGTGTTGCTGGTGGATATTCTGTACGGCTATATCGATCCACGTATTCGCTTGAGCGCTTAATGGCATGAATACGATACGCCCTGACAACACTTTCAAGCACGACGATTTTTCTCCGCTTGAAAAAACGCAAACCCCACAGTTTGGGCTGGCAGCATCGCTGAGTTACTGGCAACAGGTTTGGAGAAAGCTCAGAGCCAATTACCGCGCGATGGCCTCCCTGTATTTGATTGTTGGCTTGATGGTGTTTTCAGGTATTGGGCCTTTAATCTGGCGGCTTGATCCCGCTGCACAGGATTTAAGCCAGATTTCACAGGCACCCGCGCTTTCAAAAACCGCAGTGTTGTTTGATGCGCAAAAAAGTGTGTCACCAAGCGATATACCGATGAAGGTCAGCCAATTACACATCGCAGGGCTTGCGCATACCGAAGTGGTCAAACTGCTTTGGCCAGCGGTGCCACACGCCGCGTATTACCAGATTTTTCGCCATGAACATGCACCACGTGGTGCACATGATTTGGGCTTGCCGCTTGATGATACCGGGCGCTTGTATTTTGAGGACAAACTCAGTCTGGAACCGATTGCTTATTATTACTCGGTTGCAGCGATGCAACACGATGGCTCAATCGCCTCTTATGAAACCGTCAAGGTGGAACCCGTGATTGCGGTACGGAAAAATGTGGCACAACAAAAAATCGCTGAGGGCGTATGGCAGACTTTACCCTCCATCGAAGTAGATGGGCATGAACTGGAAAGAGTTAAACTTTCAGCCCACCCGATGGGCACTGATTATTTGGGGCGCGACATGATGTCACGCCTGATGCACGGCGGAAGAACCTCTTTGTTAATTGCGCTGATGGCCTCGCTGTTATTTGTTGCCTTTGGTTCGGTTTATGGCGCGGCATCGGCTTATCTGGGTGGCAAGGTGGATAATGTGTTAATGCGCTTTGCGGATTTTGTTATCGCGCTGCCTTTCCTGCTGTTTATGATTTTGTTGAAGGTGGGGTCGGGGCTTGGCCCGGGTGAAAGCGGAATCAGTGTGATGATTGTTTCGCTGATTATACTAAGCTGGCCTTCGAGTGCGCGTTTGATTCGTGCGCAAGCACTGGTATTGCGCGAACAAAATTTTGTATTGGCAGCAAAAATTTCTGGCGCAAGCACCACGTATATTCTTGCAAAACATTTTACGCCCAATGTGTTGTCGCTGGTGTTGGTGAGTTTAAGTTTTGCCATACCCTCGGTCATGCTCACCGAAGCTTTTCTTTCCTTTATTGGTCTGGGTGTTGTGCCACCGACACCGAGCTGGGGTGCGATGTGTCAGGAAGGTATAAAAAGTTTTTTATTTCATCCGCATGAATTGATTTTCCCTGCCAGTTTTATTGGCTTGACCGTGCTGGCATTTAATTTGCTCGGCGATGGTTTGCGCGACGCTTTGGATGTGAAGGTGGCGTGATGTCTATACTGTCTGTGTCCAACCTCAATGTGTGGTTTAAACAGGGAACAAATCAGAATTGCGCGGTGCATGCGGTGAGGGATTTGAGTTTTTCTCTTGCAGAAGGTGAGTGTCTGGCGATTGTGGGAGAATCTGGCTGCGGTAAGTCAGCAAGCTTGATGAGTTTGTTAGACTTGAATGGAAATCACGCACACAGAAGTGGCGAGATTATTTACAAGCAACAGGCGCTGCACGATTTCAGCGAGCAACATATGCGAAACATTCGCGGCAAGGAAATCGCAATGATTTCTCAGGATGCCATGAGTGCGCTCAATCCAACCATGACGATTGGCGCGCAAATCGCAGAGGCCTTGAAAAATCGCAAAAATATCAGTCAACAACAAGCACGAAAACAGGTGTTGCAATTATTGATTGAAACAGGAATCAGCGAACCCGAACGCAGAATTACGCAATATCCTTTTGAATTTTCGGGCGGCATGTTACAGCGCGTGATGATTGCCATCGCCCTGGCGGGCGAGCCAAGCGTGTTGCTGGCAGATGAACCGACAACGGCGCTGGATGCGAGCATACAAAAACAAATTATCGAGTTAATCAAAAACATTCAAAAACAGCGGCAAATGGCTTTGATTCTGGTGAGCCATGATTTGGCACTGGTGTCGCAAATTGCCGACAGAATTATCGTGATGTACGCGGGTGAGGCAGTCGAAGTGGCCAAAGCAACTGATTTATTCAAACAACCGCAGCATCCTTACACGCAAGCGTTATTGGCTTCCTTGCCAAAACTGTCCAAACAAAAAAACCGCGAAAAATTACACGTGATTGAAGGGCATCCACCGGATTTATCACAGCCTATTGCGGTGTGTGCTTTTGCTGATCGTTGCGACAAAACCATGCACATTTGTGCGCGTGAAAAACCGCCTTTGTTTGAACAGCCTGCACATTGGAATCGTTGCTGGCTTGCTCACTTACCTGCGTGAACACCGCCATGTTAGAAATCAGACATCTGCATAAACAGTTTCAACATTCCAAAGGCTGCCTGAAAGCCGTAGATGATGTGAGCCTGAGCATTGGTGAAAAACAGGTTGTCGGTTTGGTGGGTGAGAGCGGTTCGGGAAAATCCACTTTAGGCAAAATGCTGGTGGGTTTGTTGGCAGCGAGCAGTGGCGAAATTGTATGGAATGGCAAACCTTTTCCTGCAAGGTTTTCCCGAAAGGATTACCTGTTTTTTAACACGCAAATACAAATGATTTTTCAAGACCCTTATTCCTCCTTGAATCCACGCATGCAGGTAAGGCAAATACTGGAAGAACCCTTGCTGTTAAATAGAAATCAGACCTATTTGAAAAAATCGAAACAGGCGCAAAGTCTGTTTCTTCAGGAGCAGTTGGAGCAGGTAGGTTTGCGGCCTGAATTTCTCGGGCGTTTCCCGCATGAATTTTCAGGTGGGCAATTACAGCGCATTGGCATTGCGAGAGCCTTGATTCAAAAACCGAAGCTTTTGATTTGTGATGAACCGATTTCTGCGCTCGATGTTTCGATTCAGGCACAAATTGTGAACTTGCTAAAATCGCTTCAGGAGCAGAATCAGTTAAGCCTGTTATTTATCGCGCACGATTTGGCGATGGTGAATTATGTGTGTGATGAGGTGGCGGTGATGTATCAGGGCAAGATTGTGGAATATGGTTCGCGCGAGCAGATTTTTTTTCACGCACAACACCCGTATACGCAAGCGCTTTTACAAGCCAATCCTGTGCTTCCATCAAACGTCTGACTATTTAGCGGGCAATCGCTACAAATTTTCCGCTCTCCAGATTCAGCACCATATAGCCCGATTTCAAACTGCTGATAAAGCTGAAAACGCCGTAATGATTGGCATCCAGTTTTGCAAGCGCAGAGTCCTGCGCAATAATCCGTTCGTCTACCGCCTGCTGCGGGCTCATGGCATGGTCGCGCAGTTTTGCAATCTCGTTTTCAAAAGCGCTATACAAGGCTTCCTGGGCAAAATAACTTTCACCCGTATTGAGAATATGGGTCAGTGTGACGGCTTGAAGGCTTGTTTGATCTTCGGGTAATTCGATGGCAATGATGGGTGTTTTAAATGCGTGAAGCGCCTTGATGTTGGAAATATCACTATACGTTGGCTCGGCAAAGGTGGTGGCATAGGCGATGTGAAATTCGCCTTGCGCATAAAAAACCGCCAAGGGTCTTACGGTGTACATGGAATGTAAACCATATAACAAAGCGCCGATTTGAATGAGTGCAATGGCACATAAATCAAACTTCATGCCGCGTTTGTACTTGTTATAAATAATCAGCGTTACCAGGGGGCCAAGCACAACGTCAATGCCGCCAATCAGCGACAGAATCAGTTGGCCGCCTTCTGCGTAAAATAAAAAACCCGGCAGCAGGAAAAAATACGTGTAGCTGAACAACAAACAAAACAGAGTTGCACTCACAAGCAGGTGAACACCAAAGGCGGTGAATCTTGATTCGGGTAAATGGAACATAATGAAGTCCTTATTTGGCGATAGCGTCAAAAATGGCAAGTTGAGTAAAAATACACTATTTATAGTACAAAAACAGCATTTAGGGGCTTATTGTATATTGCCAATGCGTGCGTATAATCAGTCGAGCTAAAGGATTTGCGAGAAACAAATTTCTTTGGCGTTACAATAATAACTAACGGAATTAAGTCGATGTCTGATCAAGTAGTAATCGGTAAGGTAAAGTTTTTTAATGACTCCAAAGGATTTGGATTTATAGAGCAAGAGGGTGGCCCTGATGTGTTTGTTCACTTCAGTGCTATTGAGATGGAAGGGTTTAAAACCTTGAAAGAAGGTCAAGCCGTTCAGTTCAAAGTAGTAGAAGGCAAAAAAGGCCTTCAAGCTGAAAACGTAAAACTTGCCTAGTAAATGCTTCGGGCATTTACTGAAGCCAGGCTAGGGAAAAACAATCGTGCGGTTTCCGTGCACGAAAACTTTTTCGCGTATCACAAGCTGCAAGGCTTTCAATAACACCGATTCTTCCAGTTCCTGACCTGCTCTGGCCAGTTTATCTGGCTGGTAGCTGTGGTTAACGTGAATCACGTCTTGTTGAATGATGGGGCCCTGATCAAGTTCCTGATTCACAAAATGTGCGGTGGCACCAATCATTTTTACACCCCGTTCAAACGCTTGCTGGTAGGGTTTCGCCCCTGCGAATGCGGGCAAGAAAGAATGGTGAATGTTAATAATGCGATTGGGAAATTGCGCAACAAAATGTGGCGATAAAATCCGCATATATTTTGCCAGAACCAGATAATCAACCGGATACTGCGCAATACATTCCAGCAATTTTTGTTCGTGGGTTGCTCTTTCAAGATGCTGGTGATCGATAAAGTGAAAAGGCATTTCAAATTTTTTCACCAGTGGCTCAAGTGTGTTGTAGTTACTGATAACTGCACAAATATCCACATCCAGCGCGCCATAATAATTTTTAATCAGCAATTCACTCAGGCAGTGCGCTTCTTTTGTAGCTAGCAATATCAGTTTTTTTCTGTTGGTATTGACGATGCGACGTATGGCACCTGCGGGTAGTACGTGGTCGAGATCTGCCAAAAATGCTTCGGCTTTAAAACTGTCGGTGCTTTGAAACACGGTGCGCATGAAAAAGGTTTGGCTTTGTGAATCAACAAATTCACTGTTTTTAACCACGTTCAGGCCGTGCTCAAAACAGGTACGAGTAATGCCTGCAATCAGGCCAGGTTGATCACGGCATTCGGTGAGCAGGATATGTTGTTTCATTTGCCTTCCAGAGCGTTAAAAATGCAGCGGCTTAATAAATCCGTATCAGTGGTTGAATTTTTCTGACATTCAAGCAGCGCGGGCAGCACGGGTTTGAATTTGACATTACGGATATTGGCCTGTTCTCTTTCACACAGGTTCAGACGATAAAGAGAAAAACTTTGTTTTTCCAACAAATTGGCTGTGTAAATCTCGGAAATCATATCGCCATAAGCACTGGCTTTTTGCTTATCGGTATTTTTTTTCCTGAAAGCTTTTAATGCTTCTTTTTGGGTTTTTTCATCTTTACCAAGATTTCTTTGTTCAGCTACAAATAAAGCGTGCTGCTGTTGCCAGCCGCACAGCGCATGGGTTTGTATGTCACCACGCGCATCGTCGAAATTGTTCAGGGCATGGTGCCTAATCAGATTGACCTGATTCTGAAAGGTTAATTCCAGATTGTTTCTTGGTCTGCCAAGCGCGGGCTTGAAATTATAACATTTGTCTTGTGTACCTTCGGCGTATTCTGCTTCAACCATTTGGCGTGCCTTGTGTTTGAGAATTTCTTCAAGCACGGGAAACTGTTTTTGTACTTCCGCTGAAAATCCCGATTTCCATTTGGTGTAATTGGTATCGTATTCGTTAAGAAAGAAACTGTATTGAAATTCCCATTCCTCGAAGGCTTCATGGTTTCTTTGAATCTGCGAGACAAACTGTGCAGTACAGTAATCGCGGGTTGCTGTGATGGTATAGAGAGACTGATTCAGTTCCTGAAAGGCATTGAGCACCTCGGTTTTGCTATTAGCTGTAACAGCAAAAAGCACGCCATGAAAGCCGGATAACAAAAAAATACCAAGGATAATGGATAGACGTTTCATCAGTTTTTGCGGCGCAATATTTCTGAGCGCATTTCTTCAGCCATTTTTCCAAAGCCGTGTTTAAGACGTGATTCCATTAACAAGCCAACCAGTGGAGAGAGCAGGCCATCGAGACAAAATTCGGAGCGATAGAGCGACTGGTTTTCATTCACTGTTTTGACGGTATGTTTGCGGTAACTTTTTAATAAACCCAGTGGCAGGCTGATGCCATAATTCAGTATCACGCCAGGTTGATATTCGAGAATGGTTTCTTTTTGAAAGATGGGAAAGGGAAACAGGTAAACCTTCATTTTAATCGGCTCGCCCACCACCAGAGATGTTTCACACTGACTGACGAAACTGTTCCAGTCACCGTATTTGTCAACTTGTGTAATGACATTCCAGACTTCTTCGGAAGAAGCTGCGACGGTAAATTCGTTATCAATCTTGATCATGGTGTGCTCCCTCAATGGTTTGCTCAATATTTGTGGTTAATTTACCGAAGATGACAAGCGAATATCAAGTTGTGTGCGTTGTTCCAGTATCGATTGATACAGGGTTTCAAGTGTCAAAAGGAAATTCTGATGAGCGGGTTGTGCCAGCGTATCGAAATAGGGAATGAAATTCTCAGCAGCAACAGCCCTGAATGCGTAGAGCATGACAATTTCCTGATGCTGCGCAAGCAAGGCTTTGTGCTCCTGCGCGGTGGCTTGTGTGTAGAGTTTTTGCTGTTGCGGGTTGAGTTCGTTAGCAATGGCTTGCTGTATGTTGGCAAACAGCATGGCTTGCCAGTTACTGTAGTGATTCAGACCGTTCCAGGTTCGTACGATGCTCAGGCGATGTGCTTGCGGTGTTTCTGTTGCAAGTTTGTGGTGGTAATCAAGCAATGCCTGTTCATTTTGGGCGTGCATGCTTTTCTCTAATAAACCCCGTAGTTCTGTTGCAAGTGCACTGTTGTAGAAAGCATTCAAACTTTGGCGAGCTTGTGCGAAGGTTTGGTCGTTTTGTGTTGTTGTGTTTAAAGCGGTTTCCAACTGTGTTGTCAATTCCTGAGTATGAAATCTTGCCAGCAGTTTTTGTTGTATCAATTTGATTTCAGCTCGAGACAGCTTGAATTTTTTCTGATGCAATTTTTGTGTTTCGCTTTCGATAAAAACAGGTGCGAGAAAAAGTGCGGTATTTAAACCACTGTTTTCCAACAAGGCATCGTCCAGTGTTGCAGCAAACAGTTTACCGTTGATGGACAGACCAATTAAAAGTACCAGCAAGAGGCCATTGAAAACTTTGGCGTGCATCACGCGGCTTGATCCAGTTTTTCCTTTATGGACATGGCAACCTGAATCAAATTGAAATCGCCTTCGATGAGAATTTTTTTATCCTGAATAAAATTGAACAGTAGATGCTTTTCTTTTTTGAGTGCAAAAGTTATTTCGAGCGCTTCTTTGGGGTGGGTGAAGCTGACAATCATGCTCGGCAGGTTCACGCTGCTGTCTAAAGGTTGTGCCTTGCTGCGTAATTTTCCATCAACAAGAATGAAATATCTGACGATGTCGTTTTGTAAAGTCTGGATTTGCAAGGCGAAGGCTTCCTTGGCCAGTTCCTGAAAAATGTGTGGTTTTGTAAACGACAACCATAACAGGCGCAATCTGAGCCGCCAAAAAACCAACCAGAGAAAAAGTCCAAACCACATAAGCGCTCTTTTTACTCATCTACTCAAGAATGGGGGGTAATTCCTTTTGCAGTGCCATTTTCTGTTTGGTTGCTTCTCCTGTGAGAGCAAACCCCAATAACTGGCCTGAACCATTGGTAAACTTTGCGAGTACGTTGGCACCGTCCACTTGTTCGTGCCACGAACCAGCGGTATTGGGTGCGGGAGGTGCAGTAACCACAGGACACACAGGCGTTTTGATTGCAACAGGCATGGGTGGGTAGCTGATTTCAGTGGGTTCGCCAGCAAGGGTCTTCCCAAGTGCTCTGGCACAGGCCATTAAAGGCAGAACAAATAACAACACATGACCTTCGACTTCTGCGCAGTCGCCTAGTGCATAAACATGATCAGCACTGGTTTCAAGCAAGCGATTGGTTTTGATACCGCGATTGACTTCAATGCCCGCAGCTTTCGCAAGCGCAATTCTTGGGCGCAAACCAACGGCTGACAATACAATATCGCCTTCCAGAGTTTCGCCATTGGATAATTCAAGCGCAACACCCTGGGCACTTTTGTGAACTGCTTTGGCAGAAACACCAAAATGAAATTTTACACCCAGACTTTCAAGCCCTGCCTTAACGGCTGCCGAAGCTTGCTCAGGAATCAGGATTTGCAAGGGACGTTCAACGGGATCAATCACTTCCACCTGAAAACCGCCATTGCTCAAATCATTGGCAAATTCACAGCCAATTAACCCCGCACCAATCACCAATACTTTCTTTTTACCTTGCAAGGCTTCGCGGAATTTTGCGTAATCGAGCAAATCATTCACGCTATACACTTGATCGAGCGCATCGCCTTCCATCGGCGGGCGAAAAACAGCAGCACCCTGGGCAAAGACCAAATCACCATATTCGATGGTTTCGCCATTCGCAGTAATCACCTTGTTAGTGGTATCAACGGCAGACACTTCACAGAAAGTTCTGATGTCTGCATTCAGTTGTTCAGCCATTTGTTCCGCTGTTCCCATCGATAATTCAGCCGCTGTTTTTTCTTTGGTGAAGCCAGTGGAAAGCATGGGTTTGGAATAGTTATGTCCATCATCGGTGGTGAGCATGATGAGCGCACGCTCCTGATTATGCTTTCTGAATTCCTTTGCCAGGTTGTAGCCTGCCAAACCGGTTCCAATAATGACGAGAGGCTTCATGGGGAGTTCTCTGCTGAATTTCTAAAATGTGGCTGGGAAAAAAAGAGCCTCGTAAGGCGAGGCTCTTGAGAGGCGGCGAGTGTTCAGGAAATTTTGATCATTTCGAAATCTTCTTTCCCTACGCCACAATCCGGACAATACCAGTCGTCAGGGACATCAGCCCACTTGGTGCCAGGTGCGATGCCGCTGTCCGGATCACCCAAGGCTTCATCATAAATGTAGCCGCAAATAATACATTCCCACTTACTCATGTAATTTACCTCTGATTTTGAGAGTGCTATAAAGTACGGATAGCCCGCCAAAAAGCAATAGTCTAATTGCATGAATTCCAGCAACCGTTTTTCACCGACCTACCTGAATGCAAAGGCGCGACGCAATTCACGCATCAAGATTGACAAAGTATTCAGGCGTGGTGCTGCAGGCGATGCGTTATGGAAGGGGCTGTTCCCACAAACGCTTGCGAGCCTGCCTGAAAATCGCAAGCGCGATATTCTCGACAAGAATTCACTCACCCAACGCCTCATCAGAAAAAGTCAGGGCGAGTTTGAAGTACAAATAGTCAGTCAGGGATTTCAGCGCCCTGAGTTCAGCGAATGGCGGCGACTGGGTTTGAAGAATCGCCAGCTCGCCTTGCTGCGTTCGGTGAAGCTTTGCGGCAAAGGTGAAGTGTGGGTGCTGGCGCGCAGCGTGATTCCGTTATCGACCTTGCGTGGAAAAACCCGCTACCTCGCCAGTTTGGGTACCAAACCTTTGGGTGCGGTGTTGTTCAGGGACCCAAGCCTTGGCAGAGCGATGTTTGAAATCTGTGAAGTTCATTTGGCGCAGCTACCGAAATTTCAGCCACTGCCTGAATCGACAAAAGGCTGGGGAAGGCGCTCGGTGTTTTTGTTACACAACAAACCTTTGCTGGTGGCTGAAATCTTTCTTGAAAATTGTCCGGTGTTGTCGGATTAGCCGTTATACTCCTGCGCCTATGAATTCAACACCCTTGCTGACAGTGATTAAGAAACGTGTCGATACACTTCATCCGCATATTTGGGATTTTGTGGAACTGGTTCGGCTCGATAAGCCGATTGGCATTCTGTTATTACTTTGGCCAACTGCGTGGGCTTTGTGGATTGCAGGTGATGGCCAGCCGGGCATGCGCCTGTGTGCGATATTTTTTGCAGGTGTGGTTTTGATGCGTTGTGCAGGCTGTGCCATCAATGATTTTGCAGATCGCCATTTTGACGGCAGGGTAAAACGAACACAACAACGACCTTTGGTGACAGGGCGTATGCGTGCCTGGGAAGCGTTGGCTTGTGCAGCAGGTTTGACCGTAGTTGCCTTCATTCTGGTTTTGCAGGTCAACATGCTCACGGTGTATTGGTCGATGGGAGCGCTGGTTATTGCAAGTATTTATCCTTTTATGAAGCGTTACACGCATTTGCCGCAGGTGGTATTGGGTTGCGCGTTTGCGTGGTCGGTACCGATGGCGTTTAGTGCCTTGCAGGAAAAAGTGACTGATGAAGCATGGTTAATTTACACGGCGACAGTTTTCTGGACGATTGCCTACGACACCATGTATGCGATGGTTGATCGGGAAGATGATTTGAAAGCAGGCATTAAATCGACCGCGATTTTGTTTGGCGAAGCTGATAAATGGATAATTGGTCTGTTACAACTTTGTGTTGTCATCAGCCTGATTTTGCTGGCACAAAAACTGGTGTTATCCGTATATTTTTATGCTGCACTGGCAGTGGGCACTTTATTTTTTATCTATCAGCAATGGTTGATTAAAGATAGAGATGAGGCTCAGTGTTTCAAGGCGTTTAAAAATAATCACTGGTTTGGGCTGTGTATTTTCGCAGGCATATTTTTTCACTATCAATTCAGTTGATGTATGTTGATTCGCATTTTTGACATGTTACAAAAAATCAGTGAGCAGCTTGGAAAAAGCGTGAGCTATTTGTTACTGATTATGACTTTGGTGAGTTTTACCATTGTTGTTATCCGCTATGTTTTTAGTACCGGCTCCATCGCTCTGCAGGAATCCATCACCTACTTTCACGCTACCGTGTTTATTCTGATGGCTGCGTTTACCTTGCAAAAAAATGGTCATGTTCGTGTTGATATTTTTTATCAAAACATGAATCAAAAACAAAAAGCGTGGGTAGATATTTTCGGTTCGGTATTTTTATTGATTCCCTTTTGCATATTCAGTTTCTGGATTTCACTTCCTTATGTTCAGCGTTCGTGGGCGATTGCAGAAAAGTCGGCAGATGCTGGAGGTATTCCGGCAGTTTTTCTGCTTAAAAGTTTGATTCTTGTATTGGCGATTATTTTGCTTGTGCAAGCGGCGACTGAAATTCTGAAAAATATTCTGATGCTGCAAAACAGATTCAAGGCATCTGATAAAACTGACAATCAGGGAGTGATGTAGTGGAGTTTATACCTTTTCTTCTGTTTCTCTCTGTCTGCATGGTGTTGATGTTAGGGTATCCGGTTGCTTTTTCTCTGGCTGGAACTGCGCTGGCTTTTGCAGGATTTGGTGTGCTGTTTGATGTTTTTGATGTGAGTTTTTTAAGTGCTTTTCCAAGCCGTGTGTTCGGTATTTTAACCAACCAGACACTGATTGCTGTGCCCTTGTTTGTGTTTATGGGCGTGGTTCTTGAACGCTCTCGCATAGCAGAAGATTTATTGGAAACCATGACCAAACTGTTTGGAAGATTTCGTGGTGGATTGGCCATTTCAGTGACGCTGGTGGGAGCGCTATTGGCAGCCAGCACAGGCATTGTTGGTGCAACCGTTGTGACCATGGGCTTGATGTCTTTGCCTACCATGTTGAAGCGTTCTTATAAACCGGAATTTGCAGCGGGTGTGATTTGTGCAACCGGTACGCTCGGGCAAATTATTCCACCCTCCATTGTTTTGATTTTGTTAGCGGATGTTTTATCCAGCGCTTACCAACAGGCGCAGTTAAATATGGGAAGTTTTACACCAAAAACGGTGTCGGTGGGTGATTTGTTTCTGGGTGCTTTTTTGCCAGGGCTGCTGCTGGTTGTTCTGTATCTTGTCTACATTGTGCTTTATGCCTGGCTAAGACCGCAGGATGCACCAGTGATTCAGGCTGACGATGAAGATGATCCCTTGTGGCCAGATGTTATTAAAAGCCTTTTGCCGCCCTTGGTGCTGATTGTACTGGTGTTAGGTTCCATTATTGGTGGTTTTGCCACGCCAACAGAGGCCGCTTCTGTCGGCGCTTGTGGTGCCTTGTTTTTGGCCTTGCTCAAACGACAACTCTCGTTTCCTGTGCTTAAAGATATTCTGCAATCTGCCGGTCAGGTGACCAGCATGGTGTTTATGATACTGATAGGTGCAGCCCTGTTTTCCATTGTTTTCAGAGCCTATGGTGGTGATGAAATTATTCGCGAGTTTTTTGAATCGATGCCCGGTGGTGTTTTTACGGCCTGTCTGCTGGTTATGCTGGTTATTTTTCTTTTGGGATTCATTCTCGATTTTATAGAAATAACCTTTGTGGTGATTCCTATTGTGGCACCGATTTTACTGATGATGGGTGTTGATCCTGTGTGGCTGGGTATCATGATTGCAATCAATTTGCAGACTTCATTTCTGACTCCGCCTTTTGGTTTTGCCTTGTTTTATTTGAGAGGCGTGGCACCACCTGAACTGGACACACGGCAAATTTATATGGGTGCCGTGCCTTTTATTATCATTCAGTTGTTAACTCTGGGTCTGGTTGCAGGTTTTCCTGCCATTGCTACCTGGTTACCTGCTGTATTAAAGTAGACAATCGAAGAGGGACAGCTCCATGAATAAATCCAGTGATACATCTGCTCCGCATGGAGAGCTTTGTCTGAAAATTATTGCTTCTGCGAATGATGCAAACACCATGGGCGATATTTACGCAGGGTGGATTGTTTCGCAGGCCGATCTTGCAGGTTCACTCTTTGCCGAACGGCGAGCCTTGGGGCGGGTTGCTACGGTGTCGATTGAATCCATGTCTTTTTTGGCACCTGTCAAACTCGGCAGTACCGTGAGTTTTTATTGTGATTTCATCAATATCGGGCGTAGCTCGCTGCAAGTCCATGTGGCTGTGTGGGCGAGTGAAGCCGGTTCTTATGACATGAGAAAAGTGACCGATGGGCAGCTCACATTTGTAGCGATTGATAAAAATGGAAGAACACGAGCGCTTCCCCAGCGCTAAAAAATTTCTGAAAGGATTATTCACTTTCGTCATACCCACAATAACACTTATAAATTGTATTTATTAAGTCTGATTCCCTAGTATGCCCGCCAGTGAATGCCATTGCGGCATTTTGTTTTCATCTCTTTTGCAGGTAGATCGTTATGTCTAATTACCAATCAGAAATTGCTGCGCTGACTTCTACTGTCCGTGCGAACAAAACCTGGGATGCTATTAATCCTGAATATGCAGCACGTATGCGTATTCAAAATCGTTTTAAAACAGGGCTGGATATTGCGCGATACACGGCTGACATCATGCGTAAAGACATGGCACGTTATGATGCGGATAGCGCTCAGTACACACAGTCACTCGGTTGCTGGCATGGTTTTATCGGTCAGCAAAAAATGATTTCCATCAAAAAGCATTTCAATAGTACAGACCGACGTTACCTCTACCTTTCAGGCTGGATGGTTGCAGCATTACGCTCTGACTTTGGTCCTTTGCCTGATCAAAGCATGCACGAGAAAACTTCGGTAGCCGCTTTGATTGAAGAGCTTTATACCTTCCTGAGACAAGCAGATGCGAGAGAGTTGGGTGGCTTGTTTCGTGCACTGGATGCAGCACGTGAAGCGGGAAATGCTGCACAGGAAAAAGAAATACAGGCAAAGATTGATAATTTCCAGACCCATGTTGTGCCTATTATTGCCGACATTGATGCGGGTTTTGGTAATGCCGAAGCGACTTATTTGCTGGCCAAGAAAATGATTGAAGCGGGTGCTTGTTGTATCCAGATTGAAAATCAGGTATCTGACGAAAAACAATGTGGTCATCAGGACGGTAAGGTAACCGTTCCACATGAAGATTTTCTTGCGAAGATTCGTGCGGTTCGTTATGCCTTCCTCGAACTGGGCGTTGATAACGGTGTGATTGTTGCGCGTACCGATTCTTTGGGCGCAGGTTTAACCAAGCAAATCGCAGTGACCCACAAGCCAGGCGATTTGGGTGACCAGTACAATGCTTTCCTGGATTGTGAAGAAGTCTCTCCACAGAACATGAATAACGGTGACGTAGTGATTAACCGTGGTGGCAAATTATTGCGACCCAGGCGTTTACCCAGCAATTTGTTCCAGTTCAAAAAGGGAACAGGTGAAGCACGTTGCGTGCTCGACTGTATTACTTCCCTGCAAAATGGTGCAGATTTGCTCTGGATTGAAACCGAAAAACCTCATGTGGGTCAGATTGGTGGCATGGTGAATGAAATCCGTAAAGTGATTCCAAATGCCAAACTGGTTTACAACAACAGCCCTTCATTCAACTGGACCTTGAATTTCCGCCAACAGGTATTCGATGCCTGGCAACAACAAGGCAAGGATGTATCGGCTTACAAACGTGATAATTTAATGAGCGCAGAATATGACAGCACTGATTTGGGCGTTGAGGCAGATCGCCGTATTCAAACTTTTCAGGCCGATGCAGCGCGTGAAGCAGGTATTTTCCATCATTTGATTACCTTGCCTACTTATCACACAGCGGCACTGTCAACCGATAATCTGGCAAAAGAGTATTTTGGTGCACAAGGCATGCTGGGCTATGTCAAAAATGTTCAACGTCAGGAAATCCGTCAGGGTATTGCCTGCGTTAAACATCAAAATATGGCGGGTTCAGATATGGGTGATGATCACAAGGAATACTTCTCTGGAGAGGCTGCACTGAAGGCAGCAGGGAAAGACAACACCATGCATCAGTTTGGCTAGCACCCGATAGAGTTAGAACCAGTTGAAGTCAATTTTAAAAAAGAGTCGCAAATGCGGCTCTTTTTTTATATACAGGAACTTTCAAACCTGAAACACAGAGGGAAGGTATATGCGAATTTTAATCAGCTTATTGATGATGTCTTTGGCATTAACAGCGTGTGAGCAAAAATCTGGCCGCCCTGCAAAAAGCCATGCGGAGCTATTACAGAATCAGGTGGTGCACGTCAAAACAGAATTGGCAAACTACCGTACCAGAAGAGCCGAAGCGCCCAGAATCTTGCCTGCCGATTTTTCTGAAATCACAGATGAAGAACGGATGCTTATGAATGAACAAAGAATTCAGTTTCAGGCAGAAAAACACATACTGACGATGAATTTATACAGGCTCAGGGAAGAAGTTTCCATGCAGATCAGTATTGCTACAGAGCAGGGAGAAAAAAGCGGATTGGCAGAACTGAAAGCGACCAGGGATGAAATTGAATCCTTGATTAAAGAGCTTGATCCTGACGCAAAGTTGGCACCAGTTATGGATTATTAAGCTGGTTGGCGACTAACATACCAGTCAACATGGCTGCAACAAATACAAAGGAATGTATATCCAGTCCTGCCAGTGAAGCCAGTGCAGGGCCAGGGCAATAACCATACAAACCCCAGCCTGCACCAAAGATCATGGCACCAATAACAAGAGGCCTGTCGATGCGGGTTTTCGTCGGCAGGGAAAACTGTCCGGCTGAAACCGGTTTATCCTTTTTAAGAATGATG
The DNA here is from genome assembly GCA_964557005.1 of uncultured Pseudomonadales bacterium. Taxonomy (GTDB): domain Bacteria; phylum Pseudomonadota; class Gammaproteobacteria; order Pseudomonadales; family JBECKS01; genus JBECKS01. The sequence goes on from CAZKYI010000002.1 coordinate 144,973, forward strand.
GCGTATCCGATAGACGTAATGATTAACGCGCTGCACATAACCAGCATAAGCGCAGGATTCCAGTCACCACTAATATCCAGAAATCCGAGCACAACTTGTGGATCGGTCATTCCTGAAAATGCCAACCCCAGGCCAAACAGCAAGCCTGCCAATAAATACATTGTGGCGTTCACAAGCGCATTAAATGACATGACGAATCGCTCCTGTAGCTAACATACCAAACAACATAAAAACAAAAGTTGCAGTCAGTGATCTGAATGAAAAACGGCTAATGCCACAGACACCATGCCCGCTGGTGCAACCTGAACCCAGTTTGGTACCAAACCCGACCAGAAAGCCGCTGATGATTGCCAGAGGCATTGATGCGACAGGCGATGGAAATTCGGTTTTGGAAACCGAGTAATACAAGGCAGCACCGATAATCAAACCTGCAACAAACAGCCAGGAAAAAATCGAAGAGCGTTCTCCTTTTATTTGTGCAAGTTGATTAACACCTGAAAATAATATGCCGGAAATTCCGGTTATCCGGCCAAAAAAAAGCATCATCACCAGAGCACTTGTGCCAATCAGTGCACCACCTAACAGGGCATTTATATATTCAGTCATTATTATCACGCTTCCATTTTAATTTGGCCGCAGGCTTTGTTTGCCGGAACAGCAATATCAATAAATTTCGGGTTGGGTAACACAAGTTTTTTCATTTGTGCAACAAAGGCAGCTTTGTCTTTGCCAACGACTCTTGGATTGAATCGTTTTTCTTCCCCGATGGTGCTTACGTTTCGGCCTTTGTAATCATGTGCCGGATACACGAGTGTTGTATCAGGAAATGCAAATAGTTTTTGCAGACTGTCAAATAAATTTTCTGCATTTCCATTCTGAAAATCGGTACGCCCCGTGCCTCTTGCGAACAGCGTATCGCCAGTGAATAAATAGAATTGCTGATTTTCCACCAGCAGAAAACTATAGGAATCGTCTGTATGGCCAGGTGTTGCGATGGCTTTGAGAGACAAGTCGCCAACTGTAATTATGTCATCATTCTTGAAAGTGTTTGATGCACAGGCAACTTTTGATTCAACAGCGCTGAAAGTTTCACAGCCAAAAATCTCACGTAGTTTTCCTGCGCCGGTAATGTGATCAGCATGCACATGTGTTTCGAGAGATTTAACCAGTTTCAAATCAAACTCTTCGAGATATTGTTTAATGAGTTCAACTTGTGAAAGCACAGAATCAATAATCAAGGCTTGTCTGGTTTTTTCACACGCAATTAAATAACTGAAAGACCAGGTTTCGTAATCAAAAAGTTGTCTGAAAAACATAAATTCACCCAAAAATTAAAATAGCTGGAAATATCTCGCAAGCACAAGCCCCGAAAGCATAATCATGGTGACAGAGAATATTTTTTGCAGCGTAGCACCGACCAGATACTTGCCAAAAAATAACCCCGATAACATGCCAATCAAGCCGCCAAAACTGAGTTGAACAACGAGTTGATTGACAACAAAATTGCCCTGGAGAAAGTGTGCAAACAATGCACTCAGGCTCACAAAAGCAATCACAGGCAAAGAAGTTGCCACCGCCTGCTGGATGGTAATGCCTGTCAGAAACATCAGTGTTGGCACAATGATGAAACCACCTCCCACGCCAAATAGCCCCGATAAAACACCTGTTAGACTGGCACCCACAAACATGCCTGCAAAACATCGTGGCCCAAACTGGAATTCCTGTTTGTGATTCATGCGACAGTAGGCACCATTATTCTCTTCGAAATTTTTATATTGGGCACGGGCAACACTTGATTGTTCCGGTGTGGTGGTGGCTTGTTTCCACATGCGCCATGCCACATAAAAAACGATGGCGGTAAAACCGCCTAACACCAACTCTGGCGCAAGCATCCTGTTAAAATAACCACCCAGCGGTGTAAATAAAGAACCGATGAGCATAAACATCAAAGCAGGAAGCCAGACAATTGATTTTCCACCAAGCCGTGTTACGGTGCCAAACAATGCACTTGTAGCGACAGCACTTAAGGCAACAACGGCTGCTTCTTTGGGGTCAAGCCCTAACAAAAGTATTAACAAGGGGAGGGCAAAAATTGACCCGCCAGCTCCGGTCAGACCAAGCACCAGACCGATAATGATTCCTGTAGCAAGTGCCAGCATGATTATAAATACTTGGATAACAACAGGGTTATGCTGTCTTTATCCATCGGTGAAGACTTTGTTTCCTGTATGTGTTCTTCAATCATGCAGGTTAACAGTAGATGATGACTTTTTTCGAGCGCCTTTCTGGCAGCAGTCATTTGCTGGGCAATTTTTTCGCAATCAGCTTCTTCTGCGATAAGTTTTTGCACGCCGCGTAATTGCCCTTCCACTCTCGCGATGCGTTTTAAAATCTGGTCTTTGGTCGTTTGTGCAGTCATTGTGTTTCTCCATTTCCATATACTATACCCCCTATGGTATATGAAAGCAAGCCTGCCGATACAAATTGCGGGCAAAAAAAAGCCGGAGCAAGTCCGGCTTCCTGTAGCAGTTTCTTGTCGTTTTACAACGCTTCATCTCCTGTTTCACCAGTACGAATCCGAACGGCTTGTTCAACATTGGTCACGAAAATCTTGCCATCACCAATTCTTCCCGAGTTGGCGGCCTTGCTGATGGTTTCAATCACCAGTGCACATTGATCATCTGAAACGCCAAGCTCCAGTTTGATTTTGGGAACGAAGTCAATCATGTATTCAGCACCGCGATACAATTCAGTGTGCCCTTTTTGACGACCATACCCTTTAACTTCGGTAATGGTCAGGCCTTTGATACCAATATCAGAAAGTGCTTCGCGAACTTCATCAAGTTTGAAAGGTTTGATAATGGCAGTAATCATCTTCATGGAAGGGTTCCTCGGTGAATGGTGAGTGTGCGTTTGCCTGATACAAGAGCGGGCGATTGTAGGGCGTGACTCTCTCTGTAGGCAACAGCAATCCTATACGCCGTAGCCACCATCGACGGATAACAGTTGGCCTGTAACATAGCCTGCCTTGTTGGACGCGAGATATACCACCGCTTGCGCGACTTCTTCCGGTTCGCCCCAGCGCTTGACGCATAAACCCGCCTGAACAGCAGTTTTCCACGCTTCATCAAATACGCCTTCAGCCCATAAGCGCTTGAAGATACCCGCATTGATGACACCGATGGCAACGCTGTTTGCACGGATGTTGAATTGTCCTTCTTCTTTTGCAATCCCTTGAATCAACCATTCAATCGCTGCTTTAGGTGCAACGGAAAGTGCATCGCGCTCTGGCCATTTATGTAAACCGGCCGAGCTGATGTGGACGTAAGAGCCACCGCCTTTGGCTTTCATGTGGGGGAGCGAAGCATGCACGATATTGAAGAATCCGTTTACGTCTGCATCTACCACTGCTTTCCATTTCTCAGGGGTTAAATCACGAATCATGAGCTGTTCAATGTCAGAGCCTGCGGCAATCACCACCGTATGAATACGGGCGGTAGCAGCAATCTGGTCAATCAGCGATTTAACGCGATTGGCATCACCGATGGAAAGTTGATGATATTCGGCATGTTTCCCAAGCGCTTTGATTTTTTCGGCGACTTCTTTGGCACGGCCTTCATTGCTGTTGTAGGTCAGCGCAACATCGCTACCAGCCGCTGCCAGTGCTTCGCAAATACTTGCGCCGACACCACCGCTGCCGCCAACAACCAGAGCCAGGCCTTTTGGAAAATCTTGATTAGACATGAGGGGTCTCCTTTTTGTTTGAGGTTGTCAGTTTAGGCAGATGAATACAGGCTTCATCACCTAAAGGGATGAACTTACAAAGGTGTAAAGAGTTGGGCTTTCAGTAAAGCCCATTGTGTTGAAAAATGTTGGGTGGGCAGTTGCTGGAATTCACTGCGCACGAAGCCACTGATTTTTCCATCGGCGAAACACATCAGCAAATTGGCTGTTGCTGTCACGTCCATGGAAGATTTGAGATTCTCACGTATTTCTGCTTCACGAATAATTTGTTTGAGCTGGGTTTCAAATCGTGCGTAAAACTGCGCGATTCTTCCACGAAGGCGCTCGGTTTCGCCTGCCAAAGCATCGCCTATCATGATGCGTGATATGCCAGGATTTTTTTCAGCAAAACTGAGTAGTAAAAAGAGAATCTGTTCGCAGCGTTCACTAGCCAGATTTTTCTCACTCATCACCAGATTTACGCGAGTAAAAATAGTTTCTTCAATAAACTCTATCAGCCCTTCAAACATTTTTGCCTTGCTGGGAAAGTGACGGTAAAGCGCTGCTTCACTCACTCCGACCGCTTTTGCAAGTGATGCCGTGGTTATGCGTTCTCCAGGTGAGGATTCCAGCATATTGGCCAGACATTCAAGAATGTGTTGCTTTCGGTTGCTTCGTTCTCTTGGCATAGGATTAACCATTCCTTATCAGGGTACCGACACCATCGTCGGTGAATACCTCAAGCAATACAGCATGTACAACGCGGCCATCAATAATGTGTGCGCTGTTCACCTGATTTTGTACGGCTTCAATCGCACATTGAATTTTTGGCAGCATGCCACCGTAAATGGTGCCATCATCAATCAATGCCTGGGTTTGTTCGGTTGAAATGCCAGTGAGCAAGTTGCCTTGTTTATCCTGAATGCCTTGCACGTTAGTGAGTAAAACCAGTTTTTCTGCCTTGAGCACTTCGGCAACTTTTCCTGCAACCAAATCAGCATTGATATTCAAACTGCGGCCATTAGGGCCAACCCCAATCGGTGCGACAACCGGAATAAAATCTGAAGCGACGAGCATGTCTAATAGATGTGTGTTGATATGTTCAACTTCGCCGACATGACCAATATCGATAATTTCAGAGGTCTGGGTTTCGGGGCTGTTTTGTTTGATGGTGAGTTTTTTTGCGGTAATCAGTTTTCCATCTTTGCCCGTCAAGCCAATGGCCTGCCCACCGTGGGCGTTAATCAGATTAACAATTTCCTTGTTAACCAGTCCGCCAAGTACCATTTCTACTACGTCCATGGTTTCATCGTCGGTAACACGCATACCGGAAACAAACTCACTTTTTTTGCCAAGCTTGTCAAGCAAGTTGGCAATTTGTGGGCCACCGCCATGCACAACAATGGGATTGATGCCTACCTGTTTCAGTAACACAATGTCACGTGCGAAACTTGCTTTCAGGTTTTGGTCAGTCATGGCGTTACCGCCATATTTTATCACAATGGTTTTACCTGAGAATTTTTGCAAATAAGGAAGCGCTTCAACAAGAATGTTGGCTCTATCGCTGGCACTCAAATTATCTTTATTCATATCAATCAACTAGAAGGGGATATCGAGATCACTTTGGATTTTTAGCAGTTGTTCTTTAAAACGCGCCTGAATTTCTGCAAGCTGCTCTCCGCTTTTTGCTTCAAAACGTGTGACCAGATTGGCGGTGGTATTTGAGGCACGCACCAAACCCCAACCATAGGCGTAATCAATACGAATACCATCGATATCAGTTTTTGCGCCATCGCCAAAATCACCAACAGAAGCGAGCATGGTAATCAAGTCAAATTTGCTTTCATCATCTACTGCGATATTCAATTCGGGTGTTGACACCATTTCAGGGAATTGTGAAAAAATTTCATCAACACTTTTGGAATCTGTAGACACAATTTCCAGCAAACGTGCTGCACTGTAAAGGCCATCATCAAAACCATACCAGCGGTCATTAAAGAAAATATGACCGCTCATTTCTCCCGCCAGTTGTGCACCGCTTTCCATCAATTTTGCCTTAATCAGCGAATGACCGGTTTTCCACATCAGAGGGCGGCCACCTTGCTTGCGAATAGTATCGGCGAGGGTGTTGCTGCATTTCACATCAAAAATAATATCTGCCCCCGGATTTCTTAACAAAATGTCTTTCGCATACAACATCATCAAACGATCAGGCCAGATAATTTTTCCGGTATTGGTGACAATGCCCAGGCGATCGCCATCACCATCAAAAGCAATTCCCAGGTGTGCTTTTGTTTGCTGAACCTTCGCAATTAAATCCTGAAGGTTTGCAGGTTGGCCTGGATCAGGATGGTGATTGGGAAAATTCCCATCAACTTCGTTGTAAAGCGGTGTAACATGACAGCCGATGGTTTCAAACAGTTTTTCTGCCATAACACCTGTCACACCATTGCCGCAATCAATCACAACATTCATGGGTTGTGCAAGAATCACATCGTTTTCGATGGTTGCGATATAGGCATCCATCACGTCCTGTGTGCTTGCATTGCCTTCACCGCTGGCAAGATTGTCGGACTCAATCGCCTGCCTGAGTTTTTGTATGTCGTTTTCTGCAAGCGTCACGCCGTTGATTACAATTTTCAGGCCGTTGTGATTGGCCGGATTATGACTGCCAGTCAGCATCACACCTGAACGCGCATCCAGCGTTTTGCAGGCAAAATACAATATGGGTGTAGGCACCATACCAATGTCAATGACATCGGCTCCGCTTGCAAGAATGCCCTGTTTCAAAGCTTCCGATAAGGTGGGGCCAGACAAGCGCCCATCGCGAGCAATGATGACGGTGTTTTCTCCCTGAGCAATGGATTCACTGCCGATGGCCTGACCGATTAGTTTTACGCCCTCCGCAGTCAGGGTTTCATCAACGATGCCACGAATGTCATAGGCTCTGAAAATGGAAGGACTAATTTTTGAACTATCGCTATCAACCACTTCGGGCAGGTTGCTGCCACCAAATAAATTTTCGTCGCCTGAACTGATATCGATGTCAAAATTTTCATCTTTTTTGTGAGCTGGTTTGCGGACGTTTGAAGATTTGCCTGAGGGTGTAAACTGGATTTCGGCAAGTTGAGTATAGAGCGCTTTCAACAAGGTTGTTTTGAACAAATTACTATCAATGATTTTCTGACCACTACTTCTAACAAATTCGTATATTAGACTTGAATCAGCGGAGAAACTGTTTTTAAGCATGCTAACGACGATGACAGCAGCCAGTGCTGTGAACCCAATAAATACACCAAAAATCAACGCAATAGCTAAATAGACATTTTGTAAAAGCATTTCTTTCTGATTGGAAATATATTCCACCTTCCAGCTTGGATGGAGGGTATCAATGACTTGTTTGTTTTTCTGTTGAGCAACCGTACCAATTTTATAAAAGTCCTGTTTATCGCCTCTTTCGAAAGTTTGTGTCAGATTAACCTGAGTGTTGGCGAGTACTTTATTCGGGAGATTGGCAAAAACTTTTTCTGCAGAATAAGAAGCAAGAATGGTGTACAAAAGCTCATTGGTTACAGGATGTCTGATTGCACTTGCAACACTGAAATAATCGCCTTTTACATCCTTGTAATAAAGGGGAAACATGGTTGTATTACTTTCGGCAGCCAGCAGCTGTTTTTGTGTGGCAAAATTAACGGGAGGATAGCTGTCTCTGTCAATATCATATTGACCGAATAGAAAAATCTTTATATCCATGCTATCAGGTAAATTTCGCTTGATAGATTCTTGCAAGTCCCTGATTGCATTTTCATCCAATGCAAAAAATCGGCTGTCATTTGCTACAAAATCACTTAATTTACGAACCTCCTTTTGCATCAGGGTAACTTGCAAATTCACCATTTTGGTGTAGGAGTCAAGCAGTTGCTGTTTAACCAGCTCATTATTTTCAACAATCATTTCCTGCGCTTTCCAGAATAAAATTCCGGAAATGAGCGATGCTGCAATGGTTGCACTGACGACCAGAATAATCAGGCTTGAAAGAAAGGTGTTGTCTACAGATTTTTTCCCTTTTGGCACTTTGGTTTTTTCAACTATTTTTTCGGCAGGTTTTGCCTTCTCTGATGTTTCTGTTTTTTGTTTTTTGTTAATCACGACACTTCTCTCTTTAAAAATGCTTTATAAAAGGGGCACGATAACTTCAATAATGCGTTGAGCCAAAACGTATTTGCTTGCTTGTTGTAACTCACAAGAATTTATCTGCTTGCCTTCAGGATAAAACAATCGAATGGCATTGGATTCACTGTTAAAACCAATGCCAGGTTTGCTGATGTCATTGGCGGCAATCATATTCAAATTCTTGCGTGCAAGTTTATCGCGCGCATTTTGCTCAAGGTTTTGGGACTCTGCTGCAAAACCCAGAATAAACGAAGGGCGCTGTTCCAGTTTGGCAACTTCGCTCACGATGTCGGGGTTTTTAACCAGACGAAGGTTGAGCGTATCCTGATTGCTTTCTTTTTTTATTTTTTGTTCTTGATACTGTTCAGGGCGATAGTCTGCTACCGCAGCACAGGCAATAAATATATCACAAGCGGATGCGAGTTTAAGGCTGGCCTCATACATTTCTAAAGCCGAGCTTACGTTGTGGCGATTTGCGCGATCAGGTGTTGCCAGATTGACCGGACCCGCAATCAAATCAACTTGTGCACCAGCATCCAAAGCCGCCTGAGCAAGTGCAAACCCCATTTTTCCCGAACTGTGGTTGCTGATATAGCGTACAGGATCAATGGCTTCGCGGGTTGGCCCCGCAGTGATAACCACCCGTTTCCCCGACAGCAATTTATTTTCAAATTGTTGCGCACACGCCAGCAGAATTTGATCCGGCTCTTCCATTCTGCCTGCACCGGTTTCACCACACGCCTGCTCACCTTCTGCGGGGCCAATCAGCGAAAAGCCCTGTGCTTTTAATTGGCTAACATTGGTTTGAGTGCTGGGGTTTTCCCACATTTTGGTATTCATTGCCGGTGCCAGAAGTTTTTTGGCTGTGCTTGCAAGTACCAGTGTGCTGAGCAGGTCATCGGCTTTACCACTTGCAAACTGTGCCAGCATGTTGGCGGTGGCAGGCGCAACGATAATCAAGTCAGCCCATCTTGCCAGTTCGATATGCCCCATAGCGGCTTCAGCTTCGTGATCCAGCAAAGAAGTATGTACAGGATTGCCAGAAAGCGCCTGCAAGGTCATGGGTGTAATGAATTCCTGGGCACCGTGAGTCATCACCACGCGCACCTGCGCCCCCGCTTTTTTCAGGGCGCGGCAGAGTTCAGCGCTTTTGTAGGCGGCAATGCCACCACAAATGCCGAGCAGTATGCGTTTGTTGCCAAGCGAGTTCAGAGTCATAAGGGTATGTTCTTGGGGGTGGTTGAAAGACAAGGTATTTGAATGACTGTCTTTTAACGTGAGTAAGTTATTACCAATGTACTTTTGGGGTGCTCAACCTTACCACTGCTTTCGGGCTTTTTTAAGAACTAACGCTTGTGATTTTTTTACAATCTTGGCATAAACGCCACGCTTGGGAGGCCACACATTTTAAGGAGAATCATCATGTCAATCAGTCATTGGCCAGAGCAGGAACGTCCACGAGAAAAACTCATGCACTTGGGTGCACAGGCGCTTTCTGATGCCGAGTTACTTGCCATTTTGATTCGCAGTGGTTCAGCAGGGCAGTCTGCGGTCAGTTTGGGCAGAACCCTGATTTCAGCACATGGCGGTTTGCGTCAGGTGATGGATCTGAGTCTGGAAGACATGTGTCAGCATAAGGGCGTGGGACCTGTGACCTACAGTTTATTGCAGGCGTGTCTTGAACTGGGGCGGCGCTACCTTGAGCAGGGAATCAGAAATGATATTGCCTTGACTGGTTCACAGGAAACACGCCGTTTTTTGCGCTCGAAATTGCGCCATAGAAATCAGGAAGTGTTCGCCTGTTTATTTCTTGATGCGTGCCACAGGGTGCTGAAATATGAAGAGCTGTTTTTTGGAACCATCGATGCCGCTGCTGTGTATCCAAGACAGGTGGTATCGAAGGCGATAGAGCTAAAGGCAGCGGCAGTGATTTTCAGCCATAACCATCCATCGGGTTTTGCCGAGCCGAGCTATTCTGATCGACAGATAACCAAAACCCTGATTCAGGCACTCGATTTGATTGATGTGAAGGTGCTTGATCATGTGGTTGTCGGGGATACAGAAGAGGTTTCCTTTGCAGAAAGAGGCTTGCTTTAAGCTAAAGCGCTTGAGCTTGAAAGGGCTTTTTGATATAAAGCTCAGCCCTCAAATTGCCCCCTCGCCCCTGTTTATCTGGCTTGTGGGTGTATGAGTCAGATGTTGATTTGAATTTTGTGATTTTGGAGTAGGCCGCAATGTCTAAAGTATGTCAGGTAACAGGTAAAAAACCGGTTACTGGAAACAATGTTTCTCACGCTCATAACAAAACCCGCCGACGTTTTGAGCCAAATTTGCATTACCACCGTTTTTGGGTTGGAAGCGAAAATCGTTTTGTGCGTTTAAGAGTTTCTGCCAAAGGTATGCGTATTATTGATAAAAAAGGCATTGAGAGCGTATTGAAAGACATGCGTGCTCAAGGCCAAAAAATCTAGGCAAAAAAAACAGTAGAGAGATTCCCATGAGAGATAAAATTAAACTGGTTTCCAGTGAAGGCACAGGTCACTTCTACACCACGACCAAAAACAAACGCACCATGACCGAGAAAATGGAAATCAAAAAATACGATCCGGTTGTGCGTAAACACGTTATTTATAAAGAAGCCAAAATCAAGTAATTCCCCTTTCCTTAGCTGGCAAGCTCGAGCATGTTGTTTTTAATGGATGCTTGAGCTTGCATTTTTTTCTCCCTTCCTGATTATTCAATTTCATTCATAAGGCTTGATGCGCTTGTCTCGATATGCCTGAACTTCCTGAAGTTGAAACCACCTTGTCGGGTATCAAGCCGCATATTCAGGGCGAGCGTTTAGACCAACTGCTTATTCGCGAACGGCGATTCAGATGGCCGATAGAAGCGGGTCTTGAAAAACGTCTGCAAGGTCAAAAACTGAAAACGCTGGGGCGACGTTCCAAATATCTGCTACTTCACTTTGAATCAGGCACCTTGTTGCTGCATCTGGGAATGTCCGGTTCGTTGCGCATTCTGCATCAGCCTGTCAGACCTGAAAAACACGACCATGTGGATTTTGGTTTTGCCAATGGTGTGTTGCTCAGGTTTCGTGATCCACGGCGTTTCGGTGCTTTGGTCTGGGCAGGACAACAGTGGCAAAGCCATTCTTTGATTCAGCACCTGGGGCCTGAGCCACTTTCAGAGGCGTTTGACCGTGCTTATCTTTTCGGTAAAAGCCGAAAAAGAAAGCAGGCAATCAAGCAATTTATTATGGATGCAAGCACGGTTGTGGGCGTGGGAAATATCTATGCCAATGAAGCGTTGTATTACGCAGGGATACACCCGTTACGTGAAGCTGGTAGCTTATCCAGCAAGCGTTTGGCAGTGCTGGTGGATACCATCAGGCAGGTACTGGAGCGAGCGATTGTGGCTGGAGGCACAACCTTGAAGGATTTTGAAAGCCCTGAAGGAAAGCGGGGCTATTTTGTGCAGGAACTGGCAGTTTATGGAAGGAAGGGTCAGCCCTGTATGTGCTGTGGCAACTTATTGGAAGAAATCAGGCTCAATCAGCGTTCTACGGTGTTTTGTGGTCGTTGCCAAAAATAGCGATTTGCAGATTTAAGCTTGGCTAGGGCTTGATTCGCAGGTTAGAATGCTGAATTATTAAGGACTTATCGTAGAAAGTGAAAAAACTACTTTAACAATAAGATTCTTTATAAACGGGTTTTCGTAGAAAGTGTTTTATAAAACCAATAATAAATAGAGCCATATCTGGAACGGAAATAGCCATGAACAAGCAACCTAAACTTCCAAAAGTCTCTCACGTGATTTCAGTCGTCAGAAAACTGATTTTATCTTTCACCCTTTGCCTTACCTTGGTCGTACCAGCTTTAAGCCATGCAGGCAGGATTGATGAGCCGCCGACGCCAGCAGCCATGATTGGCGATATTATGGTCAGACCCATCATGGCAGGTGCGACGGTGATTGGTGCAGGGTTATGGGTAGCTACGCTGCCTTTTTCTCTTTTGGGTGGTAACGCTGGACAGGCTGGAGACGTATTGGTAGTCAAACCGTTTCAGGCAACCTTTTTGCGTTGTTTGGGCTGCACCAATGCCAACTCAGGTGCTTTTGGTGGTTCACGACCAGTTGAGTGAGTGAAATCGGGCAGTAAACGATAAAAATCTAAAAAGGCAGACAGGGTTCTGCCTTTTTATTTTGTACTTATTTTTTGAATTTCTGTATCAAGGCTTTGGCAACAGGTTCGGTTACGAAGGGGCTGATGTCGCCATTCAGAGAAGCGATTTCCCGAATAAGGCTGGATGAAACGTAAGTCAGACTTTCAGAGGGTGTTAGAAAAACGGTTTCAATGCGTTGAGCCAGTTTGCGATTCATGTAGGCAAGTTGGAATTCATATTCAAAATCCGTCACGCTACGAATTCCGCGAATAATGATGTTTGCTTTTTGCTCAAGTGCAAATTGTGTTAATAGTATGTTAAAACCAACCACCTCAACGTTATGCAGGTGGGCGACAGAACGACGAGCCAAATCAATTCTTTCAGACAAAGTGAAGAGAGGAGATTTTTTTTCACTCGATGCAATGGCGATAACAACATTGTCAAAAAGTTTTGAAGCTCTTTCAGTAATATCAACATGGCCTTGGGTAATTGGATCAAAGGTACCAGGATAAAGTGCGCGAGTGCTCATGAAGGGTTCCGAAGATTAGGTTGCGTGAACGTGTAGCGATGGTAACCAAATCGCCCTGTACTCACAAGCGACTGAAAGGGTGCTTAAAGGTTACCAAAAATAATAACAATGAAATGTATTAAAGAGATTTTTTTATGAGTGAAAGACTTATCAAACTGTATCAAAAAATAGTTCTCGATCAGACCAAAGTCACGCTGATTATTTTTGGAATTATTTGTACCTTCTTTTTCCTCCACATTCCCAAATTTAAAAGTGATGTCTCTGCCGATTCGTTTCTTTTGCATAATGATCCTGATCTTCTGTTTACACAAAAAATGGCAAAAAAATATGCTGGTGGTTTGGGCGGAGATTTGTTGATTATTGCCTACACCCCGCGTGAACATGATTTGTTCAGCCATGAAGCATTGAAGGGCATCAAAAGTCTGAGCAAGGACTTGGAAAAAATAGAGGGTGTTAATGAAGTAAGAAGTATTTTGAACATGCCCTTATTGTTCAGTCCAAAAGTGAACTTGTCTGATATAGAAGCAGGCATCAAGACTTTAAACGAACCTGATGTTGATCTTGATCTGGCTCGAAAGGAATTTCAGGATAATCCGTTTTATAAAAATGCTTTTGTCAGTCAGGACGAATTAACAACCGCCATTCTGATTACGCTTAAACCTAATGAGGAAGGTGAGCATCTCAGGCAAAAACGTGATGATTTGTTAATCAAGAAAAAGGAATTTGGCTTGAGCACGGCAGAGCAGGCACAGCTTAATGAAGTCACACATTCCTACATGCTTCATAAGGCAGAGTCGAACAAACGAAATGCTGAACGAATAGAAGCCATTCGCAAGGTGATGAGTGTTCATCGTGATGACGCACGCATGTTTCTTGGTGGTGCATCAATGGTGGTTGTGGATGCGCTTTCTTTTATCAAAAACGATTTATCCAAATTTTCCATCGGTGTTGCACTGTTCATGATTATTATGCTGGCGATCTTTTTCAGGCAACTGAGGTGGATTGTTGTGCCAATGATTTGTTGTGGAATTTCAACGCTGGTGATGGTTGGGTTTATGGGATTTCAGGATTGGCGAGTGAATCCAATCTCATCTAATTTTGTTGCGTTGTTGTTGATTCTCACCATGTCGATTGTGATTCATCTGGTGGTGCGCTATCGCGAGCTGGTCACCTTGTATCCCGAAGAAAGCCAGCGCTTTCTTACCGCCAATACCACGCGCGCCATGTTTCGGCCGTGTTTATATATGGCTTTAACCGCCATGGTTGCTTTTACCTCTTTGACACTCAGCGGCATTGTTCCTGTGGAAAGCTTTGGTCAGGTTATGACCGTAGGTATTGGTCTGGCCACGATTATCTGCTTTATTGTCTTCCCTGCGACGCTCATGTTATTACCGGTTGAAAAAAATCAAACAGAAACCAATATCAATATGCTGATAACCGGCGTATTGGCAAAATTTTGTGAAAAATATAGCAAGGAAATTATTGTTATCTGGATGGTGGCGCTGGGACTGTCAATTTATGGGTTCACAAAGCTCACAGTAGAAAACCGCTTTATTGATTATTTCCACAAGCACACGGAAATTTATCAGGGCATGCTGGAAATCGACACCAAGCTTGGTGGAACCACACCGCTGGATATTATTCTGGATGCACCCGAAAGTTATTTTGAAAAAAAGGAAAATTCAGAAGATGACAGCACAGAAGATTTCGAATTTTTCGAAGATGAAGGCGATAACCCTCTTGCCGACAGTTACTGGTTTACACCAAGTCAACTGGATCGTCTGGTCAGCATTCATCAATATCTGGAATCCTTGCCTGAAACAGGGCAAATACTGTCGATTGCCTCAACCTATCAAACCGTTGTACGCCTGAACAATGACCAACCCTTTGATACGCTCAAGCTTCAATTGCTGCATAGTTTTGTGCCTGATGAACTGAAAGCCCTGATGATGAAACCCTATCTGGCAGATGATGGAAATCAGGTGCGTTTCAGTATCCGCGTAATTGATTCACAGGAAAATCTTGAACGCAATGTGTTGTTAAAGGAACTTCATAAAAACCTGTCTGATAAATTTGATTTGGAACCCAATCAGATTCATTTTTCCAGCTTTGTACTTTTGTATAACAATATGTTGCAAAGCCTGTTCAGTTCTCAAATCAATACACTGGGCATGGTTTTTCTGGGTATTTTTGCAATGTTTGTTGTGCTGTTTCGTTCATTCAAGCTCGCGCTGGTTGGCATCGTTCCAAATTTGTTTGCGGCGGCGCTTATTATTGGCCTTATGGGTTTGATTGGATTGCCGCTGGATTTAATGACTATTACCATTGCTGCAATTACGGTAGGTATTGGTGTTGATGACACCATTCATTATGTTTATCGCTTTACCGAAGAATTTAAAAAAGACGGCAATTATATCAAGTCGATGGAACGCAGCCACAACTCTATCGGTGTTGCGATGTACTACACTTCGATTATTGTTGTGTTTGGTTTTTCAATTCTGGTTATTTCAAACTTTATGCCTACCGTGAACTTTGGCATGTTAACCGGCTTGGCAATGGTTGTTGCCTTAATCTCGAATCTGACATTTTTGCCTGCTTTGATAATAAAATTGCAGCCATTGGGAAAAGGAGTGGTTACGTAGAACCAGCGGTTATTTTGAGTAGATAGTAGTTTACCTGACCTGCTTTCTTGTGTTTAAGCAGGCTCCAGTTGTCGGGCAGGTCAGCTGTTGCAAGAGTGTTGTTGTGTTCGTAAAACACGAATGTCGTACTCAAGATACTGATGTGTGAGTTGACCAAGCGAAACAGCGCATTGGCATCGTAAAGTGCATAGGGCGGATCAAGAAAAATAATATCAAAACAAGCGCCCTGATTTTTCTCCAGATAATTTTCTGCTGAACAACAGTGAATGTGTGAGATGTTACTGTTCAACGTCTTGAGTGAGTATTCGATGGCCTTGGCAGCTTGCGGATTGCTCTCCACCATTTCCACACGACTTGCGCCTCTTGATAAAGCTTCAATGCCCAAAGCACCGCTGCCTGAAAACAAATCGAGGCATTGGCTTCCTTCAATATAAGGTGCCAGCCAGTTAAACAGGGTTTCACGAATGCGTGAGCTTGTCGGGCGAAGCCCGTCGGTATCAGGGAAACCTAATTTTCGACTACGCCATTGCCCGCCAATAATACGTAAGCTTTGTTGTGAATGTTGAGCCATGGCCAACGGTACCCCTGAAACAGTTTGAGTGATAGCATAGCTGCCGATTTCGATGATTATTTTTATACAAATTTTAGTGAGTTCAAATGCTGGGTTTCAAAAAAAAATCTAATCCTTCTGCCGAAACATCTGTCAGTAATACGCTTGTTGAGCAAGGTTCATCAGATTTGGTTCAGGACACTACAGACGGCTTTTTTTCCAGGATGAAAAAGGGTCTTGGAAAAACACGTGCCAGCTTTACTAAAGGCATGGGTGATTTGTTATTGGGGCGTAAGGAAATTGATGATGATTTGCTGGAAGAAATTGAAACCCAACTGTTGATGGCCGATGTCGGTGTAGAAGCAACCAGAAAAATTATTGGTGCAATTACGGAACAAGTTGCACGCAAGGAATTATTGTTCGCAGATGCCCTGCTCGACAAGCTTAAGGAGGAGATGCTTTCAATATTGAAAGTAAATCAGAATGAAAAAACCTTTGAAGATTTTAGTCAGGCAAAACCTTATGTATTGATGGTCGTGGGTGTAAACGGTGTAGGTAAAACCACTACCATTGGAAAACTGAGCAAGCGTTACCAGTCTCAAGGAAAGCAAGTGCTACTCGCAGCAGGAGACACCTTTCGTGCAGCCGCTGTTGAACAATTACAAACCTGGGGAGAGCGTAACAATGTGTCTGTTATCGCACAGCATACCGGCGCAGACAGCGCGTCGGTGATTTTTGATGCCTTTCAGTCTGCGCAAGCACGAGGCAGTGATATTCTGATTGCCGATACCGCAGGGCGTTTACATAACAAAAGCAATTTGATGGAAGAATTGGCGAAAGTCAGGCGCGTATTAAAAAAACTCGATGAAAACGCACCACACGAAGTAATGCTGGTGATTGATGCGAGTACCGGACAGAACGCGGTGAATCAGGTGATTCAATTCAGAGATGCAGTGGGGCTTGATTCACTTGCACTCACCAAGCTTGATGGCACTGCAAAAGGTGGTGTGGTATTTGCTATTGCTGAGCAGTGCAAGGTACCCATCAAGTATATTGGTGTGGGCGAGAAGGTTGATGATTTACGACCTTTTGATTACCAGCAATTTGTTGATGCACTGTTTGAAAATGATTAGATTCATTCCATGATTCAATTTCAAAATGTATTCAAGCGTTATCCCGAAACCGGTCAGGATGCCTTGAGCAATATCAGCCTTGAGTTACATTCGGGAGAATTGGCTTTTCTAACAGGCCATTCTGGTGCCGGAAAAAGTACCTTGCTCAAATTGATTATGCTTACCGAGCGCGCCACACGCGGGCAAGTGATTGTGAATCACAAAAATCTCAATCAGGTTGCGGTGAGAGATATTCCTTATCACAGGCGTAATCTCGGTGTGGTGTTCCAGAACCACCAGTTGTTAGCCGATAGAACAGTATTTGAAAATGTTGCGCTGCCTTTGCAGATTTCGGGTTATTCACAAACCGATATTGGTAAGCGTGTTCGTGCTGCTCTGGATAAAGTAGGCCTGCTGCATAAAGAAAAAATGTTTCCCTTGATGCTTTCAGGTGGTGAGCAACAAAGAGTGGGTATTGCGCGTGCAGTGGTCAACAAGCCTTTAATTTTGTTGGCTGATGAACCCACAGGAAACCTCGACCCTGAGCTTTCCGCAGAAATCATGGATTTATTTCAACAGTTTGCACAAGTGGGTGTGTGCGTGCTGATTGCAACCCATGATTTATCCCTGATTGCGCAATACAGCCATCACTTGCTCACACTTAAAGATGGCAGGCTGATAGCCGAGAAAAATCGGGAAGGTGAGTTGTGACTAAAGTTCGTCGTCAGCCAAACTCCCTTTCAGATCGCTTAAAGAGTTTTTTATTGGCACACAGACAGGAAGCCAAAAAAAGCGCTGCAAGAATTCGCGCTTCCAGTTCCACCAGCGTGTTAACCATGCTGGTGATTGCCATTTCTCTGGCCTTGCCCAGTGCCTTGCATCTTTTACTGAATAATACGCAGTCCTTGCTAAACAGCTGGGATCAACAAAATAACCTCACCCTGTTTCTGGATCTGGATTTAAGTGAGCAGGCAGGGCGTTCACTCGAGAGTAAACTGGCCGAATGGCCGACAATAAAAGACACACGTTATATCAGTGCCACACAGGCGCTTGAAGATTTCAGGAAAAGCTCTGGTCTGGAACACATTCTGGAAAGCCTTGATAAAAACCCGTTACCGGCAGCGATTGTAATTCAGCCCTTGAATGCCGATGTTCAGGCTCTGCGCACCTTGCAACAACAACTGCAAGCCATGTCAGGCGTTGAGTCATTGGTGGTGGATACCGCATGGATTGCCCGCCTCAATGCCATTCTGGATTTGGGCAAGCGCTTTATTCTGGCCCTGGCTTTTGCCTTGTCGTGTGCAGTTTTGCTGGTGATTTTCAACACCATTCGTTTGGCGATTGCCAACCGTGCCGATGAAATCCTGATTACCAAACTGGTGGGTGCCACCGATGCCTATGTGAGGAGACCGTTTCTATACACAGGTGCCTGGTTCGGTCTTGGTGGCGGCGTGCTGGCGCTGGTGTTGGCCGAAACCCTGATTATCGTATTGCAGCCCCCTGTTTCTACCCTGGCAACCCTCTATAACAGTGATTTTTACCTGCAAGGTGTCGGGCCGCTTGAGCTGCTGATAGTGCCCTTCGCAGGCTTGTGCATTGGCATCATGGGCGCATTTATTGCGGTCAGCCAGCACTTGAGGGAGTACCACCCTCAGTAGCTTTCCCTCCCTGATACTCTCTTAAAAAGGAACCTTTCGAATATTTGGCACTCTCATGATCAGAGTGCTAAGATGATAGCAGCGTGAAAAACGTGAAGAGTTGGACAAAATAACCCTTGGAGAAAGCAATGAAAAACAGAAGTCTGCAATTAGTGAATATCGGTGTACCCGGTGCAGATCTGGATGCCTACATTCGATCGGTAGGCAGCATTCCTGTACTGAGTGTTGAAGAAGAAACAGAGCTGGCCGAGCGCCTCTATTTTGACGGTGATCTGGAAGCTGCCCGACAGTTGGTGATGTCGAATCTGCGCTTTGTGATTCATATTGCCAAGACTTATCAGGGCTATGGCCTTCCTTTCGGTGACATTATTCAGGAAGGCAATGTGGGATTGATGAAGGCAGTGAAACGCTTTGACCCGACACAGGGTGTGCGTCTGGTTTCCTATGCCGTGCACTGGATCAAGGCGGAAATCCATGAATACGTTATTCGCAACTGGCGGATTGTTAAAATTGCCACTACCAAACCGCAGCGCAAATTGTTTTTCAATCTGCGTTCCATGAAAAAAAGCAGTGAGCGTTTGAGTCTTGATGAAGCCCAGGCGATTGCTTTGGACTTGGGTGTGAGCGTGAATGATGTGCAGGAAATGGAAACCCGTTTGAGCAGCCATGATGCAACCTTTGATGTGCCTGTTGATGAAAGTGAAGAAAAAGTTTTTTCACCTTCCCTGTATCTGGAAGCCGAGGGTGCCAATCCCGAAGAGGCACTGGCTATTGAACGAGATGGCAACAATTATAATGAACAACTTCTGGAAGCACTTGAACAACTGGACGAGCGTAGTCGCGATATTTTGCAAACGCGCTGGTTGAATGATAACAAGTTGACACTGCATGATTTGGCTGCGAAGTATGATGTTTCTGCCGAACGTGTGAGACAGATTGAAGTTGCAGCCATGAAGAAACTGAAAAACATGATTTCAGTTTAACAGGCAAAAAGTTATAAAAAGGCTACAGGATTTATTCTGTGGCCTTTTTTATTATTGGCTGGGTGATATTAAGCAGAACTGTATATGCGAGTAACGATTAACGGAGAACAGCAAACGCTTGAACAGGGTACAGATATTGCGAGCCTGCTCGTTCAATTAGGTGTGCAGGGTAAAAGAATTGCGGTTGAATTGAATGAAGAAATTATTCCTGCGAGTGCACATGCGCATACCCTGCTCGCTGAAAATGATTGTCTTGAAATTGTTCACGCCATTGGTGGTGGTTAGTTATGCAAAATGATCAACTGGTTTTGGGAAAGCGTCACTTTCAATCTCGTCTGCTGGTTGGCACGGGAAAATATAAAAGTCTGGATGAAACCAAGGCAGCGATTGTAGCAAGTGGCGCAGAAATTGTGACAGTTGCTGTGCGCAGAACCAATATTGGTCAGAATCAGAATGAGCCAAATTTACTCGATGTAATTTCTCCCACACAGTACACCATCTTACCCAATACAGCCGGTTGTTATGATGCCAAAGCAGCCATCAGAACCTGCAAGTTGGCGCGGGAATTATTAGACGGACATCAACTGGTAAAGCTGGAAGTGTTGGGTGATCAGAGAACATTGTACCCGAATGTCACAGAAACGCTGCTTGCTTGTGAAGCGCTCATTGCAGATGGCTTTGAAGTGATGGTTTATACCAGTGATGATCCCATTCTTGCCAAACGCTTTGAAGAAATGGGCTGTATTGCTGTGATGCCACTGGCAGCGCCGATTGGTTCGGGGCTGGGGGTGTGTAACCCGTATAACATTCGCATCATACTGGAAAATGCGAAGGTGCCCATTATTGTTGATGCAGGTGTAGGCACGGCTTCCGATGCGGCGATTGCCATGGAACTGGGGTGTGAAGGCGTGTTGATGAATACCGCGATTGCCGCAGCAAAACATCCTGTACTGATGGCTTCTGCGATGAAAAAAGCAGTGGAAGCAGGGCGGGAAGCTTTTCTTGCCGGACGTATGCCCAAAAAATTATACGCCAGTGCATCTTCACCGATAGAAGGCTTGATTATCTGAGTTCAGATTTTCCCTCATGGTGACTGATTCAAAACAACATTACCGTACGGTTCGCTCCTTTGTATTAAGGCAAGGACGCATGACCAAAGCCCAGGAGCAGGCTTTAGAACAGCTTTGGCCAAAATTTGGCCTGGAATTTAAAAAGGAAGCATTAAATTTTTCTGCCTTGTTTGAAAATCACGCAGCAAAACTGATTGTAGAAATCGGTTTTGGTAATGGAAAAAGTCTGGCGCAGATGGCGGCGAATGCACCTGATAAAAATTTTATCGGTATTGAAGTGCACAAACCTGGTGTGGGCGCTTTATTGATGGAGATTGAAAAATTGCAATTAAGCAATTTACGTTGCATTAACCATGATGCACTGGAAGTATTTGAACATATGTTTCCTGATAACAGTATTGATGGCATCAATTTATTTTTCCCCGACCCTTGGCCAAAAAAGAGACATCACAAGCGTCGTATTGTTAAAACAGAATTTTTGAATTTGCTTGCCAAAAAAATGAAAGTTGGTGCGCGATTTCATATGGCGACCGATTGGCAAGCCTACGCAGAAGATGCGATGGAAGTATTAAGCACGTTTGATGCGTTTGAAAATGAAAGTGTATCAGGACAGTTTTCTGAAAAACCTGATTATCGTCCTAAAACCAGATTTGAACAGCGCGGGGAAAATCTGGGGCACGGCGTATGGGATTTGTTATTCAGGCGAAGCGTATAAGCTTGCATCAGGTCAGAAAAATACCTTTGAACATGTAGAAAAATAAAATCGACAGTACGGCGCCGATAGGCAGAGTAACAATCCAGGAAGTGAAAATCATACCGACTACTTTCAGGTCGATAGCGCCAATACCACGCGCCATACCTACACCCAATACCGCACCGACCAGAACATGTGTCGTAGACACCGGAATACCTAAGGCAGATGCGCTTACTACTGTTGCTGCGGCAGACAGTTCCGCAGCAAAACCTCTTGAAGGTGTCAGCTCGGTAATTTTTTTGCCAAGGGTTGCAATTACCCGATACCCCAGCGTGGCGAGGCCAACCACAATGCCGATGCCGCCAAGCAATAATATCCAGGGCGGCATAACCGAATCTGCAAGCACCTGACCATTATGTTCAATCACGCTCACCACCGCTGCCAGAGGACCGACAGCGTTTGCTACATCATTTGAGCCATGTGCGAACGCCATCGCACAAGCGGTAAATACCATTAATACCGCAAAAACTTTTTCTACGTTGTCAAAACGGTTTTTAAAATTTTCGATGGGTTTGGGTTCAATTCTGGATAACAAAATCTTCCCTATAACAGCAATGACTACGCCACCGATAAATGCGTACAAGAGACTTTGAGCCACGCTTAAATCAAGACCAACATGTGCAAGCCCTTTCACAAAGGTGAACAGGGTAATCAGAAAGCCCGTCAAAAACATGTAGAACGGCACATAGGTTTTTGCTTTTTCAAAAGGGTCTTTCTGGTTAAGAATTAAAATCTGTACGCTTTTGAATAACAAAAAAGCAATCGTGGCAGAAATAAGTGGGGAAGTAAGCCAGCTCAGTGCAATGGCACCCACTTTGGACCAGGCCACGGCATTGATACCGACACTTACAACAGAAAAGCCAATAATCGCACCGACAATGGAATGCGTTGTGGAAACCGGCCAGCCGAAAATTGAAGCAATTAACAACCAGATACCGGCAGCCAGCAAAGATGACATCATGCCAAAAATCAGTAATTCAGGGTGTTCTCCCAATACTTCCGTGTCGATGATGCCTTTTTGAATGGTTGCTGTAACTTCACCACCCGCCAGATAAGCACCTGCAAATTCAAACACCATCGCAATCAGAATGGCCTGCTTTATGGTAATCGCTTTGGAACCAACCGATGTTCCCATGGCATTGGCAACATCGTTTGCACCAACACCCCAGGCCATGAAGAAGGCAAAACAGCAAGTGATAACCAAAAGAATAAAGCCGTAATTAGCAATAATATCCATAACAAAAGCTCAGGTAGTCAGGGGTGTATTAGCGTGCAACGATAACGTGAATCTGGTCGCCTACTTTTTCGGCCATATCTGCAAGGTTTCCTATCAGTTCAAAAATTTTATACAGGAACATTACATCAATGGGGGACATGTCATTTTCAATTTTGTGCAGTGCAGAGCGAATCTCAATTTGATAACCGTCAGATTTTGATTCGAACTCTTCAAGCTTGGTAATCAGGTTTTCAATCCATTCAATTTCCCTGCCACCAAAACCGGTTTCAACCAGCTCATCAAGCTCGTGAACGATGGTGTGTGCTTCGCTTACCGTTTCGAGTGAAGCAGCAACATAGGGTTCCAATAAAGGGCGAATCGTTTCAGGGATACGCATTTTTCTGCCGAGCATCGTGCCCGCAATATCCTTCGCACAATTTGCGACTTGATCTTGTCTTGATAACAAAATCAGCAAGTCATTTCTGTTGATGGGCATGAACAGGCTTTTGGGTAAATTGAGGCGAATATTTTTTTTGTATTCGTCGGCTTCATGTTCAAGATCACGAATGATTTGGTAAACCGATTTGGCCTTGTCCCAGTCATTGGCACAGGCGCTGGCAAAAAAATCGGTGAGTTGTTCTGCACATTGTTGAACCTTGCTCATGTGCTGTTGAAGCGGGCGAATGGGGGATTGACTAAACAGTTTAACGAAGGCATTGCCTGGCATAAGCATCTCGCAGGATTGGATATGAAATCCTGCGGGATTATAAACAGGCGGGCTTGGGTGAGCTAGACAAATTACTCGGCCAATAAGGCTGCTTCCTTGTGCCTGACGACTTCGCCTTCCACCATAAAGATGACATCTTCTGCAATATTAGTGGTGAGATCGGCAATGCGTTCCAGATAGCGTGAGGAAGAAAGGTATTGAACGGCACGCTCCACACGCTCAGGGTGCGCCTGCATTTGTGCCTGAAGTTCACTGTACATATCACGATTGATTTGATCCACCAGCGCGTCCATTCTGATGACCTGCTTGGCCAATGGAACGTCGAGCTTAATCAGTGCGTCGAGCGCCATACGAATCATTTTACGAATTTGCCCGGGCATATCCTCTGAAAAGGCTTTGGGTATCGGAATGGGTGCTTGTGCAGAAAGAAATTGTGCACGTTTGGCGATGTTTTCAGCAAAATCACCCATACGTTCGAGATCATTGTTTACTTTGAGTACCACCACGATAAAGCGTAAATCCACCGCAACGGGTTGATGCAATGCAAGTGTCTTGAGACACAGCTCTTCAATATGCACTTCTTTTTCATCGATGGCATCGGCTTCGGCGAGCACCTTGTCGGCAAGCTCAACGCGACGCGCATTCAAGGCGTGGATTGCTTCGTTAATGGCGCTTTCTACCATCACACCCAGTTGCAGAATTTCCCGCTTGAGTTCCTGTAAATCTCTATTCAGATGTATAGCCACTTGTATCTCCCAAAATTAACCAAAACGACCAGTAACATAGTCTTCAGTGCGTTTATTTTCAGGCCGCGTGAAAATGTTGTTAGTGTCACCAAATTCCACCAGCACACCGTTTTCCATAAAAGCGGTGTAATCTGAAATACGTGCTGCCTGCTGCATGTTGTGTGTCACAATCATGATTGAATACTGCTGCTTGAGTTCAAAAATCAAATCTTCAATGTATGCCGTTGAAACGGGATCCAAAGCGGAGCAAGGTTCGTCCATCAAAAGCACTTCAGGTTTCATGGCAAGCGCACGGGCAATGCACAGGCGTTGTTGCTGTCCACCGGAAAGATTCAGTGCAGAATCATGCAGGCGATCTTTTACTTCGTCCCATAAGGCTGCGCGTTTGAGAGAATTCTCAACCAATTCATCGGTATTTTCCTTGTACCCGTTAATGATGGGTGCCCAAACAATATTTTTATAAATACTTTTCGGGAAAGGATTGGGTTTTTGAAAAACCATACCAATTTTTCGGCGAACTTCTACCGCATCCACATTAGGCGCATAAATATCCTGACCATGATAGGAGATAGTGCCTTCGATAGTGACATTATCAATAAAATCATTCATGCGATTGATGCAGCGCAACAAGGTACTTTTGCCACAGCCACTTGGTCCAATGATGGAAGTAATTTTATTTTCAGCCACATTAAAGCTGACACTTTTTACGGCTTTTTCTCCTGAGTAACTCACAGACACATTGTCCAGATTAATAACAGCTTGTTCTTTCATGGGGTTGTTTACCTCCAGACGGGTATCTGCATGGTGTTGTGTAAAATTGACCTGTGTATTCATTTGTTTTTCTTTTCACTTTTGTGGCGAATAAAAATCGCCAGAGAATTCATGCTGAGTAAGACCGCCATTAACACAATAATGCCTGCGGCTGCCAGTTCATGAAATTCCTGCTGTGGCCGTGAAGCCCAGTTGAAAATTTGTATGGGCAGTGCTGTAAATGGATCCATGGGGGTTTCAGGAATAAAGGCAACATAAGTTAATGCACCAATCATCACCAAAGGTGCTGTTTCACCAATCGCACGGGATAATGAGAGGATCACGCCGGTTAAAATGCCTGGAAATGCAGCAGGTAGTACATGCGCTTGTACGGTTTGCCAACGTGTTCCGCCGAGCGCAAAAGCGGCCTGACGAATGCTCATGGGAACGGTTTTAATGGCTTCGCGGCTGGCGATAATAATAACAGGCAGAATAAGCAGGCTCATGGTCAGCGCACCTGCGATAACACTGCGTTCAAGGTGAAAAAATCTGACAAACACAGCCAAACCAACAATACCGTAAACAATCGAGGGTACACCGGCGAGGTTTGCAATATTCAATTCGATGAAGCTGCTGATACGACCTTTTTTGGCAAATTCTTCCAGATAAATTGCCGAGCACACTCCCAAAGGAATTGAAATACAGGCAGTCAGGCTGATTAACCACAGCGTTCCAAAAATAGCCGATTTAATGCCTGCTTTTTCTGGAAAGCGGGAAGGAAAGTTATTTAAAAAATCCCAGCTCAACCATCGAATACCATCAACTGAAACCTGAATAATCAGTAACGCGAGCAGGCTTACACCAAACCAGGTAACACTGGCGCAGAACAAGCTGAATAATCTGGATTTAAGATGACGGTTTTTCAAACTATTCATAAACTTCCCGATAACGGCGTAAAATCCACTGCGATATAATGTTAAGTGTCAGCGTAATTAAAAACAGCAAGGCAGCGACAGCAAACATGGTTTGATAGGAAAGCGTGCCTGTGGGTGTGTCACCCAGACTTACCTGAACAATGTACGCTGTCATGGTTTGTATGCTGCCAAGAATATTCAGCGAGAGATTGGGCGTTGCACCTGCGGCGAGTGTTACCGCCATGGTTTCACCAATCGCTCTTGAGATGGCCAGCAGAAAAGAGGCCATAACACCGGAAAGCCCTGCGGGCACAATGATGCGCGTACTCACTTCATAATCTGTCGCGCCCAGTGCATAAGCACCTTGTTTAAGCGCAGAAGGTACAGCAGAAAGTGCGTTGTCACTGAGAGAGGCAATCATTGGCAGAATCATAATGCCAACCACAATCGCTGCACTCAGTGCATTAAAAACCTGTGTTTGCGGGAAAATCGTTTGCAGCAATGGGGTAATAAAACTCAAGGCAAAATAACCGTAGACAACGGTTGGAACACCTGCCAGTAATTCAAGAACGGGTTTTACGATGGAGCGGGTTTTGGCGGGTGCGTATTGGCTCAGATAAATGGCGGTTGCCAAACCAATAGGAATTGCGATTAAAGCGGCACCAATGGTTACCAGCAGGGTTCCCCATAACAAAGGCAGTACGCCGAAAGATTGTGGGTGTAACAAGGGGCTCCAGTGTGTTCCAAAGAAGAATTCTATGGGTGATATTTCTTTAAAGAACAGGAATGATTCTTTGACGAGAATGGAAATAATGGCGATGGCGGTGAGTACCGATACAAAGGCACACAGTGCTAAAAAATTTTTAATGCAGAATTCCTGCCAGTTCAATCGAATTCCACTCAAGTGATTGGAAAGGTTTTTGGCTTTTGGATTGGCTGAATTCATTTTGCTCTACTTCAAGTTATCGAGCCGCTGTGAAGCGGCTCGGGATTCTTTAACTTTATTGTTGGCCTATTAAATCTTTAACGGTAAAGCCTGCTTCCTGTATGTAGGCGCTTCCTGTTTCACGCTGCTTGATGCGTTTTAGCGTGGCTTTATAAACAGAATCAGGCAGCGAGATATAACCCACTTCTTTTGAGAGTGCGCTTGCGTTTTCCATGTAGAAATGAACAAAGGCATTCACCTCGGGTTTATCCAGTGCTTTTGGATTCACATAAATGAACACAGGGCGAGACAGCGGAGAATAAGTACCCTTGTTGATGGTTTCAAAAGTTGGCGTAATAGCGCCTTTGCCTGCATCAATCGGTACAACTTTTAATTTATCCTGATTGGCAACATAGTAGGCGTAACCAAAAAATCCCAGTGCATATTCATCATTACGAATGCCTTGTACGAGCACATTGTCGTCTTCGCTTGCGGTGTAATCAGAACGTGACGCACCTGATTTATGGTTAATCACTTCCGTAAAGTAATCAAAAGTACCCGAGTCGGCGCCAGGGCCAAACAACCTTACAGGTTTTTCAGGCCAGCCTGAACGCACCTGATTCCAGGTTTTAATGGTTGAACCAGGTTTCCAGATTTCATGCAGCTCGGCGACGGTGAGGTAATCAACAAAAGTGTTCTTCTGACTAATCACCACTGAAAGCCCGTCAAAAGCAATCGGAAGTTCAATGAATTGTATGCCGGATTTTTTTGCCTGAGCGATTTCACTGTCCTTGATGGGGCGAGAAGCATCGTTGATGTCAATTTCACCCGCCAAAAATTTCTTGAAGCCACCACCCGTGCCGGAAACGCCCACCGTTACGCGTACTTTCGGTTGAACCTTGCGAAATTCCTCAGCAACCGCTTCACTGATCGGGAAAACGGTGCTTGAACCATCAAGGCTGACAGCACCGCTTAAACGCGCAGCATTGGCAGGGTTGGTTAATAAAGAGAGAGCCAGAACAACACTGGCGGCTTTAAGTAATACAATATGTTTAAGTTTCATAATTATCCTCATGTTGCGCACTTTAGGGCGCGTTTGTTAAGAAAAGATAAATATTTACCGAAGAAAAGGTTAAGACCTTATTTTTCCGATAAATAAGTGTGTTTTTAAAATAACGTGAGGAGAGTAATGAGAGAATGTTAATTGCAGGTAAAGAACGCTTTAAACCTGAATTAATTTGGTGTGCATGAATTAAACTGAGCTGTAGAAATGAGTCAGATTGAATATATTGTTATTCTATGGTTTTTCAGTATTGCTTGTGAGTGCTGCATGTTCAGCAAGCTCTGCATTTATAAAAGCAGAAATCATTGAGCGATAGACGGCCTCGACTACATCGGGATTTGCACCGCAGTCGTGAGCAAGCGTGCGAACTTTTGAAATGACCTGCTCGACCCTTTGTGGCGCTTTAACGTCATCGGTGGATTTCTTAAAGCGCGCTGCCTGCATGACGAAGCCACCGCGCTCAGCGAGTAAGGCTACGATTTTTCGATCAATTGTGTCGATGTTGGAACGAACTTCTTCAAGGGAATTGCAAGTGATTGTCTTGTTCAATGTTTACTCCTGTCAGGCGCTTTTCGCACCGAGTATTTGCAAAATGGCACTGCTACTTTTTCCTCTTATTTCAATGACTTTATGTTGAGACGTACTACCTGAAATGACTGAAAGTGCGCTTTCGTTTAATTGTAGTTCTTTTGCCAGCAGTTTGATGACAGCCTCATTCGCTTTTCCTTTTTCGGGTGGGGCAGATACACGTACCTTGAGAGAATCGCCAAGCCAACCACAAACAGAAGAGCGTGATGCCCCTGGCACAACTTTTATTTTCAGCTTTGTTAATTCTTCCATTGGTTTGTGTGTTCTACTAACGCCTGAATTAAGCCGCATCGAGAAGCGACATCGAATTGAATGAATTATTATTTTTTGTTTCTAACGTTGTCCGCAACATGGACTAGTTATAAGTCTCTTTCAATTTCTTTGCCATGCCATAGCCGCAAAATGATTATTTCCTCTCTGGCAATAAAATAACGAATGGTGTAACTGCCAATAAATAAATCCCGAATGAGTTCCGGTTGTGGTGCCTTTAAAACTTGCAAACCCATTTTGGGAAATACTTTGAGTTTATCTATGCCAAGGAGCAGCTCTCTCGACACTCTTTGTGCTGCAACTGGATTTTTGACTTCTATAAATTCACGAAGCCGATTCAAATCATCAATGGCTTCTGGCGTATACCTTATTTTCATACTGAAGGGGGAGGCAACTCCTTGTCAGTGCCCCAACTTTGAAGCCATTCCGTAACTTTGGACTCGTTGACCAATTTGCCTGATTTGGCAGATTCCAGCGCAGCCAGAGTATCGTTCCAACGGCTATCTTCCATCAGTTGCCTGGCAATAAACTCTTTAACTGCTTGATTTATAAGATAGTTTTTACTTCTATCGAGTCGTTGAGCAAGACTTTCGAGAGGAGCTTCAATATCTTTAGAAATTCTGAGGCTGGTAATGCTCATAACATATCTCCTGTGTATTATGTTGTAACACAGCGTAATACATGAGGAGAAGGCAAGTCAAAAGACTTATAACGCCCACAACACCGGCAAACCGGAGCGAAGCGGAGGTTTGTCCGGTGCTTGTGATTGTTACGTGTTGACTGGTACAAATTCACGCTCTATTAGGTCGATAATAGAAGCTACCGTTTCGGTGCTAATGCTCATTACCTTTGCGCCGCCCTTCTTTCCCTGCTCTACGTCGAAGCCGTGCCCCTCAAGGAATTCTTTGATGTCTTCATAGACATCTCTACTCCTTCCGATAGACAGATGATGCCTGCCGGACTTCCTCGCATTTACATAATATGTAAGTTGCTTGTCATCACTAAAAAATGTGGGTCCGGCAATGCGTGAGCTTGATCTCAGAGGCTTTGTTAGCAAATCGGAAATTTCACCAAGTAGTATATGGTCAGATTTCTGCTTATTTTCAACTTCTTTTTGAAGGACGCTCTGGGTGTAGGGATCGTTGCTTTGCTCGATTGGTAATTCTCTAGCGCCGATAAGCCCCATAATGGGTTGCATGCGCTCCACGAGCGTATCGTCCTTATCTAAGAACCACTCTCCCTCAATGCGACTATCATCTAGCAGCATATGCAGCGCGTTTTCGACGGCTCTGGCATCGCTATGTTCCCAAGCGGCAATGCACTGGGCTTTTATGGGTGATTTTGTATTGCTTATCTGTTGTAGCCGAGAACTGAGGGTTGCATTGCCCGCGCCCGTTACACCCACCTTTTTGTATGGGATATCAACATTCCCACCAATGTCTATGTGACGCATTACGTAGATCATATTCTGCATTAGCTAAATTAACTCCAAATTCTCCGAGACACGTAACAGTTTATTAAGCGGCCATGGCCGCTTTATTTTTTTTCATTACCTTTCTGAAGCTGCCAGATTTTTATCTGCTTTTCAATGAGTTAGTAAGGGGCGCTTGCTCGTATGTCGATGCTGAGGGATTTACTGGCCGCATAACTTATGCTTACCAAACCGAAAAGCATTACATCATGGACTAAAAATCAGCCACCCCCCTTGCACCCTTGTTCAAAATGGATATGATAACGGTAATTATCATTATCGTTTTATAGCCATGAATGCCCAATTAGACAAAGTGATCAATCTCGACTATCGCCGCTGGACAAAAAACCCCAAGCAAAGCCGTAGTGAGGAATCGTTGGAGCGCATTCTCGATGCGGCGTTGGATCAGTTGCTGGAATACGGGGCAGAAAGCCTGAGTGTGGCCAGTGTGGCTGATCGCGCAGGTTATACGGTGGGTGCGCTGTACAGGCGCTTTGCTGATAAACAGTCGCTGTTGCATGCGCTGCATGAGCGCTTTGCTGAAAACCTGCTCATGTTGATGAAAAACATTGCCGATCAGGTGGAAGCACAAAAACTCAGCATTGCCGATCTGGTTGAAATGCTCTCTGAACAAGCCTGGGCTTTTGCAGCACAGCAACAGGCCTTCTTGCAGTTGGCCAATATTTTTGCGCAAAACGATGAAGATTTTCTCAAACGTCGCGAGCTGGTGAGCAAGGCATCGGAAGATATTTTGAGACCCTTGTTTTTGAATCGCAGCAATGAAATCTCGCACCCTGATCCTGAACGCGCGGTGCGTTTTGTATTTGAACAATCAATGGCGGCTTTTAACTACCGCATTGAAAGTGTGCAATCGAACAAGATTTTTCCAGTCATGGACGACAAGGAGTTCATCAATGAACTCAAACACTGTTTTTATTTATACCTTGGCCTTAAGTCAGCCAATTAATTCAACTTGTCATAGCGGGGGAAGCCATGTCTGCCATTCACGATACCATGATTGAACCACCTAATTTTGCCTACGGTTGGTATGCGCCACTGGTTGCAAAAGAAATAACGCAAAAGAAAATCACCGGCTTTAATTTTATGGGGCAAAAACTGATTGCCTTTCGTAACAAAGAGAACAAGGTGATTGTGCTCGATAGTGTTTGTCCACACTTTGGTGCTGATTTAAGCAAGGGTGATATGTGTGACGGGCAAGTGCGTTGTTATTTTCACGGATTTTATTTTAACGATGAAGGCCAATGTACCAAGGGTGATGTGGTTAAAGACCCGACTACACTGGAAAAAATTACGGTACCAAAATTTGCCGTTGAAGAATGCGCAGGACAGGTGTGGATTTGGCATGGCCCTAATCCGGGTGTGCCAACCATTCCGCTGCCCATCAAGGATTTGGCGTGGGACGAATGGTCGACACCGGTGACTTCCAAGCAGCGCCACATTATCGATTCCAATATGTGCTACCAAACTGAAAACATTATCGACATGCAACACTTCGATACTGTGCATAAATGGAAACTGCATGAACTGGTCGATGGCCCGCGTGTAGACGAACAAGGTCGCTTTGTTACCGATATTAAAGTAACGATTATTCCTACGGCGCAAAGTCCTCGCGTTTGGTTACGCAAACTCACCTCGTGGGTAAAAATGGATGCGCGTATTTGCTTTCGTGTGTATAGCCCGGGCAATGCCATCGCGACTTCTTATCGTGGCACAGAAGTTGATGAAGACAATTCTCAACGCAACATTGTGTGCATTTACCCTGTTGATGAAAAAACGGTGAGCATTCGTGTAGCCTGTACAGTGAAAATCAATAAACCCGATACCGCAGCCAATCGTTTTAAAAATACCTTACGCAAGCCTTTGGATTTTGTTGCAGGGCATATTATGGCAGCGATTGCGGTGTCAGATTTCGATGGCGATTTGAAAGTATGGAATAACCGAACTTACTTAACCAATCCCAAATATGTGAAAGAAGATGGCCCGATGATTCTTTTCCGCAAATGGTATTTGCGTTTCTGGCATCAGGATTATTTCCATGAGCTTGCCAATCCCGTTACTACGGGCAATAAAGTACCCAGCATTAAAGCAGCGCAGGTTTAAACAGTGATGATTTTTGGCTTCGAACTAACGACCATTCTCGCCATGATTGTGGGCGGCCTGCTTTTTGGCCAGCTCATGGTATTCGGCGTGGGTGGTTTGTTTCATGCGTATTTTTTTGTTTATAAAAAACAACAAAAAGATGAATGGAAAATTCAACCCAAGCGCTGGCCAAGTGATGAAAAGGTGAAATCTGCCATTAAATACAGTGCCATGAATCTGGCTTTTGGTACCTTCACGGGCGTTCCGCTGGCCATTTATGTTATAAACGGCGGCTGGTCGATGATTTATTTCAATGCCAGTGATTTACCCTGGGTGTGGCACATTGTTTCGTTCTTTTTAACCGTGCTGATGATTGATGCCTATCTGTATTATTCGCACCGTTTGTTGCACACGCCCTTGTTTTATAAAAAATATCACTCGGTGCACCATCGCTGGCTCGATCCACATATTTTTACCACCGTTGCCATGCATCCGGTTGAATTTATGTTTTTTCAAATCGGGTTAATTTTACCGATGTTTGTGATTCCACAATGGTGGGTGATTTATTTTGCAGCGATTGCCTACACCTTTGTAATTGGTTTGATTGATCACTGTGGTGTGCGTATCAAAATGCCCTGGTGGACCTTGCATGGGGGTGACAATACTTTCCATGATGATCACCATAAGTTTTTCCATACCAACTTTGGTCACCACACCGCGATTTGGGACAAGTTACACGGTACGGTACGTCAGGAAAACCGTGCTTATGGCGAGAATAATTTTGGCGGGAAAGGTGCAGCGAAGTAAAATTTATTGCCATCCAAGCGGGAGTTTAACTTCTCCTTCTTTTTTTTCCTTTTCGATTTCTTCCAGCCTTTCAATATGTTTGGCGAAGGTTTGCGTAATTTTTTTCTGCTCTTCTTTTTGAACAAGAATGTGTTGTTCTGCTGAGCGAATTTGCGCACGGATATTTTCCAAGGCATCTAACACAACAGCAGGAACTTCCTTGCCTTCTCTTTCAGCTGCCGCTGCATAGGCCAGTTCCTTTTCTTCATCCTGTTTTAATTTTCTGATGTTGCTTTCAGCGACAATAATCAAAGTATTCAAAGCGCTCAGATTTCTGTCACGTGCACGTACCGCATCGCCCGCATCGCTATAACGCTCCAGCAACCATCGGTCTTTTCTCTTTTGTTCCTTGCGCAACTCTTCACGTTGCTGTTCATGGCTCATGTTTGCACGGTCTTCATCAGTCAGTGCCGGTTCAATGGTTTCAATCACCATGCCGTTTTTATTGAGAATGCTATAGCCTTTGGGTACGAATTCGGGGGGAATGCGATCATCAATCACCACTTCACCCTTGTTGCCGATATACCGATACAGCTCATCGGCTGCGTGCACAGGGGTATTGTGCAAGCACACCAGTGCTAACACGCTCACGCAAGTGAAAAGGTGATGATTAAACGAAAAGGTAATCAATGACATAACTCGCTTAATGTAAATTCAATGAGTCTGCCGATTCAAGCTGTCGACTCAGATGCTGCCGTATTCTGCTCGATACGCTTTAATTTTGGGAAGGTGCTCGGCAAAATCGGCGCGCTCACCTACAAAATCAATTAACTGCTGTAATTTTATAATACTGGTCACGGGCATATTAAAGGTATTTACAAGCTCTTCAATAGCCGACAACCGGTTTTGCCCACGCTCCTGCCGATCGATGGCGATAAGTACACCGGCCAGTTCTGCTTCGGGTGCTTGCTGTACCAAGGCAATCGCTTCACGAATGGCCGTACCTGCGGTAATCACATCATCTATGATGACTACCTTGCCCTTAAGTTCCGCACCAATCAGCTTGCCGCCTTCACCATGGGTCTTGGCTTCCTTGCGATTGAACACCACCTGACAGTTGCGCGAGAAATCATCCGCCAGTGCCATGGCTGTCACACTGGCAATGGGAATACCTTTATAGGCAGGGCCAAACAGTACATCGAATTCCAGCTTGTGCGCTTCGATGGCCTGTGCATAGAAACGTCCAAGTCTTGAAAAATGCTCGCCACTGCAAAACAGGCCAGCATTGAAAAAGTAGGGGCTGATGCGCCCCGATTTGAGTGTGAATTCGCCAAATCGGAGTGCTCCTACCTCAAGTGCAAATTCAATAAAGGCTTTTTGATAATCTTGCATAAACCTATATTCCCAATACCTGCTTTTGCATAGCAATCAACTCTTGAATACCCTGCGCGGCCAAATCCAGCATTTGGTTGGCTTGCTCACGTGAAAACGGTTCGCCCTCAGCAGTGCCTTGAATTTCAATAAACTGGCCGTTTTCAGCCATCACCACATTCATATCGGTTTCGGCGCTGGAATCTTCGGGATAATCCAGATCCAGCACCGCCGTGCCTTCATACATACCCACCGATACCGAGGCAACCATCTGCTTTAAAGGTGAACTTTTCACGATGCCTTTTTCCTGCAGATAAGTGAGCGCATCGACCAGCGCGACACAGGCTCCGGTAATTGAAGCGGTGCGTGTGCCGCCGTCAGCCTGAATCACATCGCAATCAATGTTAATGGTGTTTTCACCAAGCTTGCTCATATCGACACTCGCACGCAAGGCTCTGCCAATCAGACGTTGAATTTCCTGAGTGCGGCCACTTTGCTTGCCCTTGGCTGCTTCACGTGCCATGCGTGTTCCTGTAGAGCGTGGCAGCATGCCATATTCTGCGGTTATCCAGCCTTGACCTTTTCCTTTGAGAAAACGCGGCACGCCTTCTTCAATGCTGGCGGTGCAAATCACCTTGGTATTGCCGAATTCTACCAGCACCGAGCCTTCGGCATGTTGGGTAAAGTGGCGGGTGATTTTGACGGCTCGAAGTTGATTGGAAGCTCTTCCGCTTGGGCGCATGGGTGGTTCTCTTTTTCTTATATTTTTGGGACGCGGATTCTATAAGGTTTTGTGAAATCCCGATACCCGCTATCATTGTGCAAAAAATTACACAGACTGATTATGCCCAATATCCGCAGTATGACCGCCTTTGCACGCGTCGAAGAAAAAAGTGCTTTCGCCAATCTCAGTTGGGAAATCAAATCCGTTAATCACCGTTATCTCGACATCAGCATTCGCTTACCCGAAAAATTGCGTTATCTGGAAAACGAACTGCGCAATCGTTTGCGACAAACGCTTGATCGCGGCAAGGTCGAACTGGGCTTGCGTCTGGAAGAGCTGCAAAACGAAAGCAGCGAATTGCAGGTCGATGAAGTCTTGATCAAACAACTGCTGCAAGCGCGTGAAAAAATTGAAAGCATTTTGATGGTGTCCAAACCGCTCGCCACCAGCGACATCATGCGTTGGCCAGGCGTTATTGGTAGCGCAAACATGGATATGGAAGCACTGGAAGAACAGGCGCTGGGCAGTTTTGAAAAAGCGCTTAAGCAATTTGTGCAAACACGTGAGCGTGAGGGCGCTGAGCTAAAACTGTTGATTGAACAGCGTCTCGATAAAATAGACGGTTTTGTCGGGCAGTGTCGCAAGTTGATGCCCGAAACGCTGGAGAAACATCGTGAAAAACTTCACACACGCTTGATACAAATTCTCGATAAACATGCCGAACAAGTGAATCAGGAGCGTCTGGAGCAAGAACTGGTTATGTTCGCGCAAAAAATTGATATTGAAGAAGAGCTCGACAGGCTCGAAGCGCATAAAAAGGAAGTTGCGCGAATTTTAAAACAGGGCGGGGCAGTTGGCAGGCAACTGGATTTTCTGATGCAGGAACTCAATCGCGAAGCCAATACCACTGGCTCCAAATCCACCAATGCTGAACAAAGTCAGGCGGTGGTCGATTTGAAAGTGTGCATTGAACAAATGCGCGAGCAGATTCAGAATATTGAATGAGGCTCCCCATGATGACACCTGACACTGCACAACAAGGCACTTTATTCGTCATCTCTGCGCCTTCGGGTGCGGGAAAAACCAGCTTGTTGGCAAAGTGTCTCGAACATAATCCGCAACTCAGTTTGTCGGTTTCGCATACCACACGCCCACCACGTAAAGGTGAAGTGAATGGTGTGAATTATCACTTTGTCGATAAAACCACCTTTGAAACCATGATCGCCGATGGGCGCTTTCTTGAAAGCGCGACCGTGTTTGGTAATTACTACGGTACTTCGCAAACCGAGGTGCAACAAAAACTGGACAGTGGCAACGATGTGATTCTGGAAATCGATTGGCAGGGTGCGCAGCAGGTGCGCAAGCACTTCAAACATCTGGTCAGCATCTTTATTTTGCCGCCTTCGCTGGCGGTTCTGAAACAACGCCTGAGTGATCGTGGACAAGATGAACCTGCCATCATTGAACGGCGCTTGGCCGAGGCCCAGGAAGAAATTTCTCACAGTTTGGAGTTCGATTATTTGCTGGTGAATGATGATTTTGAAACCGCTTTAAAAGAACTCAATGCCATTTTCCTGAATCATCGGGTTTTGAAAAAAGCCAAAAGTGTTACCTGCCTGCACTTGCTGGAAGCGTTATTGAAGCCTGAAGGCCAAGTCTGACAAGGGCTGGAGCCACTCAGACTGTTCAAATGCTGTGGATTCTTGCTAGAATCACGCCCCCTCCTGTGGAATTACTGTAAGGTTAAAAGTTATGGCTCGAATCACCGTTGAAGATTGTCTTGAATACGTCGAAAACCGTTTTGAATTGGTATTGGTGGCTGCCAAACGCGCACGCCAGATTTCCAACGGCGGCAAGGATCCTCTGGTTCCCTGGGAAAACGACAAGTCAACCGTAGTTGCCCTGCGTGAAATTGCCGAAGGTTACCGCAATGTTTTTGAAAAACGCGAAATCGAAGATTTTGACAGTGCGGATATTGATGCCAATCTGAGAGAGGAATTCGCTGAACTCAATGCGCTCGCAAATTTGTAACTCTTTTCTCCCAAAGGCTTTGAATTATGGAATCGTTTCAAAGCCTTGAAAAAAAGCTCTCTGTCTATCTCGACCCTCTTTATATTGCTGAAATAGAAGCAGCCTATCGCGTTGCTGAAAAAGCACACCACGGACAGCATCGCCGCAGCGGTGAACCTTATATTACCCACCCACTTGCTGTAGCAGAAATTCTTGCTGACATGCACATGGATCATCAAAGTTTGATGGCGGCACTGTTACATGACGTGATTGAAGACACCAACGCCAGTAAGGAAAGTATCGCCGAACGCTTTGGTACCACGGTTGCCGATTTGGTGGACGGTTTAAGCAAGATTTCGCAAATTAAATTTGAAACACGCAAACAGGAGCAGGCAGAAAATTTTCGCAAGATGATGCTGGCGATGACCGAAGATATTCGTGTGATTTTGGTCAAACTGGCCGACCGCCTGCATAACATGCGCACACTCACCGTTTTGCAACCTGAAAAACGCAGACGTATCGCCAAGGAAACCCTGGAAATCTATGCACCCATTGCCAATCGTTTGGGCATGAACAATATGCGCATGGAGTTTGAGGATTTGAGTTTTAATGCGCTTTATCCACTGCGTTCAAGGCGCATAGAACGCGCCATTGTCGCTGCAAGAGGCAACCGCAAGGGCATGGTGGAAAAAATCAGCGAGTCCATTCAACACGCTTTGGAAAAGGCAGGCATGGAAGGCAAGGTGATTGGGCGCGAAAAACATTTGTACAGCATCTACAGCAAGATGCGCCAGAACCGCAAACCCTTTTCTGAAATTATGGACGTTTATGGTTTCAGGGTTTTATTGTCCTCTGTTGATGAATGTTATAGAGCCTTGGGTGTGATTCATAATTTGTATCCTCCTTTGCCAGGGCGCTTCAAGGATTACATTGCTATTCCCAAGGCGAATGGCTATCAATCCCTGCATACCACGTTAAAAGGCATGAATGGCCTGCCGATTGAGATACAACTGCGTACCCATGAAATGGAAGATATGGCTAACAATGGTATCGCGGCACACTGGTTATACAAATCAGAAGAAGGGAAACACAAAAAGAGTTTTATGGGCGGCGAGCATTTCTCGCACCATCGTGCACGGGAATGGATGAAGGGTTTGCTCGAAATGCAGCAAAATGCAGGAAATTCCCTTGAATTTATTGAAAACGTCAAAATCGATTTGTTTCCCGATGAAGTGTATTTGTTTACGCCCAAAGGCATGATTATTTCTCTACCCACGGGTTCCACACCGATTGATTTTGCTTATTACATTCATACCGATGTTGGCAATGCCTGTGTTGCCGCGCGTGTGGATCATCGTTATGCACCTTTGAACGTCAAGCTGAGAAGCGGGCAAACCGTCGAAATTATTACTGCGCCGGGTTCAGGCCCCAATCCGACCTGGCTTGATTTTGTAAGAACGGTGAAGGCACGTTCCAATATTCGTCATTACCTGAAACACCAGAAAACTTCTGAATCGATTGATTTGGGCAAGCGCCTGTTGCAAAAATCGCTCGCTTCGCTGTCTATGAAACTCGAAGAAATTCCTCAGGAAAATATCCATCGGGTGATGGAACAATCGGGTTACGAAACTTTTGAACAACTGCTCGAAAATATTGGTTTGGGAAATTATTTACCCGCCATCATTGCGCGCCGCCTCGCACCCATGCAGGAAGGTGAAGAAGGCGATTTCAGCAATATGGATACACCGCTTGCCATTACTGGCACCGAAGGCATGGTGGTGAATTTTGCAAAATGTTGTCGACCGATTCCGGGGGAACAAATTATCGGCCACATGAGTACAGGAAAAGGCATAGTGATTCATCAGGTGGAATGTCGAAACCTTGCCGATGCTGACAAGCATCCTGAAAAATATCTCAGCCTTACGTGGGCAAAAAATATTGAAGGTGAGTTTACCGTTGAGTTGATTCTTGAAGCCGAAAATAATCGTGGCCTGATTGCCAATCTTGCTAACATTATTACCCAACTGGACGGCAATATTGACAGCATTCATCTCGATGAAAAAGATGCCACCATCGGTACCATTCGTATTGTGATGTCAGTGAGTGACCGTGTGCATCTGGCCAACATCATCAAGAAACTGCGTGCAGTCAAACAGGTGAATAAACTCACGCGCGTTTAAATTTTTTATTCTCAGGAAATCCGTATGAACAAATCCATTGTACAAACCGACAAGGCACCACAGGCGATTGGTACTTATTCGCAGGCCATCAAGGTGGGCAATACGGTTTATCTTTCGGGACAAATTCCGTTAGTTCCAGAAACCATGACTTTGGTGGAAGGTGACATCAGCGCACACATCAGACAGGTTTTTGATAATTTGAGCGCTGTATGTGAAGCCGCAGGCGGAAGTCTTAACAATATCGTCAAGCTGAATATTTTTCTGGTTGATCTTGCACATTTTGCAACGGTGAATGAAATCATGGCGAGTTATTTCAGCAAGCCCTATCCCGCACGTGCAGCCATTGGTGTGGCCAGTTTGCCCAGGAATGCCCAGGTAGAAATGGACGGCAT
This sequence comes from uncultured Pseudomonadales bacterium, assembly GCA_964557005.1. GTDB lineage: Bacteria > Pseudomonadota > Gammaproteobacteria > Pseudomonadales > JBECKS01 > JBECKS01. Next base: position 184,560 of record CAZKYI010000002.1, read on the forward strand.
ATTGGTGGTAAACGATTAAACAATGCCACAACTTGGCGAGCTAAAAGGCGTTGGTGTCAAACTTCAGGAAACGCTGGCCAAACTCAACATTCATTGTTTTGAGGATTTGCTGTTTCACTTCCCCTTTCGTTTTGAAGATCGCACACGCCTCACCCCCATTGCACGTTTGAAACTCAGGCAACTGGCGGTTGTTGATGCCGAGATTATCAGTGCGAACATCAGTTTTGGAAAACGTCGCAGCCTGTCTGTGAGTATTCGTGATCAGAGCGGTGTGTGTTATTTGCGCTTTTTTCACTTCAATAAAAGTCAGCTTCAACAATTTTCCGAGGGCAAAAAAATTCGTGCGATTGGTGAAGCGCGTTTGGGCGCACACGGTGTGGAACTCTATCACCCTGAGTATCGTATTTATCAGGAGGCACCACCCGCGCTTGAAGCACATCTCACACCCGTGTATCGCTCTTGTGAAGGGCTAAGCAGCAAGCGCATTGCCTTGTTAATCGAACAGGCGCTGAATTTGCTCGACAAGCATCCGCAATATTCGTTGCTGCCGAATACTTTTTTTACACAGCACGAAGCCGTTTCGCTCAATCAAATCCTGCGCACCATTCACAAGCCAAAAAATTGGGACGATGCCAGTTTGCTCAGTGAAGCACGCCACCCTTTTCAAAAACAACTGGCTTTGGAAGAACTGGTGGCGCATAGCCTGAGTGCCCACAATAAAAAGAAAAATACAATTTCACCCACGCAGCCGATTGTTTTTGATGAAACCCTGCATCAACAATTTCTTGCAAGTTTACCTTTTGCGTTAACTGGCGCGCAGCAAAGGGTAATTCAGGAATGTATGCGCAATATGAACACTGGACATGCCATGCGCAGGCTGATTCAAGGCGATGTTGGTTCGGGAAAAACGCTGGTGGCCGCAGCACTTGCCTTGCAGGTGATTCAACAAGGTGGGCAGGTTGCGTTGATGGTGCCGACCGAGATTCTCGCCGAGCAGCATGTACACAATTTCGAGCATTGGTTCAAAGCTTTTAATATCAAAGCAGGAACTTTGCTTGGAAAACACAGTGCCAAACAACGCAAAGATATTCTGGAAAATCTTGCCACAAAAAAAATACAGCTGGTTATTGGTACACATGCCCTGTTTCAAAAAGAAGTCGCATTTAACGATTTGGCTTTGGTGATTATTGATGAACAACACCGCTTTGGTGTGCACCAGCGTTTGGCGCTTGGACAAAAAGCACAGTACACCCCGCATCAGGTGATTATGACTGCCACACCGATTCCGCGCTCACTGGCCATGACTATTTATGGTGATCTGGATTGTAGTGTGATGAATGAACTGCCTCCTGGTCGCACGCCTGTAAAAACGGTACTCATTGCCAACCAACGTCGCAGGCAAGTGTTCGAACGTGTCAATGCTGCATGTCGCTCAGGCGCACAGGCGTATTGGGTGTGTACACTGATTGAAGAATCCGAAAGTCTGCAAGCCAAGGCCGCAGAAGAATTATTGGAAGAATTACAAAAAAATTTACCGCAGCTCAACATTGGTTTGATTCATGGGCGTTTAAAAACGCAACAAAAAACCGAGGTGATACAGGCTTTCAGAAACAATCAATTACATGTACTGGTGGCGACCACTGTGATTGAAGTGGGCGTCGATATTCCCAATGCCAATGTGATGGTGATTGAAAATCCTGAGCGTTTGGGGCTGGCACAATTACATCAACTGCGTGGCCGTGTCGGGCGTGGTGCAAAAGAAAGTTTTTGTGTGCTGTTGTATGAATCACCGCTTGGGCAAATTGCCAAACAGCGTTTGGGCGTGATGCGTGACAGCAACGATGGCTTTGTGATTGCAGAAAAAGATTTGGAAATTCGCGGCCCGGGTGAAGTGATGGGCACACGTCAGGCAGGTGCTGCACTATTCAAAGTGGCTGACTTGTTACGAGATGCCGATTTACTGGAGCAGGCCAAACACATCGCGCAACAGGTATTAGCGCAAGAGCCAGAAAAAATCACTGCCTATTTGAATCGCTGGCTGGGTGAGAAACAACATTATGGTGATGTGGGGTAAACGCCTCCAAACATGCAATGATTAAACTGCTCGCTTGGTTCGCAAATTCATAAACGGCTTTTCAATTAAAGTATAAGTAAAAATACAGAACACAAAATTCATCACCAGGGCCAGCGCACAAAACCCCAACATAAAGGCAGGTGTCAGCTGTTCTACCTGCAAATAGCCGTAGTCGGTTAAATCACGCACACGAAACATTAAAAACGAAATAAACACAATGTGAAAGATATACATGGAATAACTCAGTTGTGCCAAAGGATAAAACGCTTTCAAACTGAAAAAGCGATTCAGCCAACTCATGGCAGTGTCTTTGTTGATGCTTAAAAAAATAATCCACGCCAGACACATGCAATACAGATTTCTGTTGGCAACAATATACACATCTTTAAACCACTGCGGCCAAATAATCGTTTGATTGGCGACAGGCAAAAAAATCAGCGCAAAAAACAATAATAAAAACGCCAGATTGATTACCCACACCTGTGTGCGTTTTTTAAGAAAAGTGCTTACTTTTTCCTGATGATAGGTGCTGATATACGCAATAAAGATTCCGCAAATAAATGCGCCATAACGGGTATATAAATTATCGTACATCACGGTGGAATAATGATTCAGATGTTCGTAGTCGCTCACCAGTACCGACATATCAATGCCGCGTACCAAAGGATCAAACATCACCAAGGCAGCGCGAATCATAAAAGACAACACAAACAAGCCCAGCAAGCTGTAGCCAAGGGAAAGTTTTTGTCTGGCGAGTAATAAAATGGTGAGCGGGAAAATCAGATAAAATTGCTCTTCTACTGCCAGTGTCCATGTCCACACCATCGCCATGGTTTCATAAGCGAAAAAATTATTGATATAGAGCAGGTTTTGCCAAAGATTCTCCCAATATGGGCCGCGCATTAACCAATAACAAAGAATTGAAAACACATACACAGGCGTGAGTCGCAAATAACGCCGACCATAAAAATTCAGCAGTTGAATATCTTGTGTTTGTTTGAATTCTCGAAACAACAAACCACCAATCAGAAAACCACTTAAAAAGAAAAAGGTATCGACGGCTTTATCCGCATTCCATAACCAGTTTAACCAGAGCGGGCTGGCTTCAATCAGTTGTAACAGTTTGTCGTAGCCGTAGTGATATTTGGCGTATAAAAAGCAGTGGAACATGAACATCCACACGAACGAAAGCCCGCGCAGGCCATCGATGGCAGCGTAGTTGTCGTTGGGTCTTTCAAAAATGGCGCGAAAATTTTCTTTGAAACGCCAGGCATTTTTTATTTTTGTGCGATTCAAACCGGGTGATGTCCTGTGTGGTGGCTATCAGGCAAGTCCGCTTAATGCTATCAGTGAACAATAGACCTTTGCTAGAATGCAGCGATGGATGTCAGTGAAATTCTAAACGGGCTCAATGAAGCCCAACGCGATGCAGTTTCTTCCGATGCACAACACCTTCTGGTTCTGGCCGGTGCCGGTAGCGGTAAAACACGGGTGCTGGTGCATCGTATTGCGTGGATGCTGCAAGTTAAAGGCTTGTCGCCTCATAGTTTGTTGGCAGTGACTTTTACCAATAAAGCCGCCGCTGAAATGCGTGCGCGTATCGATAAATTGCTTGGCTATAGCAGTCAGGGCATGTGGGTGGGCACTTTTCACAGTCTGGCACATCGTTTGTTGCGCATGCACTGGAAAGAAGCGGGTTTGCCCGAGCAATTCCAGATTCTTGATGCCGATGATCAGCATCGTCTCATCAAACGCATTCTTAAAAATCTGGGGCTTGATGAAAACCGTTGGCCACCCAAGCAGGCGCAGTGGTTTATCAATCATCAAAAAGATGAAGGGCTGCGCCCGCATAACATTCAGGTGTATGACGATTTTAATCTGAAAACACTGGTACAGATTTATGCAGCTTATGAAGACGCTTGCCGTCGGGGTGGCATGGTCGATTTCGCCGAGCTGCTGTTGCGCACACATGAATTGCTACTCAACAATCCAGCGTTGTTGCAGCATTATCAGACACGCTTTGCGCATATTCTGGTCGATGAATTTCAGGACACCAACACCATTCAATATGCGTGGGTGCGTTTGCTGGCTGGGAAAAATAGCGCAGTGACGATTGTGGGCGACGACGATCAAAGTATTTATGGCTGGCGTGGTGCGAAAATCGAAAACATTCAAAGTTTTGGCTACGATTTCAAGCAAGCGCAAACGGTGCGACTCGAACAAAATTATCGTTCCACGCAAAATATTCTCAGTGCTGCCAATCAGGTCATTGCCCATAACAGCGGACGACTGGGGAAAAATCTGTGGACCAGTGGCAATGAAGGTGAACTGATTGGCCTGTATGCCGCGTTTAATGATGTTGATGAGGCACGCTACATGGCGGAACGGATTCAGGACTACATCGCGAAAGGACATAGCCGCGCACATATTGGCGTGCTGTATCGCTCCAATGCGCAATCGCGGGTTCTGGAGGAAGCCTTGTTGCGTCTGGGTATTCCCTATCGCATTTATGGTGGTCAACGTTTTTTTGAACGCGCCGAAATTAAAAATGCGCTCGCCTATTTGCGTTTGATGGCCAACCCTGCAGATGATGGCGCATTTGATCGTGTTGTTAATACGCCTACGCGCGGTATGGGTGATAAAACGCTGGAGCAGATTCGCAATTTCGCACGTGAACAAAATTGTGATTTGTGGTCGGCATCTATCCAGATTCTGGAAAATAATGCCTTGCCTGCACGCGCAGCCGGTGCACTGCGTACCTTTGTGGAATTGATTATTCAACTGAAAAACAGCACCACTAACATGGCACTGTGGGAACAGGTCGAACATTTGAATGAACATTCGGGTTTGGTGGCCATGTACGAAAAAGACAAGGGTGAAAAAGGTGAAGCACGTTTGGACAACCTGCAAGAACTGATTCATGCCGCGCGAGAATTCGATAGTGCAGGTTTTGATCAGGAAGCCTTTGCTTCGCCCTTGCTTGCTTTTCTCGATCATGCTGCACTTGAAGCGGGCGAGCGACAGGCCGATCAATTTGAAGATTCGGTACAGTTGATGACTTTGCATTCTGCCAAGGGGCTGGAATTTCCTATCGTGTTTTTAACGGGTCTGGAAGAAGGTTTGTTCCCAAGCAAGCAATCGCATGAAGATAATCAACGCCTCGAAGAAGAAAGACGCTTGTGTTATGTCGGCATTACCCGTGCCATGCAGCATTTGCATGTGAGTTATGCGGAATCGCGCAGACTTTACGGCACTGAAAATCTGTGCAGCCCTTCGCGCTTTCTTAAAGAAATTCCCACCAATCTGATACAGGAAGTGCGCATAAAATCCACCGTTACTCGCCCGTCGATTGTCAGGCAAAGTATGCGAGAAACACTCAATGACGTTGGTTTCGCTTTGGGTGAGCGTGTGCTGCATGCTAAATTTGGTGAAGGCACGGTATTGAGTTGTGAAGGCGCTGGTGCCAATGCACGCTTGCAGATAAATTTTGCGGAAGCAGGTTCCAAATGGTTGGTGCTGCAATACGCCAATCTTCAAAAAATTTAAAATACCAACACTAAAAAATTCAAACATCACAGCAAAAGGAGAAACCAATGAAACGTCGTGATTTTGTCACCGCGCTCGGTGCAGGTGCAGCAGGTGCTGCGCTGGTTGCCTGTAGTCCACAAGCCAAAGAGTGTGCAGTTGATGCTACAGGTTCGCAAACATCAGAGAAGAAACAAAAATTTTCTTTCAAGCTGGTCACGGCGTGGCCTAAAAATTTTCCGGGTTTGGGCATGGCACCGGAGCATTTGGCCAAAACCGTTAAAGCCATGAGCAATGGCCGTTTGGAAATCAAGGTCTATGGTGACGGAGAGTTAGTACCCGCCTTTGAAGTGTTTGATGCTGTTTCAAGCGGTGCTGCCGACATGGGGCATGCAGGTTCTTATTATTGGGCGGGAAAAATTGCGGCCTCACAATTTTTCACTGCCATGCCTTTTGGATTAACCGCACAGGAAATCAATTCATGGATTAACTACGGGGGTGGTCAGGCCTTGTGGGAAGAGCTGTATGCGCCGTTTAATTTAATTCCACGCCAGGGAGGAAATACCGGTGTGCAAATGGCGGGTTGGTTTAACAAAGAGATCAACTCGCTCGCCGATATTAAAGGCTTGAAAATGCGCATTCCCGGTTTGGGTGGAAAAGTATTTCAGCGCGCAGGTGGTGTTCCGGTAACTTTGCCAGGTGGTGAACTCTATACCTCCATGCAAACAGGGGTTATTGATGCAACCGAATGGGTAGGCCCTTATAACGATATGGCGTTTGGTTTCCATGAAGTTGCCAAATATTATTACTATCCGGGCTGGCAAGAGCCTGGCGCGATGCTGGAATTCACCATTAACAAAAGTAAATATGAAGCCTTGCCTGATGACTTGAAAGCCATTCTCGATATTGCCTGTCAGGAAACCAATCAGAATATGTTGAATGAATATACCGCAAGAAATAATCAGGCACTTAAAACACTGGTGGAAAAACACAAGGTTCAGTTGCGCAAACTGCCTGACGATGTGTTGAAAAAACTTAAAGAAATTTCGGAAGAAATCGTTAAAGAACAAGCGCAGGAAAATGATTTGATTAAACGCATTTACACATCGGCGAAAGCATTTACCGAACAAGCCAGAAGTTACCATTTGATTTCCGAGCTTGCGTATTTGCAGGCGCGCGAACTTTAGGCACTTTACTCAATAAAACGTGCGCCTCATAATGCGCGCCTTTTCATCAACGCATCTAACAAGACGAGCTTATTATGTTTAAAGTGAATGAATATTTCGATGGCAAAGTAAAATCGATTGCTTTTCAGGGCGAACAACTGCCTGCAACTGTCGGTGTGATGGCTGCAGGGGAGTACACCTTTGATACATCAAAGCATGAAACCATCACCATTATCAGTGGTGCTTTAACGGTAAAATTACCCAATGCTTCTGAATGGCAAACCTTCAAGGCGGGTGACCGTTTTGAAGTAGCCGCCAATAAACTTTTTGATTTAAAAGTCAAAACTGATACTGCCTATCTGTGCACCTACGCTTAAGGAGCCGCTATGAAAGTGTCTAACAACACCGTCGTCAGTTTTCACTATGAATTGAGTGAAGCAGGGAAAGCAATAGAAAGCTCGCGCGATAGAAGCCCTGTGCTGAGTTTAATCGGGCAGGGTGGGCTGATTGTTGGCCTTGAAAAGGCTTTGCTCGATAAAACAGCCGGAGAAACTTTTGAAGTGAGTGTGCCGCCTGAAGAAGGCTATGGTGAATATGTTGAGCGTGAGTTGATGCGTGTGCCTATCAAGCACTTGTTAGGCTCACCTAAAAAAGTCAAACCCGGACAGGTGGTTTATGTGAACACCCAGCAAGGCCAGCGTTCTGCGGTGGCGGTAAAAGTCGGCAAGTTCAATGTTGATGTCGATACTAATCATCCTTTTGCGGGAAAAACGCTCGATTTCAAAATTGAAATTCTGGATGTGCGCGAAGCGACTCAGGAAGAAATGGCGCATGGTCATGCACATGGTGCGGGTGGGCATCATCACTAGATGATTGAGGAATTGCAGATGCAATTTGTCGTAGAACCTGTTGGCTATGGCGCGAGGCACGTCTAAATGATCCGTCTGGCAATGTAATCTGCCTGTTCTGGGCAGGCGACAATCGCAAGAATCCTCCTTGGCGAGTTACTGCCTAACAAGGACAACCAAAGGAAACTGCATTGATGTTGAAGCATTATGCGAAAGTTGTATCTAGTTCGAAGTCATTGACATACCATAATTGATATATATATTCATTATAGTATGTGGATTATCTATGAACACAGGCGAGTAGCCAAAAGCCTTTCTTCAGCACCCCTTGAAGTACAAAAGCGGTATGAGAAGTGGAAAGACATTATTTTTGTTTCGGGCCCTCAAGGCCTTAGAAAAATCAAGGGGTTATTACGTGACGAATCATTATCCGGCGAATGGGCGGGTCATAGATCATCAAGATTAAACTTGCAGTATCGGGTCATTTATAAGGTGGAAAAGGATAAGGTTTTGGTTCAGGTAGAAAACGTTACGCCCCACGACTATCGGAGGAAATAACATGAGCGAATATAAAAAAGCAGAGCGGTTGGTTGAGCTTTCTGTTGGGGAATCGGTAAGAATTTTGAGAGAGCTTCAGGAGCTTAGCCAGAATGAGCTGGCCGAAATTTCTGGGATCCCCCAATCAACAATTTCGGCCATTGAAAACGACAGAATCCAGCTTGGAGTAGAGCGTGCTAAGACTCTCGCGAGAGCATTGCGCTGCCATCCTGCTGTGCTTGTGTTCCCTAGTTGGGACATCGAACATGAATCAGCCGCATAACAAGGCAGAATATGCGAATATCTGGCAAGGCCAGTATTAGCTTGTTGTTATCAAGAGCATGCTTTGTGTCATTTCAGAAAAAGCAGGAATCCAAGATGAATTACGAAATCAATTCTAGTAAGCCCGACAAACTGATTTGATAATTTAGGAAGCGTAGTCGTGTTTTTCACAGACGAGCGAGGCCAGTTTTTCAAGCCTCTCACAGGTAAATACAGAGAGCAGGTGGCAGAATGCCTGCGCCTGTTGCATGAACGCCTGTACAGCAGCAAAGCTGACTATGGTGAATCACTAAAACGTGAGCAGGTTTTGGATATTTTCATTGAAGCCCTTGAGCGCGCTCCTCTTTTGGAAGGTGATGATGAAGGCGGGCGGTTTCAATCCAACCGTGAGCAAGCCTCATGGATTCTTAATAACCTAGTTGAACATGGTTGGCTCAAACGCGATAAAGATGATGCATCTTTCCAATCTACCTATCCTTTTAGCCGAACAGGCCGTCTGTTTACCCAAACACTGACCGATATAGATGGTAGCAGCGTGCGAACGCGCCACAGAAATACTCGCAACACTTTAAATGCTCTGTCGGCCTTTGCTGACAGAGGCGAAGTTTATGATTTGCTGGATGCCCATGAGCATTCGGAACGCATCATCTCAGATTTTTCTGACATCATTACTGAACTTGAGGAGCGCAAGCGAGAACTTGTTAAGGAAGTTGAAGAACAACAACTGGTTCAACAGGCCAGCGACCAATTCTTTGAGTTTATGGAAAAACGCTTCCAACCCGATGTGGCAATTCGAATGTCTGCAGACAGTGTTGAAAAGCACCGCGATCGCATCCAGAGAACCATTGAGCAGATTCGCAAGAAACCCAGAGAATGGAAGGCTAATGCAGAAAGGGAGCTTAGACGTTTAGTGCCCGACCTCGTTACTAATCATGAAAGTTCAGTGCTTTTTTACTTGCTTGACAGCATTGATGTACGCATGCAAAACGCAGGTGAAATCATGATGCCCGCCTTACGTCGTACCTTACAAGGTTTCACAAGAAGAGCTGAGATAATTATTCGACAGCTTAGTTACCTGCATAATCAAAAGCACAACGATATAGTTGGACTCTGTCGAGAGCTGGCAGAACTGAATGATGAAAGTTTTAGTGAGCAAATGCAAAAAGCCAGCGAAATCATGGCTATACTTGATCTTGGTTTTATCGACCCTTCACAAGTCAAAATCCGCGAACAACGTATCAAAAGAGTGGTACAAACTCATCTGGTGGAATTAGATAAACCCGATTCGGCCACATTAAGAGAACTTGCTACCCAGCAATTATTGGAAAAAGCTTTTAATGTGAATGGAGGTGCATTACGCGATTACCTTCGTAGCTCTCTGGGTACAAGCCGCCGTATCGACAATCGGGATTTACCCATTAATGATGCAAAAGATTTACTTGCACTCAGTCATGTTATTGAGCTTGGTAGTGCAGACCATGCTGCGGCAGGATTCAAAATTCGAATAGAACCCACAGAACCCATCAAAGATGAACGTTACTTCAAACAACGTGATGGCTTTTTAATAGAGCTGGAACATGATGAGCATACAACAAGCACTAAATGAAGCACTCGATGCACGCGGAGTAAGCCAAGAGCAATTTTCTGAATTGATGATTCGTTTATTGGATTATGGTGTGCTATGCCGCGATGAAAGTAAAAAAGAAGCAGAGCTCTATGACCGCTATCTTCAAATTCCAGAACTCGTTGAAGACTATCTCAGTGTTTTACATATTCGCTTATACCATGAACGCAAATTTTATTCTGTTCGCCTCTTCCCTCCAGGCGCCGATGTACCTGGCTTACCTGATGAAGAAAGTTCCTTTGATAACGGTTTTCGCAGACGTTTAACCCAACAGGAAGTTGCACTCATCCTGATACTGCGCGCTGAGTATGATAAGGCGCTTCGTGAAGGCCAGGTGGATGAACATGGTCAGGCGAGCCTACCGATGGAGGCTTTGAACCTTGCCAGTAAAAATCTTTTGAAGCGCTCTCTTCCCGAAAGTAAAGGTGAACGTGAACAGCTTTTCCGTCGCATGCGCCAAATGCGCTTGATAAAAAATACCTTGGATTCTGATGTGGATGAAAACGAAAGCTGGATCATCATTCGTCCCGATATTATGAGTCTGGTCACTGATACTGTGCTTTCACAGTTAAAAGACGGTGTACTTGCAGTAATGCCGGAGAAAATAAACGGAGAAACAGAAAGTGAATTATTTTCAGATGAAGCGCAGGAAGACTGATGGACACTTTTAACGCGCTGTATAAAAGGAAGACCCTATGTATTTGAAACGCTCTTTTACTATTAACTGGGGCAACCTGCCTACTCAAGAGTTGGAATACGGGGAAGTTAATTTGTTTTCAGGAGGGAATGGCTCTGGCAAAACCACTGCTGCTGATGCACTTCAAACGCTTATGACAGCAGCCCATACCACTCTCTTTAACTACAATCCCGGACAAGATGAAACCACACAGCGGAGTCGTCGCGGCAAACAAGTCAGAACGCTCGCCTCGTACATCCTTGGTTGTGACGATGGAGCTTATTCCCGTCCCTGGGATAGCGATGGTTATATTGTAGGTGTTTTTCATCCTACCAAAGGAGAATCTGCTGAACCTTTTACCGCAGTGATTGGTGTGCGTGCGTATCTTGATAAGGCAGGAAGCACAGCACAAGCCAAGGAAAGTGAACTCTTGCTGATGATTGTGCCGGATGAAATGCTTGGTCGTAGTGACTTTCTTCGACAAGACCCTAAAGGTGAAGCCAGCATTGTTCCAATTACAGATATTGCCGATAAGCTGCGCCAACAATTTGGGAAAAAGAAGGTAGAAACTTACGAGAAAAAAGGCCAGTACCTTGCTCGTCTATATGGTGCACTTCGTGGAAAGCATGACGCAGTTTCCCAACAAGAAGCCAAGAACGCAGCAAAAACTTTTGCACGATTTATGGCTTATAAACCTGTGGATTCCATTGACGAGTTTGTAGCGAATGAAGTACTTGAACCTCATGACATGAGCGACACCATAAGAAAAATTCGTAACATCATGCGAAGCGTACACAGCATGGCTGAGGAAGCAGAACAGCTTCAAAGAGATGTCGAACTCTTGGAAGAAGCTCGAACACATGCCAATCACTATGTTGAAAACTGGTTGGAAAAAACTACTCAAAGTTATGGTGCAGCTGCTCAAAGATACACTCGCAACCGTAAGCTCTATCTGAGCAAAAAAGAAGAACAGGAAAAGCTTCGCCAACAGCAACAAAACAATCTGGATGAATCACAACAAGTGAGTCAACGCCAGAGTTTTGCGCATAAAGAACTGGTTGCTTTGGAAGCACGAATCCAGGGAATTCCTGCCCTGCGAGATAAACAACAGCTTGAAGAAAATCGAAAACTTTTCACTGAGCAACTTCATGAAGGGGCAAGACCTTTGATTGAAGAAGACAATAAACGCAGTACAAATTTTGAAGCACTAAAAAACATCAATGACATCCTCAAGCGACACAGCATTGAGCTTGAACTGCCAGCGCTTGCAAGCAAGCTTTGGAGAAATACCAGTAAAGATTTATTGGGCAGAGATAGCCACCATCTACCCGACTTCACTCAAATGATGTCGAAAGCTTGGATAGATCTTTCACCTCTGGAACAGGGTTTAGACAAAATTCGCAGTGAACAGGAACTACACAATCGATTGGCAGCTTTGCTGTATGATGCGCGTGAAGAGAATCCTGGACAGGAAAGCGATTCGGTTTCACAAACTCTTGATCGTATCGTAAATAGACGCAGCCAGGCACTTGAAGAAATTGAAAAACAAGAAAAAAGAGTACAACAAAATATTAAAACGCTTGAGTCAAAAAAAATTAATTATCCATCTTATGTGGCGGAAGCACTCAAGGCGATTCGATTTCAATGTCCAAAAGCAGATCCTCGAGTACTATGCGATCATGTAGATGTGAAAGATCCAGAATGGCAAATGGCCATTGAAGGTTATATTGGAGGCAATCGTTTTTCCATTCTGGTGGAAGCCGATTATGAATCAGAGGCCATTCGTATTGTTCGCCAGTTAGCAGGCAAACAGCGAAGCAAAGCCAAAGTGATTCAAGGTGAAAAAGCTCGGCATGATGCAGAGAAACTTGAACTCCCAGAAGACTCAATTTTTCATATTCTCAATATCACACATGGTGTAGCCAGAAGCTATTTAAAAGCTTCTTACGGAAGTGTGATTCGAGTTGCTGATGCCGATGAATTACGAAGAACGCGTAGAGGTATCACTCAAAACGGTATGGCTTCAGGAAACTATGTTTTATTTCGTTGTGATGTTGATGATAACGAATTGGTTTTTGGTGAACATGCAAGGGAAAGAAACTTGCGTGCACAAAGAGAAAACTTACAAACGCTTAAAGAGGATTATCGAAAAGCCAGTGAACAATACCAAGCCGTTAAACAGTTACAAACTCAAGTACGTTTATTCAAACCTTTGCAGTGGGTTTCTGTTGCTACTCACCTAGTTGAAACACAAAGAAATCTTAGAGGCACTGAGGAATCACTGGCTAATCTAGATTTAAGTGACCATGCAGCACTTGAACAAAAGCAAAGGGAAGCGAATGAGGAATACGCTCGACTCGAAGAACGCAAAGGAAGACTCAAAGAAGAAAGTGGCAAAATTGAAGAAAAAATAAACACATGTGGTAAAGAGATCGGCACTCTTGCTGACAAGAGTGAAGAATACCAACGGCAAAAAGAGGAAGCAGAAAACTTCATAAAAGATTGTACAAAATATTATTCCGATCTTAATGTTGAGCAACTCATCGATGATATGGATAATCGTCTGGCTAATGCTCAAGGTGAAATTGATTTTGAAGCGGAAGAAAAAGCACTCACTGATTTACTGCATAAGCATGTACGAGCTTTTGACAAAGCGGTAGATGATTATAATCAACAGGCTAAACCTGCTGACCGACTTCATGCAGAACCTCCCGATTCTTTACATAGCGCTAAATTTTTTGGATTTATCCATAATTTGAGCTTACAAGTAGACAGTTTACACAATCGCCTTCGAAACGAAGTGTTACTTGATAAAGTAGAAAATCTCTCCAGCTTAAGAGAAACGTTTAATACGACCTTTGTGAGTGACCTCTGTAATGAAATCCATCAATCCATTAAAGGTGGAGAACATGTTCTTAAAAACCTGAATGGCGAGCTGGAGCATCATCGCTTTGGAGCCGATAGAGAATGGTTTTCGTTTGAGTGGAAGTGGATCCCTGAGTTCAAAGAATATTGGGATTTTTTCAAAGAAATTATGGAGATCCCCAATCTGGGAGATGGCACCAGCTTGTTCGACTCTATTGGCACCACCTTGTCTGAAAAAGCTATCACAGTAAGAGACCGATTACTGAATCTTTTATTGGATGGTGATGAACAACAAGCCTTGAGAGAGTTAGACCGCATCAGTGATTACCGACGTTATCGACAATACGATATCTTGAAACACCCCGAAGGTAAAAATCCTATAAGCCTTAGCCGATATGGGACAGGCTCTGGTGGTCAGTTGGAAACCCCGGCCTACATTATTCGTGCGGCTGCTGTTACCAGTGCATTCAGGTTTAATGATGGCAATGCCAGTTTGAAAATGGTGATTGTAGACGAAGCATTTATGCATATGGATGAAAGCCGATCCAAAAGTGTGATTGATTACCTGACAAATACACTTGGTCTACAACTTATTTTTATTATGCCTACCAGTAAAGCTGGCCCGTTCATGGATTTAATCGATAACCAATTTGTTTTCAGCAAGGTACCTAGCCCAACACCCATTGGTGAATTAAATACTCGTGTACTGGTTGATCGACAACAATTTGAAAGAGAAGCCGTTGGAGAACTTTGGGAACAAAAAAGAAGAGAAATTAAACAGCAAAGTGCTCTAGATTTTATGGAGGATATTTAGTGGAGTCTCCCGTCTGGTTAAAAGAAGAAGTTTGGATACAGGATCTTCTTAACTGGTTTCTCGATCGTGTAGAAAAACCACGAGATAAAGCAATCACCAGACGTATTTCAAAATCTACAGCACTGCCGCTTTTTCAATTTGGAAACAATACGAATTATTATTGGGGTTTAATAGAATCTCTAGCCAAAGACTACCAAGTCTTTGAAATCCGATGTGACAATAAACTGGATGCACATCAGGAGCGTTATGAAAATGCTCAACTTCGGTTTAATCCCAAGAGCGAAGCAATGCTTCGGGTATGGTTGAATCGACCTCGCCAAAATCCAACCACCTTACTGTGGAAAGAAGCGTTAGAGAGCTTTAGTGATTTTTTCGTCGACAAAGGCGAATCACTGCTTAATACGCAACCCACTATTGATGGATATACACCTGGTGAAATGCTTGAGTTATTCGTTGCATTAGAAAAACATTTTTCAGTCAAGCTGACTCTCAGAGAATTATCTGCTCGTTGCTTTAAAGGTGATTCCAAGTTTTTAGATAATCGTTTAGACCTACTCTTTAAACTATTTGGAAATAAAGTCGACAACATAATCCCTAGACCGCTTCTGCTGACTGCATGGGCACCTACAAATTTTGAAAAACTACTCATTATCGAAAATCAGGATACTTTCCTTAGAATAGTTGACGCCTCACCAAAAAAATATGCACTACTCTATAGTGGTGGTTTTCGAGCCAGTGCAGAACGATTAAGTAGTGAGCATACGCGCTTTGCATTTTTGCCTGGAAGTGATTCAGAAGTATTCAAACAAAAATGGTTAAGTATTTCTTTGCCTACTTTCTTTTGGGGAGATCTCGATTATTCAGGAATAGGGATTTTCAAAGCCATTAAACAAGTGATTCCACAACTAGAAGCATGGAAACCAGCTTATGAAAACATGATGGAACAATTACCAACCATTGGCCACACACCTGCACAAGCAGGCAAATCGGGGCAAGCCCATCCGGGGTTAAGCGAATGCGAATATATCGATTCAGTTGCACTTCCTTTATTAGAAAAAACAGGAAAATTTTTGGATCAAGAGACTATTAGCATAACTAACTTTTTGTTCAATGAGCATGAGAGATGAGTGCCTGACGTGCCGTAGACACCCCCGCATTTGCTATATTATGTGCAGAACCTGAAATAGCAGTTGTGACCAAAAAACCTTACAAAATCCCCAACAATTCCACTTCAAAAATTAAAGCTGCATAAGGTGGAATCGCCGCACCCGCGCCTCTGGCACCATAAGCCAATTCATGCGGAATAAATAAACGCCATTTGGAGCCTACAGGCATTAATTGTAATGCTTCTGTCCAACCGGCAATCACGCCTCTAACAGGAAACTCCGCAGGTTCACCGCGTGCTATTGAACTGTCAAACACGGTGCTGTCTATTAACATGCCGTGATAATGCACGCGCACAGTTGAGCTGGCTTGTGGAATTGCACCCCCACCTTCTTCCAGAATTTCATACTGCAAACCCGAAGCAGTTACGGTGACATCTTCACGTTTACTATTATCCTGCAAAAACAGTTTGCCTAATTCCGCTGCTTTCTCTTGTTGTTCTTGTGCCAATGCCTGTTGCTTTTCGCTCACGATTTGAAAGGCTTTTTGCAGGGCTTCCATGCTCACAGCACTCGGCTTGCCTGACGTAACATCTCTCAGCCCTTCTACAACCAGTTCAACATCCAGCCCTTCAAAACCACCATCTTGAAGTTGCTCGCCCATTTGGCGACCAATGCCATAACTCACTTTTTGTTCATTACTTGAAAACTTTTCTGAAGACATTTTTTTACCTTTTTAAATTCCACTACGCATTAACGGCATGTCTGAATACAGACGGATAGCCATAAAAAATTCTGGTTTCATCGTAAGCACCTCGCTTTTTTAACAGCTGATGCAAAGATTTCAAACGATAACACGGCACGCCTGCCATAAAGTGATGCTCCAGATGATAGTTCACCCAGTTGGGTGCAAAAATCATGCGCTCCCAAAATCGTGGCACAGTGGTGCGAGTATTTTTTCTGGGATCCAGATCATAAAGATTGGGTACGTTCGCATGTTCGGCTACTTGTCTTAATCGAATAATTAACATGAAGGTTGTAAGGAAAGAAGCTACCCATAACACATAAACCCACGGGGCAAACAGCACACTGAAAATAACCAGCAAAACTATTTGAACCAGCAGCAAACGGACAAACGGATTTTCCAGTAACGATTTCCCTGTTTTAGGTGCTTCGCTCGAAAAAGCAGAGCGCACGCCCATTGCAACGCCTTTAACCAGTTTGAAACCGGTTTCGCCACGCAGATCACGCAGGATTTTTCGTTTGAAACTGTTTTTTTCAATCGGGTAAGCTTGATAATTTTTTAAATCAGGATCGTCATGTGTGCCTGCTAACTGATGATGCTTTAAATGTCCTGCCGCGTACAAAGGCAAACTCGATACCACTGGCAAGGCACAGAACCAATGGCCAAAAAAATCATTCAGCTCAGGTGTTTTAAACAAGGTACGATGACCACATTCGTGCATGAGCACAGCCAAACCCAACTGCCGTCCGCCAATCAGAATCAGCGCAAGTAAAATAGTGAGTGGATTGGGAAACCAATGCACTACCGCGAAAATGGCAAAAATGGCGAGCCAGTTTGTGAGTAAAATTCTAAACCCTTGTATGTCGCTCTTGCGTGTGTAGAACTGTACTTCTTCCTTGCTTAAATAATCGGATATTTTCATTGCCTGTCTCTCTGGTTTATTTGCCGCTAAAGTTGCCTGTTCTTCTTTCCTGCACTGCTTGAATGCCTTCTTTAAAATCTTCGGTATTTTTTTGCCACGCCTGCTCGTTATTTTCGCGCATGGTTTGTCTGATTAAAATCTCGGTTAAGCCATCGCGCAAGGTTTCTTTAATCGAACGTAGCGCCAATGGCGCACCTTGTGCAATTTCTTCTGCCAGTTTGAAAGCTTCTGTTCTTACGGCGGCTGGTTCACAAAACACATCACCCAAACCCCAAGCCATAGCTTGTTCACCGTCTATGCGTCTGCCGGTATAAAACATGAGTGCCGCTTTTTGCTGGCCAATTAAAGCAGGCAAGGTATGTGTTAAACCAAAGCCCGGATGAATGCCCAGACGCACAAAATTGGCACTGAAACGCGATTCGGCGCACACCACACGAAAATCCGCCACCAAGGCCAAGCCCAAACCACCGCCAATCGCTGCACCCTGCACAGCAGCAATCACAGGCAAGCGGCATTTGAATAATTCCAGACCCGCTTCATATAAGGGGTTGTTTTTGCCTTGTTCACCCAGCACGCCTGTTGCATCACCGTTTTCGCTGGAAAAATTCGCACCGGCACAAAATGCCTTGCCTTGTGAAGCCAGCACAATGGCGCGGCATTCTGTGTGTTGTTCCAGCGCCTTGAAAGCCTTGCCGATATTCTGGATAAGCGTGATGTCAAAAAAATTGTGTGGCCCGCGCAGGATTTCGACCAACCCCACATGTTGGTCAAGTTCTACGTTGAGATCATTTGCGATTTCAATATTCATGGAGGCTTCTATGGAAGATTGGGTGAAAATGAGATTCCATTGTCCATAATATACAGGGTGCAACAAGCGCAATTCACTAAAAATAATTTTCGACTTATCTTGCAGTAATAATACAATCCGACATCTTTTTTCAACCTTCAATCAGAGGAAATTGTGTATGAGCGTTATCCAGGAATTTAAAGAGTTTGCAGTTAGAGGCAATGTGATAGACATGGCTGTTGGTGTCATCATTGGTGCTGCATTTGGCAAAATTGTTTCGTCATTTGTTGGCGATGTTGTCATGCCACCGATAGGGGTTCTGTTAGGCGGCGTGGATTTTTCAGACCTTGCCATCACTCTGAAAGAGACATCGGAAAATTCGCCAGCAGTTGTTGTGTCCTATGGAAAATTTGTTCAGACAGTGATTGATTTTGGCATCATTTCATTTGTGATTTTTATGGCAGTTAAATCAATCAATAAATTGAAAAAAGCAGAACCAGAGAAACCGGCTGCAGCACCAGAACCTACAGCAGAGGAAAAATTGCTGTCAGAAATTCGCGATTTGCTCAAAAGCAAGGCTTAAAATAAAAATCATAGGCAGTAAGATCAGGAATCAGCATGATTTCACTGCTTATTCAATCTGATTTATGACAGTTAGTATTGTGTGATGGAAATTATAAACGAGATACTGGTTTCACTTGAGGCTTATCCACTGGCGATGACGCTTGTACAGTTGGTGGTATTTGCTGTAGTGGTATGGCTCGTCAATGTGTTGACGCGCTTGTTGCTGCTCCATGTCATTTATAAACATATACAAGCGCTGTTGCCCGAGGGTGATGAAGCACTAGGGCGAAGCATTCTTTATCGTCTCGCCAACCTGATGCCTGCTCTGTTTGTCTTTTACGGAATCGGTATGGTTTCCGGCCTGTCAGAGGACCTTGTTAGAGTGATTCGTGGCATTGCCAGTGCACTGGCGGTGGTGGTCATTACGTTTGCGCTTGCACACTTGTTGAATCTGATTGGTGACCTGTATGCAAAGCGTAATCCTGATCGTGCCCGCGCACATCCTATTAAAGGATATTTGCAAGTGGTCAAGATTATTGCCTATCTGGTTGCTGCGATTCTGATGATTGCAGCACTTTTCAACAAGAATCCTCTGCTGTTGCTTTCGGGCCTTGGTGCCATGACTGCTGTTCTGATGCTGGTGTTCAAGGACACCATTCTATCATTGGTTGCCAGTGTGCAACTGTCCAGCAACGATATGCTGCGGGTGGGTGACTGGATTGCGATACCACAACTCAATGCCGACGGATTTGTTATTGATATTTCGTTGCACACCGTGAAAGTGCAGAACTGGAACAAAACCATCACAACCATTCCAACCTGGCGTTTAATCAATGATAGTTACATTAACTGGCGTGGTATGTATGACTCTGGTGGGCGACAAATCAGTCGGGCGCTTTATCTGGATCAAACCTCAGTACGTTTTCTTAGCCATGAAGAACGTCAACACCTGCAACGGTTTGCATTGCTGCATGATTATCTTGGTCGTAAAAATATTGAAATCAGTGATTACAACCAGAAGTTGTTTGAACAAGGCAGAGATCCTGTTAACGCTCGTAACATGACGAATCTGGGGACTTTTCGAGCCTATGTGCAGAGTTACATCGAAGCGCATCCGGGTATTAACACAGAGATGTTTCGTCTCGTGCGCCAGTTACAACCAGGACCAACCGGATTGCCGCTTCAAATCTATTGTTATACCTCTGATACCGCATGGGCTGCTTACGAAAACATTCAGTCGGATATTTTTGATCATCTTTATGCCATTTTACCTGAATTTGGACTTCGGGTATTTCAACAGCCAAGTGGTGCCGACTTAACCAACGCATTAGCAGTGCTTAAATCTCATGACTCAATTTAATCGAACCCCCTTGCCCTTACCGGATGGTTTTGATCAGGAAAAAGATCGGCTGTTATTACATTCCTGTTGTGCACCCTGCTCAGGTGAGGTGATGGAAGCGATTCATGCAACAGGCATTGAATACGCCATTTTTTTTTATAACCCGAACATCCATCCGGCTAAAGAATACGAGCTTCGTAAACAGGAAAATATTCTGTTTGCCCAAAAGCATAATGTCCCTTTTATTGATGCAGATTATGACACCGACAACTGGTTTGTTCGTGCCAAAGGCATGGAGCACGAGCCGGAAAGAGGTATTCGCTGCACCATGTGTTTTGATATGCGCTTTGAACGAACCGCACTTTATGCGTCTGAACATGGCTACTCCATGATCAGCAGTTCGTTGGGTATTTCGCGCTGGAAAGACATGAATCAAATTAATGATTGCGGACATCGTGCCGCTGCACCTTACGACGGTTTGCAATATTGGGATTACAACTGGCGCAAGCAGGGTGGAAGTCAGCGCATGATTGAAATCAGCAAACGCGAAACATTTTATCAGCAGGAATACTGTGGCTGTGTTTATTCCCTGCGTGACACCAATCAACATCGCCGTGCGCAAGGCCGTGAGCGCATTCAAATAGGTGTCAAGTATTACGGTGTTGAAGAAACACAATCATAAACATGACAAACAGATATGCTCAGTTATCTCCATGATTTTCACGCGGGCAATCATGCCGATGTGCTCAAACATTGGTTGCTGCTGGAATGTGTGCAGTATTTGCAGGGAAAAAATACGCCATTTGAATACATCGACACACATGCTGGCGCAGGTTTGTATTCATTAAATAGTGCCAGAGCGCAACGCACGAAAGAAGCTGAACAAGGCGTATTAAAAATAAATCGCGAACATTTTCCCGAATTAGCTACTTATTTTTCAGCGATTAAACAAGACCTTGCACAAGGCTGTTATGCGGGTTCGCCCTTGTTGGTGAAAAGAAGCTTGCGTGAACATGACAAGGCATGGCTGTTTGAGTTGCATCCCAAAGCGCTTGAAAATTTAAAAATACAGTGTGAAGAAAAACGCCGCTGCTATGTGCGTCAGCAAGATGGCTTGCAGGGTTTGTTAAGTCTTTTACCGACCAAAAACGCGAGAGCACTGGTGTTGATTGATCCGTCCTACGAAATCAAAAGTGATTATCAGGCGGTGGTTGAAACACTGGTACAAGCGTTTAAAAAAATGCCACAGGCAGTATTACTGCTCTGGTATCCCGTGGTGAACAGAAACACCATTCAACAGATGGAAAAGCAAATTAAAAAAAGCCCGCTCAAAAATGTACAGTTATTTGAACTGGGTATTGCAGATGATGATATTCAGGGCATGAGTGCTTCAGGATTGATAACGGTCAATGCACCCTGGACACTTGCAACCACATTCAAAAATAGTGCAGAAAAACTGTCGCTGGCATTGTCGCAAGATGGCAAAAGCCGTTGGCGCTTCGAACAACTGGTGAGTGAATAAATTTATTCAACCAATGTGAGCAAGGTATCCAGATAACGCGCACCCAGTGATGTTTTTTGAAAAGCGTGTTCGTGTATTTCGACAAGTTGTTTTTGTTGGGCTTGTGCAAGAAAATCATTCAGGATTTCTTTTTTCAAGCCTGTGGCTTGTTCAAACTGTTTAAAGCTAACGGCTTCATTCAAACGCAAGGTATTCATCAGATATTCGAGAGGCAAATCTTGCGTGGGAATGAGCGTTTGTTTGGCGATGTAAGTTGAACCCACACGCGCCATGTAATCCTTGGGCAAGCGTGTAAGCTGAAAGCGCAGATGTTGCAGGGCATCATTTTCAATATGCGTAATCTTGCCATGCGCACCTGCACCAATGGCGAGATAATCACCAAAATGCCAGTAATTTAAATTGTGCACGCTGTGTTTTTCTGGTTTTGAAAACGCAGAGACTTCGTATTGTGCAAAACCCTGTTGTGCAAGAAACGCGATGCCTGCCTGGTGCAGTTCATCAATCAGATGCTCTTCAGGCAGCCTTGGCGTATTCCTGTAAAATACTGTGTTAGGTTCAATGGTGAGCTGATACCAACTGATATGTGCAGGTGAAAACTGGAGCGCCTGTTTCAAATCAGCCATGCCTTGTTCAAGCGTTTGTGCAGGCAATCCAAACATTAAATCAATATTGAAATTGGAAAAACAGCGAGATAAAGCTTCAAGCGCAGCCTGCGCATCGTCACGGCTATGCAAACGGCCAAGGCTGGTTAAATGAGGAGCTTGAAAACTTTGTACGCCCAGTGAAACGCGATTAACGCCACTTTCGCTTAGCTCAAAAAAATAGTCCCCCTGACTGCTGGCAGGATTGGCTTCCAGAGTAATTTCAATCTCTGTGGAAAATTCAATGTGCTTTTGGATTTCGTTTAAAAGAAAGTGAATACTTTTGGCTGAAAAAATACTGGGCGTTCCACCACCAATAAAAATGGATTGCAGCTTTCTGCCTTGCACCCAGCCTAGCTGGTTTTGTAAATCTTCCAACAGGCATTGAATATAGTGTTGTTCAAATTCAGGCTGGAAATTTTCATGTGAATTGAAATCACAATAAGGACATTTTCTTTCGCACCAGGGAATGTGTATGTAGAGCGAAAGTGGTGGCAGGGAAACAGTCATGCTGGAATAAAGTGCGCAGGTATGGTTTCCAGCAAAACCTTAAGCGCCAGTGCGCGGTGGCTGATTTGATTTTTTTTCTCTGGCGTGAGTTCAGCAGAGCGACATTGCAAATCTTTCACAATAAATAATGGGTCATAGCCAAAGCCGTGTTCACCTCGCGCATCGAAAGCAATTTCACCTTGCCAAATTCCTTCGGCAATCACAGGGCAGGGGTCAAATTCGTGACGCACCAGAGCCAGACAGCAGCGAAAATTGGCGGCACGATTCACTTCACCTTCAAGATTTTTTAACAACACCGCATTATTTTTTTCATCTGTTGCCTCGGCACCAGAATAACGGGCGGAATAAATTCCAGGTGCGCCTTTCAGTGCCAGCACTTCGAGACCAGAATCATCTGCCAGCGCAGGCAAGCCCGAATATTTTGCCGCGTTACGTGCCTTGAGAATGGCATTTTCAATAAAGGAAAGCCCGTTTTCTTCAATATCGGGCGTGTTGAAATCGGATTGTGCCTGAACATGCCAGCCGAGCCTGGCGAACATGAATTGAAATTCCTTGAGCTTCCCCTTGTTATTGCTGGCTAAAACAATGTTCATTCGCGCGGAAATTTCTTTTCAAATTTCAGTGAAATGGTTTTGTTAAGAGTGTCTTGTGGAATAAAGGTGAGATTAAAACGAAAGTGATCTTCGTTACTGAAAGGTAGTTCGGCCACATAATACACCACAGTGCCTTCAATAATTTCCCTGAATTCGAGTTGTGTACTTTGACCAATAAGATTACGAGCCGTGCCCGACAGTTTTCCTTTAACACCACTTATCTGTTCGCCTTCAACCAATTGTGGGGTGATATTGATTAGCGCACGGTGTCGGCTGCGTTTCAGTTGATAGGTGGCAGCTACCTTGGCGCTGATGGCGGTGCTGGGAAATACGGAATAATGAATGTGGTAAGCACCGTCTACAATTTTTTGTTCAGCGAACGCAAGCGTGCTGAGCAAACTGAAAAAAAGAAAAAATGTGGTGCGTAGTTTCATATCAGGCATGGTTCTATATCAGAATTGTGTAATGCGATAAATTGCAATTTCTGCAAGTAAATTCGGGAAACGGCGCGTGAGCCAACTGCCGCGATTATGATTCATATCGGTGACTGAGCGATTGATAATGCGATAGCCTTTTTCCTTGCACAGCACTTCAAAATCCTTGAAGGTGCACAGGTGAATGTTGGGCGTATCGTACCAACTGTAGGGCAGCGTTTCTGAAACGGGCATCATACCTTTGAGTGAAAGATACACGCGGGTTTTCCAGTGCCCGAAATTTGGAAAGGTCACAATCGCTTCCTTGCCGATACGCGTCATTTCCGCAAGCACCTTGTCGGGCTGCTGCATCACTTGCAATGCGTGTGTCATAACAACGGTATCAAAACTCTTGTCAGCAAAATTGCTTAAATCCCCATCCAGATTTTGTTCGATGACATTGACACCTTTGGCAACACATTCTGCAATTTTGATTTCATCAATTTCCAGTCCGTAACCTTTTACCTGACGATCCTGTTGCAAAAACGCCAGTAATTCACCATCACCGCAGCCCAAATCGAGAATGCGTGTACCGCTGTTAATCCAGCGTTGAATCATTTCCAGTTCGGGGCGCAAGTTATCCATTCGGGTTGGCCTCGAAATAAGCACGGTTCATAAAATTTCTGAAAATGGTCACATAACGCGGAATCGCAAATAAAAATGAATCGTGACCTTGCGGCGCATCAATATCGGCATAGGACACATCTTTATTTTCCAGCAACAGCGTGTTCACAATTTCCTGTGACAGCGCAGGCGAAAAGCGCCAGTCGGTGGTAAAAGACACCACCAGAAACTTGCACTGTGCACGACTAAGCGCCTTGCGCAAATCACCCTCGTATTCGCGAGCAGGGTCAAAATAATCGAGCGCCTTGGTCATTAACAAATAGGTGTTGGCGTCAAAGTTTCGTGAAAATTGCTCACCCTTGTGGCGCAAATAACTTTCCACCTGAAACTCCACATCAAAACCAAAATGAAATTTTCCGCTTTGCAGGTCACGACCAAACTTGGTACGCATGGCATCGTCAGAAAGGTAGGTAATGTGTCCAACCATGCGCGCGAGAATCAAACCCTGACGTGGAAAAGTATCGTGCTGATAATAATGACCACGATGAAAATGCGGATCAGAAATAATCGCCTGTCGAGCCACTTCGTTAAACGCAATATTCTGCGCAGTGAGTTTGGGGGTTGATGCAATCACCACTGCATTTTTCAAACGCTCTGGAAAATCAATCGACCATTGCAGCGCCTGCATTCCGCCCAGACTTCCGCCAGCCACCGCAGCCCAGCACTCAATACCAAGATAATCAGCCAAGCGTGCCTGCACTTTTACCCAGTCCTTTACCGTCATCATCGGGAAGTCGGAACCCCAGGGTCTTCGGGTTTCAGGATTGATAGAACTCGGCCCCGTGCTGCCGTGGCAACCACCAAGATTGTTGGGGCACACCACAAAAAATTTATTGGTATCGATGGCTTTTCCCGGGCCGACACAGGCTTCCCACCAGCCAGATTTTTTATCTTCCATGCTGTGATAACCCGCTGCATGGTGATGGCTGCTTAAGGCATGACAAATTAACACTGCATTATTTTTTTCAGCGTTCAGCGTGCCGTAGCTTTCATAAATAATGTCAAAGGCAGGCAATATCCTTGAGCATTCGAGTTCAATCGGTTGATCAAAATGCACAATGTGAGGGCTGACAATGCCAACCGAATCTGCGGGCAGCGTTTCGGGCATGGGTTTTCGTTGTGTGTCTGGAAAGCTAGAATGTTGGAAGCATCAAGTCTAAACAGTGGTCGCGAGGCAAGCAACAGATGTCAGAGGAACCAGAGATAAACGATTTTGCTTCGCTCATGGAAGCCACCAAAGATGTGGTTAAATTGAAGCGCGAAGCGAATGCGAATCATCGTGTGCAATTTTCGCAAAACATCACACTCGATAAATCCAAAACCAGACAAAGACAAGCGGCACTGGGTAAAGTGGCAGATGATATGGGTTTGGAAAGATTGATGCCTGAACAACACGCCGCTAACGACATCATCGAATTCAAACAAGCAGGTATTCAGGAAAGCAACTACAAGAAGCTGCGTACAGGCCGTTATGAGATTGAAGCGAGACTCGATTTACACGGCCTAACCGTGAATCAGGCGCTGGAAGCAGTGAAAGTGTTCATCACACGCAGCGTACATAAACACAAACGCTGTGTGCATATTTCACATGGAAAAGGGATAACACAGGCCGAGCCTGCGCGTTTGAAAAATCATCTTGCAATCTGGCTTAAACACATGCCTGAAGTGATGGCCTATCACAGTGCCATGCCACAGGATGGCGGTACAGGGTGTGTTTATGTGTTGCTTAAAAAGCGTGAACGCTTAGCCCAGTAAACGGCCAAGCACGTTAAAGAAATTTGGCAACAAGCCGCTTGGGTGCAGTAATAACAGCTCCAGCACCTGAATCGTCAGAATCACAATAATGGGTGATAAATCCAGCCCACCGACAGGTGGCACCAGTTTTCTTGCAGGGCGCATGACAGGCTCGGTGATTTGAAACAAAATCCCGATGGCAGGATTGTTATTATAAGGCGCTACCCAACTTAAAATAATCTGACCAATGATGGCGAATAAATAGAAATTCAGCCCCATGCGCGTGAGTTCCAGAATTGAAACCGCAAATACAGTATAAAAAGAACTGATACTGCCATAGACAATCATCTGTACCAGACAAAGCTGCATAATCTTTAACAGCATAATCAATACCAGCGATGCCGTATCAAACTGGCCAATCGGCGGAAACAGTTTGCGCATGGGTGCAAGCACAGGATTGGTGGTGTTTGTAACAAATTGTGAGAGTGGATTGTGAAAATCTGCACGTACCAGTTGCAATAACAGGCGCAGGAATACCAGCAAAATAAAGATGTAGAAAAAAGTGCTGATAATCAGATTGAAAATATCACCAAACATAATTATTCCCTTGAAAGTTCAATAGAGCGTGTGTTTGCTGCTTGCATCGCCTGTTTTACGATGTCGTTAAATTGATTGTGCGCAAAACTGTTGAGTGCCGCTTCAGTAGTGCCTTTGGGGGAAGTGACACGGCGACGCAGTTCTGCAATATCCACATCGCTGTGTTGCGCCATACTTGCAGCACCTAAAGCGGTTTGTATGCACAGTTGGCTGGCAGTGCTTTCGCTTAAACCCAGGGTTTTTCCTGCGGCAATCATCGCTTCCATCATCAAAAAGAAATAGGCAGGCCCACTGCCTGATAATGCAGTCACCGCGTCGATGTTTGTTTCGCTCTCTAACCACTCAACAATGCCGACCGCTTCAAGAATATTCTGGGCGGCCTGTTTATGTTGCGGTGAGCACGCCTGATTGGCGAATAAACCACTCGCGCCAAGTTTTAACAGTGC
Organism: uncultured Pseudomonadales bacterium; assembly: GCA_964557005.1. GTDB lineage: Bacteria > Pseudomonadota > Gammaproteobacteria > Pseudomonadales > JBECKS01 > JBECKS01. Next base: position 211,571 of record CAZKYI010000002.1, read on the forward strand.
AGGGGTATTGGGCATGCAGCGCACAACGGGAAGTGTCTTGCCAATCCACTGTGTCAGTGAATCAATGGTAATGCCTGCGGCAATGCTGATCAGCAAAGGTGTTTTCGTTTGCAAGCTGGTGGCCAGTTCAGTGATGACATTTTTCATCACCTGCGGTTTCACCGACAACACCACAATGTCGCACTGTTGAATCAATTGATGATTGTCTTGCGTGGTGTGAATCGAATAAGTGTTTGCAAGTTTTTCCAGTTGCTCGCTGCTGACATCACTGGCGTGAATCGTGTTTGCCTGCGTACCGTTGGCGAGCAGGCCGCCAATCAGGGCGCTTGCCATGTTACCTGCGCCAATAAAACCAATGGTCTTGTTCATGTTCTCTCGCCAAAAATTGCGCTGCCAATTCTGATTAAGGTGGAGCCGTGTTTCAGTGCAGCAAGGTAATCATCACTCATGCCCATCGATAAGGTATCAATCGTTTGTGCAGGAAACTGCGCTTGCAGGGCAGCAAAGTGCTGCGCGATTCTAGCAAAGCTTGCATCTTGTTCACCAATGCTTTTGCCTGCTTTGGGAAGCACCATCAGGCCGCGCACTTGCAGTTGGGGAAATGCCAGCAGTGCTTCACAAAAAGACAAGAGCGCTTCTGGTGCGATGCCCGCTTTTTGTGCTTCGTTGTCGATGTTCACCTGAATACACACTTGCAGCCGTTTGTGTGGCGGGCAATGCTGGTTGAGCAGCGCAGCGATTTTCAGGCGATCCAGCGATTGTACCCAGTGGAAATGTTCGGCAATGTGTTTGCATTTGTTACTTTGAATCGGGCCAATGAAATGCCATTCGATGTTGGGCAGATGGCGTAGCGCTGTGATTTTGGTGCAGCCCTCCTGCACGTAGTTTTCACCAAAAGCACGCTGACCTGCCAGATAGGCTTGCTCAAGCAAGGCAGCGGGTTGGGTTTTGCTCACCGCAAGCAGGCGTGGTTTTTGGGGGTAGCGTGCCAGCGTGTGCTGAAAATCGCGCAAAATGTGTTCAATATCGGGCATGGGGTTAGCTGTGTTCCACAAAGCGCCCAACTTACCATATTTGTGTGTTGAGCTTAATTCTGCCCGCTGGTTGAAATCCCCCACGTAGTTAATTATCTTGGCTTACTGCCTGCGCCCGTCGCTCGCTGAAAAGCACAACACAAGAACAACAAGAGCAAATTATAGCGGCATAACAGCGCCGACACGATGTGAGGAGAATCCATGGACATTACCGAATTACTGGCCTTTAGCACCAAACAGGGCGCTTCCGACTTACACCTTTCGGCAGGCTTGCCACCGATGATTCGTGTAGATGGCGATGTGCGTCGCATCAATCTGCCCGCGATGGATCACAAAGATGTACATGGCCTGATTTATGACATTATGAACGACAAACAACGCAAGGATTATGAAGAGTTTTTTGAAACCGACTTTTCATTTGAAGTGCCTGGTCTTGCGCGTTTTCGTGTTAACGCGTTTAACCAGAACCGTGGTGCAGGCGCAGTGTTTCGTACCATTCCTTCCAAGGTGTTGACGATGGAAGATTTGGGTTTGGGCAAAACCTTTCGCGATATTTCAGAAATGCCGCGCGGGATTGTGCTGGTGACAGGGCCAACGGGTTCGGGTAAATCCACCACGCTGGCGGCGATGATTGATTTCATCAATAACAACCGCTACGAGCATATTCTCACCATCGAAGACCCCATCGAATTTGTGCATGAAAGCAAGAAATGTCTGGTGAACCAGCGCGAGGTGCATCGCGATACCCGAAGCTTTGCAGCAGCGCTGCGTTCCGCACTGCGTGAAGACCCTGACATTATTCTGGTGGGTGAGATGCGTGACCTTGAAACCATCAAACTGGCATTGGAAGCTGCGGAAACAGGGCATTTGGTGTTTGGTACCTTGCACACGCAATCTGCCGCCAAAACCATCGACCGTATTGTCGATGTGTTCCCCGCAGCAGAAAAAGCGATGGTGCGTTCCATGTTATCGGAATCCTTGCAGGCGGTAATTTCACAAACCCTGATGAAGAAAAAAGGCGGTGGTCGTGTGGCGGCGCATGAAATCATGATTGGAACGCCCGCAATTCGTAACCTCATTCGTGAAGATAAAGTGGCGCAAATGTATTCAGCAATTCAGACGGGTGCAGGCATTGGTATGCAAACGCTCGACCAATGTTTGTTGGGCTTGGTGCAAAGTGGTGTGGTGGAGCCGCATGTAGCACGCGAAAAAGCCAAGTTTCCCGACAATTTCTAGCTTTAGCTACTTGCGTTGATGGTACGGCGTTAAAAAATTTTTCAAGATGCTCATTTACGACAAGTAAACTCCGCTCTCTCAAAATTTTTTGCCTTGTACCATCTGCCTCAGTGACGCTATTTGGTTTGGTGAAAATATAATTATTAAAAAAATAAAAAAAGAGATAAACGATGGAAATTGAACAGTTACTCAAACTTGTTGTTGATAAAGGCGCATCGGATTTATTTATTACAGCGGGTGTTCCGCCGAGTGTGAAGGTGAATGGCAAAATGGTGCCAGTCACCAAAACGCCGTTAAGCCCCGAAAAAACGCGCGAAATTGTATTCGGTGTGATGAGTGAAGCGCAGCGCAAGGAATTTGCTGCGGCGAAAGAATGTAATTTCGCCATCAGCTCTCGTGGTATCGGTCGTTTTCGTGTGAGTGCCTATTACCAGCGTAATCTGGTGGGCATGGTGCTCAGACGTATTGAAACGCGCATTCCTACCTCGGAAGAACTCAAGCTGCCAAAAATCATCAATGAGCTGGCCATGACCAAGCGTGGCATTGTTATTTTTGTGGGCGCGACAGGCACAGGTAAATCGACTTCCCTGGCGGCCATGATTGGCCATCGTAATCGCAATAGTCAGGGGCATATTATTTGTATTGAAGACCCAATCGAATACATTCACCAACATGCAGGTTGTATTGTAACCCAGCGTGAAGTGGGACTGGATACCGAATCCTATGAAGTAGCATTGAAAAACACCCTGCGACAAGCGCCTGATGTCATTATGATTGGCGAGATTCGAACCAGAGAAACCATGGATCACGCAGTCGCGTTTGCTGAAACAGGCCATTTGGTGCTCGCAACCTTGCACGCCAACAATGCTAACCAGGCACTCGACAGGATTATTCACTTCTTCCCTGCTGATCGTCAGGCACAAACCTGGATGGATTTATCACTCAACTTGCGTGGCATTGTTGCGCAACAACTGGTGAAAACCAAAGATGGCAAGGGAAGGGCGGCAGTGATTGAAGTGTTATTAAACACGCCGCTGGTTGCGGATTTGATTCGCAAGGGCGACATTCATCTGATTAAGGAATTGATGAGAAAATCGCGCGAACTGGGCATGCAAACCTTTGATCAGGCGCTTTATGATTTGTACAAGGCAGACCAAATCAGCTATGAAGATGCACTGCTTCATGCCGACTCGCCTAACGATTTGCGTTTGATGATTAAACTCGCCAGTGATGGCGAAGACGGTCTGATGGATGCCACCAAGAGTTTAAGTTTGCAGGAAGATGAGGCGGATCAATACAAGCGGTTTTAGGTTAATTTTCCCCTTGTTTAAGGAGGGGCTAGAGGAGGGAGGTAGCGGTTTGACACCAATACGCCCGTCAGTTAAATTCCTTTCGCTTCATACAAAAAGGTTGACACAACAATGAGAAAACAACCCTCTTATACAGCACAGCACAGCACAGCACAGCACAGCACAGCACAGCACAGCACAGCACAGCAC
>CAZKYI010000002.1:215439-506222 GCA_964557005.1 uncultured Pseudomonadales bacterium
AGCACAGCACAGCACAGCACAGCACAGCACAGCACAGCACAGCACAGCACAGCACTCTCTCTGGCCTGAAAAGGCTCTGAAACTCCGCCGACGGGCATTTTCATTTAAGCAGAATTTTCGCAGCAGTTATTTTGATTGTTGCTCCAGCTTGGTATTTGAGCATAAAAGCCAGCTACGGTTTTCAAGGCAGAAGATATATCCTGTGGGAATTTCGCTTGAAAAGAGATTGATTTGATTGGGGTTTTATATAAATCGAATCGATATCAATCACATATAAACAATAACAACAATAAACAGGGGTGAAATATGTTTTCAAATGCTCGTTATCAATTTTTAACACTAATACTTGTCTCAATTTTAACTTCTTGTGGTTCTGGCGGCGGCAGCGGTGGTGGTAAAAAAGATTGTGCAACAGTAACTATTGAAGGATTTGCTTTTTGTGCAGATGACAAATCGCTTTTTATTCCCAGCGTCCCAAAAGATGCTACTGAGTTGGCTGGTGAATACGGAAGCGACCTGAAGCTGTCTATCAAAAACTCGCCGTATAAAATAGAAATGTCTTCTGATGTAGTAATAAAAAAAGGCGCGATATTAACAATTGATCCAGGAGTAGAAATTTACTCATATGGAGGAGAGATAATTGTTCATGGACATTTGATTGCTAATGGAACGAAATCCAAGCCAATCAACTTTTATAATATTGATATATTACCTGATTCTTCTCCTTCAAAGAGTTCCCCGAGAATCACCATATCTTATGCAAAATTCCATGGTGGCTCACCGTTTACTTATGATTCATATCAATCAGAAAGGAGCGCCAGTTTTTCAGTTAAAAATTCTATAATTGTGAGAGGAAATCCACATATGTTAGATAAGCCAAGGGCAGGGACTATTGTTAGTGAAAATATTTTTATCGGAAATAACTCTATTGCCGTTGATGACGATAGTTCTATTGGCAATAGTACTATTTCACATAATACTTTTTTTACTTATGAGTCTCCAGATTATAATCACCAATTTTTTGGAATTGAAATTTCTACTCATATTTTTAGTGTTTTTAAAGGGAGCATACATTCCAACTCGTTTATTGATGGAAGCCCGAAAAAAAATGCAAAAGCGATAGACTATTATACGGAAAGTTTTACGCTTGATATTTCGAATAATTACTGGGGAACAACGGATGCAGAGAAGATTGAAAAGATGTTTGAGGCAGACATCAATTATATTGAATATGAACCATTCTTGTTGCAGCCAAGTGATTTGGCACCAGATATTTCTGCGTTTACAGAATTTCTTTTGAGTGACTAGTTGTTCTGATAAACCAAACGCCCATTGAAAACACTCAAGGTATTTTTCCAGTGAAAATTTTCACCGAAGAAGGGTGAGTTTTTTCCTGAGGATAACCAGTCATTTCTAGTGAGTGTCCACGGTTGCGTGTCTATCAGACACATATCCGCGCGCTCACCTTCGCTGATACCTTTTTGTTTTATGCCCAGTATTTTTGCAGGGTTAAGGCTCAGCAACCTGATGATGTCCATTTTTGAAAAGCCTGCCTGTTCAAGCTTGCCTGCCAAAGGCAAAAGTGTTTCCAGCGAAGAAATACCTGATTCGGCAGCTTCAAAAGGTAAATTTTTTGCAGCAGCTTCATGCGGTTGATGAGAAGAGCAAATGGCATCAATCACGCCGTCTTTTAAACCTTGTATCAAGGCTTTGGCATCTTCCTGTGTGCGTAAAGGTGGGCAAAGATTGTAATGGCTGTCGTAATTTTGCAGATAGCTGTCATCAAGAAATAACTGGTGTGCTGTCACATCTGCGGTGATGTTTAAGCTTGCCTTTTTCGCCGCCGCAATTTGTTCAACGGCTTTGGCGCTCGACAGTTGCGAAAAATGTGCACGAACGCCAGTTTGTTCTATCAACAAAAGTTGTGTGGCAATGGCAATGCTTTCTGCATTGCGTGAAATCGCGGGCAAGCCTAAACGTGCCGACCAAACACCATCGTGCACGCCACCTGCTTTGGCCAGTTCGGGTAATTGTGGATAAATAAACACGGGGATATTAAAGCTCGCCGCATATTCATAACAACGGGTTACTACTTCCAGATTTTGAAAGCGGTGGTAGTAGTTGGTCATCGCAGGACAGTGCGCATCAAACAAGGCTTTCATTTCGCTGAGTTGTTCGCCTTGCAGATTTTTAGTGAGTGCGGCAATCGGATAAACCTTGGCCAGTTTGAGTTCGTTGGCTTTATCAATAATCGATTTGGCGATGGCAGGGCTGTCGATAGTGGGTGAGCAGCTTGGCAAACATGCCAGATGCGCAATGCCTGCTTTAACGGCAGCTTTTAATTCGCTGGCAATCGTTGCTTTTAATTCAAAGCCAGGTTCACGCAGGTGAGTGTTCAAATCAACAGCGCCTGGCATCAAAAATCTTCCCTTGGCATCGATGCAGGTTTCTATTGTCTGACCAGCGTTAATCTGCGGTGCAATTTGTTTGATTGTGCCATTCTCAATCAACACATCGGTGTGTGTTTCGGTTTGGGTATACGGATCAATCAGGTGTGCATTTTTTATGAGCAGGGTGCTGCGTTTCATCACTCATCACCTTGTTGCGGATTGGCTTGCATGGTCATGGAAAGCACGGCCATGCGTACTGCAATACCATAGTTGACCTGATCGAGAATCACGGATTGTTCACCGTCGGCCACACTCGAACTGATTTCCACACCACGATTGATAGGCCCCGGGTGCATCACCAGCGCATCGGGTTTGGCATAAGCGAGCGTGGATTGTTTCAAACCAAACAGTTGATAGAACTCGTTTTCACTGGGTAACAATGCGCTTTGCATGCGTTCCTTTTGCAAGCGTAACATCACAATCACATCGACATCTTCAAGCCCGCTTTTCATATCGCCATAAACTTTTGCACCCAAAGCGTCACTGTGATTTGGCAACAAGGTAAGAGGTGCAATCACACGCACTTCCTGTGCGCCAAGCATGTTGAGTGCCAGAATTTCGGAACGTGCGACGCGCGAGTGCAGAATGTCACCAATAATCGCAACTTTCAGTTTTGAAAAATCACCCTTGTGTTTGCGAATGGTGAGCATGTCGAGCATGGCTTGCGTCGGGTGTTCATGCGCACCATCACCTGCGTTAATGATGGCGACATGCGGGTCAACCTGCTGCGCAAGAAAATGCGGTGCGCCACTGTGCGCATGGCGAATCACAAACATATCGGCAGACATGGCTTCAATGTTTTTAATCATATCGACGAGCGATTCGCCCTTGGAGGTGGCAGAGGTATTGATGTTGACGTTGAGTACATCAGCACTCAGGCGTTTTGCGGCCAGTTCGAAGGTGGTACGTGTGCGGGTGCTCGCCTCAAAAAATAAATTAACAACGGTACGCCCGCGCAACAAAGGCACTTTTTTAATCGAGCGATGACCCACACCGAGAAAGGATTCGGCGGTGTCGAGAATGTTTTCGAGAATGTTGCGATTAAGCCCGTCGATACTGAGAAAATGTCTGAGTTTCCCGTTGGAATGAAGTTGAATATGACGGGCAGATGAGGTGTGAAAAGCAGTTTCTGATTTCAGACTTTCGGGCATTGAGGTGAATTCAAGGCTCAAGTTCAATAATTTTGAGGCTTAGTGGTTCAGGGCCGCACAATTCTACCCTTTGTGCAGGGGCAAGGGAAAGCTTTTGCCCGCAAATATCAGGGCGAATGGGGAGCTGTCGTGAACCCAGTTCAATCAGGCTCACCAGTGTTACGCTGGCAGGGCGGCCATAATCAAAAAGTTCGTTGAGCGCTGCACGAATGGTTCTGCCAGTCATAACCACATCATCAACAAGGATAATATGTGCGCCTTCCATCTCGAACGGCAAACTGGAAGGTAAGACCTGCGGGTGCAAACCTTTTTGTGCAAAGTCATCACGATAAAAGGAAATATCGAGCTTGCCTAAAGGCGTTTCAAAACCAAGGTTGCGGTGTAATTTTTCAGCCAGCCATACGCCACCCGTATGAATGCCAGTGATGTAGCACACATTCAGGCTGTCTTGCGACAGCGATGCAAGATGCGCGTTTAACTGCTGCTCAATGGCATGCAACAATTCATCGAAGTCGGGAATCTTGATGTTATTCATGAGGGAGAATCTGAGGGTGTTTCAGTGAGTTGCTGTTCAAACCAGTTGCGCAGTATTACCGCTGCCGCGAGAGAGTCAATCTCTCTGTCGGTCACGCAGTGGCTTTCCTTCACTTCAAGGCTGCTCAGGCGTTCGTCCATCATGTGGGTGGGCAGTTTGTAGCGATCAGCAAGACGGTTGGCGAACTTGCGTGCGCGTCGGCTCATGTCACTCTCACTGCCGTCCATATTGAGTGGCAAGCCAATCACCAGTGCAGCAGGTTGCCATTCCTTGATGATGGGATCGAGTTCTTGCCAGCGCGGTATGCCGTTATCGGCCTTGATGCGACACAGCCCTTCGGCAGTGCGGGTGAGGGTTTGTCCAGTGGCAATGCCAATATGTTTGCTGCCGAAATCAAAAGCCAGATAAAGGCGTGGGTGCTTAGCCAAAGCCTGCTTCCCTGCTGAGTAATTTGAGATCAACGCCAAGCACCTGAGCCGCTTTGAGCCATCTTTGCTCAGGGTCGGTGTTGAACAGTGTGTCGTTGCAGGCTTCAACATTCAGCCAGGTGTTGTGTGCCATCTCGCTTTCCAGTTGACCAGCCGACCAGCCTGCATAACCGAGTGTCAGCAAAAAGTGTTCGGGACCTTTAAGCGCAGCAATATCCATCAGAATATCTTTTGAGCTGGTAAGCACTAACTCTTCATTAACCACTATGGAAGAAGCCCATTTCAGCCCGCCGTCGTGCAGAATGAAGCCATGATTACTTTGGCAGGGGCCACCGAAAAATACCTGATTCTGATAGGGCTTTGCGTTTTCCTGTGCGGCAGTTTCCATGCCAAGCTCGCGGGTGAGTGCGTGTATTTCAACAGGCAGGGGTTTATTGACAATCAGCCCCATTGCACCTTCATCGTTATGTTGGCAGATGTACACCAGCGCGTGGTCAAACACACCATCCACCTGGTCGGGCATGGCAATCAGGAACTGGTTCTGAAAGCTGGAAAACATAGGCAAGCCTCAAACGTCATTGGATACAGCATAGTGTTTATTGGGGCTTATGTGAACAAACTCAAGGATAAGTGCTCATGGCTTTGCGACGAAACTGCCAGGTACGGATAATTTCCAGCGTATCGGTGGTTTCACGCATCTTGTGGGTGAAGCGCGAAAAGGGTGCGGCCAGTTTGACACTGTTGATGGCAGCGCGATCCAGCACAGGATTATTAGAGGATTTCAGCAATTCAATGCGTTCGACGTGGCCATCTTTACGAATCGCCACCAGTAATTGCACCTCACCTTCATAGCCCTGTTGTCTGGCTTCGTGCGGGTAGTATTTGTTACCCATATATTCGACTTTTTCACGAAAGGAATGAATGTAGGCGGCATCGTCAGCAGCCTTGGCAGAAACCGAGGTAATCTGTCGGACTTTAGGGCCTTTTGCATAGAGCTGTTTTTGCTCTGCAAGCCTGGCTTGCAAGCTGGCGATTTCAAGATTCTGTTGCAGCAGTTGCGTCTGGCTGGATTTTTCCAGATGCGGGTGTTCGGTTTTATAGCGGGTGGTGTCGGCGTAAATTAAATGCTCGCTCGATTCACTGAGCAAGACCTGCTTGTTTTCAAAGCTGCTGTTGTCGATGACGGTGGGTGTGTTGAGCTGGATTTCGCGAACGATGTTGTCCTGATAAAGGCTTTTCAGAGGGCTGGCAAGCTGGGCACTTTCATCGAGTGTGCCAGAGCCTTGCTGATGGTGTTGCGCAAGAAAATCGGCATGTTCTGGTGCTTCATCATTCTTGAATTGCGTCAGCGTCACTTCAATCAATTTGCTGGCGTTATGCTGTGACAGTACATCAAAACCGAGGCCGAAAATCACCAGCGCATGTAAACCCAAGGCCATGACGATGGTGAAGCCAAGCCGATCATGGTCATCAACCGCAGGGGATGCAGTAGTGGGTGATTGCATGGTTAAAGATAGGTGTTTTCCAGATAGTCGAGCAGTTTTCCAGCGATGTCGGTATGGGCATCGCGATCAATCTCGCGGATACAGGTTGGGCTGGTGACATTGATTTCGGTGAGATAACCGCCAATCACATCCAGCCCCACAAAATCGAGCCCTTTTTCCTTGAGTGTGGGTGCGACTTGCGTGCAAATCCAGCGCTCCCTTTCAGTCAGGGCTTCGACAACCCCTTTACCGCCTGCGGCCAGATTGCCACGAATATCATAGCCTTGTGGAATTCTCGCAAGCCCAAAGGGAACGGGTTCGCCGCCGACCATCAAAATACGTTTATCTCCGGCTTTGATTTCTGGAATATAGCGCTGAATCATGGCGGGTCTGCTGCCATGTGCGGTGAGCGTCTCGATGATGACTTCGGTATTGCTGCCTTGGTGTTCGACCTTGAAAATGGAAGCACCGCCCATGCCGTCCAGCGGTTTCATAATGGTAACAGGATTGTGTTCAAGGAATTCAATGAACTGTTTTCTGCTTTGGCTCACCAGCGTCGGTACACAGCAGTGCGGGAAGTGGGTCGCAAAAATCTTTTCGTTGAAATCACGCAGGCTGGAAGGGCGATTCACCACTTTGGCACCCGCTTTTTCGGCAAGCTCCAGAATGTAGGTGGTGTAGATGAAGTTCATGTCGAAGGGCGGGTCCTTGCGCATCAGAATCAAATCAAGCTCGCCCAAAGCCAATTCAGAAGCTTCCCCCAGCCGATAATAATCACTTTCATTTTCAAAGACTTGCAAGGGTCTGTACCTTGCTTTGGCAAGGCCGTTATCGATAAATAAGTCGGCTTGTTCCATGTAATGGATTTCCCAGTTGCGCTTGCTGGCTGCAAACAGCATGGCGAGTGAGCTGTCTTTTTTGAAATGGATATGCTCAATGGGATCCATGACGATGCCCAGTTTTACCTTCATGTTTTCCTCTCTCTAAAAATTTGAATGCAGCTTACATCACCGTTGTGATTTTGTGATACACGGGTGCGTCAAAATCGAAAAGTAGCATAAATACCAAAGACTTATTGGTTTAACTTAAAATATATGTTAAAAAACTCTCGATGTTGAAACGGCATAATTTATCGCCGAAAAACGCACAAATTACAAAACTACAAGAACAATAAATTCCACCCCTATCAAGCCAAGGCAATCCGATGGAAGACAATTTTGAGAATCTAAAAGTAATGGTGATTGACGATAGTAAAACCATTCGTCGAACCGCCGAAACCCTTCTAACAAAAGCTGGATGTGAAGTGATTACTGCAACCGATGGCTTTGATGCGCTGGCAAAAATTGCAGATTCCAAACCGGATATTATTTTTATCGACATTATGATGCCGCGCCTCGATGGTTATCAGGCTTGTGCTTTGATTAAAAACAATAGCACCTTCAAGAATACTCCTGTGATTATGCTGTCCAGTAAAGATGGCTTGTTCGACAAGGCAAAGGGTCGCATCGTAGGTTCTGATGAATACCTGACCAAACCTTTCAGCAAAGAAGAGTTGCTTGGTGCAATCAAGCAGCATGCTCGAACAGGCTAATCCGTTTAAAACACCCTTGGCCAGAATATGAGTGAAATTGCCTACTCAACATTGGTTGAACTGGATGCGCTCAGCAAGCGTCATGCAGCACCGCTGCCATCTAACCAGGAGCTGCAAGCGACGTGGAGTGGCATTGGTTTTCGTCTGGGGCCTGTAAAATATGTTGCGCCCATTGATGAAGTATCAGAAATCATCGAAGTCCCCGGTTATACGGTTGTGCCTGGTGTGAAACCCTGGGTTAAGGGAATTGCGAATGTTCGGGGACGTTTGCTACCCATTATGGATTTAACAAAGTTTCTCAATGCTTCGGGAAAAGAGCGGGAAGTTAATCGACGCATTATTGTGGTTGATAAAGATGCCATGTACAGCGGGTTGCTGGTAGATGAAGTGTTAGGCATGCAGCATTTTGAAGTAGACAGTTTTTCCCGACAGATTGAGAGTTGTGGAGAATTGGTAGACCCCTTTGTAGAGGGCGCTTACCTGAAAGAAGAATCCAACTGGCATGTATTCAAAATTTTTGAATTGGCTGATGACCCTCAGTTTTTACATGCTTCGCAAGTGTAAATTTTTTTAAAATAATAAAGACATCAGGAATCAGATATGAATGCGCAATTAGAAGTGGTTTTTAATTTTATTAAACGACCTGCAAATTTAATTTTAATTCCTGCGGGCTTGGCCGTTGGTTTGGGCGTGCTCAACTTTATCTGGCTTGGTGCGCAAAGTGAAAAAAATGCGCGCTATGGTTCGCATACTTCCGAGCTTCGGGTTTTGGCGCAGGGTATCTCAAAAAATGCACTGGAAGCGGCAGGCGGTAACGAGGCCGCTTTCTCGGCTTTAACAGTCAGTCAGAAAGGATTTACCGAGCGTTTTAATCTTCTGCAACATGGTGATGACGGCAGTTCGGTGTTTACTGCAAGTGATCTGGCACCACTGGCGAGTGTGTGGAAAGAAGTCGATGAAAATGCCAAGGTGCTTGCTGGCAATGAAGATGCAGTGGTTGAGTTCCGTGAAGCCGCAGATGCGTTCAAGGTGGCGGTGCCAGGCATACAGCGTTCCTACAGCCAGATTGTTGATGCGCTGGTTGATAGTGGTGCAGCCTCTTCACAGGTTGCAGAAGCACAAAAACAAATCTGGCGTGCCGAGCGTATTGTTACGGGTTCGAGCCAGATTCTTTCAGGTGATGTAGATTCGATGAAGGGAATCGACCAACTGAAAAAAGATATTGCCATGTTCAGCCGTATCAATACCGGTTTTTTAAATGGCGATGGGGGTGTGCGCATTACCCGTGTGGCTGATGGCGATGCAAGAACCGAGTTGACCAAAGTTGCAGGTGATTTTGCAAAATTGAAAGAAGCCTATGATTTGGCGCTTGAAAGTCCGGAACAATTATTTGCTGTTGCCCAGGCTGCGAAATCGATGTTTGATAATTCACGAAAACTTTTAAATGAAGCCACTATTCTGAATAACACTTTGATTACACGGACAGGTGTCGGTTTGTTTCCATCCAGTATTGCTGGCGCAGGCTTGTTTGTACTGGCCGCTTTATTGGGTGTTGCCTTTGCATTTTTGACCTTGATGGATGCGAGAAAACGCAGGGAATATGTAGAAGAGGAAAACGCACACAATCAGGAAGCGATTATGCGTTTGCTGGATGAGCTGGGTGATTTGGCGGATGGCGACCTGACAGTTCAGGCCACCGTAACAGAAGATTTCACGGGTGCGATTGCTGACTCCATCAACTACTCCATCGACCAGATGCGCGAGCTGGTATCGTCGATTAACCAGAGCGCGGTAGAAGTGTCCTCGGCGGCACAGGAAACGCAGGCCACAGCGATGCACCTTGCGGAAGCTTCCGAGCATCAGGCGCAGGAAATTGCGGGTGCTTCTGCGGCGGTAAATGAAATGGCGGTGTCCATTGACCAGGTATCTGCCAACGCTGCGGAATCCTCTCAGGTGGCGCAGCGCTCGGTGGAAATCGCTAACAAGGGCGCAGAGGTGGTGCAAAATACCATTCGTGGTATGGATACCATTCGTGAACAGATTCAGGATACGTCAAAGCGGATCAAGCGTTTGGGTGAATCGTCACAGGAAATTGGAGACATCGTATCGTTGATTAACGACATCGCCGACCAAACCAACATTCTCGCTTTGAACGCTGCGATTCAGGCATCTATGGCGGGTGATGCAGGACGTGGTTTCGCGGTGGTAGCGGACGAGGTACAGCGTCTTGCGGAACGGGCGTCGGCAGCGACCAAGCAGATTGAGGCGCTGGTAAAAACCATTCAGACCGATACCAACGAAGCGGTAATTTCCATGGAAAATACCACATCTGAGGTGGTGAAAGGAGCACGACTCGCCGAGGATGCGGGTGTGTCTCTGGAAGAAATCGAAAGCGTATCTACCAACCTTGCGGATTTGATTCAGAACATTTCCAACGCTGCGCGACAACAGGCGGCCTCCGCAGGTCATATTTCAAACACCATGAACGTGATTCAGGAAATTACCTCGCAAACTTCAGCGGGTACTTCGGCAACCGCGAAGTCGATTGGTAACCTGGCCGAGCTTGCGGCGCTGATGCGCAGTTCAGTAGCAGGCTTTAAATTGCCGGATCAAATGTAAGGTTGCTTGCATTGTCCGATGTCACTGACTTGTTAAGGGTGTGACAGGTGAACATAGCCCAAATGAAAAACTGGTCGATTCAATCCTCACAGGAGCTTAGTGATGAACAGTTCAGGGAATGGAAGTTACTGGTAGAAGAAAAGACCGGCATGTTGTTGCCTGATCATCGCAAGACCTTTCTGCAAAGCTCGCTCAATATTCGCATGCGTGAAATCGGCTGTGAAAGTTACGATGAATACTTTCAAAAACTGGCGACGGGTATGTCGGGCAAGGTTGAATGGGCGGTTCTGGTGGATCGCCTCACGGTACACGAGACGCATTTCTTTCGCCATCCGGAATCATTTGATTTGGTCAGAAACTATTTGCGCCGTCTGATAAGCAACAGAGCCAAACAGGGCAAACCTGTCAATATCTGGAGTGTGGGTTGCTCAACAGGCGAAGAACCCTATTCTCTGGCAATCCTGATGGAAGAGTTGTTAAAAGAATTACAGGTGGAATTGTTCTACGGCATTACCGCAACAGACATTAGCCTCCCTGCACTTTCAACGGCGCGTGCCGGAAAATATACTGATCGCAGATTGTCCGGTTTGAGCGAACGTCAACTGGATACCATATTCGACAAGCTGGATAACAAAACCTGGCAGGTGAAGCAGAAATATAAAGACAGAATATGTTTCGCCCGTGTGAATCTGCTTGATTTGCAAGAAGCACCGATTGACAGGGTTGATGTGTTGTTTTGCCAGAATGTGTTGATTTATTTTCAGAAACAACGCAAGCACGAGATTGTGCAGGAATTGAGTGAAAGTCTGGAGTCGGGTGGTTTGATGGTGTTAGGGCTTGGTGATGTGACCGATTGGTGTCCAACCGGTATGCGTCGGGTCAAGGCACCTGAGGTGCTCGCTTTCACCAAAAACATATGAAAAAACAAAAAGAACTGCGGTTCCTGGGAACATAACCATGAGCGAAAACACTGATTTTTCTGCCCTTGAATGGGTAAAAGGAGAAATAAGCGAATCGCTGCGTCAGGCGCAACATGCGCTTGAGGCTTACGTAGCCAATCCCAAGGATTCAACCAAGATGCAGTTTTGTATCACACACCTGCATCAGGTGTGGGGAACTTTACAAATGGTGGAGCTTGAGGGCGCCACCTTGTTTGCATTGGAAATGGAGCAGCTTGCGCAAGCGATTCTCGATGCAAAAGTACCCAGAGCGAATGAAGCACAGGAAGTGTTGATGCAGGCTTTCCTGCAATTACCCACCTATCTTGATCATCTTGCATCAGGCAGCAAGGACATGCCGGTTGTGTTACTGCCTGTACTTAATGATTTGCGTTCCACGCGTGGCGAAAATCTGTTGTCAGAGACAGCCATGTTCAATCCCGACCTCAAAGCGGGGCACAGGATTGCAGCGCAACGTGAAGAAAGTCAGGTGAGTGATCTGGAAGATCAATTACAAAAACTGCGCAGTGCGTATCAGAAATCTCTGGTGTCAGTGCTTCAAGGTGAAGCACTGGAAAAAAATATTGAATACATGGGCAAGATTCTTGCTCGCCTGCAAAAGTTATCTGGCAAGAGCCAACTCAGCCATTTGTGGTGGATGGGCGGCGCGATGCTCGATGGCTTGCTCAATGGTTCGATTGAGTTCAGCAAGTCGGTTAGCAGTTTGCTGGGTGCGATTGATCGACAAATAAAAATTTTGGTAGATGATCATAAAAAAGCACTCGCTGGCGAAGTTTCCAGTGAACTGGCTAAAAATATTCTCTACTACGTTGCAGGGGGTGAGCCGACCACCAAACGCATCGAAGGTGTACAGAAAGCCTACCGATTATCGACAGCCTTGCCTGCTGAAGTCAGGGTAGAACAATCACAGCAAAGCAGAAGAGGTTTGGTTAACGAGGCGATTATCGCTGCGGTAAAAGTGCTGGTTGAAGACTTGCTCAACATCAACGAGGTACTTGACCTTGTTGTTAGAAGTAAGGGCAAGGAAGATGCGCGCCTGGAAGAACTGTTGCCAGTTGTGAAATCGGCCGCTGGCGCCTTGCATGTGCTTGCGCTCAAAGAGCCGCGAGACATCATGGCCGCGCAATACAAGATTATTAAAGCGTGCTCAGCAGGTAAGGTTGCAGACATCAAATCAGAATTGATGGGCGTTGCAGGCCAGTTACTGGCGGTGGAATCCAATCTCAATGATATTGCCAAGCATGGATTATCCGGTCGTATTCTGATTGGTGAAATTGGCAACAAAGAAAAAGTTTCCAGTGATCAACTGGGTGTAGCACAAAAAGCCTTGCTCAATGAAGCGATTGTGAGTCTGGAAACAGTCAAAGAATTGTTTGCAGCGGTATTGGCTTCGAGTTGGGATCATGCCGTGCTACAGGAAGCGATTGCACATCTGAAATCACTGGCGGGCAGTTTGAAAATTATTCCTCTGCCTTTGGCCAGTGAAGTGCTTGAGAAGAGCGCTGCTTATATCAAGGAACGCCTGCTGACATTGGATGCTGCACCGAATGCCAAAGAGTTGGAAACTTTTGCCGATGTGCTTTCAAGTGTCGATTATTTTCTGGAAAAACTGCGCACCGATTCGCGCTCCGACGACAAGGCACTGTTTATTGGTAGCGAGCGTCTGGCAAGCCTTGGTTTTGCGCTGGGTGATACCAGCAATCTGGCCAGCGTCACTGCGACCGTGGTTGAGATACAGGAACAGGAAGAGCTGTCCGAAATTCTGTCTGATGAACACGAACAACAAATGCGTGCGGAGGCGGAACAGGCAGAAGCCAAAGCAGTTGATACCTTTGAGGAAACTGTAGTAGCAGATGAACTTATCGTCGAACAGGTTCAGCAAGTGGTTGTTACGCAAGCCGATGACGATGAGGTGATTGATAATGAAATCATCGAAATTTTTATAGAAGAAGTTGGCGAAGTTCAGCAAACGCTCAACGAGTTTCTTCCGCAATGGCAAGCCAATACCGACGATGAACCTGCGCTCGCCGAAGTGCGCAGAGCTTTCCATACCTTGAAAGGTAGCGGGCGAATGGTGGGTGCCACCGCTTTGGGCGAGATGGCGTGGAGCATTGAAAACATGCTTAACCGTGTAATCGACAGGACAATTCGGGTTGATGTGTCTGTGGTTCAGACGGTTACCGAGACGATTGATACGGTTCCAGAATTACTTGAATTATTCAAACAAGGCAGGAATGAAACGACAGCACGCGCCGATGAAATTGCTGCTCGTGCCGAAAAACTTTCCAAAGGCGAATCTGTAGAAGCGGTAGTTGTCGAAGCATTGGTCAGTGAAGAAGTGCCAGTTCTTGAAACGCTTGAACAGGCAAGCGTTATTGAAGAAGCAGAAGAAATCATTGAAGAAATTGAAGAAACAGAAATTCCTCAACCTGAATACGATATGGAAATTATCGAAATTTTCAGCCAGGAAGCATTGGGGCATACCGAATTTCTGGCAGGGTTTATTGCAGAATGCAGAGACAAGGTTGGCCCTTGGGTATTAAGTGATGATGTGTTGCGCGTTATGCACACCCTGAAAGGCTGCGCCAATATGGCAGCCGTACAACCCGTTGCACCAGTAATTACCAAAACAGAAAATTTCATCAAGGAATTACGCTTACAAGATAAAAAAGCCAATGAGGATGTGATTAACCTCATGGACGAAGCCATTCAACTCACCAACGGTGTGATTGAAGAATTACCGAAAGTCAGCAGGGAAAAATTTGCAAAGGCAGATGATATTCTGCGCACTCTTGTGCATCTCAATGACACCTTGCTGAGTGTGGAAGCGACAGAGCTTGATGGAGATTCTGGTAAGCAAGCGCGCATAGACAGCTTTTTGAAATTTGCCTTTGATACCATTTTCGATGGTGAGGATTATTTAGGCGAATATCTTGATGCACAAAGTGATGAAGTCCAAAAACAGGCCAATGCTGAAAACCTGAAACAGGTTGCCGAGGAATGCAAGGCGATTGCAGATATTGCCCGGCAAAATCAACTGGATGAAATTGCCGAGTTAAGTCACACCCTGGCTATTTCTCTGGTGGCTGCACAACAAAATAGTTTAAGTGAAGCTTTTGTTAAGGATTTAAGCACCGGCATGCAGCGCCTGACTGAAATTGTTGATTTTCTTGCTGCAGGGCAGTTTATCAAGTCTCCAGCAAAATTGACTGCCAAACTACAAGAACATCTTCAAGGTCTACCTGGTATTGAGTTTGAAGAAGCGCCACCTTTAGCGGTAGTCAGTGAAGAAATTGTTATACAAGAAGAAATAGAACAGCAAGAGATAGAAGACATTCATCTTGAATTACCCACAGTCATAGAAGAAGAAATGACGGAAGATGTTCAGGAGTTTGCGCAAATCGAGCCTGAAATTGAAACCATCATTGTTGAAAATGTGATGGATGCCGACATCGAACGCGATGAAGAAATTGTCGGTATTTTTCTTGAAGAAGCTGAAGAATTGATTGAAAACAGCGCCAGCCTGCTTGATCAATGGCAAGACAATCCCAACGACCTGACGGTCGTAGCAGAGTTACAACGTGATTTGCACACTCTGAAAGGGGGTGCACGCATGGCCGAATTTGCCGCGATTGGCGATTTGGGGCATGAACTTGAAAATATCTATGAGGCAGTGGGTGCAGGCCACATTGAGGCCAGCTCCGAATTGTTCAACCTGCTATTCCGTTGCCATGATCGTATCAGTGAAATGTTTTCTGATATTCGTGATAAAGGAAATTGTTATCGTGCTGACGACCTGCTTTCAGAAATCAATATGCTGGTAAATTGCGGCGTTGCAGAAGTTGAAACGGTTGAAGTATTAGAGGAACACATCGATGTACAGCTTCCTGTTGAAACATTTGAAACAGAAACAAAAGTAGAAATAGAAGAAACAGACTTTGAAATTGAACAAGAAATTATTGCTGCGGTAGCGGAAGAAGATGAGGGTGTGCTGGAAGATATTACCGCAGCAGAAGCCAGCAAACTGCTCGATGCAGGCGATGATTCAGAACTCGACGTTGAGCTGGAACTGGTTGAAATTTTTCTTGAAGAAGCCGAAGAAATTACCGAAAGCAGTGCAAGCGCTTTGGAAGCGTGGCGAAATGATAGCAGCAACACCGCATTGGTAGAGCAATTACAGCGTGAATTGCACACCCTCAAAGGGGGTGCGCGTATGGCACAAATTCCACAGATTGGCGACTTTGCCCATGAAATGGAAAATGTGTATGAAGGTCTGGTGGGCGGCACACTGCCAAAATCCGAAGTGCTCATCAACTTGCTGTTTGCATGCCATGACAGGCTCAATGAAATGGTGAGCAGTTTAAAACAATCCAACACCTGTGATGCCGCAGATGATTTGGTTGAGCAGTTGAAACTGGCCTTGCAAGGTAAGCTTGGCGAAGTGGTAACAAAAGCATCGAGCAAACCTCAGGTAAAAACCATTGAGCTTGAATCAGGTATTGATGTTGAAGTCATTAAACTTTTTCTTGCAGATGGTATGGAATTGTTTGAGCAGCTTCACATCGCTGTGGCTAATCTGCACGAAATACCCGAACAGCGAAATAACGCACAGCTTAAAGAAGTATTG
Source organism: uncultured Pseudomonadales bacterium (assembly GCA_964557005.1). Lineage (GTDB taxonomy): Bacteria > Pseudomonadota > Gammaproteobacteria > Pseudomonadales > JBECKS01 > JBECKS01. The sequence goes on from CAZKYI010000002.1 coordinate 231,284, forward strand.
GCTTCACTCAGTGGTGGGGCGAATCTGTCTGGCTTCAAGTCACTGGGCAGATATTGTGAATCTTTCAGCAAGGAGAGCGACACCGCGAGCAGCGAGGAATTACAAGCTCGCCTCGCCAGCATTCAGGCTTTTGTGAATGTGCTGAAACAGGCAGAAGCCAAAACCGATAAACCTGTACAAGCAGCGGTACCTGCCAAAGCCGCAGCCAAAAAACCTGAAGCGAAAAAATCGACAGAAAAACAAGCTGCAAACAATGCCGATAATCAGGCAGAAAGCATCAAAATTTCAGCAAACCTGTTAGAGACGCTGGTGAATCTGGCGGGTGAAACCAGTATTAACCGTGGTCGTCTGGAAATGCAGATGAGTGAATTTGCGTTCACGATTGATGAGATGGGCGGAACCATCGAGCGTTTACAGGAGCAGTTGCGCCGTTTACATCTGGAAACCGAAGCACAAATTATTTCGCGTTATGAAAAAGAAGGCCCCAGTGCAGAGGAAGCGGCTGCCATCGAAGCGATGGAAGCCAATGAAGATTTCGATCCATTGGAAATGGATAAATATTCCACCATTGATCAACTATCCCGTTCACTTTCAGAAAGTGCTTCCGACTTGCTTGACTTGAAAGAAGCCTTGATGAACAAAACCCGCGACGCAGAAACCCTGTTGTTACAACAAGGGCGCATCAATACAGAATTACAGGAAGGTTTGATGCGTTCGCGCATGGTACCTTTTTCACGTCTGTTACCACGTTTGCGTCGCATCGTGCGTCAGGTCGGGAACGAATTGAAAAAACCGGTGGATCTGGAAATTCTCAACGCAGAAGGTGAATTGGACAGAGCGGTGCTGGAGCGCATGATTTCACCGATTGAACACATGCTGCGTAATTCGATTGCTCACGGTATTGAGAAAGCGGAAGACAGGAAAAAAACTAACAAACCAAAAAATGGGACAATCTCCATCGACCTTGGTCGTGAAGGTTCCAACATGGTGATTGCGATTAAAGATGATGGTGCAGGCATCAATATCGAAGCGGTGAGGAAGAAAGCGATTGAAAATGGTTTGATGGATGCCAGAGCCAATTTACCCGAACATGAAATTGCAGAATTTATTTTTAATCCGGGTTTCAGTACTGCATCAGAAGTGAGTCAGGTGGCAGGACGTGGTGTTGGTATGGACGTGGTAGCCAGTGAAATCAAGAGTTTGAACGGCACCATTGAAACCCGTTCAGTGACGGGTGTGGGGACTACTTTCATTATTCGTCTGCCATTCACTGTGGCGGTGAATCGCGCCTTGATGGTGAATATAGGCGATGCTTTTTATGCAATCCCTCTGACCAGCATTGAAGGTGTGGTGCGTGTTTCTCCTTATGAGCTGGAAGCATATTACGAACAGGAATATCCGGTTTTCAACTATGCGGGTGTGGATTATCACTTGCAGTATCTGGGTTCCTACATGAAGAGCCATGAACGGCCACATCTGTTGGGGCAAACGCGCCCTATTCCGGTATTGCTGGTGCGCAGCAGTGAATATGCAGTTGCCATGCAGGTGGATTCCCTGATGGGTAGCCGTGAGGTGGTTGTTAAATCGGTAGGGCCGCAGTTAAGCACGGTTGCAGGTATTTCAGGCGCTACGATTCTGGGTGATGGCAGTGTGGTCATCATTCTCGATATTCATTCGATGATTCGTGGAGCGCTGGCACAGAGAGAAAGTGATGAAGCGCAGGAAACCGTGATTGAGGCACGACGTGATGACAGACCAACCAAAGTGATGGTGGTAGACGATTCGGTCACGGTGAGAAAAGTGACTTCACGCTTGCTTGAACGTCATGGTATGGAAGTGGTGCTCGCCAAAGATGGTATGGATGCGATTACCCAACTTCAGGAAATCAAGCCGGACATTATGTTACTCGACATTGAAATGCCACGTATGGACGGCTTTGAAGTTGCCACACTGGTGCGTCACGATGAGCGTCTGCAAGATGTGCCGATTATCATGATTACTTCAAGAACAGGTGAAAAACATAAGCAACGCGCAATGGAAATTGGTGTTAACCGTTATATGGGTAAGCCTTTCCAGGAGAATGCCTTGTTAGCCACTATTAAAGAACTGATATCAGAGAGGGAAATTGTTTAAAGGACTAAACAACAACATATGAGCGCAGACTTGTCAAAAATCAATGTTGGCATTATCACGGACGATAATGAACAACAACACATCATACGCAGTGCGCTTTTGGCTTTGGGGTTTCGTGTTCGCATGACAAGCAGCCCGCAAAGTCTCAAAGAAGAAATGTTTCAATCCCGTGATATTCAGTTGTGGATTGTCGATTTGATTGAGCAGGACAAGTGGGACGGTTTTATTGATCGCCTGATTGAAGAGTCCCCTGCGACCTTGATGTTTAGTGATGGCCACGCACCACCCACTTATAGTGGCAAATATCCACGCTGGCAAAAACGTATGTTCAACAAAATTTCCAACTTGCTGGATTTGGGGATTCTGGAAGTTCCTAAACAGGTTGTGCAAGCGCGGGTAGAAGAAATACAGGCGAACCTGAAAAGTATTGTCGGCAAGGAAGAAGCACAGGCGCTGGAAAATATATCGGTCAAGAGTGAAAAAACTGTGCTCACCAAATCATCACCGATTGCACAACGAGTGTGGGTGATTGGTGCATCTTTGGGCGGGCCTGCTGCGGTTAAATTATTTCTCGATGCCTTGAAGCCAGGCTTGCCTATTGCTTTTATTTTGGCACAACACATTGATGAAGGTTTTCAAAGTTTGCTGGGGCAGGTGTTGGGCAGGAATAACCAGTTTGAATTGATCAAAGAGTTTGAGCGAACCCAACTCAAACACGGACAGGTACTGATTGCACCAGCTGATCATGCCATTCGCATGGATACCACCCGTCACGTGGTTAAAACCAGTGATGAATGGGAAGGTATCTACAGCCCGTCCATCAATCAGGTGATGCGAATAGTTGCAGAACAATATGGCAGAAACAGTGGCGCAATTATTTTCAGCGGTATGGGCAATGACAGTGCTGCCGCTGCCGAGTACATGCACCTGGTTGGTGGTACAATCTGGGCGCAAACAGCAGAAACCTGTGCCAATAGTTCACAACCTGATTCAATTCGTGCGACAGGTTTTGTAAACTACAACGGTTCACCCCAGCAACTTGCTGCAAAACTCATCAACACATTGGAAAGCGAAGGTTAATAGGTTCATGTCTGTATCGGCAAAACCCGCTCAGGTTGCAAGTTTGATTATTCCGCTTACGGGTAAAAATTTATTGGTGCCCAATGCGTGCGTGGCTGAAATTGTGGCCAATATCACGACACAACCAAAGAACGACACAATGCCTGACTGGGTAATGGGTATCGTACACTGGCGCGATTTGGCCTTGCCCTGTCTTGCACTTGGACGCTTGTTGGGTGGTGAAACAGCGGCTGAAAATACAGCGCGTATTGCGATTTTCAATACCCTGAGTGATGGCTACTCAAAGCGTTTTTATGGCGTTGCCATGACGGGTATTCCCCGTTTGGCGCGGGTGACAGAGCAGGAATTGATTCTTGATGAAGGCGAGTGTGGCGAATATGAAAAGCTGCACGTGCAACTGAATGGCGAGGCGTGCATTGTGCCGAATCTGGAAGCGATAGAAAAACTCTTGGTTAATTCAGGGATTCAAGTTTAAAAATTTTATAAAGGTATATTTTTTATGACGGCTATGTTCACCCAATCTTTGTTGATACTGACGGTATTCCTTTCAACGGTTTCTCCCGCTTATGCCTATCTTGATCCGGGCACAGGCAGCATGATTATACAAATGGCGATAGCCGGATTTCTGAGCGCACTGTTTACAATCAAAATGTACTGGTATCGCATCAAATCTGTGATTAACCGTATGCTTGGTCGCGAAGTAGAGCCTTTTTTGTCTGAAAGTCTTTTGCCGGAAGACGGGGAAAACAAAGACAAGCATCAAAAGAAAGACTAGCTTCTTAACTCAACACTGAATTCCTTTATGAATGATTCGACTGGCGAAGCGTTGTTTGCTTCATTTCGTGATCCCAATGGTTTCCTGTTTACTGAAAACGGCAGGATTTATCGACAAATTAACCAGTTATATCGCGAAGAATATCAAAAATTGCTTTCGTCAGGGCTTTATCAGCGGCTCACCGAAACTAACAAGTTAATTATACATGAAGAATGTCAACATTCCGGCCTCACAGATACTGTTCATCTGGTGATACAACCTGAGCATGTTCCTTTTATTTCATATCCCTATGAATGGAGCTTTAGCCAGTTAAAAGATGCAGCGTTATTAACTCTGGCAATTCAGATGGAGGCATTAGGTGCAGGAATGACATTGAAAGATGCTTCGGCCTACAACGTGCAATTTCTTCGCGGAAAACCCATATTCATTGATACGCTTTCATTTGAAAGTTATGTAGAGGGTAGCCCGTGGGTTGCCTACAAACAGTTTTGCCAGCATTTTCTTGCGCCACTTGCTTTAATGGCCTATACCGACATTCGTCTGAGCAAATTGTTAATCAATTATATCGATGGCATTCCACTGGATTTGGCGAGCAAGTTATTACCATTACGCAGTTGCTTTTCACTTGCGATTGGCCTGCATATTCACTTGCATGCCAAACAGCAAATCAAAAACAGTGCTCAGGTGCTTGATAAAAATAAAGTAACACAGGCGATGCCAAAGAAGGCGTTGATAGCTTTGCTCGATAATCTCCAGAGTGCCATCAGAAAACTCGACTGGAGTCCGCGAGGAACCGAATGGCATGACTATTATAGCCATAACAATAACTATGAAGGGGAAAGTCTGAATATCAAGGAACAGCTTGTTGCGCAGTTTATTGCACAAACTGCGCCTGCTTCGGCATGGGATTTGGGTGCAAATGATGGTCGTTTCAGCCGAATTGCTGCCCGCTACACGCCCCATGTTGTGAGTTGGGACATTGATCCTGCCTGTGTTGAGAATAACTATAGAATGGTTAAAAACAATCAGGAACAGGCCATTCTTCCGCTTTTAATCGATTTGGCAAACCCCAGTCCGGCGATAGGGTGGGCGAACAGGGAGCGTGATTCCTTCACCGACAGAGCGCCTTGCGATACGTTGCTGGCACTGGGCTTGATTCATCATTTGGCTATTTCCAATAATTTACCCTTGTCACATATTGCGAAATCCTTTTCCGGTTTATGTGAATTTTTGATTATTGAATTTGTGCCCAAAGAAGACAGTCAGGTGGTAAAACTACTCAGCAGCAGGGAAGATATATTTATTCAATATACACAGGCAGATTTTGAACGGGTTTTCTCGAATTATTTTTCCATTGAAGTTAAAAAGCCGATTAACGGAACAGTTAGAACGCTTTATCTTCTGAAAATCAAGCACTGAATTTCTATAGTTAAAATTCCCTTAAGGCAGATTGTTTTGCTGGCGCGATTGTGCCAGTTCACAGTCAAGCATGTCACTCATCAGGTTGGCTGTGTTATAGCCTTCAATAAAACGCTCAGCACAGAAATCGTGCGGATACACCGCAAACATGATGCCATTTTTCTCAAGATATATTTCTTCAGCACTGTAGATTGGATTTTCCTCACCATACCACAATCCATTGGTCAGCCAGGCGCCGTGATCAGAATAAATAAAAATAACAGGATCATCATCGGCGGCATGAATGGTGGCCACCGTTTCCCTGATCATTTCCTCCAGTCTTGGGTAGGATTGTAAAATCCTGTGTATTTCCTTTTCCTTTCCAGATAAGTCTTTATAAGAAAGTGACCGTGGAGCATGTCCTGGATACCAGATGTGTGCGATGGTTATCCACGGTTCATCTTTACTGGTATTGATAGCTGAAATTCTTTCCAACACCTTTTTAAAAAAATCCTCAATCGTAATGTTCTTGCCAAGGCTGTTATAAGCAATTTTAAATAAAATATTAGGGTCACAAGCAAAATAGCCATAGGATCTATGAATAAAATCGCACAGAGTAATAAATTTTTCTTCAGGAAAAAAATAGTCAAGCGTATTGGTATTGGAACCCATATATTGGGTATGAAATAAAAATTGAACTTTATAATCCAGCTTCCCAAACAGAGTATAAGCTGGATTCAGTTGTCTGGTTGAAAAGAAGTTGGGTGTCTGAATAAGTTCTTGAGTTTCTTTCAATCGCATCATGCTGTGAAAACTCATTCGAGTATTCCCACCGCCTGAGAACGCACTATCAAGAATTCTGAAGCCTGCCGATTGCAGATAATCAAAATGCCCTGTTTTGGTTAAGCCATAAAATTTTCTTAAAGATTCGGGAGAGACAACCGAATCATATGAAATCATATAGATATTTCTTTTATTGGTGAAATTCTTCAAGGCATAAAGATATTCATAATTTTCCATTGATAGTGGTGCTTTTGGTTTTTCAGCCTTAGCTATAAAAAACAGTGACGCATATTGAACCACCGAAATAAGCAGGAACATGGTTCCAAATAATACAGAAAATCGAATCAACTTTTCGTTTCCAAGAATAATATAAATTACAGGCATCAATGCAAACGCTACATAATTCATCGTTGAAATCTGCATATCCATTAATAATAGGCAAAAATAAAAAATATTCAGAGATATCCAAATTGCAATGATTATGTTCTTGAATTGTTGAATTATTTTTATAAAAACACTCTTTATGTTATAAGATTTTAGCTTCTCTGTAGAAAAATCAATCACAATGATCATCAAAAATTGAATGCTGATGACCACGAAAAATATTATGCTGGCGTAAATAAAATCAATTAGAGATATTTCGTCAAACTCCTGTAGCAGTGGCCACAAAAAGGCAATCAGAGAAATAAAAAACATTAAAAAGTAGACATTGAATAAATTTATGGTTTTACGCATTTTCTTATACCCTCTAAAATAAACACTAAAACTCCCCATTCAACACATGTAATGCAGCCAGTGCTGTAATGGGTGCGGTTTCTGTGCGAAGAATCTGTTTACCCAATCTGATTGAATTGAAATTTTTGCTTTCCGCCTGTTTGATTTCCTGCTCATCAAATCCACCTTCTGGCCCTACCAGGACAGTAAAAGCCGATGCAGGGCGTAATGTACTGAAAGCAGTTTTTGCTTCGGGTTCGAGAATCAGACAGGTGCCTTGATGTGTTGCATGAATAAAGTCAGGCAGTGTGACTGTTTCATTTAATTTTACAGTTTGTGTGCGTCCGGATTGCTCACACGCGCTGATAATAATCTGTTGCCAGTGATGTTGCTTTTTATCCTTGCGTTCGTGATTCAGTTTGAGTTGTGAACGCAGACTAATCACTGGCGTGATTTCCTTGACACCCAACTCAACCGCTTTTTGAATGGCGAATTCAAAGCGATCACCTTTGGAAACGCATTGCGCCAGATGAATATATGTCTGTGTTTCGCGTTGAATATCGACATACGTCAGAAGTTCAACATGCGCCGTGCGTTTGTTGGTTTGAATCAGTTTGGCAGTATATTCACCACCCTGACCATTAAAAATAATCAGCGGGTGGCCTGTTTCCAAACGCAATACTTGCAGTAAATGTTTGCAGGCGCGTTCGTCCAGTTCCAGCACCTTGCCGATGTTTAATTCTGTGCCTTGATAAATCCTTGGAATGCGCATTGAAAACCAATCATTTTAAACGTTCGAGAATGGCCTGCGTGGCTTCACTTTGATTCATGGTATAGAAATGCAAGCCTGGCGCACCACCTGCCAGCAAGCGCTCGCATAAACGGCTAACCACATCGGTGCCGAAACTCTGGATGCTTTCTACATCATCACCAAAGGCTTCCAGACGTTTGCGAATCCAGCGTGGAATTTCCGCACCGCAGGCTTCTGAAAAACGGTGCAAGCTGGTGTAATTGGTAATCGGCATAATCCCGGGTACGATGGGAATATCAATACCCGCTTTTGTACACGCATCAATATAATAAAAATAACTGTCAGAATTATAAAAATATTGCGTGATTGCGCTGTTCGCACCACGTTCTACTTTTTGTTTGAAAAATTTCAAATCACTTTCAAAAGAAGTGGAATCAGGGTGAATTTCAGGGTAACAAGCCACTTCAATGTGAAAATGATTGCCACTCAGTTCACGTACAAAGCTGATTAAATCTCCTGCAAAGTATTTGTAATCAGTACGACTTAAATTGGCAGGAATATCCCCGCGCAGCGCAACCAGACGATTAATGCCTTTTTCTTTATATCGATTCAGCAGCGCCTCAATTTCCTGCTCACCATCTATACCAAAAGAAAGATGCGGCGCAACATTCAAACCCGCAGCATTTAATTCCAATACCGTATCGAGCGTTTTGTCTTTGGTTGAGCCACCTGCACCGTAAGTGACAGAAAAATATTCCGGTTTGTATTGAGCGAGTGCCTGATAAACAGGCTTGAGATTTTCTCGCCCCTTGTCGGTTTTCGGTGGAAAAAATTCAAAACTGATATTTTTTTTCATCACAATCTTAGTATTTATAGGATTCAGGTTTATATGGGCCATCAATAGCTACATGAATATATTTAGCTTGTTCTTTGGTGAGTTTTGTCAATACGCCACCAAAACCTTCGACCATGTCTCTGGCAACTTCTTCGTCGAGTTTCTTGGGCAGCACCTTAACATATAAGGCATCTTTCTTTTCACCTTCCATCAAATCAGCAAACTTCCGTTCCCACAAATACATTTGTGCGAGCACTTGATTGGCAAAAGAACCGTCCATAATACGTGATGGGTGTCCTGTGGCATTACCCAGATTTACCAAGCGACCTTCAGATAAAAGAATTAAATGATCATTCTTTTTCCTGTTTCTAAATACCTGATGGACTTGCGGTTTTACTTCCAGCCATTCCCATTTTTTTCTCATGAAGGCGGTATCAATTTCATTATCAAAATGGCCAATGTTACACACCACAGCGCCCGATTTGAGTGCTTGCAGCATATTGGCATCACATACATTGGTATTGCCTGTTGCAGTGACAATTAAATCTGTGTTCGCCAATAACTCTTTGTTAATTGAATTTATTTTGCCAGTGTTAATGCCATTCATGTAAGGCGAAACAACCTCATAACCGTCCATACAGGCTTGCATCGCACAAATCGGATCGATTTCAGACACTTTAACAATCATACCTTCCTGACGCAGCGATTGGGCAGAGCCTTTTCCGACATCACCATAACCAATCACCAAAGCTTTTTTTCCAGATAACAAATGGTCGGTGGCGCGTTTAATGGCATCATTTAAAGAATGGCGGCAGCCATATTTGTTATCGTTTTTAGATTTGGTGACAGAATCGTTTACATTGATGCAAGGTACTTTTAACTCACCAGCTTCTAACATCGCCAATAAACGGTGAACACCTGTGGTTGTTTCTTCAGAAATCCCATGAATTTTATTGAGCATGGCAGGATATTTTTTGTGTACCATTTCAGTCAAGTCACCACCATCATCTAAAATCATGTTGGCATTCCACACTTTTTTACCGTCTTTTTTATCAAGAATGGTTTGTTCAATACACCACAAGAATTCCTGTTCAGTTTCACCTTTCCATGCGAACACGGGAATACCTGCCGCTGCAATGGCAGCAGCAGCATGATCCTGAGTTGAAAAAATATTACAAGAAGACCAGCGTACCTCAGCACCTAAATCTACCAATGTTTCAATTAACACGGCTGTTTGAATGGTCATGTGAATACAGCCCATGATTCTTGCACCTGCTAACGGTTGACTGGCTTTGTATTTTCTGCGCAGTGCCATCAGTGCAGGCATTTCACCTTCTGCAATATTAATTTCTTTTCTTCCCCAGTCAGCCAGGGTGATATCGGCAATTTTATAATCGGTAAATTTTTTTACTTTTGCGTTCATATTATTCTCTTGATTTTGGTGTTAAATAATTTACTTTAAATCTGTTCAATGGCTATTAAGCGTCGGCTTTGAGTGCTTCGGCTTTGTCGGTATTTTCCCAGGTAAAATCCTTGTCGTTTCTACCGAAGTGACCATAGACTGCGGTTTTTTGATAAATCGGGCGGCGCAAATCGAGCATTTCAATAATGCCACGCGGACGCAAATCAAAATGTTTGGCGACCAGTTGCGAAATTCTTGCATCACTCACCTTGCCTGTGCCAAAAGTATTCACAGAAATAGAAGTAGGTTCTGCCACACCAATCGCGTAGGACACCTGAATTTCACAGCGATCAGCCAGTTTTGCAGCGACAATATTTTTAGCAACATATCGCGCTGCATAAGCAGCGGAACGATCAACCTTGGTGCAGTCTTTCCCTGAAAAAGCGCCACCACCATGACGCGCAGCACCGCCGTAAGTATCAACAATAATTTTTCGCCCTGTTAAACCGCAATCACCCACAGGGCCGCCAATCACAAATTTCCCAGTAGGATTGATGTGGAACTTGGTGTGCTTGTGTAACCATTTTTCAGGCAGCACAGGTTTGATAATTTCTTCCATTACCGCTGCTTTTAAATCTTTTTGTTTAATGTCAGGGCTGTGCTGGGTTGAAAGCACAACGGCATCGACTGCGATAGGTTTTCCATTTTCATAACGCAGCGTGACCTGACTTTTTGCATCGGGGCGAAGCCAGGGCAGCTTTTTGCTTTTACGCAGTTTGGCCTGTTTTTCAACCAGACGATGTGAATAAAAAATCGCCGCAGGCATGAGTGATGTGGTTTCATTAGTCGCATAACCAAACATCAAACCCTGATCACCTGCACCCAATTCTTTTTTCTCACCTTCATCAACACCCTGGGCGATGTCACTCGATTGTTTGCCAATCGCGTTGAGTACCGCGCAGGTTCTGCCATCAAAGCCCACATCCGAAGAATCATAACCAATGTTGCAAATTACATCGCGCACAATGTCTTCCAGATCGACATAAGTTGAGGTACGCACTTCCCCTGCAATAATCGCCATGCCTGTTTTAACCATCGTTTCCACCGCAATACGCGAATGCGGATCATCTTTCATAATCGCATCGACCACTGCATCTGAAATCTGGTCTGCCATTTTGTCGGGGTGACCTTCTGATACCGATTCCGAAGTAAATAAAGAATATTCGCTCATATAATTTTCCTGCTACCTTTAATATAAAAAATGATTTTAAATTTTAATAAAACTACAGAATACAATTTGAAACCCGTTTCTCAGTGCCACAAAAGCACTGTGTTTGTGTTCAAAACCTGCCTGTTCTGCCCACGTAATCAGTTCACTTTCTTCAAAACCCAACCATAAATCACCACAGGCTTCTTTTGCCCAGGCTTGTTCGTGATGGCACAAATCACAAATCACCAGAGCACCACCCTGCACAAGCAGGCAGGCTGCATCCTGAAAACAATCTGCGGGTGAAGGCAAATGATGCAGCACCATGTTGGCCACCAGTGCGTCCACCTGAATACCAGGTTTGATGGCATCTTTACATTCGCCCAGAATAAATTCGATGTTGTTCAGGCCGTTTGCCAGCGCAAACTCACGGCTTTGGTTAAGCATCTCTCTGGCGTAGTCCAAAGCGATAACCTTGTTAAAGTTTTGGCTTAAATCCTTGAGAAAGCGGCCATCACCCGCGCCTAATTCCAGCACCGATTGTTTTTGCACGCAGTTTGCCAGTAGCATTTTGAGTGCATCGGTTTGGTACTGTTCAAACAGTGCAATCAATTCCTGTTGTTCACGAAATCTGGCGACGTTCTTTGAGAAAAAAGCCTTACCCAAATCGGCACGTTGCTTCTTAACCTTGCCGATGCGTTTTTGCACCACAGGGCTGAGCGTGAGTGCATCAATCTGGCCATAGAGATTTTGAATATGCGATGCCTGCATACTGCCGCTCACCACCGCACGCTGGTAGAAAATGGAATTGCCCTCGCGGCGTGTGGCCACCAGATTCTGCATGTGCAGTACCTTCAAATGGTGGCTCATGGCCGACTGCTTAATGGCAAAAATCTCGCACAGCTCCAATACCCCAAAGGAATCGCTTTTCAGGGCGCGCAGAATTTCAAGGCGCAATTCATCGCCACAGGCCTTGTAGAGCGCGGCCTGCGCTTCGATGTCGCTGATGTGCTGTGCTATCGCCTTTTGGCTCATGGGTGTGCAGATTCAGGGGGAAGGGCTGCGCAGTATAGGGGAAACGCAAATCTATATCAAAATGTTTTGATATAGATATTCAAACCCGATTCAATCTTTGGGTTAATACCCTGCTATTAACGAGAGCGATGTCGATTCTGAACAGGTTTTCCACCTTGCCCACTACGACGAGGTTTCTTGTTGCCATGATATTTACTTCGTGAAGGTGAAGGCGCTCGTTCAGAACCTCGGCTATTCAAATGGGAAGCGGGCACATCATGCCCTGGTTCAAAGCCATCAATAATTTTTCGAGAAATGATTTGTTTGATAACTTTTTCAATATCTTTGAGCTGTTTAAATTCATCAGCACTCACCAAAGAAAGCGCTTCACCACTCGCGCCTGCACGCCCTGTTCTACCAATGCGGTGAACATAATCTTCGGGCACATTGGGTAAATCAAAATTCACCACATAGGGAAGTTGGCTAATATCAATACCCCGCGCTGCAATATCGGTGGCTACCAATATTTGAATTTTATTGTTTTTAAAATCCGCCAATGCTTTGGTGCGAGCACCCTGGCTTTTATTGCCATGAATAGCTGCCGAAGGTAATTTTTCTTTTTCCAGTTGTTGGGCAAGTTTATTGGCACCATGTTTCGTGCGGCAAAAAACCAACACCTGATTCCAACGATTTTCGTGTAACAAATGTATCAACAATTCGGCTTTACGTTTTTTATCAACGGGAATAATGGAATGGCTGACTGTTTCTACAGTGCTGTTTCTTGGGCTAACAGAAATTTCAACAGGATTTTTTATCAAGCCTTTAGCAAGCTGACGAACCTCATCAGAAAACGTCGCTGAAAATAATAAATTCTGCCGACGTTTGGGTAATAAAGCTAAAATCTTTTTAATGTCGTTAATAAAGCCCATATCTAACATACGATCCGCTTCATCGAGCACCAGAATTTCCAGGCTATCAAAACGCACCGCATTTTGTTGAAATAAATCCAGCAAGCGCCCTGGTGTGGCAACGAGTATGTCAACCCCTTTGCGTAGCTTCATCATTTGTGGATTAATTTTCACACCACCAAAAACAACGGCAGATTTTAAATTCATATACTTGCCGTAATCAGCAACACTTTGCCCAACTTGTGCAGCTAGTTCACGCGTGGGTGTTAAAATTAATGTTCTGACCTGATTGGGTTTTGCAGCTTGCCCTTGCGACAATTTTTCCAATATGGGTAAAGTGAAGCCCGCAGTTTTACCTGTGCCTGTTTGTGCGGCTGCCATAATGTCTCGACCTTGAAGCACGGCAGGAATTGCTTGAGCCTGAATAGGAGAAGGTTTGTCGTAAGCTTTTTCAGCAAGTGCTTTAAGAATGGCAGGTGACAGGTTTAATTCGGAGAAGTTCATAACAGCAACATGGGTTTTGAGTGAGAAAGGCGTGGAGCTTACAGCAAGCGAAGCGTCAAGTCATTGAATGCCTTTGTTAGAATTGCGCATTAATGATTGGGTGATAGCGAATATAAAAAATAATACCCAAAAGGAGAACGGGAGTGATTAGTGCTTGTGTTTATGAGGCGATTTTGGAAAGCTAGGCAGCTTTTATCATTTAGTTAATTTCAAAGGAAAAATTCATGGAAAGGTCAGAAGCAGTATTACGACTTCGACAATTAGAAGGACAAGATCTTCATCAGCTTGCTAATCAATATGAAGTCACCATTTATCAAAATGGTAAGGTAAATAAGGGGTGGGCGGGACATGTTTGTGAAAGGTATTTAAATCTACCGCTAAATTCATCGCGAGCACCAAATGGCGGATCATGGGAATTGAAAGTCGTTTCATTAAAATACTTAAGAAATGGAAGGCTTACTTTCAAGGAAACTATGGCTATTACCATGATCGATCCTGTCGATGTACGCCAGAAAGAATTTGAAGACAGTCATTTGCTGGTGAAACTGAGAAGAGCGGTAATTGTTGCCAGAGTGGTAGGCAGGCATGTTGATGACCCAAGCTATATTTATTCTGTAAAAGAATTCGATCTTTCAGGTCATTTATACAATGCAGTTAAGGCAGATTACGACTTTATACGCAGTATATTGCTGGATCCTGTGGCTGGTTTTGAAAGCTTGTCGGGGAGAATGGGAACCTATATTCAGCCGAGAACGAAGGGGATGGGGCACGGTTCAACAAGCAGGGCATTTTACGCACGCAAATGTTTTCTTTCAGAGATCATCGATCTATCTTGAATTATGTATGGAAGACAGGCCATTGAACTTCAAGTATATTTGAGCCACTTCTTTTGCTGCTGATTCTGCACAGCAATAAGCTATCTGGATAGCAACACTTAAAAACACAGCACACATACCCTTAACGACAAGGGAAAAGCTGTATTACGGAGCAAAGGCGTATGAAAGAGGCAAAACCATTTCTTAAATGGGCTGGTGGTAAAACCCAACTTATCAGCGAAATAGCGGGCTTGTTACCTTATCAGGTTCGTTCCTCCAAATTCACCTACATAGAACCCTTTGCTGGCAGTGGGGCATTGTTATTCTGGATGCTGAATAATTTTCCGAAGATGGAAAAAGCGGTAATAAATGATGTCAATGCTGACCTTATCAATGTCTATCGCGTTATCGCCAGCAAACCCAATGAACTGATTAGCATACTCAGTGAATTGCAAGCCGATTTTCACCGACTTGAATCCAAGCCTGAAAAGAAAACGGAATATTATTACGCCAGAAGAACGCAATATAACACTCGTGCTGACAGTAAAAGTACACAGGCAGCCTTGTTTATTTTTTTAAATCGAACCTGTTTTAACGGGCTTTATCGGGTTAATAAAAGCAATTTGTATAATGTGCCAATGGGTTCCTACAAAAAACCCACCATTTGTGATGCGCCCAATATTCAGGCAGTTAGCAAGGCGTTACAAAAGGTTGAAATTCTATGTGGTGATTATCAGCAAACTCTGGAATGTACTAACAGAAATTCCTTCTTCTATTTTGACCCACCTTATAAACCATTAAATGCCACATCCAGTTTTACTTCTTACGCAAAAGATAACTTCGATGATAGTGAACAGATTCGTTTAAAAAATTTTTGCACAACCCTTGATGATAAGGGTCACAAATGGCTGCTTAGTAATTCGGATGTAAAAGATGCTGATGCCGACAGCAGTTTTTTTGACGACATCTATGCCAGCTTTTATATATCCAGAGTACAAGCTAGCCGCAACATTAACTCCAAGGCAGGAGGCAGGGGTAAGCTGAACGAATTACTGATTACGAATTATAACTATGAACAAACTTTGCAAACTGCTTGATTTAAAAAGTGATGATGAACTTTTTGAAAAAATAACAAAAAGCTTCAAAGAAAAAATTACCAAATGGGACTACTTTGTAAACTGGGATAAGGTGCTTAAAAACATCAAACCCATTGAAACAGAGTTGAACATTTTGAATACCCTGATTGGAAAACAGGACATAGAAAAGGAAGCCTATCTGCTTATCAAAAAATACCCTGAAGTGATTAAAGCATTTCCAACTCTGATAGCTATCCGAGAGCAATCTATTGATATTTTGATAGATACTAAAAAGTTTATTTATAAAAACTATTCTTTCTCAAATGGCCGCTTAACTGATGCCGATTGTAAGGACTTGGCAAGTTTTGTAGTCAAGTCGGGAATAGGAAAATTACTCAAGGACAAACAAATTAAAAATCTGGTGGACTATGCCACTGGTGTTGAAGTTGGGTTAGACAGCAACGGCAGGAAAAACCGTGGTGGTACGCTGATGGAAAGTCTGGTTGAAGAGTTTGTAGTTGAAGCTTGTGAAGCAAACAAGCTGCAATATATGCCGCAAGCCACAGCAAGCAAAATAAAAGCGCAGTGGGATATTGATGTGCAGGTTGATAAATCCTCGCGCCAGATTGATTTTGCTATTAACAATAAGGGCAAACTGATTTTTATTGAGTGCAATTTTTACGGTGGGGGTGGCTCAAAACTCAAATCTACCGCTACCGAATATATCGAAATGAATCGATACTGGAATAAACAAGGAATCACTTTTATCTGGGTGACAGATGGCTCAGGTTGGAAAGCAACCTTAAAACCATTAAGGGAATACTTTGATAAGGCCGATTATTTGTTGAACTTAGAGCTATTAAAACAAAATATTTTAAATAGGATTATATAATTTATGGATGTTAAAGCTGAAAATCTAACATTGGACAGTGTGTTAAAAAAAGGAAAGTTCACTATTCCGGATTATCAAAGGGAATATGAATGGGCTGATGAAGAAATATCAGAATTTCTAGAAAACCTCTCAGAAATAAAGAATGATGAAAAGTACTTTATCGGCCACATGGTTCTTGAGGTGGATAAAAATGGAAAAGACTTTAATGTTGTTGATGGACAGCAACGGCTAACAACAATCACAATTTTGCTTTGCGCATTAAGAGATCTTTTATTTGATAAAAATTCAGAAAAGTTTGCGAATCCAATACACGAACAATATATCTTTAATAAAGATAGAGATGGAAGCGAGTTTGGCATTCTTATAAATGACATGCCATACCCTGTTTTTCAAAAAAGAATCCAAGTAAAGTCTGATGAACGCGACCACACTGTCATACCAAAACGAAGCGGTGAGGAGAAGATTTTAAAGGCATATAACATATTTATTAACACCTTCCAAAATTACACCGTAGAGGAGTTAATCATTGTTAGAGATAAAATATTAAACTTAGAAGTTATTTTTGTAGCTGTTAAAGAAACCGATGACGGTGATAGCGTTGATGCTCATGAAATCTTTATGACTCTCAATGCTACTGGAAAAGATTTGACCTCACTAGATCTTATAAAAGGTAGGGTTTATAAACTTTACCCAAAAAATAAAGCTTTAAAGGAACCAAACGAAACTTGGACTAAAATAATAGATAATACAAGAGGTGAAAACCCAGATTCAAAGAATCCATCGAAAAAGAGTTTAAAATTTTTAAATAATTTCTTTTCCTACAGATACGAAAAAGTTTCTGATAAAAAGATATATAAACTATTTGTTAACAAGGTTATTAAAAATAAAGAAGACATAAAATTATTTCTATCAAACCTACACAGCGACTCTGAAAACTTCAATAAGATAATAAATCCAAATCCTGGAGATTGGAAAAACGATGAATTCAAAATATTTTTTTCGATAAATGCCATTACCAATGTTTTTGGAATAGAAGTTTCTAATCCAATGCTCCTGTCACTAATAAAAGCATACAAAGATAAGTTAATATCAAAGGCATATTTTTTGAAAGCTTTAAACTCTATTGAAAGATACCACTTTATTAATAATGCTATCGTTTCTGGAAGATCTTCTGGTTTAGATAAAAAATACTCAAAATATGCCAGAGATATATTGTTTGCGAAAAACAAACAAGAAAAGCATAAAGTTATTGATGATTTTATTGGAAGCTTAGTGCCACCAAATATCGACTCATTTAAAGCAGCCTTTGATGATAAATTACACTATTCAAGCAGTCATATATCACAAAAGAAACTGGTGCAGTATGCGCTTCAAAAACTTGAGTACAAATTGAATCCAAATTGTCAACTCCTCAATATTAGCATTGAACATATACATCCACAGAAAAGCAAAGACAAATCTGTACCACTTGAATTAATTGGAAATATCGGAAATCTTGTATTATTGGATAGGGATTTAAATTCAGATAGCAAAGTTGGAAATAAGTCTTACGATGAAAAGCGTAAAGTTATTTTAAAATATTCAACAATATTAACAACAAAAAATGTTTTTAAAGAAAACAAAAAATGGAATTCGAATAAAATTTCGTCTAGAAAAAATGCGCTTATTGATGAGCTTTACGAAAACGTATGGAAATAAAACCTTTCTTCAAATCGGATGATAGAAACTTTTGCCTGCTACATGGCAATTCAATGGAACTGCTCCCTCAGTTCGAACATAAATTTGATATGGTCTTTGCCGACCCGCCTTATTTTTTATCAAACGATGGGCTAACTATTAAAAGCGGAAAAATAGTTAGTGTAAATAAAGGAGAATGGGATAAGTCACACGGCTTTGAATCCGTAAATGCTTTTAACAGAGAATGGTTGTCTTTAGTCCGCGACAAGATGAAGGATAATGCTACTATCTGGATTAGCGGCACTGCACATAATATTTTTTCGGTTGGTCAACTTTTAACTGAACTTAATTTTAAAATCCTTAATGTGATTACTTGGGAAAAAAGTAACCCGCCTCCGAATTTTTCATGCCGATATTTTACGCATTCAACCGAACAAATTATCTGGGCTAGAAAACATGAGAAAACGCCACATTATTTTAATTACGAATTAATGAAGCAATTAAACGGCGATAAACAAATGAAAGATGTTTGGAAACTTCCCGCTATTGCACCGTGGGAAAAATCTTGTGGTAAACATCCTACACAAAAACCCCTTTCTGTTTTAACTCGCCTTATACTGGCTTCTACTGAAGCCAATGCCTGGATACTCGATCCATTCACGGGCAGCAGCACAACAGGTATAGCGGCCAATCTTGCTGGCAGGCGCTTTTTAGGTATTGATCAGGAAAAGAAATTTTTACAAATCAGTAAAAACAGAAAACTTGAGATCGAGAATGAAAACAAGGCTGCTGAATATCGTCAGAAAATCAGCGGGTTTAATAACCAGCAGGAACTCAAACTCATTCTGGTAAATGAACCGAAAGCCAAATACACGGTGGAGTTGTCCTTTCTTGAAACATCAAAGCCAAAGCATAATAAAAAGCAAGCCTAGTCTATTCACTTCACCCCATAACCATCAGGATGCTGCATAAGCTGATGCCAATCTGATGTAAAAAATACCTGCAAGTCGTAGCCGTTTGGCAAGCGACCTTTTTCTTTAAGCCTTTTGAAATCATTCGCTGACAATATAGCAATGGAATCAAAACCCATGTCCATCGCAATTCGCATTTTCACTGATTGCATTTTTATGATTTTATTTTCTTTTTCTGAAATTTCCTCCATACCGTCCTTATAAGAAGCCCACACTATTGGCGGCAGACCAAGAGTGCTCATAACGAATTCATCATCTCCTATTAAGGGATTTTTTAAATTCACTTTGAAAGGATTATCCAATGGTCGTCCATAAAATTCTGCGGAGCGAAAACAAGATTCAAGAAACAAACCTCTTTCCTTCAAAGCTTGCTTATTGATCCAAGTTCGCCACCACTCACGCTGATTAATTCTTTTGATAACACGCATTGTCGTTTCATTAGATAATAATTGTTCCTTTCCCATAAATTTTTTCCTTGTGTGAATACTATCCGAATGGCCAGTATTAATTATACTTAAAATCTTTCATTATGAGAATAATGTTTTGTAAATAAATTTACATTTACTTTTATCGAAAAAACAAAAATGAACTTAAAAGCATACTCCGAACAATCTCCCACCATAGAAGAACTAAAAACTATTGATGGTTTTATCATTCTAGAATTTGGTACGGATTGGTGTGGGCATTGTCAGGCCGCTTTACCTGCAATAGAGGCAGTTTTGCCAAAGTACAAAATCCCACACATTAAAGTGTTAGATGGTCAGGGAAAAAAATTAGGGCGTATATTCAAGGTAAAACTTTGGCCAACACTGATTCTATTAAAATCAGGAGAAGAAATTTCACGTTTGGTTCGGCCTGTTCATGTACATGAAGTTGAGGAATTTTTTACCGAGGCGGTAGCTCGCTTACCTAACGCCAAGATTCAGGACAGGACAGAATGAAACCTTGTTTCCTGCGTAATCCTTGACCCGATTATGATTCTTCCCTAGAGTCCGCCATATTAACCCCGCTAGTGATCGTATCGCTAGCCCGACGCCTCCTGTGATGTATGTTACAGGAGGCGTTTCTTTTTTTGCACTCCTGATTTTTAAATACGCAGTATCTAAGCGCCGAAATACTCGGTTTTGATTTTTAACCGATAACGGATTACCTTGGGACAAGTTGTCAATTCGTCTTTTTCGGGGAGCAGCCATGAACACCATCAAATCCATTGATTTTGTGTCGAAACAACCTGTGTTTGATTTCAACAACATTCCTGTCATGTGGTGTGAACCGAGGCACTTGCGGGTGTTCTGGAATGCGGTTTCCATCATCACGCCCGAAGCAGAAAAATATATTATGCGTTCGGTGCGCGCCTACCTGAATGATCCCGTGGTGAAGGAAAACCCCTGGCTGGAGCAATTGATTGATGAGTTTAATGCACAGGAACGCCAGCACACGCTGATTCACACCGAGCTGAACAAGTCGATGGGTATTTATGAAATTGAAATGCGTTCACGCTTGCAGGAAACCATGCAGAACCTCACCAAAAATTTGTCGAAGATTGAAAATCTGGCGATTACGGCGGCAATGGAGCATTTGTTTTTTTCGGTCATCAAACTGACTTTTATTGATACCGGTTTTTACAAAGATGAAAGTGTGGATGCCAAAGTAAAACGGGTATTTTTGTGGCACTGGTGTGAGGAACTGGAACACCATTCCGTTTCGATAAATTTGTTACAGGCGCTGGATAAATCCTGGCAAACCCGTGTACGCGCAGCCCAAAAAATGCTCACACGTTTTTTGCCCGTGTGTTGGGAAATCATTGTGGATATTGAGCGTTTTTATTCGCCCAAACATTACCGTATGCACGCAGCGGTGGATATTCCAAAAATCACGCGTTACTTTACGCGTGGTTTAGGTGTAACCGGAAAATATTTTAATACCGATTATGACGTTATTGAGGCGGGTGAATGGTCATGGCCTTACATTGAACAGTGGCGCAAGGAATTGGGTTTTGCAGCGCCTGTGCAGATTATTGAGAGCGGTGCTATTTGATACAAACCTAGCGCAATCCCAACGCAGGAAGTAAGCGCCTTTCTAAAAACAAACGCTGTTCCTGCACCGTGCGTTTTCTGGCTGATTTCATGGTGAGCAGGGAAAGCAGCAAACGCACGCACACTTCAATCAATTCGTTGAGCTCGGCTTCGTCCTTGTATTTGCCCATTAAAGCCACTTTGAAAATGCCCTGGCACAGGGCGTTCCCTTCCTTCGATACCAGTGCAAATTCGTTCACCAACTGAACCACTTCAGGGTCGGCCAGCAGCGCCAAGTGTGCCTCTTGTGGAATGCGTTTGAGGGCATAGAGCATGGCTTCGACAATGCGTGTACTTGCTTTGTCGAATTTCTCGGCATGTTTGATTAAATCCTCGGCAATACCCAGCGAAGAGTGCAGCAGAGCCGATTGAATCAGCTCGTCCTTATCCTTGAAATAGCTATATACCGTAGGGCGGCTCACTTTGGCCTGTTTGGCAATATCGTTCAGGGTCACTTTTTGAAAGCCTTTAATGGCAAGGGCTTCAAGGGCGCTTTGGATGATTTTGCTTTCGGTGCTTTCCATAAGGCGGGATTTTATACAGGCTTTCTTGCAATGTTTGTGGTCTTGGGTTTATTATCGAGACTTTACACTTATTGTCAATGTGTAAAGTCAGGAAAGGAAGGTTCCCAAGGTTATCGTTATGAATACTGGTACTACTCAAACCCTGCTTGACCCACCCAAATTCAAAGGTGGTTTGCCTTTACTTGGGCAAATTGTTTCCTTTGCCAAAAATCCTTATGAATTTATGAAAAAGGTGTCGGATGAGGTGGGGGAGATTGCGCAATTCAAAATGTTTAATCAGCGCATTGTCTTGCTCACGGGCGACGAGGCGAGCGCACTGTTTTACAAATCGTCTGATGAACAGCTCGATCAATCCGCTGCCTATCAGTTAATGACCCCGATTTTTGGTAAAGGTATTTTGTTTGATGCCACCAATGATATTAAAAACCAGCAACTGAAAATGCTGTTGCCTTCCTTGCGCATGGAAGCCATGAAGATGCACGCCGAAAAAATCATCATCGAAGTGGAAGAAATGATGAACACATGGGGCGATGCAGGTGAAATGGATTTGGTGGCTGAAATGAAACAGCTCACCATCAATACCGCAAGCCATTGTTTGTTGGGAAAAGAATTTCGTTATGAACTCACCGAAGAGTTTGCGCAGATTTATCACGATCTGGAACGTGGCGTGAATGCGTTAGCGTATAACTTCCCCAATTTGCCGATTCCTGCATTCAGGGCGCGTGACAAGGCCAGAAAGCGTTTACACAAACTGGTGCAGGAAATCGTTACCAAGCGTCAGAGCCAAACAGAAAAACCTGATGATATGTTTCAGAGATTAATTGAATCGAAATATGAAGACGGCACGCCGCTCAATACCGATGAAATTACCGGCATGCTCATCGGTGTTATTTTTGCAGGGCACCACACCAGTTCTGGCACAGCTGCGTGGGTGTTATTGGAATTGTTAAAACATCCGCAACATCTCGCACACATCAAACAGGAATTGCACGATGTGCTCGGCGAAACAGGTAAACCAACCTTTCAAAGTGTGCGTGAAGTGCCAAAACTTGAAGCCGTGCTCAAGGAAGTGTTGCGTTTGCATCCGCCTTTAATCGTTTTAATGCGTCAGGTTGCGGAAGAATTACAGTTTAAAAATTATCGTATTCAGGTGGGGGATATGGTGTGGGCGTGCCCGCCAGTGACACATCGTATGGCACATTTGTTTGAAAATCCTCTGCAATTTGATCCTGAGCGTTTTTCAAAAGAAAGAGCCGAAGATAAAAATTTAATGGCGTATCAACCCTTTGGCGGTGGCAAGCATAAATGTACTGGTAACGCCTTTGCTCTGTTTCAGATTAAAGCGATTTTTTCCGAGCTGCTTAGAAAATATGATTTTGAGTTTGTTGATGCACCAGAAGCTTATGTTGATGATTATGGTGAAATGATTGTGCAACCAAAGTCACCTTGCAGGATTCGTTATAAAAAACGTGCATAAACAATAAAAATAAAATAATAGAAATATCAGGTTAAATGATGGACTTATCACAGTGGTTATCTCAAAACGAAGACAAGGCATGGGCAGAAAAATTTTTCATGCTCTATACACCCATCTGGATGGCATTAATGGCCATGATGATGTTCACAGGCTGGGTATATACCTTTTCTGATGCACAACTGCTGATTCATGCAGCCATCGTGTTTTTCCCTTTAATCGCAGTGCCTTTTTTTCTGAGAAAAAATAGTGGTATTCCCTGGCACCAGAGTTACTGGTTTAAAGCCAATCTGTATATTTTCGTATTCAGTTTTTTTGGAAATTATTTTGGTTCGGAATATTTTTTCGATGTATTGGGCATGGTGTATCGTTTTCCCAATGCAAGCACCAATCTCGACGCTGCATTGCTCGGCAGTGGTGAGCAGCAAGTGCCTGTGATTATGTATGCTTACACACAGGCGTATTTTATCACTTACCACACCAGTGCGATTATCGTATTGCGCAGAATGATGAATTCAAAAGTGCCGATGAAGGCGCTGTTATTTTTACCGCTGGTGTTTATCGTAGGTTATCTGTGGGCGTGGATGGAAACCAAAGCGATGGCGAATCCGCTGATTCAAGCCTCTTTTTATTATGAAAAAATGGACATCATGCTGGCCTACGGTTCAGTGATTTATGCAACCTATTTTATTGCCAGCTTCCCCATTTTTTATTTTCTTGATGAAAAGGTGAAATGGGACACCCTGAAAGTGATTGCAGGTGGTTTAAGTGCGAGTATGCTGACTTTTTATTTGCTGGATGTCTCTGCACATCTGGTAGGCAGTCTTTAAAAGAATAACAAGGGGAGACCAACATGCTTGAGTGGATTTACAAAAAAGTACCACTGGTGAACAGCGAAGCTTCCTTGTTGATTGCGATGTTTGCGATGGTGCTTGCCAGCGTGGGTACCTTTGGTGGCATTGGCGTGCATTTTCTGGGGCTGGATATAACCACGCAGGCTTATATCAGTTTCTGGACTTTTGATTTTTGTTTGTTTGCGATGTTTATGGTGCCCTGGTTAAAACTGCCAGCGCTTGCCACCTACACCAACCATGAACGCTTCACTTACATGATTGAAATCTGGATTTGGTTATATGTACTGGTTGCTTATATTTATGAAGTGCCCTGGGTGTTGTTCTATCACGAAATTGCCTATGCCGAAGACAAGTTATGGGCGTTTCAATGGTGGGCCTATATTCACGGCGGTGACATTCGTTATCTGTATGTAGAAAAACATGTGTTGTGGGCAGAAGCCTGGGCTTGTTTGAATGCGATGATTGCCAGTGTCGGTTTGTATTTATGGCACAAATCAGGGCGCAACAGCATTGCAGCGGTTTATATTTTCATGTTTTGCGCAGGCATGCACATTGCGCCAACGGTTCAATACTATTCTCTCGAAATTATGCACCACTTCCCCAGTGTAGATGTGGGTAATCCGAACAATTTTATTGCCAAATTTATTCTTTCCAATATGTCGTGGCTGGTGATGCCGTTCTTTGTATTTTTCTGGGGAACACAGCGATTGCCACGATTGTATGCAAAACAATTTGAGCAAGGTGCTTTAAAAAAATATCAGTAACGCAAACAACATCAACGAAAAACTTTAACAAAAAGTTAAGGAGGAAATATGTTTAGACAATTAACCCTGATATTACTGGGGCTTGGCATGAGCACTTATGCGCTGGCCAGTGAATTTCCATCGCACAGTGAACTGCGTTCCACACTGCAAAAAGTGGTGGGTTCCGACAACGGCGGTTTTGAAACTGAAATGTGGGCAGCCATTGTCGATAGAAATGGTGTCGTGCAACGCGTGGTGTTCTCCGGAAAAACGCGAGGCGATCAGTGGCCAGGCAGCAGGGTGATTGCTGCACAGAAAGCCAATACCGCCAATGCGTTCAGCTTGCCCGATTTTTCGCTTTCCACAGCCAATTTATATGCAGCTACACAGCCGAAAGGTTCCTTGTATGGTTTGCAAGCTTCCAATCCTGTCGATGTATCGGTTGCCTACGGCGGTGATGCCAATGATTATGGCAGCGAAAAAGATTATATGATTGGCAAAAAAATTGGTGGCGTGAATGTATTTGGCGGCGGCCTTGCACTCTATAACAAGGAAGGCAAATTGATTGGCGCTTTGGGCGTGAGTGGAGATACTTCCTGCGCTGATCACAATGTCGCGTGGAAGTTACGTCATTTGTTAAATCTCGATTATGTGCCTGCGGGTGTGCATGAAATCAAAGGCAAAATGCATGCTACCGATGACAACATTGTGTATGACGACATAGCTTGGGCGCATCCAGTATGCAGCGACAAGGCACGCGAAGTTTCGCAAATGTTTTTCAAAACGCGCCCGACCCGTGATTTCCCTGGCAGCTATGTCAGAAGAAAACCTTGATTGGAATAAACACCATTTGAAAATCTTTTTTACAGGCGCAACGGGTTTTATTGGTGCCCATACCGCGATGGAGTTTTTGCGCGCGGGGCATCAGTTGCGTTTGCTGGTTAGAGATAAACAGGCAGCACACAGCTGGTTCAGGCAGCGGGGTTTTGAAGTCAACGATATTGTCGAAGGCGATATGTGTGACAAAACCCTGATTCAAAATAATTTGCACGGTTGTGATGCAGTGTTTCATGGTGCGGCGATGGTGAGCCTGCACCCCAAACATAAAAGACAGGTGTATCAATCCAACGTCGCGAGTATCGATGCGGTGATTGGTTCTGCGCTTGAAGCAGGCATAAAAAACATTGTGTATGTTTCAAGTCTGGGTGCCTTGTTTCAACAGGGCATTACAGAAATCAACGAGCAAACCACTTGTGGAAATCCAAAAGAAGCCTATTCACTGTCCAAGCGCGATTGTGATGAACGGGTGAATCAGTATGTCAAACAATACGATACACAGGTGGCGATACAACGCAGTTATCCTTCCGGTGTGTTTGGCCCTGATGATCCAAAACTGAATGAATCCAACCATTCATTGATTACTTTTGTGAGTACAATGACACCCGTCACAAGTACGGGTATTCAATGTGTGGATGTGCGTGATGTGGCGAAAGCACATTTATTCATGCTGGAAAACCCAACGGTAGATGGGCGTTACATTATCGCCGGGCACTATTATCCGTGGAAAGAATTGCATGCCTTGTTTGAAAAAATTACTGGCAACACAATTTCCAGCCCGCACATTTCAGGCGCTTTGTTTCGTGTGATTGGCAAGCTGGTTGATTTCATCAAGCTGGTTTATCCACTCGATACACCAATTGGCAGTGAGGCGATGGAGATTGTGACGCAGTGGGTACCTGCCAATTCGCAAAAATATCTCACCTTGTCGGGTGCGCATTTCAGAAGCGGTGAACAAACCTTTTCAGATACCTTGCGCTGGCTGGTGGACGCAGGACATCTCGATAAAAAGTTTGCCGGTTTGGCATATTCCGAATTTGAAAATTGATTACTGTGTTGAACAGAGTATATTGACGGTGGTTTTCGTTAACCCAATCCATCAATTATTTACAGGAAAAGCTTATGACTATTGCACTCTGGTGTTTATTTTTTGCAGGCATACTTCACACGATTTCCAAAGGCCCTCTGGCGCTGCAAATGGCAAAAGCGCCCGGTGGTTACAACAACAATACACCACGTGAACAGGCGGCTTCTCTGGAAGGTCTTGGTAAACGCGCGTTGGGCGTTCATCTCAATCAAATTGAAAGTTTCCCACTTTTTGCAGTCGGTGTGCTGGTGGCTTATGCCGCAAATGTGCAATCGGCGGCGGTGGATTATCTGGCGCTTGCCTATATTGCTTCGCGCATTATCTACATACCTTTGTATTTGAATGACATTGCGACTGCGCGTTCTCTGGTTTGGGGTGTGGGATATTTAAGTTCTCTCGCTTTGATGTGCAGCCCCGCCTGGGCTTGATAGCCAATCATCGGATAGTCACCATGAATTTACTGGAACTGTTTAAAGACGAAACCAATAGTGTGGAATTTGCAGCCGAGCAGAAAATATTTTCTGAAGGTGATGAAGGCGATGTGATGTATGTGGTGCTCGATGGCATCATTGCATTGAAGGTTGGCTATGAAATTATCGACATTGTTGAAGAAGGTGGCTTGATGGGTGAAATGGCCATCATTGATGCAAAAAAACGTAGCGCAACAGCCTTGGCAAAAACACCGGTTAAAATGGTTCCAGTCAGCAAGGAAAAATTTCTGGAGATGGTGCAAACGCATCCAGAGTTTGCTTTACATGTTATGTCAGTGTTGGCTGATCGTATTCGCAAAATGAACGAGCTGCTGAAAAAGTAGCTAGTCATCAATCGCTTCGAGGCGTAATCCGCCCGGCATACCGTTGTCGGTATTTTGTGATATGCCTTTATCATCGAGCTTGATTTTCAAACGCAGGTTGTTGGCAGAATCGGCATTTTTCACCGCTTCTTCCAGAGAAATTTTGCCTTCCTTGTAAAGTTTGAACAGTGCAGAGTCAAAAGTTTGCATACCCAGTTGTTCAGATTTTTCCATAATTTCCTTGATTTCGTTCAGCTCGCCTTTAAGAATTTTATCTTTAATGGTTGCTGTGCCGAGCAACACTTCCACCGCAGCGGCGCGTTTGTTATCGACCGTTTTCACCAGACGCTGGGAAATAAAACCAACCAGATTGTTGGATAAATCCATCAACAGTTGCGGGCGGCGTTCTTCAGGGAAAAAGTTGATGATGCGATCAATCGCCTGATTGGAATTGTTAGCGTGAATGGTGGAAATTGCCAGATGTCCCGTTTCAGCAAAGGCCAGTGCATGTTCCATGGTTTGCGTATCGCGAATCTCACCAATCAGAATCACATCGGGTGCCTGTCGCAAGGTTTGTTTTAATGCAGCGGCATAGGAGCGGGTATCCACGCCCACTTCACGCTGATTGATGACACTTTTCTTATGCACATGCACAAATTCAATCGGGTCTTCAATGGTGATGATGTGTCCACCGGTGGTACTGTTACGGTGATCAATCAGGGCAGCGAGCGAGGTGGATTTGCCCGAACCTGTGCCACCAATAAATAACACCAGACCGCGTTTGCTCATCACCACATCTTTGAGTACTGGTGGCAAACCAAGATTTTCAAATTTGGGAATTTCGGATTGGATATTTCTGGCAACAATCGAAATTTCATTGCGTTGTCTGAAAATATTGATACGAAAACGCGCAACACCGGGCAGTGAAATGGCGAGGTTCATTTCAAGATTTGCCTCAAATTCAGCAATTTGTTCTGAATCCATAATCGCGTAGGCCATTTCCCTGATTTGGCCAGGTCGCAAAGGTTCTTTGGTGAGTGGCTTGAGCACGCCCTGAAATTTGCCGCAGGGCGGTGCACCGGTACTCAGGTATAAATCAGAGCCTTCATTTTTGGCCAATACGGTTAGGTAGGAATTAATGACTTCACTTGCCATGACACGTTTCCTGTAGCTGGACTTGAAATAATGATTTGTACAAGGTTCAAGGTTTTATTATGGCTTAGCCGATTGTTATTGTCTGCTCAAGTGCGTTATTTATTGAGATGAATAATTTCAATGTGCGCATCCTGATTGAGCATCTGATAAAAACTTTCAGGATCGCCGACATCGTTTGCCCACCACAAGGTATTATCTTTTGCCTGATAGTGAATTTTATCAGGGTCGAGATCCAGTTCTTCCACGGCCTCACCAAAGGCAATGCCTATATCCACTGTCTGATAAGTATCAAAACTTTTAATCGCACTCATGGCTTTGGTTACCAGAAAACGGGTTTGCTCCTTGCTGACACCCGCGATACCTATTTGATTCATATCGGCAAGCAAGGCCTCAATCAATTCCTCATTGTTGGTAATCACGCCTTGCTCTTTCATGGCAAGCAGTTGCTTGCGAATAATCCTGTCGATTTTTTCCAGTTTTCCCTGTGCATGAATTTTGCGAATAATGCGATTGGTTTCACCAACAGTAATCTGACGACTAAAATCAAACTCATTGAGAATATCGGTATCAAAGGCTCTAAACAGCGCAATCAATACTTTGGGTAAGCCTTCACCGACAATTTTTATGCGTGGGCTTGCACCATCAAAACGCTCACGTTTTTTCTGTGCACGCGCAGCACTTTCAGAGACATCTTCATAAGCGAGATAAAAACGATTACCTTCAAGCAAATGTTGTGCAAGCCCATCTTCTGCCAGTGGTAAAAAATTACTGAGCATCATTTGCCAATCCTTGTTTGAATTAAACCATACCCAGTTGCCGGGCAACCCCAATTCATTGAGTTGGTGTTCGGCTTCACTCATCTTGCCATCAATGCGTACCTGATTATTTTTTCCCAGTGATTCAAAAGAAAACAGTGCGCCTTGTGTATTGACGAAATCAAATTCCACATAAAGCTCCGGGCGACGTAACAAAGGCGCCAGATAGGATGCAAACTGAAAAAATTCCAGTTTGCTTTTATCAACGGCAAAGCGGCTTTTCAGTTTTGCGGCCTGTTCATAAAAGCTCAGATTAAAATTGGCAGTAACAGCAGGAATACCTGCGACTCTGGCTTTGGCTTCAACCAGAAAAATAACCCGAATCGGACCGTCTTTTACTGCCAGCGCTTTGGCCTTGATATTCTGGCGTGAATCCAGATTGATGCGTGTGTGTTTATTAAACAGTCCTGCACTTAAACGAAAATACAGGGAATCAAAAATATTCTCGCCCTGCTGTGCACCTGTTTTAAAGGAAATTTCTTCTATCAAACTCATGTTTTCACGTTGGAAACGAATTTTGATGTAAGCACTTTCAAACACGCCTTCTTTTTCATCAAGTGCAGGGTGCACATAGTCGGCAGGTGAACGTGCACTTTGATTTTTTACCAGATACACATAACGTGCCGCTTCATTCGGGAAAGACACCTTGATTTCGGCAAGCACATAGGCCGGTTTTTGTTTCAGTGGTTCGATCGAAGCATCACGAAACATAAACAGCAATTCATCGGTAGCATTAAGCTTTCCAGTTTCGCCATCGACAGGATGTTCATTCACGCCTTCAATAAAAATCAGACCGGTTTCATCAAATTCATCGATTTGAAAAGGAATTGGCTGAAGTTTGCCGTTGACCAGCGTTTGCACACTTAAAGTGTCGAGTGCGTGACCTTGCAGTTCCGGAAATTTGAAGCCTTTAATCACTACAGGGTGCATGTAGGAATATAAAGAAGTACCACGAATGGTATTGATTTGACGGAGTTGCTCGCTGCTGGCCTTCGAGAACAAGTCGGGATTTTCAGAGAGCGCCTGATACTGTGTCTGATAGGTGTGAATAAATTCAGAGAATTGCGTTTCCGGAATAGCGGCACTGCTTGAATTACTCAGCAGAGTCAGTACAGGGAAAAATAAAATAAAAAAGCTGTGTGGTTTCATCATGGCGGCCAGTCCTTCAGCAAAAATAGAAAAACAATAAGCCGCCATTGTAGAAGCTGGGTATTAAAATGCCATATACAAAAACACGAGGCGTTTAGCCAAATTCCTTTTTCAGCCCCATTAAGGTCATGCGCAGTTTCGATGCTCTGGGATAGCCCACATATTGCGTCATAAAACGGCAGATTTCTTCCAGTTGTGCGTAAGTCAATTCACCCCGCTTCATGGCAGAGCGCGCCTGAATCGCAAAGGTCATTTCTTCACCTTGGGCAAGAATCGCACCAATCAATACCAAGCGACGTTGTTCCACGCTCAGGGTTTCGTCGCCCCAGCAATCGCCGAACAGGTTTTCAATCATGCTGTCGAAAAATTTGTCTTTCCCGACTTCAGGGGGCGCTGGCAAGTCACCGCAGTACACGGTGTTGTACATTTCAATGCCTTTGTTTCTTTTGTTGTTCATGATGTTTCTCTTGTGTTGTCAGTTTTAAGCATCAGGCTCTAATTTTGAGTGCTGGGCTGTCTGAGTGAGCGTAGCGAGCGGTAAGCAGCGCTCAAAATTAGAACCTGATGATTTAATTTTAAATAATTAAGGTCTTCTAAATTGCCCACCATCGACATTTAAAATCTGTCCGGTAATCCACGAGGCTTCATCACTTAACAAAAACATCACCGCTTCGGCCAAATCCTGAGGTGTACCCAAACGCGCTATCGGCATTTGTTTGACCAGCTCATCGGCATAAGCACCCGCAGTATTTCTAAGCGCCTGTGTTTCGGTAGGGCCAGGTGCAATCGCATTGATGCGGATTTTACGCCAGCCCAGTTCACCCGCCAAAGAAGTTGTTATACCGTTCAAGGTCAGTTTCGCAACACCATAAAAGCCAATGTTCATCCACGCAGCGGTTGAAGATTGATTCACAATCGCACCGCCTATTTTGCGGTCGATGTGTTTGACAAAAGCACGCGTCATAATCAAACACCCATGTGCGTTGATGCGCATGAATTTTTCAAGATAATCCATATCCACATCCAGATACCCCTGAATTTTCATGTCACCAAAAATAGCGGCATTGTTAACAAGATAGTTAAGCTGGCCGAATTTATCGACTGTGGCTTGTGTACACGCTTGGGCAGATGCTTCACTGCCCACATCGGTTTTTACAAATAAAGCCTTTCCACCACTGGCATTGATTTCATCGGCAACGCGCTGGCCTTGTGTTTCATTCAGCTCGGCGATGGTGACATTCATACCGCGTGCAGCAAAAGCCTTGGCATAACCTTCGCCAATGCCACCACCTGCACCCGTGACGATAACGGTTTTATTTGTAAAATCCATGATGTGCTCCTGATTAGAATTGAGGTTTCTTGATGCGTTTGTTGGGGCGAATTTCCAGCAAATCGACCGAAACGCCTTTGGGCGTTTTCAGGCAAAAACACACTGCTTCGGCGACATGGCTGGAATCCATTCCCTGATAACAATAAGGTCCAGTGTCCTGCCAGGCATCCAGTGCAGGCTTTAACAAATTGAAATCGAGATTGCTGGCGAAGTCGGTATCCATCGCAGCCCCTGGGCGTACAATGCTTACACCAATTTCATCGAGTTCCAGTTCGCGACGAATTTCACGACTGAATCTTTCCACCGCTGCTTTGGTGGCAGCATAGACAGACATATAAGCCATTTCATCGCTATGGTAAGCCGTGGCAGAAGAAATATTCACAATACGCGCATTGCTACCAAGTTGAGCGCTTTTTCTTAGATAGGGAATGGCTGCACGACAGCTAATCATGTTCCCAAGCAAGTTGGTGTTAAGCTGAACGCTTATATCTTCATCTTTGAGCGCATCACTTCTGGAAATTTTGGCAAGCCCTGCGTTATTCACAAAATAATCAATTTTGCCATGTGCTTTTTCAGCATCAGCAAAAGCCTGTTCGATTTGTGCACTGACTGAAATATCCACCGTGTGAATACTCACGGTGTCTTCGCCGAGTGCTTGCTGCGCTTTTTTTAAATCGCTTTCATGTCTGGCAAACAAGGCCAGCCGAGCGCCTTCTGCATGTAATTTTTTTGCAATGGCCAAACCAAAACCTTTCGAGCCACCTGTAATCACCACCACTTTATCTTGTAAATTTTCCATAGCTTAAACACCGATTGCGATGGTTTTGGTTTCCAGATATTCCTCAAAGCCTTCTGGCCCCATTTCTCTTCCCACACCACTTTGTTTGTAACCGCCAAAAGGTGAATCGGGTGCTAAAAAATTCCCACCGTTAACATTCACAATGCCCGCACGAATTTTTCTGGCAACTTTTATTGCGCGTTCTTCGCTGGCAGAAATCACCCCTGCACCCAGACCATAATCGCTGTCATTGGCAATGCGAATGGCATCGGCTTCATCTTTATAAGGAATAATCGTTAGCACGGGGCCAAAAATTTCCTGACGTGAAACGCAGGTTTGCCCTGTACGATCAACAAATACAGTCGGCTCCGCCCAGTAACCTCTTTCAGGGCTAACAGGCTTGTTACCACCAATCACCACGGCGGCACCTTCCTGTTTACCCTGTTCAATCAGGCTGTGCACTTTTTTATGCTGTCTGGCATTGATGAGTGGCCCCATAATCGCATAGGGTGCATTCTGGTCACCAAAGCTGATCATGCCGAAATAGGTTTTTAGCAGTTCAATACTTTGCTCAACCTTGGCTTCTGGCACTAACAAACGAGTCGCTATGACACAGCCTTGCCCTGCGTGATAACACACCGCCAGACAATTTAACAAGGCAGCACCCAGGTCTGCATCGTCCAGCACAATGTTGGCCGACTTGCCGCCCAATTCAAGAAACACTCTTTTTACGGTAGCAGAACAACGACGCATGATTTCCTTGCCCACCGCTGTAGAACCCGTGAATGACACCACATCGACACGTTTGTCTTCACACAAAAACACACCAATGTCGGCAGGGTGGCTCGCGCTAAGAATATTGAGTACGCCTGCGGGTAAACCTGCGGCGTGTGCGGCACGGCCAAATAATGTGGCAGTCCAGGGTGTATCGGGTGCGGCCTTGAGTACCACCGTGCACCCTGCGGCCAGCGCAGGAATCACCTTGGCAAGGATAATTTGTACTGGAAAATTCCACGGTGTAATCGCAGCCACTACGCCCGCAGCTTCCTTGCAGATAATGCGCTTGCTGGTCATGCCCAAATCGGCAGAGGTGTAATTGCCGATGTCCTTATCCCACTGAAAGGTTTCAGCATAGGAAAGCGTCCAGTCGATCATGCCCACAGGGCCTGCCGCCTGAGGGCCGTTGGCATTGTGGCGAGTAGAGCCTGCTTCGGCGATGGCCGCTTCTTTTAGCTCAGGCAGCAAATCCTTGATAGCGGTTTCAAATTTGCGCAGCAGCGCCAAACGTGCAGCATGATTGCTGCTCCAATCTGTGTTATCGAAAGCTTCACGCGCAGCAGCGAGTGCTGCTTCTGCATCGTCGAGATTGGCATCAGCCGCACGACCAACCACCGTTTCATTAGCGGGATTGATGTTGTCGTAATACTTGCCTGAGCGTGGCGCGCACAGTGCACCGTTGATATAGAGACGGTCTTCGCCAAAGGTGGGTTGAGTCATAGCGTGGTTAATCCTGTTTAAGAAATACGTCTTTGATTTTTGTGCGTACCGCCTTGCATGCACCCAGTTCCAGATGGCCTTGTTCAGCCAGCGCCAGCGCGTGATCAAGGTCCTTTTCTGCCAGGCCTGCAAAAGGGCCAAACAGGGCTTGCATATCGGCGGCACTGCAAGCAGGCGCAAGCATTTCGCGGTTACTGATGAAGCGGTGCATTTGTGGCGTGAGTACGCCATTCACTTGCCCTACCTGATGGAGCAGTTCCAGCGTTAATCCCTTGCTTTTAGCGAGTTCCAACGCTTCGCTTACTGCGGCGAAGGCTGAGTAGGTCATCAAATTATTGGCCAGTTTGAGTACGGTGCCTGCACCCAACCCACCTGCATGAATCACAGCGGCAGCGGCCTTGCCATAAATGGTGTTCAGGCGTTCAAAATCGCTGTCATTGTCGGCACCCACCATAAACACCAGCGTGCCGTTTTTCGCACCGTCTGCTCCACCACTGATGGGCGCATCGATTAGGGAAATGCCTGCCTGTTTGGCATCTTCCGCCCAGCGCAAAATGTTGTCGCGGGTGACCGTGCTATGAATAGCAATGCTGGCACCGGATTTGAGTTTTTTGAGCAAGCCTTCGGTGTATAAAAGGTCTTCTACATCCTGATCGTGACGCACACATAAACCGAGTAGTTCACAGTCCGCAAAGTCACCAGCGTTTTGAGCGATGCTGGCACCTTGTTGGGCAAGTGCTTCGCAAGCTTTGTCATTCACATCAAATACTTTAAGTGAACCGTGCGACTTGAGCAGGGTAAGTGCCATGGGCTTGCCGATGTTTCCCAAACCGATGAAACCGATGTTCGACACGCAATTTTCCTCTTGTTTGTGACCTTACAAATTTTAAAAAAGTGTAAAGTCAGAACCTGCGTTTGGCAAGTGTTCTCTGATGAATCGCTTGTACCTGAAATTCCCATAGGGGAGAATAGCGCCTCTAAAAATCCCGCCCCACCTTTGGAGTCAAACCCCTCATGATCAAGCCTGTCAGTCGATTAGAAATGGCCAACGCGATTCGTGCCTTGAGTATGGATGCGGTACAAAAGGCAAACAGTGGTCATCCGGGTGCGCCGATGGGCATGGCCGATATTGCTCAGGTGCTGTGGTGTGATTTTCTAAAACATAATCCAGCCAATCCGAAATGGGTGAATCGTGATCGCTTTATTTTGTCCAATGGTCACGGTTCCATGCTGCACTATTCATTGCTGCATTTAACGGGTTACGACCTGAGCATTGAAGACATCAAAAATTTTCGCCAGTTACACGCCAAAACCCCCGGCCACCCTGAGTATGGCTATGCGCCAGGGATTGAAACCACCACTGGCCCACTGGGGCAGGGCATTGCCAATGGCGTGGGCATGGCCTTGGCAGAAAAAATTCTCGCAGCGCAATTTAATCAGCCTGGTTATGAGATTGTTAATCACCACACTTATGTGTTTCTGGGTGATGGCTGCATGATGGAAGGTATTTCCCATGAGGTCTGCTCGCTGGCAGGTACTTTGGGCTTGGGCAAGCTGATTGCGGTGTACGATGACAATGGCATTTCCATTGATGGTGAAGTGGAGGGCTGGTTTACCGACGATACGGTAAAGCGCTTTGAAGCGTATGGTTGGCATGTCATTCCAGCAGTCGATGGGCACAACGCTGATGCAGTGGCCAAGGCCTTTGCAGCCGCAAAAGCGGAACACGCCAAGCCCACCCTGATTTGCTGCAAGACCATTATCGGCAAAGGCTCACCTAATAAAGAAGGCAAGGAAGAATGTCATGGTGCTGCGCTGGGAGAGGCGGAAATTAAATTAACACGCGAGCGTTTGCAGTGGCCACATGCACCGTTTGAAATTCCTGAAGCCATTTATCAGGCATGGAATGGTGTGGAAGCAGGCAAACAAGCCGAGCTTGCGTGGAATGAAAAGTTTACAGCCTATGAAGCGGCGTATCCTGAGCTGGCCAAAGAATTTTCGCGCAGAATGAAGGGCGAGTTACCGGCAGAGTTTGATGCCAAAGCCACGGCCTATATCGCCGAGTTACAACAAAAAGGCGAGACCATTGCTTCGCGTAAAGCCTCTTTAAATACCCTCAATGCTTTTGGCCCCATGCTCCCTGAGTTGTTGGGCGGCTCTGCTGATCTGGCAGGTTCCAATCTAACCATTTGGTCGGGTGCGAAAGGTGTGAGCGCAGAAGATGCCAGCGGCAATTATATTTATTATGGTGTGCGCGAATTTGGTATGACCGCGATTTGCAACGGACTGGCCTTGCATGGTGGCTTTATTCCCTATGGCGCAACCTTTCTGATTTTTATGGAATACGCACGTAATGCCGTGCGTATGGCTGCCCTGATGCAACAACAGAATATTCAGGTCTATACACACGATTCGATTGGTCTGGGTGAAGATGGCCCAACCCATCAACCGATTGAACAACTGGCTAACTTGCGCTCCACACCGAACTTACGCTGTTGGCGGCCTGCGGATGCAGTGGAATCGGCGGTCGCGTGGAAAAATGCGCTCGAATATAAAACCGGCCCCAGTGCGCTGATTTTTTCCCGTCAGAACTTGCCGCATATTGCGCGTGATGCAAAAACACTCGCGAATATCTCAAAAGGTGCTTATGTGGTTAAAGACAGCACAGCCCCTGAATTGATTTTAATTGCCACAGGTTCTGAAGTGGCGTTGGCGCTTGATGCAGCCGAACAACTCACCACACAAGGCAAGGCAGTGCGTGTGGTGTCGATGCCTTGCTGTGAAGTGTTTGATGCTCAGGATGCAGCGTATAAAGCCAGTGTTTTACCTGATTCTGTACGCAAGCGTATTGCCATTGAAGCGGGCGCTGTTCAGGGCTGGTATAAATATGTCGGACTTGATGGTGTGGTTATTGGTATGAACAGTTTTGGTGAGTCAGCACCTGCTCCGGCATTGTTCAAACACTTTGGCATTACCGCTGATGCCATTGTGCATGCTGCGCAAACTTTATAAACCCGAATTCCCGAAACATAACTGTCGGAAAAAGCATGAGTCTTCGAATCGCGATTAATGGCTTTGGTCGAATTGGTCGTAATTTGACACGTGCCTGTTTTGAACAGAGCGAAGTTTTTTCCAAACTCGACATCGTGGCAATCAATGATGTGGGTTCTCTGGAAGCGCTGGCACATTTGCTGCAATTTGACAGCACGCACGGGAGTTTTAAAAACACCGTGCAGGTGCATGACAGCAAGACGCATTATGGTTTGGAAATTGATGGCAAGTTCATTGCGGTATCGCATGACGCAATTCCCGAACAATGCCCCTGGAAAACCTTGAATATTGATGTGGTGGTCGAAAGCACCGGATTGTTTCGTAGCCGTGCAGATGCCGCCAAACATATTCAGGCAGGTGCAAAAAAAGTGTTGATTGCTGCCGTGGCTTTTGATGAGGTCGATGCCACTGTGGTGATGGGCATCAATGAAACCACCTTGTTAAAAAGTGCGCAGATTATTTCAGCTTCCTCTTGCACCACCCATTGTCTGGCACCTGTGTTGAATTTGTTAGACGAACATTTCGGTATTGAACATGTTTTTGTGACAGAAATGCACGCCTATACCAGTGATCAACACATACTTGATCATGTGCATCGGGATTTGCGTCGTGCACGTGCAGGTGCGCAGAATTTAATTCCAACCACTACCAGCAGTATTTCAGCCTTGCAGCAGGTTTTACCTCAACTAAAAAATAAAATAGACGGTTATTCCATGCGTGTGCCTGTGAATAATGTGGCGGCGGTTGATTTAACCGTAGTGCTTGCACAAAGCGTGGGTGTTGAAACGGTGAACACACTGTTTAAAGAAAAGAGCGATGGAAAGTTTCTCGGTTTTACAACTTTACCCTTGGTGTCTTCGGATTTTAACCATCGCAGTGAGTCGGCCATTTTTGATGCCACACAAACAAAAGTGTTATCCAACATGGTGAAACTTTTGGTTTGGTATGACAACGAATGGGGCTATGCCAATCGACTTCTGGATTTAATGAATTACATAGAGAAAGAGTAAGAAGATGACGGTATTACTGATGTCGGAACTGGATTTGGCCGGGAAGCGTGTACTGATGCGTGAAGATTTGAATGTGCCCATCAAAAATGGAAAGGTGGAAAGTGCTGCACGTTTGCAAGCAGCTTTGCCTGGCATCGAATTGGCTTTGCAGAAAGGCGCGAAAGTAATTTTGATGTCACATCTCGGTCGTCCGAGTGAGGGTGAATACAACGAGGAATTTTCTCTTGCTCCGGTTGCTGACTGGTTAAATGAAAATCTTTCGAAGCCTGTTCGTTTAATCAAAGATTGGCTCGACGGATTTGAACAAGGCGATGAAGTGATTCTGTGTGAAAACGTGCGCTTTAATGTCGGCGAGAAAAAAAATGACACAAATTTGTGTGAGAAAATGGCGGCACTGTGTGATGTATTTGTGATGGATGCGTTTGGTACTGCACATCGCGCGCAGGCATCGACTCACGGTATTGCGCTCAAAAGTAAAGTCGCTTGCGCAGGCCCCTTGTTGGCAGCGGAGCTGGCTGCTTTGGAACAGGCACTGGATTTACCTCAGCAGCCTTTGATTGCGATTGTGGGTGGCTCCAAGGTTTCAACCAAACTGGAAGTGTTGAATGCGCTGGCAGAAAAATGTTCACACATTATTGTTGGCGGTGGTATTGCCAATACTTTTTTGGCTGCACAAGGATTGAATGTGGGGAAATCTTTGTATGAACCAGATTTGATTGAAACCGCTAAAGCACTTTTGCAGAAAGTAAATATTCCTTTACCAATCGATGTAGTCGTGGGAAAAGAGTTTTCTGAAAGTAGTTCAGCAACGGTAAAACACGTTGATGATGTTGCAGATGACGATATGATTTTTGATATTGGCCCTGAATCTTCCAAAGCCCTGACAGCGCTGTTAAACAATGCAGGCACCATTTTGTGGAATGGCCCTGTTGGTGTATTTGAATTTGAACAGTTTTCGCAAGGTACACAAACGATTGCGCGAGCGATTGCTGATTCAAAAGCATTTTCGATTGCAGGTGGGGGTGACACGCTGGCTGCCATCGACAAATATGGCATTGCCAATCAGGTGTCTTATATTTCTACAGGTGGCGGTGCTTTTCTGGAATTTGTGGAAGGAAAAAAACTACCTGCTGTTGCTGCCCTGGAACAAGCGGCAAAAAATGTGTGAACAATTTATAAAAAGTTAAAAATCATTTGAAAAAAAGAGGATAGAGTCATGGCTTTAATCAGTATGCGTCAGTTGCTGGATCACGCAGCAGAACAGGGTTACGGTGTTCCGGCATTTAATGTGAACAATCTGGAACAGATGCGTGCGATGATGGAAGCCGCTGATGAAACCAACAGCCCTGTGATTGCACAAGCTTCCGCTGGAGCAAGAAAATATGCAGGTGCCAATTTTCTTAAACACATGATTCAGGCAGCGATTGAAGAATTTCCGCATATTCCTATTGTTATGCATCAGGATCACGGCACTTCACCTGCGGTCTGTCAGCGCTCCATTCAACTGGGTTTCAGTTCGGTGATGATGGACGGCTCGCTGGGTGAAGATGGCAAAACACCGATGGATTACGACTATAACGTGCGCGTGACACGTCAGGTGGTTGATATGGCGCATGCGTGTGGTGTTTCTGTAGAGGGAGAATTGGGTTGTCTTGGTTCTCTGGAAACTGGAGAAGCGGGAGAAGAAGATGGCGTGGGTGCAG
This sequence comes from uncultured Pseudomonadales bacterium, assembly GCA_964557005.1. Taxonomy (GTDB): domain Bacteria; phylum Pseudomonadota; class Gammaproteobacteria; order Pseudomonadales; family JBECKS01; genus JBECKS01. The sequence goes on from CAZKYI010000002.1 coordinate 271,094, forward strand.
AAGGAAAACTCAGCCATGACCAAATGTTGACTGATCCGGACGAAGCCGCGCAGTTTATAAAGGATACACATTGTGATGCCTTGGCGATTGCGATTGGCACCAGTCATGGTGCCTATAAATTTTCGCGTCCACCTACAGGCGATATTCTGGCGATTGAGCGCATTAAAGCGATTCACAAACGCATCCCCGATACGCATCTGGTGATGCACGGCTCTTCTTCGGTACCACAGGATTGGCTGGCCATTATCAATGAATATGGTGGTGCGATTCCCGAAACCTATGGTGTGCCAGTTTCCGAAATTCAGGAAGGCATCAAGCATGGCGTACGTAAGGTGAATATTGATACCGACTTGCGTTTGGCATCGACAGGTGCGATTCGTCGTTATCTCGCGCAGCACAAGGCAGAATTTGATCCGCGAAAATATTTCAAGGAATCACTGATTGCGATGAAGGATATTTGCAAGGCGCGTTACGAAGCGTTTGGAACGGCAGGGCAGGCAGGAAAAATCAAGGTGATTGATTTGGAAGCCATGCACAAGCATTATGATGCAGGACAGTTGAATCCTCAGGTTAAATAATTTTCCTTCCTGAATTTTTTCCGCTAACAAAAGAAAACCCCCGAACAACACGCTTGCTGTTCGGGGGTTTTGTGTATGTGTCTATATAAAAGTGGTTATTTAGAAAGAGAAGCTGACCTGTACCACTGCACCGTAGTTATCCCCTGCAAACACACCAGCCACATCAAGGAAGCCAAGTGACAGACCTACAGAAACGGCATCTTCTTCTTCATCACCGCCAATGGAGGTGCGATAACCCGCTTGTAGCTGCAGAAGTTTGAGATCAAGTTCTACACCCAATGAGAAATGCTGACTGGTATGACCAAGCACTTCAGCCGCATTCAAATCCAGATCGGCAAGCACGTTAAACAGGGGAAGCTGATAGGCGACACCTGCAGTAATCTGCGGCTCTATTTTTACATCTTGTCTGAAACGGAATTTATCGAGATCAGCCCGTGCATCATCGGCTGCGGTACCGGTTCCGTTCGCGGCTATTTCCAGTGCTATTTCCTGAGCAGATTTTTTGAGTTTATAAGTACGTGTGAACAGGTTTTTCACGGTCAAACCGGTTTGGAAAGGCTGTGACTGGAAGGGTTTGTAAATAACACCCAAATCAATGTTGAAATCGGTTTTGGACACAATGTTATCGTCGTCGAGGATGTCATCGGCTTCAAAATCCTCACTCTCAACAGACTGGTGATATTTCACGGCTTCAACATTCACCACTTTGGGGGTAATACCGAAGGTCAGGTTGCCTCCAGCGTATTGAAAATTATCCGCCATACTCAAACCAATCTCGTAGTAGGCAGCACCGATAACTTCAACCATTGATTTCAATTCTTCGGCATTATCACTACCACGAATGAACTTGATTTTCGATGGGTCTGAAGTATCGAGCAAACCGGCAGCGTCAAGTTCATTAAATTCATTCTGATCAACCTTGCCGTCCTTCATAGTTTCGGCATAGAGCGCCAATTCCTTGGTATCACTGTTCGCAAATTTCAATCCGAGCCGAGTGCTCAAGCCGCCGTCAACAATCAGCGCCATTGGTAATTTCTTGCCGAATTGAACCGCAATACCGGTATTGGCATTCAACAAGCCATTGCTGGTGTTGAGCGAGTGAATGTGCTCACGCACTTCGAGGGTTTTTTCTGCCGCCGCTCCCATGCCGTCATGTTTATAACAGTTGATACCACAACTGGTTTGCGTACCTTCACTAATCCCTTTCAGGCGCTCGTTTAAACCATCGTCGCCATTGATGGATTTCTCTGCATCACCGATGGTTTCAAAAAAATCATTTTCATCGATGGCTTCCACTTTAAGTGCGAAAGGAATCATCGAAAAATTTTTCTGATTGGCTTCAGTGGCAATCAAGGCCGGGTTGTAGGCAGCCGCATTAGCTGATTTGGCACCTGCAACTCCTGCGCCACCCAAAGCAAGTGAGCGAGCATCAAATTGACCCAGATTACTGGCGCTGGCAAGAGAGCAGATAGAGCTGGTCAAGACAAACGCGATTGCACTGCGGAAAAGAGAAAATTTCATAGCACTTCTTCCTGTGTCCTTGTTATTTTTAATGAGTTCATGGCCTGAAGGCGCAGGTCGATATTGTTGATGGAAATCACTGGTTTGAACAATCAACCTTCAGTGTTGTAGCGGAGGATTATAGGGTAATCTTTGAAGGCTGCGAAGCGCTTTTCTGTTGGGTTTTTCTATATTTCAAGTTTCAATCACATGTCTTCTGAAGTTGAGCAATCCCTTAATGACATTCGCCGAATGCGCTTGTGGCAGCATTCAATGCCACCCTTGGAACTTGACCAACCCTGTTGCCCGAATGAGGGGCATCGCGATTATCTGAAGTTTTATGGCTTGTTAGGCTGTGCTCAATTCGAAGGTGTGAAGTATTACGCAGGCTATAAAGCATTTGGTAGCGATAAAATTTTCCACCAACTGTTTCTCCAGACACAGCCCTCCGAGCTTGTGCTGATTGTGCATGGCTATACCGATCACGCAGGCCTGTTTGCCAGAGTAATCCGCTATTTGCTGGCCAGCGGGCGTTCGGTGCTGATTTATGATCAGCAAGGCCATGGGCTTTCAAGCGGTGAACGGGCAAGCATTGCCAGTTTCGGGGCTTATGTTTCCCTGTTACATGAAAACTTTGGCTTCTATCAGGCACAGGCGCTGGTACAGAAAGCGCTGGGGCAGCGCATACATATCCTTGCGCAAAGCATGGGTGGCGCGGTGACGATGCGTTGGTTATTGCAGGCGCATGCACATCAGCAAGCGTTGGGTAAAGTTATCTTGTTTGCTCCTTTGGTAAGGCCGAAGGCATGGAAACAGGCACTGTGGTCAACGCGCTTTCTGAGTCTGGTGATCAAAAGTGTGCCCAGACCCTATAGCGCCAATTCCGAGGATCAGGCTTTCAGCCGTTTTGTGTTTTATCAGGATCCGGTACAGCATGACCGAGTGCCAACCCAATGGGTGAAAGCCATGATTGAATCGGCAAATGATTTCGATGCCCTGGCAGGCAGTGAATTTCCCTTATGGATAATACAGGGAGATAACGATGGCACCGTGGATTGGGAATACAACCTGCCTTCCATCAAAAACAAGTTTCCCAATGCGGTGATTTGTATGGTGCCTGAGGCCAGGCACCATCTTGCGGGGGAATCTGCGCGATTACAGCAGCAGATTTTTGCTTGTCTGGAACAAGCATTTGGCAGTTAAAGTTTCGCGAATCGTTAAAGACCAAACAGGGTCTTGTTGCTTTGTTTGCGAATTTCTTTTTCACCTTGCCATTCGATGATGCCGGTACGAATGTCCATCAGCTTCAAGGTGGTTTTCATGTACACATCTTTGGTTTTATCACTTCTTTTGACAATGCTGCTGATGTTTCCATAAAGCATATATTCCGCACCAATTTGTTGACCCACTTTTACGGCGGTACTTTCATCCACCAGACCACTGTTGAGCTGGTAGTTATATTGTTTTTTCACCGCGTCAACCTTGCTCATGTCAATGAAGCGAAATTTACCCGTATTGATAAGCTTAGTGCTGATGGTGTCGGTAATGGATTCTGTATCAATGTGTTCACTGGTTTTGTTTTGAATGCCATCGATAAACAGCACCGGACGACGACCCTCCAGCAAGGTAACAATATGCTCGGTGGTCAGCAGTGAATCGACCAGCGTAATCGAGCTTTGCTGCAAGTCGGTTGAACCAAAGCCGGTGGTGACGGTTTCAACATCACCCGCATCCTCGTAAGTGACTTTGCTTGCACAGCCACTCACTAGAAAACCCAATAACAGGCAGAAAGAAAGCGCGGTTAAATTTTTGATATTTTTCATAACAATGTCCTTAATGGGTTGAAAGTTTAATCCCGAATGGTGATTCTGATTTCAGTGACTTTTTCTGTCGGCGCAGTGAGCTTGACCGTGCGTTCTGATTTTCCTGTCAGAATCAATTTATTCCATACCGCACGTTCTGGCTCCACTTCAATACCTTGTTCATCAAACCAGTGCGCACGATAATGAATATCCTGAGTGAAAGACCATTTGTTGCGTAATTGGACATTGGCAACCAGTAAATTATTCACCCGTGTGGTTTTGATGTCATCGAGCGAGATGCGCATGCCGACAATAAAATTTTGTGTGTCAGAGCTCATTTCATGTCTGCCATTCACATAGGAAGCCTGTCCGGTAATGCCGGAAGTACAAGCCGCCAGTAGATAGATGCCAGATAACAATAAAAGTGTTTTGATAAAATTCATGCGTTTGATTCCTGAGTAAAAATTAAAAAGTGTACATGCTGTGATAAATATGTTGATTCATCGGATTCGATATACGAATCAAGGTAGTTTCTCCTTCAGCAATACTAACATCGATTTCATGCACTAATGTAGATTTGCCAAGGTGAATTTTGTGTGAACCGGGTGGCAATGAAAAGTGCGCAATCTGCACATTTCGCGGCAGGCTAAGCCATGAGCGTAAATCTGCACGCTCAGACAGCAACGAATAAACATTGCTCATAAAGCCTGTGAGGTTGTTCTCCTGATAGGCTTCCCGTTGCAGGCGCGCCTTGGTATTGACCCTGAGCATTTGACGCAGCAGACGGCTAAAAGCACCTTCCTGCAAGGCTTTGGCTGCCAGAGCGTGGGTATCGATAATGGTTTCAGTCTGTGCGAGTTTTTGTTTGCCTGAATAAACAGCGACAGGCGCAGAGGCTTGCCAAGGCGTGATGTAAGTCGGGAAAGCGAAAGAATAAATTCTTTCATAGGTGCTGAAAGGCAAAAAGATTTCAGCCTTTTCGGGAATGAAACCTTCTTCATAAAAAATAATGACATTGTGTTTGTGACGCGCATTTTTGTTTGGTTCAGAAATGAGCGATTGAAAACGCTGTAAATCGGCATTCATGTGCAAGTTGTTTGCCAAACGCCAGACATTCTGTTGTATGTAGTTGTTGTCGGGATAAATTCCCAGTGCTCTTTTGAAATCAATGTAGGCACCATTCAAATCACCGCCTGCTTCACGTATCAATGCAGAATAGTAAAACGTGTAGGCATTTTGAAAAGAATTCTTGACCTGATTGGCTGCTTTGAAGTTTTCAGCCATTTGCTTCTGAAATTGTTCGGGATTAGCAGATATACCTTCCTGTGTGGCTTTTTGTTCGGCCTTTACCAAATCCTTATGGTGTTTTTCCAGAGCAAACTCCTGTTCTTCATTGGCGCGTCGAATTTCGATTAAAGCACCTTCAATATTTTTATCCGCAAGATAGTTAAACGATTGAAAATGAATGGCAAAAATTCTTTCATAGGCTTCTGCCTGATAACGAAACGCATTGTCGTTCAGGGCAAGCGAGCCAATCAGTTCACCGCCTTCGCTCAGGCTGAGTTGTGCGCGTTCGTCGCTCTCCTGAAAATATGCAAAAGCCTGATTGAAACGTTGCTTGCTGAGTTGGGTATCACCCGCCATTTGTGCCAGATGAGCACTTTCCAGTGTGTCGAGCAGAACGTTGGGGCCTTTGCCCTTGCGCTCAAGTTTTTGTGCAGCTTGCAAGGCCTGACCTGAGCCAGTCAGATTTTTGATGGCTATAAACTGTTCGGGATAGGAAATAAAAAAACTGGAACTCGCACATGCAAATAAAAACAGAACCGTGAATGTGCAACATGATTTGATGAGCGCATTCATGTTAATGGTTTAATCCACTGCTGAAATCATGATTTGAGAATTTTAACGCCTGCATCGCTTCCCAGCAGAGCAATGTTGGCTTTTTGTTGGGAGAAAATCCCATTGCATACCACGCCGACGATATTGTTAAGTTTTTCTTCAAAACTTTTTGGATCGGTAATGCGTAAATTATGTACGTCGAGAATGATATTGCCGTTATCAGTAATAAAATCTTTTCTCACGGTGGGGTCGCCACCCAATTTAACCAGCGCACGCGCAACCGCACTGCGTGCCATAGGAATCACTTCCACGGGCAGGGGGAACTTGCCAAGCACATTAACTAATTTACTGTCGTCAGCAATGCAAACAAATTTATCGGCAACACTGGCGACAATTTTTTCGCGCGTGAGTGCGCCACCTCCCCCTTTGATTAAATTCAGTTGAGGGTCTATTTCATCTGCGCCATCAATATAAACGGAAATTTCATGCACGCTGTTTAAATCAAAAACGGGAATGCCATGCGATTTCAAGCGCTTCGCAGATGCCTCGGAACTGGCGACAGTGCCTTCAATTAAATGTTTTTTTGCTGCAAGGGCATCAATAAAGTAGTTGGCTGTTGAGCCTGTGCCTATGCCGATAATGGTTCCTGCTTCAACGTAATCCAGAGCAGCAAGGGCAACGGCTTGTTTTTTCTTTTCGGCATCGTGTTTTGAAACAGTCATTGGCGGTGCTCATCTTATTTAGCTGGAAAATTTCAGGTATGATTTGCGCTTGTTTGTTGTATCGCTTTGAATCATCGCATCTTTAAAGTTAATTGGAAATCACCGTGACCAGCATCGAGTCGTATATCAAGAAAATTCTTCAGGCAGCCATTTATGATGTGGTGGAAGAAACGCCGATTGATTCAGCGAAGTGGCTTTCGCGCCGTTTGAACAATCAGGTTTTGTTAAAAAGAGAAGATTTGCAATCGGTATTCTCTTTCAAGATTCGCGGTGCCTATAACAAACTGAAAACACTCAAACCCGATGAACTTGAAAAAGGTGTGATTGCCGCTTCAGCGGGCAACCATGCGCAGGGTGTTGCATTGGCTGCAAGTCGCATGGGTATTAAGGCTGTGATTGTGATGCCAACCACTACACCTGAAATCAAGGTGAACTCGGTAAAATCATTTGGCGCGGAAGTGGTTTTGTTTGGTGATACCTTCGATGTGGCGAGCACGCATGCCAGAGCGCTGCAAGCGCAACATGGTTATCATTTTGTTCACCCTTATGATGATGCCGATGTGATTGCAGGGCAGGGCACCATCGGTATGGAAATCCTGCGTCAGCATTCCACTGCTTTGCATGCGGTATTTTTGCCTGTCGGCGGCGGTGGTTTGATTGCCGGTGTTGCAGCTTATTTGCGTTACATTCGCCCTGAAATAAAAATTATTGGTGTGGAGGCGGAAGATTCCGCCTGTCTTTACGCGGCCATGCAAGCGGGTGAACGGGTTACCTTGAAAAGTGTCGGGCTTTTTGCCGATGGTGTGGCCGTTGCGCAAATTGGTGCAGAGCCGTTTCGTTTGATACAACAAGGTTTGGTCGATGAAGTATTGACGGTGAATTCCGATGAAATCTGCGCAGCCATCAAGGACATCTTCGAAGATACCCGTTCCATTGCCGAGCCTGCGGGTGCACTTTCGCTTGCGGGTTTGAAAAAATATGTGGAACGTGAGCAAATGACACAGCAAACCTTGCTGGCGGTGGTGAGTGGTGCCAATACCAACTTTGATCGTTTACGGCACATTTCCGAGCGCACAGAACTTGGTGAAGGTCGTGAAGCGATTTTTGCCGTGGAAATTCCCGAACAACCTGGCAGTTTCAAAAGATTTTGTGAATTGTTAGGTTCGAGAAACATTACAGAATTTAATTATCGTTATGCCAATAGCGCACGTGCGCAGGTTTTTGTCGGCGTGCAAATGAGTGCCTCCAATCGCATCGAAGATCGCAAAGCGCTGGTCAATTTATTCAAGGAAGAAGGCTATTGTGTGGTGGACATGTCGGATAACGAATTGGCAAAACTGCACATTCGCCATATGGTGGGTGGGCAGGCGCCAGCCATTATTGAAAACGAAGTGTTGTATCGTTTTGAATTTCCTGAGCGCCCGGGTGCTTTGTTAAATTTTTTACAGAGGGTTGGCAATCGCTGGAACATCAGCTTGTTTCATTATCGAAATCACGGTGCAGATTTTGGCCGTGTGCTGGTGGGTTTACAGGTTGATCGCGCGGAACAGGTGGCAAACTATCTTGATGAACTCGGTTTCCCCTACATGGAAGAAAGCGATAATCCTGCGTATAAAATTTTTCTTAACAGTTAATGATTCTGAATCAATCAAACTGCCAGAATTTTTCGGGGCTTGATGTCCCAAACTGCAGTTTGAATACGCTCTACTTGCTGACATTGATGAGCTATACCTAACAAGTATAAGCGCGGGAATTTTTTATCCTTCATAAAAGCAAAACTGTAATCGTAGTAACCACCGCCCATACCCAAACGGTTTCCGTGTTTATCAAAAGCGGTTAAAGGCATGATAACCAGATGCAGCCTGTGAAGATGAAAAGCTTTATTTTTTTTATAAAAACCAAGCTGTTTTGTATTCTTTTTCATTTTCGGAAAATAGCAGGATTTGCCTTGTTTCAAGGCACGTTTTCCAATCAATTCGGGATTGATTTCACCATCAAAGGCTGAATACAAAGCAATATGGCGAGCGCGTTTAAAACACGCAAGTGCACACACTTTTTCGCATAATTTTTTTGCGGCAAGCTGTTGTTGCAGAGGAGTCAGTGCTTTGCGTTTAAGGCGAGCTTGCGTGCGCAGTGTGTGGTTATCCATGACTGGCCAGTGTAAGGCAGGGAAAACAAAACCCGGGTTGCCGCTGTTGACGGTGCCCTTGAACCCGAAAGTTCAAGGTGGCGACGCCGCGATATATCAGGCTTTCCGTCAAGCGGACATGCACACCATATCAGCGAGCAATCACCGAAGGGAGATTATCGGCTCAGGGAACTTGGTCAACTGGCGAACACCCCAGGGAAGAATTCAGTATAGTAAAACTGGATGTAACAACAAGCTTGACTTGAAAAAATTATATAAAAACAGGTAAGCCTGTTCAGGATTCAGATGAGTGGTCAGAAAACTGTAAATGAATTGCCTATTCGTTGATGTCTAAAAGAATCTGTTCAACTTTTTTGGTGAGAAATTCAATTTTTTGAGAAGCCTTAACCAGTTTCTGGTCTTGCGCCTTGTCGAGTTGCAGCAAATCGTTGGCAAGATTGAGCGCGACCATCACCGCAATTTTTTCTGTGCCAATGATGCTGCCACCATGTTTGATTTCATTCATTTGCTTGTCGAGGTGGCGTGCTGCCGCACGCAGATTTTCTTCCTGACCCTCAGGGCAGCCAACACGATATTCCTTGCCCAGAATCTGGACACTCACTGAATTGGGGCTGGAGTTTTGTGACATGGTTTTCCCTTTTGCAATCAATGCGCTGCTAGCCAATTGATTTCAGCTTGCGAATCATTTCTTCAACTTTGGTTTTGGCGAGTTTGTTTTTTTCGGTTAACTCGATTTCTTTAACTTTGAGTGCTTCGTTCTGTGTCTTGATTCTATGAGATGCTTTTAGCAAGGCTTCTACGCGGTGTTCGAGTGCGGACAGTTTTTCATCTAGAGACATAGGCACAACCCAATTTATAGTGTGTGTTCTGAACGGTTTACCAAAGTTCAAAACTTTCTTAATAAAGGTTAGTAAGGCATTGTAATAAAGGGATTTTCATTATCAAGCATATTATAAGCCGTTTGCTGTTACGGGACTTTCTTCTCATCAAAGCGGCACTCCGCTATGCTAGCGCGCCTGATACTAGGCTCGATAACACAGCAGAAAAAGGCATGAAACGACTGAATTACGATGAAATAAACAGCCAGCTCTCTGACTGGGCGGGGATTTGTTCTTCCAGCGAGTTACACGGCTTGATTACAGGACTGGCGAGCGTGGGCATGGCTGAAGATGTCAGGCTGCTTGAACAAGTGAGCTTGCGTCATACCAATCTGGACGCATGTTCTGGGCAGATTAGTGAAGCGATAGAAGCCATGCAGGCAGCCATTCTGGCGCAGCTTGAGAATATCGAATTATCCTTTGAAGCCTTGTTACCCGATGATGACGAAGCCATACATAGCAGAGTGCAGGCTTTGGGCGAATGGTGTCAGGGTTTTCTGGTCGGTTTTGGCACGGGGGTAAAACGCGAACAGGCCGTGTTTTCTCAGGATGCCCAGGAATTACTGCGTGATTTGGTTGAGATTTCCCAGGTTGGGCGTGAACGTGGTGAAGAACCCGATGAGGAAGAAGAACTGGCGTTCACCGAGCTTCAGGAATACGTACGCACCGCCGCCATGACTTTGTTCGCAGAGTTTGTGCTGGCGCGGGAAAAACAAGACACTCAGATTCAACCCTCCAACGATTTCCACTAAACACTTTTAGAATATTGTTATGTCTCGCAGCAATCGCATTCCAAAATCCGAATTTGCCCGTCGTCGAAAAGAGCTAATGGACTACATGGGGGCAAACAGCATTGCTATTTTGCCTTCTGCACCCGTGCAAGTGCGTAATCGTGATGTCGATTTTGCCTATCGGCAAGACAGTGATTTTCAATATCTTTCAGGCTTTCCCGAGCCGGAAGCGGTTATGGTTTTGATTCCGGGCAGAGCGCATGGTGAGTTCGTGATGTTTTGCCGCGAGCGAGACAAGCACATGGAAACCTGGCACGGTTATCGCGAAGGTCAGGAAGGGGTCATAAAAAATTATGGTGTCAATGATGCCTTCCCCATAGGAGATATTGACGACATTCTTCCCGGGCTGATTGAAGGCAAGCATAAAGTGTTTTATGCGATGGGTTGTGATCAGGAATTTGATCATCAGGTGATGGACTGGATTAACATCATTCGCAGCAAGGCGAGGGCAGGTGCTATCCCCCCTGATGAATTTGTTGCGCTCGATCATCAGCTCCATGACATGCGCTTGTATAAAAGCAAGGCTGAAATCGGTGTTATGAAGGAAGTTGCAGAAATTTCCGCACAGGCACATATCAACGCCATGAAAGTGTGCAAACCTGGTATGTATGAATATGAGCTGGAAGCTGAATTTCTCTATCAATACACAAAGAAAGGTTGCGCTTATTCCGCTTATCCCTCGATTGTCGGTTCTGGTAAAAATGCCTGCGTACTGCATTACACAGATAACAACAGCGAGATGAAAGCAGGCGATTTGGTGTTGATTGATGCAGGCGGTGAACTTGAAGGTTATGCCGCAGACATTACCCGAACTTTTCCTGTGAATGGAAAATTCACCAAGGAACAAAAGCAACTGTATGAGTTGGTGCTCAAAGCACAACTGGCTGCGATCCAGTCGGTGAAACCTGGTAAACATTGGAATACACCTCACGAAGTGGTTGTTAGAATTCTGGTGGAAGGTCTGGTAGAGCTTGGCATACTCAAAGGCAATGTAGATTTGCTGATTGAAAAAGAAGCCTATACGCCTTTCTATATGCACCGTACAGGCCATTGGCTGGGTATGGACGTGCATGATGTGGGTGATTACAAAGTAGGTGGCGAATGGCGTGTGTTGGAACCTGGCATGGTATTAACCATAGAGCCTGGTTTGTATATTGCGCCAGATCACAGTGGTGTTGCAGCGAAGTGGAAGGGTATTGGTATTCGTATAGAAGATGATGTTCTGGTCACCAAAAACGGGTGTGAAGTATTAACGGCCAGCGTACCAAAATCCGTAAAAGAAATTGAAAGCCTGATGCGTAATAAAAAACCAGCCAAAGGAAAAAAATAAATGAAACTCAAAGCACTTATCGTATTGGTTGTTATGCTGGTTGCTTGCAGCACTTCACCGACAGGGCGAAAGCAAATCGCAATGATGTCAGACAGCAAGATGGACGCAATGGGTTCGCAAGCGTTTGAAGACATCAAAAAACAGGAAAAAATCAGCAAGAACAAGGCGGTTAATGATTACGTACAATGTGTCGGCACGCACATTACCAAAAATGTGAGCAAGAATGTGCATTCCGGTAATTGGGAAATCGTGGTGTTTGAATCCGATCAGGTGAATGCGTTTGCGCTGCCAGGTGGAAAAATAGGCGTTTATACAGGCTTGCTGAAAATAGCCGAAAATCAGGATCAACTTGCAGCGGTGATGGGGCATGAAGTGGGTCACGTAATTGCAAAACATTCCAACGAGCGCGTGAGTTCAGGCTCGCTCACAAACATTGGTTTAAGTACGCTCGATTTGGTGCTGGGTGTAAAACAAGTGCAAGGCAAGGACGCAATTGTGCAAGGCACCAGTGTGTTAGCACAGTATGGCATTCTCATGCCTTATGGACGCAGCCATGAAAGTGAGGCCGATATTATCGGTCAGGATTTAATGGCGAAATCAGGATTTAATCCCAAAGCCAGCGTTGATTTGTGGCATAACATGGCGAAAAACAGCAAAGGTGCACCACCGGAATTTATGTCCACCCATCCATCGCATGAAACACGCATCAACGATTTATCCAAACATTTAAAAAAATCAACGCCTCTTTACAAGGCGAGCACACAAAAGCCACAGTGTGTTAAACCTGCCAAAATTTAATGGTTCAACATAACGCACACATCGACATTGCCATTGTTGGCGCAGGCATGGTGGGTTTGTCACTTGCCTGTGCACTTGCTGAATCCGATTTAACAATCGCCATCATTGATCGTGCTTTGCCACAGGAAAAAACCCAATGGCAAGGTTTTGATGCGCGTGTGAGTGCGATTGTGAAATCGAGTGAATATTTTTTAAGAAACATTGGCGCTTGGCAATTTATCGAGCAAGAAAGAAACTGCGCCTATACAGGCATGGAAGTGTGGGAAAAAGATGGCACGGCTCAAATCGAATTCGATGCTGCCGACATTGCACAGAGTGAACTCGGTTACATTGTAGAAAACCGCATCATGCAATGGGCAATGATGGAGCACCTGAAACAGGCAAGCAATGTGCAATGGCTGTGTCCAAAAGAAATAAAAAATCTTGAAAAAAAACAACACTGGGAAATCCGTTTTGAAGATGGCCAAAGTGTCTCAAGTGCTTTATTGATTGGTGCCGATGGTGCGCTTTCTTTTGTGCGCAACGAATTGGGCATCGCGGTGAATCAACTCGATTTGGAACACAAAGCCATCGTGTGCAATGTGGAATGCGACAAGCCGCACGCCAATATCGCACGACAAATATTTTTGCCCACAGGGCCTCTTGCGCTTTTACCATTGGCCGAGAACCCAAAGGCCTGTTCCATTGTGTGGTCGGCCGAACACGATTTCGCCAATGAATTGTTGGCACTGAATGAAAAACAATTTAATCAAAAACTCGCACACTATTTTGAAAAACGTTTGGGCAATATTACTGCAAGTGATAAGCGCATCAGCTTCCCGCTCTATCAACGCCATGCGAAATCTTACATTGCAGATGCGGCTGTATTGATTGGTGATGCTGCACACACCATTCACCCGCTTGCAGGACAGGGTGTGAATCTGGGTTATATGGATGCGGCGGTATTGGCCGAAGAAATCATGCGCGCACAAAAAAGAAAAATTGCTATCAACAGTAGAGAAGTATTACGCCGTTATGAAAGAAGGCGCAGAGGCCAAGTCACTCTTATGATGCAAACCATGCGCGCATTTCAACAAGTTTATGCTTCAAAAAATGCAGACTTTATTGGCTTAAGGAATTTGGGTGTAAAACTTACTAACAGGGCAACGCCTATTAAGAATCATATTCTAAGCAGGGCAATGGGCATTACGGGCGATGTGCCGGAGATAGCGAAGGCTTAACTGATAAGATAATAATTATGGATTCCAAACATATGAAATCAAAAAAATTATTTTTTTTATTTTTCGTGCTGATAGGTTTTGCGTTGGTAGGCACAAGCGTAGCTGGTGTTAGCAGCCCTGACGTTGTTATTGCCGAAGGTGGGCATGGCAAACCGATAACGCTGAATAATTTTGATGATGTTGAAGGCATCGGTTATGTGATGCAGGAATATTTTTTGTCAGGTGAGGCGCAAGCCTTCAAATCAAAAAGCCTGCTATTATCGCGTGACGGCAAATGGAATGACATTAGTCGGAAAGAACATAGAGAAGCGTACAGAGTGCGTGCTGTGGTTTATACACCGAAAGACCCGCAGCGTTTCAGTGGTACGGTTTATGTGGAGTGGCAAAATGTTTCGGGTTTGATAGAAGCGGCGCCCGACTGGATACATGGCCATGTCGAAGTTTCAAGGCAAGGTGCTGCTTATGTTCTGGCATCGGTGCAAAAAATGGGAACGATTTCCCTGAAAACCGATGACCCCTGGTGGCTACCCGAAACGGATGAAACCGTTTCCGATGCCGTGCGGTATCAGTCCCTGCATCATCCCGGTGACAAATATGCGCTTGATCTATTTTCGCAACTGGCACAGGCAATTCGTGATGGAAAACTGTTGGGCGAATTAAAACCGCAATACCTGATAGCAGTAGGTGAATCGCAATCGGCAGGGTGGCTCACTTCCTATCTGAATGGTGTTCAGGCGCTTGATCAGGTTTATGACGGATTTCTGATTCACAGTTCCTTTGGTTTTACACCCGGAATTTTCGGTGCGTCTTTCGCTGATATTCGCGATGATCTGGTTCCGGTCATTTTGTTTCAGGCAGAAACCGATGTAAGACTAACAAATGGACGCACTCGCCAGAAAGAAACACCAGAAGGAAAATTCAGGCTTTGGGAGGTGGCGGGTACCGCGCATTATGATGCCTACGGATTGGTAGCAGGCACCAGGGACACCGGCAAAGGTGAAGGCGAAGCAATGGCGTTCAACTATTTTAAAGAGCCTGTTACACAAGCAGTGGAAGTGATGCGTTGTGAAACCGGCATCAATTCGGGCGCTATGCACTGGGTATTCAATGCGGCACTGCATTGGATGGATCGCTGGGTGAGGGAAGCTACGCCGCCACCCATAGCGCCAAGACTCGAAGCGGATAAGGGCTGGTTATTCATGTCCATGAAGCAAGATGAACACGGTAATACTCTGGGTGGAATTCGCTCACCTTTTGTTGATGCACCACTGGCAACCTTGACGGGCAGCGGTAATGGCAGAGCCGCTGGCGCACCGCTTATCAGCATGTTCTGTAGCCTCTTTGGAGAAACCATTCCCTTTTCCGAACAAAAACTGCAAACGCTTTATCCGACACAGCAGGCTTTTGTTGAGCAATTTCAGCAGGCAACCTTTCGCGCTGTGGAGTCGGGCTTTTTATTACCAAGCGATGCCGAACTGTTAATACAGGCGGCGAAAAATCATCAAGTGGTTACATATTAAATTTGTTTACATAAAAGTAAACATTTAGTTGATTATTATTTACCTATATGTAAACTTTATGGGGCAAAATGTTTACATATAGGTAAATAAATGAGTGCCAAAATTGCATTGATTACGCAGAAATTGCAGCGTTCACGTATCAACGAAGCTGCACAGAGCCTGCATTCTATCGCGCAACCGAAACATGGGTGGATTAAGGAGGTAAGAGAAGCCTTGGGTATGTCTGGTGCGCAGCTTGCTGTCAGATTAGGTGTCGGGCGTGCTCGTGTGTCCCGGCTCGAAAAAGCCGAAACCGAAGGTTCGATTACCCTGCGTAGTTTAAATGATGCAGCCGAGGCTATGGGCTGCAAGCTGGTTTATGCCATTGTGCCTCAGGAAAGTGTTGAGGGGCTGATTGAGCAACAGGCTAGGCAACGTGCTACAGAAATAGTTGAAGCAGCATCTACCCATATGTCGTTGGAAAAACAGGCTTTAAGCCAGCAACAAATAGAGGAAAGGATCACTCGTATGACAAAAGAATTTTTAGAAGCGCCCACTAAAGAATTGTGGAGCGAGTAAGGTGGATAAATTTGATGAGCCAGAAGGTGCTACACCGTTAGAGCCAGATGAAAAGCAAGGGCTAAAAATTCCCAATGTTAAAACCAGAGCAGAATTAAATGAGTTGGAGCAGGCTAACATAGAAGAGGGTTTGCTATGGCTAGCCAGACAGAAAAGTCCTGATGTGCTGTGTGAAGCTTTTGTGCGCCAACTTCATGTAAAACTATTTGGCGAAATTTGGGCGTGGGCAGGCCAGTATCGAAGTAGCGAGAAAAGTATTGGTGTTGCGCCTCACAATATCAGTTCGGAATTAAAAAAGTTGATTGATGATGCCAGATTCTGGATTGAAAATCAGACCTACCCTTCCAGAGAATTGGTATTACGTTTTCATCACCGTCTGGTTTGGATTCACTGTTTTGCAAATGGTAATGGCAGGCACGCAAGGATAATGGCTGATGCCATACTCACAAAAATCTTCAAGGAAAAGCCTATTGATTGGGGTGTAAGAAATTTTGAAAACAGTAATGCAGTCAGAGAGAAATACATTGCAGCACTCAGGAAGGCGGACGGTCAGGATTTTTCGTTGTTGGTTGAGTATGTAAAGAACGATTTAAATGAGCGTTAACCGTTTTGATAAAGTTTGAAAAATTTAAATTAAAAACAAAAGGAAAAAAGTATGCTTGTATACACTGAACAGGGAAAAGGAAGCCCTCTGGTTTTTCTACATGGAAATCCTGATACCAAAGAATGCTGGGAACCGATTATGGATGAACTAAAAAATCAGTTTCATTGTATTGCTGTCGATTTACCTGGCTTTGGAACTCAGGCGCAATTACCGCGATACAGGGATTTATTGCCGCATCATCAGGCAGACAGTCTTTTAATGACACTTGAAACGCTGGGTGTAGTTGAGCCGGTTGTTCTGGTTGTTCATGACCTGGGCGCTTATATGGCAGCCTCCATGTTAATGACTTATCCAGAGAAAGTGCGTGGTCTGGTTTCAATCAACACGACATTTAGCAAATTTTATTTTGGACATTTATTGGGTTATTTATGGGCTTTGCCAATTTTAGGCCCTGTGTTTGCAAAAGCCATGCAGCTTGGATTTGCTCAGGCGATACAAAAAGAATCACCTTTGGTAAAACAAAAAGATTTGGACAGAATGATTGCCAATCTGACCTGGACTACCTGCCGTTCGATTACACGTTATTACCAAATCATGTATAACCCTTTAACAAAAGTTCTCCAGCTTTTGAGCGGCGCTATTTATAACAAGACCTTACCTGTTAAAGTGGTTTGGGGAGTTAAAGACCGATATATACCATTCAAGTACGCGCAGTTGCATGATGAGCCTGTTGTTCTGATACAAGAAGCAACACATTGGGCGCACATAGAAAAACCTGATGTGATTATTTCGGCTGTTAAGGATTTGATGGCTGAAATCAGAAAAGAGGGCTAATGTGAGAATGAAAAGAAATATCTTGATTAGAAAAACAACCCAACACTGTTTTTGTAACAGTGCTTGAGTAGCATCTCGATTTCGATATTTTTTACCTCGGCAATTTTTTCGGCAATAAAAGGTAAATAGTAAGGCGCGTTTTCTCTTCCCCGATAAGGTACAGGGGTTAAGTAAGGCGAGTCGGTTTCAAGCAGCAGTTGTTCAATAGGGCAAAGCGAAACGGCTGCGCGCACATTATCGGCATTTTTAAAAGTGACCATGCCGTTAAAGCCGAGTGAGAAACCTTCTTGCAAACAAAATTCTGCCAACGCCAAACCCGAACTGAAACTGTGAATCACACCTTTGCGTTTTAAGTGCGTCGAAAAATTTTTCAGAATGGCTTGCGTATCCTCATCGGCATCACGGGTGTGCACAATAATCGGTTTGTTTTCGTCTACCGCAATTTGCAGGTGTTGTTCAAACACCTGTTTTTGTTTTTCCCTGTCGCTGTGTTGGTAGTAATAATCCAGACCGATTTCACCGATTGCTACAATCTTGTCATCGTGACTATGTTGTTTGATTTCGTTAAGCGTTTCTGTTTCGCAGTGTTTTGCATCGTGGGGGTGAATGCCTTGCGAGCCGAAAATCATGCTATGTGTTTGTGTGAGCGCACGCACCTTGGGCAAGTTGTCGGGTGATACCGCAATGGTGATGATTTTTTCAATGCCTGTTTCCTGAGAGCGAGCGATAACAGTGTCCAATTCATCTGCTTTTAGATAATCGAGATGACAATGCGTTTCGATAATTGGCACATTAAACAAGGGAATATCGGGTTTGTTTTTTTTAGACATAACTTCTACCGTGTAAGCAATACAAGGTGACACATTACCGCTACAATCGCCAAACTTTTCATTGAGTTTCAGGAGAACACCGTGGATTTTGAATTAAGCCCCGAAATCGAAGCTACTCGCAAGCAGGTAAGAAAATTTGTTGAAGAAGAAGTGATGCCTCTGGAAACAAACGCAGCAAATTATGATGCGCACGAAAATCTGAAAGATGATGTGGTGCATGCGCTGCGACAAAAAGCCAAGGCACAAGGCTTGTGGGGTTTTCAACTACCGAAGGCACGCGGTGGCAGGGAGTTGGGGGTGGTCGGCATGGCAGCGCTGTATGAAGAAGCGGCGCGTTCTCCTTTTGGCCCGTTGGCTTTTAATTGTGCACCGCCAGACGACGGCAACATGATGGTGCTCAACAAATTGCTAAAAACCGACGCGCAAAAAGATCGCTGGTTGCAGCCTCTGATTGATGGCAAGGTGCGTTCCGCGTTTGCCATGACCGAGCCTGATGGCGGCTGCGGTTCCGACCCCTCGCTCACGTATACCCGTGCCGAAAAACGGGGTGACAAGTGGATTATCAATGGCCGAAAGTGGTTTATTACAGGTGCCGAGGGTGCGCAGACTTTTATTCTGATTGCCAAAACTGCCGATGATGAACGCAAGGGCTTAACTGCTTTCCTGTTCGATAAAGAGCAGCCAGGTTGGGAAGTGGTGCGTCGTATTCCGATTATGGGGCCTGAAGAACACGGCGGGCATTGCGAGTTGATTTTTGATGGTTTGGAAATTCCTGATGAAAACCGTCTTCTTGAGGTGGGTGATGGTTTGAAAGTCACCCAGATTCGCCTGGGCGTGGCGCGTTTAACCCACTGCATGCGCTGGCTGGGGCTGTCCAAACGCTGCATGGAAATCGCTGCGGATTACGTCGAAAAGCGCATGAGCTTCGGTTCTACGCTGGCTGAGCACGAAGGTGTGCAGTGGATGATGGGTGAAGTCGCCAAGGACATTCAGGTAGGCAGGTTGCTCACCATGAATGCGGCATGGAAGCTCGATCAAGGAGATTTTGCCAAAAAGGAAATCTCGATGGCCAAGATTCATGTGGCCGATACCCTGCATAAGGCGGCCGATACGGGCATTCAATTGTGCGGTGCGCGCGGCTATTCCAAAGACACCCTGCTGGAATGGATTTACCGTTATGCGCGTCAGGCACGTTTGGTCGATGGCGCTTCGGAAGTCCATAAAATGGTGCTTTCCAAAAGCTATCTGGCCGACAAAAGTGAGTTCTTTAGCTGGGGCAAATAATGTCCTTGCCAGAAAATTTCTGTATACTCCGCAAGCATTTTTGACCCCCCTCATGGCAGGTTTATCGCTGGAGAATGAACGTGAACTCAGTTTTAAAAAATCTCAAAAAATCTTTTGTTATCACTGTCAGCTTTTTTCTTTTTGGAATGGCGGCTCAATTAAGCGCTCACTGTGGTGATACGCTTGAACACAGAATTGCACCCATCGGCAAGGTGTGTGTGGAAGGTGAAGAATGTATCGAAGCCGTAGCAGTGGTTGCAGAAGCGCCCAAAGGCCCAAGAGCGGGAAGCGAAATCGTCGGTGATTATTGTTCTGGTTGTCATGCAACGGGTGTGATGAATGCTCCCAAGATTGGCGGCAGTTTCAAAGCGCTGGCTTCCAAAGGTGTGCCTGAATTATTGAAAGTGACCAATAAAGGTAAAAACGCCATGCCACGCAAGGGCGGTTGTAACGATTGCAGCGATGAAGAATTAACCGCAGCCATTCAGCACATGCTGAATCAATAATCGAGAAAAACATTAAAAAAGCCCGACACGTTCGGGCTTTTTTTTGTCTGTCATTTCTATTTGTCATCCTGAACGCAGTGAAGGATCTCTAAATAGATTCTTCGCCTTTGGCTCAGAATGACGGGGAAGTTTGAGTTTCAAGTTTATCATTCTGATGAATGAAATGAGGAAGAATCTAGGCAGGCTTATTGAATTTTTCGCGCATCGCCGCCAGGTGTGCATTACCCACCGCTTTTGGATCTTCTCCTTCCTTTTTTTTGGCATTGGCTTTGTCTTTCCAGTTTAAAAGTTCATCAGGAATTTCATCGAGAAAACGGCTGGGTTTGATTTCAATTTTATCGCCATAGTGCGTGCGTTGTTGGGTGTAACTGATGTACAAACTCTGTTGTGCACGGGTAATACCCACATACATCAAACGCCTTTCTTCTTCCACGGTGTCACTGTCAATGCTGTTGTGATGCGGCAAATAGCCTTCCTCAACCCCCATTAAAAAAACGTGGGGAAATTCCAAACCTTTTGCTGCATGCAGCGTTGAAAGTTGTACGCGATTGGAATCATCTTGTTGTTCCTGTTGCTCCAGCAAATCGAACAACACCAGCTTGGCAATCACAGAACTCAAATCTGCATCGTCTTCCTTGTTCAACATGGTTTCGATGCTGCTTAATAAAAGCTGCACATTGGCAACACGATATTCGGCTGCCTTGCTGCTACTGCTTTGTTCCTGTAACCACACTTCGTAATCAATTTCTTCAAGCAAAGAGCGCACCGCCTGCATCGGGTGTTCTTCCATGAGTGTTTGTTTTTCCTGCATCATGTCTGAAAACATTTCCAGGCGTTTGAGCGCAGGTTTTTGCAAGGTTTGTTGCAAACCCAAATCCTGACACACATGGAATAACGAAGTGCCGCGCTGGTTTGCGTAGTCTGCCAGTTTCTCCAAAGTAGCAGGGCCAATTTCGCGGCGTGGTGTGTTAATGATTCTTAAAAACGCGGCATCGTCTTCAGGGTTAATCAATACGCGCAAGTAAGCCATGAAATCCTTGATTTCGGTTTTGGCAAAAAACGAAGTGCCGCCACTGAGTTTGTAGGGAATCTGTAATTCCTGTAAACGCATTTCCAGTAATTTGGACTGATGATTGCCGCGATACAGAATGGCGTAATCACGAAAAGCAGTGCCACTCAGAATTTTATGATTGAGCAATTCCGCAACAATGCGTTCCACCTCGTGTGCTTCGTTTTTGCAGGTAAGCACGGTAATCGGGTCGCCGTAACCGAGTTCACTCCACAGTTTTTTCTCGAATACATGCGGGTTGTTGGCGATGACTGCGTTGGCGGCATCAAGAATAATGCGCATGGAACGATAATTTTGTTCCAGTTTTATCACTTTTAATTGGGGAAAATCCTCATTCAGTAAAGCCAGATTTTCTGGCTGCGCACCCCGCCAGGCATAAATGCTTTGATCATCATCACCCACTACCGTCAAGGCGGCGCGCACACCCACCAGTAATTTCACCAACAAATACTGGGAAGCATTGGTATCCTGATATTCATCTACCAGTAAATAGCGAATGCGGTTTTGCCATTTTTCACGCACCTCGACATTATTTTTTAACAGCAAGGTGGGCAGGGAAATCAAATCATCAAAATCCACCGCATTGTAGGAACGCAAATAGCGCTGATATTCCTGATAGATAATGGCATCGCGTTGTTGTATGTCGGTCTCGGCTTGCGATAAAGCCTGATCAGGTGAAAGCAGATGATTTTTCCAGCGTGAAATCTGATTCAGCACACCATCAGCAGAGTCATCAAACCTGGCTTTAATCATCAATTCATTGATTAAAGATTTTGTATCTTGCGCATCAAAAATTGAAAAACCGTTTTTCAAACCAATGTGTTTGTGTTCACTGCGAATAATTCTCAAACCAAGATTATGAAAAGTCGAAACCACCAACCCTCTGGAAATATCCGAGCCAATCGAAAGGCTTACCCGTTCCTTCATTTCCCGTGCGGCTTTGTTGGTAAAAGTCACTGCGGCAATATTCTTGGCGGGAATGCCACACGCTTTTAACAGATAGGCAATTTTTTCGGTAATCACCCGCGTTTTTCCCGAACCTGCACCTGCAAGCACCAGCAAAGGCCCATCGATATAGTTCACGGCTTCACGCTGGCGGGGGTTGAGATTAAAAGAAGCAGACACAAACGCACCGATACCACAAAAAATGAGTGCGCATTTTAGCGGGAATAAAATTCAGCGAGTAGCTTGACAGCAAGCTCACGGTGTAAAAATTAAATGTCCACTGGACTCAACACCTTGAGCCCCACCTGTTCGGCCAGATGCAGATAAATTTCCGTAGTTTCCAGATTGCTGTGCCCCATCAATTTCTGGATTTGTTGCAAGTGAACGCCGTCCATTGCCAACTTGGTGGCAAAGCTGTGACGAAAGCAGTGGCAAGTGACCTGTTTGGCAATACCAAGTTCGTACACAGCTTTTTTTACGGCCTTTTGAATGGTTCGCGGGTGCATGTGATGGCGTTGTATGATTCCAGAACGCGGGTCCATGGAAAGGTTTTGTGAAATAAACAAAAACTGCCAATGTACCTTGCGTGCTTCAGTGGGGTATTTTTTTGCAAGTGCATTGGGCATGTAAACGGCACCATAACCATTCAATAAATCAATTTCATGCTGTTTGCTGACAGCAAGTATCTTGCTCTGCAAGGCAGGGACAAGGCTTTGCGGAAGCAGCGTGATGCGATCCTTATCACCCTTTCCGCCCCGAACAACAATGTGGCTTAAATCAAAATCAATGTCTTTTATGCGCAAGCGCAAACATTCGGAAACTCGCAAACCACAACCGTACATCAGTTTCGCCATCAACTGATGATCGCCAGTAAGCTGGTTAATAATCCTGACAGCCTCATGATGTGAAATAATGATGGGCAGTTTTGGCTTTACCGTTGCGTAGGAAAAAGACAGTTGCCCAAGCTCCATGCCCAGAAACTTTGCATAAAGATTCACCAGCGCATTCAAGGCTGTTTTTTGTGTGGAGGGTGACCAGTTTTCCGAAAGCGCCCGCTCTGATAGAAAAGCAGAAATATGTTCAGCACCCATGGTTTCGGGGTGTTTCATCTGATGAAAGCGAATAAATTTGGCTGCCCACATGATGTAGTGCTTTTCGGTCTGGTAAGCGTAGCCGTTTAATCGCAGCCAGGCGCGATAGCGATCCAGAAACTTGACTGGATGCGCCTTCAGTGGAACAGGAATGTCGTCCGTGCGCGGGTAGTACATGGCAAATCCTTATGCTGTCATTTTGTACAGTATACAAAAAAAGTATTTATGGGTAAATAACCCGAACCTGCGTTATGCGGCGGGCAAATACCCCAGCATCGACATGCAGGCAGGCCAACTCCTTGTTAACTTATTGAAAAACCAGCGTAAAAACCTGATTACTTGAAAAAAGTAACATAAAAAAATACGGCGGCCGTGGCCGCCATGCCAGCAACAACAGAGTCGTAAAATCAAATAACCGCTTGTTAAAAAAGACAAAAATGGATAGGTTCACACCTTAAATAAAAAATAACGCGGCCTGCTGGAAAAGCGGCATAGGCCGCATAATAAACTGTTATGAGTTTTGATTGATGAGCAACATTATTGAATTTCCAGGCAAAGAAAGAAGGAATGGATTTATAAATTCAGAGGTTAGTAGGGCTCTGGAAAAACTAGACGACAAAGTTCGGAAAGAGATTGAAGAAATAATTAATAGCACATGTGCCAAATATGATTTTGTTTGTGACTCAATAAGTTTGCGTTTACCAGAGCAGGTTACAGAAGATCAAGTTAAAGAAATTGAGCAAATATTAATGAAACAGCAAAATGCAATTGTAGAGCTTGTAAATGAGCTAATTAACCAAAAAATCATTAATGAAATACGCAAATAAACAAACTCATAACAAGGCGCTAGTGCTGTGGACTCGCCACTGCGTGGCTCGCCGCACAGCGCAGCGTTATTGGGCTAAAGGGTTTTAAGGTTTAAGTGAGTCGTAAAGCAAAGTGAGTTGTTCTTTTAAAGTCTCTCACATTAAAAATTGCATAAGTTGTACGTTGTCAGTTTTGTTCCTGTTGCCACTAAGTTGTAAATAAGTAACATCCAGTAATCACTTTGGTTGTGGTTACCAATAATAAAAATCAACCAAGTGGCAACAAAGTCGTTTTAACTTCGGGGTAGTTAAGTGGTTCAACATTTCGTGTTTAGCAATTTCATTAATTACCCCAATAACAAGGCGGTTAAAAACCGTTTCGCTTCGCTCCACTGGACGCAGCTGACGCTGCGCCTTTTACCGCGGCGTTAACTGAAAATAAGAGGAGATAATGTATGACTGAAAAAAAAGGTGGTTCTGGTTCTAATCAAGGAAAGGGAGGAACAAAGTCAACGCCTTCACCCAAACGGAAAGGTGGAAATTCTGGGGGGTCAACGACAGGCACTTTTAATGATAATAAGTCGAGAACAACCACAACAACAGGAAGCGGTGGTCCCAGGAAAAAATAATGAATCTTAATGATGCTAGGACGAATTATTATGTTTTTACTGAGTCGTTAAGTAATGTTAATCGGCAATTGTGTTTTGCTGGTATAGCTGTTGTTTGGATCTTTGTTATCAAAGATGATAATGGCGCATTATCCCTTCCTGACATAATGCTTTACCCTTTAAGTTGTTTCGTAGTTGGTCTTGCATTTGATTTGTGTCACTACATTGTGGCTTCAGCATCTTGGGGCTTATATCATCGTATAAAAGAAAAATCCGGCATAGGCGATAAAAAAGATTTTGGTGCCCCGCGATATATAAATTGGGCTCCACTTGCATTCTTTTGGCTTAAAGTAGCGGCAACACTGGTAGGTTATGTTTTATTGCTTAAGTTATTTATCAGTTAACAAGGCACGGCACAATCGCGCAACAAGTTGCGCTGGACTCGCACTGCGCGCTCGCCTGTGCGTGCGGCGTTAGATGTCGTAGGAGCAGTCGCAATGAAGCAGGATACAGTCAGCACCGTCAACATCAGCATTGATGTTCCCGATTTAGATGCAGGGGTGGCATTCTATTGCGGAGTCTTCGGCTGGGTCGAGAAATCGCGCCCGTTTCCCGCAATGGCAGTAATTGATGGTAACAATGTAACTATCTGCATGCACGGGAAGTCACAAGGAACGAAACCCACACCAACCGAAACCACACGAAACTACAACCGTCACTGGACTCCTATTCACCTGGATCTTCACGTATCTGACTTTGATTCAACTTTAACCAGGGCTGTAGAAGCAGGCGGGGTTGTAGAACAACAGTACGAAGAGCCAAAGCAAGTAGCCATCTGCGCCGACCCCTTTGGCAATGGCTTTTGCATAATCGGACCATGAACCCAGCGCCATCTAACAAGTTGCTTGTGCTGTGGACGTTGCTGACGCAACGCCGCACAGCAAGGCGTTAGAAGCCAAAGAAACTACGGAGTAATCATCAAGTGCCGATATTTGATATTTCAGGGGATAAGTTGTCTGCCGTGGAGCAGAAAAACTTTGCCCTGGAAAAGGATTTGCAAACGCTGATTGAGAAGAATCTCGAAACAGTTTTCAATTGCCGGTTTGTTGCCAGTGAGTTCTCAACAGGCGCCCAGCATGCTGGCCGAATTGATAGCCTTGCTTTGTCGGAAGAAGATAATCCTGTCATCATCGAATACAAGAAAGTCGAGTCATCTGAGCTTATCAACCAGAGCCTCTTCTATCTGCACTGGATTCAAGATCACAAAGGTGATTTCGAGATTGCGGTACAAAAGCGGCTTGGTAGTGGTGTCAAAGTTGATTGGTCAGATGTCAGGGTGATCTGTATAGCTCCCAACTATAAAAAGTATGACTTGCACGCTGTGCAAGTCATGGGTGCAAATATCGAATTATGGAAATATCGCTTGTTCTCCAACGACTCAATATATCTTGAGGAGGTTTTCCACTCTTCAAGGTCAGCGGCTTCCTCTGTCACGACCATGCCAACGGAAAACGGATACAAAAACCCTGTTATGGTCGAAGCAGGTAAGAAAGCAGCCCTTACTCGCGCTACCGCGACCTATACATTTGATGAAAGACTTGAAGGCAAAAGTGAGGATATTCGGGAGTTAACAGCAACGATCCGTGAGTTCATCCTCGGCTTGGATGAGTCTATTGAAGAAGTGCCGAAAAAGTTTTATGTCGCCTATAAAATCTCCCAGAATATTGCGTGCTTGGAAGTCAAAGGCAAGAACATAAAACTGTTCCTCAAACTGAAACCTTCGGATATTCCTGATGGTACACCAAACTACCGAGATGTTACCTCAATCGGTCATTATGGTACCGGCGATGTTGAATTCACCGTGTCATCTGAAACTGAGTTTGAGCAAGTTAAAGAGTTTATTGCTATGGCGTACAACAAGGTGGGTGGCTAATGGCTTCTAACAAAGCAATTAAATTCGCTCCCTTCGGTCGCCGGACGCTCGTTCCTCGCGCCGTTTATTGCGGGCGTTAGAGCTTACTGAAAGTACAGGGGGAGTCTGTATTTATGGAATTCATTCCTCTTCTCGGCGCCTTCTGCACGCTGGCTCTCGGAATTTGGGGCTTAGTGGCTCCCCGAAAAGTCGCTGTTCTTGTCGGTGTCACCCCAGGGGGAGCGCTGGGGCTCTCGGAAATCCGTGCCACTTACGGCGGGATTTTCATCGGTTTGGGTGCAGCGTGTTTGTGGTTTCAGCAGTCAGAGGTTTACGTTGCGGTTGGGTTGGCGTGGTTATTAGCGGCGATATCCCGCGTTGTCTCCATTTTTCTAGATCAGGCTTCCAGCAGCAAGAATGCGGGCGGGGTAATCGTGGAGGCGGCTATCGGCTCCTTGCTGGTCGCTGGCATGCTCTAACAATCACATTAAGTACGCTCACTTCGTTCGCCCGACGCTCGCAAGCTCGCGCGGCTTATGTGAGGCGTTATGTGTAAGAGGATTAAAAACCTTGGAACAATTTGAAATAGTGAAAAGGTATCTGAAGAGAATTGAAGCAATATATGAAGGGACTCCATTATTGCCAGGTAGCAATAAAGAATATTACGACGATGATGTAATATCTTTTTTTATTCATTGCTACCATGTCAGGGATTGGATTATTCACCTGAATAATCGTGGTATTAGCTCGAAAGAAATTGATGAATATATAAATAAAAACAGAGCATTAAGTGTATGTGCTGATTTGGCAAATGGGTCAAAGCATTGCCAGCTAACACGCGCAACTCGTACAGAAGATCAACCTCATGTAAGTGGGCGAGAAAGATACACCTCAAGATATGGTGATGAGGCAAGTATTATGAAATGCAAATATCGAATTATGAGTAATAAAAAAACACTTGATGCATTAGAGTTAGCAAAAGAATGTGTAGCATTATGGGATGATTACCTTGTTCAAATCAAAACAAACACATAACAAGCCGCCGCACAATCGCGCAATAAATTGCGCTGGACTCGCTAACGCTCGCCTGTGGGCGGGGCGTTATGAGCCAATCTATAAATAAAAGGTATTCATTTTGATAAACAAAAAAGAAATTAAGAAACATGTTGAGCATGTATTGAGTAAAAAATCTGGCTCTGACGTTGTAAAAGAAAAATTAGCTGATATTGAAAATGGGGATGTAAGTCCATTTTTCCTTGCTCTATTCGGTAAAAAAATTAGCCTAACGGCTAAAATTGCACAGTCATATCAAACAAAGTTTGGAATGAGCCTTTGGGAGCAAATTTCACAGAAGCTTGCCCAAAGCCAAGGCTGGGAGTGTGAAACGCAGTATAAATTATTAGGTAATGTGAGTCCGGCTGCTCAAGCTTATATACATTCTTTACTTGAGGATAAAAGTTATGCGCCGGATAGGGAAAGTGAATTAAAAGCGATTAAGGACAAATCTAAGAATTTTGTGGCCGAACCAGTTGAGTACCCAGATGCAACAGTTGATGTATATATCAAAACTAAGGACGGCACTGAAATCTGTATTGATATCACAACAGTCAAACCAAACAAAAAAGAGTTTAGAACGCTTAAAAGAAAACTGCTTATGTGGGCAGCAATACGTTATAGCCAGGATCAAAATGTTAATTTCCAGCCATACATAGCAATTCCATATAACCCAAATGCTGGAGAGTACACCAACCATAAAGGAAGTTATGACAGAAAAGATTTGCTGGTTGGTGATGAACTTTGGAAAAAGGTTTCAAACAATCAATTTGGTATCGAAGAGCTAATTGCTATTTTCAAAGAAATAGGGGATGAATTAAAAGACGAAATAGAAAAAGAAATAAATAACCCTGAATAAGGTTTGACAATAATACTGTCTCTATATACAGTTGTAACCATGACCAATGTTTGAGGAGATAGAGATGATTCCTGAGTATTATTCAATCGCACAAGTAGCCGACATACTAAGTATTTCCAAAGAGACGCTTAGGCGATGGGACAACAACGGAACACTTGTTCCACAAAGACATCCTGATAACAATTATCGTGTTTATCACCGAACACAAATTGAACATTTTGAGCAAGCCCAAGTTCTTTTCAATAGCAAATGGGATGATGAAATAAACATAACGCCAAAGAGAAAGTATAAATTAGTTGAGCTTTTTGCGGGTGCTGGCGGCCTTGCTTTGGGCATGGAAAAAGCAGGATTTAAATCAGTATTGTTAAACGAGTTTGACAAGCATGCTTGCCAAACACTACGTGAAAATCGTCCGAAATGGAATGTTATAGAAGGCGATATATCAAATGTTGATTTCACCGAATACGAAAACCAAATTGATATTTTATCTGGCGGTTTTCCATGCCAAGCCTTTTCGTATGCGGGGAAAAAATTAGGGTTTGAAGATACAAGGGGAACTTTATTCTTTGAATTTGCCCGCGCTGTAAAAGAAACAAATCCAAAAGTAATAGTCGCTGAAAATGTGCGAGGGCTTCTTGAGCATGAAAATGGCAATACCTTAGCGGCAATAAAGAGCGTAATTGATGAACTGGGTTATGAGCTTGTCGAACCACGAGTTTTGAAAGCAGTATTTTATCAAGTTCCCCAAAAAAGAGAGCGACTTTTCTTAATTGGAATTCGGAAAGACATATCTGATTATGTTGAATTTAAGTGGCCATCCCCCTACAAGCGAATTATGACTATGCGAGATGCATTAAAAGCTGGGGATTTATATTCAACAGACGTGCCACCATCGGAAGGGCAAAAATATCCGAAAAGAAAAGCTGAAATACTTTCCAAGGTTCCACAGGGAGGATATTGGCGTGATTTGCCAGATAAACTCCAACGAGAATATATGCAGAAAAGTTATTTTCTTGGCGGGGGTAAAACAGGAATGGCAAGGCGTTTATCATGGGATGAACCAAGCCTTACATTAACGTGCTCTCCTGCACAAAAGCAAACCGAAAGATGTCACCCAGAAGAAACTCGGCCACTAACAGTTAGAGAGTACGCGAGAATTCAAACCTTTCCAGATGACTGGTCGTTTTCAGGGCCGCTTACAGCACAATATAAGCAAATTGGTAATGCCGTTCCCGTTAATCTTGCTTACGCTGTAGGTAGGTCATTAATAGCCTTACTTAATGACATTGATAAAATTAGCAAAATATCGAAGCCTATTAAAAAACACACTAAGAAAAATGAACAACTTGCGCTTGCCGTATAGGCTCATAACAAGTCAAAGCACTCGGACGCAGCAAAGCTGCGCCGGTGTTTGAGGCGTTATGCAATTTAAAGTTTGAGGTGAATCGTGGAAGAAGAAATATCAGGAGTACTTTTTACGAAGTATGATGAATTAAACTTTTCTGAAGGAGATGCGTATCCGAATCAAGAGGGAAATATTTGCATCAAATTTGATGAGAAGAGTTTTGCGGTTTTAACACCTGTCATGGCTAAGCGTTTAAATAAATCATTGGATGAGGCAATTAGGTCATCCTTGGGTATGGTTCTTTCAGAAGAATAATAGATTATTAAAGGAGGTTTTATGTCATTTATTGGAGAAACCGAAGAAAGAAAAATAACAACAAATGGTAAAACCTATAAAATATTCATTACTGAACAAGTTGGTGGGTATTGGGTAGCAACAGTTTTATATTCTGTTAATGGCACGGTTAGCACGCACAATGAAATAGCTAAAACAAAAGTTGATGCTTATGCACAAGCGTCTACGTTCGTTCTAAATAATATTGATCAAAATGCGGTAATCGAGGCACTGTAAATGCATAACCAGCCGCAGCACAGCCGCACCTTCGGTGCTCGGACGCCAAACCGCTACGCGTTTTGTCGCCCGTGTGCGGGGCGTTAAGTATTTTGATATGAAACATAATTATTATTCACAGAGAATTGGCTCTAACCAAAATCTAAAAGGTCTTCCCCTAGAAGACATATCAGAGTTGTTTTCACGATTGTATGCACAATTAGAAACCGAAGGATATTTTGTCGAAGCTTTCGGATTTTATTGTGTTGATAGAGAGTATGTGAATGGTAGTGTCCCAGATATAGATTTAGAGATGTTATTAACTATTCGCAAAAAAAATCTTTGGCCTGTATCCGAGTATTACGGAAAGTATTCAGAAGATGATTTATTAGATGTTATAGAGTTTTTATATCAACATGTTTCAAAACCAATTGATGGTCAAATGCATAGCTGGGGTAACTGTGGAATGCATTGGGAGACATTTAATAAAAAAGAGGGTCAAAGAATTTTCAGAGAAAAGATTAATTCCGTTTTAGAACACTATGAGAAAAAATTTGTATTATCTGAAACTGGTGAAGTACTGCATAAACCGGAAGAAGGCTTTGAAAATATCTTTAACGCAGATGTGCCATCAAAAGACAGTAATGTAATCGCACGGATAGAAGCCGCCACCACAAAATTTAGAAGGCATGGTTCAAATATAGACGATAGAAGGCAAGCAGTTAGAGATTTAGCAGATGTCCTCGAATATCTTAAGCCACAAGTAAAAGAGCTTTTAACAAACAAAGATGAAAATGATCTTTTCAATATAGCCAATAATTTCGGTATACGTCATCATAATGACAAACAAAAAACATCGTATGATGCAGCAATTTGGTTGAGCTGGATGTTTTACTTCTATTTATCAACAATCCACGTGGTATTAAGAAAAATCGATCATGACAAATCAAAAACTTAACAAGGCACGGCACAATCGCGCAACAAGTTGCGCTGGACTCGCACTGCGTGCTCGCCTGTGCTTGCGGCGTTAGGCACTTCTGAAGGAGTATCCGATGCTTGTAGGAAGGAGAGCGTTTCTGCTCGGACTATTTGGGGTGATTGCATTTGCGCTACCGGTTGAGTCGGAAGCTCGACGGCGACGTGTCAGTATTGGTGGACGCGGACTAGCTGCTGGGACTAGACATAGCGGCCCTGTTATGACGAGAGAGCAGCTTAGGCAGTGCGTCACTGAGCAGAATCAGATAAATGAACAAGAGGATGCGGTTGAGCGGCTCCAATCCTCGCTGCAGACAGATGAGGTCAAGATCAACGTGCTAGAGGACCGTATAAAAGCGATGGAGTCTCGCGTTGACGTGTACAGTCAACAATCCGTTGACGGCTTTAATTCGCTAGTCAATGAGCACCGGCGGCTCGTTGTGGATTACAACTCGAGGCTTCCAACTGTCAACGCACGAGTGGACGCCCTTAACGCTGCCGTTGAAAGATTCAATGTACGTTGTGCTGAACGAGCTTACTATGAGCATGACATGGCAGCCGTACTCGGAGGCAGATAGCGCCTAATAATTCATTCAAGCCGACCCTGCTTGGCAGTTCGGCTTCACATAAGCGTTAGACGTTTGGAGACAAGGGGTAAGTGATGAGAGCTACGCTTTTCATGTTCTTTTTTGGCCTGGGATGGATTCTTCGTATAGTAGGCGGCTTAGTGCTAATTTGGGCTCTCATCTATGGGCTATATGCTTTATTCGCTAAGTCCGTCGTGATCGGTCTCTTGTTTATCGGTGGTGTGGTAGTTGGTGGTTGGATCATCCAAATAGCATCGGGTTTGCTGTTCCTCACGGCGGCTGGGGTAGCAACCGTGGGCAAAAATCAGGGGAACGACGCTGCCTAACCAGTGCAGGCACGGCGACGCCCATTACATTGCGCCTACGGCTCCATTCCATGGGCGCGCGTGCTGCAAGCGTTAGGCGAATAGGGAATAACAAGATTGAAAGTATATTTAATAATAATATTTCTTTTTTATTCCATTTTGGCATTAATCCTGTACATCTTATTTAATGTATTTGAGTTGCAATACGCCAAGTTAATTACTTCGTTAGCATTCATCGGTTCATTGATATATCACTTTATTATGGAGTCAATGATAGATATGGATGATTACGACGAAAAAATCGAACTGAAAGACTTTATGCAAGATTTTAAATATTGCGCGATAGTAGGTCTTATACCATTTTTAACAATTTCCTTGCTAGGTATCGGCTTTAGTCTACTGAATAGTGGTTCCATAATTGTTGGTGTTATCTTTATGATAATTGGTGTATGTATTTGGGGTTATACACATGCAGAAAAGCACGCCTAACAAGGCGGTTAAAAACCGTTTCGCTTCGCTCCACTGGACGCAGCTGACGCTGCGCCTTTTACCGCGGCGTTAGCAGGTGTTCGGGTTTCAAGGGTTTTAGTCAGTAGTTTTGTTCCGGCTTCGCTCGCGTTTGGTTTTCTTAGCGGCAGCGCCAAAAGTTAAAGGTCGCCAGTTTGTGGGTTTACTACAAACGGTTGAGGCGGTAGCGTTGTTCTTCTTGGCTTCGCTTAACAGTTTTACAGGTTCCGGTTGGCTCGCTGTATCGCAGCTGGCTGGTATAGTTTTTAATACAAGCAGCCTGCCGTTGTTCGGGTTTGCCAGTGCGGCAAGCCGCGCAAGTCCGGTGTGGGCTGCTAACAAGCAAAGGCAGCCGACGCGTACCGCGCAGCTGCTTTGAGCGTTATGCCTTTCCCAATTTCAACATTATGAGGTTAATTTGTGAGTAAAAATGCATATAAAGATTTCACTAAACGGTTTAGCTTGTTGGTAAAGAAGCATCCAGCCTTAATAACCATGACGCTAAGCAATATATTTACTATGCGCCTTATTGGAAACAAAACCCATGGTGATCTTGCTGAAATAGCTATTTCAGAATTTATCAATCAATACATGTATGATTTCAAATCAATTCATGTTGGAAAAGACCTCTATAGAGCCAAATCTAAAGAAGAAGATATTACCGTAGAAAATGAAATTACAAACGAAAAGTTCCCCATAAGCTTAAAAGCTTATGGGGATGGCCCGTTACAATTATCAACAGATAAAACATCAAAAATGTTTCCCATGCTTGAAAAGCATGGGAAACAAATTTCTGACAAAAAAACCATAAAAGCAATTTTTGCAACAAAAGAGTTTTCATGTTTTAGCGACATAAATGTACTGCCACTTATTTATGATGAGAAAAAGCAACGATGCAATATCTTAGTTTTTGACGCGGAACTAGCTAGAGACTCTACCGCGTACATCATGAAAGCAACAGAAGGTTCAGGCAGAAAACACCCTGCGTATAGATTTTTTGATAAAAAAGACAACTATATATGCGAAGTAAGGTATGGTAATGCCTCTGCAAATGCCTTACAGAGAGGCTTGTGGACTAACACCAAGAATGCTCTTCCGTATTTTAATAGCGTTACAAATGGCTGGATTGACTACTCGCACAACTTGGTTTTAGTAAAATTGTTTTCTCATGCTCTTGTCTCAAGTGCTAAAGGGCATGAAACGGCACTTGAAGAAATTAAGAGCGATATTGTAAGACTTAAACAGGTAAATGGTATAAATGCGTAACTCAACAATTTCACTCTTTGATAATGCAATTCTCGATATTCCTGATACTCAGGGAGTTAAATATGCAGGTTCGAAATTAAAGCTTCTCCCGCATATTTTGTCGCTTTTTGACAATCTTACTGTAGAAACTGTCTTTGATGGCTTCTCGGGGACAACCAGAGTTTCGCAGGCATTAGCAAAGTCTGGCTTCAAAGTAACCAGCAATGATATATCTGAGTGGTCATATGTTTTTGGAGTCTGTTACCTAAAAAATAAAAAGAAAGCATCAGAGTACAAAGATTTAATTAATCACCTTAATTCAATAAAAGGGAAAGATGGATGGTTCACAGAAAATTATGGCGGCAAAGATTATAGTGGTGCAGCAGTACAGGAAGATGGATTAAAAAAGCCATGGCAAGTTCATAACACTAGAAAACTAGATGCTATTCGTGAAGAAATAGATGCATTAAAACTTGGAGAAATTGAAAAAGCAGTTGCTATTACTAGCCTAATTCTAGCCATGGACGAAGTCGACAGCACTTTGGGGCATTTCACATCTTACTTAAAAGATTGGTCGACTCGCTCTTATAAAGAAATGAAATTAAAAATTCCAAAGGTATTTGAAAATACACAAGACAATACGATTCTGAAAGGCGACATATTTGAATCAATTAAAAATGTAAATGTAGATTTTGCATATCTAGACCCGCCATATGGCTCGAACAATGAAAAAATGCCTCCATCAAGAGTTAGATATGCTTCTTATTACCATATTTGGGCAACAATTTGTAAAAATGATAAGCCAAAACTTTTTGGTGCAGCACTTCGAAGGGAAGATACCTCAGATAAAGTCGCTGCAACAGTATTCGAAGAATTCAGGAAAGATGATGAAGGGCACTTTATTGCTGTAAAAGCAATAGACAGGCTTATCGAATCTATAAATGCAAAGTATGTTGCGCTTTCGTACAGTTCTGGAGGAAAAGCTACAGCAGAAGAGTTGAATGAGATTCTAAATAGGCATGGGAAGCTTATTAAAACCATTGAACTCGACTATAAGAAAAATGTAATGGCTGATATGAAGTGGACAAATGAATGGCTGAGAGATGCAGATGAGCCCAATAGAGAATTCATTTTTTTAATAGACAAAAAGGCATAACAAGGCGCTCAAGGCCGTGGCTGCGCCACTGGACGTCTCCAATCGGCGCATGCTTCGCATTTTACGCGCCGCTTGTAGCCGCCCCTTAGCTTTGCGTTATACCCTTTTTAATTTTTGAGATTCGTTATGGACATGGAGTTATTTGAGAAAATAAGGGATGGAATAATTGTTGAAACGAATGAATTTAAGGTATCAGTAATAAGGAGAGGTACCGATGATTGGAAAAAAGATAATGCATATAATTCTATCCTCCATCTAATTTCCTCGGGTTATATCAGTGGTGAATCTTGTGCTGATGGGAATTATAGAAATTTGAAAGTTACATCAAAAGGTGAAGAGGTATATAAATTTTGGTCTACACCAATTAAAAATATAGGCAAACCTACACCTATAGAGGTTATGCGTAACGGTATTATAAGTATATTTGCAGGTAAAATAGTTTATTGGGTAGTTGTTACTATTCTATTGATTTTAGTTCCAACATTTAGTCAAACAGCACGAGGAGTTTTAATAAATGTTCTCAACTGGGTTATCACTCTTCTTTCATAAAAGGTATAACAAGCCAAGGTTGCAGTTGGACGCAGCAAAGCTGCGCCGCAACTTGGGGCGTTATTGGGCTAAAGTTTAATACTCGAAAATTGAAGTTCATTTAAGATTCGGTAATCTCAAAAATTCAGTAGAGGGTTTTTACCAAGATTTAATGTGACTCAACTAAAATCTCAAAATAAAGTTGGTCGTGTAATTCTGAACAAGGTAAAAAGGTTGGCTGCAAGGCAGCTTAAAGTTTACAAGCGGCTGAGGCCGCTAGATTAAAGTCAAAACACACAGCGGCGAGCCGCTGAAAAGCAAAAACAAAAAATACAATTAAGCGGGCTTGTCGTGTTAATTTTAGTAAACAATTTAAACCCCAATAACAAGCTGCTAAACGCGTGGACTCACAAAAGCTGCGCTTTTGCTCGCGCGTTAGCAGGGCGTTATGTGCCCCGCGCCATTACACCTTGCCTTATTCGGGGTTGAATAAGTACAATTAACAGTACTTTCTAACGTACAAGGAGAAGATTGTGTCAAAACTACGCTTTGATGAAGATATCCGTCCTTTGTCTGATTTCCGGGCAGGAATAGCCTCATTCGTAAGGCAAGTAACCGAAACTGGTCGCCCTGTAGTGCTTACCCAACGTGGCCGGGGCGTAGCAGTACTGGTTGGGGTTCACGAATATCAGGGAATGCAGGAGCGCCTGGAATTGCTGGAGGATGTATATCTGGCTGAAGCTCAGCTTAAGGCCGGGAAGGGCATTCCTCATAGCAAAGCCAAAGAAATGGTCTTGAAGGCTCTGCGCAAGTGAAGCTGCTTTGGTCCCCGCTCGCACTTGAGCGAGTCAACGAAATTGCAAGCTACATTGCTCTGGATAAGCCAGCTGCTGCAGAGAATTGGGTTCTTGAACTTTTCGAGCGTGTTGAGCGTTTGCCCAAACATCCTCGCAGTGGTCGCAAAGTCCCGGAGTTTGGAATTGATCGCATCAGAGAGATTATGCATGGCGCCTATCGTGTTATTTATTCGATTGATGATAAAGCAAAGCTGATCGAAATCTTGACTGTTCGCAGGGGCAGCGCTTTGCTGCGTGAAGATGAGATTGATCCAGAAAGCACATAACAAACAGTTCCTGAGCGACCAAAGTATGTTGGCGCCAGAATAGGGGCGTTAAAAGTCTCTTTTACTCTTGCAATGAATATAATAATGGTATAATTTATATACCATGCATGTATTTGAATTTGACAGCAAAAAAAGCCAATCCAACAAGGATAAACACGGAATCGACTTTAAACATTGGTCTGCTGTTATTACCTATCGCGATGACAATATAAGGATTATCTCTGTCAGGCGATCTAGAGAAACAGAGGTGGCAATCTATGAAAGCTAAAAATCTTGATAAAAAATTTGATGATAATAAATCTGACATCATTGGTGATTTAGATTTATCCACAATAAGACGCCCCAACCAAGAACAAAAAAGGGTTAACGTCGATTTTCCAATTTGGATGATTGAGTACCTTGATAAAGAGGCGGCTCGATTGGGTGTTACACGTCAGTCAATTATAAAAGTTTGGTTAGCAGAGCGTTTAGAGCAATCAACTTTTAACAAGGCAAAGCACACGGACGCAGCATAGCTGCGCGGTTGTTTGCGGCGTTAACTACTGATTGAAGCTGGCATCTTGCAAATAATCATAATATAACTACAATGTAGTTATGGATGATATTGAGTTTGAATGGGATTCCAAGAAAAATTTAGCAAATCAAAAGAAGCATAAAGTTTCTTTTGAAGAGGCTAGAACTATATTTACCGATCAATTCGCTCGAATCATTGCTGATCCTGAGCACTCAGAAGATGAGGATAGGTTTATCCTTCTTGGTACCAGTATCCATTCTCGCCTTTTGGTTGTCTGCCATTGTGTAAGAGAGGGTGAGAAAATTCGTATCATTTCAGCACGTAAAGCAGATAAACAAGAACGTAATCTTTATGAGGAATTCCGCCATGCGTAAACATTATGATTTTACAGACTCAAAGCCAAACCCATATGCAGCCAAGCTCAAAAAGCAAATAACGATTCGTCTTGACGGAGATACAATTGAGTATTTTAAAAATATGGCCGAAGAAAAAGGTATTCCATATCAAGGCTTAATCAATATGTATCTAAGAGATTGTGCCCAGTCTCATCGTGACTTAAAGCTGCAATGGCAATAAGGGTAGTTAACAAGTTAAATTACATGGACGCAGCAAAGCTGCGCCAATATTTTAAGGTTATGGTATGGTAAAGAAATTGAAAAAGATTTATAACCATTCCATGTTTCGGACAACTTCAAGTTTCTGCTTTTATGCACAAGCATGTGAGCTTATAGTTTGACCACATGAAAGTTCACTGGATATGAGATGCTTTTAAAAAACATGACACAAATCATCGCGATTGTTGGAGGGCTGCTGACCGCAGGGTTTGTTATTTACGCAGCAGGAGACGCGGAATCCGGGTCGCTTCCCTTTTTGGTTATCGCCATCGTGTGGACAGTTTTGCCCTATGTGGCGCTTGTGTTGCTTGCTCGGCGTGCATTCAGTTGGCGTTATTGGCCAGCTACCCTGGTTATTTCTACCCTGGCGGTTATGGCTTTTGGGCTATACTTTTTCTGGCTCGGCTTTTTTGCATATCCAGATCCTCAAAGCGGATGGTTATTTATAATCCTGCCCTTTTACCAACTCGCTTTTACAGGTGTACTTCTTGTTGCTGGGATGATTCTAAATAGGTAGGCGGCTGGCCGTAAACGGATGAAGGCGGTTGAATCTGGAATATCCACGACAAGGCTCTTCATTTCCTGTCCAAGGCTCTGAAACTAATCGCTTCGGCCAGATGTTTTTGTTCGATGTGCTCAGAGCCTTCCAAATCGGCAATAGTGCGTGCGACTTTCAAAATGCGGTGATAGGCACGCGGCGAAAAGTTCAAACGTTCCATCGCCTGATTTAAAAGTTGCCTGCTTTCAGTTTTTAACTGACAGTGTTGTTCAAGTTCCTTGTTTTCGAGTTGTGCATTATTTTTTTGTTGGCGAGTTTGTTGCTTTGCATGGGCACGAATAACACGTTCACGCACAGCACTGCTGCTTTCTCCTGCCGCTTTGGTTTTGTCAGCGCTTAGAAAATCCTCTTTGGCAAGCATGGGCACTTCAACGTGTAAATCGATGCGATCAAGCAGGGGGCCTGACAGTTTGGCGCGATAGCGTTGTACCTGATCGGGGCTGCAACTGCATCGTGCAGGATTGCCGTAATAACCACAGGGACAAGGGTTCATCGCAGCAATCAGCTGGAAATTGGCAGGAAAGCGTACTTGCCTTGCAGCGCGGGAGATGTGGATTTCTCCTGATTCCAGCGGCTCTCGCAGCACTTCCAATACCTTGCGATCGAATTCGGGGAATTCGTCGAGAAATAAAACACCATGATGCGCAAGTGAGATTTCACCCGGGCGCGGATTGGAGCCGCCACCCACCAAAGCCACTGCCGAAGCTGTGTGATGCGGATTGCGAAAAGGCCGACGCTGCCAATGCGTATGCAAGCCACCTTTCTGATGAATGGAATAAATGCTGGCGACTTCAATGGAAGCCTCGCTGCCGAGTTCAGGCAGTATCGAAGGCAGGCGTGAAGCGAGCATGGTTTTGCCTGTACCAGGTGGGCCAATAAAAAGCAGGTTGTGCAATCCTGCGGCGGCAACTTCGAGCGCACGTTTGGCACGTTCCTGCCCACGCACATCGGCCAAATCAAACAGAATGGGCGCAGGCGGTGCGACATGCTGTTGGGCTGCCACCTGTAAATTGATTTCGCCTTGCAAGTGATTGCACACTTCCAGCAAGCTTTTACCTGAAATTACACATACCTGTTCAGGCAAACACGCTTCGATGACGTTACGCGGTGCAACACAAATATGGCGTTGTGCCTGTTTGCAGGCGATGGAGGCAGGCAGTACACCAGAGACAGCACGAAGCTCACCAGACAATGCAAGTTCACCGAGAAATTCAGTCTGCAAAAGCTGTTCAGTTTCAATTTGTTCGGAAGCCGCGAGTATGCCGAGCGCAATGGCCAAATCGTAACGTCCGCCTTCCTTGGGTAAATCGGCAGGTGCAAGATTGATGGTGATTTTTCTGCGCGGAAATTCAAAACCTGAATTGATAATCGCACTGCGTACTCTGTCTTTGCTTTCGCGCACAGCGGCTTCGGGCAAGCCCACAATCGACAGAGAAGGTAAACCGTTGGTGAGATGAACTTCGACAGTAACGGGGAGCGCTTCAATACCACACAGCGCACGACTGTGCACAATCGCGAGTGACATGCTTGAATCCTTTTATGTGAGTTGCTTCCCTGTGTCGTCCATTCTAATGATATTTGGCATGGGAATGAAGTGTTAGTATGGGTGAATACGTTGTTAAGTGAGAGACAGAAACATGGCTTTGATTATTTATATTGAACACGATGGTACAGAACATGAAGTTGATGTCAGCAACGGCGACACGCTGATGGAAGGCGCAGTGGCGAATGGTATTCCTGGTATTGATGCCGTGTGTGGTGGTATTTGTGTGTGCGGAACCTGTTCCTGTTATATTGATAAGGAACAACAAAATAGTTTGGGTGTACCGCCAGCGAAAGGGCAGGAACTTGAAACGCTGAATGAAGTGTTACACAGAAAAGAAAACAGCCGTTTGGGTTGCCAGATTCATGTGAGTGACATGATGGACGGATTGCGCGTACATTTGCCGCCAGAACAACAATAATTTTTAAACGGAAAATTTTGCGGGTGCAGCATGAAACTTTTTGAAAGCGTTCACAGCGCAGCCGACTACATTATCGAATTTACTGAAAAAAATATTCGTTTGGGCATTCCTTTGGGTTTGGGAAAACCCAATCAACTGGTGAATGCCTTGTATCAGGCTGCCTGCAAAGACAGCAGCATTCAGCTCACCATTTTCACTGCGCTTTCACTCGATAAACCCAAAGGAAAAACAGGTTTGGAGAGTCGCTTTCTGAATCCCTTTGTCAACAGAATTTACGGCAACTATGTGCCGCTGGATTACATTGCGGCGATTAGAAAAGGAACACTGCCAAACAATATTCAAGTACATGAATTTTTTGTGCGACCTGGTGCCGAGCTTGGCAATCGCTATGTGCAACAGCAGTATATGAGCACCAATTATACCCATGCAGCACGGGATATAAATTTGCACAAAGTGAATGTGTTGGCACAAACCTTTGCAGAAAAAGTGATAGATGGTAAACGCTGCTACAGCATGTCAAGCAATCCCGAAGTGTCGCTCGATTTATTGCCACTGGTTGAGCAGAGAAAGCGTGCGGGCGAGAAAATTCTGGTGCTTGGGCAGGTGAATCAACAACTGCCTTTTATGGGGAATCATGCACTGGTCGATGAAAGCAAGGTTGATGTATTGGTGAATGATGCTTCATGCCATACCGATTTGTTTTCGATGCCTAACATGCCCGTGAATATGACGGAATATTTTGTGGGTTTGAATGCTTCCTGCCTTGTAAAAGATGGCGGCACTCTACAAATTGGTATTGGTGCATTGGGCGATGCTTTAACGCACACCTTGCTTGTGCGTGATAAATATAATGCAGATTATCAGCAAGCCCTGCACGCGACAGATATTTTAAAACAGCAAACCCGTTTGATAGACGAAGAAGGCGGTATTGAATCTTTCAGGCAAGGCGTGTACGGCTGTACCGAAATGTTGACCAACGGCATTTTGCATCTTCTGCAAGAAAATATTATTCGTAGAACCGTATACGACAAGGAAGGGCGAGCGATTGTTTTGCACGCAGGTTTTTTTCTTGGCCCTTTGTCTATGTATCACAGTTTACGCAGCCTTGATGAAACTGTGCTTGCCAAAATCGACATGCTCAACATTTCCTTTGTCAACGCTTTGCATGGTGATGAAGCGATGAAACGTGCGCATCGTGTCGATGCACGCTTTATCAATTCTGCATTTTCAGCAACCTTGCTAGGTGCAGGCATTGCCGATCAACTGGAAGACGGGCGCGTGCTCAGTGGTGTGGGCGGGCAATATAATTTTGTGGCGCAGGCGCATGAACTGGAAGGCGCACGGTCTATTGTGATGTTGCGTGCCACACGCGAAAGTGGTGGTGAAATCAGTTCCAACATTGTGTGGTCTTATGGTCACACCACTATTCCAAGACACCTGCGTGATATTTTTGTTAGCGAATATGGTATTGCCGATTTGCGTGGGCAGGCAGATGCCGAATGTATCAAACGCATGTTGAATATCTGCGACTCGCGTTTTCAAAGTGCGCTCATGGAGCAGGCAAAACAGGCGGGAAAACTGGAAAAAAATTATCAGATTCCTGAGTCGTATCGAAACAACCTGCCTGAAAAATTAAAAACAGTGTTTGAATTCATGCAAGGCAAAGGGCATTTTCCTGATTTCCCGCTGGGCAGTGATTTTACCGATGTAGAAAAAGATTTGATGAAGGCGTTAACGTGGTTAAAAGCACACATTAAACCCAAAGGTTTTTTAAATATCGCAAGAAATCTGGTGGTGAGCGAGCAGGAAGAACAGCGTTTTTCAGCCCACCTGCAACGCATGGATTTGCATACGCCCAGAAATTTGCAGGAGCGTATTTATCGTCAGCTTCTATTGGCTGCACTCACTTCTCATCGCTAGTTAATTATTTTTATCATCGCAACGCGATGGATTAAGCCGATATTTTTTTCTTCCCACAATATCAGTTCAACAGAGTGTGGAATTTTTGAGCCGCTGAGTATTTCAAAACCCAGACCTTGGTAAAAAGGTGCATTCCATTCAAGGTCTTCAAAGGTGGTGAGCGTGCATGCGTGTAGTTTGCGTTGCCTGCCTGCTTCAATGACTGCTGTCATCAGCGCCTTGCCAATGCCTTTTCTTCCCCATTCAGGCAGCACCGAAATTTCATCGAGGTGTAAAAAGGTTTGATAGCTGTGGCAACTGGCAAAACCCGCAAGTTGATTTTCAATTTCCGCAACAAACAGTAATTGTTCTTTCAATGCTTTTTTCAGCACGCGCAGGGGCAGGGATTGTGGTGGCTGGGGAATGCGCTGTGGTGGATAAAGCTGCGCTGCTGTTTTTTCGATATAGCCCAGGTAATCCAGTTCGCTTACTTTGGCTGGTCGAATTTTGCAGGGCTGTGGGTGATTCATCAGGGGCTTCTATTGTGTGCGCCAAGGCGCAAGTCTAACATGCGGCCAGCAGTGAAGCGGCTTCGAACGAGTTATAGATGGTACGCATCAATATGGTGCACAGTGTGTGCTGAATTGGTGCTTCCTGCTTCAGGTGCGCACGATTTAAAAGCAGGGTGTTTATTTGCATCACACACTTTTGCAAAAAAGTTCCCTAAGTCATTGGTTTGATAACAGTTTTTAAAGGTGGCACACTTCCTGCTCTTTATCAGGTACAGCTTTCACGGCCTGCTTTGATAGCACGCTTTGAAGTTGAGGTACCTGCTTTCTGGCTTTTACTCATTGGAGAAAAACATGAAGCGACGAAACAAGGTGCTGAACAGTACCCTTCTGGGTGTGGTTTTGTTAGGTGGTACGAGCACGCCGTTGTTAGCGGGTGTGGAAGGTAACATCACTTTGGCAAGCCACTACATTTGGCGGGGTATTGATCGGAACAACACCAATCCTGCCATACAGGGTGGTTTTGATCTGAATCTGGAAAATGGACTTTACTCTGGAATCTGGGCTTCCAATGTAGAAGGGGCTCAAGCTTCCAACAATGTAGAACTGGATTTCTACGCGGGATACACCTACGACTTTAACAATTTTGGTCTGGGGTTTGCCTACATTCGTTACGAATATCCAAAGGCAACCCCTGATTTTGAAGAGTTGATGTTGCAGGGCTCATATAAAGGTTTAAGTCTGACTTATTACCAATATCTGGGCAGTCCCGATGTGGGTGAATCAGAAAATTACCTGAGGGTAAAAGCTGAAATCAACCTGCCCGGCGCTGTTGGAATGACTCTGGCAGCAGGGCAAAGCTCAATCAAGGGGCTGGATGAAGTAAACGACGCCTTGATTGGCTTCAGCAAGCATGCAGGAGGCTTGAAGCTGGGGATTGCCGCTACCACCAGTAATCTGGATCACGTTACAAAAACAAAGGTTGAGACTGAGTTTTTGACGTTGAGTATCAGCAAGGCGATGTAACAGGAAGTAAAACCTTGTAACAAAAGCTCCCGTTGGAAATGCAGTCGAACTTTTAAAAAGTCCGAACTGGAAATCAAACGATTTTTGTGCTCAAAACGGGAGAAACAATATGAAACTAATAACTGCGGTTATTAAACCATTCAAACTGGATGACGTCAGGGAAACGTTATCTGATATAGGTGTACAGGGAATTACAGTAACTGAGGTTAAAGGTTTCGGGCGACAAAAAGGTCACACCGAACTTTATCGCGGTGCTGAATATGTAGTCGATTTTCTACCGAAGGTGAAAGTTGAAGTAGCTGCTACCAGTGAAATGGCTGAGCAGGTGATTGAGGCAATCAGCAAGGCTGCCAATACGGGCAAGATAGGAGATGGAAAAATCTTCGTATCGAGTCTGGAACAAGTCATTCGTATCCGAACCGGCGAAACCGGTTCAGACGCCATTTAATTCAACCCAACTTAGCGGAGATTCCCCATGGAAAATCAAATTTATG
This sequence comes from uncultured Pseudomonadales bacterium, assembly GCA_964557005.1. Classification (GTDB taxonomy): domain Bacteria; phylum Pseudomonadota; class Gammaproteobacteria; order Pseudomonadales; family JBECKS01; genus JBECKS01. The sequence continues at coordinate 315,079 of CAZKYI010000002.1, forward strand.
AATTGCAATACGCAATCGATACTTTTTACTTTTTAGTGTGCGGTGCGCTGGTCATGTGGATGGCGGCAGGTTTTGCCATGCTTGAAGCAGGTTTGGTGCGCTCGAAAAACACCACAGAAATTCTCACCAAAAACATTGCATCGTTTTCAATATCCTGTGTGATGTACATGGTGTGTGGTTACGCCATTATGTACGGTGGTGAATTTTTCCTGTCAGGCATTGCTGGTGACAGCGAAACGCTGCTTGATGAAGTGCTGGCAGCATCAGCGGAAAACGGTTTTCATGGTGATTCTGTGTATGCAGCACCTTCCGATTTCTTCTTTCAGGTGGTGTTCGTCGCAACGGCCATGTCCATCGTTTCCGGTGCCATCGCCGAGCGTATGAAACTGTGGCCTTTTCTGGCGTTCGTAGTTGTTATGACCGGTTTCATTTATCCAATGGAAGGTTCATGGACATGGAACGGTGATAATGTGTTTGGCCTGTTTAACCTGGGTGAGCTTGGTTTTTCTGACTTTGCTGGATCAGGCATTGTACACATGGCGGGTGCTTCTGCGGCATTAGCAGGTGTGATTTTGTTAGGCGCTCGTAAAGGCAAATATGGCAAAGACGGTTCCATCAACGCTATTCCTGGTGCCAACCTGCCTTTGGCAACTTTGGGTACTTTCATTCTGTGGATGGGCTGGTTCGGTTTCAACGGTGGTTCAGTATTGAAGCTGGGTGATGCTGCGAGTGCCAATGCTGTCGCGATGGTGTTTTTGAACACGAACGCAGCCGCAGTGGGTGGTTCTATCGCTGCACTGATTACCGCGCGTTTGCTGTTTGGTAAAGCCGATCTAACCATGGCATTGAATGGTGCTTTGGCTGGTTTGGTGGCTATTACAGCAGAACCTTCCACTCCAACTGCCTTGTTAGCTACCTTGTTTGGTGCTGCTGGCGGTGTGCTGGTGGTGTTCTCGATTATTGGTCTGGACAAGCTGAAAATCGACGATCCGGTCGGTGCCATTTCTGTTCACGGTACCGTTGGTTTCCTCGGTTTGATGTTGGTGCCGCTCACCAATTCTGATTCAACTTTCCTTGGTCAAATCGTTGGCGCAGCGACCATCTTCGCTTGGGTATTTGGTGTGAGCCTGATTGTTTGGGCTATTATCAAAGCCACTGTTGGTATTCGTGTAACTGAAGAAGAAGAATACCGAGGAATGGACGTTACAGATTGCGGTATGGAAGCTTACCCAGAGTTTGTAAACAAATAGTTTCAAGCTTTAGTTAGTGTGTGTTACAGGGGGCTTCGGCCCCCTTTTTTATGGAAGGGTTTTGTTGAAGTGCAACAAAACATGGGTGCTTGAATTGTTGAAAGGGATACGCCCTAATCAAGACTTGCACAATATATTGTACAGATTATACTTGTGCTATTTACAGCACAAGTAATTAAGGCGCACTCTATGAGAGTCATTAACTTTTCTGATGCCAGAAATAATTTAAAACATGTTTTTGATCAGGTAGCTGCTGATGCGGACTACACGGTGATTACCCGTCGTGACGCAGAAGATGCGGTGGTTATGTCTCTGGATCACTTTAATAGCCTGATGGAAACCGTTCATTTGCTGAAAAATTCGGCAAATGCCACGCACCTGTCAAAATCCATCAAACAATATCGTAGCGGAAAAACCACACAACACGGATTGATGAATGATTGAAATACTCTCATGGACACGAGAAGCCTGGTCTGATTATTTATATTGGCAAACACAGGACAAGAAAACGCTGAAACGTATTAACAAGCTGATTATTGATACACAGCGTTCACCGTTTGTTGGCATAGGCAAACCTGAGCCATTAAGGGAGAGCCTGAGTGGGTTCTGGTCAAGGCGTATTGATGAAACCAACCGTCTGGTTTATGTCGTAGATGACAGCCAGCTAACTATCATTTCCTGTCGTTATCATTACGAAAAGTGAGCAAGTTTCTAAGGTGTGAAAATGACAAAACTAGCGGCTTTCGAAACTGATGTACAGATTGTGAAACGGGCGAAGCAATTAAGAATAAGGGTATTTTCGTACCTGTAGTTCTAGGCGCTCAACAAACCTTCAATCACGCATGGCAATTCGTGTAATGCCTGAATGCTGGCATCGGCAAGTTGTTCACTTTCAGGACTATGCTTTTTAAGTGTGTTGGCAAAAATGGTGATAAAGCCAAGATTTTTTGCAGCTTCAATATCGCACACCAAATCATCGCCAATATGAATGCTATCGCTGGCTTTGCACTGTGCGGTTTTAAGCGCAAGTTCAAACATAGCGGGGTGTGGTTTCGCTGCACCTGCATCGGTCGGTTTAAAATGTGCAGTGAAATAGGTTTTGATACCAATCACTTCCAGATCAGCATTTCCATTGCTCAGGGCTATCAGCGTGTAATCTTTGGAAAGTTTGGCGAGGGTTTCGTGTGCATCGGGAAATAACACTACTTTATTGCGTTCTTCAAAAAATACTTTAAAACATTGTTCGGCAAGCGCCTGTGCTTCAGGCTTTGAAATGCCCGCAGCGATTGCTGCCATTACCATCGTTTGTTTTCTCAAGCTGGTTAAGTCAGCGATGATGTTCGGGTTATTGGCAATAATTTGATTTCTAAAGTTGAGAAAATCTTTTTCAGTGTTTTGCTCAAGAATTTTCGGATAGTGTTGAGCAAGCCACTGGAATTGCACCTTGGTTGCGCGACGAATCACTTCATCGACATGCCAAAGGGTATTATCCAAATCAAAGGTGAGCAGGCGTTTCATGCAGGCTTATTGCTCTGGTTGTTTTCTGGCACGCGGGTGCGCTTTGTCATACACCTTGGCGAGATGTTGAAAATCGAGATGGGTATAAACCTGTGTGGTGGAAATATCGGTATGGCCAAGCAATTCCTGCACCGCGCGTAAATCACTGCTCGATTCTAACAAATGGCTCGCAAAGGAATGTCTGAGCATGTGGGGGTGAAGATGAGTGCCAATACTTTTTTCCTGCGCCCATTTTTTCAAACGCAGTTGTATGCTGCGATTGTTTAAAGGCAAACCGTGCTGGCTCACGAATACGCGTTGTTCATCATTTTTAATCAAGGGTGCTCGTACCTGATACCATTTTTGCAGTGCTTCAATGGCTTTGGAACCCAGTGGCACTTCGCGCGTTTTGTTACCCTTACCCGTGACGCGCACTTGCTGTGCTTTCAAATCAATGTTGTTCATGTTCAGGCTACTCAGTTCAGAAAGACGCAAGCCTGATGAATAGAACAATTCCATCATCGCGTGATCGCGTAAATCAAGTGCGTCATTCTGATTGGGTGATTCGGACAGCAGTTGTGATACCTGATCAACATCAAGTGTTTTGGGAAGTTTTTTTTGGCCTTTGGGTGCGCTGATGGTATTGGCAGGATTGAGTTTGATTTCGCCATGCGCTAACAAAAAGTTGAGCAGGCTGCGAATGCTCGAAAGATTTCTTTGAATGCTGCTGCCAGAAAGTTTTTTTAATCTCAGGGTACTGCTGTAAAGGCGAATGTGATTTTGATGAATGTGTTTGGCTTCTTGCACATTTTTCTGCGCAAGAAATTCTGCAAAATTGCTTAAATCTCTTTGGTAAGCAGAAACAGTGTTTTGTGACAGCCGTCTTTCTGTGTGCAGATGTTGAAGAAAGGTGTCGATTTGGCTTTGCATCGCCTTGGGGTTTGCCTAGACCGCGATGGACTGTCGGGCAGGCGTTTCCAGTAATTCATTCAGAACACGGCTAATCACTTCGCCGATGTGATCGAGAAACATGGTGCCCATGCCTTTATGGAAATGGCTTTCGTTGAAATTGCCAATCGCCAGCAAGGCATTCATGTGCTTGTAGTTAAGCGGAATCACCGCCAGTGAAGCAATCAATGCAGCGTGTTCGCCAAACAGCACTTCGCGATCGGTTTTGGTGAGTGCACCGCAAAATGCGTGTTTCATCTCGTGAAAGCGCGGTAATTTTTCTTTCAGGGTGCGACTGTTCATGCTCTTCAGGCGAGTGAGTTTGGCGTGTTGTGCATCAAGTTCGCGATCCAGCACGATGATGCTGAATTCACTGGCAGCCAAGGTACCAGGGAAGCGCAGTTCAAAAATTTCAAACAATTCCTCGATGCTGCCTGCCCTGTTTTTAAAATCAATCAGTTCAATCAACAGTTTGCGTGTATTTTCAAAGTGCTGTTCGTTTTGTCGGGCAATTTCAATCAGTTGATTAAAACGCGCCTTTAAATCCTTGTTGGTTTGTCTGAGCACCTTGATTTGTTTTTCCACCAGTGACACCGCTTCACCACTTTGGTGGGGCACAGAAATCTGTGTGAGTAATTCGGCATGTCGTGAAAAAAATTCTGGATGATTTTCGAGATAGGCTGCAACGTCGGCTTCAACAATGGGGCTGGACATAAGGCTCTGTTTACCTGTTGTTATCATTTTGGGTATGTGTTTGCATCATAACGCTGGCTACGCATGGCAGCAAGTTAAGTGCAGTGACCTGTGCAACTGGAGACTTAAAAATTATTTGTATAAACTAACGCGACTTCCTTTCATTCATTAAAACACAGAGGACTATCTTGTGAAGCGAATTTCAGCTTTTTTAGTGTGTGCTTTTTCATTGAGCTTTTTGTTGCAGGCGAAAGCCGATTTGCTTGATGTGAACATCAGTAATGATGCAGTCGCAGGACAGTATCTGGTGGATTTGGGGCAGGGCTTGTTTGCGGGAGGCTCCCTTTTGCATGAGGAAGATACAGGGCAGGTGGCTTCAATCGATTTGATGATGCGCGATGATTTGCGTTCTGGTGAGCACACCTTCACAGCAGGTGTGGGCGGCAAAATTGCGATGGTGATGACTGACGGTAAGGGCAATGACGGCGGCTCTTTGGCCTTGGGCGGTTTTGTCAAATACAAGCTGCCACAATTCAATGCGCTGGCTTTACGCGGCGAAGTTTTCTATGGCCCTTCGGTTACTTCCAATAACGATTTGGAAAGCCTGTTGATGTACCACGCCAGCCTGGAAGTGGAAGTAATAGAGCGTGCGATTTTGCACATGGGTTATCGAAAAATCCGCGTTGATTTTGGTGGCCCCAAATTCGATATGGACGAAGGTTTGAACGTAGGCTTCAAGCTGGAATTCTAATTCGCCGCAGCCCCTTGCAATTCAATACCGGAAAGCGCGAGTAATTGCGCTTCAAACAGCGTGTCGGCATTTTCCCTGATTTGACCTTTGATGGCCTTGTCGAGCACAGACAACTGAATGATGTGTGTTTGAACAAAGGTCTGGCTCAAGCGCTTCATACACTGTTGATACAAACCCTGTTTGTTTTGCCAGATTCTTAACTGGTTACAGGCCTGCGTGAAAGAGCTTTGCCTGGACAGTTCAAACAGTTTCAGCAGGGTTTCCAGTTCATTTTTAAGCGCCCAGAACAATACGGGTAATTCGGTGCGCTCTTCTCTCAGTCCACGATACATTTGCAGCGCTTTTTTGCCATTGCCTTGCAGGCAAAGTTCCACCATCTCAAACACATCGTAGCGGCTATGATTGGCGACGCTCTGCAAAATTTGCTTGAGCGTGATGGTGGCATTTTCAGGAAAGAGCAGGCCGAGTTTTTCAATTTCCTGATGGGCGGCGAGCAGGTTGCCTTCAACGCGCTCGGCGAGTGCTTGCGCAGCTTCTGCTTCGAGTGTGAGTTGACGCTGTTTGCAGCGCTGCATAATCCAGCGTGGCAGTTGTGCCGTTTTAACTTTCCAGATTAAACAGAACACGCCCTGTTTTTTGATTTCGCTCACCCATTTGGCACCTTGTGCCTGCTGGTTGAGTTGGGGGCAGCGTATCAGCAATAAATTATCCTCGCTGGCATTTTGAAGATAGTGCACGATGGCATCTGAACCTTCCTTGCCTGGCTTGCCGTTTGGAATCCGCAAGTCGATGATTTTCTTTTCACCAAATAACGACAGGGTGGCGTTGGCGTGTGCCAGTTGTGACCATGAAAAGTTTTTTTCAGCAATCAGACGTTCCTTTTCGGTGTAGCCTGCGCCACGCGCACGCGCAATAATTTCTTCACAGGCTTCTTCTTGCAGTAAAAATTCGTCACTGCTAATCAGGTAGGCTTTGGCGAACCCCTTGTTGAGGGTGGCAGTGAGTTGTTCTGCTTTAATTTCCACTGTGTGTATCGGTTATGGTGGATTGATAGTTGGCAAGTCGCAGCAGTAATAATTCAATCAGTTCCTGATCGAGTGCTCTCGATAGCAAGCGTTCTTCTTCAACTTTGCCAGAAATGTTGCGGTTGTCGTTGGTGTATTCTTCGCTACGTGAAATGCTTGAGGGTGAGATCAACAAGGTGTCGCCTTGAGTGAGTGAAAAGCTCACACTGTGGGTGATGCGGGTTTCAGTTTGCCTTGCATTGCTGGCGCTCACCGATGCGGCTTGTCGAGTGGTTTTATAATTTAAAATATTCAGTTGCGTCGGCGCAGAAGCTTGAATTTGAATACCTTGTGCGAGCAGCGATTTTTTCAGCGCATGGATAAAGGCCGGATCAACACTGCGATATTCAATGCTCAGTGTTTGTATATCTGCATCAAAAGAGTACGCCTGTTTGAGTTTGAAACCGCAATTTGTCAGCAGTACAAGCACAACCAGAAAGCCAAACACCTGTACATATTTGTTAGAAGGAAATCGCATCTAATTCGCCACAATGTTGATAAGCTTGCCTGGAATGGCAATCACTTTTTTGATGCTGAGATTTTCAAGATATTTCTGCACGTTGTGCTGTTCCAAAGCCAGTTTTTCCAGTTCTTCCTTGCTGGTATTGGTATCAACCACAAATTTTGCACGCACCTTGCCGTTTACCTGAATCACCATTTCCAGCGTGTTTTCGGTTTGTGTGCTTGCATCAAACACAGGCCAGGAGTTGACATCAACCTTGAACACTTGCAGCAAGTGCGCAGAAAAATGTGGCGTAATCGGTTGCAATAATTGCAAGGCACACACATAGGCTTCGCGCAATACGCAACAATCTATGGCAGAAAATTGTGTGTGTGCATGTTCAAATTTTGAAATGGCATTACACAGCTCGCGTATGCTTGAAATGGCAGTGTTAAATGTATGCCGTTTTTCAATATCATGGCTGACTTTTTGAATGCTTGCATGGGTTTGTTTGCGTAACGCTTGCTGTGCATCGTTGAGTTCATTCTGTTTCAATTCAGTGAATTGAATTTCGCTGCACGCATCAAGGTGTTTATAAATACTGTGCCATAATTTTTTCAGAAAACGATTGGCACCTTCAACACCTGCGTCTGACCATTCAAGCGATTGTTCGGGCGGCACATCGGACATAATAAATAAACGCACGGTGTCGGCACCGTATTGTTCAATCAGGGTTTGTGGATCAACGGTGTTGCCTTTTGATTTCGACATCTTGGCACCATCTTTCAGCACCATGCCTTGTGTGAGTAATTTTTTGAAAGGCTCGTTGCTGTTGACCAAACCCTGATCACGCATCAGTTTGTGAAAAAAACGCGCATACAATAAATGTAAAATCGCATGTTCTATTCCGCCGATGTAATGATCAACGGGTGTCCAGTAATTCGCTTCTTCATTCAGCATGCCTTTATCGAAATCGGCACAGGCAAAGCGTGCGTAATACCACGAAGATTCCATAAAGGTATCGAAGGTGTCGGTTTCTCTTTCAGCATCTTTGCCGCACTTGGGGCAGCGACATTGAATAAAACTATCCATCGATTTAATCGGTGAAGACACCCCTGAAAATTCCACTTCGGTTGGCAGTACAACGGGTAAATCTTTTTCAGGAACAGGCACTGCACCACAGCTAGCGCAGTTGATAATCGGAATCGGTGCGCCCCAATAGCGTTGACGGCTTACGCCCCAATCTCTTAAACGAAAATTCACTTGTTTTCGGCCAAGATTTTTTTCAGATAATGCGCTAACAATGCCATCAAAGGCCTGTTGAAAACTCAGGCCGCTGAATTCATTCGAATTCATCAGCGTGGCTTTCTCGGTAAAGGCTGCCTTGTTTAAATCAACGCTTGCAGTGTCATTGTGAATAACCTGTTTGATGGGCAGTTGATATTTTTGCGCAAATTCCCAATCGCGTTGATCATGGGCAGGTACCGACATCACAGCACCAGAGCCATAACTCATCAGCACAAAATTGGCTAGCCACACGGGAATTTCTTCTCCGGTTAACGGGTGAATGGCATGCAAGCCAGTGGCTATGCCTGATTTTTCCATAGTCGCCAAATCGGCTTCAGCAGTGGTCTTGGTGCTGTGTTGTTCAATAAAGTTCGCAAGTGCGGAATTGTTTTGTGCCAGTGCCAAGGCGATGGGGTGTTCCAGCGCCAGGCCAAGATAACTGACACCGAACAGCGTATCAGGACGTGTGGTGAACACGGTAATGTCCTGATAACCCGCGACATCATTCTTGAGTTTGAAGGTAATTTCTGCGCCTTCGGATTTTCCAATCCAGTTCAGTTGCATGGTACGCACTTGTTCAGGCCAGCCGTCGAGATGATTTAATTCATTTAACAATTCATCGGCATAGTCGGTAATTTTGATAAACCATTGTGGAATTTCCTTGCGCACCACGGGTGTATCACAGCGCCAGCAACAACCTTCAATTACCTGTTCGTTGGCGAGCACCGTCATATCGACAGGACACCAGTTCACCGCAGAAGTTTTTTTATAGGCCAGCCCTTGCTCGACCAGTTTGGTGAAAAACCATTGTTCCCAGCGATAATAATCCGCATCACAGGTGGCGAACTCTCTGCTCCAGTCATAGGAAAAACCCAGACGTTGCAGTTGGCTTTTCATGTTGGCGATGTTGGCGCGTGTCCATGTAGCAGGCGCTACTTTATTTTTGATGGCTGCATTTTCTGCGGGCAGGCCAAAGGCATCCCAACCCATTGGTTGCAGCACATTTTTTCCTTGCAGGCGGTGATAACGTGCCAGCACATCACCAATGGTGTAATTACGCACATGCCCCATGTGCAGTTGTCCGCTGGGGTAGGGAAACATTGCCAGACAATAGTATTTTTCCTTGTCGGCCTGATGTTCACATTTAAAAGCGTGCGTGTTTTGCCAGTGTGTTTGTTGTGCCTGCTCAATGGCGTGTGCGTCGTAGTGTTGTTTCATTGCGAGATAATTCAGGAGGGCAGCCATTCAATCAAAAGGGCTGCAAGTTTAGCATGTGCAGTTGTGCCAGCTAAAGCGCTCACAAGTTTTGAGCTTCGACTTTATCTTTATCAAGCTCCACAATCCCGTCACGGGAAAATCCGCACGCACCGCGAGGGTCTTTCAGAAAACCTTTGGCGTATTCCTTGTCGAGTGCATCGGTAGGCAACACCTGTTTCATGTCGATGGCGTGCCTGAGTGTGGCATTGCCCAGCTCGCGCATTTCTTCCATGCCCTTGTCTTCGGCGAGACATAAATAAATTGCGCCAAGTTCCACCTGATAATCAACCCGTGCAGGAATTAATTCGGCAGCTTTTTGAATGTGCTCCAGTGCTTTCATTTTGTCGCCACGCACACCTGCAATCCATTTGATGATGAGCCAGTCGGGAATAATGCGATAAAACACACCACTCGCATAATAGGCGTTCGCTTCCTCACGATTGTAATAGGCGTCGCCGTGCTGCGGTTTGAGTTCAATGGCCTTGGCGATGGTTCTGGAAAGGTCTTTGGCGGAGGAAATCGAACTCATCAGCCCTTTGGTGGTACTGATGCGGCCAAGGTTGCCAAAGCGGTACAAATAGCATTCGGCACAGTTGGGGTTGAGTGCAATCCCTTTTTCTGCCCACGCCAGGCCATCGCCAAAGTATTTCATGCGCCCTTCCTTATCGTTGATGTCGAGATTTTCGGCGTAAATCCAGTGGATACGCGCCAGTCGCCACATGACGTAGGGCGATTCAGGCACCAGTTTATTCAGCTCAAGAAAGTGCTGCATGCTTTCGCCATAGACTTTTTTATCTTCTTGTTCATGAGCCTTGATGAACACCCTGGCGGCCTCTTCCATGTTGGCTGCTTTTAATAAATCGATATATTGCTCAGGGTTTGCTGGCAGGCTGTTGATGGCTGCGGTATTGGCGTGAATCAGGGTGGAATACAGTGAAAGCCCGAAAAAAATCATCACGGTTTTTATTGTGCGGAAATATCCTTTTTGCATGTCGTGCTCCTGAGCGTTGTTGAGTGGTTATTATGTGGTACGCAGGCACAAAAATAGTATAGCGATTGTATTAAAGCAATCGCTCTTTCTGTGCAATAATTCCAGCGCATCTTTAAATTCCGATTTCGCAGCACAGTCTATGTCTGAATCCAATACAGAAAATCCGGTTCGCCCTGAAGCTGGCAAATTTGAGCCGATAACCATAAAACAGATGGATACTTTGGGGCATAAGCCTTCTTCAAAAAATGGTTTTCAATGGTTTTTGCTGGTACTGATTCTGGCGTGCATGTCGGGTATCGCTTATCTCGGCTTGCAGCTTTATCACGTATCCAGTGATGTATTGAAGGCCAGCCATTTTCAGTTGAGTGAGCAAAAACAGACTCAGCTCAATGAAAAAACCGCACAGCAACTCGCGCAGGCCGAACAACTTTTACAGACGCAGCAGCAAACCATCAGCGAGTTGAATGAAAATCTCGATTACCTCAAAAAACAGATTGCAAACATCAGCGGTGTGAATCGCGTCGATTGGCTGGTAGATGAATTGCAACATCTGACGCGACTGGCGCATCAGCGTTTGGTGCTTTCGCATGATGCGCATGGTGCCATTGCTTTATTGAAAGCAGCTGATCAAGTGGTGGTTGAAATGCGGCAGAGTTCAGCGCTGCCTATTCGTCAGGCCATTGCATCCGATTTACTGGAATTGCACACCGCAAGCGAAGTGGATTTGGAAGGCGCTTATATTCGTTTGAACAGTCTTGCTGACAAAATTGAAGCCCTGAATTTCAGAGTGCCTGATTACGCTTCTCAAGTGACGATGGAGCAAAGCGAGTCTGACAGCGAAGCGTTTTCAGAGGCCATCTATGAAGATCGTTTGAGTTCTGCGCTGTCTCATATTCTCGATAAATTGCAGCCGTATCTGTACAGAAGTTTTCGCATTGATGCCGATGTTAAACCTTTGTTAAGCAGTGATGAGCGTGAATATCTTTCGCGTAATGTTCTGCTCACCATTGAAGAAGCGCAGTTGGCTTTGCTGCGCAGGGAACCGCAATCCTATCGCCTGAGCCTTGAGCAAAGTGAAAAATGGATTAGGCAATACTACGATGTACATGATCCGCTAACGACTTCGGTGTTGAGTTTGATTCAGGAACTCCAGAGTTATCGTTTGAATCCTGATATGCCGAAAATTGAGCGGACGCTCACAGCGGTCAAGGTATTTTCAGAACAGTGGCAACAGGAAAAAATGAATAAGCCGAATTTGAGAAGGAGCTTGTCGCAGTGAAGCGCTTCCTGATTTTTGCTGCGGGATTTGCAATTCTGGGTGGTGCTTTTGCGTATCTGCTGAAAACCAAAAGCTCCTATGTTCTGCTCACCTATGAAAGCTTTGCGCTTGAAACGAGTCTGTGGTTTTTCATCTTTGCGCTGGTGCTGGTGTATTTTTTATTCAATGTGTTACTGGGTATTTTCCTCAAACTGTATCGCCCGGGCAGACGCTTCAATTTGTGGGCAGAAAATCGTCGTGCTGCGGCAGCAAAAAAAGATTTTTATCAGGCTTTGCTGGAATATCAATCCGGTTTTTGGGAAAAAGCCTTGCAGAAGTTCAGGCACAGTATTCCCCATATCGACCGCCCCGTGGTGGCCTGTTTGTATGCCGCTCGTTGTGCCCAGAAATTGGGCAGGAAGGATATTCGGGAAGCCTTGCTGCATGAAGCAGCGCAGTTAGAACCGAAGTCGGCGCTGGCGATTGGCATTGTCCGCGCCGAGCTGATGCTTGAAGAAGGAAACAGGCAGGAAGCGCGCAAGCTGCTGGAAGACTTGCAGCGTGCCAATGCGGGTAACCCGCAGTTGATGGAATTACTCGACCGTCTATCCGTTTCACCCGTTTGAATTATGCCCCGCACGGGGAATGCAGTTACATTAAGCATCTAACCAAGCTGTCTTACAGGGCAGTGTGAGTGAACGTGATGATTAAAGTAAAAACTGTCAGTCTTGATACCCAAAGCATCGATCAGGTCAGCATCAAAGATGACTTCTATCGTATTTTCTACAATGTGCTCAGTGCGGGTATTCCTGCGTTTGAGCGCTATGTAATTAAAGCCGTGCGCGATATGCGTGATGACCCAGCGCTTGATGATGACCCGCGTTTACGCGAGCTGGCCGATATTTTTGTGCAGCAGGAAATTGCACACACACGTGCGCACATGCCGGTGAACAAGCATTTGAATCTCGACAATCTGGTGGCAGCAAAATGGGGCGAGAAAATTTCCCGTTTTATTGCACGTTTAACTTCTACCAAAACTTCTCTGGCAGGTTCTGCCTTTCTGGAATTTGTGGGCTTTGGATTTTTTGAAGATCACATTCGCAAGGACGTACTCGACACTTCGGGCTTTCATGCCGAAATGCAGAAGTTGTGGAAGTGGCATTTAAGTGAAGAGCTTGAGCATTCCTTTATCAAGCTCAAGGTGATTAACCACATTGATAATTCCTACTGGTATAAATTCTGGGGCATGGTGGAAGCACTGATTTGTGTGCAATTCATGATTACGGTTTTGATTCCTGAATTGGTGTGGCGAGATGCCAAACTCACAGGTAAAAAGTTCTGGCCACATTTGTGGATGTTTTTGAAAGGTTTGGGTGATACCGATTGGGGCGTGAACCGTGAATCCATCGGCAAATATTTCCGCAAGGATTTTGATCCCGAAATAAAAGAAGCGTGGGTGCAAGGCCACATCGACAAATGGGTTACCGAAAGTGGCGCAAAAGAAAAAGTCTAGCGTTTAGCGAAACACCATTACCTCATCGTCAATCTTGCTGAAACGCAAGCTCAACAAATCCAGAAAATAATTCTGATACAGTTTCCACGGTGCTTTGCTGCCTTGCACAGGGAACTGTGCCTGTGCTCTTTGTATGTAGCCTGAGGCCAAATCCATAAAAGGCGCTTCTTCAACATCGGGCGCGACATTGCTGGCTGAAAAAACCGCGTAACCTTTTTCGTCCATGTGCTGAATAACACGGCATACATAGGCACTGGTTAAATCAGCCTTGAGCGTCCATGATGCATTGGTATAACCAATTGCATAGGAAAAGTTGGGAATATTCTGAATCATCATGCCTTTGTAGGTCATGTGCTCATGCAGATTGACCGCTTCATTGTTCAGTGATAACTGCATGCCGCCAAATGGAATCAGATTCAAACCGGTCGCGGTAATAATCATGTCGGCATCAAGATGCGCACCGGATTTCAGTTGAATGCCGTTTTCATCAAAGCATTCAATCTTATCTGTCACCACCGAAGCCTTGCCTTTGCGAATCGCTGCAAAAAAATCGCCATCGGGTGCCAGACATACCCGTTGTTCCCAAGGATTATAAGCAGGATTGAAATGTTTCAGTTCGGCATTGCTCCCCAGCCATTGGCGTGCCTGAGCGAGCAAAACTTTTCGCGATGCTTTTGGAAAGCGTATGCAGAATTGATAGAACGCCATAAACAAAGTGACATTGCGCAAACGCACCACATCATAAGCCATTTTTTTAGGTAACACCTTGCGCAGCATGCTTGGAAAAAAATCTCCGTTAGGCATTCCCGCAATGTAGGTGGGTGAGCGTTGCAACATGGTGACGTGCTTCGCATCGTCAGTCATGTTAGGAATTAAAGTTACTGCGGTAGCACCACTGCCAATCACCACCACGTTTTTGTTTTTGTAGTTAATGTCTTCCGGCCAGTGTTGGGGGTGAATGACTTCACCTTTAAAATTTTCCCGACCTTTAAATTCAGGGGTATAACCTTCGTCATAACGATAATAACCGCTGCACATATGCAAGAAGTTACAAGTGTATTGAATGCTTTCTCCAGTACCTGATTTTGTGGAGCTGACAGTCCATAACGATTTTTTGTTATCCCAGTTTGCTGATACAACGGTATGCCGGTAGCGAATGTGTTGATCAATACCATGCTCTGCGGCGGTTTCTTTTACATAGCTGAGAATATCGTCACCATTGGCAATGCCTTTGCCTTTTGTCCAGGGGCTAAAAGAAAAGCCCAGCGTGTACATGTCGGAATCCGAGCGAATGCCAGGGTATTTAAACAAATCCCAGGTGCCGCCCATGTTGTCGCGGCCTTCAAGAATGACATAACTTTTATTGGGGCAACGCTCTTGCAAAAAATATCCGGCACTGATGCCTGAAATACCTGCGCCTACAACGATAACGTCAAAATGTTCCATAGCTACCTCGTCTCACTCTTTAATGCAGGGCGCAATACTAGGGGCTTACAGAGTGAAAGCTAGGGCATAACAGGACAATAAAACAGGTCAATTAGCCCACTTTTCTTGGCTAATAATGCATACAAGGTGAAAGTCATTGTGGTGGGTGCAGGAGTCGCAGGTTTGGGTGCTGCTACAACTCTGGAAAAACAGGGTTTGACGTAATCATATTGGAAGCCAGAAACCGAGTAGGTGGCAGGGCGTGGGCTAGTAAATTACCCACAAGATGGCTCTAGCATTATCTGTCTTTAATTCATATAATTATCATCTGATGATAACCAAAGGTTTGGGTATGGATACTAAAAAGGGAATGGAAGCCCTGTTGGATTTAGACGGCTATATCGTAGTCGAAGATGATGGATACTGGACAAAAATCAAAGTGTCCAAAGTTAAAGCCAGTAAAGAACGGCCACATGGCATTAGCTATTCAATGACCTTGCATAATCCTTCAAACCAAAGAGTGTTGGGTTTTGATAATGCTCATGCCGTTCAGCCCAAGGGTAAAGCAAGAAAGTTTGTTGGTCGTCGTATTGAATATGACCATAAACATGTTGATGAGAATGATTTGGGAACACCCTATTCATTTGATAGTGCAGAGCAGTTGATAGTCGATTTTTTTGAAGCGGTTGATGCGAAGCTGAAAGAATTGAGGGGAAGGGTATGAAAACAATCGTGATTGGCATAATGCCAAAAGAAAAAATTCGTAAACGCATGTTAGATATCGCCAAAGGTAACTATAAACCGAAGCGTAGTGAGCCTAAGGTGTGGTTTACTTCGATTAAATCGGTTTCTGAAGTGTTAAGCGAAAAGAATCAGGAGTTGATTCATCTAATTGCTGCAAACCAGCCACAGTCTTTAGATGAATTAGCTAAAGCTAGTGGTCGGCACTTAAGTAATCTTTCGCGCACTTTAAAAACTTTAGAGGGTTATGGTTTTGTAGAGCTTAAAAAGCAAAACAGGCACGTAGTGCCTGTTGCTAAAGCGACCAAGTTTCAAATTAATATTGAAGCCGCTTGATTTTTTCCTTAATGACTCATCTTGGTTTTGGCATACACAACCAGCTGATCGAGCACGGTATTCCAACCATCAAAAAAGCCCATTTCTTCGTGTTGCTGTTTATCTTTTGCATCGCGGTGCAAGGCAATCGCAGTGTATTTTGTGCCTTTGCCATGATCTTCGAGAATAATAAACGCAGTAAAAAATAATCCCGCACCGGATTCAGGGTGCGGCGCAGGACGGAAACCGGGTAGCAAGGTATCGGTCCACACCAGTTTGTGATTTTCAACTACTTCCAGGTAGCAACCCATGTTGGGAAATTGTTCACCTTCGGGTGATTGCATGGTTGTTCTGAATATACCACCCGGGCGTAAATCAATTTCACATTCAACTGTTTTCCACGGTACAGGGCAGAACCAGGGCATTAAGTGCTCGGGCGTAGTCCACGCTTTCCAAACCAGTTCTTTTGGAACATCAACAATACGTTCAATTTTTAAATCAAAACGCGAATCGAGAATGGGCATCTTGTTCATAACAGTTTCCTTATTTAAATGTGTGGTGAATTTCTGCTTCAAGTTTGTCGAGGTTTTCTTCGTTGGCATTAGTGCGTGCGCATATCGGCACGACTGGCTTCATCAACATATTTTTGTAACAGCTTAAGCAATTCCTGCCAGCCTTCTGCACGGCCGGTTGCAGGGTATTGTTTATCGAGTACCGCAAGTTGTTCTGTAAAAATTAAACGACATTGATTTTTTATTGCCGTGGGTAAAAATTCAATGGTGTTCAATGAAGAGGAAATGCGTTTGTCACCCAAAGTCATGGTGTAAGCCAGAACGATGCGTTCATTGGGCACAATGTCTTCAATACGTGCGTCATAAAAATGTTCAACATCACCTGGTGGGTGGCCTCGATTGATTTCACGGCCGCCGACTCTAAAGTCGAGCTTGTATTCCAAACGTATCCAGCCTTCGTGATTGCCAAACCATTGTTGTTTAGCTTCTGCGCTAGTCCAGGCGGCAAACACCTGTTCCGGGTTGAAATCAAAAATGCGTTCTATACGAATGGTTTCGTGTTCGATGGTTTCCTTGTTAATAGATTTCATTTTATTTTTTCTCTTTAGTGTTTGCTTTTTTGGTTTTTGAGCTTTGTTCTTTTGAATGAAGCACTTGTAAGTAAGTATCCAGGCGATCGAAACGCGCTTCCCATAAATCACGATATTGTTCTACCCACTGCGATACATCGTTCAGGGCTTGAGCCTCCAATCGGCAGGGGCGCCATTGAGCTTCCTTACTTCGGCTTATTAAGCCTGCGCGTTCGAGCATTTTCAGGTGTTTGGTAATGGCGGGTGGGCTGATATCGAAAGGCTCCGACAGTTCTTTCACTGAAGCTTCACCCGATGCGAGACGAGCCAATATAGCCCTGCGGGTTGGGTCGGCGAGTGCCGAGAAGGTCATGCTCAGTTGATCCATTGACTTAAACCTACTTAATTCACCTATTGGTTAATTAACCGAAGGATAAATTAAAGAGCTTCAGAGAGTCAATACTTCACTTCAAACTTGTTAAGCAGAAATAAAAACAGGTAAACGAGTGAAAGATTATGATGATGGTGAAAAAAATTCAGCGGTTTATAAAAAAGCCCTCATTCGAGGGCTTTTTATTTATTTAATCAATCTGATTTCGCTTGGATTATGTGCCATGTGTTTATCATGGTGGGCATACCAGATTTTCACCATGCGATAGAAAGGCACAGTCGGGTACAAGTGGTGCACCATGTGATAGTTTTGATACTGCATGATCGGCGATAACAACCACTCAAAGCCGATGATATTGCAGGTGGCCTGATAATCGCCGAGCGGATCTTCCCCTTCCTTGCGCTTGTGAATGTGATGCGGCAGGTAGGAAAACACAAACGCAGTCATCCAGCTAATGCCCACATAGGTAGGCACAATCCATAAAAAAATGGCTTCCCAGAAAAAGTTGTAAAGCAACCACACAAAGAAAATCAGCGAAATCACCAGACGGGTTTTGGCATAAGGCCCTTCTTTAATCGCAGGCAGGGTATCTTTGAATTTCTTGTAATAAGGACGATATTGCGAGCCCCAGATAAACCAAAGCCACATCGCGTTTGTGCCTTTGCTGGAAATTTTCAAATCAGGATCAAGTTCTGCCTTGCCTGCATGTCGATGATGCTGCATATGAAACAGGCGTGCCCAGGGGCCGCCACCCATCATGAAAGACACAGGAATAAAAGTGACTGCCATCACAAAATCATTGATTTTTTTGTTGCTTGAAATGGCGTGATGCAAGCTGTCGTGAATCGGTGAAAACAAAAAGTAGTAAGCGATAATGTTAATGATGCTGCCCGCCCACAATGGCAAAGTATCGTTAATCACGCTGTACCAGGAATAACCAATAGCTGCAAAGGACACCAGCATCTGGATAATGGTAGGCCACGCAATCAAGGGGCGCGCTCTCAGGTAGTCGAAGTAGGCATCGTTGTTAATTTTGTCTTGGGTCATCATGGCGTTTCTCACCTTGTCAGGCCTTATGTCAGGCAGTTTTAAGTACATATTACGCAGGATTGACAAGCCGTCAATAAATGACGATAACGTCATGCTATCATTTGTTTTTCGAAGTGGCGTGATATGTTCCACTTTTGCAGAAGAATGGTGGCGGTTGCTGGTGCATCAGAAGTCGATATGTGTAGTCACTATGCAAAAATAAGTAAGTAAATACTTTCGATTTAAATCCATATATTTAAAGAATGAAGTATTAAATTTATTCCTTTTTAGAAAGTCGCTAGCCGCTCCTGTGTGCAAGGCATAGAATGGCTTTTCACCACGCCAGTACCAAAATACCAATAACGGCACTATGTCTTCAATGTCACCCAGTCAGCTTATCCAGTTGCTCAGCCAAAAAGGGATTGCACTGTGGCTGGAATTCGATGCGCACTCACAGCCGCAGCTTCGCTTTCGTGCGCCCAAAGGCAGTCTTGATGAAACGCTGCGGGAACACATTCAGCACAATCGTGAAGCCCTGATTCAATGGCTGCGTGACAGGGAGCACCTGCAAGGTGAACAGGCGATTGAGCGCTTGCCGCGTGTGTTTGATGCGCGAGGCGAGGCACTGTTTGTGCCGTCCTACGCCGAACGTGCACTGTGGTTGCAGGCACAACTGGAAGATAACAAGGCGAACTATAA
Source organism: uncultured Pseudomonadales bacterium (assembly GCA_964557005.1). GTDB lineage: Bacteria > Pseudomonadota > Gammaproteobacteria > Pseudomonadales > JBECKS01 > JBECKS01. The sequence continues at coordinate 333,711 of CAZKYI010000002.1, forward strand.
CAATCCCTTGGTGATTGAAATCACAGGGCAGCTCAATGTCGATGCGCTGGTGCGCTTGTATCAATATCTCATCGATACGCACGAAATTTTCAGAAGTTGTTTTGCACAGCATGAAGGTGAGTTGTACATCAAGTTGCACCAGCACTATACGGTGCAGCCACAGTTTATTGATTTAAATTCGCTGGAAAATCACAAGGCCAAAGCGCGTTTGGCAGAGCTTGTTCATCAGGACACCGAAACTGTGTTCAATCTGGAAAATTTGCCCTTGTTCAATTTCACCCTGGTGCAGCTTTCAAACACGCACCATTATTTGCTCGCCACCATGCATCATTTTCTCACCGATGCTTGGTCGATGAATCAATTTGTGAGTTTACTGGAACAGTATTACCCGATTTTTTGTGCAGGCAGTCAGCCTGACTATTCTGTTAATGAGCGCATACACAATGTCGATGCAGCCGCATGGCAGGCGCAACAATTCAATGAGCGCTGGATCAAACAGGAACAAGGTTTTTGGGAAAATCGTTTAAGTCATGCGGATTTTCCCGTGCTTGAAAGGCGCAATGTTTTTCAAAGCGAAACAGTCGATGGCGGCAAACAATTTTTATTGCCATTGAATGAAGCGCTGAGTGAAAAACTCGGTCAGTGGGCGCAGCACAATAAAATGTCCAGCTTTCATTTATATTTTGCGCTGTACGCCTTGCTGATTCATCGCCTCAGTAATAGCCAGCACTTTAATCTCGCCACACCCGTTGCCAATCGGGAGCATGTCCAGCTTGAGCCTCTGTTGGGCTTTATGGTGAACACGCTGGTGTTGCCCATCGATTGTAGCGATGTGAGTGAACTGACGCTCCAGAATTTTGTTGCTCGTTTTTCCGAGCACTTCCAGCAGTATTATCAACATCGTTTGCTGCCTTATGAATTGGTACGTCAAAGTCAAACCGCTAATCCAATGCAGCGCGAATTATTTTTTTCCATGTTTTCCGTGGAAGCCATTCCAAAAACGCACATTCAGTTTGAACACTGCCGTTTTTCGCTGGCGCAGTATCAAAAACACAATTCCAAATTTCCTTTGGCTTTGACGGTACTTGAACATCAAAACAAGGCAAGTGCGTTGCGTTTTACTTATAAGCAGGGTGAATTTTCAGATGCGTTTATCGAAACGCTCGCGCTTCGCTATCAGCACTTGCTCGAAATTTTTGTGAATGAGGCCGATGTAAAAATCCATGCGCTTTCATTGTTGTTAAAGCAGGAAAAAAAGCACTTACACACAGTGTCACGTATCGGTGAGTCAGAAAAAAACGCACACCCGCACATGGGTGACAACATTTATCAGGTTTTTCTTGAAAATGTAGCACGCAATCCACTCAAGCAGGCTTTGCTGTATCGCAAAAAAAGCTATAGCTATCAGGATGTATTTTTAGCGGTAGAACATCTGGCACAGCAGTTAAATGTGGAAGGTGAAGCAGATGGCAGTATCGCCATCATTATGCCGCGTTCGCCCGAAGTGGCCTTGGCAATTTTAGTGGCTGCAAAATTGGGCAAGCCTTGTGTGCCTTTGAATCACAGTTGGTCAACAGAGCAACTGCAAAAAGCAGTTCACTCGGTGAATGCAAGCCATGTGCTGGTAGTTGAAGGAACAGCGCAAGCGCTTGCTGAAACATCGGAACATGCGCACATTGTTTTAATTGACAACATTGATAGCTACATAAAACAAACGCGTAAGCACCAACAACAGGTTGAAGTGGTGTTGCAGCAGGCACTCGAACACAGTGCACTGAACAATCTACAACAACGCGCCTTGTTTGCCATTTACAGTTCAGGCACTACGGGTGAAGCCAAGGGATCGCTGATTTCTCACGCCAATTTTCTGGGTTTCAGTTCGGCGCTGGCCAAAGAAATTCAGCAAAGCGAAACCGATATTTCCTTGCAGGCGTGTTACCACAGCTTTGATGGTGGTCTGAATCATTTGCTCACACCGCTGTTGCACGGCGGCAGTGTGGCGATTCCTGAAACCGAAGAAGGGTTTGATCTGGATGAATTCCTGAATCTGGTGGAACAACATCAGGTCAGCATCAGTGGTTTGGTACCTTCGGTGTTTAATGTGCTGTGCGAAATGCTGGAAAGTTTTCCTGAGCAGCGCAGCAAGCTGGCGAGTTTGAGATGTTTGTTAGTGGGCGGCGAAAAACTCAATCTCGAAGCAGTCAGGCGTTTTCAAAGCTATTGCCCCGATACCGAAATTTTCAGCAGCTATGGCCCCAGTGAATGCTCGGTGATTTCGTGTATTTTTCCGTGCAAATATCTGCATGCTGCGTATCACAGTGTGCCGCTCGGTCATTTGCTGGCGAACAGCGAAGTGCTGGTGCTCGATGCAAATGGTATGCAAGTACCTGTCGGTGTGGCGGGTGAGTTATATCTTGGTGGTGCCTGTGTTGGCCTTGGTTATCTTGCGAACGAGCAGGCAACACAACAGGCCTTTAAAATGATTGAAGGCAGGCGCTATTTCAAAACGGGCGATCAGGTGTTCTGGAGTGAAGACGGTCTTTTGAATTTTATTGGCAGGCTCGATCATCAAATCAAATTACGCGGACAAAAAGTTGAACTCGATGACATCAATCGTGTGATTCAGTCCTTCACATCGGTAAGCCAATCGGTAGTTATATTTGAAAACAATCAGGGCGTGCTTGCCTATGTGGTGCCGCTGAAAAAAGGCAAAAAAATTACAGATTTCGCGCAGTTTAAACAGCAATTAAGCGATTATTTACGCCAACAGCTTCCTGCATTTATGCAGCCTGCTGCAATCGTTGTGCTCGACAGTTTGCCGATGACCGCCAATGGCAAAGTAAATCGTGCAGCGCTGTTGAAGCATGATCAGGCTGCGGCTGTGGTGGTAGACAAACCAGTAAGGCAACAGCAAAACATCGCAACAGAATTCACTGCAATATGGAAAGCCCATCTTGGTGTTGCGTCAGAGATAGAATCAGAAATCGAAACAGAGCAGCAGAATTTTTTTGAAAGTGGCGGCCATTCCCTGCAAGCCACGCGCTTGTTGTTTGCGCTTGAACAGCACTTTGGCATCAGGCTGTCTTTGAAAAATTTTTTCCGCAGCGCAAGTTTCAATGCACTGCTTGCACAGGTAGAGCAAGCACTACAGCGGCAGGCAGATTATTCACACCACAAAAACCACGCCATCACAGAACAACAAAAAATCGAAATCAAAACAGGTGAGCTTTACCCTGTGAGTTTTGCGCAGGAGCGCTTGCTGCTCAATGCGTTCACGTATCCTGACAGCACTGCCTACAGTGCGCCGATGGTGCTCAACATTTACGGCGAATTCAGGCTTGAACACTTTGAACGCGCCTTGTTGTATCTGTTCAAACAGCATGCGGTGTTTACGATTGATTATATTTTTGAAGATGGAAAATTTTACCAAAAACTTTCAAACCAGCACCAAAGCCGTTTTCAGGCAGCCTATGAGCGCGTTGATTTAAGTGCCTTGAATGAACATGAAAAAACGCAGCGTTATCAAAGCCTGCTTGAAGAAAATCAGGCGTGGATTTTTGATGTATTTAATGACCTTCCCTGGCGCATAAAATTATTGGTGCTCACTCAAAATCATTATGTGTTGCTGATCAACGCGCATCATATCGTGTGGGACGGCTGGTCTTTAAATGTTGTGTTTACCCAGTTACAGCAACTTTATAACAGTGAAGCGCAACATTGGCCTGAGCTGTTTGTGCATCATCAAAGCCACGCTTTGATTGAACACGCTATTTGGCAAACGCAAACGCTCAAAAATCAGGCGAATGAGTTTGAGCACAGCGTCGATTTCTGGCAAAACAAATTACTCGGTGCGCCACCTTACATCAATCTTCCTCTTGATAGAGAACGTGAAACTGTACAAGGGTTTCAGGGCGCGCATTACACGCTTGCGCTCAGTCAACACACGCTGCAAAAACTGCGTGGTTTCGCTGCGAGCCACCATGCAACACCATTTCAGGTGGTATTCGCCTGTTTTTATTTATTGCTTCATCGCTACAGCAAGCAGGATGACCTGTGTATTGCGGTGCCGCATGAGGGGCGTTCGCAAGCCTTGCAAACAGCGGTGGGTTTTTTTACGGGCTTGCATATTTATCGCTGTGATTTTTCAGCTAACCGAAGTTTTATCGAAGTGCTTGCCGATATTCAGCAGCAATATCTTGATGCGCAGGCACAGCATGATTTGCCTCTGCAAAGTGTGTTCGATGCGCTCGAGCTTACGGTCAGTCGTGCCTATTTACCGTTTGCACAAGTCAGTTTTAATCACGCACGCCTGAATGAAACCCTGTTCACGGGGTTTAACGGCTTAAGCATTGAAACCGACAAACCGCTTTCAACCACCGTTAAAAATGATTTGAGCTGTTTGTTCAGGGAAGGAGAGCAGCAGGGCGAGCTGATTTTTGAATACGATGCCCAGCTGTTTTTTGCACACAGTATTGAAAAACTGGCACAGCATTTTGTGTATGTGATTGATGCCGTTTTAAAAGATGCTGACATGCGCATTGCACAGCTTTCCCTGTGTGATGAGCAAACGCTCAAAAGCGAAATTGCCGAAGCATTGAATATAAGCGTTAACAGTTTTGATGACATTCTGCCACTCACACCCAGTCAGCGGGATATTTATCTGGGTTCCTTGCTTGCACCCGAATCCTTCCAGCATTGCGAAGGGTTCAGTTTTTTTATTCACGAAGAAGTGGATATTCCCCTGTGGCGCGAGGCAATTCAAACGCTCGCCAATCAACATGCGGTAGTGCGTATGCAGTTGTTAAACTGTGAGCTGGCAGGTGCTGATAGCGTGTATCAGGGTTTTGAGCGCGGTTATCGCGTTGATTTGCAGGTGATGGACTGGAGCGAGCGTTTCAGTGCAGAACAAAAACAAAGCAAGCACTTTAGCGAGCAAGTGAGCCGTGCCTGTAATGATTTTGTGTATAGAAATTACGGAGATTTAAGCGAAGCGCTCGCCTATTTTTATCTGATCAAACTCGATCAGGCGCACTATTATTTTGTGATGGCCAATCATCACATTGGTGCCGATGGCATCAGTGTGGTGTTTGCACAATGGATATGCGCAGTGTATGAAACACTGCTACGCAAGCAGGCTGGCTCGCGTGAAAAATTACCGCTTTATCCTGCCTTGTTTCAAAGTCATGTACCTGAAAATCGCAAGCGTATGGATCACGCACAAACGCTGGCGTATTGGAAACAACGTGCTGCCTATGTCGAGCCTGTGCATCACTTGCCCTTGCCTGTCAAAACAGCACAAAGACGCATTGAAAAGAAAATTATTTCGCGCACACACTGGCAAGCGGTTGAGCGTTACTGCAAGGCACAACATATTTCGACAGCAAAATATTTTCGTGGCATTTATGCGTATTTGCTCACGCAATATGCACGGATTGAAGGAGATTTCTGCCTCAAGGATTTTGCGCCAGGGCGCACACCCGAACATGCGTTTTCGATAGGCTGTTACTTTCAGCAATACCCTTATATTTTTGAAGGCAAGTTGTTCGGCGCACATGGAAATTTTAAAACGCTATTTGCCTACATTGATGACTACAACAAAAGCATCAAACCCTGGCTGGATATTTCTGCCTATCAGCAAAGCAGGATTTTTCCGCAAAGCTCGATAGAGTTTATGTACAACTACTATCCTTTCCAGCTTGCTGTGAACCTGCATGGAAGGGCAAGCGATATTGTGGAGTTTCCACCGATTGTCGATCGTGCTGTGCAATTTATTGTGAAACATGCACAAGGCGAGATGGAATTAAACCTGCATTATCACGAGGCAGAATTTACTTCGCTCAATTTTCTTGAACGCATTGTGTGGGTGAGTGAGCAGGTATGTGAGCAGGGCAAAGATGCGTTTGCAGACATTGAACCCTGTTTTCCTGATGAGCTCGAAACCCAGCTGGGTTTTTTTGCCAACCAGAATTCTGTGCTTGCATCAGTAGAAAACATAGAAGTTTTGTCTGAACAGTTGCAGCGCAGTTTTTCCAAATATGCAGGGCATACAGCGCTGATTTTGGGCGAGCAGACGCTCAGTTACGCCGAGCTTGCACAAGCGGTTGAGCAGCTGGCGGCCTATCTGTCTGCACAGCTTTCGTTTGAACAGCAACCGCGTATTGCATTGTGTTATGAAAACGAACGCGATTATCTGATAGCACTGCTGGCCTGTGTGCGCATCAATGCCTGTTATGTGCCGCTGGATGCACAGTTACCCCTTGAGCGCCTGAATTTCATTATGCAGGATGCAGCGTGCGATTTGTTGTTGAGTGACAAAACCACAGTGCTTGCACAGCAGGCTTTTAAAACCACACAAGCCGTCAGACATTTTGAGTTTGATAACGAACAAGCCCTGTATTGTATTTACACTTCTGGCAGCAGTGGCGAACCCAAAGGTGTGCTGTGTTCTCAGCAGGCCAGCCTTGATTTATTTCACTGGTATCTCAACGAATATTTTCACACACCACAGACGGTGTTGTTATTTTCTCCCTTTGCCTTTGATTTAACCCAGAAAAATATTTTCGCGCCCCTGCTCAGTGGTGGAACACTGGTGCTTGCCACTTCTACAGAAAAAGAAGGTGAGGCTTTTGCGCAGTTAATCAGCCGTCACCACATCAGTTTAATCAACTGTGCGCCTTCGCTGTTCAGTGCAGCGGTGCGAGATGTTGTGGACTATGCGCATTTTTCCAGCCTCGAATATCTGATTTTTGGCGGAGAAAGCATTGACTGGTTGCGCTTGCAGAATTTCCTGTGTGCACCACAAGTGAAGGCGCGTTTAATCAATTCCTATGGCCCTACCGAATGTAGTGATGTGGTTGCCAGTCACCACTTTGCACACATCAACCTGAACGAAGCGCAGGCGCAGTGGATTGGCAAGGCGCTGCCGCAGAGTCATTTGCTGGTGTTGAACACGCATCAACGGGTGTTGCCTGCGGGCTTGGCGGGTGAATTATATATCGCCAATCGACAGCGTGCGCTTGGATATATTGGTCATGCACAAAGCAAGGGCTTGAACAGCCAGAGTTTTCTTAACAATCGTTACCATGCGATGCACAAGGAGGTGCCACAACTTTATGCCAGTGGTGATCGGGTGCGTTTGTTGTTAAAACCTGAACAGCACAGCTATGTGCTGGAATATCTTGGCAGAAAAGACAAGCAGATCAAAATCAACGGTATCCGTATTGAACTGGCGGAAGTCGAATTTTTGTTGAATGCGGTATTTCCTGCGCAACAAAAAAGAGTTCTGGCCTATAACAATCAGTTGCTGGTGTTTGTGCTACAGCAGCGCCATGACCAGGCGCTCAACCCCATTGAGTTACGTGCTCGCCTGTTGGAAAAAGCCCCTGCTTATCTGGTGCCACATAAGTTCATCACCCTGAAACATTGGCCGCTCACGGTGAATGGCAAGATTGATACGCTCGCCTTGCAGCAGCTTGCCGCGCAACATTTTGAGCGTGAGGTGCTTGAACCTGAAACAGCATTGGAAGCTGCATTGTTACCTGTCTGGCAAAACCTGTTGGGTGTTGAGCGCATCAGCGTGGAAGACGATTTCTTTATGCTCGGTGGCAATTCACTGGTGGTCACGCAACTGCTTACACGCATTGAAAAACGCTTTGGCGTTACGTTGCCGATTCGTGAACTGTTTATGAATCCCAGTATTCGTGCATGTGCAGTGGTGTTGCAGCAAGCGCTACGCAATGCAAATACGCAGTTTGAAAAAAGGGAATTTGAAAAAGCCAATCGCACGCAAGATATTCGCGCTTCATTTGCCCAGCAAAGACTCTGGTTTATCGAAAAACTGGCACGTGATACATCGGAAGCGTATGTCAGTGCCTATCAGATGGTTTTTCCGCTGCAATATCACGGCAAGCTCGATGCTGAACGCTTGCGTCAGGCGCTGTTACGTTTACAGGCGCGGCATGAAAGTTTGCGTTGCTGTTTTTATGAACAACAGGGTCAGGTCTATGTGCGTGTGCCTGAACAGGCAGCGCTGGATTTTCAGATTGAAGACATTTCCACACTCACCTACACACAGCAGTCGTTTGATTTTGAACAGGGTGTGTTGTGGCGAGTGAAATTATTGCGTGGTGCAGACAGTGATTGGCTCATTATTCATGCACATCACCTGATTGCCGATGCGTGGTCGTTTTCGATTCTGTTAAACGAATTGCATCAACTGTATGAGCAGCCTGATGTAATACTGCCTCAACGCGCATTTGATTATCCTGATTTTGCGCATTACCAGCACCGTGCAATGGAACGGCAGGATTTCAAACACAGCCTTGCGTTCTGGCACGCGTATTTAAAAGAAGCCGCGCCACTTGAATGTTTAATCGATAGACCGCGCCCTGCGCAGTTATCAGGCAGAGGCGGAAAAATTGATTTCAGCCTGAGTGCGCAGCACTACGCGCAGTTCAAACAGCAAGCCACGCAAATGGGCAGCACCGTTGCGAGCATCTTGTTAGGCTATTACGCCTTGCTGCTGCATCGTTTATCGAATCAGCAAACATTTTATATCGGTGTTGCCGAAGCCAATCGCAGTACCGTAGAAACTGAACAGATGGTGGGCTTGTTTGTGAACAGCTTGCCCATCAAGGTGGATTTCACCCGCTTCGATTCCAATGAAGCGATTTTTAAAGATTTTCTTGCACAGGTGCATCAGGATTTGCTTTCGTTGCTTGAGCACAGGCAAGTGCCTTTTGAAAAAATGCTTGAAGGTCTGGACTTGCCACGTCACACCGCGAGCAGCCCTGTTTTCCAGTGTCTATTCAGTTTTCAAAATGTGCCTAGAGCCTTTGATGATTTTGAAAAACACTGGTCTGTACAGCCTTATACGCACCAAAGTGCAAAATTTGATTTAACGCTGTCGTTTATTGAACACAGTGATGGCAGCTTGATGGGTGAGCTGGAATATCACAAGGATTTATGGGAAGAAAGCAGCGCTCAGTATATTGCAGCGCTTTTGAAGAATTTTCTGCAACAGCGCTGGTTTGAACAACCGATGCAGGCAGTGCGTGCAGCGATGTTTGAACAACACGCACTTCCACCTGCTTCACCTGCTGATTCAAGCTCCTTGGTCGATAACAACAGCGTGATTATTGACAACATTGCCAGTCATGTTGAGCAGAACGCACAGCGCATGGCCATCAAGGTGGTGTCTCAGGAAAATCCTGCACAGGTGCTACAGCAGTTGACGTATCAGCAAGTGGACGCTTTCACTGATTTACTTGCCTGTGAGCTTGCACAGCATTTGCCGCCGCTGATAGCGCAACAACCTGTCATCGCTTTGGTGGGAGGCGCATCGCTGATGCAAGTGCTGTGTGAAATAGCCGCGTTAAAACTGCATGCCTGTTTTGTGCCGATTGACAGCATTCACCCTGCTGCGCTGATTGATAAACAGATAAAAAACAGCGGTGCAGATGTGGTGCTGCTGTGCGATGCGCTGGCGACAGGCAAGGTTAAATCGTGCAGCAAGGCGATGCTCGATGTTTCCTGTTTTCAGTTTGCTGATTCAGAAAAAGTTGTTCCTTTGAGTCGGGCACAAACAACACCAGAAAAGGATTCTGACAAGGCGATCTATCGTATTTTTTCATCAGGCACCACTGGCGAACAAAAACTCAGTGAGATTTCCTTGCAGGCGGGCACTGCCTTGTATCAATGGTATGCGCAGTGGGTGGACATCAGTGAGCAGAGCACAGTGTTGTTATCTGGCTCTCCTGCGTTTGATTTGCATCAAAAAAATATTTTCAGCACCTTGATGTCAGGCGGCTGTTTGCTGATTCCTGAAGCACTCATGGAACAAGGTAATGTTGTGTTTGAGCCGCAAGCACTTGTGCATGTTATCGGTACGCAACAGGTGACGCATCTGAATTGTACACCCTCGTTTTTTTATCCCTTGTTGCAGGTGAGTGCATTTGAACGCGCCTTTAGCAAACTTGAACAGGTGATTCTCGGCGGCGAGCCAATTCATTTTGCAGCGCTGGCACACTGGTTTGCGACTACCCACACGCAACTCAGCAATACTTACGGGCCGAGTGAATGTACCGATGTGCTGTGTGCCTATCGTCTGAAACGCGACAATGCACAGGCTTATAAAACGCAAGGCGTGCCGCTTGGTGAACCTCTGCCTTATGTGGTGCTGGGTTTGAGTGACAAGCGTAGCCATGTCATGGGTGGTAACTTGTTAAGTGGTGAGTTGGTGGTGAGTGGTTTGGCAGTAGGAAAAACCGTCGGACATGATACGCACACAGCGGTGTATTTTACTGGCGATAAAGTGAAACGTGATGCACAAGGTCAGCTGTATTTTGTGGAACGCCTTGATCAGCAAATCAAACATCGCGGTTATCGCATCTCGCTCAGTGAAATTGAACAGTGTGCGCTCGCTTTTGAGGGCGTGCGCGAATGTGCGGCTGTTTATGAGCAGGGAAATATTGTGCTGGTGTATGTAGATGTTAGCGAGAATCAGGACAATCCATCAGCACTGCGCTACTTCCTGAGTGAACAGCTACCCTCTTATGCGCTGCCTTCGCGTGTACTTGCACTCGACAGTTTGCCAATCACCCACAATGGCAAGCTCGACCGTAGTACCTTGCGCGAATGGATACAGGCCAGTGTTGTACGCACCCTCGTACCCGATTGGCATAACAACGCGCTCACCGATAAACAAAGCCTGTTGTTGGCAATCTGGAAGTCGGTGCTGAATATCGATGTTATTGATGTGCACGATAATTTTTTTGAACTAGGTGGCGATTCGATTCTTGCCTTGCAAATTCTCGGCGCATTAAAAGCACAAGGCTATTATGCCAATGTGCGTGATGTGTTTCGTTATCAAAGCATTGCCGAGTTTTCGACAATTCTCAAACAGCAAAGCACGCACTACAGCAGCTTGCCCATTCAAACTGCTTTGCAGGGCGAGTTTTCTCCATCTGCGATTCAACACTGGTTTTTTGAAAAAAATTTCAGCAGCCCTTCCCATTATAACCAGAGTGTATTGCTCGATATTGACAAGCAAATCGATGAAACACGCCTGCAAGCAGTTTTTGCTGCCTTGCTCGAACGCCATGATGTCCTGCGTCTGGGCTTTGATAAATCGGGTGAACTGGCGCGTTATCAGCCATTGGCTGCGCTGAATGTTCTCGACAGCGTGGTGGTCAATTCCACTCACGAAGCGCAAGCAGCAATCGATCACACTCAGCGCTCGCTCAATATTCATCTGGCGCGTGTAATTCAGGCGCGGCTGTTGCTGAGAAACGATTGCAGTTATAACCAGTTGCACATTGTGATTCACCATTTGGTGATTGATGGTTTGTCGTGGAGGATTCTGGCACAGGATTTTGTGCGCCTGCTTGCGCAAGATACAAACCACTTGCGTCTGCCTGCCAAAGGCCATGCCTATGAGCAATGGCTGGGTGAAATGCGCAGCCGTGTGTTCAAACAGGAATTTGCACAGGACGAACAGTATTGGCTGGCGCTGTGCGAGAAGCAAAAAACGCAACAATCACTGGCAGAATTCACGCGCGCAAAAAAACACAGCGTGCGTGATGTGGGTGTGGAACAACTTACACTGTCGCACAGCCTGAGTGAGAAAGTGCTCAAAATCGATGCGCAGGTGCGTGTGAATACCGAAACGCTCCTGATTAGCGCCTTGGCCATGAGTCTGGCGGAACAATTTTCGGTAGAGCGTTTCATGCTCAATCTGGAAGGGCATGGGCGCAGTGTGCTGGCCGATACCTTGCAGCTTGAACAAAGCATTGGCTGGTTTACTGCAAAATATCCGTTGTGGCTTGATTTGCATGACCATGAATCTGCTGTGAGCAAATTGCGTTATATCAAGCAGGCGCTTGCGGAAATTCCCAATCGTGGTGAGAGTTATTTGCCCTTGCGTTACTGGCATATCGACGAAGCAGTCAGAAAACAACTGAAAGCACTCGACAGTGCAGAAGTGATGTTTAACTACCTTGGTCAATTCCATGTTGAACATCAATTCAGGCAAGCGGGTAAGGAATTGGTCAGATTATCGCAGGATTGGTCGGGCATGGATCGCAGCCTCAACAGTGAAATGGAGCATCTGCTCGACATCAGCGCGCGCGTGCTCGAAGGCGTGCTGTCTTTTGATTTTATTTTTTCCAAACGTGCTTTTGCGAGTGAGAGCATTCAAGCCTTGTCACGGCGTATGGAATTTAATTTAAGGCATTTAATCTATTGCCTTGAACAACCACATACGGCAAAACAGTTATTGCTCACCAGTGATTTTCCACACGCGCCAGAACTGCCACACACCTTGCTGGAACAACTTGGCAACACTGCTCTGGTACAGCGGGCGCATATCGAAGCGATTTATCCACTCACGCCCATGCAGCAGGGCATGTACTTCCATGTGCTGCGCGAAGATGCCAGTGATATGTATCTCGAACAAATTACGCTGGAACTGGCAGGTGAATTTGATTTTGAACATTTCAGCAGCGCATGGCAGCGCTTGCAGGAAAACCATGAAGTGTTGCGTTCAGGTATTTTTGAACAACAAGGCAAGGTGTTTTTAGCTGTGTTTTCGCAGCTGCCAGTTGAGTTAGTACACATCGACATTGCAGAACACAAAACACCACAGCAAAGTGATGAAGCTTTTGTTGCAGCATTTTGTGAGGCAGACAGAAACAACGCGTTTTATTTTGAACATCCGCCCTTGATTCGCGCGCATGTTTTGAAAGGTGAGCATCATCACCATCTGGTGTTCAGTTTTCACCACATTGTGCTCGATGGCTGGTCGCTGGGTTTGATTGTGTCACAAGCCTTGCAAATGTATGTCAGTTTGCAAACACACAAACCCATGCCACGTTTTCCTGTTAAGCGCTTGTCTGCGATGGCGTTTACGCAAGTGGCGACACTGGATACGCCATTCTGGACAAATTACTGCGCACCTTTAACGCAGCAAAGCAGTGCGCGTATCTCAACTGTGTTTCAGGTGCAGCAGCATGCGCAACTCTCTCGCCTGCAACATCGCCTAAGCGCAAGCCAGAGTGCACAGTTACGACAAACAGCCGAGCAGTTGCATGTCAGTCTCAACACTCTGGTGCAAGCGGTGTGGTTGTTACATTTAAACGCACTCACGCAACAGAATGTACTCAGCGTGGGCATAACGCTGTCAGGACGTGAGCAAGGAACAGAGCAAGTGGCAGGTCTGTTTATCAACACCTTGCCCTTGATAATCGAAGCACAGGGCTACTCAGATTTTGCAAGTTTTGTCACGGCAGTGCAGACCAGGCAGGCAGAATTATTGGCGCGCCAGCAAGACAGTCTGGTAGAGATTGCTGCGCTGAATCAGCTTGAGGCACATCAGTTATTTGATCACATTCTGGTGTTTGAAAATTATCCGCTTGAGCAAGCACTGCAAATGCTTGAGCTGGATTTTTCTATCAAAAGTTATCGTTATCATTCGCGTAGCAACTATCCGCTGGTGATTTCGATTGTGCCGAGTGAAACGCTTGAAATTCGTATGGCGAGCCAGTTTTCACAAGCACAACTGCATGCACTGTGTGAAGGTTTTGTGCAGCGTTTGCAAAACCTTGAAGCATTTGCAATCGATACCCGTAATACAGTGACACAGCCACGCGCTGAAAAAAATATCAGGGTATTGAGTGTTGCGGATTCAGAACAAGCGTTATCTGCCAATGAAGCGCTGGTGTATCAGGTATTTTGTGAAGTGCTCAATCTTGAGCATTTCGATGTACACCACACCTTTTTTGAATTGGGTGGCCATTCACTGTCTGCCACACGTGCGTTGTCTTTGCTGCGTGCACGCAGCAAAAAATACATCAGTCTGAAAGATTTTTATGCAGCACCAATGGTACATGCACTGGCGCAGTTGCTGGAGCACAGTCACAACCAGGGTGAAGTTTTGTTATATCGAGCCAATCCACTCAAGGATATGGCCTTGAATGCCGCACAGGCGCGTTTCTGGTTTCTTGAAAAAATGAATCCTGGGCAGGGGCTTTATCATATTGCACTGCCCATTGAAATTGAGGGCGAACTTTCACGTGAACATTTACAGCAAGCCTTTGATGCGCTGTTTGAAAAACATGAGATTCTCAATGCCCGTATTATTGAAAAACAGGGCAGTGCATGGCTGCGCAAGGTGAGCGAGCCATTTGTGCTGGAGTATGAAGACTGGCGTGCAAGCATGCTATCCGAACAGGCGCTTGATGCGGCTGCAAGTGCGTATTTCAAACGCAGTTTTCACATGGAACGGGAAGCGCTTGTGCGCGTGAAGCTGATTCAGTTACCGCAGCACAGTGTGTTGCTTGCCTGCATTCATCACCTGATTTGTGATGGCTGGTCGATGAATCTTCTGCTTAGGGATTTGTTACTCGCCTATCGACAGGCAGCCTTGGGTGAAGCACCAAAACTTGAGCGCAATCCCTATAGCTATCGGGATTATATGTACTGGCAACAGCACAATGCTGTTACGCCTGAACATCATCAGGCACACTTGTTCTGGCAACAACATTTGCAAGCGATGCCCGCGCGTCTGGTTTTCCCCAGCGTGGTGTTTCGTGATGTTCTGCGCACCCATGCGCACACGCAAGTTGCGCGTGTCGGGCATACGCTGTTTTTTGAATTCGATGCAAAGCAAAGCAAAGCCATACAACAACTGGCAGCACGGCTGCACATTACGCCAGCGAGTGTGTTCATGGCGAACTGGTTGTTATTGCTGGCAAGCTGGAGTCAGGAACTTGATGTGCATGTGAGTATGCCTGTGGCTGGAAGAACACGCAGCGAATTTGAAGGCATCGTTGGTTTGTTCCTCAATGCGCTGATTTTCCGCTTTCACTTGCGCAAGGAGGCGACGCTGAGTGCTTACTTCACGGCAGTGCATCAAAGCTTGCTGGACGTGTATCAGCATCAGGATTTTCCGCTCGAAAAAGCCTTGCAACTGAATGAAAACGCTAACAGGGACATGCCTGGCATGCAGTTCGGATTTAATTTCCAGAATGAACGCGATTTAAACAGCCAGAGTTTTCAACAAACACAACTGCACAGCGATTTCGGTTTGCAACTGCGCGCGCGCCGTTTCGAAATGCACAGCGCACGACATGATTTGGCCTTAAGTGTGCTGGATGCCACACAAGATGAAAACGGCTGCTATCGCATGGCGCTGGAATATCACTGCGCATGGATTGAAGCTGATGCGGTTGCCTTGTTAGCGGAACAGTTCAAACAACAGCTCATGCAGGCATGTAATGATGCGCAGGCTGAAAAAACCGTGAATGAACTGTTCAATCTGCCTTTTGCAGAGCTTGCCAAACAGCAAGGCCACATGCTGCTTGCGCCACTTACGTCCAGTCAGCAGGCTTTTTATCTTGATGAACAGATTCGCGGTCAAACGCGCACCTGCTGGATTGGTTATAGTGTAAGTTTGCCAGCTGATTGCACATTGAATGTGGAAGCATGGCAGCAAGCCTGTTTACAGGTGAGCAGGCAGCACTCGGTGTGCAGACTGACTTTGCAAGCGCATGGCGAGCAGGCCTTGCAAGCAATTCCTGCTGCTGAATTTGCCTCTGATTTGAATTTTGAAGTGATTGAACTCGAACAAGCACTTGCACCCGACCAGCTTACGCGTTTGATAGAAAGCCTGATTTATCAGCCCTACACACACACATGCTTGATGCGCTATTACGTGTTGAAACTTAACACGGGTGCCTGTGTGGTGGTGAACGCGATGCACCACGCAGTGTTTGATGCAGTGAGTTTTATCGAACATTGGCAACAGTGTGTGGAAGCGTATCAATATAATTCTGCGGCCACTTTGAAAACCGATAGCTATCCCATGTATGTGCATGGTTTGGGTGAGCGCATGGATCAGGCCGAAACCCTCAGCTATTGGCAATACAATTTAAAAGATGTGAGCGCAGCGGTGTATCCCAAAAATCCGCTGTATATCAAAAATGCTGCTGGTGTTTATGAGCAGGACAACAATGCCTTTATCCATCGCCAGCTCACACTCAGTAATAGTGAGTGGCAGCAGATTAAACACTTTTGTCGTCGTCAGGGCATCACACCCAATCTGTTTTATAAATTGATTTATGGCATTTTGATTCAGGCATGGACAGCCTGTGAAGATGATTTTTATATTCTCGAATTGCAAAGTGGCAGAGCACAAACGCGCTTCAAACAGACGTTGGGTTGCCTGTTTTTGGTAACCCCCTTTATTTTCAGGCAGGCAATTCTGGCGAAATCGCAACTGGGTTTCGCACATGCCTTTGACAGTCTCAAACAACAACAGAAGCAACATCGTCCACATCATCACATTTCCCAACAAGCTTTACAGATGCTGTTACCAGAACGCGAACTGGATTTTTATTTTAACTTTTTGACTTTCGTACCCGACACCTCGGTCTTCGGCGAAGCTATGGTGTTTCAGGATTATGGCAACGAAATTCACAAGGCGGTGGAATTCAGTCCGAAACTGCGCCCGCAAGGTGTGGAATTGAATTTGTATTATCGTGCACACGATTTTTATGAAGAAAATTTTCTGGCCTGTGTGCAAGCACTGTCCAGACAAATTATTGAAGGTTGTGATGGGTTTGGTCATCTACACTTTTCTCCGCAAGTTGCTGAGCTTGCGTTTCAAGCCATACCTGCGCTGCCACAACACCACTTAAAACAAGAGGGTGAGTTGTGGCATCTGCTGGAAAAGCAGCTCAAACATTCTGCTTCAAGGCTCTATCAGGATTTTGATGATGGCGGCAGCGCAACAGCCAGCCATGATTATCCGTCGCTTGCATCGGCTTGTGAAAAGCTCTCGACGTATTTTGTGCAGCAGGATTATCAGGCAGGTGATGTGCTGATATTTCAGGCTGAAAAAGGTCTCGAATTGCTGGCAGCTTTTTGTGCCTGCATACGCACAGGCTTGGTGTTTTGTGCGATTGATGCACAGGCGAGTGAACAACAGCAAGCAATGTATCGGCAACACAGTGGTGCCAGGGCGCTGTTCACAACGCAAGATTTGCACAGCCTGCTGGAAGCCTCTGAATCTGTTGATACCGTAAGCGCAGCGTATCTGGCGAAAGCCGATGAACTTGCCTATGTGGTGTTTACATCGGGCAGTAGCGGTCAGCCAAAAGCGGTTGCGGTGAGCCATGCAGCGATTTGCAATCGTTTTTATGCGTGGCAACACACGTATCAACTGGAAAGCAGCGATGTACATTTGCAAATGGCGGCACAGCCCTTTGATGTGTTTATTGCAGACATGGTGAGGGTGTTGTTATCTGGCGCGAGCGTGTGTTTGCTTGAGCCAAAGTTGTTGCTGGATACGCATCTGCTCAATAAGGTAATAAACCAGTATCAGGTCACGCATGCCGAATTTGTGCCTGCGGTTTTAAGACCCTTGCTGGCACTGTGGCGCAGTGAAAATAATTCACCACACAGTTTCAAGGTGTTGGTGTGTGGTTCTGATGTCTGGTATCTCAGTGATCAGCAAGCGCTGGAAGCGGTGTTGCCTGAGCATTGCGGTTTTATCAACTCCTATGGTTTGAGTGAATCGGCTGTCGATGCCAGTTACTGGCGCTTGCAAAAACAGGGAGAACAGCGTTTTCGCAGTCATTCCATTGGCGCGCCTTTTGCTAATACACAGATGTGGATTGCGGATCGCTGGGGACGCATGCTGCCCAGTGGTGCACTCGGTGAGTTGTACATACAAGGCGATATTGCCAGCGGCTATTTAAATGATGCCGCTTTAAGTAAAAAACAGTTTGATACAAGCGACAGAATTTTGAAAACGGGCGATTTGGCGCTGATGCAGGGCGGTGAATTTATATTGCACGGCAGGCGGGATTTCCTGATGAATTATCAGGGGCAGCGTTTTAATCCGCTCGACCTTGAAGCAGCACTGTGTACTTATCCCGACATTGATGCGGCGGTGGTGCAGGTGGTGAAATTTCCAGATAAAAGTCAGCGCTTGCTCGCTTTTTTGCAAAGCGATATGAATGTACAGGCGCAACAGGCATTTAAACAACGCTTGCACAATTCATCACTGAATTTGAAACCGCAGTTGCTGGTGTTTTGTGAAAGTTTTCCCTTGAGCATCAATGGCAAGATTGATCGCAAGGCATTGTTTGCACAGTGGCAGCAACAGCCTGTGGCGCATTCACCTGCTTCTGAATCGAATGAAACATATTCAAGCGAAACCGAATGCGCAGTGATACGCATCTGGAGTTATGTGTTGCAAAGCGATGCCATTCATCGAAGCAGTCACTTCTTTGCCGAAGGTGGACATTCCTTGCTGGTGATGCGTGTGCTGGCGGCGTATCGCGAGCAGTTTCAAAAAGCATTCAGTGTGAGAGATTTTTTTGAGCAGTCTGTGTTGTGCGAGCAGGCAAAGTTGTTAGACGCATTGCCAGCACAGTTTGAAGTGCCTGATGCGCCAATCACACACGCGCCGCAACAGGTGCAAGCAGGTTTTCCTGCCAGTTACAGCCAGAAGCGCTTGTGGTTTTTGCACATGCTTGAACCACAGAGCTTGAACTATTGCATGGCTGCCAGTGTGCACATTGAAGGTGAACTGGATGCCTTACGTTTGCAAAACAGTGTGCATACTTTGTTTAAACGTCATGCTGTGCTGGGCAGTTATTATGTGTTTGATGAAGTAACACACAGCGTGTTGCTTGAACCACAGGTACTGGATAGCTGGACATTTTCGACGCTTGAGGATGCCG
This sequence comes from uncultured Pseudomonadales bacterium, assembly GCA_964557005.1. Classification (GTDB taxonomy): domain Bacteria; phylum Pseudomonadota; class Gammaproteobacteria; order Pseudomonadales; family JBECKS01; genus JBECKS01. The sequence goes on from CAZKYI010000002.1 coordinate 352,457, forward strand.
CATTTTACCAGGCCTTTGATTTGCAGCATGAGCTTCCCTTGCGTATGCGTTTGCAACAACAGGCGAATGACTGGCGCATCGATGTGTTTGCACATCACATTGCTTTTGATGCGTGGTCACTGGAACTTTTATTTCACGAACTTGGCTTTTTGTATACGGGTGAAAGCTTGCCAGCTGCTGCGAGTTTTGAAAGCTATACAAGTTGGGAGCAACGCTATCTTGCATCTGAACAGGCAAGCGCTGCACAAAATTTCTGGTGTGAGCAGTTGTCAGACTATGAAGCTTTGGCTCTGCTCAAGGCACAAGCCGACAGCCCTGCGCTTTCCACACAAAGCGCCAGCCATTATGACTATGTGATTGATGCAGGATTGATAACGCGCTTGCAAAAACGCGCAGGGGAAATGAATCTCACTTTGTTCCAGTTGTTGCTGGCCAGTTATCAGTTGCTGTGGGCGCGTTACAGTTCGCAGGATAACTTTGTTATCGGCATTGCAAGCAGTGTGAGAGATGCGCAGCCAGCGTGGCAAAGCATGGTTGCGCCGATGCTTAATGTGTTGCCAATCAAGGCAGTCTATCGTGGTGATCAAAACTGGGGCGAATATGTCGCTATGCTTAAACAGAACTTACTGTTGGCCGAGCAACATAAAGCCTTTCCGTTTGAAAAACTGGTGGAAGTGTTGCAGCCCGATAGAACGACAAGTAATAGCCCGATTTTTCAAACGCTGTTCAGTTTTAATCAAAAAGTGTTCCATTCCATTTCGCCTCACGCGAGTGAAAGCCCCTTGCGTTTGCAATTTGTGTCTGATGCAGGCAGTGAACAAGTGCTGCTTCCTTCCAAATATGAATTCACCTTTGAAGTGTTTGAACAGGCGCAGGGTTTGAAGCTGCATGTCGGTTTTTGGCAGCACTGCATGGATTTGCGTGCGGTCAAGCGCTTTGTCAGACATTTTGAAAACACGCTTGAATTTCTGGCACAAGACAAAGCATGGCAAGCGCTGGCACAAGAGCGCGTATCGGCATTGCAGTTTATTTCAGCCAACGAACAAACCTTGTTGTTGCGCTGGGCGCGGGCAGGCAAGCTTCAAAGCGACGAACGCGTGCCACGCAATTTTCTTGAGCATTTCGACAAACACTGTGCGCAGCAGGGCGAAAAAATCGCATTACAGACTTCGTTTGGTCACCTGAGTTATCGGGCGCTTGATCAACGCAGTAATCAACTTGCCAATTATCTTGAAGACAAGGCCATTAAAACCGTTGCCATATTATGTGATGTGAGTGAGCAGTCGCAGTGGTGGAGCGTGCAACTGATGCTTGCGGCACAAAAGGCAGGTGTGCCTTTTGTTACGCTCGATGGCAGCGCACCTGCTTCGAGAATTGAGCAACAACTGCATGTGCTGGGTGCGACGCACTGTTTTAATACCTGTGGAGATGTGCCTGTTGATGTAGCGGTTACGCTAATGCAGGTCAGTTCGGAAAGTTTCACCAGGCTGCTTGCGAGTTATCCTCACAGCTTTCAGGCAATCGAAAAAAATAACGACCTGCCTGCCTATATGATGTTTACCTCTGGCTCCAGCGGTTCACCCAAAGCGGTGGTGATTCCACAAATAGCTCTCGATAATTATCTGGCGTGGGCACAGCGTTATTACCGTGTGCATACTTTGGAACAGGCACTGGTGCATTTGCCTGCCTATTTTGATGCCTCGCTCACCAGCTCGCTGCTGGGTTTAAGTGCAGGTTTGCGCCTTGAAATTGCAGAGCCTTTCAGTGAGCGCTTGCTGCATTGTCTCAATCACAATGACAGCGCAACGCTGTTCAAGTTTACGCCTTCTCACCTGATGCAGTATCAGCATGCACTCTCTAACGTCATATCCCATGCGAAACATTGTTTTGTGCTGGGCGGTGAAGCGCTGTATGGCAGGCAGGTGAAAGCATGGCTCGAACATTTTCCGCAAGCACAGTTTGTCAACGAATATGGCCCGACCGAAACCACCATTGGCTGTAGTGCCTACACCCTCACAGCAGATGATGCGCACAGGCCGAATGTTCCCATTGGCAAGGCCATTGATGGTATGAGTGTGTTATTGCTCGATGAGCACCTCAATTGCGTGCCTGTGGGTGCCTTGGGAGAAATTTATATTACAGGCAGAGGCGTGTCGTCTAACACACACTTGCTGCCGATTCCCAAACATTTGGGTATACAAGGATCGATGTATGCGAGTGGGGATTGGGCGATGCTCAATCGTGATGGTGAATTGATTTATCACGGCCGCAAGGATCAGCAAATCAAGTTGCGTGCGCATCGTATCGATTTGGCTGAATTTGATGCACTGCTCACACGCGCACCCTTTTCGCACCACATCAAACACTGGCATGTGATGCAGATGAGTTTTTCAGAGCAGGATCAACGCCTGTATTTATTTGTGGTGTTGCATGAACACGCGCAAGTACAGCAGGCAGTGCAGGTGTTACACATGCAGCAGTGGTGCAAGCAACAATTACCTGCCTATATGCGCCCTGACATTGTTTGCATTGAAGCTTTGCCACTGAAGCCCAGCGGTAAAATTGATGTGCAAGCGCTTTCGCGTTTGGCACAAAGCACAGGGTTCCCTGCGCAAACACAACAAACTGACACACAGGAAAGTGTGCTGGAACAGGAATTGAATGTGCTTTGGGCAAGTGTGCTGTTTCCCAATCAACAACAAGAACAACGATTGGATGTCAATGCCAGCTTTTTTGAACTGGGTGGTCACAGTTTGATTGCGGTGTCATTGGTATCCCGTTTGCGTCAGCGCTTCGGGATTGAAGTGCCTTTAAGCCGTTTATTTAAAGGCTTGAGTATTCGAAGTCTTGCGCAAGGTATTGAACAATTCGTCTATGCACCGAGTACCTTGCCTGCCTTGCAGGTGTATGCGGGTGCTGCTGTGTTGCGACCTTCGTTTGAACAGGAACGCATGTGGTTTTTGCAAAAGCTCGCACCCGCTTCTCGCGCCTATGTGCTCGATTTCAGATTCCATTTACCAGTAAACAGCGCTGCATTTGAAGCGTTTGGCAGCAGGCTCGAACAGGTGTACCAGCAAATTCTGGAGTACCACACGGTGCTCAGGACGCACTTTGTTTATGAGCAGGAACAGCTTGAAGTGCGCTTTTTTGAGGTGAGTGATTTCCGTATAGAACATTTCACACAGGCACAGACATTCAATGACTATGTGTATCAACCCTTTGATATGCAGTATCAGCCCTTGTTGCGCACGGCACTGTTGCTTGAGCAGGAAAATTGCACGCTGCACTTTGCCATTCATCACAGCATTACCGATGGCTGGTCGATGAATCACTTGCGCACCCTGTTGTTAGAGGGTCTGTCAGGAAAGCCTCTCACCAAACCCGCACTTCAATACAGTGACTACGCCATGTGGCAGCGTGAACTGTGGCAAGGTGCGCGTTTGCAAAGCAGCCTTGCGTTCTGGAAGGCACATATTGATGAAGACTTTTCCACCATCAATCTGGTGGAGGAATATCCGTGTGATACGCAAATCAATCCTGCCTATGGTCGGGTGGATATTCAACTCGATGAAGCACGCAAGCAGTTGATTCACAATTTCTGTGCGCATCAACAAATCAGCCTGTTTGTGTTGTTAATGACCGTGTATGAAGTTTTGTTATGTCGCTTGAGTGCAGCGAGCGGCGTGAACATTGGCTTTCCCGTAGCAGGCAGGGAGCAGGTGGAACTTGAACAGTGTCTGGGTGTGTTTGTAAATACGCTGGTGTTTAGCCACGCATTGAATACGCAACACAGTTTCACGCAACGCCTGCAAGCCAATCAGGCGCATGTGGCAGCCATGCTTGATCACCAAAGCCTGCCCTTTGAAAAAGTTCTGGAACATCTTGCAAGCGTGCGAGAACTTAACCGCAGCCCCTTGTTTGAAGCGTTTTTTAATTTGCTTTCATTACCCAATGAACCTGTGCAAACACGTGCACAGTTACAACAGGCTTTGCAACAGGGCTCACTCGATAATCCGCACCTGCAAAGCAAATTTGATTTGGCACTCTATGCGCAGGAATTGAGTGATGGCTTGCAGTTGATTGTGCAATTTAACAGCGCACGTTTTGCTCACGCGAGCATGCACCATTTCGTTCAACAATTTGCCTTGCTGCTTGATCAGGTGTTGCTGCACCCTGATGTGTGCATCAGTCAGATGGATTTGAATTCTGTGCCGTATAACACCCCGCGTTTGCCCGACGAGCTGGCGCACACATTGACAACGCTTGAAGATGTGCGCACGCGGTTTTTTCAGCAGGCTTTGCACAATCCGAATGCGCCTGCACTGCAATTTGAAAATACTACGCTTTCCTACGCCGAATTTTGCCAGGTAATTTTTTATGTGCAGAAGCATGTGCTCAGTGATGTGATGGCTGGTGAGCAGGTGACTGTGCTGTGTGCGCGTAATCATTATTCGGTGATTTTGTTCTGGTCTGCGCTGTGTCAGGGTTTGAACACGGTGGTGATTGAAAATATCGGCTGGTGTGTTGAACTTGAAAGACAAGTGATTGCAGCGGCATCACACAAATTATTGATTGCCAGTACCTTGCCCGAATGGAAAAACATTGTTTCGGCAAAAGATGTAAAGTTCGACACCATCAAACAGCAAATCGATGAATGGATTGCACACATCAGGCAGCAGCCAGTTGCAGTGAATACATGGATTCGCACACAAATCCACGCATTAGCTGCCAGTAATCATACGCAGCATATTGGTTTGTTTACCTCAGGCAGCAGTGGTGAAAGTAAATTGCTGCATTCACCCGTAAAAGCACTGGATCTGTTTATTGAGTGTTTTGTGCAAAAACACAATGTGCCATTTCTCGATAACAAGGCCATGCTGTTGTCTTCAGGTATCGGGCATGATCCGATGTTACGCGACATCACGCTCGCCTTGTGTTTCGGCAAGTGCCTGACCATTCCAGATGCCGCAGTTTTTGCGGATAGAGAACGCCTGTGGCAGTTGATTTCACAACAGGCGATTAGCCATTTGAATATCACCCCTGGCTTTTTAAAGTATCTGCTCGATGCGCAGGACATACCGCAACACAGTCTTGCGAGTGTGTATATTGGTGGTGAGCCTTTATCGCCTGCTTTGAGGTGTGTTATCCGGCAACGCTTGTCTCAAGTGAAAGCCTACAATGTGTATGGCTGCACCGAAACGCCGCAAATTCAGTGTTATTTTGATTTGTCACAGGCACAGATACAGCCACAGGGAGAAACCGTTCCGCTGGGGCAAGGCTTTGGATTCAATCAGGTATGGGTGATGAATGGAGCCTCAACACGCGCCGCCTGTGGCGAACGCGGTGAGCTGGTAATTTTAACGCCCTTACTCGCAAAAGAACGACATGCACACAGTGCGCTTTCAGATGATGGTATCTACAGAACGGGCGATATGGGTTATTACAATTCCCAAGGTGAACTGTGTTATGAAGGCAGAAGGGATACCCTGATAAAAACCTCGGGCTATCGTGTTCATCTCAATACCATTCAGCATCATCTTGAACAGCTTGCAGCAGTGAAAGCTGCGTATGTCACGAGTGTGAACCATGCAGAAACGCAGCGTATTTATGCCTTCGTACAACTTGATGAGGGTGTTGATGTATCAACCATTATGGAAAGCCTTGCACGCGAATTCCCTGTGTACGCATTGCCACTGGTGCATCAGGTTGACAGCCTGCCGCTTACTTCACGCTTTAAAGTGGATCGCAATGCGCTGTTGGCGCTGGTGGAAAATCAAGGCACAGCTAATCCTCTGCTTACAGAAAAAGCGCAGGGTTTTGCACAATTTCTTTTAGCCCAATGGCAAACGCTGTTAGGAACAAGGCTTGCGCTTGACGATAACGTGTTTGAATTCGGCGCACATTCCTTGTTATTGATGCGTTTGTGTGCGCGTATTGAAGCAGAATTTAAAATTTCATTGCCATTGAAAGCCTTGTTTGTGCATAGCACGATTTCACGTTTAAGTGTTTATCTTGCTGAACATGCGCAGCACTTGCAAAGCGAACAGCTTGATTCAGCTCGCAGCATTCCACTGCTGGAAGTCAAACAAAAACAGGCTGGCGTTGCGCTGTCTTCTGCACAACAACGCCTGTATGACTACTGGAAAGCCAAACCGGAAGACACGCGCTATAACATGGTGTTGCCGCTGATATTTTCAAATGCGCAAGTGGATATGGCGCGAGTGCGCGATTGTTTGAATGCACTGGTCGAACGCCATGAAATTCTGCGCACCCGTTTTGTTGAGGTGGCAGGCGAAATCAAACAGCAGGTGCTGGCATCGTTTGAAGTCGAGATTGAAATCTTTCAACAGACTGATGCTGATTTGATTGGTTATGCCCAACATTGGGTGTTTGATTTATCGACAGCGCCACTGTTTCGTATTTGGCAGCAAGATAATCAACACGGTGAAACTCTATTGGTGTTGTGTATTCATCACAGTGTGTGTGATGCGTGGTCGCTGCAAGTGCTGCGCAAAGAGTTTGTGGTGTTGTATGCGGGTTTGGAAGTTTTGCCGCCCTTACGTTTTCAGTATGCAGATTTCAGCGTTTGGCAACATCAGCAGCACGCAAGCCGACAAGCCGATAGAGCATTCTGGGAAAATTATCTGCAAGGAGCGCAGGGTTTGGCCTTTCCCTATCAGGCGTTGGCGCAGGAATTTTCTGGTGAGCCACTGGCGCAGCATGCAGGCGCTTCGAGTGCCAGTTTTGTAATCGGCGAAACACTTGCACAACAGCTTCGCCATTTCTGTGCGCAGCAACACATCAGCCCATACATTTTGTTGTTATCGGTGTATCAGCGTTTGTTATCGATTTATGCAAGACACGATGATGTGTGTGTGGCAGTCCCTGTGAGCACAAGAAATCTCCCTGATATGGAAAATCAGGTGGGCTTGTATCCGAATATCAACATTATGCGTGGCAGGATTGAGGCAGGCCGCAGCGTGGCAGATTTTCTGCACGATAATTTGCAGCAGAGCTTTGCAGTTCAGGCGCATGCGCATTTTCCTTTGGAGCAACTGGCGCAGCAATTCAGGAGTCAGGTTAAAGGGCGTTTGCCTGGTGAACAATTTGCATTGGTGATGCTGAATATTGATTACGATTTAAACACGACGCTTGAACAGGAAAATTGGCAGGTGCGTATTCCCGAGTTTCGTTCGCGTTTCAGCAAGCATGATGTGTGTTGGTATGTGAGCGAACTGGAACAACAATTCCATATTTTTGTAGAGTTTGATCAACAGTATTTTAACCACGCTGTTATAGAGGTGTTTTACCAACACTTTGAAGCCTTGCTGCGCGTGTTTATCACGCAGCCTGACAGCCTGTTGAGTGACACACATTTTTATTCTCAACATGAGTTACTTGAAAAACTGGGCATTGAGAAAACGCAGGTGCAACATGTGTTACCTTTGAGCCAGTTCCAGAAAGCGCTGTATCTCAATCAACTGATTTATCCGCTTGATACACGCAGCAAACAGGCGGGATTGAGTGTGCAGATTTTTGGAAGCATTCGACAGGATTTATGGCAAAAAGCCTTTGATTCAAGTGTGAATCATTTTTCCAGTGCGCGTATGCGTTATGTGCCTGCCGATTTTGTGGGGGCTGAACTGGTGTATCAGGTGATTTCAAACACCGCTGATGTCAGTTTGGAGTACATGGATTTCAGTGCGCACAATTTCAGCGAAACAGACATCAGAAACATCATAGAAAATTTTGTTTATGAAGACCTTGATGCACACGGGCTTTTGTATCGCTATGCCCTGATGCAGTTTTCAAAACACCACTCTGTACTGGTATTTACTGGCTATCACATGCTGCTTGATGCCTCAGCGATTGAACAGGCCTGGCTGTTCACACTTGCCAATTATCAATTGCTTGAACAAGGCCAGGCTGTTTATTTGCCCGAAGATCACTATCTGGATTATCTCTATCACGAGCGCAAACATTTCGATACACCCGACATCAAAAGGTATTGGCAGGAAAAACTGTCACATGCACGCTTTGTGAATACAGGTGTGAAGCTGGCAGCGCAGCAACTCACACAGCTCAATGCCAACACTCTGGTGGAGCGAACGCTCACGCTTGAACAGCCACAATGGCAGGCGATTAAACAGTGGTGCAGACAACAGGGAATTACGCCTGCGCTGTTGCTCAAGGCTGTGTTTGGTGTGCGCGTGAGTATGTATGCCGACAAACATCACGATATGTGCATCACTGAAATGAAAAGTTTGCGCAGCGGGGAATTTACTGTATCTATCAACAGCAGCTTTGCGATGGTGCCGTATGTGTTCAACAAGGCACATCTGTTTGCGCAAGGCGAATACAGTGTGGCGGATTTGTTGAAGGCAATGAAAAGCGAACAGCGCCGCGCGAAGGGCAAGCATTTTATTTCAGAAAGTTTGTATGACCGCCTGATTGAACGCGAAGGCATCGGTTTTTATTTCAATTATCTGGAATATACACACAGCAGCGCTTATCTGGATAGCGAGCAAAAAACACGCTATCAGTTTGAAAGCTGGCGCAGTGATTTAAAAACCGGCGTGACCTTTGAGCCCAAAATACAAGGCAATCAGGCCATGCTGGCGCTGTATTATCATCAGGGTTTGTTTGAGGAAGCGGGTTTCCTTGAAAGCCTGTGGTATTTAATCGAGCAGTTGATGTCGGGCACGGGCGATTTAAGTAAATTGTTATGGCAAAAAGACCATGCCCTGGCTTCGGTGTGTATCGGACAAAGCCTGCCCACGCAGGTACAGCTATCTTCTGTGCATGAAAGCCCTGCCCATGTACTGCATTTGATTGAACAGCAGGCACAGGTGTTCCCGAATAAAACGGCGCTTGAAATGTCGGGTGAATGTTTAAGTTATTCCGAATTGAGTTGCCTCTCCAGTCAGTTGGCGCACAAGCTGCTGCAAGGCAGGCAGCACTATTCATCTTATGTGCTGCTCGATTTTGAAAAATCACCGCAGTTGATTGTAGCGATGTTGGCAGTGTGGAAAGCAGGGCTGGCTTATGTGGTTCTGGATAAACAGTTGCCCGAACAACGACGGCAAGCGCTTGTGCAACAGGTGCAGGCTAATGATTTGCCTTGTCGCATTATCGATGCGCAGAGTTTTGCTCAGGCAGCGGATTATCCCGATACGCTGCCTGAATTGCCCGCAGCTGCGCTGCAAAATGATGCCTATATTGTGTTCACTTCAGGCACGACGGGCGAACCCAAGGGTGTGCTGGTGAAACAACGCGCCTTGCTCAATCGTTATTATGGCTGGCAGGCTGCTTATCGCTTGCATGCCGATATGCACCATTTGCAGTTGGCCAATATCGGCTTTGATGTGTTTGTGGGCGATATGCTGCGCGCACTGTGCAGTGGTGCCAGTTTGCATCTTGTTGATGCGCTGGAAGCGGTGAATCCTGAAAGCATTTATAACAAGATTGTTGAACAGACAATCGATTTTGCTGAGTTTGTACCTGCAACCTTGAGGGCGCTGGTGCAATACTGCGCAGAGCAAAAGCTCACCCTGCCTTTAAAAGTGCAGGTAGTAGGTGCAGACATCTGGCGGCCTGAAGATCAGCAGGCGCTTGAAGGTGTTTTGCATGCATCCTGTCAGAGTGTGAATTCCTACGGTGTGACCGAATCGGTGGTGGATACTTGTTATATCGATGATGCAATGCGCATCAAACAGGCGGGCAACATCGGCAAGCCGTATGCCAATACACGTTTGTATGTGCTGGACGAACAACAACGTGTGGTGCCTTTGGGTGTCAAAGGCGAGCTATATATTGCAGGGGATTTGGCCGAAGGCTATTGGGCAGATGCGAAACTGACGCAGCAAAAATTTGTTCCTGATACCGTAGTGCAGCAAGAGGGTGAGCGCATGTATCGCACGGGCGATGCGGCGAAATTTTCGCTGAATCAGGAAGCCATTTTGCTCGGTCGTCTTGATTATCAAATCAACATTCGTGGCCATCGTATCGAACCTGCCGAAATTGAGCAGGCGCTATGCCAGTTTGAAGAAGTGGAACAGGCGCTGTGCAAATACTTTGGTGAATCGCATGCAGGACAACTTTGCGTTTGGCTCACGGTTAAAAAAGGTTTTGAAGTGCCCGCCAACCTGTCGGCGTATTTTACCAACAAACTCAAATCGCTTTTGCCTGCCTATATGTTGCCGCAAGTGTATGAAGTGATTGACACCATGCCGCTCACCGCCAATGGCAAGGTGGATAGGCAGGCGTTCACCGAAGCGCCTGCAAAAAACAGCGCCATTTTTGTTGCACCTGAAACCGCTACAGAAAAACAACTCGCGGTACTGTGGCAAACACTGTTACAAGTTGAACAAGTCAGCACCCATGAAAACTTTTTTGAACTGGGTGGGCATTCACTACTGATGACACGCCTGTCGAATGATATTGTTAGACAGTTTGGTGTCGAGCTGCCCATCAAGGTGTTGTTTGAAAACAGTCATTTGTCTGACATGGCACTCGTACTGGAAACGGCATTGGCCTTGCAGGCAGAGCAAAACAATCAAACTGACGACAGCCAGCTTGAAGATGTGGAGCTTTAACTAATCCCGCAAACTGATGACTGGCCATTGCTTTTTCTGTGCATACGCCAGCAGTTTGGCATCGGGGTCTACCGCAAAGGCATGATCCACATAGTCGAGCAGGGGAATGTCATTATGCGAATCACTGTAAAAAAAACTGCCTTCGAGTGATTGTTCAGGAAAGGCTTCAAGCCATTGCTTAACGCGTTCAATTTTTCCGCCTGCATAACTGGCAATGCCACTGACAAACCCCGTCGGGTGGCCTTGCGCATCACGCTCGGCTTGCGTGGCAATCAGGTGTGCTACGCCCAGCCGTTTGGCAATCGGCTGGGTAATCACTTCGTTAGTGGCTGTCACAATCATCAGCTCATGGCCTTGCTGGCGGTGGCTGGCAATCAGTTGCTCGGCCTTGGGCAGAATCATCGCCTCAATGGCCTGCTGCATATATTGCTGTAACAGCGCATCAAGCTGCACTGGTGAAAATTGTGCAATGCGCCCCAGACAGAAATTCTGATAGGCGTAGATGTCGAGTGTGCCTTTGAGATAGTCACTATAAAACTGATCGTTCTGCTTGCGATAAGACGTTTCATCGACCAGTTTCTGGGCAATGAGAAATTCTCCCCAGCCGTGGTCACTGTCGCCATTGAGCAGGGTATTGTCCAAATCAAAGAGTGCGAGAGTCATGCTTCATGTCTCCAGACAGATGGGTTTCAGGGCACGGATTATGCGTGAAAAAGTGCTTTTTGATAGGCTATACTGCCCGCTTACCGAATAATAATCATAAAAAACAGTTCAAGGTCAGGCAGTGATAGATTCAGAAGGCTATAGAGCCAATGTTGGCATTGTGATTGTCAATACTGAGGGAAAAGTCTTTTTTGGCAAACGTATTGGTCAGCAGGCGTGGCAATTTCCGCAAGGCGGCATTGATGAAGGTGAAAGCCCCGAACAGGCGATGTATCGTGAATTGTTCGAGGAAGTGGGTTTGCGCCCTGATGCGGTAGAAGTGGTGGCGAGAACTTCGGACTGGTTGAAATATGACATTCCGCAACATCTGATTCGCAAGCGTTCTTTTCCGCGCTGCATCGGGCAAAAGCAGGTATGGTTTTTGCTGAGAATGTTGGCTTCTGACGAGGCCATTTCGCTGTATGAAAATGATTCCGTCGAGTTTGATGCCTGGGCATGGGTGGATTACTGGTATCCACATACTCAGGTAATTGATTTCAAGCAGGAAGTTTACAAGCGGGCGCTTGAAGAGTTGTCGGAGTATTTGGGTTTTATTTGAGTTTTGGCAGATTGCTATGATTACAATCCTTCGCAAGATTATTCAGAATTTCCACAATGCCGAATCCTTTGATTTGGCATTGAAGATGCTGGTGAAAGACATCAAATTTGCGATGGAAACGCAGGTGTGTTCGCTGTATCTGGTGGACAAGGAGCGGGGCGATTTTGTGCTGCGTGCCACCGAAGGTTTGCGCAAAAGCTCGGTGGGCAAGGCAAGGCTTTCAGCGGGGCAAGGTCTGGTAGGTTTGGTGGCAAGCCGTGCTGAGCCTGTGAACCTTGAAGATGCGTTTCGCCACCCGAGTTTTCAATTTATAGAAGGCATTGGCGAAGAGCGTTATTCCGCTTTTCTGGGTGTACCGCTGATTCATCAGAAAAAAGTGCTGGGTGTGCTGGTGGTTCAGCAAAAAAAAGCGCGCCGCTTCGATACCGAAGAAGAAGCCTTTCTGGTGACCCTATCCGTGCAGTTGGCCGCAGAAGTGGCGCATGCCGATGCCACCGATTCACTGGTTCAGAAAAAACCGCTCACGCATACGCGGCTCAAGGAAACCGTATTCACGGGGATTAAAGGCTCTTCAGGGGTTGCGATTGGCAAGGCGCGCGTGGTGTTTCCCAAAGCCGATTTGTATGCCGTGCCTGAGCGTTTTATTGAAAGCACGCAGGTCGAGGCAGAACTGAATTTGTTTTACGGCGTGCTCGAAGGTGTGCGCGAAGATATTCTGGCGCTGCAAAAGAAATTGAGTTCAGTGCTGCCCAAACAGGAACAGGCGCTGTTCAATGTGTATATCGATATTCTTGCCGATAATGCTTTGGGCGGCGAAATCAGTGACAGCATCAGGGAAGGTCGCTGGGCGCAAGGTGCGGTGAAGGAAGTGGTGCAGCGCCATGTGAGGGCGTTTGAGAAAATGGAAGACCCTTACATGAGTGAACGCGCGGTAGATTTCCGTGACCTCGGTATTCGCTTGTTAGATCGATTGCAGGGCAGTGCTTCCAGTGATGTTATCGATGAGCCGTGCATTCTGGTGGGTGAAGAAATCACTACTTCGCAAATGCTGGAAATCTCCCCTGAATTTTTGAAAGGTATTATTTCTGTTACGGGTTCTTCAAATTCGCATATGGCGATTGTTGCGCGTGCCCTCAACGTGCCAACAGTTGTGGGTGCGGTGGATTTACCTTATGACCGTTTGCATGGCAGGCAAGTGATTGTCGATGGTTCGCAAGCGAGAGTGATATGTGATCCAGGGCGTGAGCTGAAAAAATATTATCAACAAATCATCAACGAAGAAGCGTCGATTCAGGCCGACCTCGACAAGTTGTTAGATGAACCCTGTGTCACCAAAGATGGACATCAGCTTGCGTTATGGGTGAATACGGGTTTAACGGTGGATCTTTCCCGCTCTTTGCAGGCGGGTGCAGAAGGTGTGGGTTTGTATCGAACCGAGTTACCGTTTATGACGCGCGATCGTTTTCCGAGCGAGCGCGAGCAAATTGAAATTTACCGCGAACAATTACAGGCAGTGAATCCGAAAGCGTTCACCATGCGCACGCTCGATATTGGTGGTGACAAGGCGCTGCCTTATTTTCCCATCGAAGAAGAAAATCCTTTTCTTGGTTGGCGTGGCATTCGCATCAGTCTCGATCACCCCGAACTGTTACTGGCGCAGGTGCGTGCGATGCTGATTGCCAGTGAAGGCATGAGTAATCTCAGGATTTTATTACCGATGATTACCAATGTGTCTGAAGTCGATGCCAGTGTTGCGCTGATTAAACGTGCCTATCGCGAAGTGCGTGATGAAGGGTGCAAGATTGTGATGCCACCGATTGGTGTGATGATTGAAGTTCCTGCAGCAGCGTATCAGGCCAGAGCCTTGGCCGAGCGTGTTGATTTTGTGTCTGTCGGCAGTAATGACCTGACACAATATTTGTTAGCGGTTGACAGAAATAATCCACGTGTGGCGGATTTGTATGAGTCCTTCCACCCCGCCTTGTTAAATGCCTTGCGTTATATTGTGGTTGAAGTAAAACGTGCGCGAAAACACGTGAGTATTTGCGGCGAGTTGGCGGGTGATCCACGCGCTGCTGTGTTGTTAATGGCAATGGGTTTTGATGGTTTGAGTATGAGTGCAAGCCAGTTGTTGCGTGTTAAATATGTGATTCGTCATCTTACGTTTGCACAGTGTGACACCCTGCTTAAAGAAGTGCTGAGCATTGATAGCGGCAAGGGCGTGCTCGAGCATTTAGGCAAGTTCTTCAAAAAAGCCAAGTTGACACATTTGTTACGATGATTACTTTTTCCGATATTGATCCCGTTATTTTCGAAATAGGCCCGCTTGCCGTGCGCTGGTACGGTTTGATGTATCTTGCAGGATTTGCAGCAGCGTATTATCTGGGTTTGAAACGCATTGAAAGAATCGGTTTTACCAAGGAGCAATTTGGTGATCTGGTATTTTATGGTGCACTGGGTGTAATTCTGGGTGGACGTATGGGTTACGCACTGTTTTACCAGTTTGACCGTGTGCTGGCTGAACCCTTGTGGTTGTTCAAGGTGTGGCAGGGCGGCATGTCTTTTCATGGTGGCCTGCTCGGCGTGCTGCTTGCATTGGGTTGGTATAGCTGGAAACAAAACAAACATTTCGTCGATTTAATGGATTTCGCAGGCCCCTTGTTGCCGATTGGTTTGGGTGCAGGGCGAGTGGCCAATTTTATCAATCAGGAATTATGGGGCAGGCCAAGTGATGTCCCCTGGGCAGTGTTGTTTCCACTCGATCCTTACCAACTCCCGCGCCACCCTTCACAACTGTATGAAGCTTTGCTCGAAGGTGTACTGTTGTTTGTGGTGCTCTGGTTTTTTTCGCAATCACCGCGCAAGCGTGGTGCGGTTTCGGGTTTGGGGTTGCTGTGCTATGGCATGTTTCGTTTCGCGGTGGAATTTGTGCGCGAGCCAGATGCGCATTTGGGGTTTATCGCAGCCGATTGGCTTACACAGGGCATGATACTTTCAATACCGATGATGGTGGTTGGCGCAGGTTTGCTGGCGTGGTCGTTTTCTCAAAAAGCTGCAAGTTATAACAAATAAATACACAGTAAAAAATTATGAAACAGTATTTGGAACTCTTACAGGACATTCTCGATAACGGTGTACAAAAAGGTGATCGCACAGGTACAGGCACGATTTCGGTGTTTGCACGACAATTTCGTCACGATTTGAACAAGGGTTTTCCCTTGCTTACCACCAAAAAACTGCACTTTAAAAGCATTGCCAATGAGTTGATCTGGTTTTTAAGTGGTGACACTAACACCAAATGGTTAAAAGAAAACGGCGTAAGCATTTGGGACGAATGGGCAACCGAAACGGGTGAGCTTGGCCCCATTTATGGAAAACAATGGACACAATGGCCAACCAAAGATGGTAAAACCATTAACCAGATTGATTACGTGGTGGATTGCCTTAAACATAACCGTAACAGCCGCAGGATTCTTTTTCACGGCTGGAACGTTGAATACTTGCCTGATGAAAAAATTTCACCGAAGGAAAATGCCAAAAAAGGATTGATGGCGCTACCGCCTTGCCATTTGTTGTATCAGTTTTATGTAGCTAATAATAAACTTTCGGCGCAGCTTTATATTCGTTCTTCCGACAGCTTGCTTGGTTTGCCCTATAACGTGGCTTCGGTTGCCCTGTTGACACATATGTTAGCGCAGCAATGTGATTTGGCCTTGGGTGAAATTATCATCAGTACGGGCGACAGCCATATTTACAGTAATCATATGCAGCAGGTACAAACGCAATTAGCGCGTGAGCCAAGGCCGCTGCCTAAATTGAACATTGTGAACAAACCTGCATCGATTTATGACTACCGCTTTGAGGATTTTGAAATCGAAGGCTACGACCCGCACCCGCATATTTCAGCGCCTGTAGCAGTTTGAGAGCCTAACAAAAAGGCGCTTGCGTGTTTTATTTGAGTGAGTAAAACCATGATAAAAACAGCACAGCGTATTCTGGCTATTTTATTTTTAAGTATCGGCGTATCTGGCATGACGGCTCATGCTGGCGATACAGTCTTCATTTGTGAGGCGCTGATTGAAACGCAACAAGGCGCTGTCAGTGGTTTTGACACTGTTAAAAAAGGAAGTGAAGCCTGTGTTTATAAAGGTATTCCCTACGCTAAAGCACCCGTAGGCGAGTTGCGCTGGCAGCCACCGCAAGATGCACAAGTGCGCACGAGTTTGTTACGCGCAAAACATTTCGGTGCCGACTGTATGCAAAGTCGCCGCCTGAATGACATGGCCGTTACCAGTCTCGCCAGTGAAACTGGTGAGGACTGTTTATATCTCAATATCTGGCGACCGAAAAAGGCAGGTACTTATCCTGTGATGGTGTGGGTGCATGGGGGTGCCTTGTTAATCGGCTCCGCTGCCTGGCCTATTTACGATGGCACGGTACTGGCAGGCAAGCATGAGGTGGTTCTGGTCACTATCAATTATCGTCTGGGTGCTTTCGGTTATCTGGCGCATCCGGCACTGGAAGATAAAGACGATGGTTTCCGTGGTGGTGCAACGGGCAATTACGGTTTGCTCGATCAACAAAAAGCCCTGCAATGGGTGAAGGACAATATCGGCGGTTTTTCTGGTGATGCCAATAACATTACCGTTTTTGGTGAATCTGCCGGGGGCTGGAGTGTGTTCAGTTTGTTGGTCAGCCCTTTTTCCGAGGGGCTGTTTCATAAAGCCATTGCCCAAAGTGGTAGCAGTGAGGCAAGCAATAATACTCACAGAGCTTTTACCATCGGCGAGCGCTTTGCCAAAAAACTCGATTGTAAAGAGGGAGATGTTGCAACCTGTTTGAGGGAAGTTCCAGCGCAGAAGATTTCTAACAAATCCTTAACTGCGAATATGCGGTGTACGCTGTCGCCAAATATCGGTCATAACCTTTGCTGGATGCCCAGAGAAGATGGCGTTTTGTTGCCCGATAAAGGCATGCACATGATTCGCAGCGGTGCACAGCATAAAGTGCCAATCATGGCAGGTCATACCAGCAAAGATCCCTGGTTCCTTAAAAAATCCACCATTAACAGCATGACCTTGATGCAGGAACAGCCCAACTGGTTGTATGAATTCAAATTTAAAAAACATTCGTTGAATATCGTCAGTAGCGGTGTGCACGGCACCGAGTTACCTTTTGTTTTTGACACCATGACCGACTCCCGGCTTTTTTACGACCTGATTCCTTTTTACCGTGAAAAACATGAGCGCCGAGGCAGGCATTTGATTGATGCCATGCAAAGTTACTGGACAAATTTTGCACGTTATGGAGACCCGAATGGCGTTGAACAGCGTGCTGATTTATTGCATTGGCCTCAGCACAATGGCGAGCAGTATTTGTATTTGTCGAATGAAATTAAAGTGAAGTCGCGATAGGTATTTCTTCCCCATCACCATCTAAGTCATAATAAAACACGCAAAAACTACGGACAAAAACGCACGGAAGCTGGATAACCAAACAGGAAACCAGCATGGCAGTAACCAACGAAGAAGACTGTCCTTTCTGCCAAATAGACAGCAAACGCATCATTCACCAAAACCTGTATGGCTTTTCCGTGCGTGATGGTTTCCCCGTGTCCCAAGGTCACAGCCTCGTTATTCCCAAACGTCATACCGGTTCTTTTTTTGATTTATCCAAAGCAGAACAACACGCTTTGTTAGAATTGCTCGAACAATGTAAAACCGATTTGTGTCGTATCGAGGGCAGACAAGAAATCTCCGCCTTCAATATCGGCATCAATGATGGCACAGCCGCAGGCCAAACTGTTCCCCATTGTCATATTCACTTAATTCCAAGGTATGAGGGTGATGTAAAAGACCCAAGAGGTGGAGTGAGATGGGTGATTCCAGAGAAGGCGGATTATTGGAGTAAAAGGTCGTGAGCTTACTCGATTACGAAAAAGCCTTTTCTAAACTCAACCCAAATAGGTCAGGTGGAAATACCAGTCCTCATAAAATAGCTATGCTGCTAGCAGTAATGAGCTTAATTGAGAAAAAAATAATTATTGAAAATAAAATTTTTTATAACGAAGTTTTAAAAGAAGCATTTACTAAACATCTAAATGAACTAAAAACTGAAAAAGATCGTGACAGCCCATTCTTGCCCTACTTTCATTTGCGAAGTGAGGGTTTCTGGCATCATCAAGTCAAACCTGGAAAAAAGGCGGACTACGAAAAACTCTCTACCGCAACTAGTCCAGGTATTATTGATGAACATATTGCATTTGTTTACTTAAACGATGAACTATTTGAACTGATAGGAAATCATGTAGTTCGTGAATTACTAAAAACTGCGCTCTTTCAAAATTTTGAGATTACTAAAGAAGAGCGTCAAATTATTTTAGACGTAGGAAAAGGGTGGGACTGGTTAGAATGTGAAGCATGCGTCGATGATTATTTTTCAATGCTATTAAAAGAGTTTTCTGGTGAAAAATATAGCAAAGCCGAACACCGAAGAAAGCTAATTGAATGGCTTGGTGGAGCTAGAAATAATGGCTCAATTGAATTTAAGCATCAAAATATAAGCGCAATACTAGTAGAGCTTGGATATCCATATATTCAAGGTTATAAGCCAGCCTTTAATTATCAGCAACAATTAAAAGAAGTTGTGTTCGCATATTTGGCTGCGCATCAGAATTATTTTGATTCTTTCCAAAGCCTTATTTCTGATGAAGTTAAACTTATTGATTGGGACGGAGTTCTTGATAATGAACTACCTGAAAGAGTGCCTACAATTGCCGAGTCAAAAAGAGAGTATTTGGCGAGGAAAACCAATTTTTCTCAACAAGAAGCAAATAATAGAAAACTTGGTCAGCGTGGAGAACAATTTGTTATTGATTTTGAAAAATACCGTTTAGAAAAAGCAGGACGGCCTGATTTAGCTAAAGAAGTGGAGTGGAGCAGTAAAGAAAAAGGTGACGGGTTAGGTTATGACGTGCGCTCTTTCGACTCGCAAAAAGAAAAAGAGCTGTTTATCGAAGTAAAAACTACTAACAGTGGGAAATATCAACCATTTTTTATTAGTGATAACGAAGTAGCCTTTTCAAAGGAGTTTGCAAAACAATACCAGCTGTATCGAGTCTTTAATTTTAAAGATGAGGCAAGACTGTTTAAGTTAAATGGAGCGATTGATCAGCATGTCAATCTTTACCCAAAAATGTATAGGGCGAGTTTTAAATAGAATTGTCATTTTAGGTAAATAGACCGATATCACTGAAAAATGGATTCAAAAGAAGCTGATTTGCAAATGACTACAACCACCGACTTGTATAAAAAGCTGGTCAGCTTCGATTTAGAAATCACCAAAGATTCGAAGCATTTAAAGCATATGGGTGCGATTTTGCTTGATGCCGGTGGAAAGGAAAGGGTTGTCGAGGTAAAAGGTAATTTCGAGAAAGCGTTATTTGAGCTGAATTCATTAGCAAAACATGCAGACTTTGTACTTGGTCATAACATCATTCAACATGACTTACCTTGGTTAAAATCACAAACTAATAAAGCAGACACAGCACTTTTTGATTTACCCATTATTGACACACTTTTCCTAAGCCCTTTGGCATTTCCCAAGAATCCATACCACAGATTAGTGAAAGATTACAAACTGGTTAAGGATAGTTATAACAACCCTGTTGCTGATGCCAGATTAGCTTTGTCGATTTTTAAAGATCAACTAGCGGCTTTCAAGAAACAATATGAGACTTTCCCTGAGTTAATCGAGTTATACCGACATTTATTTTCTAGAGCTGAGCAAACTAAAGGAATAGAAAAGGTTTTTGAATTCATCATTACCAAACGAAGTGAACAATCTTTTGATACATTGGTTAAGTTAGTAGCACAGGACAAGGTTTGTGCGAATCAACTCAAGAATATGATCGAAGACTATGGTTTGAATAGAATCGATGCGGTGAGTTTGGCTTATGTGCTTGCATGGGTTCAGGTTTGTGAAGGTAATTCAGTATTACCACCTTGGGTTTGGCGAACCTATCCCCGTGTAAAAATACTTGTTAGGCAATTACGTCAAACCCATTGCGGAAATGGAAACTGTAGTTATTGCTTAGAAAACTTTGATGCTAAGCATTTATTGAATCGTTTTTTTGAGATGCGAGATTTCAGGAAGCTGCCCGATGGTACGCCTCTTCAAGAACAAATCGTTAAGGCAGGTATTGAAGGTGAATCTAGTTTGGGTATCTTGCCTACGGGCGGTGGTAAAAGTTTGTGTTTTCAATTGCCTGCACTTGTCAGGAATATGCGAGATGCATCCTTAACCATTGTAATTTCACCATTGCAGGCATTAATGAAAGACCAGGTCGACAACCTGAAAAGTAAGACGGGCGCTGATAACGTTGCTGCTATCTATGGCATGTTAACCATGCTTGAACGAATGGCTGTTTTAGATCAAGTGCGTATGGGTGATATCGCGATTTTGTATTTATCACCTGAACAATTACGAAATAAGAATGTCAAGAAAGCCATTCAAAGTAGGCAGATTGGCGCTTGGGTATTTGATGAGGCGCACTGTTTATCAAAATGGGGGCATGATTTTCGACCTGACTATTTGAACTGTGCAAAAGTTATAGCAAATTTTGCTAAGGAACAGGAAGAACCGCCGCCCCCTGTATTTTGTTATACCGCCACAGCAAAGCTGGATGTGATTGATGACATTGTTGGCCATTTTAAGCAATGGCTTGGTCTGGAGCTGAAGACTTTTGAAGGTGGCGTCGAACGCGACAATTTGATTTATGAAGTGGTGAAAACAGAAAGCCACACCAAAGAATCACAAATATTTAATTTGCTTGAGGATTACTTTGATGAAGGTAAGCCAGGAAGCTGTGTCATTTACTGTGCAAGCAGAAAAAGGGTAGAAGATTTAGCGAGTACCCTTAAGCAAGGTCAGCAATTACCAGTAGCTTATTTTCATGCAGGGCTTGAGCCTTCAATGAAGCATGAAGTACTTGAAAGTTTTATTGAAGGTACTTATCGAATCATTGTTGCCACCAATGCCTTTGGTATGGGTATTGATAAGGATGATGTCAGGCTGGTGATACATTGTGATATTCCTGGCTCACTTGAAAATTATCTTCAGGAAGCTGGAAGAGCTGGGCGTGATTTAAAAAGCGCTAATTGTATTCTGTTGTTTGATAGCAGTGATATTGAGCAACAATTCAAATTAGCAAAACACAGCGAGATACGTTTTAGGGATATTACAGAGCTGTTAAAAGAAATTCGTTATCGAGGAAAATTCACCGAAGGGAAAGTGGTTGCTACCAGCAAGGAGTTACTACGGTCTGATTATGTGAATTCGATATCCGTTGATGATCAGATGGCTGATACCAAAGTAAAAACTGCTATTTCATGGTTGGAAAGAGAAGGCTTTCTGAGTCGTGATGATAATGTAAACAGTGTTTTCCAGGGAAAGCCACTTTTTGCAACGCTAGAAGAGGCAAAGCATAGGATTGGCGAGTTGCAGTTATCAACAAGTGCGCAGAAACGATGGGAGCTCATTCTGGAAGCTTTATTAAATGCTGATGTAGATGAAGGCATTAATGCAGATGATATTCTCGACACAATTATTTCAAGAGTTAAAACAGATCAAGAAAAAAAGGAATTAACACCTGAATCTGTGATGTTAACCCTAGCTCAAATGGCAGACTGTGGTTTGGTCAGTAAAGGTTTTTCCATGACGGCTTATTTGAAGCCTAAAGGTAAAGATAGTTGCAAGGGAATTTTCAATAAGATCAGCGAAATTGAAAAACACCTGCTGGATTATTTGCCTACGATAGCGCCAGATGTGGAAACGACAGAAGGTCAGCAAGTGGATTTGAGAGTTATAAACACCTTTATTAAAGAAGATTTACAAACTACGTGTTCTACGCGTTTATTGCTCCAGTTATTTCGCACTTGGAGTGAAGATGGGAAGACTTCTGGTAAAGAAGGGTCGATTAACTTCCATACCTTTTCAAGGGATTTGTTGTCTGTGCGTGTAAACAGATCATGGAAAGATATTAAACGCATTTCTGAGCAAAGACAGGCATTTACCCAAAAAGTGATTGATTTTCTTTACGGTGCATTAAATGAATTTAATTCTAATCAGCAAAAAAAGGTGTTAGTGAGTTTTGAGCTTGAAGAAATTATCGATTTACTTAAGAAAGATATAGAAATTTCATCCCAGCTTAGTGGGAAGCGAGAAGCGGAAGCACAGGAATTTCTATTGAAAGGCATTCAGCGAGCACTATTATTTTTGGATACCTGTAAAAGTATAGAGCTGCAGAGTGGTATGGCAGTATTTAAGCAAGCCATGGAAATACATGTAACAAATGAAAAGAAAGGGCAATATCAAAAAGCGAATTACCAACAGCTAGATGATCACTATCATCAGAAAATAGTACAAGTGCATGTGATGTATGAATATGCCCAGTTAGCTTTGAAACATGTGAAACAATCAACCCAATTCATAAGGGATTACTTTTCAAATGCAAACGAAGAGTTTTTAGGAAAGTATTTTCATAGAAAAAAGATATTTTTAGAGAGAGCAACGAGCCAGGAATCCTGGAATAAGATCGTAACAGACTTAAATAACTTACATCAGCAAGAGATTGTTCACGCAAAACTCAATGAAAACCAATTAGTGCTTGCAGGGCCTGGTTCTGGAAAAACAAAAGTTATTATTCATCGCATTGCCTATTTAATGCGGGTAGAACATGTTCGTAGTAATCAGATACTTGCATTAACCTTTAACCACAATGCAGCAGTGGGGTTGCATAAAAGACTCGTGCAATTGATTGGAAAAGACGCGGCTTATGTACGCGTTCATACCTTTCATGGTTTAGCTCTCCGTTTATTGGGTCAGAGTTTTGATTTCAAGGATATTGCTAATGTTAGTTTTGATAACCTGATTGTTGATGCAATTAAGTTGTTAAAAGGCGAAGAGATTGAAGTTGGCTTGGATGAGTATTATCAGCGTAGTACTTTGCTTGATGGTGTAGAGCATATCCTGGTAGATGAATATCAGGATATTGATGAAAAGCAATATGAATTTATTGCCGCCCTTGCAGGAAAGACCTTGGAAGATGAAGAAAAACTGAGTTTGATGGCGGTAGGTGATGATGATCAGTCTATTTATTCATTCAGAGAAGCAAACGTTAAATTTATTCAGCAGTTTCAGGAAGACTATCAGGCTAACATCAAGTATTTAACCCAAAACTATCGATCAACGAAGTACATCATTGAGGCGGCTAATTCGCTGATTAAACACAACAATGATCGTATGAAGACTGGGCATCCGATTGAAATTAACCAGAGTAGGCGGATGGATGTTCCTGGTGGAAGAATGCCAGCTATTGATCCTGAAAATGCTGGGAAAATAAAAGTTATTCAATGTAAAAGTGTTGAGCAACAAGTTGCAGAGGTATTGGTGCAACTGTTATTAATAAAAAACAATGATAAGAACGTTAGATTTGAAGATATAGCTATTGTTGCCAGGAATGGTATAGAAAAGCCCGAGCTAGGTTTGCTTAGATCCTTACTGCATGAAAACAATATTCCATATCAGTATGCACGATGTAGTGAAGACAGTTTTAGTATTCACTCGGTAAGGGAAATCAAGGAGTTTCAAAGCCGTATACGAGAAAAGGGTCGCTCAATGGTGAGTGTTGACGATCTATATGGCTGGTTACCTGTGCATAAAAATTATTGGCATATCCAAATTGAGAAACTAATCAGTGATTGGGAATTACAGTTTGGTATTCAGGAAATGGCGATTAGCCATTTTGATAGACTGTTCAGTGAATACCTATTTGAGCAAAGGCGTCAAACACGCTTTGGTAATGGTGTATTGCTCAGTACCGTGCATGGGGTTAAAGGCGAAGAATATAAGTACGTTTTGGTTTTGGGTGGGAATTGGGCTCAAAACTTCAAGGCTATGCACCAAGTGGAAGATGAAACACGTCTTTATTACGTTGCTATGACCAGAGCTATCGATCAATTAATACTGTTTTCATATGGTGATCAACCAAATCCACATATTTCACGTATTAATGGCGATTACATTAATCAGTATTACTCTAGTTCTATTCTTCATGAATCAAAGCATTTGCAATTTGCTACCACTGGTTTAAATCGTTTGTATATTAGTTATCCGTCTAATTTTAGTAGTAACCATGAAGTTAATGTCACCTTAGACAAGGTAAATACTGGTGATCAGGTTAGATTAAAGTTGGCAGGTGATCATGTATTTCTGGAATTTAAGGGTGTAAATATAGCGAGGATAGCTAAATCGTTTATACCTCAGTTTCAGGAAATCTCGAGCATGAACTATGAGGCAAAGGTAGTAGCTATGGTAAAACGAGACCATGATCCAAAAAATGAATATGAAAAAAATGCCAAGATAGAATCATGGTGGTTGCCTGTGGTTGAAGTGGTGTATTGGTAGATTTCAAAGTTATCCGACAATAGTTTGGGGCGGATGATCTGATTAACAGGGTTGAAGATTGGCTTCTCCATTCAAAAAACAATATCGAGATTCGTGGGAAGGCAGGAAGAAAGGAGTGATGAAGAGTGAGATTTTTACATAAGCGCGAGATCCCTCGACTACACTCGGGATAACAGAGAGTTGTTCTGACAAAAGCGGGATTTCTCGACTCGCTCCGCTCGCTCGAAATGACAGTGGAGCGGTTACGCTGGCTTTACGAATTTGACCACTGCGGATTCTGCTCACGCCAGTTTTTGATGTACGCGCTGTGATCTTTTTGCCAGGGATGAAAGCCGGGTTTGAAGTAGTCTTTGAAATATTGCCACATGAACTGGTTCATTTCGCGGAACACGCCGGGGTGCCTTCTGCTGATTTCTTTAAAGGTTACTGAGCTGGGTGTGCGGCCAGGGCGCGGTTCATTGGTAAAACGATTTTTGTAAAACGCAACCGGCATAATCCAGAACAAGGCAGCCAGTGTGACTATCATCAGAAAGCCGATGGCGCTAAACACGCGGGTAAAATAACCGCCGCCGATTTCGCTGAGCACATCAAAGGCAACGGATTTGTGTTCCATTTCTTCAATGGCATGCCAATCCCAGATTTCGCGTGCTTCTTTCGGCCAGTTTTCCTGCAATTGCGGGTAGCGGTGTGCGCTTTCTGCGCCCATGGCAGTGAGGTGTTCCAGAAAGGCGGTCACACCCAAACCGAATTTGGCGG
The DNA here is from genome assembly GCA_964557005.1 of uncultured Pseudomonadales bacterium. GTDB lineage: Bacteria > Pseudomonadota > Gammaproteobacteria > Pseudomonadales > JBECKS01 > JBECKS01. The sequence goes on from CAZKYI010000002.1 coordinate 377,534, forward strand.
GCATGAATTTTTCAATGAGATTGAACAGGCCTTTGGTGCCTTGCGCATAGGCATCAACGTCATAACCGTATTTTCGCAAGGCATCGTTAAATTGCTGGTGTGCTTTTGCGTGGTAGGCTTCCTGCCTGGCAAAATTGGTGATGTCTTCCAGTAACTGGGGATCTTTGATTTTGTGCTTGACGCGCATGACGCTGCGTACAAAAAACATTTCACCTTCGGGAATGACCAGCGAAAAAATATTTTGTGCGATGGTTAAACCTTTATGACCATCTGACCAGTATTCGGGTAGTTGGTCGAATGGCCCTACTGGTGGTTTGCGGGCAACAATGTCCAGTTCGGAACGCATGGCTAAATAGTTGTTGGGGGTCGGGTTTTTCATGGGGGGATTACAGCAGACAAGTTATGACTAAATCAACAAATCCAGATTTTTACCACGCAGGACGGACAGGCTACCTTGCAGGTGCAGATGGTGTCATATCTATGTATTTTTAAAGTACAACTTCAAAAATACATAAAACAAGCCAGATAGAAAAAACCGAAGCCATGCTGAGTGGTGTGTTGTAGCGCAGTAAACCTTGCGATTCTGCTGTGTCTTGAGTATTCTTTATTCGCAAATCGCGAATAAAGAACGCACAGAGTGGTCAAGTAACTATGAATTTAAAACCTCAGGACATTCTGGTCGTATTGAAGCTGTTGGCTATGGGCAACAAGCCTTGGACATTCAATCAACTGGCGTTGGAGTTGGGCATGAGCCCTGCCGAAGTACACGCCGCTTCCAGACGTTTGCTGGCGACAACGCTGGCAATAAGGCATGAAAACAGAATCCGCCCTAATTTACGCAATCTGGAGGAGTTTCTGGTGCATGGCATACGCTATGTATTTGTTCCGGATTTTGGTGCTGTGTTGAGAGGCATGCCCACATCGGTAGCCGCTCCGGTATTGAATATGCATTTTCAACAAGGGGAATTCGCTCCGGTTTGGCCTGATGGCGAAGGAACAGTGCGTGGTGAATCGTTTTCACCTTTGTACAGTTCGGTGCCTTTTGCTGCCAAAAATGATGCGGCATTGTATGATTTGCTGGCATTGGTGGATGCTGTGCGAGGGGGGAGAGCCAGGGAAAGGGAAATCGCTAACAAGGAACTAAAAAGGAAATTTGAACATTATGGAAAACTTATCGAATCCCAATCTGAATATTCTGGAGCTGGCAGCTAAACAGTTGATGCCTTTGTTGGATGATTTGGTTTTTGTCGGTGGTTGTGCGACAGGTTTGTTGATTTCAGATGCAGCGGCTTCGCCGATCCGTGCTACCCGAGATGTGGATGTTATTGTGCAAGTGGTATCACGCCAAGCGTATCAGCGTTTATCAAAACGCTTACGCACTTGTGGTTTTCAGGAAGACACATCGGAAGATGCACCCATTTGCCGCTGGGTTTCGACATTTCTGGTTCTGGATATTATGCCAACGGATAAAACTGTCTTGGGTTTTGGGAATCCGTGGTATTCATCCGCCTTTACACATGCGCAAAGGATTGTCTTACCCTCAGGCACAATAATCAAAGTGGTTTCGGCTCCTTGGTTTTTAATGACCAAACTGGAAGCTTTTGAAGGGAGAGGCAACGGTGATTTTCAAATAAGTCATGATATTGAAGACATCATTGTGCTTATAGATGGTCGTCCTGAGTTGCTTGAAGAAGTTAAAAACAGTAACAACACCTTACAGCAGGAACTTGCAAAACGAATAGCAAATCTACTTGGAAAGCATCGTTTTGTGGATGCAATTTCTGGCCACATGCCTCCTGATGAAGTTAGTCAAAACAGAGTGCCTCGTATATTACATATCTTGAAACAACTGACTGAAATCGCATGAATCTGCATTTTTCAGTGAGTAAGCTTGGCTAAAACAAGCATCAAAACAAATCAGGAAATTCTGCCTGTCTGAGTGCTTCGTACAAAATAATTGAAACGGCATTGGCCAGATTGATGCTGCGGCTCTCTTGCCTCATGGGAATTTTTATATTGTTGTGCTGCCCCAAACTTTCACGAATGTTTAGGGGCAAACCTCTGGTTTCGGGGCCAAATAAAAAAGCACTGCCAGATGGATAACGTGGTGTGGTATGAAACTGTGTTGCCTTGGTGGTGCAGGCAAAGATATTTTTTTCAGAGATGCCCGATGTCTCTAGAAAATGTTGGTAACTGCTATAAACATTGAGGTTGGTGAATTCACGATAATCCAGTCCCGCACGGCGCAGCTTTTTTGCATCAAGCTCAAAACCAAGTGGTTCAATTAAATGCAGCGTTGCACCGCTGTTTGCACACAGGCGAATAATGTTTCCAGTATTCGGCGGAATTTCCGGTTCGAATAAAATAATGTGAAACATGGCTTGCTTTAGTGAATCGCCAGTTCTTTTAATTTTCGTGTGAGTGTATTTCTGCCCCAGCCTAGCAATTCGGCTGCTTCGCGTTTGCGTCCACCCGTATGTTTCAATGCACTTTCTATCATCACTTTTTCAAAGGCAGGCAGTGCGTTGTCGAGAATATTGGAATCTCCGCGTTTCAGTGCATCTTCTGCCCATGAATACAGTTGGCTGGTCCAGTCGTTACCCTGGTCGGCTGGATATAATTGTTGTTCCCTGAGTTCGGGCGGCAAATCACTCATGTGAATTTCTCTTCCCGATGCCATCACGGTGAGCCAGCGGCACAGGTTTTCAAGTTGTCGCACATTGCCTGGCCATTCGAGTTGCGTAAGATACTTTTCACATTCTGGTCTCAATACTTTGGGGTCGGAACCAAGTTCACGTGCGGCCAGATTCAGAAAATGTTTTAAAAGTTGCGGAATGTCTTCCTTACGTTCGGTCAAACTGGGAATGTGTATTCTGATCACATTCAAGCGATGAAATAAATCTTCTCTGAATTTTCCCTCCTTAACGAGGTTTTCAAGATTCTGATGGGTTGCGGCAATTACACGCACATCTGATCTAACAGAAGTATGACCACCGACACGGTAGAATTCGCCATCGGCGAGAACACGCAACAGTCGGGTTTGTGTATCAATCGGCATGTCACCTATTTCATCGAGAAACAGTGTGCCACCGTTTGCCTGTTCGAAACGTCCTTGACGTTGCCCTGCTGCGCCAGTGAAAGCACCTTTTTCATGGCCGAATAATTCTGATTCCACCAAATCTTTGGGAATTGCTGCCATGTTCAGTGCAATAAAAGGTTTTTGTGAGCGCGGGCTGTGTTTATGCAGTGCATGTGCCACCAGTTCCTTTCCGGTGCCTGACTGTCCATTGATGAGCACGGTTATATTCGATTGACTCAATCGGCCTATGGCGCGAAACACTTCCTGCATTGCAGGCGCTTCACCAATAATTTCAGGCATGTCATCTTGTTCAGCTTTGGGTTGGTGATGGCCGTTTTCGCGCGTATGAATAATGGCGCGATTGATCAATTCAATGGCTTCATCAATATCAAAGGGTTTGGGCAGATATTCAAAAGCACCGCCTTGATAGGAAGAAACAGCGCTGTCCAGATCGGAATGTGCCGTCATAATAATCACTGGAATATGCGGGTGGGCTTCGTGAATCTGCTCAAGCAGTTTCAACCCGTTGATGCCTGGCATGCGGATGTCGCTGATAATCACGTCAGGTTGGCGTTTGTTGAGTGCATTCATTACGCCTTCACCATCCTCAAAGCATCTGCTTTTCATGCCTTGTTGGTTCACAGCTTTTTCCAGCACCCAACGTATTGAGCGATCATCATCAATAATCCAGACAGTTTTTGTTTCGTTCATGAGCGTTCTCTTGTTATACAACTTCTGTGGATGGTTTGTCGGTGAGCGGAAGCAACAGGCTGAAACAGGTTTCCCCGGGTTTGCTTTCACATTCAATAATGCCGTCGAATTGATTGACAATGGATTGCGCGATGGACAAACCGAGGCCAGTACCTTGTGCGCGTCCGCTCACCATTGGGTAAAACAGGGTTTCCTTAATCTCTTCAGGAATACCAGGGCCGTTATCGATAAAATCCAGCTTGAGCACCATGCGATGTCGTTTCGAGGCAATGGTGAACTGGCGCAGAATACGTGTGCGAATACGAATGGTCGGGTTGTCGATGTTGTTTTCGATTAATACCTGACAGGCATTGCCGATGATGTTCAGACAAGCCTGTATCAATAATTCGCGGTCAATCAGAATGTCGGGAATGCTGGGATCGTAATCCTTGATTAAATCGATTTGCTGGCCAGAATCTGCTTCGATGATATAGCTGATGTGCTCGAGCACTTCATAGATGTTGTGCGGTTTGATGTCAGGAATGCCTCTGGGGCCGAGCATGCGATCAACCAGATTTCTGAGCCGATCGGCTTCCGCAATAATCACATCGATAAATTCTTTCTGACTGGTGTCGAGCAGTTCTCTCGCGAGCAACTGGGCTGCACCCTTGATTCCCCCCAGAGGATTTTTAACTTCATGCGCCATGCCTCTTAGTAGGGCTTTGGTGGCTTGTTGGTTGTTGAGCAAGGCTTCATCACGACTGATTTTGAGCAGGCGGTCGAGCGCCTGAAATTCAAGCAAGATGTAATCTTCCTCCTGTGGGTGTTGCAGCAGGCTGACCGAGTAATTCACTGTGAGCTGGGTATTGGAGTGCTGTGTGCCTAACTGGGCGGGAGGTACGCTATGAATTAGTACTTCGCGTTTGGTGAAGGGGTGGCCGCTTTCGAAAGCATGGCGCAATTCGCTGGACGTGTGTTCGTTCTCGTAAAACAACTGGTTAAAAGGCAGTTGCTCTATTTGCTTGCGGCTGGTTTCAAACAGAATTTCAGCAGCAGGGTTTAAGTAGGCAATCACTAACTTGCTGTCCAGTACCACAATCGCTGTAGCCAGATTGTCGAGAATGGATTTTTGCAAGTTGGTTGAGAGCATGGTGTCCTGTTAAAAAGAATCGGTTAAAACTTCAGTGCACTCTTTCCTAGCAAAAAACGCACCAAAAATAGCTTTCCTGAACGGCATAAAAGCGTGTAGTTACCTTGTTTGATTTTATCCTTCCTTGACGCTTCGCACCATAATAGTGCGCACAAAAATAGCGCAGGCAAAAAAAACCCGCGATGGACGCGGGTTTTTCTTCAGCAAGTCATAGCGACTAGCAAGAGTAGTACATATCGAACTCGGCAGGGTGAACAGCCATGTTCATGCGGTCAACGTCTTGTTGCTTGAGTTCAATGTAAGCGTCAATCATGTCGTCCGAGAATACGCCACCAGCAGTGAGGAAGGCACGATCTGCGTCCAGTGCGCGTAATGCTTCTTTCAGGTTTTCTGCAACGGTTGGAATGGCTTTCGCCTCTTCAGGTGGCAGATCGTACAAATCCTTGTCTGCTGCATCGCCAGGGTGAATCTTGTTCTTGATACCATCCAGACCCGCCATCAACATGGACGCGAAAGCCAGATAAGGATTCGCAGTTGGATCAGGGAAGCGAACTTCAATACGGCGCGCACGTTCAGAGTTTACCCACGGAATACGGATAGATGCAGAACGGTTTCTGGCAGAGTAAGCCAGCATCACAGGTGCCTCAAAGCCCGGAACCAGACGCTTGTAGCTGTTGGTTGAAGCGTTGGTGAAGGCGTTCAATGCACGTGCATGCTTGATGATGCCGCCAATATAGAACAGTGCAGTTTCAGAAAGACCGGCGTAACCATCACCCGCGAAGGTATTGACCTTACCTTTTGCAATGGATTGGTGAACGTGCATACCTGAACCGTTATCACCGACCAGTGGCTTGGGCATGAATGTGGCTGTCTTGCCATAAGCGTGAGCAACATTGTGAACGCAGTATTTCAGAATTTGAACTTCATCGGCTTTTGCAACCAGCGTGTTGAATTTGGCGCCGATTTCATTTTGGCAGGCAGTGGCCACTTCGTGATGGTGAACTTCAATTACCAAGCCCATAGCTTCCATGGCATTACACATGGCACCGCGCAAATCATGCACTGAATCAACAGGAGGCACAGGGAAATAACCGCCTTTTACTTTGGGGCGATGACCCATGTTGCCGCCTTCAAAATCCTTGTTGGAAGACCACGCAGCTTCTTCAGAATTGATTTCAAAGCTTACGCCAGACATATCGGTTTTCCATTTTACGTCATCAAAAATGAAGAATTCAGGTTCTGGACCAAAGAAAGCGGTGTCACCGATACCGGTAGAAGCAAGATAAGCCTCTGCACGTCTTGCGATACTACGAGGATCGCGGTCGTAACCTTGCATGGTGTCAGGCTCAATCACGTCGCAACGAATAATCAGGGTTGCTTCATCCGTAAATGGATCAAGTACAGCAGTGCTGTCATCAGGCATGAGAATCATGTCTGAGGCATTGATGCCTTTCCAGCCAGAAATCGATGAACCGTCAAACATCTGGCCGTTTGCGAAGAAATCCTTGTCAACAACTTTTGCTGGAATGGTGACGTGGTGTTCTTTACCTTTGGTGTCAGTGAAACGGAGATCGACCCATTTCACCTCGTTATCTTTGATTATTTTCAGGCTGTTGTCAGACATTATGCTTACTCCTCCGGGGATTGTGTTTGCCTAGCAAGTTTAAAAAAAGGTACTCCCCAAAAGGGGAGCAAAATATATGCCACAATTATGTGCAATAAAAGCACCGATGGAAAAGTCGCATATTCTGGACTTGGCAGGTTGGAAAACAGTCAAAAATATGCACTGCTATCGGGCGCTCAAAGAGTAAAAGCACAAAAATAGTGCGCTATTTTTAAAATATGCACCAACTTTGTGCTTTTGCTTGAATATACTACTTGTCGGTACCGACACAAATACAGATTTTAATGTCGAGGCCGATTTGTTCGATAGATAAAACCTGATGGCCGTTGATTCTGCACCAGGTCGGAATGTCCTGCTTTACCCCCGGGTCGGTTGCCCAGACCTCGAGGGTATCGCCCGCCTGCAACTGCTTGATGGCGTTTTGGGTTTTGATGACCGGCATCGGGCAAAGCAGTCTGCGTGCATCGAGTTGCTGGCTCATACGTTAAACAGTTTTGCTGTGACTACTTGCTCACATAAAAGCCGGTCGCACGAGCAACGATGTCGTTGACGGCATTTGTCATGCGGAAGGTTTGTTGCTCCAGTTTTGCGTTATCAGGAATCAGCACATAGTTGGTCTTGCTGCGTTGTGTGTTAGCCAGACCCAGTGCACCGCCAATGGTGCCAATGGTGTTGGCCAGCCTGGGGTCGCTTTTACCTTCCTCGACCATCTCGCCGATATAGTCATTGCCCCAGGTTTTCAGGACGGGTGCGTAAATGTTAACCAAACCACCCTTGGGTGTGGTGAATTCAAAGTGTGCGCCTGCCAGTGAGGCCAATGGCTCAGCAGAAATGCTGGCGCTTGCTCTGACACTTGAACCCCCGCCCAGATTCCAGTTGCTTCTGTTGCCACCGACGTCTTTATCAAAATTGACGGTGTTAATGGTGTAGGCTGGAATCAGAACAATGGCATTGGCTTCTGCGGAAATGCCGCGCACGGCGTTGTAGTACATGCCCATTTTAGGTTTGATAAAGTCTGTGCCATCGGCGGTTGCCACATAAAAACCACCTCCGCCTGCACCGCTGGTGTTTAAACCCTGAATACCTTTTCGGTTTTCAATCCTGAGGCCAACAGCACCGGTTTTTTTGTCTTCTCCTTCAAAGTTGAGCTTCTTCCATGCCTTGCCTTCTTTTATCTCATTGATGTCCACGACTTGCCAGCCTTCGGCTTTCAAGCGGGAAACCAAATCCTGATGAACTTCGGTGGCCAGTTTTCTCGCCTGTTCCGGTGTGAGTGCTACGGTGACTTCGGCCGAGGCATGAGCAGTGGCAGTGCCGACATTGGTGCCGAATCCGCCGTGTTTCTGTGAAGTGGCTGTTTGGGCAATATGGTTTTGAATACGAAATTCAATCATGGGCACCATGATGCGCTTGTTTTTTTGCAAGGCCTTCAAGCCTTGAAAGTTAAAGTCCTTGGTAGAGTCGTACACTTCATTGCCAGGCATTTTCTTGGGATCGGCGCTTAGGCTGTGCAATGGCAGGGTAATCAGTGCAAGCACTGTCAATAACAAGCGTGTGTAGCGGCGTGTCGGGTTAATTCCACTCATGATTTTTCTCCAGGGTCAGGTTTTTAATATGGTTTCCAGCCAAGTCTAGACAGGCATGGTGAGGGATGCACCCCCCGTTCAGGGGTATTCAATCAGTCCAAGACGCATGGCTTCCAGCGCCGCTTCTGCACGGCTGGAAATACCACGTTTGTTGTAAACAGATTTGAGGTAACCCTTGATGGTTTCGGCAGACAGCATGAGCATTCCAGCGGCTTCCTCGATGCTATAGCCTTTTCCAATCAGGCGCAGTACTTCGGTTTCGCGCTGGGAGAGCATGGCTTGCTGCAAGGCTTCGCCCTTGTTGTTGAAATGGCGTATGAGTCGCTCGGAGGAAGCGGGCGACAGTGGCGGCTGATTTTTTCTGATACCTTGCAGATAACTGATAATCTGTTCCCTGTCCTGATCTTTGAGAATATATCCTCTGGCTCCATTTTTCAGGGCAGTAAACAGGTTGTGGTCATCGTCATAAATGGTAGCGACTACGATGTAGCAGGGGTAATCCCTGATGGTCAGTGCCTGAATGACATCCATGCCACTGCCATCTGGCAAACCCAAATCCACCACCGCCAGCTCGAAATCTGTCGATTCCAACAAGCTGCGTGCCATGACAAGATTACCCGCCTGATGTACTTTCAGTTGCGGAAAAGCCGAGCCAACACAGGACACCAGCCATGCTCTGGTCTCCAGATTGTCTTCCACAACCAGCGCGTTACCCTGTTCCTGTTTGAGCATATGTTATGTGTGCAGATAAAAATAACATAAACAATAATCTCCGAAGTGCAGGCTGTATACCCCTGAACGGGGTGTCGTGCAGGCTCGTGCTGCTCTGGTTGATGATGACCATGCTGCCTGTTGCGGCTGGTGCAGAGCGGCAAGGTATTGAAGCGGTTCAGTATTTATTGACGGAAAGTGCTGCGTTACCGAATGCCGATGCACACTGGCGTTCTACAACATTGCCGTTCAGCACTCGTCTGGAACCATTGTCTCCTGAGGCGGAAATTTCCACTTATGTCTGGTTTCGCTTTGTACTCATGGAGACAGAGGACAAACAGCTTCATGCCCTGTTATTACAGCGTCTGAACTTGTCTGCGCAAATTTATTTTAACGGGCAGCATATCGGGGGCAATCAGGAGCGAGAAGGTCGCACAGCGGTATCGTGGAATCGCCCTTTGCTGATTACCATTCAGCCACCAGTGTGGCAACAAGGCGAGAATGAAGTGCTGATTCGGCTAACACGTTCTCCCTGGGGAGGGAATCTTGCATTGGTATTGTTTGGTCCATTTGCTGAACTACATGAGTTGTATAAGGCACGGTTGTTACGGCAGGTAGAAATCAACAAGGTATTGCTGGTATTTGGCCTGATTCTGGCGTTGGTCACCTTTATTGTCTGGTTAAGTCGGCGTGACGATCCTGTTTATTTATGGTTCAGTGGTCTGGCCTTGTCGTGGAGTGTGATTACCACACACATGATTATTTATTTTATTTCGCTACCTTATAGCGTGTGGTTACCGTTAGTGCATATTGCCATCGATGCCTGTATTTTATGTTTGTATGGTTTTGTTGGATGTGTGTCGGGAGTGCGTGTTGTCTGGCAGGAAAAATTGCTGATAGCGTGGACAGTATTGGCGGCACTGGTACATTTTCTTGTTCCGTCCGAGTGGTTCTTTGTTACGGCATACATCATACATCTGATAGGTGTTGCGATTGTTGGTTTCATTATTGCGCGTGCAATTTTCAAGGCGGTTCGTACCCGTGACAGAACCACCATTATCATCAGCGCAGCGGTTGGCCTGCAAATAATACTGTTTGTCTACAATGTGTTGTTGATGTTCTTCGACAGTAACGAGCGCTGGGAGGAATCGATTTTTTTCGCACATTTCGGCATTCCTGTTTTGTTAACGGTGTTTGGTGCTGTGCTGCTCAATCGCCTTGTAAGTGCCTTGAATGAAGCTGAAGCGCTAAACAGCGAACTGGGGCAGAAGGTTGAAGCCAGTCGTGTCATTATTGAACAGCAATATGCAGAGCAACGCATGTTTGAACTTAATCAGGCGGCTGTGCAGGAGCGTCTGAAAATCTATCGTGATTTGCACGATGATGTTGGCTCACGTTTGTTGACCATTATTCATTCCGATAACAACGGCAAACTTGGTGACACAGCACGTGCAGCATTGGAAAGCCTGCGTCAGGCAGTATCGAGAGCCAATACTTCTGCGCAGCCTATAAAAACCTTTTTAAACGAAGCACGTGAAGAAACCGAATTGCGTTTGATTGGCTCAGGCCATGAAGTTATCTGGAATCAATCGCTGGAATTGCCCGACATCGTGCTTGCCTCAGAGTTTGTGTTTAACCTCAACCGCATTCTGAAAGAACTGGTGAGTAACATTATTCGTCATGCACAGGCTTCCTTGGTTGAAGTTGAGACAAGCCACCATAACGGTTCCCTGTATCTGATTGTTAGAGATAATGGACAGGGTTTCAGTGAGTCAGGTAATAAGGGAAATGGTATGGGCAATATCCGTATACGAACCCATGAGCTGGGAGGCGAGGTGAAGTGGGAAGATGCCACACCAGGTACACGGGTGACGATTTCCATACCCTTGCCAACGGCGCTAAACGTGCCAATCCGCTAATACTTCATCAGCAGTCAAGGGTCTAACATGAAAATCCATTTGACTGCCGTCTTTTTTGTGGAGGGTCACACATACTTCATTCTCCATTCGGCCTTTGCCGTAGCGTGCGACAATTTGTGCGGCCAATCGATAATCATCTGCCGATGGTGTGCCGTCGAGCAGCGCAAGCGGGCCAGGGTGAGAGCTGCAATACAGGTGATCGAATTGCTTGCGATACCCCATGAGAAAATTGTTTTCGCCTTCTTCACGGCTGACAATGAGTTTGAAGTTCGGGCGTGGGCGAATATGGCGACCGACTTTCAAAAGCATGATGTCGTCAAGTTCATAGTGTTTTTCACCGCGCGCCTGCCATAAATCACTGAGCTTGTTGGAATAGTTTTCATCGGTGAGAAAACAGCAACCGCCTGCGGGCTGGGCGAAGTCCTCGAAACCAAAGTGTCTGGCCAGCGCGATTTGTGGTTTGCGGTTACGACCACTAAAGCCATAGAGCTTTTCGCGGTCAATCCAGCCCTCGCGTTCTGGCAAGGTAGGCGGGAGATTTTTGGCGCACAGCGGTCTGAGCAGACGGTCATTGGCACCCGATTCACGAGCAATGACGGGCATGGTGTCCTTGCGTTGCGATTTTGGGCGTTGGCCAATCACTTCTCCAGTGATGATAAAATCAAAGCCTTCATCGTTGGCAATTTCACGCGCCTTGTTAATCATTAAATTGGCTTGATTGACCATGAAAATCTTGCAGTCGAGGCAGGGGTTGAGGTTCTGTCCATACCCATGTTTGGGGTTAATCACGATGTCCTTGTATTCCTCGGAAATATCGACAATGTGCAGCTTGACCCCCAGCGTTTCCGCCGACCACAGCGCGTTATTACGCTTCTCTTTTTTCTGGTCTTTCTGGCGAATGGCGTGAGTGTGTCCCTCGACACAAAAGCCGGTATAGAAATTCACGGCTTCTACTTCGATGCCTTGTTCCTGTATTACGCGCACGGCCAGCAGGGAATCCAGCCCGCCAGATAACAGTGCGATTGCTCGGCGTTGTGTCATGGTATTTTCAAAAATCAGAGGGGAGAAAAAAGGTGCGCGATTATACCCATCGAATTCCTGACTGACAAAAGCTCACAGTTTGGGTACTATGCGCCCCTCAAAGTATTACCTAGGCTTTTACAGGGTGCTGAAGACGCTCAGCAGGTTGAAGTAATCGGGTAGAGAAAGTCTCAACCATGTCGAGAATCACGTGTTTAAATATCCTGAAGATCGTTTACCTGTAGCGATAATCCTGAGTGTTAGCCTGCTCGATTTCATTGTTTTTCTGACGATTGAAAGTGTGTGGCTGTTGGCTGCCTACTGGCTGGTTTGGCTGTTGCCCAAAGGTGCCATGGGTGCGTGGGCGCATCATCATCAACATACCCCGACCTTCCGTTCCGCTACGCTCAACAGAGCGCTTGAATTTTTTTATGCCTTGCATACCGGACAAACCACCCATGTGTGGCTGCTGCATCATGTGTTAGGTCATCACCATCATTATCTGGATCAAAGCAAGGATGAAAGCCGCTGGAAGCGTAAGGACGGCAGCATCATGGGGGAAGTGGAATACAGCCTGGTCACAGCGGCGACTGCTTATCCACGTGCGTTCAAGGTGGGTCTGCAACATCCGAAACAACTGCGTACCTTTGTTATTTTCACCGCACTCACGGCAGTGTTTGTTGCGCTGATGTGCTGGTGGAAACCCGTGCAAGGCGTGTTTTTATTTGTGTTGCCCATGATTTGCAGTTTGATTTTTGTGGCGTGGGTAACCTACGACCACCATGCAGGGCTGGATACCGATAATCATTTTGAAGCTTCCTACAACATTATGAATCGCTTTTTTAATTTGATGACGGGCAATCTGGGTTATCACACCGCACATCATTATCGTCAGGGGTTGCACTGGTCGAAGTTGCCTGAATTGCATGAGCAGATTAAAGACCAGATTCCGCCACACCTGTTTGTGGAAGCCACCTTCGATTACCTGTTTCCTGACATAGGTGAAAATCAGGGTAGAGTTGCCTGATTACCAGCTGTCTATTTACCAGTTATCTACGCGCATCGTTGTGCGCACCGTTTCCAAATCCACAAAGCGCCGTTCGGCACTGTTCCAGTAAAGCAGCTTGAAGTTGCGCTCTTCCATAATTTTCAAATCAATGTGTGTAGCCAAACCCTTGGGTGTTGTTTTAAGTATGGTGGCTTGCACATACGCATTTGAAAAAACTTTGCCTTGCGTGAATTTAAAATCTCTATCGTTCACACCGTTAAATGCACTGCGGGCATACACTCCGTGCATCCACGGTTTTTGTTGCAGATTAAAATGATTGAAATCTGCATTTTTAAAAATCAAACCTGCTGCTTGCTGAATGTGAATATGATTTTTTGTATCAATCGCTAATTCATAATTCGAAAAATTATTGCCTAGAATAATCACAGGTTTTTGTTCGGCGCTTTGCACAAAAGGAAAATAAAACCCGTCAATAGGTGATGGATAATTCAGTAAATACAGCGTGTGTTGTGGGTAGAGTGCTTGCAAGTCAAGCAGTTTGGAAAATGGCTGCGGGGGTGAAGATATATCTTTGATGCCCGTGATAAACCATTGTGAAGCGGCTACAACGCCATGTATGCCGATAAGATAAATGAACAACACAAGCTTGAGTGTTGAATGAAGATGCTCCGAAAAATGTTTGATGAGTAGTGCAATCATTGCCGCACTGAAAATAGATGACATCAACGACAAACGCATATCGAGTATCGCGACAAAACAAACAGGAATTAAACTTGCCAGCGCAGCAAGCAGAAAAAATAAAAATACAGTAGAACGCAATAAAATCCTGTTGAGATAAAAAAACAAAAACAGCGCAAGGCCGCACACAAGAGAAATCGTATATTTTATTTCATCGGGAAATACATTAAAAAAACCGTCAATGCCGAAAATTCCGCCAAATAAAAATATCGGAATTTTTTGAAGCAAGAGCATTACGCTGAAAACAGGATTGTCAGCAGGGGAGAAATACAGGCTGTTTCCTTTTACGCCAAATCCACTACTTTGGTAGTGCCAGAACCAAAGCAGGGCAATCAACAGGTAAGCTAAAAGAGCAAGGTTGTTAACCCCTTTAAGTTTTGGAAATAATTTTCCTGAAACAGCATTGAGAACTTCCACAATTATAATAAAAGCAAGCAGCGTGATTCCTGCCTCACCTGCGAGTAAAGCGGCAATAAAGCAAAGCAAACTGATGAAAAAATGGTGAATGCTGGATTGCTGTCGCCAGTGCAAATACTGTGTCAGTGATAGCAGGGTAAAACAGGCGGTGATGAGTGAGTTGCGATTGGCAAGCCACGACAGGTTGGCAAAATGATTGAAGTCCAGTGTGAATATCACCGCAATCATCAACGCGAGTGGAAAACTCACCACACGTTTAAAAAAAGTCAGCACCAGAAAACACAACAGGCTGTACCAAAGCACACTATGCAGGTGCATCAGTTGCGGGGAGTTTGGCCAGAGTTGGTAGTCGAGCCAATGCGTGAAGGCGCTTAAAGGCCGCCAGAATTTGATTTTTATCTGCTCGTCACTCCACCAGGGAATGTTGTTATATGGATTCAGAAATTCAAAAAAATGATTCAGCGTATGCAGTAAGGGCTGATTCTGTTCGCTCAACATATATCGATGCAGAAAGTCATCGCTTTGCAGGCCACGATTGAGGCTGGAAAGCCCCAGCACGAAAGCCAGCAAAATGAGCGCAAGCGTCAGCAATTTGGCATGTTGCTCTACTTGATTTACCCGGTGATTACTTGAGAATTGATTCATAGCGAGTAACATCAACAAGCTTCTAACGCATTGTCTGGAGGGGGATATGCAATCAACACAGTGGGACATCTTAATTAAAAATGCCAAGGTTTTCGACGGAAGCGGGCAGCCGCCCGTCATTGAAGATGTGGCGATTGCACAGGGCGTATTTGCAGCAAGAGGCAAGCATCTGGATGCCACCAACGCGGCAGAAGTGATTGATGCGCAGGGTTTGTGGCTCACACCGGGTTTAATCGATATTCACACCCATTTTGATTTGGAAGTGGAAGTAGAGCCTGGCTTGCCAGAAACCGTGCGTCATGGCACCACCAGCGTGGTGATGAGTAATTGCAGTCTGGGTGTTGCTTTCGGCAAACAGGAAAGTGCCGAGCGCCCGCATGAGCGTCCGATTGTGGATTGCTTTGCGCGGGTGGAAAACATTCCCAAGCATGTGATTGCCAAATGCGTCGATAAAATCAGTTGGGACAACACCGCCGATTATCTGGAACATTTTTATGACCTGCCTCTGGGGCCAAATGTCGCGCCGATGGTGCCGCACAGCATGTTGCGGATTGAGGTGATGGGTCTGGAAGACAGCATCAAGCGCCATGCCACGGCCGAAGAGTTGCAACGCATGATTGATTTGACGCAAAAGGCGATGGATGAAGGCTATGTCGGTTTTTCGATTGATATGTTGCCCCTGCATTATCTGGCGAATGATCCACACCGCAGCGCACGCATTCCCACCCAGATTGCCAGCTTTGAGGAAATCAAAGCGCTGGCCAAGGTGGTGAGAGAAAATGAAAGAACCTGGCAGGCTACGCCTGATCCCGAAAACATGCTGTACACGTTTAAATTATTTACGCTCACCAGTGGTCGTGTGCATGGCAAGACCATGAAAACCACTGCAACCGCAGCGATGGATTTGCACACCAACAAGCGCGGCGCAAAATCGATTATTACCTTAAGCAAAATTCTCAATTCTGATTTTATGAAAGGCAATATCACCTTTCAGGCCTTGTCTGCGCCCTTCAAGGTGTATGCAGATGGCGTAACGACACCGTTGTTAGAAGAGAAACCCGCTTTCAGGGATTTGAATGCCTTTGATACCGCAGACAGAGAAGGCCGTCAGGCTTTGTTAAGAGATGCCGCTTTTCAGGAACGATTCAGAAAAGATTGGGGCATTGGCAAAAGCGGTTTCAATCTGGATCGCATGAAACGAAAAATCAGTATGGAACCTACTACCTTTGGCAGGAACCTCAATGAAATGTGGGTTGAAAGTTGCCCGTATGCTGGCTGGAATGGTATGCGTATGGATGATTTGTTGAAAAGAATTCAGGCGTTTCAAACAACAGGTGCATGTACCGATGAAGCTGAAAAAGCCTTGTTTGAAAAATTTCCCAAGCCCTTGCAAAGCGACGCTGATTTTATGATTCAGATGTTGCTGGAGTTCGACAAGGATTTTCGCTGGTACACCTATACCGCAAACACCAATCCTGAAACGCTCAAACATTTATTATTTCATCCGCTCACCATTCCTGGCTTTAACGACAGCGGCGCACATCTCACCAATATGGCTTTTTATGATGGCAATTTGCGTACCCTGAAAATTGCCAGCGAAGATTCCGAGGAATTGGTGTCCTATGCGGTAAAATGTTTAACCAGAGATGCAGCGGATTTGTTTGACCTCGATGCAGGCACATTGGATATAGGTGCGCAGGCCGATGTGGTGTTAATCAATCCCGAAGCGTTCAAAAATTACAATCCCGAAAAACAAACCACCATGATTTATCGCGAAGTGTTTGAACACGATCAAATGGTGAATCGCCCGCAAGGTGTTGTGCAAACGGTGCTGATTGCTGGCAAGTTTGCTGTTCGCAATGGCGAGCCAACTGACAATCTGGGTAAAGAAAGAATGGGTCGCCCCTTGCGTAACAAATACATCGAAAGGAAGTTGAATGGTGTGAAAGCTGCTGTTGCTTGAGCTTCGGTATGAAAAAATCTCAAGCCCCTTTGTTGCGTGTGCTGCCCTTTCTGCTGGGGCGTCGTGTGCCACTCGAGCTTCTGAAAGGCGGCAAGGACTGGTCGCCACTGCTGCTCTTGCTTTTTCTTGGATTGAGTTTAGCGAGCCACTGGTTGCTTGTGGAACCAGAGCGTCGCTTTTCCACCTGGGGTTTTGCCCCCTTTTTTACCGAAAAATTTCTGATTGTTGCTTTCTGCTACGCTGTCAGCCGCTCATCCCGTTGTGTTGTGCCTTTCGGTTTGTTGTTAAGTCTGGTGCTGGAAGCGTACTTTTGTTTGTCACTGGTGGCGTATGTCGCCTTAATTTTTTTGTATCACTATCCTGTAGAAGGCTATTACCCCTATTTTTTATCATTTTTCTGTATGTGGTTAATGCTTGTCATGCTCAGTCTTTTGAGACAGGTATTTGAAGAACGTATTTGGCGAACTGTTTTTTCAGCTGCGGATTTTTTGCTTCTGATGGTATTGCCTTCATTCTATTTGGGTTATGCCCACGAGCGTTTCTGGTATCAGGACTATGCGTCTGAGGAAGACAGCAGGCCAGAGCAGTTTGAGGATTATGAACGGATATTTTTCAGTCAGGAAAGATTATTGAATGAACAGCTTGATCAAATTAAACCTGGTGTAAAAGGGAAAATTGATTTGTTTTATCTGGGTTTTGGCAGTTATGCCCGCGAAGCGGTTTTCAAAAAAGAAATTCAGTACATGAAAAATCTATTTGACAATAACCCGCTATTACAAGCGCAAGGAGTCATGTTGATTAATCACCGCGATACGCTGGACGAGGTACCGCTGGCCATTCGCCATAATCTTGAAATGGCACTCAAAGGTATTGCGCGAAAAATGAATCGGGATGAGGATATTTTGTTTCTTTATTTTACGTCACACGGTTCAGATGAGCATGAACTGTCAATCAGATTTTCTCCGCTTCGTTTCAAAAATTTAACACCTGCCATACTCCGACAGGTGCTGGACGAGTCTGGCATACGCTGGAAGGTAATTGTTGTTTCGGCCTGTTATTCTGGTGGTTATATTGAGCCGCTGAAAGATGGCTATTCGCTGATTGCCACGGCAGCCGATGCGGAAAATAAATCGTTTGGGTGTTCCAATGAAAATGAGTTCACCTATTTTGGCGAAGCACTTTTTCATGATCAGTTAGCTAATCATGTGCCTATACTGGATGCTTTTCCTAACGCAATAGAAAGTATTGGTGAGCGCGAACAACGTGAGGAGAAAACACCTTCCAACCCGCAATTGTGGATGGAACCGTCTGTTGTGGAGCACTTGCGTCGTTTTGAGCTTCAGCGAAAAAAGCTGTAAAAAACATCATCCAGCCTTAAGCATACATTCCAAAAAAACAGGCAAGCTTGATGAGATCTTTCGACTCACTGCGTTCGCTCAAGATGACCGAGGAATGCTTATTTTTTTCTGTCTTCCACAATTTCCCAGTGCCCACCTTTGTCGGCACCGACACGGCGGAGAACACCTGCATCACGCAGTTTGTTGATATTCCATTTCACACGATCGACGGTCATTCCTAGTGTCCTCGCCAGTTCCTGACGGCTGGCGAATGAATTTTGCGCCAACGCCTCTAAAATTTTCTGGGCGTTTTCCGAATGTTTTCTGGGCGTTTTCTGGGCGTTTTCTGGGCGCTTGCCAATCTGCATATCACTATTGCGCAGGGCATGCTTTTCGCCCAGCAGCAAGTTGCCAAAGAAACGGTGAAGATGCTCCGGCGAATAATGTATGTCCTTTTCAAGGCTCTGATAATTGGCTCTCACCAAGGCATTGCGGAAATAGAGTGAGTGTTCTTCAAACAACTCGTTATTCGCATGAAAACCAAGTGTACGAAGATATTTGATAAGAAAGACGGCGGTGGTGCGTGTATTACCTTCACCAAAGGGATGAATTTGCCAAATGCCTGACACAAAGCTGGCAATATGTTCTACCGTTTCCTTTTTGGACAATCCTTTATAGCTGAATTTCTTTTCCTGATTGAAATCATAATCCAGCGTTTCGCGCAGATTCATGGCACTGCCATAGTGCACGGTATAGCCGTTCAATATTGGCTCGGCTTTGGTGATGTCGTAGCTACGAATTTTCCCTGCTGTTTTTTTGTCCAGAATGCCCGTAAACAGATGTTTATGGATGGCGATATATTCCGCAGGGTTGAAAGTAAAAGCATCATTGCTGAGTAATTTATTGATGCGTGAAGAAACCTCATCAGCCTCACGTTTTTCCTGTTCGGTGGTCGTTTTCGGCGGGTTTTGTTTGTAGTAGGTGGTGATTTGCTTTTCGGCATCCTCCACCGAAATTTTGCCCTCGATATTTTCTTTGGCAGTCTCTATCAGGTAATCGGAAGGTGTTAGCCCATCCACCTGTTGCAAGCCGATCGCCACGCGCCAGTTTTCCGCCTTTTTGCGCTTGTTCGGCTCACCGATTTTTTTATATTCGTCAAAGTGGTTCATGTTGCACCTTCAAAACTCCAGCAGGGGCAAAAGATGTTTTTCCCCTACAACTAGCAATTCCCCAAAATCCGGTTTCCATCCGAACACGCTCATATCGACTTTGTTTCTAATAACAGGCACTTGTTCTTCTGCAAGACAGGCGCTTTGCTCCCTTGCCATAACACTGCCTGCCTTGAAAGCCAGTTGACCGTTACTGCGCAAAACACGAAACCAGGGGAGTGCAAGTTCGTCAGGTGCCATACCCAATGCGCGGCTGACAAAACGTGCACGCCCGGGCAAGCCTGCCAAATCGGCAATTTGCCCATAAGAGGCAACCTTACCTTTGGGAATGGCCAGAACGGTGCGCCAGATGCGTTCGGCGTTTCCTGTAATTTTTACTGATGGTTGTGGCATAGCGCATTACAATAGCCCACTTTTGAAATTCACTGAACAAAATAAAAAGGCTGTATTTATGAAACTGGTATCCTGGAATGTGAATGGCCTACGCGCCATTATGAAAAAAGATTTTTTAGGTATTCTGGAAGCCATGAACTGTGATGTGTTGTGCTTGCAGGAAACCAAGGCGCAGGACGATCAGGTGCTGGAAGCCTTGGCCGAGCTTGAGGGATACCACATCTATTCCAATTCAGCGGTAAAAAAAGGGTATTCGGGCACAGCCATTTTGAGCAAGCACTTGCCGCTCTCGGTGAGTATGGATATTGGTATTGAGGAGCACGATCAGGAAGGGCGGGTGTTGTGTGCGGAATATAAAGATTTTTATCTGGTCACGGTGTATGTGCCCAATTCAGGGAGTGAGTTGAAACGGTTGGATTATCGCCAAAGCTGGGATGCGGATTTTTTAAAGTATCTGAAAAAACTTGAGCGCTCCAAGCCGGTGTTGGTGTGTGGTGATCTTAATGTTGCGCATCAGGAAATCGATTTGGCGCGTCCGAAGGAAAACTACAACAAGGCAGCCGGGTACATGCAGGAAGAAATCGATGGTATGGACAATCTGCTGGCCAAAGGCTTCGTTGATACCTTTCGCGCCTTGAATGATGACAAGGTTCAATACACGTGGTGGTCATATCGTGCAGGTGCGAGAGAGCGAAATATCGGCTGGAGGATTGATTACTTTCTGAGTTCGCCCGAACTGCTTACCAAAATAAAATACGCTGAAATTCACGATGACATCATGGGTTCTGATCATTGTCCGGTGAGTGTCAGTTTAAAAAAATAAGCGGTTATTTGGGTGTTCTGAATACTTCTACCGCAGAAAAAATCCACACCAGTAATAGTGTGTAAAGCGCTGTTAGAAATTTGGGTGTGTTGAGATTGGCAACAATGTGATGGGCTTCCTGTTGTGCACGAAAGGCATCTACACTGCCTTCTGCTGCCATTCTTTGCGCCGCTTCATGGATTTGGCTAAAGGCTTCCCCGAATACCATATAAATACAAATGGAGATAATCAGCATGATGGAAAGCCCCAGAAATTTCTTTCCCTGAACCAGTTGCCCCAAGCCCGGGAAGAGCACAAAGGAAAGCAGAAAGGGTTTGATTTTGCCTGATTTTTTGGCTTCGTGATTCATGGTGTTTCCCATTTCAAGTGGTGGGATTTTAGTGTTTGTACGCTAAAAAGCCTATGGTAGCATCGTTCGTACACCTTTCTGTGAATTGTGCAGTATCAATGGAATGTCATCATCTAACCAAAAATCAGGAGCTTACCCATGCAAATCCATGACAATGATTTATTACTACAAAAAGTCTATTTACATGAAAAAGAACGCCCGAATGATATTTATATGGTGCAGCCCTTGGGGAATGGGCAGGTAAGAAATTACACCTGGGCAGAAACCGTTGATCAGTCCCGCCGCATGGCAGCCTGTTTGCAGGCGAAGGGTTATCCCAAGGGCAGTGCAATCGCGATACTGTCGAAGAATACCGCTGAAATGATTATGACCGACCTTGCCATCTGGATGGCAGGTTATGTGTCGGTTGCGATTTACCCCACTTTGGCAGCAGAAACCATTACCTTCATTCTGGAACACAGCGAAGCGAAATTGCTGTTTGTTGGCAAGCTCGATGGCTGGGAAGACATGAAATCAGGCATTCCAACAGGCTTGCCCTGCATTTTTCACAGCCTGGCACCTTCCAACAATTTTGAAAACTGGGCAGACATTGTTGCAAAAACAGCGCCGATTGAAGGCAGGCCAGTACGCGAAGCCGATGAACTTGCCGTGATTGTTTACACATCGGGCAGCACAGGGAATCCCAAAGGCGTGATGCACAGTTTCCGTACCATGAGTGTGGCGGTGAAAGGGATTACCAAAACCATTCAAACAACGCGCCATGACCGTGTGATTTCCTATCTGCCGCTGGCGCATGTGTTTGAGCGCTATGCGATTGAAGGTTCATCATTTGCTTCAGGCTGCACAGTATTTTTTGCTGAATCGCTGGATACTTTTGCGCAGGATATGCAAAGAGCCAGACCCACTGTTTTTCAATCCGTGCCAAGGCTTTGGCTAAAATTTCAGCTCGGCGTATTTGCAAAAATGCCCGATAAAAAACTCAAGATGCTGATGGCAGTGCCAGGTTTGAAAACGCTGCTGAGAAAAAAACTGCTCACAGCATTGGGTCTCGATGCCTGCCGTTTGGCGGTGAGTGGTTCGGCACCTTTGCCACCCGATGTGATTCACTGGTATCGCAATACTTTGGGTCTGGAATTGCTTGAAGGGTATGGCATGAGTGAAAACTTCGCCTATTCACATTTCTCTCCCGCAGGAAAAGGCAAGGTGGGCTATGTGGGCAGCCCGCTGGAAGGGGTTGAGCAGCGCATCAATGAACGTGGCGAGATTGAAATCAAGAGTCCGGCCAATATGCTTGGTTATTACAAGATGGAACAGGAAACCAGAGATTCCTTTACTGCCGATGGATTTTTATTAACAGGCGATATGGGTGAAATCGATGCTCAGGGCAGATTGAAAATTACGGGTCGTACCAAGGAATTGTTCAAGACCAGCAAGGGCAAATATGTTGCACCAGCACCGATTGAAAATCTCATCAATACTGATTCCCATGTAGAGCTTTGTTGCGTGAGTGGTGTTAATCAGCCACAGCCCTATGTGTTGGTGTTGTTATCGGAAGATATTCGCCCTCACATGCTACAGGCTTCTGTGCGCAATCAGGTGAATACGGCGCTGGACAAATTGTTACAGCAGGTGAATCAACAACTCGACCCGCATGAGCGTTTGCAATTTGCGGTTATTTCGCAAGAGGAATGGACAACAGAAAATTCCTTTCTTACTCCGACCCTGAAAATCAAAAGGCCAGTGATAGAAAAGCATTACGCTTCAAAAGTGAATGATTGGTACGAAACCGGTTTGAAGGTGATTTGGGAGTAGGTTTACGCTAAATCCCAAGCTACTCTTTTCTTCACTTCGGCGTGTGGGGTGATACGGTCTTCACGCGAATCCTGCATTCCCAGTTCTATTTGCTGTCGTACATATAGGGTATAAAGATTGTCGTTCAACTCATAACGGATATCGTTGAGTGTAGCGTTGTCAGGCAGTTGGTCGGGTAATTGTCGAACTTGCTCTTTAGCTGTTTGCATGGGGCTTACTCCTATCAGTGATACGCATAACAGTGTTGTATAGTCAGCCAGTTTATAATCCGACTTAAGCAGTTTGTTGGGCTAGCTCCAATATTTTATCTAAAAGTTCTTTCAGTTTTGGACATTTTTGGTATGCGATATCTGGGTCAAGTTTCTCAAAAAGTTCTTTACCATTCACTACTTTTTTATATGACTTTTTCGTATGCATAGGATAGAGACGTTCCAATAATTTTGCTGGTGGCTCGTTAAAGTTCACATTCTCTGGATACAGAGCTTTTTTTGAAATAGCCGTTCTGACGGTTGGAGGGAAGATATCTGGTTGACTCAGAAGCCAAGCCTCAACTTCATGAACTGCAAAGAATTGATGAAATTTTTTATGCTCCACCTTATCTTCGATATGTTTTTTTGCCCATTGGTAACGTGCATCGGACTCAGGTAAGTCGCTGGGATAAAAAGTTGGGCCATAAAGATCCAGCAATGAAATTACAGCGATAATATTGTCCTTGTTTGGACCATTTAGATGCATGTTCGCTTTTTTGGGAGCGTCTTTAACCAGCTCTGGCCATCCTTCGAAACGCACCGTTTTAATTCCAATAGGTTTAGTTAGCTTCGGATCTAGCCATTTTTTTAAAAATTTTGGCAATGCTTTTTTCTCTGTATAACCTTCGACAAAAAAAATAAATTCCATTACATCTGCTCCAATTCTCCGGATTTAAAAAGAGATCCAAGAGAGTAATCTTTCAGCCAGTAGTTAAGATCCTCCCCTTTTAGGGTTTGCAAAATGGTTTCGCCATTTTCCCATTTTGCAACTGTTGTTGTGGGCACAGTTCCAGAAAATGCATCTAGGAACTGTGGAGAATGTGTAGTGAGAATGACTTGAGATCTGGTTGCTGCGTCAATTGCATATTCCGCAACCAAAGGAAGCATTGATGGGTGGAGACCTGTTTCTGGTTCGTCGATTGCAATGATTGGAGCTGGCGATGGGCTTGCCAAAACCGTTAACAAAAACAAAAACCGTAGAGTTCCATCTGAAAGTTCTGTAGCAGATTGTTCACGTTTCAATGATTTCCAACGAATCCGCATTTGAATTCTCTGATCAGACGCGGGAGGGAAAACGATTTCTTCAAAATCATCACCAAATGCGGCCTGCATGGCAGAATCAATATCTCTTCTGAAATCACGATCACCTGTGTAAAGAGTGTGCAAAACAGAAATAAGGTTTTGCCCGTCAGGATCAACTCGTTTCTCCATGCGGGAAATAACGGGTTGACGAACAGAGGCACCCTTATTGGTATGAAAATCATGATAAACAGCTATGGAGGTCAGCACCTTCTGGAATGGTGGAATAAAGTGATTGTTGATAAATGGTCCAGATGCTATTGAAAGAAGACTTTCCTCATCCGAAATAAATTCTTCAGGAGTAGTAAAGGTTCGTTCCTTTTCATCGAAAATTACAGCTGTTGTTTTTGCAATACGCTCCAAAAACTTGAAAGGGCTCTGCTTAGTTCCTTGCCTACGTTTATGAGAGTTAGTCAAAAGTTCTTTGTTGATCTTATATGAACTTCCAGCACCAAGGCGTCCAAGCTCAAGTTCATAATGTTCTGGGCCAAGTTCACCACCTTCAGGCGTTGATTCAAGAACAAATTTTATGGAATCAGCAGTCCCATCCCAAACTAATGGATCCATTCCTCCTAACGATTGAACATATTTTCCCAGTTTTCCTTGTGCTGATATGGAGATTAGTTCTAAGAATCTTAGTAAATTTGATTTGCCAGTTCCGTTTGGGCCGATAATTACATTAAGATCCCCAGGAGACCAGCTTACATTACGGAGAGAGCGGAATCCCTCAATATCTAATTGTGTGATTTTCATTTTTTCCTCTATTATTCTCTAATATCACGTCAAACTGTTTCTTCTGTTGCAGTTGTAACAACTCTTGCCTTTTTATTTTTGGATTCATTGGCTGACATTATATTAAAAATCCCATGAACAATAACATATTGCTCGTTTATCTTTAAATAGAACACGTCGCTATGAAGTTGTTGGGCTGCAGTGTGCACATAATACCTTCTGGGCTTTCAATCAAAGTTGCGCACTGATTGCAGTGGGTGCAGCCGTTTTGATAAGCGGCATTTGCTTGTGCATGTTTTGGCAAATCGGGATCAAAAATCAGCGCGCGTCCAAGCTGAATAAAATCAAAACCTGCGTTTAAAACTTTATCCATGCTTTCTCTGTGGCAGGCACCGCCTAAATAAACCATCTTGCACTGTACGGCATCACGAACGCGCAAAGCATTTTCCAGTAAAAAAGTTTCTTCATACGGGTAATGCTTGAACATAAACGGCGCAGCAAAACGTATGCCGAGTTTCATCAGTAAACTTTTTTCGTGCTTGATTAAGCCAGGTGCCAAACTGTCGCCGTGAAAAAGTTTCATCGGGTTCATGCTGCTGGTGCCATCGCTGCAAATGATTGCATTGATGCCTGCTTGTTCGAGCATGCGTGCGATGTCGAGTGAATCTTCATAACTCACGCCACCTTTAACACCATCGCTCATGCTGATTTTTCCCAATAGCGGAAAATCATCACCCACTGCTTGCCGAACCGCTGCAAGGCATTGCAAACCAAAACGCATACGATTGTTCAGGCTGCCGCCGTATTCATCTGTGCGTTTGTTGGTCTTGGGGCTGATGAATTGGCTGATGCCATAACCGTGACCAAAATGAATTTCAATGGCATCAAAGCCGACACTTTTCATAAAGGTGGCCGCCTTGCGATAACTTTCTACACGTTCCCTGATTTGTGGAATGGTCAGTGCGCCTGCAAAGGGAAGGCCATAGGCAAGCCCCAGACTGTTGATGCCGAAAGAAGGCCCCAGTGGGCGCTTGCTGCTGAGTTCGGAATTTTTGGAAAAATTGCCACAGTGGCTCAGTTGCCCTGAAACTTTGGTGCCGCTGTCATGCAGGGTACGGATAAACGCTTCCAGTTGCGGGCGAATGTATTCGTCCATGTACATCATGTCCGCGTTAATCCGTCCATCATTTTCTGTAGCGCAATAGGCAATGGTGGTCATGCCGATGCCGCCTTCGGCAATGCGTTTGTGAAATTGAATCAACTCAGGGCTGGGTATGCCACCTTTGCTTTTGCCTTCAAAAGTGGCGGCTTTAATCAGGCGATTTTTAAGGGTGAGTCCGTTGATGTTTGCGGGTTCAAAGCAGTGATTAGTCATTTTTTTTCCTTTGTTATTATCTGGTTATCAAATGACAACAAAGCATGTCATTTCGGTATGACAGACGGGTTGTCATCCTGAGGAACGTAGTGACGAAGGATCTCTGACCAGATTCTTCGGCTTCGCCTCAGAATGACAAAAATATCAATTTATAAAATTGCTTCAATATCCGTTTGGATGAGCCTAGCTTCTGTTCTTGGCATTACTGGCCTTGGCTTGTTTTTTGCGCACCTTCTTTTCCTTACCTCGACGCTCAGCTGCTTTTTTTGCAGCACTTTTCTTTGGCTTTTTAAGCAGGTTTTGGGGTGGCTTGTCTTTGTAATCGTTGTCCTGCTTATCTTCCTTGTTTGAACGCTTTTTTGTGAAATCCTTGCTGTGGGTATTCTTGTTATCTTTTGCGGATTTTTTATCAGTGCGATTTGAAGAAAATTTTTCTTCACGTCGAGCTGGGCGTTTGCGTGAATCGGTTTTTGTGTTCGGTCTTGAACGTCTGGGTGCTTGAGTGCCTGCCATGATGTCTTCATCACTTGCAAGGCTCAGATTGATTGAGTGACCTTTTACGCGCAGTGTTTTAAGTTGCGTAACAATATCGTTAGGCATGCCTTGAGGCAGCTCGATGGTGCTAAAGCTGTCTTGTATATAAATCTTGCCCATATAACGCGATTCTATGCCTGCTTCGTTGGCAATCGCGCCAACAATATCACGCTTTTCTATGCCATGTTGTATGCCCACTTCGAGGCGATAGGTATCCATTGCATAGTCATCACTTTCAAATTTTGAAGGTTTTTTGCCTCGCTCAGTGCGCTCACTTTTTTCAGGTTGAAAGCGTCCCTTGCTCGGGCGAATCAGTGTGTTAGTGACATAAAATGGTTGTCCATCGGCTTCCAGGCTGGCAAAAGCAGCAGCGAGCTTGAGCGGATCAACGTCATTTTCTGCAAGAAATTTTTGTACAACACTCTGATATTCGGTTAAATCTTTCTGCAATTCTGAATTGAGTTTGGTAAACAGTTGATCAAGTTTTCTTTCGTTTAACGCGTCAATGCTTGGGAATTTAAACTCGTCAATCTGTTTGCGCGTTGCTTTTTCAATGGCTTGCAGCATTCTGCGTTCGCGGCCATTCACAAACAAAATCGCATCTCCGGTTCTGCCTGCTCTGCCTGTGCGACCAATTCGGTGGACATAGGATTCGGTGTCGTAGGGGACATCGTAATTGATAACATGACTGATGCGTTCGACATCGAGACCGCGTGCAGCAACATCGGTGGCCACCACAATATCGAGTTTTCCGGTTTTGAGATTACGCACAATTTTTTCGCGCTGGTTTTGTGCAATATCACCGTTTAACGCACTCACGGCATAACCGCGTGCCTGCAAACGATCAGACACTTCGAGCGTGGCATTTTTAGTGCGCACAAAAATAATCGCAGCATCAAACTCTTCGACTTCCATAATGCGGGTAAGGGTATCGAGTTTTTCATTATTTTTAATTTGCAAATAGCGTTGTCGAATACCTTCGGCGGTGGTGGTTTTTTGTTTGATGGTGATTTCAGCAGGATTATTCAGATATTTCTGCGTGAGTTTTTTAATCGGCGCAGGCATGGTGGCTGAAAACAAAGCAGTTTGATGTGCTGCGGGCAGATGTTGCAGAATCCATTCCACATCGTCGATAAAACCCATGCGTAACATTTCATCGGCTTCGTCGAGCACCAGCGCCGAGATTTCGTCCAGACGTAAAGTGGTTTTTCGCATGTGATCCATCACGCGTCCGGGTGTACCCACGACTACATGCACACCGCGTTCAAGCTGGCGAATTTGTCCGCGATAATCTGCGCCACCGTAAATGGGTAGCACTTTGAATCCGGGAATGTATTGGGCGTATTTCTGAAAAGCTTCAGCAACCTGAATCGCCAGTTCGCGCGTAGGCGTGAGACAAATAATTTGTGGTTGCTTTTGTTGAATTCTGATTCTGGATAACAACGGTAATGCAAAGGCTGCGGTTTTGCCTGTGCCTGTCTGTGCGACACCTAATATATCCCGACCTGCCAGCAAATGCGGAATCGCCTGCGCCTGAATCGGCGAAGGTGTTTCGTAACCAATGGCTTGTACGGCTTTTGAAACTTCGGGTGAGAGTGCAAGTTCTGAAAACTTGAGTGTGATGGTATCTGTCATGTGGTTGCTCTCTGGAGGGCGGGCGAGTCTACACGCCTTGTATGTTGATAGATAGCCTTATATTGGCAGGCTTTGGCTTGTTTATGAGCGAGTATATTTTGCGAATGAGGTTTCGGTTTCCCAAAGTGTGACTGCTGTAATCGGGTAGGCTTTGGCTTCGAGTTGCAGAAAAATAAATTCGGCGATGTGTTCTGCGGTTGGATTTTTTTCCATCAGAAAGTAACGCTCTTGTGCTTCATTCAGATAAGGAATGACGGGATCCTCTTTACTTAACAGCATGGTGTGGTCGAGCGTGCTGTCAATCCACGCTTTGACTTCGCGTTTGATGTCTGAAAAATCCATCACCATGCCGCGTTCATCAAGCGTGTCGCTGGCAAGATGAATATCTGCACGTGCATTGTGACCATGAAGATGAGCACAGGGGCCGTCATAATTGAGCAGACGATGCCCGTAACAAAAGGAAATGGATTTTACAATTTCGTACATGATTGAAGTGAAGTGTTGATGTTGAATCTTTTGGCATTCTACAAATATATCGTTTCCCGCGCCTTATTTTTTTAGAGGGCTGCACTTATACTGCGTGAATTCAGCTACAAAGTCATATGAGGAAACCTGATGCACTTGCAAGATATTTTTCCCGATCGAAGTGAAGCTAGCCTGAAACTGGCAAGAAACTGGTTGCTGCTCGGTTTGTTTGCCTTGATTGCAGCAGGGCTGTTTTCGATTCTGCTGGTGTTGTCTCGCACACCTGCCATTCAGGAAGTGATTCCCTTTATTGATTTTTTTCATGTGGCTTTGGTGGTGCATGTGAACCTGAGCGTGTTGATTTGGTTCATGTCCTTTGCGTGTGTGTTATGGACGCTGGTGGTGGAAGACAATCTTTTTCCACTGGCCAAAGTGAGTTTTTCTCTGGCTTTGTTTGGCACACTGGTGTTGGTGTTTGCACCTTTCTTCGGGGTTGGGAACCCGTTGATGAACAACTATATTCCTACGTTACAACACCCTGCATTTTTTGCTGCCCTGCTTTTGTTTTCTGCGGGGGTGGTGCTCAGGTTGGTGATTAACGTAATTGCTACACGGATTAAATTTTCAAATCTAACCATAAGCGATGCGATTCGTGTGAGCCTCTGGCTGGCAGCCATTGTGTGCCTGTTGGCGGTTTGGGCGCTTTACAAAAGTTATCAAGGCTTGCCCGAAATACTGGAAGGCGAGATTTACTACGAATTTTTGTATTGGGGCAGTGGGCATATTTTACAATTCAATCATTCGCTGATGATGCTTCTGGTCTGGTTGATTCTGATTTTATTGTCAGGCAAACAGGTGAATATCGATGGAAAATGGATTCTTGCCATGTCTGCACTGGTTTTGCTGCCCGTACTGGATGCTTTCAGAATTTATGCTGCGTTTGATGTGTTTAGCGGTGAGCATCGCGTGGCATTCACGCAACTGATGAAGTTTGGCGGTCTAACAACACTTCCCCTTGGCTTGTATGTGGCGTATTTGTTTTTTACCTCATGGGCACAGCTAAAACAGCAGCGTTTGATTCGTGCCATTTTATTGTGTTCTGCAACTTTGTTTCTAACTGGTGGTGTCATCGGATTTTTAATTGAAGGTGTAAATGTAGTGATTCCCGCGCATTATCACGGTTCTATTGTGGGTGTTACTCTGGCATTTATGGGCTTGGCTTATTTGCTGATGCCCTATTTGGGGTATGCACCTGTACGGGAAGGCTTGGCCAAAACGCAAATGTACACTTATGCAACAGGACAAATGATGCACATTATTGGTCTGGCCTGGTCGGGTGGTTATGGTGTGCAAAGAAAAACTGCGGGCACTGAACAGGGGCTTGAACGCATTGAACAAATTGCGGGCATGGGTTTGATGGGCGCGGGCGGCGGTATTTCTGTGATTGCCGGTGTGTTGTTTATGGTGGTGATGATTATTTCCATTAAAAATGCGCCACAAAAATAAAATTTCCTGCGATGCCTGATTGTCAGCACACACCTTTTGCCATTGCCTTGATGGGGCCTACTGCTTCGGGTAAAACCGGATTGGCGCTTGCATTGGTCGATGCCTTTCCCCAACTGGAAATCATCAGTGTCGATTCCTCTCTGGTTTATAAAGGTATGGATATTGGCTCGGCCAAGCCCGATACCGCCACCTTGCTTAAATACCCTCACGCCTTGGTGAATATTCGCGAAGCCAACGAGCCGTATTCGGCTGCCGATTTTCGTGAAGATGCGCTCAGGGAAATGCAGCGCATTTGGGCGGCTGGCAAGGTGCCACTTTTGGTTGGCGGAACCATGCTCTATTTCAAAGTGTTGCAGGAAGGCATCGCGAATCTGCCCGAAGCCGATTCAGCATTTCGGGAAGCCTTGTATCTGCGCGCTGCACAACTGGGTTGGCCTGCCTTGCATGCGGAATTGGCGCAGGTAGATGGCAAGGCAGCGGAACGAATCCACCCCAATGACAGTCAAAGAATCACCCGCGCTTTGGAGGTTTACCAACTAACGGGGCGTGCCTTAAGCGATTTTCAGGCCGAAAGTGCCTGGGGGCGGGACGAGGCGCAGCCATTTGCACTGGCTTCTCTGGCTTTGATGACCGACAATCGTAGCCTGTTGCATCAGCGGATTGCACAGCGTTTTCAACAGATGTTGGCGCAGGGTTTGGTGGCTGAAGTGCAGATGCAAAAACAGAAGTTCCCCATGCAGGCCGAGCTTCCCGCCATGAAAGCGGTGGGGTATCGTCAGGTTTGGCAGTACCTTGATGGTGAGTTCGATGAAGGGGAGATGTTGCAACGTGCTGTGGCCGCGACACGGCAATTAGCCAAGCGCCAGATGACGTGGTTGAGAAGTTGGCCGGAGTTGTTGAGCTTCGATATGGAAGCTCCTGATGTATTTGGCCAGTTGGCGAGGGCAGTCTCTGAATTACTTGAAAAGCGGTGTTGAGTCCCAATGATGTCGTCGAGGTCTCAAGCTTTCTGAATCATTCAAGTTGAGCACCCGGGTTTACGAAGTGTGTATTCCTAATACATTTCGTGCTGTTGTGTTTGTAGTGTTTTTATTTTTTTTATTTCGGGAGACCTAATCATGTCAAAAGGGCATTCCTTACAAGACCCTTTTCTAAATAGCCTTAGAAAAGACCGTGTTCCTGTATCAATCTTTCTGGTGAATGGCATCAAGTTGCAGGGGCAAATTGAATCCTTTGATCAATATGTGGTGATGCTTAAAAACACCACCAGTCAAATGGTTTACAAGCATGCGATATCGACGGTTGTGCCATCGCGTAATCCCAAGATGAGCGATGATGATCAATTCGAAGAATAATTTTTTAATGTTATGGCAGTAAGCTTTGTTTTTTGAACGCGAGCAAGGGGGCGAACGTGCGCTTGCAGTGCATTTGTACGCCCACGAGCATGATGGTGCAGATCCTTTAAGTCATCAGAGCAATGATCTGGAGGAATTCCTGTTACTGGTGCATTCTGCGGGTGCTCAGGTGATAGAAAGTTTTAGCGCCCGTCGCAGAACCATTCATCCGAAAACCTTTGTGACTACGGGCAAGCTTGAAGAAATCAGGCAGCAAGTCGCGCATCATCAAATTGATGTGGTGTTGTTCAATCATTCGCTTTCGCCAACGCAGGAACGCAATCTGGAAAAAGAATTGTCGTGTCGCGTGGTTGATCGCACGGGTTTGATTCTCGATATTTTTGCCCAACGTGCGCGAACCTTTGAAGGCAAGTTGCAAGTCGAACTGGCGCAGTTAAAACATCTTTCAACGCGATTGGTGCGAGGTTGGACGCATCTGGAGAGACAAAAAGGGGGCATTGGTTTACGTGGGCCGGGTGAAAGCCAGCTGGAAACCGACCGCCGTTTGATTCGTGCGCGTATTGCACAGATTCAGAAACGGCTGGACAAGGTTAGCAAGCAACGGCAGCAGGGGCGGCGCTCTCGTCAGCGCTCCGATATTCCCACTGTATCGTTGGTGGGCTATACCAATGCGGGGAAATCCACCTTGTTTAATGCCTTGACCGACAGCGAAGTGTTTGCCAAAGATTTGCTGTTCGCGACGCTGGATCCCACGTTCAGAAAGCTGGATTTATCGAGAGTCGGTGAAGTGGTGTTTGCTGATACCGTTGGTTTTATTCGTCACTTGCCGCACGATCTGGTGGAAGCCTTTAGTGCGACCTTGCAAGAAACCCGTGAGGCAGATTTGCTTTTGCACGTGGTCGATGCGTCAGCAGCAGAAATCCTTGAAAACATTCGCGACGTGAATACGGTGTTGAAACAGATTGGTGCCGATCAGGTTCCTTGCCTGATGGTTTACAACAAGGTGGATCGACTGGAAGGCGACTTCCTCGAAAACGGAAAAGCGCGTATCGATTACGACGATCAGGGAAAGGCCATACGCATTTGGGTATCGGCACAACAAAAGTCAGGTTTGCAGGAGCTGCTTGAACTGGTGAGTGCGCAACTGGAGCAGGATATGTTTAACGACGTGCTCTGTGTAAAACCCGCCTGGGGAAAATTCCGTGCATGGTGTTTTAAGCAGCAGGCGGTTGTGAAAGAAGACATCAATGAGCACGGCGAGAGTTTGCTTGAAGTGAGCCTGCCGATGAAAGATTTGCTTCAAGCGCTCAAGAGTAATCACTTGAGTTTGCAGGAAGTTTATTATGCAGGCAAAACTGTCTAAGATGCGCGGCAAGTAATTCATTTCTCCAATACACAAAATCAACATAGAAAAAGGTAAAAGCATGAGTTGGAAACGCTGGTTTAGTCGCTTACATCGCTCGGGAGCCAATGGCAGTGAAATGTCGTGGAATGAACCGGGTGGCGGAAAAGGAAAAGACCCTTGGGGTGGTGGTAACAATAATCAGGGGCCGCCGGATTTGGATGAAGCGCTCAAAAAGTTTCAGGAAAACCTGAGCAAGATGTTCGGTGGAAAAGGAGGGAGTAATCGCGGTGGTTCAGGCGGTGCACCTGCAAACCCTGCTTTTTTCCTCGGCATTATTGGTGTGGGTGTGGCGCTGGTACTGGTTTGGTCTGCGGCTTATCAGGTGCAACAAGCCGAAAGAGCGGTGGTGCTTAGAACGGGCAAATTCTACAAGATTGAAGATGCGGGCCTTAAATTCAAGATACCCGTTATCGATGAAGTGTTTAAAGTGAATGTGCAGGCAGTGCGCTCGATGCAACTGGAAGCTTCCATGCTCACAGCTGATAACAATATCGTTTATATTGCCCTGCAAGTTCAGTATCAAATTTCAGATCCGAAGTCTTACTTGTTAGAAGTTGCCCAAGGCGAAGAAACCTTACGCCACACCACTGAAAGTGCTTTAAGGAATGTGGTGGGTGGTATGACGATGGATGCGGTGGTGATTGAGCAACGTGAGATTGTCGCCAATGAAGTTGAATTGTTGTTACAGCAAAACCTCAATCATTTCAAAACCGGTATCAACATCAATAAAGTGTCTTTGAAAGATGCCAGCCCGCCACAAGCGGTAAAAACCGCATTTGATGATGTAATTAAAGCCAGAGAAGACGAAATACGTCTCAAGAATGAAGCGGAAGCCTATTCCAACAGTATTATTCCAGTGGCGCGAGGTTTGGCAAAACGGCAACTGGAAGAAGCCGAGGGTTATAAACAGGCAGTGGTGGCCAATGCTGAAGGTGAAGCCAATCGTTTTGAGCGCGTGCTCGCTGAATATCAGCGTGCGCCAGAAGTAACGCGCAAGCGGTTATATATGGATGCGATGCAGGAAGTGATGGAGAACAGCTCGAAAGTTCTGGTTGATGTGGGCAAGGGGGACAACTTTATTTATCTGCCGCTTGATCAGTTGATGAACCAGCGCAATGTCAAGGTAGATCAATCTGCCAAGGCTCAAACCAATGAGGTTTTGAAGGAAGCGGGGCAGTCACAGGGTGGAGATTCCGGTGGCGCGGATCGCTTACGTCAACTTCGAGAATCACGTAGAGAGGTGCGCTAATGAATCCTGCAAGAATGAATCTGGTTTTTGCGCTGAGCGC
This sequence comes from uncultured Pseudomonadales bacterium, assembly GCA_964557005.1. GTDB lineage: Bacteria > Pseudomonadota > Gammaproteobacteria > Pseudomonadales > JBECKS01 > JBECKS01. The sequence goes on from CAZKYI010000002.1 coordinate 411,592, forward strand.
GATTGTGTTGTTTATCCTGTCGGGCTCTTTTTACATTCTCAATGAAACACAGCGTGGTGTGTTGCTGCAATTTGGAAAGGTGGTTGAGGCGGATATTCGCCCGGGCATTCACCTCAAGATACCTCTGATTCAACAAGTGCGTCATTTTGATGGGCGCTTGCAAGTACTGGATATGGATTCGGGCGAATTTCTGACTTCCGAAAAGAAACGCCTGATTGTGAATTCCTTTGTGGTTTGGCGTATCAAGGACGTGGAGCGCTATTACATTCGCACCCAGGGCGATGAGCGGGTTGCGCGTATGTTGGTGGCACCTCGTGTTGAAGATGGCTTGAAAAATAAAATTGCAGAACGTACCCAGAATCAGGTGATTGCGGTGGAACGGGGCAGGATTATTGAAGAGCTGCAACGTGAAGTGAATGACATCGTAGGTGATGAGCTGGGCATTGAAGTGGTGGATATTCGTATCAAACGTGTGGAATTTCCTACCGAAGTGACTGATCGTGTGTATGACCGTATGCGTGCAGAGCGAAATCGTGATGCTGCCGAGCATCGTTCCCGAGGTCGTGAAGTGGCGGAAGGTATTCGCGCTGATGCTGATAAACAGGAAAAAATTATCTTTGCAGAAGCTTATCGGGAAGCTGAAAAGTTACGTGGTGAAGGCGATGCTGAAGCCTCACGTATTTACGCCAGGGCTTACACCAAAGATGCAAAGTTCTATGAGTTCTATCGCAGCCTTGATGCGTACAAGAAAAGTTTTGCCAATAAATCAGACATCATGATTATTGAGCCTACTTCCGAGTTCTTTAACTATATGAAGAAAGCACGTTAAGTGAATAACAACGCTGTATCGGGTGAATCAAGATGACACAGGTGGATCGCTGGTTATTGCCGGAAGGTGTTGATGAGCTGTTGCCTGCACAGGCTGTTGCGCTGGAGCACTTGCGTCGTCATCTTCTGGATAACTATCGCAGCAGGGGCTATCAATTAGTACGCCCGCCGCTGCTCGAATATCTTGAAGCGTTGAAAGTAGGCACTGGAAATGATTTGGCACTTCAAACGTTTACACTGACCGATCAGTTATCTGGCAGGTTGTTAGGTTTGCGTGCCGATTTAACGCCACAAGTTGCGCGTATGGATGCGCATAGCCTGAAACGCGAAGCACCTGCCCGCTTATGTTACTGCGCACCTGTGTTGCACAGCACTGCAAAGCGCCTTGGAGAATCCCGCGAGATCGATCAAATTGGTATTGAGTTGTTTGGTTCAAGTGCAACTCAGGCGGATATTGAAGTGATTGAGTTGATGATTGAGACGGTTCAACAGGCGGGCGCTTTTGAATCCGAAGGTGTGGTGAAGCTGGATCTGGGCAATGTTAAAATATTTCGCTGTGCTGCTGAATTTGCGGGGTTGGATACTGAACATGAAAATCAGCTATGCGATATTTTGCAACGTAAATCGATTCCTGAATTAAATGGTTTTGTTGCAGAAAAAATTTCTGAACCGGCAGCACAAAAACTCATTCTCGCTTTACCTGCATTATGTGGTTCTGCACAGGTATTGGAGCGAGCAGAAACTTTGTTCAGGCAAGTGCCACAAGCAACATCGACGGTGTTGTTACAAGCACTTGAAGAATTGCAAATCGTCTATCGTTACTTGCAAGCACATCAGCCGACACTTGAATGTTATTTTGATTTAAGTGAATTGCGTGGCTATGACTATCACACGGGTTTGGTGTTTGCGATTTACAAGGCAGGTCATGCACGCTCACTCGCACAAGGTGGGCGTTACGATTCGATTGGTAAAAGTTTTGGCCGTGCAAGACCAGCGACAGGTTTTTCCAGTGATGTGCGAGCGCTGCTCAAATTAAAGCCATTACCCGCTTTACCCAAAGCGATTTACGCGCCTGCGGCTGAAGTGAGCAAGTTGCAAGACGAACAAACACAGAGCCTCAAACAATACATTGAGCATTTACGTGCTTCGGGTGAAATTGTGATTCAGGGACTGGATAACAATGATGCAGCCATGAAGAAGGAGTGCTGTGATCGTGAATTGTGTTGGCAAAATAAACAGTGGCAAGTTAAACCAATTTAATTTCTGAAATTTTCAAGGTAACCGTATGGGCAAGAATGTCGTCATTCTGGGAACGCAGTGGGGAGACGAAGGCAAAGGGAAAATTGTTGATTTACTGACAGACAAGGCGGCTTGTGTTGTACGTTTTCAGGGGGGGCACAATGCTGGCCATACCCTGGTGATTAACGGAAAGAAAACGGTTTTGCATTTGATTCCTTCGGGCATTCTGCGTGATGACGTGATGTGTTTTATTGGCAATGGTGTGGTGATTTCCCCTGCTGCCTTGTTGAAAGAAATGAAGGAATTGGAAGATGAAGGTGTACCTGTGCGTGAGCGCTTACGTTTAAGTCCTGCCAGCCCTTTGTTATTGCCCTATCATGCAAGCCTTGATCAGGCGCGTGAAAAAGAGCGTGGTAAAACTGCGATTGGTACAACAGGGAGGGGAATTGGCCCTGCCTATGAAGACAAAATTGCGCGAAGGGGTTTGCGTCTCGGCGAAATGTTTAATGAAAAGACCTTTGAGCAAAAACTCAAAAATATTATGGAATACCACAATTTTGTATTGGTGAATTATTTCAAAACCGAAGCGCTCGATTTTCAACAGGTTTATGATGAAGCCCTGATTCACGCAGCCCAGTTGAAAGATTTGTTATGTGATGTGCCGGGCGAACTGCAAAAGTATCGTCACAACGGCGACAATATTTTATTTGAAGGTGCACAGGGCACTTTGCTGGATATTGATCATGGTACTTATCCGTATGTGACTTCTTCAAACACCACCGCAGGTGGTACCGCAACTGGCAGTGGTTTTGGCCCGCTGTATCTGGATTATGTGTTGGGTATTACCAAGGCTTACACCACGCGCGTGGGCTCGGGGCCCTTTCCTACGGAATTGAAGTGTGAGATTGGCAAGCATCTTGGTGAGAAAGGTCATGAGTTCGGTGCAACAACTGGCAGGGCAAGACGTTGTGGCTGGTTTGACGCAGTGGCTCTGCGGCGAGCAGTTTATATCAATTCACTTTCAGGTTTGTGTTTGACCAAACTTGACGTGCTTGATGGTCTGGAAGAAGTCAAAATCTGTAATGCCTATAAAAACAGACAAGGCGAACTCATTACTTCCTTGCCTGATGAAATTGAAGTGTTTGATGAAATTACGCCTGTGTATGAAAGCATGCCGGGTTGGAAAGAATCGACAATCGGCGCAAAAAATCTTGCGCAATTACCTCAAGCCGCCAGAAATTACATAAAACGTCTTGAAGAAGTGGTAGGCGTGAGTATTGATATTATTTCCACAGGGCCTGACAGGGAAGAAACCATCATTTTAAGGCACGCGTTTGATTAACATGATGGCTCTCAGGAAAATATATGGCAAAGCGTAAAAAAAATTCAGACCCTTTTGCCAAACGAGAAGCAAAAAAATATCAGCATCCGATTGCCAGTCGCGAATATATTCTTGAACAAGTCTCAAATCTGGGGCGGCCAGTTCGCTTGACCGAATTGGTTGATGCGCTGGGAATTGCCTATGACGACGAAGAAACCTTTATCGCACTGAAACGCCGTTTGAAAGCGATGGTGCGTGACGGACAGCTCGTTCAAAACCGGAAATCTGCGTTTGGCTTGCCCGAAAAAATGGATTTAATCAAAGGTAGAGTGAGCGCCAATAGCGGTGGTTTTGGTTTTCTCATTCCTGAAGATGGCAGTGAAGATTTGTTTTTAAGTTCAGGGCAAATGAAAGCCGTGTTTGATGGAGACATTGTGCTCGCCAAGGTGTCAGGCGTGGATCATCGAGGGCGCAAGGAAGGCCGCGTTGAGGAGATTCTTGAGCGGCATACCCATGAAGTAGTAGGGCGTTGCTTTATGGAAAGCGGCGTATTTTTTCTGGAACCTGATAACAAGAAAATCTTTCAGGACATCATTCTGATTGAATCAGAAGTCAAAACAAAGGGTGCAGGTGAATTTGTGGTTGTGGACATTGTTCAGCAACCAAGCTATCGCAGCCCGCCACTTGGAAAAATTTCCGAAGTGCTCGGTGAGCATATGGCACCAGGCATGGAAATTGATGTAGCGATTCGCACACATCACTTACCCTTTCGCTGGTCTGATGCCACTGAGCAGGAATTAAAAAAAATCAAATCCAGAATCAGCAAGCAAGATGTCAATGAGCGTGTTGATTTAAGAGCGCGAAATTTTGTCACCATTGATGGTGAAGATGCGCGTGACTTCGACGATGCGGTTTTTTGTGAACAACATAAATCAGGCTGGTATTTGTGGGTAGCGATTGCGGATGTGGCTCACTATGTTAAAAGTGGTTCCGCTTTGGATATTGATGCGCTGGAAAGGGGAAATTCTGTTTACTTTCCCAAGCGGGTTATCCCGATGTTGCCTGAACACCTTTCAAACGGTTTGTGTTCGCTCAATCCACATGAGGATCGTTTAACACTGGTGTGCAAGATGGATTTTAATCATCAGGGTGAGCTTCAGTGTTATCGGTTTATGGAAGCCTGTATTCATTCCAGAGCACGATTAACCTACACCGAAGTCGCAGATTTTCTTGAGCAGGGTAAGATCAGCGACAATATCCACGAAGTAGTTGAAGACATTGTGTGTTTTTATGCCTTGTATCAACAGTTGAAAGTACAACGTGATAAACGGGGTGCTTTGAATGTCGAAAGCACAGAAAGTCGTTTTGTCATTAATGACAATAAAAAAATTGAAGCCATTGTTCCTGTGCACCGCAATGTTGCACACATGATGATTGAAGAAGCGATGTTGGCTGCCAATGTGTGTGCTGCGAAATTGTTGCAGGGTAATGATTTGCCCGCCTTGTATCGTGTGCATGATGCGCCTACCGAAGAAAAATTAACTGATCTCAAGGAGTATTTATTACCTTTGGGTTTTAAATTTTCTTCAGGCGCTCATTTGGCACCAAGGCATTTTCAGGAAGTGATTCGTTTTTCACAAGGTCGTGCCGATCAGGAATTGATTAACACCATCGTGCTACGCTCCATGCAGCAAGCGATTTATAGCGCGGAATGCCGCCCACATTTTGGTTTGGCTTATGAGCAGTATGCACATTTTACGTCACCGATTCGCCGCTATCCTGATTTGATTGTGCACAGGGCGTTGAAATACTTTATCCGCAATCATTCAAACAGCAGCCTGGTTGAAGCTGTCAGCAGCGCAAAAAAAATGAACAGGAGTGATATGCTGGTCAAGGAGACTGAGCTGTTAGAGCGAGGTCAATTTTTATCTTTCACAGAAAGAAGAGCTGACCTTGCGACCCGTGATGCCACCGACTGGCTTAAATGCGAATTTATGCTGGACAAGGTGGGTGAAACTTATAGTGGAAAAATCACATCGGTCACGGGCTTTGGTTTTTTTGTGGTGCTCGATGATGTTTTTGTCGAAGGTCTGGTACATATCAGCGATTTGGCCAATGATTATTACCATTATGATGAACGTCGCCATGAACTGGTGGGGGAGCATAGCCAAACGGTTTATCGTCTTGCCGACAAGGTTCACGTACAAGTGAGTAGAGTGAGCCTTGATGATAAAAAAATAGAATTTATCCTGCATGAAACAGGCGATGCGCACACTGCTTCTTCAAAGAAAAAGAAGCAAAATAAAAAAGCAAAGCAAAAACCCGATTCAAAAAATCGTGCAAAATCTTCATCAAAATCTCGCCAAAAACGCGATAAAAAATCCAGAGCCAAATCATGAGTCAGGATGTTATTTACGGCATTCACGCGGCCAAACAATTTTTAAGTCACGGTGCCAATCGAGTCACCCATCTGTATTTGCAGGAAGGGAGCAAGGCAGAGCGTTTGCAGAACGAATTGAATCTGGGTGCATACAAGCATTTTCGCCCACGCATTGTAGACAAGCGTTATCTCGATGAGTTGAGTGCGAGTGGAAATCACCAAGGGATTGTGTTGCAAATAGAAGTGCAGCAGCAATTAACTGAAAAGCAACTCAAGCCCTTCATGGAAAATTTGATGCAAACCAAAGTGAATCCGCTGATTCTGGTGCTTGATAACATTAGTGATCCGCACAATCTGGGTGCTTGTTTGCGCAGCGCAGCCGCAGCGAATGTTGATGCGGTTATTTTGCCGAAAGACAAGTCTGCGCCTGTGAATGCAACTGTCAGAAAAGTTGCGGCGGGTGCGACTGAACAAGTGGATATTTTTGTGGTGACCAATCTCGCGCGTAGTCTGGATTTGCTCAAGGACGCAGGTTGCTGGTTGATAGGCACAGCGATTGATGAGCAGGCGCAAAATTATTATGACTGTGATTTAACAGGTGCCCTGGTGTTGGTGATGGGTTCGGAAGGAGATGGCATGCGGCGGCTCACCAGAGAAAAATGTGATTTTCTCGCTTACTTACCGATGTCGGAACGCATGCAAAGTCTCAACGTTTCTGTGGCAACCGGCATTTGTCTGTTTGAAGCTGTGCGCCAGAGAAGCAAAAGCTAGTGTGCAAGTGGCGCTTGCATGCCTGTTAGCCTTTCATTACAATCGCGCACCCCGAAAGGGGGCAAAATCTTTTTTTCTCCTTGCTCTACTGCCTGTCATTCTCGATAGCGCTGGGGGCTTTAAACCGGAAGGAGTAGTTATGAGACACTACGAAATTGTGTTTCTGGTCCACCCTGACCAGAGTGAACAAGTGCCAGCGATGCTGGATCGCTACAAGACCATTATTTCTGAAGGCAAAGGTTTGATTCATCGCCTTGAAGATTGGGGTCGTCGTCAACTTGCTTATCCCATCAACAAAATTCACAAGGCACATTATGTGTTGATGAACATTGAATGTTCTCAAGCCGTGCTCGATGAATTGGCGAGCGCATTCAAATTCAATGATGCGGTTATCCGTAATCTGGTGATTCGTCGTGATGAAGCCATTACCGAAGAATCCATTCTTTCCAAAAACAAAGAGCGTGATGAGCGTCGTGCAGCTGAACGTCGTTTGGAAACTGAAGTTCAGGAAGATGAACTGGATGATGTTGATGATGCTTTTGAAGATGAGAAAGAGGAGTAAGGGGTAGCTTATGTCACGTTTTTATCGAAGAAGAAAATACTGCAAGTTCACTGCCGAAGGCATTGACTACATTGATTACAAAGATCTGGATACCTTGAAGGCGTACATTACTGAAACAGGCAAGATTGTGCCTAGTCGCATTACTGGTACTAAAGCCAAATATCAGCGTCAGTTGGCTTTGGCGGTAAAACAGGCTCGTTATCTGGCTTTAATTCCTTATACGGATAGCCATCAATAAGTTATTTAAAAGACCATGAAGATACTGGCTGAGTATGTCATGGCGGGACCGAAACAGGCCGGTTTGGTGTGTTTTGGTATGGGTTTTGTCCCGATTGTCGGGGTCTGGCTAAGTTCTGCTGCCGTCACCTTGGTGATTTTGCATCTTGGTTTGAATCAGGCGCTCAGGATTTTGCCTTGGGCGGTGTTGCCCACCTTTGCATGGTTGGCAATGGGTGATTCCAGCCATCTGATGTTGCTTGTGTCAGTTGTGGCAGGTGCAGTAGTTCTGGAAGCAAGTCGTTCCCTGAATTGGGCTTTATTGACGGTAGTAGCGGTGAGCGTCGTGGCATTCGTACTGATGCAGGTGATGACACCATCGAGTCTGGAGCCTTTAAACAAGGTAATGATGGAAGCTTTGAGGGCTTCTCCCGAGTTTAATGCTTCTCCTGAGATGGAGAGGCTGGTTGCCCTGTTCACCCATATGGCTTTTGCGTGGGGAGGTGGAATGACAGCCTGCCTGATTTTGTTGTTAGGCCGCTGGTGGCAATCGTTGTTGTATAAACCAGGTGCGTTTCAGCAAGAGTTTCATGCTTTGCGGTTGAGCGTGAATCAGGCCTTGATTTTGTGTGGTGCGATGATGTTGTCCGTCCAGTTATTTAACAGTCTGGATTTTGATAACAGTCTGTTGGATCAGGGCAAAATGGGTCTGGTGATTGCGCCTTTGTTCATCATCCCGCTGATGTTAAGCGGGATAGCTTTGGTGCATGGTTTGGTGGCCATTATGGGTGCCAGCGTTCATTGGTTGGGCATGTTTTATATGAGCATGTTGTTTATGGGGCATTTATTATTTTTGCCTTTGATGACAACAGCATTATTGGATACGGTGATGGATTTCAGGGCTCGCGTCAAAAAATCCAGAAGCCAGTTGTAAACCGAGTTTTAAGTATTTTTTATAGAGAGAGGTGACTGCAATGGAAGTCATTTTATTGGAAAAAACCCGCAATCTGGGTAGTTTGGGTGATAAGGTCAACGTGAAATCTGGCTATGGTCGTAATTTCTTGATTCCTCAAGGCAAGGCTGTTCCGGCAACACCTGAGAATGTTGAAATTTTTGAACAGCGTCGTGCTGAACTTGAAGCGGCGGCAGCTGAAAGCCTGAAACTGGCCGAAGAGCGCAGGGCGCGTATTGCAAGCATGAATGTGGTGATTGCATCGAAGGCAGGTGACGAAGGTAAATTGTTTGGTTCTATCGGAACCCGCGATATTGCAGAAGCCCTGACCAAAGCCGGTGAAGCAGTGACCAAAAAAGAAGTGCTGTTACCTCAAGGCGCGATTCGTCAAACGGGTGAATATGAAATCACCTTGCAACTTCATAGTGATATTCAGCAAGTTGCTAAAATCGTGGTTGTCAGCGAAGCTTAAATTACGCTTCAACACGAAGTAGCTACTTACTTTTTGAACAGAAAGCACCAGCGCTCATTGAGCTTGGTGCTTTTTTTTCGACCTTGTTTTTCGGAGTGCGCTGACAAAAAAATCCCTCTGAATCAAAAGTAAAAATAGGGAAAGTTTGCTAGGATTCATTCCCTTTTTGATTTCCATCCGTGAGTGAATTACGTGCCAGATACCGAGCTGAGTAATATAAAGATGCCGCCGCATTCAGAAGAGGCTGAGCAGTCGGTACTGGGTGGATTGATTATCGACAATGATGTCTGGGATCGGATAAGTGATGTGGTGGAAGCCAGGGATTTCTATAAGCCTGCCCATCGCCTGATTTTTCAGGCCATTCATGAGCTATCGAAAGAAGGCAAGCCTTTCGATGCGGTGACGCTGGGCGAGGCGCTTGCGCTCAGAGGACAGTTGGAAGATGCAGGTGGTATGAGTTATATCATCGAGCTGGCCAATAACACGCCCAGTGCTGCCAATACCACAGCCTATGCCGAAATTGTGCGTGAGCGCTCTGTGCTGCGGCAGTTAATCCGCGTTTCGCACAAGATTGCCGATAGCGCCTATTTCCCTGACGGACGAAAAAGCAAACAGTTGCTGGATGAGGCGGAGAAGGAAGTTTTTGACATTGCTGAGCAGGGATTCAAGTCTTCGAGTTATAAAAAAGTTCAGGATTTGATTCCTGTTGTGCTTGAGCGAATCGATGAACTTTATCGTAGTGACAGCCCTTTAACAGGAGTGAGTACCGGTTTCGACAGACTGGATGAAATGACTTCGGGCTTGCAAAAGGGAGATTTGATTATTGTGGCGGGTCGCCCTTCGATGGGTAAGACGGCTTTTGCCATGAATCTGGCAGAAACTACCTTGATTAAGGAAAAATTGCCGGTGTTGTTTTTCAGTATGGAAATGCCTGCCGAGTCGATTGTTTTGCGTTTGATGTCATCACTGGGAATGGTTGATCAAAGCGAAGTGCGTTCAGGAAAATTGAGTGATGACAGTTGGCCAAAGGTTGCTTCGGCTATGGCTATTCTGGGTGAGAGTAAATTACTGATTGATGACACCGCAGCGCTTTCTCCAACAGAATTGCGTTCACGCGCCCGAAGAGCAGCGCGGGAATATGAGGGTGGTTTGGGGCTGATTCTGGTCGATTACTTGCAGTTAATGCAGGTGCCCGGGCAGAGTAATCGTGTGGAAGAAATTTCAGAAATTTCCCGTTCTCTTAAAGCCTTGGCCAAGGAAATGAATGTGCCTGTGATTGCGCTTTCCCAGCTGAATCGAGGTCTTGAAAGTCGTCCCAATAAACGTCCTGTTATGTCAGATTTGCGCGAATCGGGAGCGATTGAGCAAGATGCTGATGTGATTATGTTTATTTATCGTGATGAGGTATATCACCCTGAAAATACTGAGAAAAAAGGAATTGCCGAAATTATTATTGGTAAGCAACGGAATGGCCCTATTGGTGGGTGTTTGTTGAATTTTCAGGGGCGTTATACCCGCTTTGTCAATCTGGCCTCAAATCAATATGCAGGTTATGAAGATGTACTTGGAGAGTAAGCTTTGGCGCTTGTTCGAATCGATTTAAAGGCGCTTCGCCAAAATTATCAAACCCTCAAAGCGTTAGCGCCTGATTCACATACCTTGGGTGTTATCAAGGCCGAAGCCTATGGTCATGGCCTGCTTGAAGTTGCGCGTACTTTGCAAGATGCCGATGTGCTGGCCGTAGCACGTTTGGAAGAAGCGCTTCAATTAAGAGAAGCGGGTATTCAAAACAGTATTCTACTATTGGACGGCGTATTTTCCCTGAGTGAATTACGTGCTGCTCAAAGTCACCAGTTTAAAATTGTTATCCATAATGAAGAGCAATTAGGCTGGCTTGAAGAAATGGATAAACACAATGTGCTTGCCCTGACTGTTTGGCTCAAGGTCAATACCGGTATGAACAGGCTGGGTTTTCGTCTGGAACAACTGGCCAATGTGCGTGAAAAACTGGCCAAACTGCCCTGGCTCAATCAGGAATGCCTGATGACACACTTCGCCAATGCGGACTCAGGTAAAGCCCAGGATATTGAAACTGCCTTGCAGATTTTTGAAAGCGCAAAAAAAATCTGTAGTCATATCACGCAATTCAGTTTGTGTAATTCCGCAGCACTTTTTGTTTACCCGCAAACGCATAGCCATTGGAACAGGCCAGGCATTGCCCTTTATGGGTGTTCTACACTAACAGAAAAACCAAGAGGACTTCTGCCTGTCATGCGCCTGAGTGCGCCTGTTATTGCGGTGAATCCACTTAAAAAAGGCGAAACTGTGGGGTATGGTGCTACCTGGAAGGCCAAAAAAAATACCAACATCGCCGTGGTGGCTGTTGGTTATGGTGATGGTTATCCTCGTCATGCCAAAAATGGCACACCAGTAGAAATTGCAGGTAAATTATTTTCATTGGCAGGGCGTGTGTCGATGGACATGGTTACCGTTGATATTGGAGATAACAGCAAAAATATCAAAGTGGGTGATGAAGCAATACTGTGGGGAAGTGAACTGCTGTCGGCAGATACGGTTGCCGAGTGGTCAGACACCATCAGCTACGAATTATTTTGCAAGCTCGGCAAGCGCGTGCGCAGGGAATATCTCAATGGCTAAACGTAAAAGCGCTTTTGTGTGTAGTGATTGTGGTTCAGAGCACAGTAATTGGCAGGGTCAGTGCAAGGACTGCAAGGCATGGAATACACTGAGTGAAATTGTTCTAACAAGCAAATCCTCCAGCCCTTCTACGACGGTTCAGTTTGGTGGTTATGCAGCAGCTAAAAGCGACATTACTTTGTTGTCTGAGGTGAATCTGGCTGAGCTGCCGCGAATTAAAAGTGGCATTGAAGAACTGGATCGCGTGCTCGGTGGTGGTCTGGTTCCAGGCTCTTCAATTCTGATTGGTGGTCAGCCTGGCGCAGGCAAGAGCACCTTGTTGTTACAGTTAATGTGTTTGTTGGCCGAACAAGTACCAGCGTTGTATGTCACAGGTGAAGAATCCTTGCAGCAAGTAGCGATGCGTGCAGAGCGTTTGGGTTTGAACAGGGATAAATTACACATGCTCGCCGAAACCCATGTCGAAACGATTGTGAATAAAGCGGCTGAGTTAAAACCACGTTTGATGGTGGTCGATTCCATACAGGTGATGCACAGCTCTGAAGTCCCTTCTGCACCGGGTGGTGTCGCACAGGTCAAGGAATGCACGGCTTATCTGCTGCGCTTTGCCAAACTCAGCAATACCATTTTGTTATTGGTGGGGCATGTCACCAAAGATGGCACATTGGCAGGCCCCAAAGTTCTGGAGCACATGATTGATACTTCCATTTTACTGGAAAGCTCCAGTGATAGCCGTTTCAGAACCTTACGTGGTATGAAAAACCGTTTCGGTGCGGTGAATGAGTTGGGTATTTTTGCCATGACGGGTCAGGGCATGAAGGAAGTGAAAAATCCTTCTGCCATTTTTTTGAATCGCAGTGAAGAGCAGGCAGCAGGGTCACTGGTGATGGTGGTGTGGGAAGGTACACGCCCCCTGTTAGTGGAAATTCAGGCGCTGGTCGATGACAGTGCCTTGGGCAATCCAAGGCGTGTTGCGGTTGGACTTGATCAAAATCGCTTATCGATGCTGCTGGCCGTTTTACATCGACATGGGGGTTTGCATGTCGGCGATCAGGATGTGTTTGCCAATGTGGTGGGCGGTGTGAAAGTGAGTGAGACTTCTGCCGATTTGGCCTTGTTGTTAGCGATTGTATCGAGTTTTAAAGACACGATATTGCCAAGGGATTTGATTGTGTTTGGTGAAGTGGGGCTTTCGGGTGAAATTCGCCCCGTGCCATCAGGGCAGGAGCGTTTGCAGGAAGCGGCCAAGCATGGTTTTCGCAAGGCGATTATTCCACAGGGTAATCAGCCCAAAAAACCGATTGCAGGCATGCAAATTGTGGCAGTGAAAAAGCTCAGCGAAGCGCTGGAGCAGATTTAAAAAAGGAACAAAAGCTGTTTCCCTGAGTCTTTATTTTTGGCTTTTCTACCCTATAGTATGCAAGGACTTGTTTTGCATTTTTAAACCTGATTAACACGCTGAGGATCTTATGAAACGTATATTGCTGTTTGTTGCGACCAACTTTGCCGTGATGCTGATATTGAGCATTGTGCTTGCAGTGGTGCTGCCGGTGCTGGGTTTGCCTACCGAAGGTACAGCAGGCTTGCTGGTGATTTCGGCGGTTTTTGGTATGGGTGGCTCTTTCATTTCACTGCTGATGTCGAAGTGGATTGCCAAACGCAGTGTGGGTGCTCATGTGATTGAACAACCTTCCACCCAGATGGAAAGCTGGCTGATTAGAACGGTTGAACGTCAGGCACAGGCGGCGGGTATCGGTATGCCGGAAGTGGCAATTTATGATTCACCCGAAATCAATGCCTTCGCAACGGGTGCGAGCAGAAATAATGCACTGGTCGCGGTGAGCAGCGGTTTGCTGCGCAACATGAGTCAGGACGAAGCCGAGGCCGTGCTTGGTCATGAAGTCAGTCACATTGCCAATGGCGATATGGTGACGCTCACTTTAATTCAAGGAGTGTTGAATACCTTTGTGTTTTTCTTTGCACGCATTGCCGCTTCTGCCTTAAGTCGCGGCAATGATAGTCGTGCTATGCAATTTATGCTGGTGATGGTGTTCCAGATGCTGTTTGGTGTGCTGGCGAGTATCATCGTGATGTGGTTTTCACGTTATCGTGAATATCGTGCCGATGAAGGCGGCGCACAACTGGCAGGCAAACATAAAATGATTGCCGCACTGAAACGCCTGCAAATGAATCATGGTGAAAGCCAGCTCGATGGCCAACTAACAGCCTTCGGTATTAGCGGTACTTCCAAAGCGGCAAAATTGTTTATGTCGCACCCGCCGCTGGAAGAACGTATTGCTGCATTGCAAGCCTCATAATTTTTTAAAGGAAACTTAAAATGTCATTAGATCCACAAATGTCATTGGCGCAGGCTATTCGGTCACGCCGTTCGGTGCGCGGTTTTCTCGATAAACCTGTACCACAGGAAATCATTGAAAACATTTTTGAGCTGGCACAGCAAGCACCTTCCAACTGCAACATTATGCCCTGGAAAGTGTTTGTCGCTTCTGGTGAAACGCGCAACCAGATTACCGAAGCGCTGGTGAGCACGGTAAAAGCAGGGCAATTGCCTGCACCTGAATTTCCTGAAATGCCTCGACATGAGGGAGAATATCGCCGTCGGCAGGTGGATTGCGCGGTAGAACTTTACAATAACATGGGTATCGCACGGGACGACAAGATGGGGCGTTTACGTGCCTTGCTCAGAAACCATGAATTATTCGATGCGCCACACATTGCGTTTATTTGCATGGAAAAACATTTTGGTGTGACGGTCGCGGTCGACATCGGTATGTATGCGCAAAATCTAATGCTGGCAATGACCGCCCATGGTTTGGGTTCCTGTGCCATGGGTAGTATGCGGCACTATCCTGATGTACCGCACAGAATTTTGAATATCCCTGATAATCTGGCAATTCTGTTTGGTATCTCCTTTGGTTATGAAGATGAAACCGTTGCGGCAAATAAAACGCGCATCATCAAAGATGATATAAGCCAGAGTGTGGTGTTTGCGTAAAAGAAACTGCTATTTCTTGCCTATTAAACCCTGAATTGCAGCGGGAATATCGGCAGGGAAAATCACATTCTTGGCATTCGGTGAAGTGGAAAGCTGCTGAATCGATTGAATGTATTTTTCACCTAACAAATACATCACCGGCATTTCCTTGTCGCCAATCGCTTCGGTGACCAGTCGAATCGCTTCCTTGCTGGCTTCTGCCAGAACCACTTGTGCTTCCGCATTTCTGCGTGAAGCCTCCAGTTCGCCCTCGGCTTTCAGAATCGCTGCCTGTTTGTCACCATCAGCGCGTGTTACGGTAGCACGACGTGCACGTTCTGCCGCTGCCTGTTCTTCCATTGCCTGTTGCATGGTGGGTGAAGGATTGATGTCCTGAATTTCCACTGTTTTCAGGGTAATACCCCAGTCGGCAATATCATCTGAAATCTCGGATTTGAGTTTGGCCTTGATATGATCTCTTGAAGAAAGTGCATCATCCAGATTCATGTCACCAATAATCGAACGCAAGGAAGTTTGTACCAGCGTTTGTATTGCCAGCACGTAGTTTTCAACACCATAAACGGCTTTTTCGGGAGAAACGATATTGATATAGGCAACCGCGTTGGCGAGGATAACGGCGTTATCTTTGGTAATCACGTCTTGTGATGGAATATCCAACACCACGTCTTTGGTGGTAATTTTGTAGGCAACGTCATCAATGTAGGGAATGATAATGTTCAGTCCTGGCATGAGCGAGCTGTGATATTTTCCCAAACGCTGAACAATCCATTTATACCCTTGTGGAACAACACGTATGCCCTTGGCCAAAGTGACAATGGCAAACACCAATATAAATAAAACAATCATCAATCCGGCATTCATAAGGTTTTCCTCTTTTTTGGGTTACGCTTTTTTTACAATTAAACTGTTGCCTGAAATACTTTTCACGCTCACGCGATCACCTGCTTTCAGTTCGTCTTCGCCTTCGTAAATAAACTGCCACTCGTCTGTACCTAACAAAGGTCTTGGGAAGCGCAAAGTGCCGCGTCTTTCACCATTCGGGGGTGACAGTACCTGACCTGTTTCACCGATAATCGCCTCCGCAGCAAGCCCCGCTTTGGTTTTATCAATTGATAAAGGTTTTAAAAATTTGAACCATGCCCAGGCCAGAGCAGCAGAAAGCAGCGACCAGCCAAGTATTTGCCAGGTGGGTGAAATATCCGGAAATACAAATAACACGGCGCCGATAATAATCGCAGCAACACCCAGCCAGAGCACAAAGAAACTTGCTAAAAAGGCTTCACAAATCACCAGCGCGATACCGAGTACAATCCAGTGCCAGTAGAGTACTTCGCTCAGTAAATTTTCCATGTTCCGGTTGGTCTCTTTTTTTAAGTTTTAATGGGGGGCGAATATGAACCAGATAATCCATCATTTATGTCCAAAGGGGAAGCTAAAGGTTTGCAATTCCTGTATTCCTAAGTGAATACCAAAGCAGTACGATGGAATAGTCTGTCAGTGATGAGTGATAAACCTATGTCAAAATTAAAATTGGCCTTGATTGGTTTGGTGATAGTTTTTTCGCTGTCGTTTTCAGCGTTTGTTGCTTTGGGGCCTTTCTTCACTTTGTACGGCATTCAGTATTCCGTTAAGCAAGACAGAATTGTGTTGCTGAATTTTCTTGTCGATTTCCCCGCAGTGCAATCGAGTGTGAAAAAACAAATCAAACAGAATATTGAAAGGGAATATCAGATTAACCTGAGTGAATCGAGTAATCCTTTTGAAAAATTCGCCAAACAATTTTTTGAAAACATGCTACAGATTTCTGTTGAAACTGCAGTCAGCCCTGCCGGTATCAAGACGCTGTTATTGGGAGGCGAGTTAAGCGGCCTGCTTAAAAAACAGGATATTGAACCAAAACAAATGAGTGATCCGTCTTTCACAGGCTATATGCAGTATCTTGGAAAAAATCAATTCAGCTATCAGAGTCACGAGCAATTCGAATTCAGATTGATGAATGCCGATACAGGTACGCAGAGCACGCGGCTTGTTTTGAAGCGTTATGGAATTATCTGGAAGCTGGTAGACGTAGAGTTAAATCAGAATCAGTAATTAACATTAAATAGTCGAGGTCAATATGGTATCCAGATTTTTAACACAGAGTTCAAAAGTAATATCGATGGTGTTGTTATGTTCTTCTGGCGTGGCAAGCGCTCAGGATTTTTCAAAAAAATTAACCGAGCTTTCTGTGGCTAATCATCGCAGTGAAGCCAATATTGCGCGTAATCAATATCGTCACCCTGTTGAGACGCTGGAATTTTTTGGCTTGCAGGAAAATATGACCGTTGTTGAAATCTGGCCAAGTTCAGGTTGGTACACAGAAATTCTGGCACCTGCGGTGAAAGATAAAGGCCAATACCATGCAGCGGGTTTCGTAGATGATGGCAACGCATGGCGCAAGCAGCGCATACAGGAGTTTTCAGAAAAACTGAAAGCTGCACCTGAAATATACGGCAAGGTAAAAGTCACCACGCTGGGTACAACCAAAAGTCATGCCATAGTTCCTGCCAATTCAGCCGACATGGTGCTTACCTTTCGTAATGTGCATAACTGGATGAAAGATGATTATGCGCAGGCAGTGTTTGATCAAATGTATGCTGCCCTGAAACCTGGTGGTGTGTTGGGTGTGGTGGAACATCGTGCAAAAACGGATACATCTTTTGATGAGCAAATAACTTCAGGCTATGTAACCGTAGAACAGGTTAAAGCCTATGCAAAAAATTCCGGTTTTAAATTTGTGGCGAGTTCAGAAGTGAATGCCAACGCAAAAGACAGCACGCAACATCTAAAAGGTGTGTGGACTTTACCGCCTGCCTTACGCATGGGTGAGCAAGACAAGCAAAAATATCTGGCGATTGGTGAAAGTGATCGCATGACTTTGAAGTTCATCAAGCCTGCTCAATAGCAGGCTGAACTTTTGCGCAATCAGAATTTAAACATTGTGCAAACGAATCTGATTTTGTTTTTCCAGATTGACGAACAAATCAAAGTCATCGGAGCTTGTGATTTTTAATTCCACAATGTCGCCCATTCGGAAATTGTTTTTTCCTTCAATGATGACGCGACCGTCTATATCGGGTGCATCACCCTGGGTTCTGCCGATACATTGTGTACCTGAACATTCATCGAGAATAATTTTTTGCTTGCTGCCAATTTTTTTGGCCAGCAATTCGGCACTGATTTCACTTTGCAGTTGCATTAAACGATGCCAACGTGCTTCTTTGGTGGCTTCATCGACATGATTGGGCAGTGCATTCGATTTTGCACCTTCCACTTCGGAATACTTGAAGCAACCAGCACGATTGATTTGCGCTTGTTCCAGAAATTCTAACAAGTGCTCGAAGTGGGCTTCGCTTTCGCCAGGGAAGCCGGTAATAAAGGTGCTGCGAATGGTGAGGTCGGGGCAAATGCTGCGCCAGTGCTGAATACGTTTAAGCACATTCTCGCTTGAAGCAGGGCGTTTCATCGCCTTGAGAATTTCAGGGTGAGCATGCTGAAAAGGAATATCCAGATAGGGGAGCAGGCCGCCGCCGTTCACTTGCTGATTCATCAGCGGAATCACATGATCGACATGAGGATAGGGATACACGTAATGCAGGCGTATCCACATGCCCAGTTTTGCCAGTTCTTCGCAGAGTGTCTGGAAGCGGGTTTCAAGTGTGCGATTGAGCCAGGGCATCTTTTGGTATTTCAAATCGAGGCCATAGGCGCTGGTGTCTTGCGCCACAATCAGTAATTCCTTTACGCCGTTGGCTTTGAGTGCCAGCGCTTCTTTCAATACATCGTCGATGGTGCGGCTTACCAGCTTGCCGCGTAAATCGGGAATGATGCAAAAGCTGCATGTGTGGTTGCAGCCTTCAGAAACCTTGAGATAGGCATAATGTGCGGGGGTGAGTTTCAGCCCTGCTTCGGGTAATTGTGGGTAGAGTTCACCTGCTTGACGGGCTTTGGGTGGCAGATATTGGTGAACGGCATTGACCACCGAATCATATTGTTGCGGGCCGCTGATGCTCAGTAGCTCTGGAAATTTTTGTTGGAGTTCCTTGTCAGCATTGCTCAGGCAGCCTGTCACTACCACTCTACCGTTTTCATTGAGTGCTTCGCGAATCGCCTCTAGCGATTCCGCCTTGGCCGAATCGATGAAGCCGCAGGTATTCACCACCACCAAATCGGCACCTGCGTAATCGCCCACAATGTCATAACCATCATTTTTCAGGCGGGTGAGGATACGTTCCGAATCCACCAAAGCCTTGGGGCAACCAAGGCTGACCATGCCGACGCGGGGTTGAGATGAGCTCATAGACAATGACGATGGGGAAAGAGGTGTGAAAAGGAGCGCGATTCTAGCAGCCATTTGCTTGCCAAAACACCATTCGTCCGGGTGCTGTGGGGCAAGCCAAGGGGCTAGCTAGTTTCAGCAGAGTGCCTGTGTATAATGATGGAATGAACAAAACCCTGAATCCCCCGCTGCGTTTGTTGCCGTTCTTTTCGCTGCTTCTGCTTGCTGTGGGTACTTTGCATGGATGTAAAAACTCCAGCTTTGAAGAAGTGATTGGACGTTGTTTGCCTGAATGTGAAGCGTTTGATTCCCCTATTCCTGTCGGTGAGGTTAAAAATGCCTTCGAGGGTACGATTACCAACACCCAGACGGGCCTTGCCAAAGATGTGCTGACAGGACGCTGGATTATGTTGGTGGCCGATCGTTTTACGGTGGATTCTGCTTCAGAGAAACAGGTGAACGATGTGTTGTTCACCAAGACGCTGTTACTCACCGATTTCGGTACGACGCTGGAAGTGAGCGATTGTCACAACACAGAAACCTACACCTTGAGTGATGGCAAATTTACCATTCCCAAAAACTCGATTTTTTTCAACATTCCAGGTTATGACAATATCGCAGCCATTCAGGTGAACGAGAATCAGCAAAATCTCAGGTTGAGTTCGCTGTGGAATTTCAAGACACCGCAGAACACCACTGCACAACTGGACGTGAATTTGTACAAGGTAGATGACAGTGATTTGGGCAGTGAAAGTCTGGGCAAGCTGAATGGCGATGTAGATATTTTCTGTTACAGCTATCTGCATTTATTTACGGTGGCGGAAAAGCGTTTGGCTAATACCAATATCTGGATTTCAGGTCAGGCTGAATATAAGGAAGTGGTGCTCAAGCTGGATGCAAGCGATGGTTTATGGGATAGCAGCCTGAGCCTGGCAATCACCAGCTCTGGCAATGGCAAGAGTAGCCAGATTTTTTATAACCAGAACACGGGTGGGGAATATGAGTGTTTTGGCAGTGTTGATTTTGGTCATGACAGTGATGATTTCCTGAGTTTTTCGGGTGAGATGAATTTGGTGCCTGACAGTGATTGCTTGCAGACTGATTTGAATCAGCTCCTTTCCTTTAGTGGTCTGGCATCATTTTAAGTCAACATTTTCAGCTTAATGGACAAGCTAATTCCTTCTGCAAATCCGTATTCTTCCTTCTTCAGGCATGTGCCTGTTTGTGTTTTTCTTTTCTGGTACACGCAGACATTCTCACGCCTATTGTTGTTATCGATTCAGACAGCTTTCGTATTCAACTCAATCAACATAGTGAACTGTTCATAGATGAAAGCGCTTCGATGACACTGGAAGAAGTGATGGCTGATGGAAAGTTTGAACTGAGTGATGTGGGGCAAATCAGGCAATTTAATAATGCGCATCATTATTGGTATCGCTATCGTGTTATCAACAACATGAGCGATGATGCGCTGCTGATACTCAAAACCTACGCGCGAAATCTCACTACCGCCACCTTATATCAATTGGAAATGAAATCCCCCGAAGGTGAGTCGCACATTGTTGCACAGCAATCCTTTGGTGACTGGCAGGACTTTTACGACAGAGCCATACAATCACGTAAATATGCACTACCCGTAACCATTCCTGCCTATACCGAACAACATTTCTATTTGAAGTGGCGCGATCAGGGACAAGATGTTTATGAAATGGAGCTGGTCGATATGGCACGTTTCTTTTCAAACGAAATGATTATGCAGGCCTATAACTTTCTGACGCTGGGTTTTGTGCTGGGCATGCTCATTTATAACATCAGCATTTACAGGCGCACACGTGATTCCATTTATCTGGATTATTCCATCTATATTGTGAGTTTCATTATTTTTCTTGAAACACAAAATGGCAGCATGGCGGTGATATGGCCAAGAGTGCTGGGTATGGAAGCGTTAGCTGTTTTTGCGTATGCAGCTGCCTATCTGGTGATGTATGCCGCATTGAGTTTTACGGTAAAAATTCTGTTTCTGGATGAACGTGATCCAGACAGGGCTTACTGGTTTAAATTATTGCAGTGGCTCAGCTTGTTTTTGTTTAGTGCCTGTTTTTTTGTACCGTTTCAGGTGGCTGAGTATTCCGTGTATTTTTGCAGTTCATTTATCGTGTGCCTGGTGGTGTATGAAGCCTGGCAAATTCGCCGCAAATATAATGATTTGTTTGCCAAAACCTACATGATGTCTTTCACCCCTCTGGGTATTCCGATTATTGTGGTTTCATCAATTTATGCGTTTGAAACCCTCGCCTTCCCTTATTTGAATGAGGTGATACGGATTGCTTTCTGTATCAATTTAATCATGCTTTCAAATTCGATTGCGGATCAACTGGAAGTGATGGCTAAAAAGCAACAGCGTTATGAAGCCAGTCTGGCTGCGGCAAAAAACAGTCAGGCGATCAAGAATGAATTTTTCGGAAAAATAAGCCATGAAATTCGCACACCTTTAAATGGTGTGATTGGTGCCAGTGAATTATTGCAAACCAGCAATCTTGATAATGAACAACGCAAATATGTGGATATTCTTGGCGCGTCGAGCAATGCCTTGATGCACCTTATCAATAATATTATTGATTTTTCGAGAGTCGAAGCCGGAAAGATGCACATCGAGGAAGATCATTTCAATTTAAGAAGTTTGCTGCTCGATATAGAAAAAGTATTCATGGTTCGAATTCTTGAAACACGCATTCCCTTGCTGTTTGATATTGCCGAACAAACACCCACATTTCTCTTTGGTGATGTGAACCGTATTCGTCAGATTCTGATTAACCTGTTAAGCAACGCTTACAAGTTTACTGAGACAGGGTTGATTCGGGTGCGCGTAAGTTGCATCGAAAAAAACGCAGCAAACTGGTATCGCTTCGAAGTAATCGATACAGGGATTGGTATTCCAGCTTCCCAGGTTGAAAGTATTTTTGAGGATTTCACGCAAGTGTATTCCAGAAAAGAGCGTGAATATGGTGGAGCGGGGCTGGGTTTATCCATTTGTCGTGAACTGACCCGACTCATGGGCGGTGAAATTCATTTACACAGTGAATTGGGTAAGGGCACCAACTTCAGCGTGGAACTTCCACTGAAACCTGGCATAGACATGTCCAATAGCGGCGTGCGTGCTGATTTTTCCTTCATCAAAAATCCCTTGCTCAATTCAAGGTCAGTTTTGATTATTGATGAGTGTTATGAATGCAGGCAGTCCCTTGCGCAAGCTTGTCAGGCGTGGGGCATGAAGGCAGGCTCCGAAGCGAGTCTGGTTGATGCACTGGAGAGTATCAGGAAATCCAGCGAGGTGGGCATGGCGGTAGATTTGGTGGTGGTCGATCTGGATTGCCTCGCAACGCAGGTGGGCGGCAATCACTTTATTGAAGCTTTAACGCGACACAGTGCCACCAAAAATGTGGTGGTGTTGATGATTAGCGGCCATGCCCATGCGCCTGAGCGATTCAAATTGCAACTTGAATCGGGACGTGGTTTTTTATTCCAGAGAATGGCGCTGGTGCATCAGTATGAGCGCGTGCTTGAGGCGACACTTGCAAAAGACAAGGAGTATTTTCTTAAAAACAGTTTGTTGTTGAACGAGAGCTTTGAAGGCATTCTCAATAACAAGTTATCAGGTAGCACTATCTAGCTTGTCCAGGAATGTCTGAATCTGTGCAGAGATGCCTGCGGTGTCGAGTTGATACAGTGCACGTAATTCTTTCTGTGAGCCATGTCTGGCAAATTCATCGGGCAAACCCAGATTGAGTATGGGGGCATGTATGCCTGCTTCCACAAAAAATTCATTCACTGCCGAACCTGCACCGCCTTTTACGGCATTTTCTTCAAGCGTTACAAAAGCAGTGTGTGACTGGCTTAATTTCAGTAGCAGCTCGCTATCCAGCGGTTTGACAAAACGCATATCAATCAAGGTGTAGTTGTGTTGCTCGGCAAGGGGCAGGGCATCATGCACGCAAGTACCGAAAGCCAATATCGCAAGCCTGTTCCCTTGCCTGACTGTGTTAGCTTTGCCAATCGCAAGTTGTCGCATGTTGGGTTCGATATGCGCACCTACACCTGTTCCTCGCGGGTAGCGAACCGCAGCGGGGCCTTTATGCAGGTAGCAGCTATAGAGTAGCTGGCGACATTCATTTTCATCGGAAGGCGTTGCGATGGTCATGTTAGGAATGCAGCGCATGTAACTTAAATCGAAAGCGCCTGAATGGGTTGCACCGTCTTCACCCACAAGGCCAGCGCGATCAATCGCAAATAGCACATCCAGATTTTGAATTGCGACATCGTGGATTAACTGATCGTAACCGCGTTGTAAAAATGTTGAATAGATGGCCACCACAGGTTTTAGCCCTTCACAGGCCAAGCCCGCTGCAAAGGTCACTGCATGTTGTTCGGCAATCGCTACATCATGGAAGCGCGAAGGAAATCTGTTTGAAAATTCCACCATGCCTGAGCCTTCGCACATGGCAGGGGTAATGCCAATCAGACGCGCATCTTTTTGCGCCATATCACACAGCCATTGGCCGAATATATCCTGAAATTTGGGGGTGGATTTTTTTGGCGGCTCACCGGTTTTTTTATTGGGTTCAATTTTGTTGATGGCGTGATAGGCGATGGGGTCTTTTTCTGCGGGTAAAAACCCCTTACCTTTAACGGTAGCAATGTGAATCAGTTGTGGGCCAGGCAGGGTTTTTACATTCTCAAGAATCTGTATCAAACCCAATAAATCGTGGCCGTTATAAGGGCCAAGATAATTAAAACCGAGTTCTTCAAACAAGGTGGCAGGAGACACCATGCCCTTCATGTATTCTTCGGTTTTGCTTGCGAAGTCTTTAACCGGCTGTGCAGAGGACAGCATTTTTTTACTACTTTCTCTTACCTTGTTGTAAAAGCGGCTTGCCCACAGTTTGGCAAAATAGTTGGAAAGCCCGCCCACATTTTTTGAAATCGACATTTCATTGTCGTTCAAGATAACAATCATATTGGCCTGTACATGCGCTGCATGGGCAATGGCTTCAAATGCCATGCCACCTGTGAGTGCGCCATCACCAATCACAGCAACCGTAGTTTGTGCCTTGTTGGTTTGTTGTGCGGCAACTGCCATACCCAGTGCAGCACTGATGCTGGTGCTGGAATGGCCAACGCCAAAGGTGTCGTATTCACTTTCAGAGCGTTTGGGAAAACCTGAAATGCCGTTGAACTTGCGAATGTTCAATAACTCGTGCTTGCGACCAGTCAGAATTTTGTGCGGATAACACTGGTGGCCAACGTCCCACACAATTTTGTCGATGGGGGTATTGAGAACGTAATGCAAGGCAACGCTGAGTTCTACCACACCCAGACCCGCACCGAAGTGTCCGCCAGTTTGACCAACGCAATAGAGCAGATAGTTTCTTAATTCCGAAGCCAGCTCGGGCAATTCTTCCTTGCTGAATTTTTTTAAATCGGCAGGGAAGTTGACCAGATCGAGTTTGGGGGTGTCAGGTCGTTGATGTGGAATCTCGTCGAACATGAACTGGCTGCGATTACGCGCTCTGGTGTGAAAAGAGCGGCATTTTACCTTGATGACCGCTAACTTTCACGGTCTATCACGAATTGCGAAAGCAAACGCAGGAGCTCGGCTTCAGCACCAAAATCTTTTAGCGCAGCCAGACTTTGCTGATGTAATTCCTGCGCCTTTTGCTTTGCAGCATCCAGCCCCAGCAAGCGTGGGTAGGTGTTTTTGTTCAAGGCCTGATCCGCACCCTGATTTTTTCCCAGTTTCTCGGTGTTGCCTTCGATGTCGAGAATGTCGTCTTTTACCTGAAAGGCAAGCCCCAGCGCTTTCGCGTATTGCCTGAGTGCCAGATGTTTTTCAGAGTTTTCTTCACCGAGTGCCTGCGCCGTTAAATCAATACAGGCGCTAATCATGGTGCCGGTTTTGTAATGATGAATCGTTTCCAGTTCTTCAAGGCTGCATTCGGTGTTGGTGGCGGCCAAATCCAGTGCTTGCCCTGCGGCCACACCTTCACTGCCGCTGGCAATCGCCAGACTAATCAGCATGCGCATTTTCTGCTCGCTGGGAATTTCAGGATTAACCTGTGCCAGTACCTGAAATGCAAAGGCTTGCAGGGCATCACCTGCCAATATCGCAGTAGCTTCATCAAAAGCAATATGACAGGTGGGTTTGCCACGTCGCAGGTCATCATCGTCCATCGCGGGCAGATCATCGTGTACCAGCGAATAACAATGCAAAAATTCAATGGCGGCGGCGGCACAATCGACGGTGTGCGTGGCCTTGCCAAATGCCAGTGCGCTGGCATAACACAGTGTCGGGCGGATGCGCTTTCCACCGTTGAATACCACGTAGTGAATCGCGGCGCTCAGACGTTTGGACACCACCTTGTTTTGTTCAAGCGTATGCTTGAGCACACTTTCAACCCGGGTTTGGCTGGTCGCGAAGAAATGCTGGAGTTGTGTATTCATGGTTGCTTATTCGTGGTTATTCGGAATCGTCGTCCAGAAATGCTTCCAGTTCAGCTTCTCCATGCTTTTCAATCAGAATGTTGACCTTTTGTTCGGCCTCTTTGAGTGCCTGTTGGCAGGCTTTGGTGAGTGCGACACCTTTTTCAAATCTGGCGAGTGATTGATCCAGCGTCAGCTCACCGCTTTCCATTTCGTCTACCAGTTTTTCGAGTTCTCTGAGAGATTTTTCAAAATCGATTTTTTTGCTCATAACTTTTTACTTGCTCAATTCAGACCATTGATGCTGTGCAAACTGCTCGCGCAAATCTTTTTTGGAAATTTTTCCAGTGGCAGTATGCGGGATTGCATCCACAAACACACAATCATTCGGTATCCACCAGTTTGCAACCTTGCCTTCAAAACTGGCAAGGATTTCTTTTGGGTCTAATTCTTTCGACCCATTTTTAACAATAACAAGTAAAGGGCGTTCATCCCATTTCGGGTGAGCAACACCAATCACGGCTGCCTCTGCCACGCCGTCCAGTGCAACTGCGTGGTTTTCCAGTTCGATGGAAGAAATCCATTCGCCGCCTGATTTGATCACATCCTTGGTGCGATCGGTAATGCTCATATAACCCTCTGCATCAAGGGTGGCGACATCGCCTGTGTCGAACCAGCCATCGTCGGTGAGCGCGCTTTCACTTTGTTTGAAGTAACGCTCGCACACCCATGCGCCACGCACTTGCAAGGCACCGAAAGCAATACCATCTCTGGGCAATTCTTTTCCATCTTCACCGACAATGCGCAGCTCTACACCAAAAGTGGGTTTGCCCTGTTTCAGGCGCAAGGCTTTTTCAGTGGCAGCATCCAGCCCTTTGGGAACACGCGCATTGTAACTACCCAGCGGGCTCATTTCGGTCATGCCCCATGCGTGGTGCGTATAAACCCCATGTTTTTGTTCCAGTTCTTCCATAATTGCCCAAGGGCATGCAGAGCCGCCGCTCACAACGCGCTGAAGGCTGGGAATTTCAACACGGTGTTCACGCAGATAATTTAACAACGCCAACCATACGGTGGGCACGCCTGCTGAAATGGTTACCTGTTCGCTGTTGATTAACCTGCTCAGGGTTTCACCGTCTGCCATTTTGGGGCCAGGAAAAACCAGCTTGGCACCGACGGCAACTGCGCCATAGGGAATCGACCATGCGTTGACGTGAAACATGGGCACAATCGGCATAACAACGTCATGTGCACCTAAACCGAAGACATCGGGTAATAATGAGGCGTAGGTATGAACTGTCATGGCGCGATGCGAATACAACACGCCTTTCGGGTTTCCGGTAGTGCCTGAGGTATAGCACAGCGCACAGGCATCATTTTCATCCAGTTCTGGCCAGTCAAACTGTGCCGCTTCATTCTGGATAAAAGTTTCGTAACAGATTAAATCGAGCGTGCTTTCAGGCATGCGCTCAGGATTGCAAAGAATCACAAAGGTTTTTGTCGGGATTTTATCTTTCAAAGCTTCAAGTAACGGCACAAACATCGGGTCTGCAAAAATAATTTTGTCTTCTGCATGATTCACAATAAACGCAATTTGTTCAGGAAAAAGTCGTGGGTTAATGGTGTGACAAACCAGGCCGGAACAGGAGGTGGCGTAATACAGTTCAAAGTGGCGATAATCATTCCATGCCAGTGTAGCAATGCGATCGCCTTTTTGTGCACCTGCTTTTTTCAAGGCGTTGGCCAGTTGTGCACTGCGTTCAAACGCTTGTGAAAAACTGCAACGATGCAAGGGATTCTCTGCGGTGACAGAAACAATTTCCTGCGTGGGAAAAACGGTTTGCGCGTGGCGCATCAAGCTGGTGAGTGTTAATTGACTTTGCATCATATTGCCTTTCATGGTGCTATCCCCAGATCAAGTTGATTTTGTTTTTCTGTTACTTTCCATTGTTGTATGCGCACTTGAGCCTTGACGGCTTCTAAAGTGTCCAGCGAAATAGCGTCAAGCAGCGCAGCGATTTGAGAGCCGTCTGCGCCTAAATTGCTCAGCAAGTCGTCGATGGTTTTTTCCAGAGCAGCTTGTGACTCTGCGCTTGCAAGGTCTGCAATAATTTTATCGACAATTTCCAGTAACAGTTGCGTGAGTTGCCTGTCGAGTTCGCCTAGCATGCGTTGGCCAAAAAATGGAACAGCAGCGATAGCAGTGCCTGCTTTTGAATTCAGAATCAATTCTTCACTCAGGTTTTGCAAATAATGATTGAGTCGTGGGCGACTACTTTGCCAGGTATTGGCACTGGTTTGTTGAATGCGCTCAACCAGCAGATGAATAAATTGTGCTTTTCTCGGTAATAAAACATCTTGCCTGATGCTTTCAACCAGTGGGTGGCCTTGCAGGTTTTGTGTTTGAATATTTTCCAGCACATTGATAACCACCCTGTCTGAAATTTCTTCAATCACAATACGATAATAAGTCAGGAAAAATTTCCCCGCATAGGTTTCCTGTAATTCAATCACGCCCATTCTTTGCAGGCGCACCAGAATACTGACAATGCGCAGAATTCTCAGCCAGCGGAAACTGCCTACGGGTATGCAGCCCAACAAATCATACCAATGGACAAAGGGATAAAAAAACCAGCGATGGTAGGTGTTGCGCCACAGCGCAATTATCCAGCGTATGCCGAACTCACACAGATACACGCTCACGAACAGCATGTCATAAAAGATAAAATCAGCATGAATGGTGTTGCCGTAAAATTCGACAAATTTTGGCGAAACATGCGTGAGTAATTCTTGTGTAAAAGGGCTGGAAAACAGCCAGTCAAAAATAATCAGCGAGAGATTCACAATCACCAGCAACACCATCAACAGGTCAACAATCACCCCCGCAGTTGCGGGATGATGTTTCAGCTTTTCGGGGTGAAAGTGATCGGTGTCAGCCATGTTTTGTTATTGTGTTTTGAGCGCAAGAAACTCTGGGAGATGTTTTTCCAGAAAATGCTCAACTACGCGGGTGTATTCCTCGGTGTAGTCATCATAAGCGTTAACGTGCGCACACTGTTCAAACATTTTAAATTCGGTGAGTTGTTTGTTGCTGGCTTCATACAGCCTGTAAGCATATTTCGGATAAGCCCATTCGTCCTGATCACAATGAACAAGCAGAACAGGTTTGTTGATGCTTGTGAGCGAATCAATCGGGCGCACCGACCAGGGATTAAAATCGACCAGCCAACCAGCCAATAAAAAACCAAGTTGTGGAATCGGGTAATGCGGCAAAGAATTCATGCGCCAGGCATTA
Organism: uncultured Pseudomonadales bacterium; assembly: GCA_964557005.1. Lineage (GTDB taxonomy): Bacteria > Pseudomonadota > Gammaproteobacteria > Pseudomonadales > JBECKS01 > JBECKS01. The sequence goes on from CAZKYI010000002.1 coordinate 440,097, forward strand.
TCTTTTACCGCATTAACCATGTCGGTATAGGAAGAATCGGCAATCACAAAATCAATGCGCTCATCTATCGCACCTGCCATCAGAGAAGTGGCGGCACCAAAAGATTCACCGATGATGCCGAGTTGTTCGGTGTTGATATTTTTGCTTTCCAGAAAATCAATCGCCGCAGAAACATCGTAGGCTTCATAATAACCATAAGTTGTATATTGACCGTCCGAGCGACCGTGATGGCGCTGATCGTAAATCAATACATTAAAACCTGCCTGATGAAACAAATAACCAAATTTGAGTACACCAATGCGATTGCTGCCTTTGCCATGCAGTGCAATCACAGTCGGTGCGTTTTCTTGTTCAGAGGCAATGAATACGCCGCGCAAGGTGAATTTTTCACCAGTAGCCGCAATGCTGTTGGTGAATATTTCAAAACTGATTTCCTGCACTGGCCAATCAAAAGCGTCAAAACGATTGAGCTTGCGCCACTCACTGACCTGCATTTCGGTATCAGGTGTGAAAGCAACGACTTGTTGAACAAAATACAAAGTTAGCCCAAAAATAATGAAACATAACAAAGCCAGAGCCGAAAACAGTTTTTTCATAAGTAGCGTATTGTTGTGATGTAAATAGTCGTTATAGGTGTTTAATTTGAGTAAACCTTGTTCAACATTGAAACACATTGCTCAAATTCTTCACACATGCCATCGAGAATTTGTTGTACTGGTAAAATCTCATCGATGCGACCAGCCACTTGTCCACTCAGGGCAATGGAAGCTTCCATATCGCCACCGAAATATAATTCCTGAACACGGGCAAATTCCATCATCACATTGTGATCAAATTGTTTTTCAAGAGCGCTGGTTTTTTCGGTGCGTAAAGCGCGTAGCGCAGGTGATTGGAATTTGTTGAGAAACACCGTATCAGTTTCTGCTGCGTTCACAATCGCGTTTTTCCAGTTGCTATGAACGGGGGATTCCAGTGCGCTGACCATGCGCGTACCCAACTGCACAGCTTCCGCACCCAGTGCAAAGGCTGCCGCCATACTGCGACCACAGGTTATGCCACCTGCCGCAACAATCGGCACTTTCACTTTGGAAGCTACCAAGGGCAACAACACCATGCTTGCGACTTCGTTAGGGTTTTTAAAACCGCCCCCTTCACCACCTTCAACCACCAAACCATCAACACCTGCTTCAATGGCCTTGAGCGCTGCTTTTAAGGTAGGTACCACGTGAAATACGGTTAAGCCCGCCTCTTTTAATTTGGCGGTATATTGCATGGGATTTCCCGCCGAGGTGGTGACAAATTTCACGCCCTGCGCCACTACAAAATCGACAATGTTGGGGTCGCGCACAAAGGCTTGAGCAATGTTTACCCCAAAGGGCTTGTCGGTGAGGTCGCGCATTTTCAGAATTTCTTCGCGAATATTGTCGAGTTCACCAGAAGAGGTTTCGATGATGCCCAAGCCGCCTGCATTGGACACCGCAGAGGCGAGTTGTGAACGCGCAATCCAGCCCATTGGTGCCTGAATGATGGGCTTTTCAATGCCTAACAATTCGGTAATGCGGTTTTTGAAGGTCATGGTGGTCTCCTTTAATCTTTCTTCCAGTATCGGTCTTTTAACAAACGCTTTAACAATTTCCCCGTCGGGTGGCGTGGAAGCTCTTGTTCAAAATCAACAGAACGCGGGCATTTGATATGGCTGATATGCTCACGACAAAAGGCAATCAATTCCTGTTCAAATTCTGGCCCTGCATCTTTCCAGTCTTTCGGTTGAACAACTGCTTTCACTTCTTCACCAAATTCTTCGTTAGGAACACCAAACACAGCAGCATCCATCACTTTCGGGTGCAACACCAACAAGTCTTCCACTTCTTGCGGATAGATATTCACGCCACCGGAAATAATCATGTAAGCCTTTCGGTCGGTGAGATATAAATAGCCTTCTTCATCGAGGTAGCCTACATCGCCCAAAGTTGTCCAGCCTTCTTTGTGGCGCGATTTTTCGGTTTTTTCCTTGTCACCGTGATATTCAAACTTGCCGCCGCCTGCAAAGAAAATATCGCCTTCCAAACCAGCGGGCAGAACTTCGCCGTTTTCGTCACAGATTCGGATTTCACCTAACAATGCCTTTCCTACGGAACCCTTGTGTGTCAGCCATTCTTCTGAAGTAATCGAAGTAAAACCATTCCCTTCGGTACCTGCGTAATATTCGAAAATCACTGGCCCCCACCAGTTGATCATTTGTTCCTTGATTTTTACAGGACAGGGCGCAGCAGCGTGAATGGCCGCTTTCAAGGAACTGACATCATATTGTTTGCGCACTGCTTCGGGGAGTTTGAGCATACGCACAAACATGGTGGGCACCCATTGGCTGTAGTTCACTTTATATTTTTCAATCAGCGCCAGCGCGTGTTCTGGCTCAAATTTTTCCATCACCACAATGGTGGCTCCAGTGCGGAAAAACGCCATGCAGTAGCGAAGCGGTGCGGCGTGATACAGAGGAGCAGGCGAAAGATAGGTATAGGGGCCAGGGTCGCCTTTGGCATACAGCCCCATCAGCAAGTGGTAAACCGTGCCAGGTGTGCCAAAGGGCACATCGGAAAGGGGCATTTTTATGCCCTTGGGGCGACCCGTGGTGCCAGAAGAATAGAGCATGTCTGCACCTTCACTTTCGTCGGCAATGCGTGTTGTGCTGTGCGAAGCGATGGCTGTTTCCCATTGCTCAAACCCTTCGCAGCTACCGTCCACCATAAAATTTTTAAGTACCTTGGGGGTTTGGCTTTGTAAAGTCAGTGCCAGATTTTCCAGAGATTTGGAAGTAATAAACACCTTGGCTTCGCAGTTGTTGATGATGTACTGCACTTCATCGGTTTGCAGGCGATAACTCATGGCGGTGTAGTACAGCCCCGCCCGTTGCGCCGCCCACACAATTTGAAAATAGGCAGGGTGGTTTTCCATCATAATCGCGATGTGGTCGCCACGTTTCAGGCCGAGTGCCCTGAACAGTTGTGCGCCCTGATTCGATTTATCCTCAAGCTCCTGATAAGTCACTACCTGACCCGTGCTGCCCATGATGTAGGCGGGGCGATTGGGGTCTTTCTGAGCGTATAGGCCTGGGTACATGCTGGCTCCTTATTTTTATGTTGATGAGTCATTTTAGAGCCAGTTATTGTACTGGTTATTGGGTGAGAGGGAATGGCTGTCCCCGAAGGTGCTAATCGGGAGTATGGAGCACCCAAATCCCTACCCAATTTGACCCATTTAACAAGTGGTAGATTTCACGACGTGGCCGCTTTCACTGGCCGATATTTTTCCGCGTCGGTGGTGTATTCGGCATGACCGTATTCCACCAGCAGTTTGTTGATGCGATGAACCAGATTCTTGTCTGCCAGTTTTTCCAGCCCTGGTATTTGCAGGGCAACGGTATGCGCTATCAGTTGCGGAGTCACCCACAAGCTGCCCAGTGCAAACAGCAGATAGTCTCTGGCTGAGGCTTCCATGCCCATGATTTTGGCGAGATTCTTTTCATCGTTGGCAAGGAAAACCCGCTGAAAGAATACCTTGGAAAATCCTTTTTCCACTTCGTTGTAAATGCGGCTTTTGAGCGTTTTGTCTTTGGGGCGATATCCCGCCATAGTGGCACGGGTAAGTTCGCCGCAGGTGCTGTCGTCATAACCATCTCTGAGGGTGGCGGCATAGGTCATGGTGATTTTAACGATGCCTTCGGGGGTGTCTGGCAGCAGATCGGCTGGCAGGCCAAGCAGGTAACTTTGGTAGCGACACAGTTCCACAATGCCGCGTTCGCGTTGGGTGAATGTCTTGCGGCCTTTGCTCATGGCACGGAAAGCGGTGAGGAAGGCAGGAATGGTGCCCGCGGGCATCTGGTCCACCTGGGGAATGGGAATGCCGTAAGTGGGAATATCCCACTTGTCTGAGCGCTTGAGAATGTTGAAGCGCACCATGGAGTGCATCAGGCGAACCATGGCGGCGGCCTTGAAAGCCACGCCGTCGCGCTTGAGCGCACCAGGCAGTGAGGCAGTGGTAAAAAAGCTGCCGGTTTCATTGACCCGTTGTACGGAAGATTCGCTGGCCAGTGAGCCGGTGAGGGCCATGGGCAGGCCCGAGTACTTGTTCATGAAGGTGGCAATAAAGGTACCGCGCAGGGCGAATGGCACAATGGTGGCCATGTGGATGCGGGTGGCGCGTGCGCCTTTTTCCACCAGATCCATGTCCACCCAGTCGGGAATGGTTTCCATGGCGGCAATGAAATCTTTCAGTTCCTGGGGGGCGTTTTCCACGCTGTCGATGCCTTGGTCGCAGGCTTGCTTGAGCATGGCAATCAGCCCATGCAGGCCATATTCGGGCATCAGTGCCGCGTAGGCATCGGCCACGGTATCACCGAGCATGGTGTAAGCGCGAAAGCGTTCCACTTCCTCTTTATCGGAGAGAAATTCCTTGCGGAATTTTCTCGCCATTTTGCCGGGCATGGTGCTGTCCACACTCAAATCATCGGTAAAGCGTTCAGGGGTAATGGAAAAGTCCACATCGCCATAGAGTGAAGGAATCAGCGTTTTTTGTGATTGGACTTTTGCCTGTAACGCTTCCAGAGTCATGGCCATAACAACTACCTCACTGAGCTTGTGTTAGAAAATTGAATCAAGTGTAATACATTCGTTGTGTGAATTAAGCGTTCCTGATAGTCAATTAACCACTTTGTCCAAGGTTTCAGCTTTTTATTTTGGGGAGAAAAATCGCATGTTGAGTTTCCTGCCACCGTTTATTCTGGGGCCACTTTCCTTGTTGTTGATTGTCACCAATACCCTTGTACTGGGTGTGCCCTTGCTGGTGTTTTCGTTTATCAAGATGGTTTTGCCTGTGCGTGGCTGGCGAAATTTCTGGACGCATGCGGTGTTGTTTGTCACCGAAAACTGGGCAGCCATCAACGTATTGCTATGCAGGTATTTGCTCAGGATTGAATGGGATGTGGAAGTGCATGCCAAACTCGAATCCAGCGGCACTTATCTGGTATTACCCAATCACCAAAGCTGGTCGGATATTATTTTTATGCACTCGGTGCTGAATAAAAAAATTCCCTTCGTGCGTTTTTTTCTCAAGCAGGAACTGATCTGGATTCCAGTGTTGAATGTTGCGTGGCTGGCGCTCGATTTCCCTTTTATGAAACGCTACACCAAAGAGGAGATTGACAGGAATCCATCGCTTAAAGGCAAAGACATTGAAACCACGCGAAAATCCTGCGAGAAATTTAAAGACATGCCGGTTGTGGTGGCCAATTTTCTGGAGGGTACGCGCTTCACTCAAGAGAAGCATGACAAACAACAAAGCCCTTTCAAACATTTGCTCAAACCGAAATCAGGCGGAATTGCTTTTGCACTGTCTGCAATGGAAGGTCGATTAAATCGCATACTTGATGTGAACATTGCCTATCCTCGCGGGCATTCCGGCATCTGGGATTTGATGTGTGGTCGTTTGACCAAGGTGGTGATTCGCGTGACCGAAACGCAGGTTCCGCAACAATTTCTATCAGGTGATTATGAGAATGACGCGCAGTTCAGACAGGCTTTTCAGGATTGGGTAAGTGCTTATTGGCAGAGTAAGGACGCGCAACTCGACAGCATGAAGCAGCGCATTTGAAGCAATACAGTTAAAACCTGACAACTCGCCTGATTCGACTGATGGGTGCGTATTCAGGCGAATCGGGTGTTGCTAGTATGCTGCGACTGGAAAAATCGCAGCAAACAGGAAATTGATTATGCAAACAGAGATTCATCATACCGTCAAAACCCTTGGGTTCAGAGAGGCGATGGCTTTCAATGTTCGCCAGCAAAGAAACATTCAAAAAGCACTCAAGCAGCAGTACGCCGAACACGGCAGTGTTGTCAAATTGAAACTACCGCTGATTGGTATCAGCTTGATGCAGTTGTTAGGTGCAGAATGGAATCAGGTGGTGTACCAGAATCGTGAAGGTGCCTTTTCCAGCGAGCATGGTTGGGATTTTGTATTAAAACGTATTTTCCCAGGTTCGGTGATGGCGATGGACGGCAGCGAGCATTTGTATCAACGCCGCATCATGTCGCAGGCATTTAAAAAACCCAAGCTGGTGGCCTACCTCGATTTTATGAACGGGTTTATTACTCAGGGCATACAAGGCTGGAGCCCGAATGAACAGTTCATGGTTTTTCCCGGTGTTAAAGAACTGACACTCGAACTCGCAACCAGAGTGTTCATGGGGATTGAGCCCAATGAAACTTCCAAAAAAATGAATCAGGCATTTATCGATACGGTAGAGGCATCGATTGCGCCGATTCGTTATCCCGTTCCGCCCTTTCAAATGTGGAAGGGCGTAAAAGGGCGTGAATTTCTGGTGAAAGAATTTAACAGATTGTTACCTGAGAAAAGAAAAAGCGATACAGCCGATTTTTTCAGCCAGTTCTGTCAGGCTGAAAGTGAGGACGGTGAAAAATTTACCGATCAGGAAATTGTTGATCATATGATTTTCCTGATGATGGCAGCACACGATACTACCACCAGTACACTTACCACCATGTTCTATGTGTTGGCCAAACACCCTGAGTGGCAGCAACGCTTGCGTGAATTTTCGCAAAATCTCAACAAGGTGAATCTGGAATTTGATGATCTGGCCAGGCTGGAAGAAATGGGCTGGGTGATGAAGGAATGCCTGCGCATGTATCCGCCCTTGCCCACCATGCCACGCAGAGTGATGAAAGATGTGGACTATTACGGCGTGCATTTTCCCAAGGGTACTTATGTGAGTGTGTCGCCCGTGCATACGCATTACATGGACGAATACTGGAGCAATCCTGAACAGTTTGATCCTGAGCGCTGGTCGCCAGAGCGTGCTGAATACAAAAAACATGCGTATCAGTGGATACCTTTTGGAGGGGGTGCGCATATGTGTGTGGGGCAGCATTTTGCAGATTTGCAGGTGAAAGCGGTGATGCACCAGATTCTGCTCAATTATCAATGGACGGTGCCTGAAGGTTATGAAATTCCCTATCAACTGATGCCGATTGCCAAACCCAAAGATGGCTTGCCAGTTCATTTGAAACCGCTCAAGTGATGCGCAAGGGGCTGCTTGTTTCACTCAAACTGTTTGCTGTTTTGGTGCTCAGCCTTGCTGTGCTGGTTACCTATGCTTTTTGGGTGAAGGAGCCGGAAACACCCAGACCGTTTGCCAACATCACACAGGAAGCAGGGAAACTGACAGGAAGCCCTGCACAGCCAAAACCTGTGAATTTTTCTATCGAGCCGCACCCGTTTATGGCCGCGCAAGGGCTTAACAGTATGCACGCCGATAGTCATAACTCCGATGTGCATGCGACAGGGCCTTTGGGGATTTCCCCGCAAGTGCGCACGCGTCGCGGCAGCATGCTCTATGGTGGGCAGTGCGCCACGCTCACCTTTGACAGCGAAAATCACTTGCTCATGCTGTGTGCGGGTTTCACGGGATTTCGTATTCATTTGCTCGAGCCGCGCAGTTTGCGTTTGCTTGCGGAATATCAATTACCAATTCGGCCATCGATGTATGACGCACTGTTCAAGCTGGATTTCAGCTACATCATGGAAGACAGCTCAGGTGCCTATTTTTATCTCGACCATCACGACAGGGTGGTGATGGCTGCCAGCGACCAGACCATTCGCCGTATCGCTCACAAACAAACACACGCAGGGGACTGGGTTTTTTATGTCGATGGCCAATGGGATTTAAGTGGCCATGTGCCGCATGACTGCACTTCACCTGCCAATCCCAGACCCAGCGGTGAGTGCGACCCGATTACTGCGCTGCTGCCCGATTATCAGGGTTTAATCTGGTGGGTCAGTCGTTATGGCAGGATAGGCACACTCAATACCGATACTGCCGCAGTGCAAGTGATGCGCCTGGCAGGTGAGGAAATCCAGAACGGTTTTGCGGTGGCTAGAGATGGCGTATTTATTGTGTCAGACCACGCGCTTTACAAACTGCAAGCTGATGAACATGCGCTTCCCTACATCGTGTGGAAGGAAGCTTACGACAGGGGTACGCATCGCAAGGTCGGCACCATTAATCAGGGCAGCGGCACCACGCCTACCCTGATGGGTGAGGATTACATCACCATTGCCGACAACGCTGACGGCAGAATCAACCTGCTGGTATTCAATCGCAAAGATAATGTAAGTGACCGCTTACTCTGTAAAACTCCCTTGTTCACTGAGGGGCATTCCGTGACCGACAATTCCATGATTGCCCTCAATCGCGCCATCATCATCGAAAACAACGCAGGCTATAAAAGTGTTTTTGAGCAAAAGGATTGGGCTAATGCAGGGGGTGGCATTATGCGCATTGATGTACGTGAAGATCACAGCGGCTGTGATGTGGTGTGGTCTTCCGATGAAAAAGCGCCTTCGGTGGTCGCCAAACTCGCGCATGAAAACGGGCTGGTGTATTTCTATACCTTTGAACCAAGGGGCAAGCAGCAGGCATGGTTTCTGCTGGCGCTGGATTTTGAAACAGGCGAAACCCGTTTCAGGATTTATACGGGCACAGGCCAGCAGTTCAATAACAACTGGTCGCCCATTGCCCTCGCACCCGATGGCACGGCTTATGTTGGCACCTTTGGTGGCGTGATTGCGATTTGGGACACGCCCGAATGAATGACGCTTGACCCGTAACAGGCTATCCCTTATCGTTTTGCCTAACTGGTCAGACCAGTTTGGGCTTTTAAAGTGAGGTAGATGTATGAACGAGCAAACAAAATCAGCGGTAAGAGTGGCTTCGGATGTCGCCGTTCAGGGAGAACAGGCATTTGGCAGTTTTCTCAGTGGTGCGCACAAAACGGCAAATGTGTCCGAGAGTTTTCCTTTCAAGGAAGGTGCAGCACGGCCGCTGACGCAAGAGCAAAAAGATTTTTTCAACCAGAATGGTTATCTGGTTGTGAAGGGCTTGTTGTCGAAGGAAAAAATTGACAAGTACACCAAACGCCTGATTGATGTGTGCAATGGTGATGTAGCACCCGCTAAAAATATGCTGGTGATGAAAGATATAATGATTGCCAAAGGCAAGGTGCATACCGACAAGGCGCTTGAAAAAATCCAGAAAATTCAGGACATACAGGATGACGAAGTGTTCTGGGAATTGCTTACCGAGCCGGAAGTGCTCGATATAGCAGAAAATTTCTGCGGCAAGAACATGAAGACCATTCATAACATGATCATCAACAAGCCGCCCAATGTCGATGGTCGTCACCCGTTCCATCAGGATCAACTCTATTTTCCCTTCGGCCCCGATGAAGACATTATTGGCTGCTGGATTGCATTTCAGAATACCAGCAAGGAAAACGGCACGCTCGCCGTGATTCCGGGAAGCCACCAATCACCGATATTGGAACACGGCGACATCAAGAATATCGACAACCTCAATCTGGCTTATTTCGGTGCGCTGGGTGACGACCTCGGCATTGAAAATCGCGTGCACTTTATTGCAGAGCCAGGCGATGCGCTGTTTTTCCATACGCATCTGCTACACGGTGCAGGAAGAAATCGCTCTGATGGTTTTCGACGGGTGTATATCGTGCATTACGCCAATTCGGATTGTCGCTTTCGTGAGTATGGCGAAGCGATGGCATCTATCCGTCATTACACGCAAGTGCGTGGTCAGGAAAATCCAGACCCGAAAACCATCTAGTTTTCCAGCTTTTTAATGATAAACCCCATTCTGGCATTGCCTGAATGGGGTTTTTTTTTGCCTGCTAAAAATGTACGGTAAGGATTCTGATTATCGCGAATACTAAAAAAGAGGTATCTGAACGTGAAAAAATGGTGTTTTATTTTTCTGATGTCGGGATTTTTATTTACGTGCACCAAGCCAGCGCCAGAACAGGAGATATATACACCCAATGTCGTGCCGGAAGAGATGAGTGTTCAGGAAAAAAAACAACGCTTTGCGGCACTGCTGGTGCCACCAGTACAGAAAGTCTATAGCGAATTACAGGAAGAGTATGAACAGGCGGCTGCATGGATTGCCAAGGGGAAAAGACACAAAAAAATTGATCAGCTCAAAGAAGAATATAAAGCTGAAACCGATGAGCAATTATTGGCAGCGTTAAAACCACATCCCCCCAGTATTGTGCTGGCACAGGCAGCTATGGAAAGTGCGTGGGGAACCTCACGTTTTTTTGTGGAGGCCAATAATGTGTTTGGTGTTTGGTCTTTTGATGAAAACGAACCCAGAATTGCAGCGGGTGAATCGCGAGATAACAAAACCATCTGGTTGAAAAAATATCAAAGCATTGAAGATGCCGTGAGAGACAATTATCGCGTATTGGCACGCGGCCATGCTCACCAGCATTTTCGTGAAGCACGTTTGAAAACCGATAATCCTTATGAACTGGTGAAGAATCTCGATCGCTATTCTGAAATTGGCGATAAATATGGTGAAGAACTCGCTTCAGTCATCAGCTTCAATAAATTCACAGAATTTGATCCGGTGGAATATCCGAAGCCTTGATTGAGATTCTTCGTCGCGTTAGTAGGGGCAAAAAATCTTTTGCCCCTACTGCAAATGGCAGATCAAAAAGTCCCGTTCGGGAAGAACTGTTTGCACCAGCGGCGATAAAGTGCCACGGGGCCATCACCATCACACAGATTGGGTGGCTTGATATAAACCTTGTGCCGCCAAATCGGAATATCCTGTTCCAGTTGTCGAGCCACTTCGTTGATAAAGGCGCGTCCAACGCCATCTACCGCATTCACGCCGTTCACTTTTTTAACAATGAAGTTAAAGCGGACGTGGAGATTCTGACCGTCCATCGGTGTCGATGAAGTCACCACCATCATGTCGGTAATGCCGCTGAATTGTGTGCGTTGAAAACCAAAGCCCCAGGATTTGGAATCAATCACCGAATTCATCACGCCTTTGGGCGTTGCCATACCGGTTTCAGAGCGCACGTGCATGATGGGGCCATCAATCTCGACCTTGCTTTCGGGTAAATCGGTTACGCCGTGCAGGTAGCGAAAATGCGCGCTATCCACCTGATTCTCACCCATCTCAATGTTATGCGTAGGAATAATCCATTCGTATTTTTCGTAATCCGTCCATTCGTCGCTGGCGACTTCAGGCAATTCGGGAATATCCCATTCAGGGTCGCCGCCTTCTTCGTTACACCAGGCCAGAATCAGCCCGTTTCTTTCGATGACATCCCAGGGAACAATTTTTGCGCGATTGGGAATTTTGTCAGAGTAAGGAATTTTTGCGCAGCTCCCATTACCGTTGAATTCCCATGCGTGGAAGGGGCAGCGAATCACTTCGCCGATAACCTTGCCGCCATAACCCAGATGTGCGCCCATGTGCGGGCAGAAAGCATCAAGCAGTTTGGCTTCACCACTTTCGGTTCTGAATAACACCAGGTCGTGCCCGAAGTATTGCAGGGGTTTTACGTCGCCCGCTTTGAGCTGATCGGAAAACTCGACCATGTACCAGCCCTTGGGGTTGTGGGTGAAAGGCCAACGGGATTTTGGGCGGCTTGGATCGGCCACGGGCATATCATAAACACGGATTTTTTCAGACATTATTTTCTCCTCAGTTAAACCTGACGTTCTCTGCCTTGCCGATACGGTCACATAAAAGCAGAGAGCCTTCATCATTCAAATAGCTGACATTGTCCACTTCATAAATGGTGTTACCCCACCACGCCAGCATTTGCTGTTTGATGTGAGGAGGACAAGGCGCAGCGTAAATCATGGCGCGCGTTGAGGCGCAATCGTATTGTTCGCGTATTTTCGCAGGCAGTTGCAGTAAACGGTCGAACTGGGTGGGCATCATGTAGCTGGTGGTGACCTGATATTTATCAATCAGCGCGAGCATCTCTTCTGCCTGCCATTTATCCATAATTACCACAGCATGCCCCATGTGCAATGCTGCCTGTGCATAGACCAAAACAGTGGTGTGATAGAGCGGAGTGCCACATAAATGCACATTTCTATCTTCAGGCAAGATGCCGTAGACAGAATAGACCGTCACCTTGCCAGTTGAGCATTGGGCAGGTGCTTCGGTGCTTGCGCCTTCAAGAAAGCGCGCATAGGGCTGAAAGCCTTCGAGCGCACCGCCAATGCAAATACGGCCATCGGGAAAGCCTGATTCAGTCACTGCTTTCTGGCTGGCCTTGGCGATGTCGGTTTCGTTTGCGCAAGCAAAAAAAGCCCTGGCCGCAGAGTCTTTCAAAATGTTGGCCACTTCCGCGCCAGTCAGATGCCAATCCACCGGCATCATGCAATAGCCGCTTTGGGCGCAAGCGAGATAAACCGCAAGAAATTCAGCACTGTTGGGCAACATGCACGCCACCACGTCATTACGGCGTAAACCCATGTCATGGAGTTTGTTGGAAATCTTGTTACATTCGGCATGCAGTTGACCACGTGTCCATTCGCGACCATCGGGGTCAACCAGCGCAAGCACGTCAGGGTTTTTTTCGGCAAATTGCCAAAAACCTAAATCAGACATCGGGATACCTACATCAGCAAAGTCAAACAAATGCTAGCGGGTTTTAATGCGGGTTTGACCGTCCATTTGAATGATGATTTGTTTGTGCGGGCTACATGGATTTTTTTATAAATAGGCTATACTGATTTGCACATCACTCCATTTAAAAAGCAGAAAAATATGAGCAAAAAAATTTTTGATTTATGTGTTTTTGGTGCCAGCGGTTTTACAGGAACCTTGGTAGCACAGTATCTGAGCACACATGCAGATACACAAAAACTAAGCTGGGCATTGGCAGGGCGTAACAAGCAAAAACTGCAACAGGTGCTGGAACAGCTTTCGGGCACATCGAAACCTGAGCTGGTGGTTGCCGATGTGGGCGACTTTGACAGCTTGTTAGCGATGACAGAAAAATCAAAAGTCGTTATCACCACTGTTGGCCCTTATACCTTGTATGGTGAACCTCTGGTGCGTGCCTGTATTGAAAACAAAACGCACTATGTCGATTTAACGGGCGAGCCAAATTTTGTCGATGTGATTCGCTATAAGTATCATCAGGCGGCTGTCGATGCAAAAGTGAAAATTATTAACGCCTGTGGTTTTGACAGTATTCCGCATGATTTGGGTGTGTTGTATTGCGTGAATCAACTCGGGAAAAATGTTGCACAAGACAATCAAAAATACATGCAAATTCACTGCGAAGGTTTTGTTAGAACCAATGCACGCTTTTCAGGTGGAACCTGGCATTCGGCGATTGCAGCGATGTCTTCGATGATTGCACATCGAAAAAAACAGCAGGAATGGAAACGTGAAGGTTACAGCGGTAAGGAAAATATCGCAGCAGGCAGAAAAGTGCGTTTGTCGGGATTGGTTCCAACATGGAGCAGGGCGTTTTCCCGTGTAGCACTTCCCATGCCCACCATTGATCCGCAAATCGTTGCGAGAAGCGCACAGTTGAGAACCGATTATGGTGTGCGTTTTACTTATGCACATTATCTGCTGCTGGAAAAAGGCTGGTACATTTTGGTGTTGCCATTTGGTATCAGCGCAGTGTTTTTGCTGGCACAGTTTCGACGTGGCAGGGAGCGTCTGGCAAAAGTGATTCAGCCGGGTGATGGCCCAAGTCAGGCTACAAGAGATAACAGTTGGTTTTCGGTGGATTTTTTTGCCGAGTCAGGCGCACAAAAACTCCGTGCCAGAGTGAGCGGTGGTGATCCTGGCTATACGGAAACCTCAAAAATGCTGGCTGAATCGGCTTTGTGTCTGGCATTAAATGAAGGAAAGCTTCCACCGTTCTATGGCATAACAACCACAGCCGCTGCACTGGGCGAGCACTTGATTGAGCGTTTGCAAACAGCAGGGATTTGTTTTGAGGTAGTCGATGACTGAAGCCATTTTCCCATTCAGAAATCAGACGCTTGATATTGAAGCGCGTCTTGATGATTTAATGTCACGCCTGACACTTGATGAAAAATTTGAACTCAGTTCAGGAAAATCCTTGTTCAAGGCGCGTGGGGTTAAACGTCTGGGGATTAAACCCTTTGCCATGAGTGATGGCCCTGTGGGCGTGGCTTTTCATTCTTCGTTAAAACGCAATACCTATTTTCCTGCAACCATTGGCTTGGCTGCTTCATGGAATACCGAATTATGCAGGCAGTTTGGTGAGGCGATTGCCAAAGAAACCCGTGCGGTGGGGCGCTCGATGATTTTAGGGCCGGGCATTAACATTTGTCGCAGCCCCTTGAATGGCAGAACCTTTGAATATCTGGGTGAAGACCCGTATCACAATGCACGTCTTGCGGTGCCGATTGTGCAGGGCATTCAAAGCCGGAAGATTTCTTCGTGTGTAAAACACTATGCGGCGAATAATCAGGAAACGCGAAGATTTCGCGTTGATGTACAAGTCAGCAAACGTGCGATGGAAGAAATTTATTTGCCTGCCTTTAAAGCCTGTGTTGAAGAAGCTGATGCGTGGTCGGTGATGGCCTGTTACAACAAGGTCAATGGTTTATACGGTTGCGAACATAAAGAGCTGTTGGTGGAGCGTTTGCTGCATCGATATGGTTTCAGCGGTTTTGTGGTATCCGACTGGTTCGCAGCCAATAAAACCCGAAGCACGGGTGCCTGTGTAGAAGGCGGTTTGGCGTTGGATATGCCAGGAAATTTTCCACCCATTCCGAAAATGAAATATCGTTTGCAGCCAAACAACATGCGCAAGGCTTTCGCGGCGGGAGAATTTTCTGAACAGGCGCTCGATAGAAATTTGCGCGGCTATTTACGCACGCAACTGAGAACGGGTGCTTTTGATGCCCCTGAAACGCTGCCCAAAGGCGAAAGAAATACACCACAAATTCAACAGATTGCGCGAAACATTGCCAATGAAAGCATGGTGTTGCTCAAGAACGAACGCGCTTGCCTGCCTTTGAAAAAAAGCATCACCAAACTGGCGGTGCTTGGTGCAAACAAAAACAAACGCATGGCTTATTTATTTTATGGCGGAAGCTCTGCGGTTTGGCCGCCGTATGAAATCACACCGCTGAAAGGCATCAGGGAAAAAGCGCTACAGATGGATTCACTTCAACTGGTAAATGATGCCGCGATTGCCGATGCTGCAATCGTGGTGGTGGGTTTAAGCCATCGCCCCGGGGGTGATTCCGAAGGTTTTGATCGCAAACATTTAGGGCTTCCCAAAAAACAGGTGCAACTGATTAAGGAAACCGCGCGTGTTAATCCGAATACCATTGTGGTGCTGGTGAGTGGAAGCCCTGTCGCGATGAGTGAGTGGTTAGATGATGTGCCTGCGGTTGTGCAAATGTGGTATGCGGGTATGGAAGGTGGGCGTGCGCTGGCGGATATATTGTTCGGTGATGTCAATCCATCAGCAAAATTGCCGGTGACTTTCCCGAAACACCTGAAAGATTCTCCCGCGCACGAAAGTGAACTCACCTTTCCGGGTAACGACAAAGTGTTCTACAAGGAAGATATTTTTGTCGGCTATCGACATTTTGACAAACACAATATCGAACCGCTTTTTCCTTTTGGTTTTGGTTTGTCTTACAGTGAATTTGAATATGCCAATTTATTGCTCGATAAACATGAACTTGCAGAAAACGGCTTGTTGAATATTGAAGTGGACATTAAAAACACCAGCACAATCGATGGCGCAGAGATTGTGCAACTGTATGTCAGTCAGGTGCAAAGTGCGGTTGAAAGGCCAGCCAAGGAATTAAAAGGCTTTCAAAAAATTGTTTTAAAAGCAGGTGAGCAAGGCAGTGTGCATTTTCAACTGAATGCAAAAGATTTGGCGTATTTCGATGAAGCAAAAGATGCGTGGTTTGCCGAGGCAGGAAAATATGAAGTGCATATTGCCGCTTCAAGCAGAGATATAAAACTCAGCAGCAGTTTTGAGTTTAAAAAATAAAAAGCCCACATGGCGTGGGCTTTTTGTTTTCAGCTTAAGGGGTTTTTAGATTAGAAGCCAAGGCTGTCGAAAGATTTGCTCACACTCAGAGTCAGATAACCACTCATTTTGCCTGCAAAATCGTCTTCTTCAACGGTACCCAAAGTTAAAGCAACATCCAGACCGGAGATTTCACCTGCGGCTGAAACTTCCAGGTAAGTCCACGCATCATCATCAGCATCGGTATCTGGATCAACATTACCCACGGTGAGACTGTAAATGTCGTTAAGCGCGTAAGAGAGCGCAACGTGACGGTAGTCAACTGCATCAACACCGCTAACATTTGCATCAGCCTGACCAATATCAACCGCCAAACCAAAGCTGCCCATGCCCAAACCAAGATTCAGTTCATGCTCAAAGTTTGTAGCGTAGGTATACTCATAGCGCGTATATCCTACAGACCAGCTGAAGCTGTCGGTTTCCTGACCGTAAGAAAGATAAATATCATACTCCAGACCAGTACCAGCAGTAGCGTCATCAATCGCCCAGACACCGGCAGAAAAACCGCTGTCGTTGCTGTAATCGATACTGACGTTGGCACTGGATTCGCCTAAAGCGACACCGCGATAGACATAATCCGATACCCAGCCAACAGTCGCACCGACTTCTGCCTGAGCTGGAGTGGAAAGCGCAACCGCGCCCAAAGTTGCTGCGGCTACCGCAGTGATGAGTTTTCTAGACATTTGGATTCCCCCAAAATATTTTAAGTTGAGTCGCCTGTCCAACAGAGAAAACTGTTAAACAGTGCGGGTTTACATGCATATACACAAGGCCGAAAAACTGCTTTTTAAATTCGGCCTATGGGGGAAAGTATATTTAAGGAAATCTAATAAAATCAGTGATTTTTTTGGGAAAATTCAGGCAGTTCACCCTGTTTTGCACCGCTTTTGTGCAGGTTTTGTTGCTAACCATTACGCCATGAACTGTTATGGGGCAAATATCAAAATTATGCAGGATTTTTGAATTTTGGTGGGCGACTTTGCATGTTGGCTGTCACCGCTTCTATTTGATTTTCCTTACCCATGATTTGTTTTTGAAGCGTTGCTTCCATTGCCATTGCTTCTTTGGCAGGCAAGCGCCAGGCATTTTCGATGAGCTGTTTTCCGGTGCGAATTGCATCGGGCGATTTGCTGGCAATCAGTTCAGCCAGTTCAAATGCGCTGGCGAGATGATCGCTAACAACTTTATTTACAAGGCCAACTTGCAGTGCTTCTGCACTTTCCACAATTCTGCCAGTGTAGGTAAGTTCTTTTGCAACCGCCATGCTTACAATGTTGGGCAGTGTTGCAAAGGCCGACATGTCAGGAATCAAACCCCATTTGATTTCCATAATCGAAAGTCTGGCATCTTCACGCGCTATGCGAATATCCGCACCCATCGCAATCTGAAAACCGCCACCATAAGCTGCGCCATGCAAGGCGGCAATCACGGGTACTTTTTGTTCTGTCCAGACATAGGCAGGCTTCTGGAAAAAATTGGCGCTTTCACCTGCTGGTGGCAGGAAGCGTTCACCGTCTTTGCCTGCGCCGCCATTGGGTTCTGACATCACGGACATGAAATCCAGGCCTGCGCAAAATCCTTTACCTTCGCCAGACAGAACTATCACGCGCACATTGTTGTTAGATTTCAGGCTTTCTCCCACTTCCGCGATTGCACGAAACATATTGAGATTGAGTGCATTGTATTTATCTGCCCGATTCAATCTGACATCGGCAACACCGTTATTGTTGATTGATAAAGTCACCAGTTCGCTCATGGTAGTTCTCCCGAAGAAAGAAGGTTGGATTTATTGTGCACCGGCAGCGATGAGAATTTCCTGATACTCAGCCGATTTTTTATGCGTTTGAATTTGCTGCAAGAGTGTTTCACCGCGTGCGGATTGTGCATTGATGTTGCCACCCGCTTCTACGAATAATTCAATGAATTCCTCGAAATAGACAGCGGGCATACCGCGATAGGCTTTTTGCAGGCGGTGGAAATCAGGATTTTCACCAGCAGGTGCATCCAGCACCAGAAATTGTTTGATGCGATCTTCATTGAGCACTTCATCAAGCACTTTGATTTTATCTTTTTTCATAACTTTTATAACAACAAGAAAGGTCAAATACGAAGTGGCTCATTCTAATGGAAATAGCGGACGGTAAGAAGAACACTTACAATGACGCTCTATCAAACAGAGGGCATACAAGTGAAACTGGCATTTCTGGGTTTGGGGGTGATGGGCTTCCCAATGGCAGGGCATCTGATACAGGCAGGGCACGAGCTTACTGTGTTCAATCGCAACTCTGAGCGCTCGGCTTTATGGCTGCGTCAATATGCACATCCACAACAAACGGTGAAGCTGCAAAGTGCGAGCACCATTGCACAAGCGTGTCACGAAGCCGATGTGATTTTCAGTTGTTTGGGAAATGATGCCGATGTCAGGGAAGTGATGCTGGGTGAAGCAGGCGTGCTGTCAGTGGTTAAATCAGGTGCTTTGGTGTGTGATCACACCACCACCTCTGCGATGCTGGCGCAGGAATTGAATGCACAGTTTTCAGCAAAGGGCGTGAGTTTTCTCGATGCGCCTGTTTCTGGCGGGCAGGTGGGTGCAGAGAATGGCAAGCTCTCGATTATGTTGGGTGGTACGCAAGCAGATTTTAATCGTGTTGAAGTGTTGTTGCAGTGTTATGCGAAAAGTTTGAATTTGATTGGTGAATCCGGCAGCGGTCAACTGGCCAAAATGGTTAACCAGATTTGTATTTGCGGTATTTTGCAAGGCTTGTCAGAAGCATTGTATTTTGGAGAACAGGTTCAGCTTGATATGGAAAAAGTTATTGCTGCAATCAGTGGTGGCGCTGCGCAAAGCTGGCAAATGGAAAACCGTGCTTCCACCATGTTGCAAAGACAATTCAATTTTGGTTTTGCGGTAGACTGGATGCGCAAGGATTTGTCCTTTGTATTGGCAGAAGCACACAACAGGCAGATTGATTTGGCGTTGGTCAGGCAGGTCGATGCGAATTATGCGAAGGTGCAGGAGCTGGGTGGAAATCGCTGGGATACTTCCAGCCTGATGGCACTTTTTCCAAAAATTTAATTTTTTTCAGAGCATTCAGTGAAACAAAAACAAAGTTTGAGTGGTCGCCCGAAGTTTGAGTGGCATCTTGTGTATCCAAAGCACTGGCCAACCTGGATGGCCCTCGGTGTGATGTGGACGATTGTTCAGCTCCCTTATGCTGTGCTGGTGCAGTTGGCAAAAATGATTGCGTGGGTGTTTTATCATGTTTCAAGGAGCAGGCGGCATATTGCGGAAGTCAATTTGCGTTTATGTTTTCCTGATATGAGCGAAGCGGACAGAACGCAACTGCTCAGGGATAATTTTTTTTCAGCAGCGATGGGCTTGTTTGAAATGGGCATCACCTGGTGGTGGCCCAAGTGGCGCTATAAAAAAATTTATCGCATCGAGGGTTTGCAGCATCTTGAGCACTTGCAGGCACAGGGCAAGGGCGTGTTGTTGATTTCGTGCCACTTTACCAATCTTGATTTTGGTGGCGGTGCGGTTGCGCATCATATCCCTGTTGATGCCTTGTTTCGTGCGCACAAGAATCCTGTGTTTGATTATGTTCAGGCGCGTGGACGTTGCAGTAACAATCCCGCCACTCAGCTTTTTGCGCGTGAAAATGTCAAGGATATGGTGAAGGCTTTGAGAAGTGGGCGCATTGTATGGCATGCACCCGATCAGGATTTTGGTACAAAAAACCGCGAGCAAAGCGTGTTTGTGAATTTGTTTGGTGTGCCTGCGGCAACCATCACCACCACTTCACGCATTGTCAAGGCCAGCAAGGCAGTGGTTGTGCCGTTTACGCAGAAACGCTTGAAAGATGGCTCGGGGTATCTGGTGACCATTCACCCGCCTGAGCAAGGTTTTCCTGCAAACAGTGATCAGGAAGATGCCGAGTTGTTAATTGCTTTTGTTGAAAAAGCGATACAGGATGCGCCTGATCAATATATGTGGGTGCACCGCCGATTCAAGACGCGGCCATCAGGTGAGCCGCCAGTGTACTGAGGTTGGCTGTATCATCTTCACCAGTTTCATCAGTCATTAAATCCGTTTCGACCATAATGTTAAGTGCTGGCAGCTTGCGTTGGTTCAGCTCTGTTTCGATAACACGTGCGCGCACAGTGACATCTTTGAGAGTGATGTCAATTAACTGGTTTAACGCTTCGTCCTTGTACTGACCAACATAAACCAGATTGGCATCTTTGCCGCTAATCCACAAACCTTGCTTGCTGAAATAGTGACCCTGGGCGCTTTGTACTACAAACACTTTACTCATCGCGATTTCCTGTTTTATGGGTGAAATTTTTTGAGCCAGTCTTTAACTGCTGGCCCTGTACCAACTTCCCATGGAACGAGTTCTGAGGGAGCTACGGCTTTTAATTCTGCAATTTCTTCGTTTCTGAACACGCGCCCTTCGGCTTTGGTGTGAAAAGCGATAATCAACTGATTGGCTTGCGGGAAAATATAATTGCCAATGAAAGTACATTCGGTGACATCAAGACTGATTTCTTCTTTCACTTCGCGAATAATGCCTTGCTCTGGTGTTTCACCTTTTTCAAGAAAACCGGTAATCAAACCAAACATACCTTCCGGCCAGCCAGTGTTTCGGGCTAACAGAATATCGCCCTTCCATTCCACAATCGCCGCAACCACTGGAGTTGGATTGTCCCAATGAATAAAACCACAGTTGGCTGCGCACACCAGACGATTGATTTGATCGATTTCCTTAACCTGTAAAGGTGTGGCACACATGGGGCAAAATTTCATGGATTTTCTCCCGTGTAATCAACTGTTATGAAAAATTGGATGCAGGCATTATAGCCAAATTTTTTTTGAAAAAAACCTTAGCGCCTAATTTTTTGCAAGTGCTGAATCTTGACTTTTCTGTTGTTTGCTTGCTTCTTTTTTGGCCATCAGTTGTGAGACAGGAATCAGTCTGAAACCACGCGCTTCCAGTGTGGGCAGGGTCTTTTCAAGATAGCCAATCGTTGCGGGATAAGGGTGTCCAATCGCCAGTGCAAAACCGGTTTTCTCACTGATGTTCAAGGTGTGCTCGAAAGCGGCATGAATGTAGTTTTCATTTTGTTCGTTATCGAGAAATACATTTCTGCTGATGTGCTGAACCTGATTTTGTTGCGCGAATTTTTCAGCAACAGACAGCGCAGTGGTGCGGCTATCGACAAAATACAGTTGATTTTTTTTGGCGCCTTGCATTACCCATTGCATGGCAACCGGATCGGCAGTGAGCAAACTGCCCATGTGGTTATTCATGCCTGCGATATGGGGAATCGCATCAATGTCTGCTTGCAGCACGTCGAGAAATTCCGCTTCGGCAAGATTTTGCGTGAGCGCGCCGTCACCCAGTTTGCGCTTGTGTTCACTTTCCATCGGCGCATGCAGCATGATTTCCTTGTTCAGTTGATGCGCATGCTGCGCGACGGTTTTGCTGTAGGGCGTATGCGGCAGAACGGCGAGTGTGACCAAACCTGGAAGTTCGGCTGCACGCGTGTCCAGATGAATGTTGTTACCAATATCATCAATGATAATGGCGACATAGCCTCTGACAGCTTCGATTTGAGGAATCGCAATTTTTATTTCTGTTTCAAGGTGGCTTTCGTTTTCAACAGCGATTTCAACGGGTGTTTGTGTTTCAGTTGGCGCAGGTATGTCGCGTTCATAACTTACTGTCACGTCCAGAACAGGTACAGGTTTGGCAAGTACAGGTGTGAATTGAGGCACAGCAGGCGCAATGGAATAGGCAGGTAAAACAGGCAAGGCTCTTGCCTGACTTTGGTAGCGCAATTTGAGGAATTCCTGAAAAGATTGCTGTTGGGTTTTGTAAGCGGGATTGTTTGCGTGACTTGCAGACGACAAGCCCAGCAGCAGGCACAGACACAGGCGTAAAATTTTTTTAACCAAGAGTCGCTTACTGTTTCAGCTGATTGACGATGTGCAAGGACTTGAGCAAGGTCAGTGCCTGATACAGTTGAAAATCCGTTTCTGCCAGAGGTTTTTCCGGCTCTTCTTTTTTCGCCTTGAATGATTCTTTCAGTTTTTCAGTGGTGGAATTTTTATTTTTTTGTTCTTCGTCGCCGAGCAGATGTTTATCAAGATCGGCTTCCTTGAAGTAATCGTCACCGGCACGCAGTGTGGTGAGTCTGCCCATTTCTACCATGATGTCAGGTTTGATGCCTTCGGCCTGAATGGAGCGTCCTGAAGGCGTGTAATAGCGGGCAGTTGTCAGTTTCAGCGCGTGATCCTTGTTGATACCCAAAACGGTTTGTACCGAGCCTTTGCCGAAGGTGGTGGTGCCCATGATGATGGCGCGTTTATGATCCTGCAAAGCGCCCGCAACAATTTCAGAAGCCGAAGCCGAGCCGCCGTTCACCAACACCACCAGCGGTACACCGTTGGTAGCATCGCCTTTACCCGCTTTAAAATGTTTTTCAGATTGCGCATCTCTGCCTTTAATCGAAACCACGTTACCGCCGTTGAGAAACAAGTCACTGACTTCCACCGAGGCATCGAGCACACCGCCAGGATTGTTACGCAAGTCGAGTACCAAACCGTTCAGGCTGCCGTTGTTATCCTTGAGCAAGGTTTTATAGGCGGTTTTGAGGTCGCTGCCTGTTTGCATCTGGAAATTTGAAACACGCAAATAACCGTAGCCTTCTTCAAGCGTGCGTTGTTTGACACTTTCCACCTTGATGATGTCGCGTGTGACACGGATTTCGATGGGTTTGTTGACCCCTTCACGCACAATGGTGAGCAGAATTGATGTTTTGGGTTTGCCGCGCATTAAATCGACGGCTTCATTGAGCGTCATGCCGTTTACATTTTTATCATCGAGTTTCACGATTAAATCACCCGCTTTGACACCCGCTTTATCAGCAGGTGTGTCATCAATCGGTGAAATCACTTTGACATAACCTTCTTCCATACCAACGACAATTCCCAAGCCACCAAATTCACCAGTGGTGCTGACTTTGAGCGATTCATAATCCTGGGGTTTCAGATAAGCTGAATGTGGATCAAGTTCTGAGAGCATGCCGCGAATGGCATTTTCGAGCAGGGTTTTGTCTTCTACAGGTTCGACATAGGCTTGCTTGATTTGGTTAAACACATCAATGAACAGACGCATTTCTTCCATGGGCAAGCCCGGCTGATTTTTATCAGCAACTACATAGCTCATGGCACCGATACAGACACCCAGTATCAGACTGATGGAAGAGGTGAAATAAATATTTTTTCCCAAGCGCATTAACTTCTCCAGAAAATGATTATTTGTTGATGTTTGGGTAGAGATTGTAGTCATAACTTAACCTTAGCAGGAATCCCGCCCGAGTACACCTTTGGCCAGTGAGCGGCAAGTTGGTTCGGTGAATTGATAAAACATTATTTTTCCAGCCAGCCGCGCGGGTTAACAGGCTGTCCGTCATGCCTGAGTTCAAAATACAAACCTGATTCATATTGCCCACCGCTGTTGCCTGTGGTGGCCAGCACTTCACCGGCACGAATCCATTCTCCCGCCTCTTTGAGCAGGCTGGCATTGTGGCCATAAAGGCTCAGGAAACCTTCGCTGTGATCAACAATAATCACCAAACCGTAGCCACGAATCCAGTCGGAAAATACAACCCGTCCATCATAGATAGAACGCACATCTTCATTGAGCGGTGCGCTAATCAGCCAGCCATTCCATTGCATGTGACCACCGACGCGGTTACTGCCAAAACTGTTTTTAACCCTTCCCTGTACAGGGTAAGGCAGCTTGCCTTTATTTTTCCTGAAGGAAGTATTGTTAAGCCTGCTTGGAATATCTGCCCAGATTCCCCTGAGCGAGAGAAGTAATTTGTCGAGATGTACCTGTTCCGCCTGCAAGTTTTTTAACTCGGTATCCTTGCTTTTTATTTGTGCATTGAGTGTGTCCAGGGCGACCTGGCGTTCCTGTTGTCCTTTTTCCAGCGTTTTTGCCTGAATCGAAATATTTTTTTCGACGGCATCAAGACTCGCCAGTTCTTGCGCTATGGTGATTTTCTGGGCTTCGATGGCCTTGATGTTATCCTGAAAAGCCATGATGCGATTCACGCGTGCCTCGGAATAATAGTCATAATATTTCAGCAGGCGAGCAAGCTCTTCGGGATTTTCCTGATTGAGCAGCAGTTTTATTTTTTCCTGTCTGCCAATTTTGTAGATGGCTTGCAGGTCTTGATGGAGCGCAGCTTGTTGTTGCTGATTTTTTTCGTGAAGTATTTTTTGTTCAGCTTCAAGAAGCGTAATTTTTTTCTTGATGTCGCTTTGTTGCTGTTTCAGTGTACGTGCCTGTTGATAAAGACTGGACAATTCTTTTTCAGTTTTCTTCAAGGCATTGTGTTCTTTCTGTTGAAAACTAAGATCCTTGCCCAGCTCCTTTTGCAGCAGGTTGATTTGTTTGGTGACACTTTCAAGCTGTTTTTGGGTAAGCTCTACTTTTTTTTCAGTATCGTTTGCCAAACTTGCACTGGTTGTAAAAGCAAGCAGAACAAATAATGAAATACTGATGCTGCGTTTTTTGTCCATAGTGAGCATCAGGTTAGAAACGAATCAGATTTCTTCCAGTCATTTCTTTGGGTGCTTGCAGATTCATAATGTGTAGCAGCGTAGGGGCTACATCTGAAAGCAGACCGCCCTCTACCAATTCAGCCTTGCGCCCAATATAAATTAACGGGACAGGCTCGCAGGTGTGTGAGGTGAGTGCCTGATGTGAATGTGCATCGAGCATTTGCTCAAGATTTCCGTGATCAGCGGTAATTAGACATTCACCGCCTGTTTTTTCCAAAGCTGCTTTTACGCGCCCGATACACACGTCGATGGTTTCTGCTGCCTTGATGGCGGCATCAAGTTTACCCGTATGCCCCACCATGTCGCCGTTGGCATAATTGCAGATAATCAAATCGTATTGTCGGCTTTCGATGGCAGCACACAGTTTGTCAGTGAGTTCGGGTGCAGACATTTCAGGTTGCAAATCGTAGGTGGCAACCTTGGGTGAGGGAATCAGTTCGCGTTGCTCACCCGCATACAGTGCTTCCTTGCCCCCGCTAAAGAAAAACGTGACGTGCGCGTATTTTTCGGTTTCAGCAATGCGCAGTTGGGTAAGCCCGAGATTGGACAGATATTCCCCAAGGTCATTGTTGATTTGCAGGGGCGGGTAAGCGCAGCTTGCGGGCAGGGTGTCGGCATATTGTGTCAGCGTAACAAAATTTTCCACAGGAAATCTGTTGCCTCGCTCAAAGTCTGTAAAATTCTGCTCAACAAAAGCGCGGGTGAGCTGGCGTGCACGATCCGCTCTGAAATTCATAAACAACACGCTATCTTGCGGCGCGATGGCGATACGTTTTCCTTCGGGTTGAATGCTGGTGCATTGCACAAACTCGTCGCTTTCACCGCGCTGGTAAGCCGCTTCAAGTGCGCTTAAGGCATCTTCAAAGACATACTCTGCCTTGGCGCTGGTGAGCAGATGGTAGGCAGGTTCAACACGTTCCCAACGCTTGTCTCTGTCCATTGCATAGTAGCGACCAACCACCGAGGCGATGTAGCCACAGCCCATGCTTTTCAGTTTTTTATCGAAACGCTCAAGGCTCGCTTGTGCCGAGCGTGGCGGCGTATCACGACCATCAAGAAAGGCATGTACATAAATTTCCCTGCAACCTTGTTGTTGCGCAAGTTCAATCGCTGCTTCAATCTGATCTTCGTGGCTATGTACACCGCCTTTCGACAACAAGCCAATGATGTGAAAACGTGTAGCTTGCTGCGCACATTTTTGTGCGAGTGCACACAACACAGGATTGTTGAAAAAGTGGCCATCACGAATGTCTTTATCGATGCGTGTGAGATCCTGATACACCACACGTCCTGCACCCAGATTCATATGGCCCACTTCGGAATTTCCCATTTGCCCTGAGGGAAGCCCGACGTCTTCGCCCGAACCTGAAATCAGTGTCTTGGGATTGTTCTGCCACAAGGCATCCCAGTTGGGGGTGTTGGCCAAAGCAATGGCATTGGCTTCGCGTTCTTCACGGTGCCCCCAGCCATCAAGAATCATCAGTAAATGAGGTTTGCGTAATTCAGACATAAACAGCATCGCTTGTGGGAAAGTGCGCTATTTTACCTGAAAAATCAGGCTTCATATATCATGCCAACAGGTTATACTCGCGCCCTTCATTTTTTTGAATACAGGGTTAAATATGGATCAGGCGATTGAGTTTTCCATTAATCATTGGCCTTTGGTTGTTTCTTTTATTGTGCTGTTATTTCTCGCCATTCGTATCGAAATGAATGCCAGCGGCACCGCGCTCACGACACATCAACTGACTGCCAAGGTAAACAACGAATCTGCTCAAATTATTGATGTGCGTGAAGCGAAGGATTTCAAAACAGGCCATATTGTCGATGCCATTAACGTGCCTTTGGCCAAGCTGGAGAGCGAGCTGGGCAATTTACAAAAATACAAACAGTCGCCTGTGATTGTGGTGTGTCAGTTGGGTCAGCATGCAGGTCAGGCTGTGAAGAAACTGGAAGCCGCAGGCTTTGGAAATGTAGCGCGTTTGTCTGGCGGCATGTCGGCGTGGCGTTCTGAAAATCTGCCAGTTGTGAAATAGCAAACTATCTGGAATCTATTGTTATGAGTAATGCACAAAACCTGATTCGCCCAGTGTTACAACGCGTGTATGTGAAGGACATCTCTTTTGAAGCACCCAATGTGTTGAAAAGTGTGAACAAGGACTGGAAGCCTGATTTAAAACTCGATTTGAATACGCGCGTGAATCGTGTGGAAGAAAAAATATTTGAGGTAGTGCTTGCGATTACCGCAACTGTAAAAAGTGGTGGAGAAACCGCTTATATTTGTGAAGTGCAACAGGCGGGTATTTTCACAGTCAATGCAACAACCGACGATGAACTTAAAAAAGCACTCGGCTGTGATTGCCCAACCATGTTGTTTCCCTTTGGTCGTGAAGTGGTGAGTGATCTGGTTGCGCGTGGCGGCTTTCCTTCCTTGTTATTGGTGCCTGTTAATTTTGAACAACTCTATGCACAGGCACTGGCAGAACAACACTCTGCGGCTACGGCAACCAAACACTAAGGCTCTGAAAAGCTAGAGCGCAGTCTTCGGCTTGTGGATTTCGTTTTCAAACGCTTTCAGGCGTTTGTAAATCGACATCAGCTCAACAATCGTGCTCCACGAATTTACCAGAAACTGAAAAGAATCCTCAACCTTGCCAAAAGCACGAATCACTTGCTGCATCACACCCAGCGTGATTGCACCGGCAACAATGGTCGGCCCCATCGCCACATAGGGAACAATGACGGTGAATTGCAGATAAGACCATTTGGCAATATCAAAATACAAATAGTGTTTGAACAATATGTAATAGTTGTTACGCACATGGCCAAATAATTCCGAAATTTTGGGCGGCTGCGCTCTCTCTTCATGGTCTTCGCCGAGCACCAGTTCCTTGCGATAAGCGGCCTCTACCATCTGGTTGTTAAATTCCAGTCCAGGCAATTTCTGCCCGACGATGGCAAGCACCGCAGTACCAATGATTGCCGAGATAATCGCGATAAATACAAAGGCCTGTTCTACATGCCCAATCCAGGGCAGTTCAGTAACGTGTTCACTCAAGCCCCACAAAATCGGCAAGAAGGCAACCAGTGTCATCAGCGAACGCACAAACACAATGCCCAGGCCTTCGACAATGCGTGCAAAACGCATGGTGTCTTCCTGCACCCTTTGTGCCGCACCTTCAATATGGCGCAGTTTCGGCCAGTGACTCATGTAGTAGTCATTCATGGCGGTGCGCCAGCGAAACACATAGTGTTTTACAAAAAAATCGAGCAGCACTGCAATCACAATGTAAATGCCAGCGATTTTTGCAAAGGTCAGCAAAAAGGCGAGCATGTTTTCAAAAGAATTTTTATGGGGGTTGGCTAAAGAATCCTGAATAAAATTGTAAAACTCACCAAACCATTCATTGATTTGCACATCGACCTGCACCTTGTACCAGGTGCCGCCTAAAATAATCGCAGTGCCTAACAGTGACCACAGAAACCAGTCTTTATTGAGAAAAAACGAACGGAACATAAATATCAACCTGTTTTAAAAAAGGGTGAGCAAACTTAAAAAGTTTCACCTTCAAATTGTTTATCGGCGTGATAGGAAGAACGCACCATCGCGCCACTGGCGACATGCTTGAATCCCATTTTGTTACCCACTTGTGCAAGGCGTTCAAATTCATTCGGGTGAATGTAGGCTTTCACTGCAAGATGATCACGGCTCGGTTGCAAGTATTGCCCGAGTGTCAGCATATCCACTTTATGTGCACGTAAATCTTCCATCACCGCTTCCACTTCTGCGGATTCTTCACCGAGACCCAACATTAAACCTGATTTGGTCGGTACGCTGCCACAAGCTGCTTTAAATTGTTCGAGCAAGTCGAGTGAGTAGTGATAGTCGGCACCCGGGCGTGCTTCCTGATACAGGCGTGGCACGGTTTCAAGATTGTGATTAAAAACATCGGGCGGTGAAGCAGCAAGAATTTTAACAGCAAGCTCCATGCGACCACGAAAATCCGGTGTCAGCACTTCAATTTGTGTGTATGGGGATTGCATGCGAATGGCGTTGATGCAATTTGCGAAATGCTGCGCACCGCTGTCGGGCAGGTCATCTCTGTCAACCGAAGTCACTACCACATATTTCAAGCCCATGATTTTTACCGATTCAGCCAGATGTTGCGGCTCTTCTGTGTCGAGTGGTTTTGGGCGGCCGTGTGCGACATCACAAAACGGGCAGCGCCTTGTGCAGATGTCACCCATAATCATGAAAGTGGCAGTGCCGCTGTTGAAACATTCATTCAGGTTGGGGCAGGAAGCTTCTTCGCACACCGTGTGTAATTTTTGTTGGCGTAACAAACCCTTGATGCGGTCAACTTCCTTTGAACTGGACGGAATGCGTATGCGAATCCAGTCCGGTTTTCTGAGCAAGGTTTCGGTGGGTTCAATTTTGACAGGAATGCGTTTGAGTTTGTCGGCACCGCGCAGTTTTATGCCGCGTTCGACAAATGCGCGTTTCTGATTTTTATCGCTTTGAACAGATTCAGTCATGGTATGTTTCCAGCTTTAAGCCAAGCTGTTCAGACAAATGCTGAATCAGGCGGTTTTCAATCCGGTTTTTATCAAGATTGGGTGTGAAATCACGCATCTGGCAAACCGCTTGCCCTTCATAACCACAAGGATTGATACCTTTGAAAGGGTCAAGATTCATATCGACGTTCAAGCTCAAGCCATGATAACTGCAAGCCTTGCGGATGCGTAAACCAAGCGCGGCTATCTTAGCATCATTTCCATTTGCACTGACATATACACCGGGTGCACTGGCTTTGGCGAACGCGGGAATGTCATAGTCTGCAAGCAGTTTGATGATGCTGTTTTCAATCGCACTCACCAGTGCTCTGGCACCAAACCCCAGGCGTTTTATATCCACCAATACATACACAATGCTTTGGCCCGGGCCGTGATAAGTTACCTGTCCACCGCGATCACTGTGCACCACGGGAATGTTCTGGCTGTTGAGAATGTGTTCTGTTTTGCCTGCCTGCCCAAGGGTATAAACGGGCGGGTGTTCTACCAGCCAGAATTCATCGGCACTGGTTTTTGTGCGGGTATCGGTAAATTCGCGCATCGCTTGCCAACTGTGTTGGTAATCAACCAGCCCCAGACGTTTAATGCGTGCAGGCGGAAGATGGGAAGTCATCTAGATGACAAAGCGAATGTCATCACCATGCTGCTGATGGTGAGCCAGTTCGGCAAACAAGGCATCAATCTGGGCTTTATTGTGAAATTCGACGGTAGCGGTGAGTGAAATATATTTTCCGGTTTTGCTACTCACTTCGCACAAATCAGCGCCCGTGTAATCGGGCACATGCTGTTGAATAATTTTTAATGTCAGAGGTTTCAGGGTGGCACGTGCAGGCCCCATGATTTTAATGGGCAGGCAGCAAGGAAATTGCCATTGATAGTCAGTGGTCTGGTTCACAAAT
The DNA here is from genome assembly GCA_964557005.1 of uncultured Pseudomonadales bacterium. Lineage (GTDB taxonomy): Bacteria > Pseudomonadota > Gammaproteobacteria > Pseudomonadales > JBECKS01 > JBECKS01. The sequence continues at coordinate 470,156 of CAZKYI010000002.1, forward strand.
TTATCCAAGCAAACTGGCGAAGAACAGTTTTATAAAGTCGATGAGTTGTTTGAAAATACCGCCTTTGTTTTCGCTGCTCAGTGCCACCAGATCCTGTTGTGAAATAATCTCGCCGTTCAGGCTGATTTTCAGTGTGCCGAGTTTATCGCCCTGTTGTACAGGTGCCTTGATGTAGGCATTCACATCTATATCTGCGCGCAGATTTCTTTTGCTTCCGCGAGGAATGGTAATCAACATATCTTTTGCAAGCCCTAATGCAATGGCATCGTTTTCACCCATCCACAATTTTTGTTCACTTATCGAAGTGCCTGCCTGATACAACTCTGCGGTTTCAAAAAACCGAAAACCGTAGGTCAGTAATTTTTTGCTTTCATTTGAACGCGCGCGATCACTGACAGTGCCCATCACCACGCTAATCAGGCGTGTGTTGTTTTGTTCCGCAGAAGCCACCAGACAATAACCGGCTGCTTCAGTGTGACCGGTTTTCAAGCCGTCAACCGGCATTTCGCCAAAAATCAAGCCGTTACGGTTATCCTGTTTGATGCCGTTGTAGGTGAAAGTTTTTTGCGAATACAGGCGATAATGTTCAGGGTGTTCGTAGATAATCGCTTTTGCAAGCAAGGCCAAATCATTGGCCGTAGTGAGATGTTCAGGATCAGGAAGTCCGGTCGCATTTTTGAAATGGGTGTTATTCATGCCCAGTTCCAGCGCATATTTATTCATTAAATCCGCGAAGGAATTTTCATCGCCTGCAACGTATTCAGCGAGTGCAATACTCGCATCATTACCCGATTGAATAATCACGCCTTTTAACAAATCCAGAATACTCACTTCGGTACTTTCACGAATAAACATGCGTGAACCTTCTGCTTTCCATGCCTTGATGCTGATAGTCGCCTTGTCCTGCTCAGAGATATTTCCCTTTTCAATTTCGTGGGTAACGATGTAACTGGTCATCATCTTGGTGAGGCTGGCGGGGTGCATTTTTTCGTCAGCATTAAAGGAGGTAATTACTGTTCCGGTGCGCGCATCCATCAACAGATAGGCAGTCGCTTCAATTTTGGGTGGTTCAGGAATCAGCGTCGATGCAGAAAGTGGCAGCGAAACACTGAGGAAGAGCGAAGCAGCGAGGCTAAAGTGGGCAAGTAAACGCATAAGGTATCCTTCAGGCATGACAGTGTGCGCCTATTATAGGCAGCTCAACAAAATATGTAAGGCACATCCGTGCAGCACGAATGAATCAGTAGGACTCACTGACCAGAAAAAAGTTCTGGAAATGATTTTCCATTAAACTTTTTTGCACCTGTTCCAGTTGTTGGTAGGAAGCCAAAGGTCCAACACGCACTTTATACAGGAACTGGTTTTTCTTTCCTGTTTTGAGCACTGCAACCGTGTGTTCAGGCAAGATGTTGACCAGACGTGCTTGCATATCGTAAGCGGTGTTTTGATTGGCATACACACCGACCTGCAAATAATTCTTTTTGTGTTCAGGAAAATCTTTTCTGTCCAGCACAGCTTTGCTGGTTGCGAGATTGTCAGCCGGTTTGCTCATAAAAGGCGGCAGTGTTTCGATGCGAACCCTTGCAGTGCCCTTGTGGTGCATGTCGATACGCTGTGCAGCGGCGTAGCTCAAATCAATAATGCGACCTTCCTTGAAAGGCCCCCGATCATTCACGCGTACCAGTACCTGTTTGTGATTCTCAAGATTGGTGACCAACACATAAGAAGGCAGAGGCAGCGTTTTATGTGCAGCAGTCATGGTGTACATATCGTAGGCTTCGCGTGTTGATGTGAGTTCGCCATGAAATTTGGTGCCATACCACGAAGCAATACCTTCCTGTGTGAAATCGGCATTGCTGTCGAGTACTTCATAGCTTTCGCCCAGTACATAATAGGGGCTGTGGTTACCATAACGCGCCCACACTTCCTGCTTCGGTACAGCATTTTGAACGTGGCTTAAATCAATCGGTTCCGAAGGCCCTGCATCGTGCTTGCCCGCAGAAACACTTACACGGGTATTCGAACAGGAAGCCAGTATCAGTACATAACAAAACAGTAACAGCAGTCGTTGCATGAAGTTTAGTAGGCGCCGAAATTAACCTGGGCTTTGATGAGTTGGCTGAGTTGAAAAACCGACATCGCATACAGTCGGCTGTGGTTGTAGCGCGTGATTACATAAAAATTTTCCATGCACAGCCAGTACTCATCACCTTGTGCACCATCGAGTTTGTAACCGCTGGCTTTGGCATTTTTATCTACAGCATCCTGTGGTATCAGCCCGGCTTTTTCAAAATCCCTGATTTTGTGGACAGGTTTCAAGCCTGCTATATCAACAATTTCAGCGAGCTTTTCTGCATGGTGGTGTGCCGCATCGATAAAGGCTCTGCTGGCAACGGGCTCACCCGCTTTCCAGCCATGTTTATGAAAGTAGTTGGCAACACTACCAATGGCATCCACCGGATCGTTGATGAGGTCTATTTTGCCGTCCTGATTAAAATCCACCGCATAGTGGCGATAACTGGAGGGAATAAACTGGCCATAGCCCATCGCACCCGCATAAGAGCCCTTGGTGTTTTCTATATCGATACCCGCGTATTCCTCAAGCAATAAAAATTGTTCCAGTTCCTTGTAGAAAAACGCCGAGCGCGGTGGATAGTCAAAACCCAGCGTCGCCAACGCATCAATCACACGATAAGCTCCTTTATGCTGACCATAACGTGTTTCAACACCGATGATGGCGACAATAATTTCTGGCGGCACATTAAATTGTCGCGATGCTTTTAATAAAGTGTCCTGATGTTCGTGCCAGAATTTAACGCCGCCTTCAACACGTTTCTGGTTAACGAAAATGCTGCGATATTCCGCCCAGGTAAGGGTGCGTTCAGCAGGGCGAGCAATGGCTTCCAGAATACTTTTTTGCTGGCTGACCTCTGAAAAGATTTTTATCAGCCTTTGCTCGGACAATTTGCCCTTGCCATCGAGGTTTTGAACCAGTTGTTTGAATTCAGGGCGCTCCAGATAATCCTGTGCGAATATTATGTTAGATAAAAAAAGCGTAATTGATAAAGCAAGCAGAGAGAAAGTTTTTTTCATAAATTCAGACTAGTTGTTAGTTGGATAACCAGGTTTTATGTGAATGAATCGACATCAGTAAACCAAAGCCGATAAACAGGCTGACCAGCGATGTTCCGCCGACACTCACCAATGGCAGGGGCATACCTACAACAGGCAGTATGCCGCTCACCATACCAATGTTTACAAAAACGTAAACAAAAAAAGTTAAGGTAATACTGCCTGCCAGCAGGCGATTGTAGGTATTCTGCGCTTCAAGGCTGATTTGTATGCCTCTTGCCACAACACCCAGATAAAAAATCAACAGAAACAGTACACCCACAAATCCGAATTCTTCTGCCAGCACCGCAATAATAAAATCGGTTGAGCTCTCTGGCAGGAAATCCAGATGTGACTGGGTTCCAGACAACCAGCCCTTGCCAGTAAAACCGCCTGAGCCAATGGCGGTTTTGGATTGAATGATATTCCAGCCACTGCCATGTGGATCGAGTTCAGGATTCAAAAAGGTGAGCACTCTTTGTTTCTGGTAATCGTGCATGTAGAACATCCACAACAAAGGCAGGGCAATCAGGGCAGAGGCAATAAAACTGAAAATAATGCGCAGGCGAATACCTGCAAGGAACAGCACAAACAAACCCGAAGAAGCAATTAAAATCGAAGTGCCCAGGTCGGGTTGAGCAGCAATCATTGCAGTTGGAAGCAAAATCAGCAGCAGCGTGACATAAACATATTTGGCTTTTGGGGGGAGCACACGCTCAGCCAGATACCAGCTAATCATCATCGGCATGAAAATTTTCATAAATTCTGAAGGTTGAAAACGCGGCAAGCCTGGAATGCCAATCCAGCGCTGCGCACCTTTTGCATCGCTGCCAAACATCAGTACCGACAATAACAACAATACGCCAATGATGTATAACAGGGGGGACAACCTTTGATAAAAACGGGGTGGAAGTTGTGCAACAACCAACATCACCACAAAGGAGAGCAGGATTTTTTTTATTTGTGAGGACAGGGCGGTATAACTTTGATCGGCTGCGCTAAACAGCACCAGCAGGCCATAGCAACACAGAATGGTGAGCAGCACGAACATCAACCAGTCAACATGCAGCAAACGCAAAAAAGAAAAGCGTGATGGCCTGTTGTCATGGAAGCCTGAAAAGTTTCTTTGAAAATCCCGATTGGCCATAGCGAATTCTTGTCAGTTTATTTCAACAAATAGGCATCGAAAATTTTCCGAGCCAAAGGTGCAGCGGCTGAACTGCCACTGCCGCCATTTTCAACAATCACGGCGATTGCAATTTGGGGATTATCAGCCGGTGCAAAGCCGATAAACAAACCATGATCACGATGGCGCAAGGCCACTTCTTTTTCATCATACTCTTCGCCCTGCGCAATGCCCTTCACCTGTGCCGTACCGGTTTTTCCCGCAATTCGATATTTTGCGGTGCGCCCACTTGAGAAAGCGGTGCCATGAGGATAGTGCATCACTTTTTCCATAGAGCGAAACATGTGTTCCCAGTTTTCCTGCTCAGTCAGTTTAATTGAGCCTCTGCTTTCCTGTATGGGTGAAATCTGTACCTGATGACTGTCTTCAATACTTCTAACCAAACGCGGAACAATCTTCACACCTTTATTTGCCAGTATGGCAGTGGAAACAGCGAGTTGCAGCGGTGTTGCGAGCATATAACCTTGACCAATGCCTGCAATCAGGGTTTCGCCAGGATACCAGTGTACGCGTTGGGTTCGGCGTTTCCATTCTCTGGAAGGGAGCAAACCTGCCACTTCCGGGCCAATGTCGATTCCGGTTCTCACACCAAAACCAAAAGGCTGCATAAAATTGTGAATGTTATCGATACCCAACTGCAACGCGAGATCATAAAAAAACACATCACAACTTTGGTAAATGGCTTTATCGAGATTCACTTCACCGTGTCCTTCACGTTTCCAGTCGCGATACAGTCGCTCTTCGCTGTCGAGTTTGTACCAGCCCGGATCAGAAATTTTTTTCCACCAGAATGTTTTTTTATGCTCCAGACCGGCAAGCCCGACAATCGGTTTAATGGTTGAGCCAGGTGGGTAGCGGCCTTGAATACTGCGGTTGAACAGAGGTTGGTCGGGTGAATCACGCAGTTCGCTATAATCTTTCTGGCTGATGCCTGTAACAAACAGATTAGGGTCGAAACCAGGGCGACTCACAAAGGCGAGAATGCCGCCAGTTTTCGGTTCAATGGCAATAATGGAGCCACGTCGGTCACCGAGCAATTCACCTGCCAGCTTTTGTAATTTAAAATCCAGATGCAGGTTAAGATTATGTCCGGGTTCAGGCAGTTGTTCTTCAAGCGTGCGAAGAATTCTTCCATGTGCATCGGTTTCCACTTTTTGTAAACCGGTTCTACCATGCAGCGCGGTTTCATAATATTTTTCCAGTCCGGTTTTACCAATGTAATGGCTGCCTTTGTAATTTCCCGGCTCTTCGAGATTGGCCAGTTCTTCCTGATTGATGCGGCCAACATAGCCAATACTGTGTGAAAAAATATCCTGAAAAGGATAATGGCGAATCAGCTCACCCTCGACTACCACGCTTGGAAAACGATGGCGACTGGCTGCCAGAATCGCAAGTTCTTCTTCAGTGAGTGATGCTCTCAGAAAAACCGGATCAAAAGGTCTGCGATATTGTTTGATGCGTTTTCGGAAGGAATCAATCTGGTCGTCGGTGATGGTGACGAGCATGGATAATTGTTCAAGCGTGGCTTCCATGTCGCGTGTATGTTCAACCAGAATGGCAAGAGAAAAGTCGGCCTTGTTACTGGCGAGTAATACACCATGACGATCATAAATAAGCCCGCGAATCGGCGGCAAGGGCATTACCTGAATGCGGTTTTTATCAGAAGCGGTGCGATAATGTTCAAACTGCAACACTTGCAGAAAAAACATGCGTGACAGCAACAGCAGAATCAGAAAGGCAACCGTCACAAAGGCAAACACAATGCGATTGCGGAAAATCAGTTGTTCCAGATGATGATTTTTAAGGGTTGCCCACGCCTTCATGTATTAAAATAACCGCTGTGAATACGCTCGACTCAGGCGATTATTTGCAGGTTCAAACGTGAACACATCGGCAGTGATTTCACCGCCTTGTCTGAATACCAGTTCGATATATCCCAATGCTTCCTGCGAGAAAAGCGTGTCGCTGCCATGACAGGCAGGATCAGTGTGTGAACCTGAGCCGCTCACCAGCACGTAATCGACATTCTGGCTGCCATACAGTATTTGCAGATTGTGATCATGCCCTGCAGCAAAAATAACCTTGCGATTGTCAGGAATCACGCTGTGAATTTTTTCTATGTAGGCAGCGTATTCTTTTGCATTGATGTCTTGCCCCCATGAAATGCCATTACGTCTGAAAAAGTTGATGATCGCATGGCCAAAGTAATCCTGCTGATAACAACCACCGTGTGGGCCATGTGTTGCAATCGGATGGTGCGCAAAAAGAATCAATGGTTTTTGTGCATCGGCGAGTTTCATGGAACCTTCAAGCAGATCATAGGCCTGTTTTTGTTTTTCTTCAGTTGCGAACATCAAGGCATGGCTGTCGAGAAAAATCATGGTGTAGTAGAGATGCTCCTGTATCGAAACCAGTTTCATGCCCTTGTTATCACTGGGTAGCAGGTAGCTGTTGGTGCCACACAGTTCAATGTAGGTTTTTTGTTTGAGCATCAGTTTCATGTCGGGGTCCTTGTGATAATCCCAGTCATGGTTGCCTGGCACAAAGTAGGCGACGTTATTGCTGTGTCTGGCAACATCGAGTTGTACGTCGAGACGTTGGGATTCCGTACTGCCGTTTTCACATTGGGTGTTGTCACTTTGAAACCCTTTCTGATAAAGATTGTCTCCCAGAAATACAATCGGTTCTTCAGTGTCCTTGAGCTTTTTAAGGCGCGTGGTAATCGCTTTAAGCGTACTGAGTCCAGGTTCAATATTGGATTTACCCGCATCGCCGATTAAAACCAGCCGATGTACCACAGGATTGCTGGATTGAATGTGCTGGATTTTTCCGTCCTGATAAAACACAGGTTGCTGCTTCGCAATATAGGGTTTGGTGTGGCTTTCGATTTTGGTTTCACATGCCCATAACAAAAAGCCCGACAGTAAAATCAGAATTCGTGGAAGCGTAAACATTAGTATGTGACCTCGTTGTTAGACGTGCTGGTGGGTGAAATTTTAAAAATTGCACCACGAGCAAAATCAGCGACATAGATTTCACCTGCGCCATCGCGTGCAAAAGTGGAAATGAGCAAGGGCCATTGGCCGAGCTGATAAATGGGGGTATAACTTCTGGCGTGCTCTTCGGTATTGAGGCTGCCCGGATTTTCCTGCTCAGGCAAATCCGCTGCCCACAGTTGCCCACTCACAAAATCACCATAAATATATTTGCCGCTTAATTGCGGAATGCGTTTACCGAGATACACATAGCCACCGGTAATCGAGCGCCCTAAATCATGGCCATACTCAATAAAGGGAAAAACAGTATTTTCATGCGCGCAATCCTGTTTGAAACAGTGCGTGCCTTCTACCTGATTCCAGCCATGATTTCTGCCTGCCAATATAAAAGTCACTTCTTCCCATTTGTCCTGCCCCACATCGGCTGCAATTAACCTGCCTTGCGGATCAAAGCTGAGTTTCCACGGATTTCTCAAACCCCAGGCGTAGATTTCAGCGGGAATACTTTCGTCTCCCACGAAGGGATTGTCTGCGGGAATCGAATACGCCAATTCATTGTTAAAGGCTTCAGGATTGATGCGCAGCACCTTGCCCAGATAACTTTGAAGATTCTGCGCATAATTTTGTGGATCGCCGCCGCTGCCACCATCTCCCCAGGGGATATACAGCAAGCCCTGCGCATCGAATATGAGGTGTCCGGCATTGTGGTTGCGATAAGGCTGCTCCAGTTCAAACACCACCTTGTTTTCGTACCACAGCGCATCACTGCCTTCCCAGCTCACACACCATTCGGCAACACGGCTGGTGTCCTTGTTGTGTTTGCTGAGCACGTAATTGAGATAAATACAGGGGATTCTGGGGAAATCGGGGTGAATCGCCACGCCCAGCAAGCCCTGTTCCGAGGCAGTCAGAACAGGAATGGTAGCGAGCTGCTGTCGGCTACCCTGTTCCAGATTCACCTCAATCAGTTCTCCACTTTTTTGCAGTACCAGCAGTTTGTGCTCGCTGTCGGGGAAAAACTGCATGTCGGTAATCTGGCTGAAACCCTGTGCAACCTGTTGCAACTGGATTGAAATTTTTGAGCCAGATGCTTGCCCCTGAAAACTGGATTGCTCAGGCATGCTCAGCCAAAGCAGGGGATTGATGCCGATGGATTTCAATCCATAAGTGATACCCACCAATAAAATGACCAGTAGCGTCAAACTCAACAAGAGGATTTTTTTGAACATGTCATGCAACAAGCGTATGCGAAAGCGCTCAGATTACATTAAAACGTAAAAATATAAAGACTTGCCTCTACAGCAGTCAGGGGGTAAGTTACTGACATATAAGTAAAAACATAATAATCATTAAAAAAACGCAACCAGAAAATTTTGTTCAATTATGGAAATCAAAAGGATTGGGAACACGGGTTTTTTGTTACTTGCTTCATTATTGAGCGGCTTGTTATTTGCCAATGCCATGGAAATTTTACCCTATCGTGATTTGGTCAAAATTGTCGATGGTGGTGTCAATATCAGTTCGCGTGTGGATTATCTGCATGACCAGCAAGGCAACCTGAATTTTGACAAGGTGCGCAGGCTGAATGAAGAAAGCTGGAGTCAGAATAAAAGAGACATACTCGATCTGGGTTTCAGCAAGAAACCTGTCTGGCTAAGAATGTATTTGCCTTTTGGTGAAATCAGCACCGACCGCTGGTATCTGCGTATTAACAATTCGCTTATTCACGATGTTGAAGTGTATTTTGTCGAGCATGGTTCGCTCACGCGCAAACAACTTGTCAAAAATGTTGATCAGTTTTCTGATAAACCCTACCAGCATCCCGATTGGGTATTACCCTTCAGCGTGCAGCCTAATCAGGATATTGAAATATTTGTCCGCCTTGAACACAAAATTCATTTTCTGTTTTCTGTTTATGTCGATAACGATACCAGTATCAGCGCCAGCAGCCAGATAAAAAATTTCCTTTACGGTGCTTTTGTCGGTTTGATTGCAGCACTCGCCATCTACAATTTTTTTGTATTTGTGACAACGAGGGATTTGGCCTACTTATTCTATACTGCCTATATCACCTCGACAGGCTGTTACTTTGTTGCACAAAGCGGCTTCGGGTTTCAGTATTTCTGGCCAGAGTATAAAGCGCTGGGGGATTTTCTGGTCATTGCAGCCATTGCTTCGGTGAGTGTGTTTGCCAGTTTGTTTATCGTGGAATTTCTGGCGCTGCAAAAAATCAGTCAGTGGCTGGTCTGGTATTTTTATGCGATTGCTGCAAGCGCAGCACTGTTCTTGCTGCCACTCTTTTCGGGTAACAACGAACTGCCATCGAACTTGCTTGCAGTCAATATGACGATTGCGTGTGTGAGTTACATTGTGGTGGGTATTTATTGCTGGAATCGCAAGGTTCGCTATGCAATGTATTATGTGATTGCATGGATTATCTTCACAATTACCGTGGTGCTGGCGGCGCTCGCTTTTCTGGGTTTGATGCCTTACGACTACTCTTATATTTACGCGGCACAAGTTGGCAGTGTCATTGAGGCGGTGTTGATTTCCTTTGCCTTGGGTGTGCGCATCAGGTTTCTACGCGAACAAGCGGTGCAGGCACAAGCGGACAATAAAGCCAAGAGCAAATTCATTGCAAAAATGAGTCATGAAATTCGCACGCCCATGACAGGCATTCTGGGTATGTCGGAATTGTTGGCTGAGCGTTTACAGGACCCAACCAACAAACACTATAACAACGTCATCTATCAGAGTGGTCAGGCTTTATTGACCATCATTAACGATATTCTCGACTATTCCAAAATAGAAGCAGGCAATATGGAAATCAAATCCGCTGCGTTTGATCTGGAAGCGCTGCTGCTGGAAACCATTGATTTGTACAAGGCGAGGGCGATAGAAAAATCATTGGAATTGATTGCGGATATTGATCCCAATGTACCTCCATTGGTTCAGGGCGATGCGCAACGTGTCAAACAGGTTCTGGGCAACCTGTTAAACAATGCCTTGAAGTTTACACCTGAGGGGCAAATCATTGTCAAGGTACTGGTGCTCGATCTGGAAAGTGGCCTGATAAAAATCAGCGTGATTGATTCGGGTGAAGGCATAGAAGAAAGTTATCAACAAACCTTGTTCGATGCGTTTTCCCAGGCAGAGCCTTCACGCAGTTCAACCATTGCGCGCGAAAGTGGTGGCGTGGGTTTGGGGCTGACCATCTGCAAACAGCTGGTTGATATGATGGGCGGCTCAATGGGTTTCAGCAGCCGTAAAGGGCTGGGTTCAACTTTCTGGTTCAAGTTGAGTCTCCCGCCTTATGAAGGAAAATTTGTACACAAACGCGAATTCAGACAAAAAGAATTGCAAGGTGTACGCATTCTGATTGTTGATGACAATTTCACCTTCTGCGAGTTGTTAAAGGTTCAGGTGGGGCGCTGGGGTATGGAAGCCTATGTGGCACATAATGGCGAGCAAGCGCTGAACATGCTGTTGCAAAGCGAAAAGGCAAAGGTCAGTTTCGATCTGGTATCGATTGATTTGTACATGCCAGTGATGGACGGGCTTGAACTGGGCAAACACATGAATGAGTACGAAAGTTTAAGCAACATTCCCAGAGTGCTGCTGACATCGATTGCCAATTTACCTACTCGTAAACAGTTGAATGATGCGGGTATTTCACTGGCGGTTGAGAAACCTTGCGCTGCCAAAGACTTGTACGAAGCTTTTGTGAATACCATTCAGATGGACAGGCAAGGTATGCTGGGTGGTGAAGAACACAAAGGAAGTAGCGCCGCGCAGAGTGAAAAGTTGCGTATCTTGCTGGTGGAAGATGATGAAGTGAATCAAATGGTGGTGAGAGGCATCTTGCAGAAATTGGGTCACAGTGTGGAGATGCTTGTGAATGGAAAAGAAGCTTTGGATAAAGTGCAGGCAGATGACAGAAGTTTTGATTTGATTCTGATGGATTGTGAAATGCCAGTAATGGACGGTTATGAAGCGACACGCAGAATTCGACAATGGGAGCGGCAGAATCAGATGTTGCCAGTGGTGATTATTGCGCTCACAGCACACTTGCTTGATGACCAAAGGGATATTTGTTTGAACGCCGGTATGGATAACTGCATTGGCAAACCTGTTGATGCGAAAAAACTCAATGAGCTGATTCACAGCTATATGTTTTAATTCGGGAATCCTGTCTTGTTAAATTCCAGAAATTTTCTTGTATTATTTTTACTGCTGGGGAGTTTGAATATCAATGTATGGGCAGGTGTAGATGAACAGATTTATCTGTCACAACAGGATTTTTTAAGCCAGAACCTTGGTGCAGATTTTGAAAGCAAGGTTATCTGGTTTGATGAAGCGTTAAGAGCGCAGTTGACTACGCAGTTGAAATATCTACCGTCCAGCCCAAGGCTGCGTTACTGGCAAGCAGAAAACAAGCGCGCATGGATTGTTGAAGAAATAGGGCGAGACAAACCGATTACCCTGGGTTTTATTGTGCAGAACAACACCATCACAAAGTTTGAGGTTCTGGTGTTCCGTGAGAGTCGTGGTTATGAAATCCGTTATCCTGCTTTTGCACAGCAGCTCAATCACATGGGGCTGGAAATGGCGGGTGAGCAGCTCAAACTCAATCAGCCTGTTGATAACATCACTGGTGCAACACTGTCGGTCAATGCAGTTAAAAAAATGGCGCGTTTCGTACTGTATCTCGACGCGCATTTATCAGGTGCATAAATCCTCATGTCATCTTCGCCACAACAATCTTTTCGTTTGATGCTGTTTTTACGCACCTGGCACAGGCGTTTGGGCGTGTTTGTTTTTTTGATGGTGGTATGGCTTGCGCTGACTGGCATTTTAATCAATCACAGTGATGAACTGGGTTTTAATAAACATTTACTTAAAAACGACTGGTTAAAAGCGATGTATGGTTTGAATCCAGTGCCTGAAAAACACAGCGCGTACAGTAACGGACAACATTATTTTCATTGCTACGACAATCAGTTTTATGTCGATGCACACCCTTATGCAGAATGCAGTGGGGCGCTTCAACATTTTCTGAAAGCGCAGGATTATGTTGTGCTTGCCAATGAGCGTGAAATTTTTTTACTGGATACCACAAGCCGCTTTCTTGAACTTGTCAGGCTCGATGACTTTGTTCTGCCTCTTGATACCGTGTATATGCTCGAAGCTAATCACATGGTGCTGGTGGCACACAATCAACAGGCTTATTTGATGAATCTTGACAGTTTGTCTGTGGAAAGGTTTTTTCCTGTTTTTGATGTATCTGGAATAGAAGCAGCGGTGAAAACAGAATTGCCACAGGCATTACACGCAGAACTGGTGTTTCCTGGCATCAATATGGAACGTGTCCTGCTCGATTTGCACAGTGGTCGCCTGTTTGGAAAAGCAGGTGTGTGGGTGGTGGATTTTTTTGCGCTACTGTTTGTGGTGTTGTCTTTGGGTGGCTTGTGTATTTTTTTCTACCCAAAGCGCTAGTATAAAAAAGTCGATCAGGGAATGCTTTCAAAACCCATGAGTTCAGGATCATTCACCAGCCATTGATTCAACTCTTTCAAATCCTGTTCGCTCAGTTCGCCGACAAATAATTTTAGTTGCAAATTGTGCAGCACATAATCAATGCGTGCATGAGCATATTCTCTTTGTGCAGAAAAAAAGTTGCGCTGTGCGTTGAGCACATCAATCATGTCGCGTGAACCAATTTCATATTGCGCACGCACCGCCCTGAGTGCGCGTTCTGAAGAAGCCAGCGCTTTTTTGCGTGCGTCTACACTGAGCACATCGGTGTAGATGGAACGAAAACGATTGGTGACGTAGTACATAAACTTTTGTTCTTCTGCCAACGCATCATCGGTACTTTGCATGAATTGCGCTCGCTGCTGTTTGTTGGTGTAGTAATCGCCGAGACCGACGAACAGAGGCCATTGAACACGAATGCCCACAGATTCCTGTTCACCGCTCACTACAAAGTTACCGCCTTCCTGATCCTGATGTGCAATGGAAGCAAACAGCTCAACCGTCGGGTAAACACCTGAGGTGTTACGGCGCATGTTTTGTTTGGCAATTTCTACACTTTTATGCAGCGCCTTGACGTTGGGGCTGTTGAGTTTGGCTTTATCTGTCCAGACTTTTTCATTAAAAGGTTTGAGGTGTTCTATGGGGTAGTCTTGCGACAGATTCAGAATGGTGGGATTGGCAATTCCCGTGCGGGTAATCAAATCTTCATAGGCAACCTTGAGATAACCCAGTTCGGTAATTTGTCGCACTGTTGCCAAATCAAATGAAGCTTGAGTTTCGATGACTTCGGTTTGGTCACTCACGCCTGCTTCAGCCTTGGCGCTGATTTCCCTGAGTTGTGTTTCCAGTGCTTTCTGCTCGCCTTGTGCGAGGTTGTAATTCACCTGTGTGCGAATCACCTCGAAATAGAGCACGGCGGTATCATAGATATTGCTTTGCAATGCACTCTCATATTCCAGTTCTGCCAGCTCAAAGTGTGCCCTGTTTTGTCTATAGATGTGCCATTTTTCCTTATTAAACAAGGGTTGCACCACTTGCAGTTGATAGCCTGTGGAATCGTATTCATCTTCAGACACACACATCGGGTTGCTGGCAGGGCAGTCTGCCTGATCCTTCACTTCTTTATGTTCACCACTGAACACCACATTGGGCAGCATGTACGCGCGACCAATGCCCTTGCTTTGTTTGCCTGCTTCCCAGGCATGTTGTTTTGAGCGCCAGTTGGGGTCATTTTGCTGAATGGCCTGATAGATTTGCAGCAAATCTTCGGCGTGGGCGACAGGGCTGCCAATCAGCAAGACTGCAAGGATGATGAAAAGGAAGGCAGATATTTGCATGGCGCGCAGCATAACGGCTAATTCAGTTTTTCACTATGGGTATAGCTGATATGATTAAATTTTTATTGGCAGTTAAAGGCAAAGGCATGGGTGTTCACAAAGACAGAATCAGGGAACCTATTTTTACACGGTCAGCAGAACTCAGTGCTTCTGCCAGAGCGCCCTTTCCTGCATCACGAAAAATTTATGTGAAAGGTGGGCAAGGTGTGCAGGTGGCCATGCGCGAAATTTTACAAACCGAAACACGCACCGAGCGTGGTGTTGAAATCAATCCACCGATTCGTGTGTATGATACTTCGGGTGCCTATACCGACCCTGCGATTGAGATTGATATTTGCAAGGGCTTGCCTGCTGTAAGAGCAGACTGGATAGCCGCGCGTGGTGATACCGAGCGGCTGTCCGCTGTATCGTCTGTTTATGGGCAGAGCCGTTTACAAAATGAAGCACTTGCAAACATTCGTTTTCCGAATTTGAAAAATCCGCTGCGGGCTTTGGCAGGGCGTAATGTTTCGCAAATGTATTATGCCAAACGAGGCATCATTACTCCTGAAATGGAATATGTTGCGGTGCGTGAAAACATGAAGCGTGCCAATGTTGCCGCCTTGAATCAGCAACATGAAGGTCAAAGTTTTGGTGCAGCGATTCCCCTGGAAATTACCCCTGAGTTTGTGCGTGATGAAATTGCATGTGGACGCGCGGTATTGCCTGCCAACATCAATCACCCTGAGCTTGAACCGCAAATTATCGGGCGCAATTTTCTGGTGAAAGTGAATGCCAATATCGGCAATTCGGCGGTGTCTTCTTCCATTGCAGAAGAAGTTGAAAAAATGACCTGGTCTACCCGTTGGGGTGCGGACACGGTGATGGATCTTTCCACTGGCAACAACATTCACGAAACACGCGAATGGATTATTCGCAATTCTCCTGTACCGATTGGTACCGTGCCTATCTATCAGGCTCTCGAAAAAGTGGGTGGCGTTGCCGAAGATTTAAGCTGGGAAATTTTTCGCGACACACTCATCGAACAGGCTGAACAAGGTGTCGATTACTTTACCATTCACGCAGGTGTGCGTTTGGCTTATGTGCCGATGACTGCGAAGCGAGTCACAGGCATTGTTTCTCGTGGTGGTTCGATTATGGCCAAATGGTGTCTGGCACATCACAAGGAAAATTTTCTCTACACACACTTTGAAGATATTTGTGAAATTCTCAAACAATACGATGTGTCATTTTCACTCGGTGATGGTTTAAGACCCGGTTCGATTGCCGATGCCAATGACGAAGCACAATTTGCTGAACTGGAAACGCTTGGTGAGCTAACCAGAGTGGCATGGAAGCATGATGTGCAAACGTTTATTGAAGGGCCAGGTCATGTGCCCATGCACCTGATTAAGGAAAACATGGACAAGCAATTACGCGAATGCGGCGAAGCGCCTTTTTATACCCTGGGGCCATTAACGACTGATATTGCACCTGGTTATGATCATATTACTTCCGGTATTGGCGCAGCGATGATTGGCTGGTATGGCACTGCGATGCTGTGTTATGTCACACCCAAAGAACATTTGGGTTTGCCCGACAAGGACGATGTAAAAACCGGTTTGATTACCTACAAGATTGCTGCCCATGCAGCGGATTTGGCAAAAGGCCATCCAGGTGCACAAATACGTGACAATGCACTGTCGAAGGCACGTTTTGAATTTCGTTGGGAAGATCAATTCAATCTGGGTTTGGATCCTGATACCGCCAGAGCCTACCATGATGAAACCATGCCAAAAGAAGCGCACAAAGTGGCGCACTTTTGTTCCATGTGCGGGCCAAAATTTTGTTCCATGAAAATTTCACAGGAAGTGCGAGACTACGCCGCAACGCAGGGGCAGCCAGTTAAATTTATCGATGCAGATGAAGGCATGAAGCAGAAGTCGCAGGAATTTCGCGCATCAGGCAGTCAGATTTATCAGAAACAGTAAAGGGTATATTTGTGGAAAAGACGCAAATCAGGGCAACTTTCAAACGTAAGTACGTGCCTGATATTTCAGCTTTTATGAGTTTGTGTGATGCAAACTACGCCAAGTTGATGCAGTTGTTACCCCACTTTGAACACAGCGATGAGCGCAGCTTTGGCTTGTCGCGTCAGCAACATGAATTGGGAAAAATTCATATTCACATCAGCGAGCGCTGTAAATACACCACTACCTTGTTCCTGCGTCAGCAAGCGGATACACCTTTTATGAGTTCGACCTGCATGGAAGTGCGTATTTACCATGATGCTGCGATGGCTGAGGTGTTAAGTTTTCAGGGCATTGGCAAGTTGCAGGGAAATTACAGCTATCCCAATAAACAGATGCTGCAACAAGATGAAAAAGTGTTGTGCAATGAATTTCTGGCAGACTGGTTAAGTTACTGCCTTAAATTTGGTTACAGCCTCGATATATAACGCCATTCCTGATTTGCCCTGCTTATGTCCAAAACCTTTAACATTCTTCAAATTACCGACATTCATTTTCGTGAACAGCCGGAGGGAACCATCTATGGTATTGAAACCCAGAGCCTGTTTGAGCGAACCCTGAAACAGATTGAGCAGGAAGTATCTGACAATGGCCAGACGATAGATTTGTTATTGGCGACAGGGGATATTTCCCAGGATGGCAGTGCTGCATCGTATCAACGCTTTCATCGGTTCATCAAAAGCCTGAACGTGCGCAGTTATTTTTTACAAGGTAATCACGATTATTCCCAACCGATGATTGATGAATTCGGGGAAGCCTGTGTTGCGCCTTGTGTGGTGCATGCGCGTGATATGAAGTCGTCGCCCTGGCGCATTGTGATGCTCAATTCCAGCGTTGAAAATCAGGTGGGTGGCCATTTCGGAAAAGCGCAACTGGCGTATGTTGATGAGCAACTCAGGCAGGATTCGCACTCACCCACCATGATTTGTTTTCATCATCACCCCATGTCGATTAACTGCGCCTGGCTTGATCAACAAACCATTGATGATGCAGAGGATTTCTTCAAAATCCTTGATTGCTATAACAACGTCAAGCTGTGTATTTATGGGCATATTCATCAGGACAGGCTGATGCTGCGCAATCAGGTGCCTTACTATTCAAGCCCCTCGACTTGCGCCCAGTTCAAACCGGAAATGGATACTTTTGCGCTTGATGAGCTGGCACCCGCCTATCGCTGGATTCGTTGCCATGACGACGGCACATTTCAAACCGAAGTGTGTCGTTTGAAAAATTTTGATTTTTCCAGCATTAAACCCAAGCAATAATGTCAGCAACATTTTCTGCAACCCTGATTTACCTGCATGGCTTTCAGTCATCTTCACAGTCACAAAAAGCGCAGGCCTGCCAGACTTTTCTGGCGGCCAATCCTCAATTTAACGGCGTTGAATTTGTTTCTCCGGATTTACCTTTTTCTCCTCAAAAAACCGTCAATCTGATTGAAGGTTTGCTTCAACGATATTCCCAACCCTTATTGATGGGTAGTTCGATGGGCGGGTTGTATGCGGCGTGGTGTTCACAGAGCTACGCTTGCCCGGCCGTGTTAATCAATCCCGTGGCTGAAACCGAATTTCTTTTTACCGATTTAATCGGGGAAAATCTTGAGAATACGTACACAGGCGAACACTATGTATTTACGCAGCAAGACATCGATTTCCTGAAAAAAATGGGACGTTTTGAACTGCATGCGCCCGAGTTGATTTTTAATTTGCTGGAGACAGGCGATGAAGTTCTGGATTATCGTCTGGCTGAAAAAAAGTATAAACTTTGTGCGCAAAAAGTGATTGAAGGAGGCGATCATCGGTTTCAGAATTTTGAAACCTGTTTGCCCGAGATCATGGCCTTCTATCAAGACTTGTGTATGAAGTCTTGAATCACATAGATTCATTTGTTAACTCAATAAAGCTCAATCAGGATTGCAGTGTATGGCAAAAGCGAATTATACCGCCGATGAAATTGAAGTATTAAGCGGGCTTGATCCGGTTAAAAAACGCCCGGGCATGTACACCGATACCACGCGCCCAAACCATCTGGTTCAGGAAGTGGTCGATAACAGTGTTGATGAAGCACTGGCAGGCTATGCCAAAAAAATTGAAGTCACTTTGTATAAAGATGGCTCTGTTGAAGTGAGTGACGACGGCCGAGGCATGCCGGTAGATATTCACAAGGAAGAAGGTGTTTCGGGCGTGGAGCTGATTCTCACTCGTTTGCATGCGGGTGGAAAATTTTCAGGCAAGAATTATCAGTTTTCAGGCGGCTTGCACGGCGTGGGTGTGTCGGTGGTGAATGCGCTTTCGAGTGTGCTGGAAGTGACGATTCATCGTGATGGTGGTGTATATCGCATGGGCTTCAAGCAGGGTGATAAAGCCACGCCATTGAAAAAAATCGATGATTGCAATAAACGCAAAACGGGCACCAGCGTGCGTTTTTTGCCTGAGAAAAAATATTTTGATTCACCTAAAATTTCTGCGCCACGTTTAAAACATTTGCTCAAGGCCAAGGCAGTGTTGTGCCCCGGGCTGGAAATTGTGTTTAACGATAAAATCGTTGACGAAAGTATTACGTGGTTATACCAGGATGGTTTGGCTGATTATCTCACTGAAACCACTCAGGGCTTTGAAGTGCTGCCCGCCGAGCCGTTTATTGGCAGTTTCAGCACTGAAGAAGAAGCAGTCGACTGGGCAGTGCAATGGCTGCCCGAAGGGGGTGAAGGTGCTGCAACAGAAAGTTATGTGAATCTGATTCCCACCGTGCAAGGTGGCACGCATGTGAATGGCTTGCGTGCAGGTTTGTTGGAGGCGATTCGTGAATTCTGTGAGTTCAGAAATCTGGTGCCAAAAGGTGTGAAAATTGCGCCCGATGATGTGTGGGAAAAATGTGCCTACATTCTTTCTCTCAAAATGATGGATCCGCAGTTTTCAGGGCAAACCAAGGAAAAACTCTCATCACGTCAGGCGGTACCTTTTATTTCTGGCGTAGTTAAGGATTCCTTTAGTCTTTGGTTGAATCAACACACCGATGCAGGTGAAGCGATTGCCGAACTGGTGATTAACAATGCCACCAAACGTCTGAAAGCCAGCAAAAAAGTTGAGCGAAAAAAAATCACCAGCGGCCCTGCCTTGCCAGGTAAATTGGCGGATTGCAGCAGTCAGGATACCAGTCGCACCGAATTGTTTCTGGTTGAAGGGGATTCAGCGGGTGGTTCTGCCAAACAGGCAAGAAATCGTGAGTATCAGGCGATCATGCCTTTGCGTGGAAAAATCCTGAATACCTGGGAAGTGGATTCCAATGAAATTCTGGCATCACAGGAAGTGCATGACATTGCCATTGCAATCGGGGTTGATCCGAACTCCAGCGATTTATCAGGCTTGCGCTATGACAAGGTGTGTATTCTCGCCGATGCAGATTCCGATGGTTTACATATTGCCACTTTGTTATGTGCCTTGTTTGTAAAACATTTTCGCGCACTGGTTCGCGAAGGGCATATTTACGTAGCAATGCCGCCGCTGTATCGCATCGATATTGGTCAGGAAGTTTTTTACGCCCTCGATGAAGATGAAAAGCAAGGTGTGCTTGCGCGTCTGGAAGCAGAAAAAAAACGCGGCAAGATTGATGTGCAGCGTTTCAAGGGCTTGGGTGAAATGAATCCCATACAGTTGCGTGAAACCACCATGGCCGAAGATACACGTCGGCTGGTACAACTGGTGATTGATGACGAACAGGTGCTCGATGAATCGATGGATATGTTGCTCGCGAAAAAACGCGCGGCGGATCGTCGGGTCTGGATTGAACAAAATGGTCACACTGCCGAAGTCTAGTTTGGCTGAAAAAATTTCTGAGGAAACACCATGAGTGATTTAAGCAGCAGCTTTAACAACATCGAAAAGAAATCGCTGAAAGACTACACCACCGATGCCTATCTGAATTATTCCATGTATGTGATTCTCGATAGAGCATTACCGCATGTGGGCGATGGTTTGAAGCCGGTTCAGCGTCGTATTGTGTATGCAATGTCAGAACTGGGTTTGAAAAATTCAGCCAAGTATAAAAAATCTGCACGCACGGTGGGCGATGTGTTGGGCAAGTTTCACCCGCATGGCGATTCTGCCTGTTATGAAGCGATGGTGTTGATGGCGCAAACCTTTTCCTATCGTTATCCACTGGTAGAAGGGCAAGGCAACTGGGGTTCGATTGATGATCCGAAATCCTTTGCAGCGATGCGTTATACCGAAGCGAAGTTGTCAAAATATGCGGAAACCTTATTGACGGAACTGGGTCAGGGCACAGTTGAATGGCAGCCCAATTTCGATGGCACTCTGCAAGAACCAAAGCTGTTACCTGCACGCATGCCTAACTTGCTGCTCAATGGGACGAGCGGAATTGCGGTGGGTATGTCAACCGATATTCCTCCACATAATCTCAGAGAGATTGGCGCAGCCTGTATCCAGTTACTGGAAGAGCCCAAAACCAGCGTGAGAGAGTTGTGTGCGCTGGTGAAAGGCCCTGATTACCCGAGCGATGCAGAAATCATCACACCCGCCAGTGACATTATCGAGATGTATGAAACAGGCAGGGGTGCGCTCAAAATGCGCGCAGTGTATGAATTTGAAGACAGCGATATTGTGATTACCGCACTGCCTTATCAAACGTCAGGCGCCAAAGTGCTGGAGCAAATTGCGCAGCAAATGCAGGCTAAAAAATTGCCGATGGTGGCGGATTTGCGTGATGAATCTGATCACGAAAATCCGATACGGCTGGTGATTGAACCACGTTCCAATCGCATCGACAGGGAAGCCTTGATGTTGCATTTGTTTGCAACCACCGATCTTGAAAAATCCTATCGCATCAACATGAATGTGATTGGCAACGACGGCAATCCGCAGGTAAAAAATCTTAAAACCATTTTGTCTGAATGGCTGGAATTCAGAACTGAAACTGTTACCAAACGCTTGCAGTTCCGTTTGGAAAAAGTGGAAGACCGTTTGCATCTTCTTGAAGGTTTTTTAATTGCTTTTTTGAATATCGATGAAGTGATTGCCATCATTCGTCACGAAGACAAACCCAAGCCCGTATTGATGGAGCGCTTTAATCTTTCAGACCGACAGGCTGAAGCCATTCTCGATTTGAAATTACGTCATCTGGCAAAACTGGAAGAAGAAAAAATTCAGGGCGAACAAAAAGAACTCAGTGAAGAGCGCGACACGCTCGAAAAAACCCTCAATTCAAAAGCCAGAATGAAAAAACTGATTGCCAGCGAGATCAAGGAAGTGATTGAGGAATATGGAGATGAACGTCGTTCCATTCTGGTAGCACGCGCCGAAGCCAAGGCCATCAAGGAAGAAGATTTGGTATCGACCGATCCCGTTACTGTTGTGCTGTCTGAAAAAGGCTGGGTGCGTGCAGCAAAAGGTCATGATATTGATGGCGCCACTTTAAGTTACAAGGCGGGCGATCAACTGAAAATGGTGGCCTTGGGCAAAAGTAATCAGCTTGCGGTGTTTCTCGATTCCACAGGGCGAACCTATGCGCTGCCTTCACACACCTTGCCTTCGGCGAGAGGGCAGGGTGAGCCTTTGTCAGGCAAATTAAGCTGCCCGCCTGGAGCAACTTTTGAAGGCGTGATGATGGGGGCAGATAATCAAAAATATTTATTTAATTCGGATGCGGGTTATGGATTCATTGTCGAATTAAAAGAGCTGGTGACCCGCAATAAAAACGGCAAGGCGGTGCTCAAGCTCTCTAAAAATGCCAAAGTATTACCACCTGTAAAATTACCAGAGGGTAATAATATTCTGGTGGCTGCAATCAGTAGTGAGGGCAAACTGTTGTGCTTCCCTTTGAGTGAGTTGCCTGAACTGGCCAAAGGCAAGGGTAACAAAATCATCAACATTCCTTCCGCCAAGGCAGCAGCGGGGGAAGAAGTGGTGGTTGCAACGGTACTGCTTGCTGAAAAAGATGAACTGATTATTCATGCAGGCAAACGACATCTTTCACTCAATCGCAAGGAGCTTGAACACTATGTGGGCGAGCGTGGTCGCAGAGGTATGAAATTGCCCAGAGGTTTGCAAAAAGTGGATCGGGTAGAAGTGAATCAGGCGAATACACAAAAAGAGTTGGTATAAATGCAGCAGGTTTATTTAATCCAGATTAACGGGCGTGATCATCCCGGGCTTACGCGGGACATCAGCGCCATATTTGCACAGTATCAAGCCGATGTGCTTGATATTGGCCAGTCGGTTATTCATAACACACTGGCGCTTGGGATATTGATTGGCATCGATTCAAACTATGAAATCGACCAGTTGATTGAAAAATTAAAAAATCATTTTTCATCAGCGCCGATTGAAGTTTCATGGAAAGCCATCAGCGCAGAAAAATATAACGACTGGGTGCAGGAACAAGGCAAAAATCGCTACATACTCACCTTGCTCAGTAAAAAAATGAGCGCCAGTAATCTGAACCGTGTGAGTGAAGTGGTGACGGCACATGGTTTGAACATTGAAACGATTACCCGTTTATCAGGTCGTGTGGCTTTACGGCAAGACAGTTCAGGCAACCAGAACAAGCATTCGGCAGAATGTATTGAGCTATCGATTCGCGGTGAGCCTGAAAATATTGACGAACTACGCAAACGGTTTTTGAGCATTTCCAGCGAACTGGAAATTGATATTGCATTCCAGATGGATAGCGCTTTTCGTCGTAATCGCCGTCTGGTGGTGTTTGATATGGATTCCACCCTGATTGAAGCTGAAGTGATTGATGAATTGGCCAGACATGCAGGCGCAGGCGAGCAAGTGAGTGCCATCACAGAAAGTGCCATGCGTGGTGAAATGGATTTCAAGGAAAGTTTTTCCAAACGTCTGGGCTTGTTGCAGGGTTTGGACGAAAGTTGTTTAAAAGAAATCGCGGCCAATTTGCGTTTAACCGAAGGTGCGGAGCGTCTGATTTCAACACTGCGCGTGCTCGGTTACAAAACCGCAATTATTTCAGGTGGTTTTGAATATTTCGGGCGTTATATTAAGGAAAAGCTGGGTATGGATTATGTGTTTGCTAATCAGCTTGAAATTATCGATGGCAAATTAAGTGGCAAGGTGTGTGGTGAAGTGGTGGATGCAGAAAAAAAAGCGCAACTGCTTCAAGCACTGGCAGAAAAAGAGCACATTGATTTGCAGCAAGTGATTGCGGTGGGTGATGGTGCGAATGATTTGAAAATGTTGAGTGTGGCAGGTTTGGGCATCGCATTTAGAGCCAAGCCTTTGGTGAAGGAAAGCGCCAAGCAATCCATCAGCACGTTTGGCCTTGATGGTATTCTGTATTTAATGGGAATTGCCGAAAAAGATATTGAGGAATTGTTAAAGGCAAAATCCTTGTAACACTCAGGTTTTATTCCTCACCTGCAAAATTATAATCCATCTGTGGATGTGGCTCCTGGAAGTAGAAGCCTTGAATATAATCTGCACCCATTTGCCACACACTTGAAAGCATGGAAGCACTTTCAATAAAAGGCACAATGATTTTCTTTTCGCGATCGTGAATGCCTGTAATTAAACCCGTAATCGCTTTTTTGTTTTCAGCATTATTCAAATCCTGAACAAAGGAATGATCAACCCGGAAATAATCAACATTGATATGTTGCACAATGTTGAATGGATTGAGCGAGCCGCCGAAATTCTTCACCGCAAATGCGCAATTTAATTTGTTGAGTTCCTTTACAAAGCTTGCAACTGAAGTTAAATGCGACAGCGCATCAGGTTCGGCAACCTGAAACACCAGACTATTGCCAGGTAACTTCGCTGCCTTGAGTGCAGTTGCCAGCCATTGACCAAATTTTTCATCCAATACCGTGCGTGGCATCAGGTTGATAAACAGTTTGATATTGCTGCCCGAAGCTCTTTTTGCTGCCAATGCCTTGACTGCCTGCAAGATAACCCATCGATCGATTTTCTCACCAATTTCATCGGTGGAAATGCCGTCGAGATAATCCTCCAGCGATATGGGTTTCTCTTCATCATCATGCAGGCGCATAAATACTTCATAGGATTGATCGGTTTCATCTTGCAAGTTGATGATGGGTTGATAAAGCACTTTCAGTTGGCCATTCTCCATTGCTTCCTGAAGTGTTTGATTGATATTGATATTCTGTGCAGTTTTCTTGATTGCCGCAGGTTGATAGGCATTCACCTCATTGCCTTGTTTGCCATTTTCGTAGGCAAGGTGACAGGCTTCATAGGCTTTGTTGAGAATAACATTACCATCAGTTGTGACTTCGTTGATAAAGGCGATACCGATACTGACGGTTATTTGTACGGTACGCTTGTCTACTTCGAACATATGTTCAGAAATTTCGCGACGAATTTTTTCAGCATGCTCTTTGGCCTTATCAAAACCTTTGTCAAAATCAATCGCAGCAAATACTTCTGCACCAAAACGCGCGAGGATATTGGGTTCGGGAAAATAGGCTTGCAGTTTTTCGGCAATATTGCCTAATAAAATATCACTTTCGGCGACACCGACGGCTGCCTTGGTTTTGTTAAAATAATCAAGACGGATTTGATAAAGCGCATAGGTGCCATTTTCTTTCACTGCTTTTTCTACAGCGGCATCCAGTTTTCTTTCAAAAACATTCTGATTGGGCAGGCCGGTCACCATGTCCTGATTTTTGAGTGTTTCCAGTTGCGCTTTGAGCTCAGGGTCTTCAGCAGAAGCGGGAATCTTGATTTGCGTACAGACTTCACCATCGTATTCTGCTTTGGCAAGTACCAGAGTGATGCTTAACTCATCACCATTTTGTTTCAAGCCCTTTAATTTGATTTCACGGATTTCTTCTTCACTTTCTTCTTTAATAAATTCCTTGAATTTATTTTTATCAGAAGGCGCAATCAAATCCATAATGGGCGTGACTTCAATATCTTCTTCATCATCAAAGGCGAACAGTTCGATGTAAGCCTGATTGGCATAAACGTGCATGCCATCAATCACATAGGCAATCGCATCTTTGGAATGATCGAGCAGTTGGCTGGAACGTTTTTCTGTTTCCTTGATAGCGCGTTCTGCATCACGCATTTTTCTGCGATTGGCAAGATTTTTGAGCTCACGCGCAACCACCAGTTGCAAACGCAGGGCATCACTTTGGGGAATCGCATCTTCTGCGCCTGTTTTCAGATAATCGTTGACGGTATCGAGGTCTTCATCATCGAGTAGCACGACGACAGGTAAATCTTTTTCGAGTTTCTGAATTTGCAAAATGGCATCGTTTACATTCAGAAAATCTGTTTGCGGTCGAGCAACAAACATATCCCACGCCTTGGACTGGAGCAGTTCGGTGAAATCATCATCGACATTGATGTGGTGTGCGCGAGTGGCATGGCCTGCATTGCGCAAACTGTTGATCATTTGTTCGGCCAGATCGGTCGATTCGTGGAGAATCAGCAAATGAAGTGTCGAGAGGGCAGATTGGCTCATAGTTCACAGGTAAGGGAAATGGATTAAAAAATGCGGGGAAAACCGCAAATCAGTTTAATGGAGTCCTAAATACTCGTCCACAGCGAGTTAAATTCACTCTCGTCATCGATGCTTATGTCAGATTCCGCCGACTTCAGTTTTTCACCGAGCAGTTTGTATTCAAACTGGCTGAAACTGGCGGTTGCACCCACCTCTTTGAGTAATTGCAAGCGCAGCTCTTCTCCACCAACATTGAGCAGAACCTTGTAGCCTGTTTTAAAGGTGAGCTGTGGCGTAATCAGTGTGCTCGCCTGTTGAATCGATTTCAGCTCAGGCAAGCGAATGGCGCGCATGTATTCTGTGGTTGCACCATCTCGATGAATCACTTTGGCACCCACGGCTTCCGCATGCGGTGCGAGTAATTCCAGCCCCAGCCTGACGCTGGTGCTGCTGACTTTTTTCATCCAGCGCACCGCACCCACACTCCAGTTTTCCTGTTCTGCTTCTTTAATGCAGATGATTTCGCCAGTTTTTAATTGTGGTGGTGCAGCGCCATTCCATTGCAGGCAATAGCCGCCCGGGCTGGTATCAATCATGTCGCATTGGTAGGCGGGGAAAACATTGTGTGCCTTAACGCGAATCAAATCTTTTTGGGAAGGTGTTGCCTTGGCGGTTGAGGCAACTGCATTTAAAGACCAGACATCGCCACCGCTTCTGATTTCATCACTGAAACCATAATTGCGATTTCCGCTCGTACTCAGGAAGGGGTTGTCATCATCCTGCAACACCAGTAATTCATTACCGCCCATGAGCATTTTGCCAAAATCCTGGCCGTTGGAAATGAAGTGATGCACCGCACCCAGACCAAAGGCCAAAGAAATTTTGCCGCCAGTCTGGGTTCTTGCAAAAGCACGTTGGGAAGAAGCGCTCCATGATTGAACCAAATGGCGCAGCAAGGAAGGTGCAAGCATTTTGATGTCAAGTCCCACACCCTCCACCTGATCGGGATTGATAATACGTGAGTTAACAATATTCACCAGACGACTTAAATGCACATAGCGAATGTTGGTGCTGGTGGTATCGAGGTGGTCTTTATTCCATTGTGAATACAAGGCACCTTGATCACTTTTCAGGTCGACCACAAAAGGGGAGTTTTCATCTTTTTTGAATTCGCAGAATTCTGCCCAGATATTAAATGCCGCAGCGAGTTGAGCAATTTCGTTTTGTCTGAGCTGATTGGGTCTGGCGGTGCTGAGCAGCATGGTTTTGAAATAGCACTGTTCGATGCTGAGATTGCTGCGGGTGGCATCGTCCTGAACGCGCTCGGCGAGAATGCCATAATAATCAGCGAGTGAATAAAGCTGGTGTATTTCCTGCCACAAACCAGTGGGTGGCGGGAAGTAGAGTTGAAAACAACGCAACAGATTACCCGATAATTCGGTGAGTGCCCGATGGGTTGCCAGCGCACGCAGCTTTGCCGCTTCTGCCGTTTTAAGCTGCAAGGTTTCAAGCAGCACAATCTTGTAGCCAATGGCGAGATGATTCTGGAGTGCCTGTGCAAGGTTGGCCACCTTGCTTTCTTTATCATTCAGTACAATGGACTGGTTGAGGAAATGTTTGCCCAGAGATTTGCAAACGTAGTGAATCGAACTTCTTAATTCTTCAAGTAGCAGGAAACGGTTTTTAGGATCTGTTTTGAATCGGTTGAGTTCCTGAATAGCGCTATAGAGTTGCCTTGAACTCTCACCCACATTGACTTTGGGGAGCGAGCCTACCCAGGCATTCATTTTTTTGGGCACCGCTGCATCAAAAGTCAGGCTGATTAAATCCTGTTTTGGTACGCGAAGCCTGACAGTATTTTGGCTATCCATTTTTCTTTTTGTTTGACCAGAACCCAATGTTTAAAGTGTTTTAACATAAAACCAAGCTAAACCATTGATTTTATGCCTTAAAAAGGTGCCCAAATCTATCACTTTTTAGCCAGAAGTGCGAGTACGCGGCTATTTTGTGAGGTGACGCTCAATTTGGTTTTTACGGGGTTTCGGCACGGATTTGCAGTTTGTGTCCAATCCCCGCAACTTCCCTCACCAGTTTGGGTAGCAAGTAGCCGGGCAGCCTTGCTTCCATCTCGCGGTAGATGGCTTTTGCATGTTCCTCTTCCAAATCAAAATGTGCCGTACCTTGCACCTTGTCGAGCAGATGCAGGTAGTAGGGTTGTACACCGCATTCAAACAAACGTTTTTGCAATGCAATCTGGGTATCGGCAGAATCGTTTACCCCTTTTAACAGGACGCTTTGGTTAAGCAGTGTATGGCAAGTGCTGCGTAATTTTTGTATGGCCTGTTCAACGGCCGTATCAATTTCCTGAGCATGATTACAATGCAGCACCACGATGACAGACAGACGGTTATTACGCAGCAGGTGCATGAGTGGCTCAGTGATTCTTTCGGGCAACACGATGGGCACGCGGGAATGAATGCGCAGGCGTTTTATGTGCGTAATCGCTTCGGTGTTTTCTATAATTTCCCTGAGTGTGTTGTCATTCAGCAGTAAAGGATCGCCACCACTTAAAATGAGTTCTTCAATGCTGGTATCGGAAGCAAGGTAATCAAAAATGGCGGTTTTATTAAACGTATTGAAGTGATTTTCCTGATAGGGGAAATTCCTGCGAAAACAAAAACGGCAGTTGATGGCGCAATGACCATTGGTAATCAACAAGGCTCGGCCATGATATTTGTGAAGCAAACCGGGGAGCACATTGGCCTGTTTTTCCTGTAAAGGGTCGAGTGAAAAGTGCGCGTGATGTTCCAGTTCTTTTCCCAAAGGCAGTATCTGTTGCAAGAGTGGGTCGTGGATATTGCCGACCTCAATACGTTTCAGATAACTTTCTGTGGCAAACACACGAAAGTGGCTGGCGGCTTGTTGCATCGCTTCATCGAGCAAAGTGCTATCCAGTTGCAGGCGTTCCAATAATTGTTTAGGGTGCGTCACGGCTTGCGACAGGGCAGTTTTCCATGACTCTGTTTCAGGCATCATCGGTTGTCCGATGGATAATGCAGTTATTATGTTTTTCATGTTCGTTACATTAAATGGTGTCAAGGCTATGGCGATTTATTCTACCAATGAATTCAAGGCAGGTCTGAAAGTTATTCTTGAGGGCGATCCCTGCTCTATTGTTGAAAATGAAATTGTAAAACCTGGCAAGGGGCAGGCATTCAATCGCGTGAGATTGAAAAATCTGAAGACAGGTCGTCAATGGGAGAAAACCTTCAAATCGGGTGAAACCATTGAAGGTGCCGATGTGGTTGATGTTGATATGCAGTACCTCTATAGCGATGGTGAGTTCTGGCACTTTATGGATCCGCAATCGTTTGAACAGCAAGCCGCTGATGAGAAAGCAGTGGGTGATGCGATGAAGTGGCTCAAGGAAGAAGATACCTGCACGGTGACTTTATGGAATGGTGTGCCTTTAAGTGTTACGCCGCCCAATTTTGTTGAGCTGGAAGTGGCAGAGACAGACCCTGGCCTTAAAGGGGATACGGCAGGTGGTGGTGGCAAGCCTGCAAGACTGGTGACTGGCGCAGTGGTGAACGTGCCTTTGTTTATCAATATTGGTGATGTTCTGCGTGTGGATACGCGCTCAGGCGAATATCAAAGCAGGGCAAAATCCTGATTAACTTTTTTTATTCCTGTTACTGATTTGAATTCTCTGGATTTACTTCACGCACGTGCTTCCTTGCTCAAAACGGTAAGAAGTTTTTTTGATGAAGAAGGTGTGCTTGAAGTAGAAACCCCTTTGCTGTTTCCCTCGGCTTCTCCTGAGCCTTATCTCAATCATTTAAGTCTGACACTTAATCAAAAGTTATATTTTTTACAAAGCTCGCCTGAGTTTGCCATGAAACAGTTGTTGGCAGCTTGCCCTGTTTCCATGTTCCAGATATGTAAAGCCTTTCGGGGTGATGAACAAGGCAGTAAACACAGCATTGAATTCAGCATGCTCGAATGGTACATGCGCGATTACGATTTACAGCAGTTGATGCAGCAATGTGAACGCTTGCTGGGAACTGTTTTGAAATTTAAAACCATTCAAAAAACAAGTTATCGCAATGCTTTTATTGAAGCGCTGGGAATCAATCCTTTTGATACAACCCTGCAAGCTTTACAACAAGTGCTTGCGCGGGAAACCTCGGCGGTGAACATCGCCTCGTTCAGTAAAGATGAGTGCCTGCATTTGTTGTTTGCTGAAAAAATTGAACCTTCTTTTCATTCGGAAACGCTGGTTTTTATTTATGATTT
Organism: uncultured Pseudomonadales bacterium; assembly: GCA_964557005.1. Classification (GTDB taxonomy): domain Bacteria; phylum Pseudomonadota; class Gammaproteobacteria; order Pseudomonadales; family JBECKS01; genus JBECKS01. Next base: position 500,064 of record CAZKYI010000002.1, read on the forward strand.
TCCTGAAACCCAGGCGGCGTTGGCACAGCTTGCTCAAGATGAACATGGCCAAACGGTTGCAAGGCGGTTTGAGATTTTCTTTGCAGGGGTGGAATTGGCCAATGCCTATCAGGAAGAAAATAATATCGCACGTTTAAAACAGCGTTTTGACACTGAAAACCAGTTACGGCAAACGCTCAATAAAGAACAGATTCCTGTTGATGATGTGTTATTGAAATCGTGGCAAACACTGCCTGCCTGTTCAGGTATTGCGATGGGGCTGGACAGGTTATTGATGTTGCAACTTGGAAAAACAAAACTGAAAGAAATTAATTTTTTTCTTTAATATAGCGGCCAATCGCTTCACCCATTTTGACGGGTGTTCCAGCCTGAAAATGCTCATTCCACTCGATGGAATCCTTGGGAAAAAGCAAAATTACGGTTGAGCCAAATTTGAAGCGTCCCATTTCTTCACCTTTGTCGAGCACGATGTCTTTTTGCTGTTGTGTATTAAAGGTTGAAATCGCGGCTTTTGGTGGAACTACCTGCCCGGCCCACACCGTTTCAATGCCTGCAACCAGCATCGCGCCGACCATAATGGAAATGGAAAGCCCTTGTTCATTGCTGAACACATTGATGAGCCGCTCGTTACGTGCAAATAAATTTCGAATATGCTCAGCGGTTGTCTGGTTCACCGAAAATAATTCACCAGGCACATAAATGCTTTGTCTGAGCTGGCCTTTGTTAGCCATGTGTACGCGGTGATAATCTCTGGGGGATAGATAAATCGTGGCGAAGTGTCCGTCTTCAAAATAATTTGCCAGTTGCTCATCTCCAGCTAACAAGCTCTTCAAATCGAAATACTTGCCCTTGGCCTGAATCAGCAGGTTTTTTTCTATTTTCCCACATTGACTAACAAGCCCATCAGCAGGGCTTATGATGCTGTTTGTGCTGGAATCAACGGGGCGTGCTCCTGCTTTTAAACGGCGCATAAAAAAATCATTAAAACTTTCGTAATCGTTCGGGTCGGCCGAAACCGCTTCTTCAACATTGATGTTGAAAGCATCAATAGCAAGGTTAATCAGGGTATTTTTTATCCAGATAATTCTGGTATCTCCCGCATGTGCAAGCCAGCGTGATAACAAATGCTTGGGCAGTACCACTTGCAAAATAATAAAAACCACATTCATTATTTTTTCAGGCATGGTGAGTGAGGTCTCGGATATGAATTACTGTTCAACAGGGGTGTGCGGATCATTGCCCCATTCAGCCCATGAGCCGTCGTAGGCACGAATATCGCGAAAGCCCAGAATTTTTCCAAGCAAATAGGTAAAACCTGAACGGTGATGTGTCTGACAATGCGTGACAACAATCTTGTTTTTATCAATGCCTGCCTGCTGTAACTCTTGTTCGATTTCTGAAAAATCACGAATCTTGAGTGCATTATTTCTATCCATCGCACTCGTCCATTCATAGTGCTTGGCGTGTGGAATGTGGCCTGCTTTTGCGGCAAAACTTTTGATTCCGCTGTATTCCTCTTTTGAACGCGCATCCCAGATGCAGAGATTGGCATCATTCAGGTGATCGAGCAGAAATTGTTTATCGACTCTGACACTGTTGTTAATTCTGGCTTGATAGTGTGTTGGCTGCGCCTGATTGCTTTGCTGTTCGACAGGCAGTTGCTGTGCCAGCCAGGCGTGGATTCCACCATTCAGGTAGGAATAACGTGTGTGTCCAATGCAATCAAGTGTCCAGATTAAACGACCCGCCCAGCCGCCGCCTTCGTCGTCATAGGCAATGACATGTTTGTCGCTGGTGAGGCCAAGGGAAGAAAATAATTCGCTGAGTCTGTTTTCATCAGGCAGTTTGCCGGAAGCAGGTTGAATGCCTGAAACCAGTGCCCTGAAATCCAGAAAAATAGCACCCGGGACATGCGCTTGTTGATAAACCTGTTCTCGGCTGAGATCAATGATTAACAAACCAGGTGTATTGAGATGTGCTTTGAGTTGTGTTGCTTCAAGCAGTAAGGGTAAATCTGCCATGTGCTCACCTGCGTAAGAACTCGTGTAATGGAGGCCAAAGTATAAAGTGGCTTGTTAAGGCGTGCCAGAGAGAGGTATCAGTACATATAACTGCCCTGTGCAGTAGCCAGCAGCGTGCTGTGCTCGTCGTGCATTTCCATCGTGACATGGCAGGTAGAACTGCCTCGGTGTACCACTTTGCCGGTACAGTAAAAGTGTTCGGCTTTTGCGGGAGCATGATAATGAATGCTCAAATCGGTGGTACACAGGCGATTCAGTTTGCGAATGGCCTGACGCGGTTCCAGATTGCGATAATGCTCAATCAATTCCAGTGAGCAAAGTACGCCGCCTACCGCATCAAACACCGAAGACATCAGGCCGCCATGCACCATATTGCGCACACTGTTACCAATCAGTGACGTTTGTTTGGAAAAATGCCCCTTGAGCTTTCCCTGTTCATAATTGAGCACCAAACCAATATGTTGGTGATAGGGTGTGGCATTAAATCCTGCGAGCATGAGCGTGATGATTTTATCGACATCCAGCGGTGTTGATTCTGCCAACTCGGCCTGATTGTCCATCGTACTTTTCTCCTGACAGCCTGATTTTTGAATGGGTGAAAGCGGCACAGCTTACTGCTTTTATAGTGAAAAAACAGTGTATCTGTCATGCAGAAGTCTATTGTAAAAACCCGAATTCTATTCACAATGAAACCGTTTTAATTGATAGAAGGAGAGGGAGATGCAGGAAATTACTCAGCAAAGAAATTTCTGGAATCAACTGCGTTATCAGAAAAATTCACGTAAAGGCCATTATGAAAGCTACTTTTTCAGGGCGAATCATCCACAGCGGCCATTAGCATTCTGGATTCGCTACACAATTTTTGTACCCAAAACCAGGCACAAGGAAGCTTTGGGGGAATTGTGGGCTATTTTTTTCGATGGAGAACAAAACAAGGTAAGCACAGGAAAGCGCGAATACCCCTTGGGGCATTGTCAGTTTTCACCACACTGTCTGGATATTGAATTTCCGCATGCCAGTGCATCCAATGGTGCGTTACAAGGGAGCATTGAAAGCCCTTCGACTTTGACCTGGAGTTTAAAATATCAGAGTCAGCAAGCGCCTTTGTTATTACTGCCTGAAAAACTCTATAAAGCACCTTTGCCCAAGGCTAAAGCTGTTGTCGGTGCGCCACTGGCAAGATTCACTGGCAAGTTTGTGGTCGATGGTGTGAGCTATGAGATTGATGACTGGTGTGGCAGCGAAAATCATAACTGGGGTGAAAAGCATACCGATCAATATGCGTGGGGGCAGGTGAGTGGCTTTGATCAGCATCCGGATGTTTTTCTGGAAGCCATCAGTGGCAAGGTCATGCTTGGCCCTGTGTTATCCCCCTTGTTCACCGTGTTAGTGTTGCGCGTGAATGGCGTTGATCACAAGTTCAACAGTGTTATTTCGGCGTTCAGGGCGAAAGCGCAGTATGATTTTTTTGAGTGGCAGTTTCAGTGTGCGAATGGAAATTCAACCATAGCAGGAACGATTAAAGCGTCAAAAGAGCAATTTACTGCATTGACTTACTACAACCCTCCAGGGGGTGACCACACTTGTTTGAATAGCAAAATTGCCAGTTGCGAGCTTCGTTTTCAGGAAGCGGGCAAGCAGGCAGTTGAATTTAAAAGTGCATGCCGAGCGGCTTTTGAAATCCTGACCGATAGAACAGATCATCAATTAAACAGAGTGGTTTAGCTAATGATGCAATTCCAGAAACGCCAACAAACTTTTGCCTTGATACGTGCCTTGTTTCCGGCAGGTGAAAAATTTTCCGAGGCAAATCCTGAAACACTCGAAAAAATTCTGGCAGGTTTTTTCAAAGGGCGTGTCATGTTTAAAGTGCTTTCTGTTCAGTTAGCGATATTCAATTTCTTTTGCTTTTGTCTCTATGGAAAACGCTTCGATGAATTAACCCAAAATCGTCAACAGGAAGTGATTACAAGCTGGGCAAGAAAACCTGTGCTCACACTGATTCTTCGATTAACCGCGCTGCCCTACAAACTGGCTTATATTCATCAGCAGGAAGTGCAACAAAAACTGTGCATTGCACAGGAGAAAAAAAATACCGCTGAGGCGGCGCGTTGGTTGCAACAAATATCAAGTGTGGACGATTACGAAGAAGATCAGCAACTCGAAGCCGATGTGGTGATTGTTGGCACAGGTGCAGGAGGTGCTTCCGCTGCCTATGAATTTGCCAGCAAGGGTTTGGCAGTGGTACTGATTGAAGAAGGGCGTTACTACGACAGAAGCCATTTCACCGGAAATCTTTTCCAGGTGGTGCCCAAGTTATATCGACTTGAGCCGACAGGCACCATTGGTAATCACATTATTCCCGTACCGATTGGCAAGAATGTTGGTGGCACCACCACCATCAATTCAGGTACTGCGATGCGTACACCGCCTGAAACATTAAAGATGTGGCGAGAGCAGTTGGGCTTGCAGGAATTTACTGAAGCTGCAATGGAGCCATATTTTCAGGAAGTTGAAAATATATTGTGTGTGCAAAAAGCCGATCCAAAACATGTTGGGCAGTTGGGTGAAATTATCCGTACAGGTGCAACAGCGAGTGGATTTTTTGACATGGGGACACTCCCCAGAAATGCAGAAGGTTGTGATGGCCAGGGTTTATGTCAGTTTGGTTGCCCCACCGAGGCAAAGAAATCTACCAATGTCAGCTATATTCCTTTGGCGCTCGATGCCGGTGCATTTTTGATGACAGGTTTCAAAGCGATAAAATTGTTAGAGGATTTCTACAAGCCGAGAGAGGCGCAAGGTATTGAGGCCGTGGGTGTGAATGCACAAGGGAAAAAAATCAAACTGAAAGTGAAAGCGGCCAAAACCATTATTGCGATGGGTACTTTTTATACCCCTGTTTTTCTCAAAAGAAATGGGGTGCGTAACAAATGGCTGGGCAAAAATCTTTCCATTCACCCTGCGGGTGTGGTGACAGCACTATTTCCTGAAAACAATTTTGAAAACACCAACAAGATTCCACAGGGTTATGGTGTTAAGGATTGGCAGGAAAAAGGCATTATGTTTGAAGGAGGAACCCCACCTTTTCTGGTGCATGGTGTGGGCAGTGTGAATTACGGCAAAGCCTTTGTTGAGGAAATGGAGAATTACCAACAAACTGCCTATTTTGGTGTGATGATTAAAGATAAAAGTCGCGGAAAAGTGATTCAACCCTGGTTTATGAAATTCCCGATTCTGTGGTATTGGGTGAATAAAGAAGATAAAGAACAATTATTTTCAGGCCTGAAAACCCTTGCACAATTTTATTTAAATGCAGGGGCAAAAGAAGTGTATATGACGGGGAACGCCTCCATTCGTCCGATTCAAAATCTGGAACAGTTGGAAAAAGTTTTTCAGAAAAAACGCAAAGTGAAAGATTTTCTGCTCACTGCCTATCACCCTTTGGGCACGGCACGTATTGCAAGCAATAAACAACAAGGTGTATGCGACACCAATCACAAGGTGTTTGACTGGGAAAATCTGTATGTGATGGATGGATCTGCGGTACCCAGTTCACTCGGTTCCAACCCGCAAGTCACCATTATGAGCTTGTGTAGCAGAGCTGCGAGGAAGTTGGCGGGGGAGTTGACTCTAGCTACCCCATCCTAACCTTCCCCTTATCAAGGGGAAGGAATTTGACCCCTCCCCCTGCAAAGGGGGAGGTCGGGAGGGGGTATGTTAGTTGTATAGGGGTAAAAGCTTTTTTGCCCCTACGATTGTCATATTGAGCGAACGTAGTGAGTCGAAATATCTCTGAATATATTCACCCCGATATATGTTGCAGCTGGATACTCAGACAAGTGCAACATAAACAGAAACTGCATTCCGAAATTACAGACAACTATTTGAAAGAAAAGGATTTTTTTATGTGCAAGAAAAACAGTGTTGAAAAATACCGAGCGCCAGAGTTATGTCTCACCTGCAACATAACTACGCGCATTTTTTCGAGATAAGTTCAGTAACGAGTTGTTATTGATAGATTTTTTGCTAGCATGCTGACGTATGAATTCAAAAATAAAAAAACAAAAAATATGTTGCAGTTGCAACAGAAGAAACTGTTATAGGTTTCGGAACAAGAAATGAAAAAAGTCACATT
>CAZKYI010000003.1:0-248278 GCA_964557005.1 uncultured Pseudomonadales bacterium
TGATGGTTTAATTTTACCACCTAACTCGGTGTCCGGTTTTATTAGACCACTACAATATGACAACCGTAGGGGCGAATAATTATTCTCCCCTACTCGCACTTTGCCTGCCAAAGCCGTACTCTTGCGCGCTCCATCAGTGCCACCAATCACCCTTGTTTCCGAGAAAATCCATGCGTTCCGAACCTTTCTATATCAGCCGCGTTTACGCACTGTTCTGGATTACCCGCATCTGCTCCACCATGAGCTTTCAGATGCTGGCAGTGGCGGTGGGCTGGCAGATTTATGAAATCACCAACAGTGCCTTGCATCTTGGCTTTATTGGCCTTGCCAGTTTTGCGCCTTCGCTGTTTCTGGTGCTGATTTCAGGGCAAGTGGCCGATCATTTTGATCGTCGCCATGTCATACAAATCAGCCATGTGGTGGAAATGCTCGCCGCAGGCACACTGGCGGTGGCTTGCCTTGAAGGGTGGGTATCACCGCTGTGGATTTACAGTGCGGTGGTGGTACTTGGCATTGGCAAATCCTTTTCCGCACCAACACTTGCAGCGCTGCTGCCTGCACTGGTCACACGCGAGCAGTTACCGCGTGCCGTGAGCGGCAACAGCGCAGCTCTGCAAACCTCGATTATTGCAGGCCCTGCTGTGGGCGGCTTTCTCTATTATCTCAATCCTGAAATTGCCTACGGCACGGGTGCTTTTTTATTTTTGCTGGCCATTGTGCTGCTTGGCCTGCTGCCCAAACCCCCTGTGTACACAAAGGAAAACCAGAGCAAGGAAGACAACTCGGTATTCGCAGGCATTCGCTACATTCGCAAAAACCCAGTGGTACTTGGTGCGATTTCGCTCGATTTATTTGCGGTGCTGCTAGGCGGTGCAGTGGCGATTCTGCCCATCATTGCCAAGGACATTCTGCACACTGGCCCCGAAGGGCTTGGCCTGCTGCGCTCGGCACCGGCGGTAGGTGCTTTGCTGCTGGCATTTTGGCTGGCGCGTTTTCCGATTGAACGTAATGTCGGCAAGAAAATGTTTATTGCAGTCGCCATTTTTGGTTTTGCCACCATCGCACTGGCGTATTCCACCTGGTTCTGGCTCACCATGCTGATTCTTGTGCTGATGGGCGCATCGGACATGATTAGCGTGGTAGTACGCTCATCGCTGATTCAACTGGAAACACCCGATGAAATGCGTGGAAGGGTCAGCGCGGTGAATTATCTGTTTATTGGCGCTTCCAATCAGTTGGGGGAATTTCGTTCTGGCCTGAATGCGGCCTGGCTTGGGCTGGTGCCTTCCATAGTGATTGGCGGTGTTGGCACCCTGATGGTGGTGGCATTGTGGATTAAATGGTTCCCTGAGCTTGCCAAACGCGACAAGCTGGTTAACTGATAATCTTATTGACAATCATTCCTATTTGCATTTCAATGGTGACACTTTCATCTATATCAGAACGAGTGTTCTCCATGTACGTGTGTTTGTGCAGCGGTGTGACCGACAAACAAATTCTCGAAGCAGCCGCAAAGGGATTTACTTCCGTTGAAGCGCTGAATCAAAAATTGGGCGTGGGTGCCAACTGTGGTTCCTGCCTCTCGCTGGCGTTGGAGTTAATTGATAGTTATTACGATTCAACTCAAGACGCTGCTATTTTTTATAAAGTCGCGTAAGCGATTCTCTATCTTCCTTATTTTATTACCTTATACTTCCCGTCAATGTGAGTGCTGAAAAAGCATTTCACATTTGAATTTTTATCACCAGATTCGGGAGAAAGTTATGAAGGGCGATTCAAAAGTTATCGATTATCTTAATCAGGCATTGGGCAACGAACTCATCGCCATCAATCAATACTTTCTTCACGCAAAGATGTACAAGAATTGGGGCTTGAAGGAATTGGCTGAGCACGAATACAAGGAATCCATCGATGAAATGAAACATGCCGATACCTTGATTGAACGTATTTTGTTTCTGGAAGGTCTGCCGAATTTACAAAGTCTGGGCAAACTTTTGATTGGCGAAAACACGCAGGAAATTTTGCAATGCGATTTGAAACTCGAAAACCTCGCGGTTCCGTTGTTACGCGAAGCGATTGCGCGTTGTGAAGAAGTGAAGGATTACATTAGTCGTGAAATTTTTGAGGACATTCTTGAATCCGAAGAAGAACACATTGATTGGCTGGAAACGCAACTGGGTTTAATCGAGAAAGTGGGCTTGCAAAATTATTTGCAATCGAAAATGGATAAGGAATAGATTCTTCGGCTTCGCCTCAGAATGACACCACTGTCATTCTGAACGCAGTGAAGAATCTCTTTCAAGAAGTCCCCAAAATACGAATTTGTGGCACGTCATCTTCCATCAACAATTTCGCTTTGACATCGTAAACACGTTCAAACATCTCGGCGGAATCAATCTCCTGCGGTCTGCCCTGAAACACAACTTCTCCCTGTTTAAGAAAAGTGAGATGACTGCCATAACGCAGTGACAGATTGATGTCGTGCATCACACACAAGATGGTTTTGCCCTGCTTCGCAAAATCAGCGAGCAAATCCAGCAGCTTGAATTGATAACGAATATCCAGCGCACTGAGCGGTTCATCTAAAAAAAGCAGCGGCGTTTCCTGACATAACACCCGCGCAATGTGGACTCTCTGCTGCTCGCCACCTGATAAATTGGAATAATCCTTGCTGCTGTAACTGCTCAATTCCAGCAGCTCAAGCGCTTTGCCAATGGCAGATTTGTCTTGCTGGCTCAAGCGTGCGCCCATATAAGGCGTGCGCCCCAAGGCACACACTTCATAGACCGTCATCGGAAACATAAAATGATTGAGTTGCGATAACACCGCGCGCTGCTGTGCGAGTTGCTGGAGCGAATACTGTTTGAGCATTTTTCCCTGCAAGCGCACTTCACCAAAACTTGCCTGAATTTCTGCGCTGAGAATTTTAAGCAAGGTCGATTTACCTGCACCATTGGGGCCAAGCAGCATGTGTATATCGCCCTGCGCCAATTCAAGCGAAACTTTATTGAGCACGGGTGCAGCATGGTTATGACCAGCGCCCTGCTGACGAAGCAGGCCAAGGTGGTGTGCGCTTAACAGAACATCACTCATCACAAATCACTTTTAGAACAGCAGCTTTCGCTGCTTGAGAATCAAAAACAAAAAGAAGGGGCAACCGACCAGCGCGGTTAAAATACCTATCGGTAATTCAGCAGGGCTAATCACTGTACGTGCAAAAGTGTCCGCCACCAATAACAACAAGGCACCCAGACAAGCCGAGGCAGGCAACAGCAAACGATGATCTGAACCAAAAGCCAGACGAATCAAATGCGGCACCACCAAACCCACAAAACCAATCACGCCGACACTCGCCACCGATGCACCCACCAGCAAACTCACCAGTACAATTGAAGCTTTCTTGACGCGCTCAACAGGTACACCCAAATGTTTGGCTTCCTGTTCACCGAGCAACATGGCATTGAGATGTTTGGCAAAATAAATCAACACCACAATGCACGGAATAATCAGCAAGGCACTGATGTAGAAATGATTCCACGAACTGGAACCAAAACTGCCGAGGTTCCAGAAAGTCAAATCGCGCAACTGGCGATCATCAGCCAGATAACTTAACAATCCAATACAGGCGAAAGAGAGCGCCTGCATGGCAACACCCGCCAATAACAAGGTGGCTACTTGTGTGCCTGAACTGCGACTGGCGATGAGATACACCAGCAAAGTCACCATCAAACCGAACACAAAGGCACTGATGGACAAAGCCCACACCGGCGTGCTGCCAAACAGTAAATTGCCGAACACAATCGCCAATGCTGCGCCCAGTGCTGCACCCGACGACACACCAATCAGGCCGGGTTCTGCCAACGGGTTTCTGAATAAACCTTGCATCACCGCGCCACTCACCGCCAAACCCGCACCGACAATCAAGGTCATTAAAATTCTCGGCACGCGGATTTGCCAGAGTATCGCTTCACCTTGCAAATTGAGCAGCGCTTTTGCAGGAATCACCACCGGCCCTTGCAACAAGGCAACAAAACTTGCACACACCAGCGCAATGAACAGCACTGGCAAAGCCAGATGTCGGTATCGTCTTATCATTCGGTATTATGGGTAGATATGCTGGTTTAATTCCAGTGCTGCGGAAATCACACGCGGGCCAAAACCAAGCAAATACATGGCTTCCATTGCGTGTAACTGATTATTTTGTGCAGCGCGTGTGTGTTGCACGCCAGATTGCGCAAGAATTTTTTCTGCACTACCCCACGCTTCCACACCCTGCGTAGTGGTAATGATGACATCGGGATTGAGTTTCATCACACCTTCCTGCCCAAGCATGCGATAGCCCTGAAAATCCTCAGCAACATTTTCCAGCCCAGCCAGTTTCAACACACTGTCTGCCGCCGTGCCTTGCCCTGCGATGGACAAACTATTACCCGCATGGCTCAAAATAAACAGCGCCTTCTTCTTTTCCGTTTGTTTGGCGAGTATTTTTTCCAACTGTTTTTGTTGTGCTGTGAGTTCCTTTTTCAGTTTTTCGCCCTGTTTTTTCTTGTCAAAAAGATTGGCCAAGGTATCGATACGCTCATATAAGGCAGCGACACTCGCTTCCTGATTGAGTGTAACAACCTTCAAACCCATCTCCTGAAATGCCTTGATACTATGCGGCGGCCCTGCATCTTGCGTTAACACGATGACATCAGGTTTCAGCGAAAGCACACCTTCAACCGACAGCGCCCGCATATAGCCAACCTGCGGCAAGGTCTGTGCAGCTTGCGGGTACACACTGGTGGTATCGACCCCCACCAGTGTTTCCTGTGCACCCAGTGCATAGATGATTTCAGTCAAACCACCCCCCACCGACACCACACGCATGGCAAAGCTGTTGCCTGCGCAACAGCATAACAAAATTGCCAATACGACTTTCCTAAGCATCAATCGCCTCCAGCGCTTCTACATAACCGCGCCAGACAAGGCTCTCGGGAATGCCAGGTTTACGTTTGCCAAAATACTGCACCACCATGTTTTCATGCTTGTCATAACATTCCAGTGCAGTGACCTGCCCCGCTTCTGCGGGTTTTTTTACTACCCACACATAAGCGATTTCATGGCCTTTGATATGCAGATTGAAATCCGGATCGAGCACATTCACCCAGTTATCCATCACCTTGATGTTGGTGACGGTGCCTGTGTGAATCTGCACCATGCCCGCATTAGACACAAACACCATGATTTCCATTCGCTGTTCAGCAGCAAATTCAAGCATGTTCTGCATTTCACTTTTGCTCACCTGATAGGCACGCTCCTTACCTGCCAGACGCAAGGCCTGCATGCGATCCACCTTGTGCTTTTTCAACATGCCAAAGAACTGATGCGTGTCGGTCATCTCGTCCCACGATTGTTGAAACGCTTTCACATCAATTTCACTGTCATTCAGACGAAAACAACCATCTTCCATCGCTTCAAGTGCAAACTGCTGATCAGGCTCTTCTTTCCTGAAGGCATTGAGCAAATCAAAAAAGGCATTTTTATTACTCTTTTCAGTGAGATAAATTTTATGTATCGCCGCACCACTTTTATCGAAAAAGTGCAGACTGTTACGTTCGCCATCATCAATTTGCTCGGTCACCGCAAAGCCATATTTCCAGTGGGAAAAGAAAATTCTCAAATCAATTTCCTCGTCCAGCACCAGAGCCATTTTGGCATGGCCTTTCATCACTTCGGCTTTGTTGTAAACACCCTTGCGCTCATGCACAACTGATTCATTGCGTGTCAGCGCCATCACCCGTCCAAGCTTCACAAGCTCAAGCAATAGCTCGTCAAAACGCTCTTGCAGTTGTACCACACTCATACTGTCTGAAGCGCATAACAATTCCATTTCACTGACACCGAGATTTTTAGCTGCGTCTCGAATACGCATTTTCGGGTTTTCCTGTTTAAATTTTACCCAACGATTTTTTAACTCATTGATAGTTACGGTTTGCATGTTATTTACCCCTCGTATTATTTAAGCTCACCAACACGAATGCTGTAATGTCCACCAGCGCCTTCCTTGCTGTAGTAAGAAAGAATTTGTGCCTTGATGTCTTTCACACCAGTATCCACTACATACACTCGATAATTCGCGTACAACTGGTGAGTGCCTTCCAGATTGTAGGCGTACCAGCTTTTCTCATCAAAAATACTCCGTGCACCATCGCTTACCCAGTTTGGCACTGCTGCACCGGTGCTAAACGCAGCCAACTCATCTGAGGCCAAGGGGCCAAAAGCTGCACCGTTGCCACCACCGTAAATACCGCTGTTAAGGTAAATACTCAAACCATCACCAAAACGCAAATCCCAGGTAGCGCCTGAACAACTGACTGTTTCTGCTGCATCAATATCATAACAAACAGGTTCATCTGCATCGGCAATGTTCAGAGTTTCAGTAATTGGCGCAGCGAAACTGCCTTGACCCACACCCTGAATACCCAATTCGATAGTGATTTCCTCCAGCACATTCACACCACTTTGAACCATGTCGGTCACGCGGAATCTTGCATAACTGTTGCCTGCCGCTGAACGCACAATCCAGTAAAGGCTGTCGTCCTGAGTCACGCTATCGCTGGACGGGAAACTAACGGTGATTGGGTCAGGTGCTTTGGCAGGCTGATTGTTAGCACTTTCGCGGAAGTGCGCTGTGAGGCTCGCAGCAAGCGCACCGGTACTGAAAATCGGATCATCAGTAAAGTTACCCACCAAGCTTGGGTGGAACTGTCTGCGGGTCGGATTGCCCCCATCACCCTGCAATATGAAATCAGGGGTTACGCTAATGGTCACCTGGCCGTCCTGATAAGACACCGCACCACTGTCGACATCAAACTCACCCAGCGTCACATCATCTACATAAATCCAGGGATCAAGGCACGCGGTAGTGCCAGTACAATACTCCGCAGCAGCCGGAAACACGAAACCATCAGTCACATCTTTTGTGGCACCAGCACCTGCATCGTGAGATGGACTCAAGCTGCTGCTGATCCATGCCTGCTGGGAAACTTTCCAGGTCAGCGTGCCCTCACTGGGGTCTGGATCATTGTAGCTATACCAGCCATTGCCCACCGCACCGACATAGGTGTCTTCCATAAAGGTTAGACCTGCTGCATTTTTAACTTCATCAAATACCGCTTTTTCAGAAGCAGGAGTTGCTTCAAGAAATCTGGAGATGATTGGCTCGCCGCCCGAATAAAAACTGTTCTGCGCTTTGGCCAAGGCAGCGGAAGTCACACCCGCGCCACTGTCGCCACCATTCAACACAATCACTGCACGTTTAAATCCGATATGCCAGTCGGTTGATGTTTTTGGATTTGCAACATCGACTTCTTCCAGCGTATCAAGATTAAAATACACAAAGTTATTGTAGTCACTTGCATCAATGGTTATCACCGTGTCACTGCCATCTTTTGGCGGTGTGTCTTTTTTCTTCGACTTGCTGCTGTTGTTACATGCGCCAAGTACCAGTGCAAGCACCAGTACAACAGCCACCCCCCCCAAAGACTTTCTGAAATTTCTCATAAGTTTCTCCTGACGTTTAAAAAAAATTAAAATGTGTACTGTGCTCCGAGATAAATTTCCCGACCTGGCACAGGCCGCAAGTCACCCCCCGCTGCAACCTTTAAGGGGTCGCGATGCTCATCGCTGATGTTGTCAATGCCTGCGAAATAACGCAGCGCATCACGCCAGCGATAATCAAACTTGATGTCCCAAACCTGAAACGCGGGTGTTTCAATGGTGTTGGCAGCATTGATAAATGCTTCAGACTCATAACGGGTTTGCAAAAGCAAATTTGCGCGATTGTTGAGTAAAGATTTATCCAGGCCCAACTTGAACAAATTTTCAGGATTTTGTACCAAAGCCAGTTTGGTATTTTTATCTTCTGATTTCAGCCTTTGGTAATTCGCGCGTACACGCCAGCTTTGCAACTGATAAAAACCACTCAACTCAAAGCCCAGGGTTCTCGATTCGGCAATGTTCTGATATTCATACACAGTGACAGGAAATCCACTGCCTGTTTCGTTATAGGCGTATTCTTCCTGAATAAATTTTTCCATATCGTTGTAGAACACATTAATACCAAACGCCCACTGCATATCTTCCTGAACGTCCACACCCAACTGATAACTGATGATTTCTTCGGGTTGTAAATCAAGATTACCAACAACCTTGTAGCCAAGATGACTGTGATCAAAAATGTAGTAGCGTTCTTTCAGATTGGGGACGCGATAACCATTACCTACACTGCCCCGCCATGACGTGTTAAAACCTTTGATTTCCGTGTTGTACATAGCGCTGATTTTCGGTGCAAAGTGTGAACCGAAATCGCTGTCTTCCTGATAACGAAAGCCAGGAACAATTTCGATATTGCCAGTTAGAAAATGATCAAGCTGTGCATAAAATTCCGTTGCCTTCCTTTCGCATTTGTAATCCATGCCACACTCGTTTGCATCCAGCTCACTGACACCACCCGCAAACTGGGTCAGGCTTTCGCCATTCACATTCAAACCAGTGGTGACAATATTTTTCTGATTCAGCGTCCAGTTATTTTGCAAATCAAAATTGTAGGTATCGATGTTGGAATTTCTTTGCTTGGTATCGCCGCGCGTATTTTCAAATTCCTCGACAAATCCTTGCAGGCTCAAGCTAAACTGTTCATTCACATTCCAGCCAGTTTTTAAACGGGTTCTATCGGTATTGACGGTTTCAACACGATCAAGCGCTGGTTGCCCGGGTACGCGAACAAAATCCCACAGCACAAAATCTTCCCGATACGCGCGTTGGCTGATTTCAATAGAAGTGTTGGCACTGGGCTTGCCACCCACACCAAAGCTGAAATTATTTTTATAACCATCAGGCCCGACCAGACGAATGCCCTTGTTAATAATTTCATAGCCTTCGCTGTTTCTGGAACTCAGGCTTGCAAAGCTCCAATAATTTTCGCCTTGGTAGGAAAGCTCGCCTGCGACATCGTATTGATCGACGATGACACCTTCGTAAGCTTTATCGCCGTAATCGGTGAGGCTGGTTTTGAGCGTGCCATGCCACCCCTGTTGCGGTGTTTTAGTAATCACATTCACCACGCCGCCCATCGCATTGCTGCCATAGAGCGCCGATGAAGCGCCTTTCACAATTTCTATCTGTGCAATGTCGCTTACACCAATCTGGCTCAAATCCACCGTTGAACCGGTGCTGGCGGTGACGCGCTCACCATCAATCAAAACCAGAATACGATCCGAGTTAATACCCTGAATCTTGATGCCATCGCCAGTCTTGCCATGAATTGGCTGCACCAGCACACCTCTGGCATATTCGAGCGCCTCGCTCAAATCCTTGGCGTTCTGTTGCTCAATCTGCTGTTTCGAGATGACTTCAACGGGGAGAGGCGCTTCTTCCAATGGTTTTTCAGTACGGGTAGCACTGATGACCATGACGGGCGCTTGAATCACTTCAGAGAAGCCAGGACGGGTTGGCTGCTGCTGTGCCTGCTCTCCAAAGGCTGGAGAAACAACTACGCACAAAAACAACAACCAACCCGCCGGCCTGCTAGGGGTTCGTGCAATTCTGGAAGCCAGTGTATTCGCGTACTTCTTCATAAGGACGCGAATGATAATGATTCTTATTATTTATGTAAATAAGAATCATTATTGTTTTTATTTGCAATCAGGATTTTAAAAGCAAGGCATTATCGGGGTAAGGCTTGCTCACTGAGTAAGGCGAGAATGCCGCGAATAATGCGATACAGCACCCACAGCCCGACCAGCACGATAATCAGTATCGCAACCGGAATACCCACCAGCGTAATGAACAAAATGCCCGCACACACCAAGGCCAGCAAGGCATACCAGAAGGTGCTGATCATCCATGAGAAGTGAGATTCCAGATAAGTACCCTCGGCATCACTGCGTTTTGCGTAACTCAAAATCACCGCAATGATTGAAGGCCAGCCAGTTAAAAAAGCGGTAATCACCAGCGCAGGTGTCATCACGCCCGTTAATGCACTGAACCCATGCAGCGCATAAATAATGTAGGTAAGGCTGACCAAACCTGACGTGGGTTGTTTGCTGAATGGTTTACCGCTTTCAATAAGTTCATTGTTTGACATATTCAATCCTCTTTTTCTAAAAGTTTTAAACTACTTTAACAAATTCTGCCACAGGAAATCGCTCGGTACGAAGCTCATTCACTTGTGCAGACTTGTCTTCATATCCAATCGCCATACCGCAAAAAAAAGTTTCTTCAGCGGGCGCACCCACAAATTGTCTGATTGCTTCCGCGCGCATCGCCCACGCTTCCTGCGGGCAGGTAGCAAGCCCTGCTTCCTGTGCCAGCAACATAAAACTTTGTAAAAACATACCGAGATCCGACCACTGCGGTTTGCCCATTTGTTGATCAACAAAACAAAAGAACCCCGCTGGTGCGCCAAAAAAACGATAATTTTCCATTAAAAAATTAAAACGCCCTTGCTTGTCATCGCGCCCTATATCCATCAGTTGGTACATGGCCTCGCCCACTTTAAAACGCGCAGTGCGATAAGGTTCTTTCAAACCTTTCGGATAAATTTCATAGGGCGGCGCTTCTACGGGTGGCGAAGCAGCCAGATGTTTTTGGAAATCGTGCATTCTTTCATGGTTAATCAAATAAATGCGCCAAGGCTGGAGATTCCCCCCACTCGGCGCGCGCGCGGCTTTGGCAAGCAAATCGATAATCACATCGGTGGCAACGGGTTTATCCAGAAAAGCCCGAATGGAACGGCGTGCTGCCATCGCTTCACTCACTTTCATTACATACTCCTGAAACAAAATTGAACTACAGCACTATGCTAGCATGCGTTTGAAACAACACGCACACACAATATACTCAACACACTTCAACCACGAGAAACGAATATGCGTGAAAATAAAATCAAGGAAGCTTGGCGCGTATTGCGCATTCAATCGGAACTGGTGTCCGGCATAGAACATCTGGCCAATCTTGGTTCTGCCTGTTGTTTTTACGGCAGCGCACGATTAACGCCCGATGACCCTTATTACCAACAGGCACAAATTCTCGCAAAACGTATTGGTGACGATGGCTTGAACATCATCACTGGCGGCGGGCCTGGCATTATGGAAGCGGCCAACAAGGGTGGTTTTGAAAGTGCGGCCAAATCCGTTGGCCTCAACATTACCTTGCCGATGGAACAAAGCGCCAATCCGCATCAGGATATATCGCTCGATTTTCGCTATTTCTTTGTACGCAAACTCATGTTTGTGAAACATGCCGTTGCCTTTGTGATTTTTCCTGGAGGCTATGGCACGCTCGATGAATTATTTGAAGCGCTCACGCTGATTCAAACGGAAAAAATCCAGCCCTTTCCTGTGATTCTGTTCGGCGTGGAATTCTGGGCGGGATTGATTGACTGGCTGGAGAAACAGGTTCTAACAAGAGGTTGCATAGACCAAAATGATCTGGTGCTATTCCATGTGGTGGACACTGTAGAAGAGGCTGAAAAAATTATTATGCAAAGTGTGAAAGCGCGAGAAGGCTGGTTCGGTGACAACCTCCCCGATTACTACTAACACCTGCTATTTGTTAAGAATGCGGTAACCACGCCCTTGCAGGCAATTTTTTACGATGTCGTCTTTGGAGCGATCCCCTTCAAGCGCTGCACCTGCACCACCCTGAACGGCTGTCGCACCTGCCAAACGTGCGGCACTGTCTGAATCCCCCAAGGCTGCACCAATGGCTGCACCCATCACCGCGCCGAAGGCTGCTGACTTACCAACGGTTTTTCCTGTATTCAGTTGCGAGCGATAAGCCTTACATTCCTCCAAATCCATCTGGTACTGCTCCATATCAACACCTTTGGTATCCACCACATATTGATTGGAAGCACAGCCTGAAATGAATGCCACAAAAATCAAACTCACAAGCAAATGGCTAGACAAGCGCATAAAAAATTACCCCTTTCTCAATTAACAATATATTTACTGTACCAACTTATTTTTTTAAGACACGAGAGTCAAACGCCCATCGACGAATAGTTCCTGTCACCAGCTTATCCATATCGGGATGTTGCGGGTTCAACAAATAATTCGTCTCACCTGAAACAGCCACACTGGGAACCTGCAAAACAAGAGATTCCTGATTGCTCGCCCATAAATCGCCAGTCTCACGACAACTTCTCTCCATCGATGGCTCGCGCCAGTTATCTGGCAAACTCTCAGGGTCAACACTATTGACTAACTCTTCAGGAAATCTTACTTCCAGTGCATGGTAGCCAGCCAAAATCTCTTTCGACTTAAGATGGACAAGTAATTCTAAAGATGCCTGAGCCAGACTGGAGCCTAAATACACCAAACGGGTTCCCTTACTATTCCATCTGCCACCATATAGAAATGCGCCTTCCCCGCTCAGCATTTCCTCCGGCGTCCTGCTAAATTCCGGCGATGCAATCCTCCAGCCAGCTAACATTAACTATAAACACCATGCCGGATACGCCCAATTAAATCCTCTACTTCAGATGTGCCAAATTCTGTTCTGGCATGCTGCAAAGGGGTTTCTCCACCAAATAAATCTGCCGGTGTTTTCAACCAGATTAAAGCTGCATCACTATCTCCGAGTGTCATAGCAGTAGCCAAATCCAATATCCGTGCAAAACGCAATAAACGATCAGATTCAGCCTCGGTAAAGCGGCCTGCTTTTTCCCTTCTCTTGAGTGTAGTGGAAGGTATGCCGAGCAGATTGCCTATAACCAGAGGAGACTCCAAAAGAGCATCACTCAAATTTTTAATGGCTGCATAACTTAAACCGTCTAACAACGCAGTATATAAAGAAGCTCTATCTGGCTGCCTGATGCCACTCACAGATGCCTGAATAGAATCCCTGTTTTTATAAACGAATGAATTCCTGGCTTGTTCTCCTCGTTCCGTAAACTTTGTATGGTTTGAAGTACCTTTCTTGATGCGAAAGCCTCTTTTACCCTGTTCAGCAGTTGCACCGGATTTATCAGCTTGTTTGTTGGCCACCATTTGGCACCTCCAGATAGTCCATATGGTTATTCTAGTGATTCAAATATCCAGTGCAAGGAAAGTTTTAAAGTTAATTTCTTCGATCTCGATCATTCAAGGCTTTTGCAATTTTTAAATTGCTTTTTTGTTATTTAGCATATTAAATATTGCATATGAAATCCTTACTCAAGCAAATTCAAACCCACCGTCAAGCACTCAGGCTGACACAAGCCGATGTCGCGCGGCAAATACGCGTGAGCAGGCAGCAGTATCAGGCGGTCGAAAGTGGCGGCAATCCGACCCTCGAAACACTGAACCTGATTGCCGATGCCTTACATGGCCAGATGGTATTCGTACCCAAAGACAAGCTACCCGCTGTACGGGCGTTACTCGAAGGCAAAGATGAGACAAGCGCCACACGCCAGCTAAAAAGCAAGTGGCTGGCAGACTACGAGAATCTGGAATGAGCGCCACCGCAGAAATACTCGACATCTACTTGCAGGACACTCTGGCAGGCTATCTGGTCAACAACGAAGGTGGTCGCAATGTGCTGATTTTTGATGAAAGATTCATTCATAACGAGCAAAGACCCACCCTCACACTCAATTTATCAAAACAATCAGACGCTACGGCTATTCAATCCATGCTTGAACCCTGGGTGCATCGTCAGCGCCTTGACCCCTTGCTTTCAAACTTGCTGCCCGAAGGTGCACTCAGGGAATGGACAACAAAACAGCTCAAGATTCACGAACACAACGAATTTCCCCTGCTTGCTTACCTCGGTCAGGACTTGCCAGGTGCCATTAGAGTTCAGGCGAGCAATCTCAATCAGCTACCCACTGCTGTAATGAACCAGCTTGGAGGCGCTGAACCCAAAGCACCAGATTTAACAAAAAGACAACAGGGATTTTCTCTGGCAGGTGTACAAATGAAATTCAGCATGAAGGCGCGCGATGGGCGCTTCAACTATTCCAGCAATAGCGAACATGGCGACTGGATAGTAAAAACTCCTTCAACCGTACACCCTTTTGTCCCTCAAAATGAATTCAGCGCCATGCAGCTCGCCAAAGCCATAGGTGTTGAAATTCCGGATATTCAACTCATTCCGCTTGCAAGCATTGATAATTTACCCGCAATCAACTTGCCTGATGAAGCCTATGCTTACGCAATTAAACGCTTTGATCGTGATGGAGAAAAACGCATTCACATGGAAGACTTCGCCCAGATTTTATCTGTCTACCCAAATCAAAAATACGACAAAGGAAATTATCAGCAGCTTGCCAAACTCACGATTGATTTCTCAGGCAACGCATTAGCTGATCTTGAACAATGGGTACGACGCTTAGTGGCCAACATTCTGTTAGCGAATGGCGATGCGCATCTTAAAAACTGGAGTTTAATTTATCCCGATGGTTTTCACCCTCGGCTCTCGCCCGCCTATGACATTCTAACAACAGCTATTTATATGAACGATGAAACTGATTTCGCGCTTAATCTCGCACGGAATAAAAACTGGTATAAAACAGACGCATCTCTGTTTGACGCATGGGCAAATAAAATTGGTGCCAATCGTTCATTCGTACAGAAGATTGTCAAACAGACCATCGACACAGCACGCAGTACCTTTCCCAGCTTGCTCAAAGATTTACCCATCACAGAGCAGCACGCAATTTTTTTGCATAAGCATTGGGGAAAGTTACATGCGGATTTGAAAATCTAGCGTATTAGCACTTTCGCCATGTCTTACTCTACCCCATCGAATATTGTGCCTCATCGGTTTTGTATTGCGCTTCACCTGCCATATCCAGTTGGCGCAAGGTTTCCTGCACTGCCCAATTGTTTACCCATTTTTTACCGCCCGGAAATAAACGCAGGGTATAAAGTGCTGCAATTTTTGAACCCAGAATCATGCCTAACAATGCCGTCGCCAGCACATCGGTTGGTTTGGCTTCTACGCCCATTTTTTCGGCCATGTCTGCACCGACCATTTTTGTATAGAGGAAGCGTGTGTTGCGCACATCGAGCTGGTGCATGAATTTATCGACAAGGCTATGGCCTGAACGCGTATAAGCGTGCAAGGTGGCGTGGTTCAAATCTCTGGAACGCGGATCAATCTTGTCACGCAGGGTGGCACCCAACATCGACCAGGATTTGATAATCTCACCACGCTGATCACTTAAAAAATAATCATGCAAACCCAGCAAGGAAGCCAGATAACGTGATGCTTCAATACCATCTCTTTGTGCCCTGCTGACAGGCTTGTTACGCTTTTTGGAAGCCAGCGCACTGATAAAATTAAAACCCAGCGCCGCACCCATTTGATCCACCTGCGGAATCGGCACACCATAAACATTAAAGTCCCAGCGATCCTTATGTTTTAACAAATTCATGCGCACCATCGCGTGCATCACACGCACCTTGGCGGCCGATTTGAACGCCACACCACCCGGGCGCATGGCATTGGGCAAGGTAGCCATTTTGAAAGTGCTGGTGGTTTCCTTCATGCGCCCTGCCGCCGATTCGCCCGTCAACTGGCCGGTCATAATCATGGGCAAGCCCTGATAACCGTTCATGTAGGTCATCATAAAGGCGATACGCATCATGTATTCCTGCACCACGGCATTACTCACACGCATTCTTTTATGAAAGCGATCAATGGCTTTCCAGTCCACCCACTCAGGTTCCTTGTGCAGTTCTTCAATAAAACGCACCAGCTCAGGCGGCGCATCAGACACCGCTTCAATACCTTCATCAAGCGCCTTGTCGAGCATGGCGCGTGCTCTCTGAAAACCCAGCTCGGCAAAGGTGCTGGCAAAGGCATCGGCAATCGGATCGCCCATCAGGGTTAATTGGCGATAAATTTCAACCTCGTCCTTATCCTCCAGCCACTTTTTGGGCACCTTGGGATCAACCCAGCGAAACATGCCGTTGGGTGCGCTATCCAGCTCGGTACGGAAACGCTCCGGCATCGCGTCCAGATCAATGTTGTTGTAAATCTCGGGGGCAATTTCCCGCTGCATGTTGGAAATGTCGTATCTGCTGTAGGCCATAAAAAACTCCTTGTTTATTGAAAGATAACTGGCTTGAAGGTGAAGCGGGGGCAGTATCCTGAAAAGTACACAGGGTGTATAGGCTTTCACTTTACAGGCATTCAATTTGTCCTGATTGACAAACCGACTGGTCGGGCTGTAGTCTGCAAGCCGCCATGCAAATGGCTTTCACAGCTTCCTTAAACGGGTACTCCCCAAGAGACACGCCTTTATGATTTCCGAATTGATTGATTACCTGAACCATCTGTTTGAAAGAACACCTGCGGCAATATTAAAAATACGCTGGCTTGTGTTGCTGATTTTTATCAGTTCCAGTGCCTTCATGTTTTATGGCGCGGCCACCCGCTTCAACATTGATATGTCTCTGGAAACCATGTTCAGCGCGGACGATCCGATTCGCGTTACGCTGAATGATTTTCGCCAACAGTTCGGCAGCGATGACGGCGTGTATATTGTGTATGAAGCGGCTGATGGCGATGTATTCTCGGAAAAATCCATTGCCACCATCGCCAAACTTCATCACGAACTCGATGATGCCCGCGTTGCGCGCGACGAAAGTGCAACCGAACTCACGCGCATCGAAACCATCGACAGCCTCTACAATGTGCGCTTGCAAAAAGTGGAAGGCGATACGCTGATTGCACAAAAACTGCTGGCCACCGATTTTCCGAAAAATGCCGAGGAACGCGAAAGCAAACGCAGCACCGCACTGGATCAGGACATGTTCCGCCTTGCCTATTTTTCCGACAATTTCCGCTACGGCGGTATTCGTATCAAAACCGATTTCGGCACCATTGTTAAAGGCAGCAAGAAAAAAACAGAAAGCACTCAGGAAAATTTATTGAGTGACGATTTGGCAATGGATTTCACTGATGACTTCGCCAATGACATGGAATTTGCTGGCGGCCTCGCCTTCGACGAAAGCATTTCCGAACAGCGCATTGAATATGAAACCACGCACATGGACGAATACCTGCTGTTTATGGAAGCCCTGCGTGAAATAACCGACAAACCCGAATATGCGCATTTCAAATTCCACTATTCAGGTAATGCGCCGATGATGGAATTTGCCACCCAAACCATGAAACAAGGCAGCGGTTTGATTACAGGCATGCTGGTGGTGTTCATCTTTCTGCTTTGGTATTTGTTCCGCTCCTTTAGCGCGGTGGTGTGGCCAGTCGGTGTGATTCTGGTGAGCGTGGGCTGGGCTATCGGTGCCTTTTCCTGGCTGGGCATTACCCTGTCGAGCCTGGTCATGTTGACGGCGATGTTAGTGATGGCGGTGGGTGTTGCAACCTGTGTGCATGTACTGAGCACCTATGGCATTTATCGAAAAGAAGGACAGGAACACACGCAAGCCATCGCCACTGCCTATCGCCAAACTGGCTGGGCGATTTTTCTTACTTCCATTACCACCATGGCTGGCATGCTTGCCTTGCTCACCAGCGATATGCCGCAAATTTCGATGTTTGGTCTGTTATCGACAACGGGTGTGCTCATCATGTATTTGATGATTATGTTTGTGCTGCCAATTTGTCTGGAATACTGGCGACCTTACAGCGATACCGATAAAAATCAAAAACAACGCAGTTGGCTGCAACCGATTTTGCAAAAAATTCCCGGCTTCACCGAGCGCCATGCCAAACCCATTGTTACCATTTATCTGCTTGCGTTTGCGGTGTTAATTTACGGCACGTTCAACGTCAAGGTGGATACCAACATCACCGAATCCACCAAGGAAGGCAGTGAAATCCGCGAAGCGGCGCGTGTCATCGACAGCTTTATGATGGGTGGGCAAACCATGGAAGTGATTCTCAATCTGGATAATCACAATGCGGTAAAAGACCCTGCCTTGTTGAAAGCGATTGAGGCTTTTCAGGCGCATATTCTGGAAAACTACGCTCAGTATATTGTGAAGTCTTTTTCAATTTCCGATTATGTAAAAGATACTAACAAGGCCATGAATGAAGACAGGGACGAATACAGAGTTATCCCTGATGACCCTTATCTGGTTGCGCAACTATTGTACCTGTTTGACAACTCCAATCCCGAAGACCGTCGCAGCCTGGTGAGTGACGATTACAGCAGAACCCATATCACCATTCAGTTAAAAAATGCCGGTTCCTATGAATACACCGATGTGTTTGATGCGCTTGATCAGGATATCGAACATTATTTCGGTAGTTTTCTTGCACAAAGCGATCAGGCAAGCATTCTCACCACCGGCACACTGCCGATGATGATGCGTCTGGTAGATACCATGAGCTGGTCACAAATCAAAAGTTTCAGTGTTGCGGCCATCATTATTTCCCTGTTTTTGATTCTTGCCGTGAGCAATATCAACGGCGGGTTGCTTTCAGTAATTCCCAACATTCTCCCTGCGGTCTCTACTTTCGGTTTAATGGGATTGTTAGGTATTTCGCTTGATACCGACACTCTGATTGTTGCGCCACTGATTATCGGGATTGCGGTGGACGATACCATTCACTTCATGGTGCATTATCGGGAACTCTGGCTTAAAACCGGTAATGTGCGCGAATCCCTCAAAGAAACCATTTACGAAGTCGGTCAGGCGGTGAGTTTTACCACCGTGATTCTTGCGACCGGCTTTCTGGTATTGGTGTTCTCGGATTTTATCGGCATTGCAAAGATTGGTGCTTTCGGCGCCTTTGCGATTGTGATTGCACTTTCCTGCGATTTACTTTTGATACCTGCTGCAATTCATTTAATCAAACCCGATCTTGGCCGAAAAAAATATCTGGCCAGAGTTCAAAGCAAAACCCAACCTGCCTGATGCTTTAAAAGAGGAGAACACCCATGAAAAAATTTGTTAGCCATATGCTTGTTACAAGCAGTCTGATATTCAGCAGCACATCCTTGTTTGCCGAAATGAGCGCCGCAGAGATTATGGAAAAGGTGGATCGCATGCAGCGCGAAGCAAATGATTCAACACTTTCAAAATCACAACTTTCAAGCTGTAATTTTGTAACGCAAAATAATCGCCCGGTGTGCAGCGACAGACCGCGTGTCAAAGTAATTGAATCGGTTTCAAAACAATATGGTGCTGAAAAGAAAGACGGCAAAAATATTTCTTTTGTATTGGAACCGGCCAGCGAAAAAGGCATCGGCATGCTGACTTACAGCTATGATGATGAAGATAAAGACACCGAAAGCTGGCTGTATCTTTCTGCCTTGGGAAAAGTCAAACGCATGGTTTCAGGCGGTAAAGAGGAACAGGAACCTGTGGCTTTTTTTGGTTCTGAATTTACCACTGAGGATATGGAAAACGGCAAGATTGACGAGTTCACGCACAAAATTGTTCAGGAAGGAAAATATGGCACTTCCGAAGTGTGGGTAATTGAATCCATTCCAACCGAAAAGCGTCTGAAAAAAACCCGCTACAGCAAATCACTCTCATGGGTGGATAAGGAAAAAATGGTGGTGGTGCGAACACAAAACTATGACAAGCGCGGCACACTATGGAAAAGAATCGATTCCAAAAATTTTATTCCTTACGATGGCGCATGGAAGGCATTGGAAATCAGTGTAATGAATGTCAAGGACAACCGCATGTCGAGCATCTTCACCGAAGAGATTGCGGTTAAAGTGAATGTCAATGAAGAATTTTTAACCCAACGACCACTCACCGATTTTGCATTCAGAGAGAAAAATCTGGAAGAACTGCGAAAAACTTCAGTCAAGACACAGTAAACCATCATGAACAGACGACTTACACTCACTGCCAGCCTGATTTATGCTGTTGCATTCGCGCATCACACGGTGCTTCATGCAGATAACAATTTACTCGAAGATGATTTTCTCCTGCATGATGACAGCACGCCGCTGATTGCCAACAAGCAAACACAAGCTTCGTGGCAGGATTATTTTGTGACGACGCTCAGCCATGAACAAACACGCAATGATGAAGGCGACACGCGCTTTTTGCGTTATTCAGCGCGCGTTGAATACGAACAAGCCTTTGCCAAAGGCTGGTTCGGCAGAGTCGATGTCAAAGGCAGCAGCTACCGCAGCCTCGACCAGCAAGCACAACAACGCGGTGAAACTTACGAAAAAGCCACCTTGAAAGCTGCATGGTTGCAATACAGCCAGGGTGCCTGTGTGCATAAAGCGGGGCAACAAACCCTGATGTGGGGCGAAGTTACTGGCACCTTCACCGTCGATGACATCACGCCGTTTGATTTTACCGAACAACTGCTCACCGACTACGCCAACATTCGTTTGGCAGTACCGATGTGGCAAAGCAACTGTTATCTCGACAACAAAAAAGAAGTGCAGGTTTTTTATATTCCCAACGCCAAACTGCATCGCATGAGTCACCTTAATGATGAATACAGTTTGAAACTGGCGACCAATGTCGATGATGAGGATCTTGATGCTGAATTCGGTGCACGGTTTAAATTTGTTATGGGAAAAACCGAATTCGCATTGATGGCGGCCGATTTGATTTCCAATTTCCCAACCGTTGTGCTGGTGCCTGCGCCATCTGTTGCACCGCCAGGTACACCGCCCATGCAAATCCCTGTGTTAAGTGAATACGAATTGTATGGTTTAAGTTTCAGTCACAGTTCAGGTGCCTGGCAATTTAACGGTGATGTGGCGTTTAAAACTGATCAACTGGTTGAGGGAAGCTTCGCACAATCCAGTGATGTCATCGCTGCGGCTTTTGGCTTTGAATATCTCACCAAAAGCAATCACAACCTCAGTGCAGGTATCTGGGGTGAATATGCGCTCGATAACGATTTCACCGCCAATCAAAATGAAAGCACGCCTTTCCTCACTGTGAGCTGGCGCAAAACCTATCTCAACGATAATCTGAATTTGAGCTTGCTCGCCAACGGCAGGGAAAAACCGCGTTCAAGCTCTACCACTGCACAAGCCAGTTATCAGCTCAATGATTACTGGAACATTGCAGGTGCTTTAACCGTAGCCGATCAAAAAACCGGCACCGTAAACCCACTGCTGAGTGATGACAACGAAGCCACACTCATCGTCAAGTATCAATTCTGATGTCTGCGCCCACACTTCACGACAGCAAGAAACGCATCATTCTTGAGGCAGGCATCAAGGTGCTGCGTGAGCGTGGTATTTCCAATACCAGCATGAATGACATCATTCGTGAATCGGGATTAAGCAAGGGCGGTGTTTACCATTACTTCGCCAGCAAAAATGATTTGTTGATTGGGCTGTGGAATTATTTTTTTGAAATTTACGCGATTTCCAATCTCACCACCCTGCAAAATAATCCAGCCTTGCAAAACAAACCTGCCATAGAGCAAATTGATACGCTGATACAGCAACACGAAGCCACCCTCGATGACATGAGCAAGGATTTGCACCTGATGATGGATTTGCTGCTGGAAGCCTTCCATAACGACGAACTGAAAAAAGTGTTTAACCAGCAGTACCAGTTGATTTTCAACATTCTGAAATCACTGATTGAAACCGCCCAACAACAAGGTGATATCCGCAAGGACGTTGACAGCCACATGCTCAGCACTTCCTTGCTGGCCATTTTTGATGGCTTCAATTTCATGCACCAGATTCTCGACAACACCGAAAACTATCCGCGCATGGCGTTGGCAGCCGCCAGACTGCTGCTCAAGGGTGTACAGGCATAAAAAAGACTACGAAGGCTTAAATGGTCTTGCTACACTGCGTATGACTTTTGTGCTTACTAAAAAAAACAAAAAGGCGCTGTGTGAATAAACAAAACTTCTGGAAAAAAGACTGGTTTCTCGGTCTTGTCATTGTCGTTGTATTCGGCGGATTTTTCTTTACCAGTTTCACTCAGGGCATTGAGCGCTGGGCGTATGATTTGGGCTTGAATGCCACCTCCGCCGAACCTAACAGGCAAATTGCCGTACTCGCCATCGATGAAAAAAGTCTCGAAACCGTTGGCCGTTGGCCGTGGTCGCGCCATATTCATGCACAAGCGGTTGCCAAACTTCATGCCGCAGGTGCCAAGGTTATTGGTCACACTGCATTTTTCTTTGAGCCACAGGAAGACCCTGGCCTTGCCGTGATTCAGGACCTCAATCAATACATTCTCGACAGTGGTCTTACCCAAAGTGAAAGCTATGGGGAAACCGATACCGACATGTTGCTGCTCGGTATCGAAGAGAAATTACAACAAGCCCGAATACTGCTCGATAGCGATCAGGCGCTCGGCGATGCTATCGGCGCCGCAGGTAATGTGGTCTTACCTACGTTCATGTTACTGGGCGAAGCCTACGGTAAACCCGATCACGAAACTCCCGACCATGTATTGCTCTATGCGCTCAGCAACATGCAAGGTGGGTACTTCCCCCTAACCGCCTACAACCTGTTATTTCCCACCGAAAAAGTAGGTGCCTTTGCAGCGGGTATGGGGCATTTAAATGCCATTCTCGATGTCGATGGCTCGGTGCGCAGCGATGCGCTGGTGGTGGATTATTACGGCGATTACTACCCCAGCATGTCGCTGATGCTGGCAGCCAAAACCCTCAATCTCGATTTAAACGAAGTGCTGGTGACTGGTGCGCCTTCGGTCAAAATCGGCAAACTGAGCATCAAGGTCGATGAGCAACTCAAAATGCTGCCCTTCTACTATAAACAGCAAGATGGCAGACCACCCTTTTCGGTCAATTCCTTTTCCGATTTTTATTTCGATGTGATTCCTGTCGAACAATTCAAAGGTAAAACCGTGTTGATTGGCGCAACCGCTTCGGGGCTGGGCACAACCATGGTGACACCTGTGAGTGCAGCGATGTCGCCTGTGCTTGCGCTGGCGCACACGCTCTCCAGCATTTTGCAGGAAGATTTTTTCATTCAGCCTGCGTGGTCTGCATGGGTACAACTCGCCGCCTTTTTATTTGTTGCACTGTTTCTAACCGCGTTGTTACCGCGTTTAAATGCGCAAAACGGTGCCCTGATTTCACTCGGAATTGCCGCGCTGTTGCTGATTGCCCATTTTGTACTGATGACCACCCAACGTATGTGGATTCCGTTGATGACACCGATTCTGATGTTGGTGCTCGGTTACCTGTTACTCACCACCAAGCGTTTCTTTGTCAGTGAAAAAGGCAAGGCCAGCGCCGATCTGGAATCGGCCGAAAGTAATCGCATGTTAGGTCTGGCGTTTCAGGGGCAAGGACAACTCGATATGGCCTTCGAAAAATTCCGCAAATGCCCGAAAGATGAATCACTGGCCGAAGCACTCTACAACCTCGCACTCGACTTCGAGCGCAAGCGCCAGTTTGCCAAATCGGGGAATGTGTATCGTTATATTTATGATTTTGCACCCAAGTTCAAGGATGTTGCCGAGCGCCTTGATCGCAGCAAAAAAATGGAAGAAACCATCATCATTGGCCCGGGCGGCGGTACCAATGCCACACTGATTATGACAGGCGGTGATATGGAAAAACCGCAACTGGGACGTTACGAAATTATCAAGGAGCTGGGCAAGGGTGCGATGGGTATGGTGTATCTGGGTCATGACCCGAAAATCGCACGCGATGTTGCCATCAAGACCATGGCGCTGAGTCAGGAATTTGAAGGCGATGCCTTGAAAGATGTGAAGGAGCGTTTCTTCCGCGAAGCTGAAACCGCAGGACGATTGAATCACCCCAACATCGTCACCATGCTCGATGCGGGTGAAGAACATGACCTCGCCTACATTGCGATGGAGTTTCTCAAAGGCCGTGATCTGGCCGACCATGTGCGCCCCGACACCTTGTTAGCACCCGCTACGGTGTTTGACATTTTGTTCAAGGCTGCCGATGCACTGGATTATGCACACTCGCTCAATGTGGTTCACCGCGACATCAAACCCGCCAACATCATGTATGAGCCCAACGCCAAAGAAGTGAAAATTACCGACTTTGGCATTGCGCGTATTACTGATTCCAATAAAACCAAAACTGGCACGATTCTGGGAACCCCTTCCTACATGTCTCCCGAACAGTTGTCAGGCAAACATGTAGACGGGCGCTCCGATTTGTTTTCCCTGGGAGTCATGGCTTACCAGATGTTATGTGGTGTCCTGCCTTTTCAGGGCGATTCCATGGCTGCACTGATGTTCCAGATTGCCAATGAGCCGCATCCGAAAATCCGTACCTTTAATTCCAAACTGCCACCTGAGCTTGAGAAGTTTTTTGACAAGGCTCTGGCGAAAAATCCTGATCAACGCTTCGCAACTGGCAAGGCATTTTCAACTGGCTTGAAAGCTTGTCTGGCTGCCGCAAAAAAACGACGCGAAGCTAAAGATGCTTAACACATAGGGTATTGATATGTTTGATTGGCAACTCAGTGGAAAAACAGACGTAGGGCGTGTACGAGAGCTCAACGAAGATTGCATTCTGTGTAATCAAACCCTCGGTTTTGTAGTGCTGGCAGACGGCATGGGCGGGCATCAGGGCGGTGAAATCGCCAGTGCAATGGCGGTATCAAGCATTACTCAGGATCTCGAAGCCGCTGCAAAGAGCCTGAATGCAGGTGACGAACAGTCTCAGAATATTGCCATTGGTGATTTACTGGAAAATGCCGTCAAAAAAGCCAATGCTGAAATTTTTGCCACTGCTGAAACCAATGAACACTACAAAGGCATGGGCACGACAGTGGTGGTCGCACTTACGCATAACAACAGACTTCACTTTGCCCATGTAGGGGATTCACGCCTGTATCGTTTCAGTAACAAGACTCTGGAACAACTCACCAAAGATCACTCACTGGTGAATGAGTTACTCGATCAGGGCTATTACAAATCTTCCGAAGAAGCGGCTCAGGCAGGCCAGAAAAATGTGATTACCCGTGCGGTGGGTATTGCTGCCGATGTTCGTGTCGATGTCAATTCTGTGAGCGCAAACGATAAAGATGTATTCCTGCTTTGTTCAGATGGCTTGAACGATATGATTAGCAATGACGAAATCAGCGAGTTGATTCAAAATCACAGCGAACACGAAGCCTTGCTCAATGCCCTGATTGGCAGCGCCTGTGATGCAGGCGGCAGAGACAACGTATCGGTGATATTGATGCAGGCAACAAAAAGCAGTTTGTTAAAAAAATCATTGGGTTGGTTGTTCAAGAGTTAACTACTAGGGAAACAAACATGGCGGCAAAACTTATTGTGTCGAAAAATAATCAGGAAGTGACTCAGGTTCATCTGGAAAGGACGGTGTTGACCATTGGCAGAAAACACATCAACGACTTGCATCTTGATGATTTAAGCGTCAGTGGTACGCATGCAAAAATCCTTACTGTAGGTAAGGATTCATTTATTGAAGATTTGAACAGTACCAACGGCACTTTCATTAACGGTAAAAAAATCCAGAAAACGCCTATCAAGCATCTCGATTTAATCAAGATTGGAGAATACGAATTACGTTATCTCAATGATGTAGCCTCGGTTGATAACGACATGGAAAAAACCGTCATTTTACAGGCGGGTTCCATCACCATGGACGACCCTGAAAAACCCAAAGCAGTTTCCGGAAATCCCGTAAAACCCGTTGTTAGCAGCGACAGCTCTGAAGCAAGGCTGACCGTGATGAATGGCGCTTCCAAAGGCAAGTATCTTACCTTGTCCAAAATCATTACCCGCGTAAAAGGCCCTCAAGGGCAAAGCAATCTCATCTCCAAAAAAGATGATGGCTACTACATTCTGAATACCCTGCCCGCAGATTTGGCACCTGCCGTGAATGGCAAAGTGGTGGGGGTCGGCTCCATCAAGCTCAACAATGGCGATGTCATCTCGATGGGTAGCAACCAATTAAAATTTTCATCTGACTAACGCTACCTCTGTATGAGCGAAATTGAAGCTCATTATCAGCGTGTCAGTCAGGCGTGGCACATGGTTATGGGGGAGCGCCAGCATTTTGGTCTCTACCGCGATGGCAGGGAATCCATCAATCAGGCTTCAGCACAACTGGTTGATTTACTGTTTGATAAAATCCACGTAGATGCGCAACACCATGTACTTGAAGTAGGTTGTGGTACAGGTGGCAGCGCACGCTACCTT
Source organism: uncultured Pseudomonadales bacterium (assembly GCA_964557005.1). Classification (GTDB taxonomy): domain Bacteria; phylum Pseudomonadota; class Gammaproteobacteria; order Pseudomonadales; family JBECKS01; genus JBECKS01. Next base: position 26,082 of record CAZKYI010000003.1, read on the forward strand.
CAACAAACATTCGGCTGCGCGGTCAGCGGTATTGCACTGTGTGAACGTGAAATCACTCAGGCAACTGCACTTGCCCCGCCTCACACGCCCTTGCAATTTGTAAAAGCCGATGGTCAGGCCAATCCGTTTGCCGATTGCAGTTTTGACATGGTAATCATGCTCGAGTCTTCACTGCTGGTGCCAAACAAGCTACTACTGTTTCAGGAAAACTTTCGCGTGCTCAAATCAGGGGGCTATCTGTTGTTATGCGACCAGATAAAACCCGCAGCACTGAAATTGTCTGACATGTATCGACTCGGCTCGCAGATTGAATGTTTACGCGAATGCTTTGGTAACACGCAAACCGAAAGTCTGGCGGCTTACCAGCATTATCTGGAACAAGCAGGCTTTAGCGACATTGAAACCGAAGACATTGGCAAACAACTGTTGCTGTCGCCTTCACGCTGGAAACACTCCGCTCAACATCAAAAAGCAGACCTTGAAAAGCTGTTTAACGAAAAGCAATTCAATAATTTTTTACAGGCCTGCGATATTCTGGAAAGTTTTATGGAAAAAAATATTCTTTCCTATGGTTTGGTGCGCGCAAAAAAGCCTTAGGCTAAAACCAGCCTGCACGATCAAAAATACGCACCGCAGCCGCCTGATTCAAACCCAACTCACTGGCACTGAGGGTATCTTCCTTAAAACTGCCCATGTCGCGTAATACCTCGGTAAGTTTTGCATCTTTCACCACGGGATATTCATTATTCCCCGCTACGAATATCGCCTGTGCTTGTGCTTCGGTGAGGTATTCAAGAAAACGTATGGCATTGGCGCGATTGGGTGCATGTTTTACCACACCGGCACCACTGATGTTAACGTGTGTCCCACGGTCTTTTTGGTTAGGAAAAATCAAACCCACATTGCTGGCGCGTTCAGGTTGCTCCGCACGATAGCGTGCAAGGTAATAGGTATTCACCAGAGATATTCGGCATTCGCCCATAGCAACATCATTGAGATTGGACGTATCGTTGCCAGAAGGCGCTTTGTATAAATTGGCAACCACCCCTTTTGCCCATACTTCTGCTGCCTGTTCGCCTTCATGTGCAAGCATCGCCGCCAGCATTGAGATGTTGTAAATATTATTGGAAGAACGCATGCAGATTTTCCCCTTAAATTCAGGTCTTGCCAAATCTGCATAGCTGTTGAGATTGTCAGGCTTGCCCTGCTGCTTGTTATAAATAATCACACGCGCGCGTTTTGACAAACCAAACCACAAACCGTCAGGATGTCGCAAATACTCAGGAATACGAGCTTCGAGTATGGGGGACTTCACCGCAGAAAAAACCGCCTTTTGTTCGGCGCGGTACAAACGCCCTGCATCAACCGTAACCAGAATATCTGCGGGACTATGCTTGCCTTCGTTGACAATGCGTTCAATCAGGGCATCACTGTCTGCCTCAATGATATTGACACGAATACCCGTTTGCTTTTCAAAGTCTTTGTACAGTGCAATATCGGTATCGTAATGTCGTGCGCTATACACATTCACCACTTCTTTTGCATGCAACGTGCCCAATGCAGAAACCCATAAAACCACAGAACTTCCAAAAATAACTTTTAATAATTTAAACATAATGCGACTCCTGAATTCAGAAATTTATAACCATTTATAACAGGGGAAAAATAAAACTGGCTTTGCGTTTAACCGATAATTTCACCGTATCTGATTTTTTAAAGTCAGATACGCTGTTCAAACTGACACGCAAGGGTGTCAGTACACCCTTGCTCTGTTTGGGTAATAAAAAAGCAATCCAGTGCGTGCCCACAAAACGCAAATCGATAATCTGTAATGCGGATGTTGCATCTTTTTCCAGCATTAAACTGTCTGCACGCACCACAAGCCGATAGTGACTTGCCTTGGGCAGGGCTGCGCTGTCTGCCATAAAAATTTTGCCATACACACTTTCAAAACCCTGCTCGACTAATTGCACCGTGATACTTTGGGCATCGCCAAACAAGCTCGCCACTTCCGCAGAAGCAGGCTGTTCATATAACTGGTGAGGATTCGCGGCCTGTATAATTTTGCCTTGATCTAACACAGCTATCAGGTCGCCCATTTCCATGGCTTCGTTTGGATCATGTGTCACCATGATGGTGGTGGTGCCATTTTGTTTAAGCAGTTGGCGTGATGCTTCGCGTAATGAGCGCCTCAAAGTGACATCAACACTCGCAAAGGGCTCGTCCATCAACAACACATCGGGTTGCGGTGCAAGCGAGCGTACCAGTGCAACACGTTGTTGTTGCCCACCCGACAGTTGATGCGGAAAGCGTTTGGCCAGCTCAGACAAGCCCACCATCTCCAGCAATTCGTGCACACGTCCGGATTTTTCCGAAGCAGGCAGGTGCGCCAAACCAAAAGCCACATTGCGCTCTACCGTGAGATGCGGGAAAAGTGCATTTTCCTGAAACATCAAACCCACCGAGCGCTTTTCAGGTGCAGGGTGAACATTCGCTGCCGCCAGCACGCTGCCATCAAGTTCAATACTCCCCGACTGAACACGCTCAAGACCGGCCACCAAACGCAACAAGGTACTTTTACCACCACCAGATGGCCCCAACAGGCAGGTGATTTCCCCTTCAGGAATGTCCAGATTCAGTTCGGATAACACCTGAACCTCATCATAGGCGTGGGAAATGTTACGAAAACAAAGCGTCATGTTTTAAGAACGAGTATCATTACCATTTACTAAAGCACGTACCGTAAATGAAATTATCTACCGAGCCAAGGACAAAACTGCTGAAACAGCGCAGAAGTTTTGTGTGGACGCTGACCAGTTTCATGCTGGCGGCGCTGATTGCCGTGCCCATCGTGTTTATCCTGCTTTCCTTTTTCAGTGCGGACAGCCATGTGTGGGCGCATATCCGCAGTACGGTTCTGTTTGACTACACCCGCAACAGCTTGCTGCTGGTGCTTCAGGTTGCCCTGTATAGCCTGCTGATTGGTGTGAGCTGTGCCTGGCTGGTGGCTGCCACAGAATTTCCAGGACGACGCGTGCTGTCATGGGCTTTGATTTTGCCTTTGGCAGCACCCGCCTACATCGTGGCCTATGTCTATACCGATTTGCTTGCGTTCAGCGGGCCTGTTCAAAGCAGTCTGCGTGCAGCATTTGGTCTTCAAGCTGGTGCTTATTATTTCCCGCAAATACGCTCGCTGTCGGGTGCTGCGGTGGTGTTGGCGCTGGTGCTCTATCCTTATGTTTACTTATTAAGTCGCGTTGCCTTCTCCCAGCGCTCAGGCACGCTGTTTGATGCTGCCCGTACACTTGGCGCATCACCGCGTAGCGCGTTTTTCAGCATTGCATTGCCTGCTGCATGGCCTGCGATTATCGGCGGCCTTGCGCTGGTGATGATGGAAACACTCGCCGATTTCGGCGTGGTGGATTATTTCGGTGTGCCGACATTTTCCACAGGGATTTTCCGCACATGGTTTGCACTGGGTGACAAAATTGCTGCCATGAAACTCGCAGCCGTGATGTTTGTTTTTGTGCTGGTGCTGGTGGCGCTTGAAAAATATCAACGCAATGACCAGAAAACCGCTTTGATGGATAGAAAGCAGCATCGCATCACGCTCAATCGAAAACAGGCCGTGCTTGCTTTTGTGATATGTGCAAGTCCTGTGATATTGGGTTGTTTGTTGCCTGTATCGATTCTGGCCTATTACAGTGTCACGACAGGTGATGCCAACTTCGGCGCGGATTTTTTCACCTATCTCGTTAACAGCGTATCGGTCGCAAGTCTCGCCTCTGTGCTGGCCTTGTGCATTGCCTTGTTTCTGGCCTGTTCGCTGTTGTTTTCTAACAACTTGCTCACACGCGCATCGGTACACATTTCAACGCTCGGTTATGCGCTGCCGGGCATTATGCTCGCCATTGCCTTGCTCACACCTTTAACCCGTGTGGATCACTGGCTGGTCGACCAACTCAACGCACAAGGCTGGCAAACAGGGCTGATTTTCAGCGGCTCTCTCGCCATTCTGCTGTATGCCTATGTTATACGCTTTTTAACGGTTTCCTATAATGCCATTGATGGCGGTTTAAGCCAGATACCCGCAACCTACACCCATGTTGCACGCAGCCTCGGCGCAAGCCCCTTGCGTGTGATTTCGCTGATTCACTTGCCGCTGATGCGACGCTCCATGCTCGCAGCACTGGTGCTGGTGTTTGTCGATACCATGCGTGAACTTCCCGCCACACTGGTATTACGCCCGTTTAATTTTGAGACGCTGGCAACACGGGTTTATCGGCTTGCAAGTGATGAACGTCTGGCTGAGGCATCCACCGCTGCCCTGTGTATTGTGCTGGTGGGTTTGATTCCGGTTTTATTTTTGAATCGCCTTAAATAACTTATTCAATATCCGATAAATCAATCACATCAGGATTGGCAAGAATGGATCGTCTTTCAACAACGGGTTTTTCCGGCTCCTTGTAACTGGACAATACTTCCAGCACTTCCTTGGGCAGGCGACAGGTTTCGCTCACCAGCGTGTAGCCGTTTTTCGGAATAAATTGATAGCGCCCCAGACACCCTTGCCCGACATTTTGTTGCCGGAAAAAAATAATATCCGCCATGCTGTGTTTCGACTCCGAAGCGGATGACTGAGGTGGCCAAACCAGCTCGTAAACCTTGTGATGAAAACTGGCCTTGCCAATAAATTGAACGCGCTTGTTGCTCAAACTTCGGAAAATATAATTTTCACAAAAGCCTTCAACACAGTTGGCACCAATGATGTGTTCCTGCTGGCCATCCAAATCAAAATCGTTGAATGCTTCATGCAGGTAATTACTTTGGGTCACTTGCTTGACAATTTGTCTGGGCGTCGAAGTAGAAATCTCGCCAAGGCTCAAGGTATTTTTTCCTTGCGCCAGCGCATATTGCACCACCAAACTCATCAATAAAAATAACGCTGTATTTTTTATATATCTATTCATCTTGCTACAGATTCATCGTGTCTGGGAAAAACTAAAGTTCTGAAAAAGCCGCGTGATAATACACAGTACCTGACGCTTTTTTCAGAAAATCTTTTTTAATCTCGCGCACCATAAAGGCTTCTTCGGGGCATTCAAATTCCCAACGCAAATCAAAGTCTGCCGCCGTGCTGAATTGAAAACGCCGATAATAGGCAGGCTCTCCCAACAACACCACTGCGTTATAAAAATCATCGGCATAGTGTTCAAACCAGAAATGAATCAGGGCACTCCCTATGCCTTTGTTATGAAATTCAGGCAATACCGATAAAGGTGCAAGCCCCAATGCCTGCCATGAGCGCTGTCCGTTATCAATCGTTACCACGCTTAGTGCCAGATGCGCGAGAATCTGCTGATTTGATTTGTTTTCTGCAATCAGGGAAAAAGTCAATGCGCCCTGATTCCTCAGGTTTTCCACCAGCCTTGCTTCGGCATCGGTTTCAAACGCAGCTGTAACCACACGGCTGATTTCAGCAATATCCGATACTTTTTCTGAACGAATGAGATATTCGAGTGCCATGATAAGCCTTAGTGCGGAAGGTTATCCGTGCGTGTCATACGCCCCAAATAACCGCCGTGGTGTCGTTTGCCATATTCCTCGCGTGTGAATTTTTTTTCTTCCATCAAGGCAATCGCCACTGCATCACTGATGGCAAGCATCACCGCTGTACTGTTGGTGGGCGTTAAACCCAGAATACAGGCTTCGCCAGTTTCCCCCATATCGAGAATACATTCACAATGTTCACGCAGTTGCGAATCAGGATGAGAAGTCACGCCAATTAAATGCACCACGCCGAGGTGCCGCGCCATTTCAAGAATTTCGAGCACTTCGCGCGATTTGCCACTGGTTGAAAATGCAACCATCACATCATCCTGGTTCACGATACCCAAATCACCATGTGCTGCTTCTGCCGCGTGCAGAAAAACTGCGGGGGTGCCAGTTGAACATAAAGTGGCTGCGAATTTATTGGCAATATGCCCCGCCTTGCCAATGCCAGTTGTAAGCACCTTGCCCTTGCACGCTTTTAATACATGAACGGCCTGTTCAAATGCTTCACCAACATGAACCGACTGAATGGCTTTCGCTTCAGCATCCAATACAGATTTAATACGGTTTTTAATACTACTCATAACAATATACACACATGGATTTCAATAATTAAATTTCAGAACAGTGTTAATTCACACGTCTTTCCTTGCCCACCCAATACGGTTCACGCAGTTCGCGCTTCAATAATTTACCGCTTGGGTTGCGTGGAAGCACATCAACAAAATCCACTGACTTCGGCACCTTGTAACCAGCAATTTTTTCACGCGCAAACGCAATCAATTCTTCTTGCGTAGCTTTTGCATTCGGCTTTAACACCACCACCGCTTTTACCGCTTCACCCCATTTGTCATCGGGAATGCCAATCACCGCAATATCGGCTATCGCTTCATGGCCAAACAACGCACTTTCGATTTCAGCGGGATAAATGTTTTCACCGCCTGACACAATCATGTCCTTGATGCGATCATGCACATACACATAACCGTCTTCGTCCATGTAACCTGCATCACCCGATTTCAACCAGCCATTTACAATGGTAGAGGCAGTGGCTTCGGGCATTTTCCAATAACCCACCATAATCGATTCGGATTTGATGCAAATTTCACCCACTTCACCCAGCGGCAGCACCTTGCCTGCTGCGTCCTGAATTTGCACTTCGGCACCTGGCCGTGCTTTGCCTGCACTTTTCATGCGTGTATTGCCTTGCGGGTCGTGATCTTCAGCAGGCAAATAAGTACCAATAGCAGTGCCTTCGGTCATGCCATACAACTGCACAAAACCACACTTGAATGTTTCCATCGCGCGGCGTAATAAATCCAGAGGAATTGGCGATGCGCCGTAAATAATATATTTCATCGAAGAAAAATCCGTGCTCGCGCAATCAGGGTGCATCAAAACAAATTGCATCGCCGCAGGCACCATGAAAATTTTGCTGATGCCATAATCACGAAAACACCGTAACACTGCACCGGGTTCAAATTCTTTCAGCACCACATTTTTCGCACCTGCATACAAACCCATATACGCCCAACCGGTGCCGCCAATATGAAAATTCGGCATGGCAACCAGACTGACATCATTCTCCGTCCACACACTCCACGCTTCTTCCGGCTCAGACCGCTCATGAATTTTTCGATAGATGGATAAAATATTTCTGTGCGAAAGCATCACACCTTTTGGGTGGCCTGTGGTGCCACTGGTGTACATTTGAATGGCAACATTGCTTTCAGGAATAGCCAGTTTTGGATCGGTCGCAGAAGCTGCGTCTCGCCACTCAGTGTAACAAGTCAGTGTTTCGGACTTTTCAGCCATCAGAATTACTTTTTTAACGGTGGGTAAATCGTTTTTAATTTGCTCATACAGCGCAACAAAATCTTCCCCGACAAACAAAATTTCAGCTTCGGCATTATTGATAACATAGGCAACCTCGGGTGCGGCCAAACGCCAGTTAATGCCCACCAGTACCATGTCGGCTTTGGCACTTCCCATCACCAGTTCAAAAAACCAGTCGCTGTTTTTATCCATTGCTGCAATGCGTACCTGCGCAGGCAAGCCTTCACCTGTCAGCGCGTTGGCAACCTGATTGGTGAGTGCATCGAGTTGCTGATAGGAAGTTTCGCGTTCTCCGCACACCAGCGCGATACGCTGCGGATTGTGTTTGGCGTGGAAGCGGGAAATGTCTCCAATGGTAATAATCTCGGGGAAATAGGGCATGTGTGTTTCCTTTCTGTTGGTTTCTCTTTTATTTCTATTTAAAACAGGCAGCTAATATACATCATGTATCTTGCCACAGGCTTTGTGTAGGTACCTGATTTTTGTGAATATCAAACAGGTAGTCTCCACGCAAATAGGCGCACAGTTCATCGAGATACACCTGATTGGTGGTATTTTTAAGCCGTTGATATTTATTCAGCAATGCCTGCCTGTGTACTTCGTCAATTTCATGCAAGCCCTGTGTTTCAAACAAGGGCACATCTTCAAGCAGTACCGAAGCGGCGGAGCCAAAATGTTGCTCGGCAAAGTTTTTCCAGACAGCATCAACATCTTGCCCGTTGATGTGAGCAGACAAGCTCGCCAGAGGCCATTGCGATAAATACGCTTGATTCATCGGATTCACGGCCATACCTGCGACACAATCAGCATGGCAATGCTCGCGCCCCTGAAACGGGCTTACATGCAAAAACGGACTCATTCTTGCGCCATCGTTCACAGGGTAATTGTCCCAGATGAAAGGCTTGCGCTGAAATAATTCACGCACTTCCAGCAAATGCACTTCACTGTAGGCAGGCGAACACACCTGCTCACCCGTCCAGAAAATATCAATGTCTCTGTGCAAGCCCTTGCCCAAAGTTTGCCAATACTGCTCCGGCATTTGGTCAAATACTTTTTCAAGTACGGGATCAAAACTGTAATAACTCGGACACATGAGCACATGCTCAAAATCACTGTGCTCACACACAAAATGGCAAATATCGATTTGCGTTTGCGCAAGCTGCGGGAAACTCCCACGCATATCATCAAATAAAATCGCGAGCGTATTACAGTGCCAGCCGCTCAGTTGTTTCAGTTTCTGTTTAAGCTGGGTACGCGCTTCACTGTTGAACTGCTGGTGTAACTCAAAGGGGCTTAGCCCCACACCCCAATCAATCCCTGCTGCGCGGAAATCTTCCCCCAGACTGGTGAGTTTTTTTGCAAGTGGCTCAGGTGTTTCGCTTTGCCATGCTTCGCGCAGCCAGGTATCGGCCTTCGGCGCATAAATGAAAAAGTCATAAGCGTGCGCCTGCATAAATGGAACGTAGGCTCTGCGCGCTTCAAAACTCCAGGGCTTTCCATAAAAGCCTTCGATAATGCCTCGCTTGTAAGTCATAGCGCCTTTGGCTCCCCAATTTGTTTGGCAAGGGGTATACTGCGCGACCCCGCTTCAAGCGGCTCAATTTAAATCAAAAGAGTGAACTTTCAAAATGAGCTTAAACGACGTACCCGCAGGGAAAGACCTGCCCAATGACATTTATGTAGTCATCGAAATTCCTGCCAACCATAACCCCATCAAATACGAAATCGATAAAGATTCAGGCGAAGTGTTTGTTGACCGCTTTATGGCCACTCCCATGTTCTACCCCTGTAACTATGGTTACATTCCCAACACCTTGTCGGAAGACGGTGATCCTCTGGATGTATTGGTGGTGACTCCTTACCCTTTGATTCCTGGCTGTGTGATCCGTTGCCGTCCCGTGGGCATTTTGAATATGTCTGACGAAGCCGGACAAGACGCAAAGCTGGTTGCCGTGCCGCACGACAAATTGTCTGTGCTGTATCGCAATGTGAAGGAAATTTCAGATTTGCCTGCGCTGCTGGTTAAACAAATCCAGCACTTCTTTGAAAACTACAAAGGTCTTGAAGAAGGTAAATGGGTGAAAGTCGATGGCTGGGATAACGCTGCCGCTGCCCGCGCTGAAATTGAAAAGGCTGCTGCCGCTGCGAAGTAAAAACACACTTGGTCAAGCCTGAAAAAAAGCCCACCGTTGTGGGCTTTTTTTTATCAAGATTACGATAAAACCCTCAGTTGATAATTATTTCTGGGAAAGTGCACATGCACGGTACCTGTCTCGCTGGTTTCCCTTTCAATAATCCAGCGGTTTGGCATCTGCGCCTTTAATACACCTGAACTAAATACCAGACGATAATCACTCGGGGCAATGGCGACTTGTTTATTCAGGGGTGCCGATTTATCGCTTTGTTCATTTTTGTGCACGCTGGCAGGCTGGGCATTTTTTGCTACGGCAATGGACTGTTGCGCGGAAATTTCTTCCATCTTGTTGTTATTGTTAAACGCCTTGATGCGATCCATCCACGCCATTACTTTTGGATATTTCACCATATAAGGCTTTTCACCCACATCACGGATAAACCACAAACTGTGATAGGCAGCAAAATCACCGATATTGGGTTGATTTCCAAATAAAAAGTCCTGTTCCAGCATGGCTTCAACACGCTGCAAATGTTCACGCACCACAGTGGAAGCAGAGAACAAACCTGGAACCTTAACCGTAGCCTTGTGCCCCAGATTGATACGATCAACTGCAAAACGGGCAATATCCCACCAGCCCATACTGGCGCGCACTTTTTTGCGTAATTGCGCACTGCCGCCAGACAACACACAGGCAAAAAAGATTTGGCCTTCTACCTCGGCAACAAAATCCTGTACCTGTTTATCAACGCGGTTGATATCCAGTTCAACCTTGCCAGAAAGCGCAGCAATTTCAGCGGCAATCATATTGGAATCACAAAAAATATCGGCGCCGATTTGTGCCACAGGCACACGCGCATAACCACCCGTCAGGGTGTCCATCAAAGGTCTGGGGGGCATTTCCCTGACAATCACCGACTGCCAGTCAACCCCTGCATAGGCAAGTATGGCACGCACTTTTTCTGAAAAAGGTGAGAGTGGATAATGATGCAAAATCAATGAAGGCATAAGGTTCTCCTGAACAAATTGATTAATGCTGAATCAGCTTCGTGATTACCCTTCCTGCAACAAGCGTCTTAAATCAATCAAACCAGCATTGGCGCGTGAAATATAGTTGGCCATCACCAGTGAATGATTCGCCCACAAACCGAAGCCTGAACCATTGAGAATCATCGGGCTCCATACCGGCCTTTGCGTGGCTTCCAGTTCACGAATAATTTGCTGCAAGCTGGCGAGGGCATTTTTCTTTTGCAGAACATCGTGAAAATCCACTTCAATGGCTTTCAACAAATGCAACAGCGCCCAGCAAGAGCCTCTGGCTTCGTAAAACACATCATCGAGTTCAAAGAAGGAAGTTTTGACATGAATATTGTCCTGTGTGCGGGTGGATTGCACAGCAGCGCTGTCACCAGCCAAATCAGTATTGACGCGCACATCGGCAACACTGGCACTGAGACGTTGCGACAAGCTGCCCAGTCGGGTTGAAGAATTTGTTAAAAAATTATTCAGGTTGTCGGCACGCGCATAAAACTGTGCGTTATGCACATCGGCATCAGCCAGTCGTTCCTGATAATTGCGCAGGTGCTTGATACCCTCTTTCAGTTTGTCTTCATAGGCGGGAAACAAAAAACTCTGGTGATCGGTATTGAATGCCGGTTCTGCCCTTGCGAGGCTGGCATCTTCAATGGATTGCGATTGCGAGCGGCTGATGTCCTGACGCAAGGCTCGGCTCATGTCGCGCACCTGTACTACCACACCAAATTCCCACGCAGGAATGTTATCGAGAAAAATACTTGGCGGAGTCATGTCGTTGCTTAAATAGCCACCTGGTTTTTTAATCAGGGTTTCGGCAACTTGTATCAAAGTTTGCACGGTGGTTTCACCGACATTGGCTGAAGAGCCTTTGCGCACCTGAAACGTATCGCGCTCCTGACTCCACCAAACACCCAAAACGATATTGATAACAAGCAGCACAAGCAAAGCAGGGATGGCTGCCCTGAACCAACGATTGCCCCCTGGCGTTGTTTTCACACCTGCCAGATTATCTTTAATGCGCTCACTCAAACTTCCCATACCGCTGCCTCACTTTACACTGCCCGCTTGCATGCTCGGCAAGATATTACTTCAATAGACTTTGCGCAACACAGACCCTAGGATAAGCACTGTTTTTACTGATAGATTTATGACCATGACAAATATTCTTGTAATCAACGGCCCGAATCTGAATTTGCTAGGCGAACGTGAACCTGAGCAATATGGCTTTGAAACGCTGGCTTCGATTGTGCAGTCTCTGGAACAGGCGGCTGCGAAACTGGGGCACGGGCTTCAACATTTTCAGAGCAATTCGGAAGCCGAACTCATCAATCGTATTCATCAGGCCAAACAGGATCAGGTTGCTTTTATCATCATCAATCCTGCGGCTTACACACACACCAGTGTGGCGCTTAGAGATGCGCTGGCGGGTGTCCACATTCCATTTATTGAAGTGCATTTGTCCAACGTACATGCGCGTGAAGCCTTTCGTAAGGAATCCTATTTTTCTGACTTGGCTATCGGTGTGATTACCGGCCTTGGCAGTCAGGGTTATCACTTCGCCTTACAGGCAGCGCATAAACATCTTTCCTGAAACCCTGCTGATGAGCTGGATAGAATTTTCAGTGCATTGCTCAGCCGGGCAAGCGGAGCCTTTTGAGGATTTTTTACTCACGCAAGGTGCGCTGGCGGTGACCTTTCAGGATTTAAAAGACGATGCCATTTTTGAACCTGCTTTGGGTACCACGCCGTTGTGGCAACACACCAAACTCACCGCTTTATTCGACACGCAAGTAAACCCTGAAGCACTGTTCGCACGCTTTCAGGCACAATTTAAAGATGCACCGAAAAACTTCCACGCACAGGCGCTGGAAGACCGTGACTGGGAACGCGAATGGCTCAAACATTACCGCAGCATGTGCTTTGGTGAACGCCTGTGGGTAATCCCCAATCTACCTGAATACACGCAAACACTACCGCCTGAAATCAAAGCAGACCATCAGGTACTTCTCATGGATCCCGGACTCGCCTTTGGCACTGGCACCCATGAAACCACCGCATTGTGTCTGGAATGGCTCGCTCAACATTCATTGCAAGAGAAGTATGTAATCGATTATGGGTGCGGTTCAGGCATTCTGGCGGTGGCTGCAAAACTGCTTGGCGCTGCGAATGTTGCCGGTTGTGATCTTGATCCACAAGCACTGCTAGCTTCGCGTGAAAACGCTGCGCGTAATTCCGTGAATGAGCACTGCCTGTTTGAATCGGTGAGCGAATTTCGCACGCGTTTTCAAAATACGCCTGCTGTCAAAGCCGATATTGTGCTTGCCAACATTCTTGCAGGTACGCTGGAAATTCTCTGTGAAGAGCTTGCCAACTTGTTGGATGCCGATGGTATGATTGTGCTCTCTGGTATTCTGGATACTCAGGCAGAGCATCTTATTGAGGTTTACCAGAAATATTTCCATGCTTTCGAGCAAGTTAACAAAAATAACTGGGTAAGAATAAGCGCCCGTAAAAAACCAGGCATCAATTGAAACAGCATGAGCCAGATTGAAACCCATTGCCCGCACTGTGGCACTTCCTTTTCCGTTTCCAGCGAACAATTACAAATTGCACAAGGCCATGTGCGTTGTGGCGTGTGTATGAAGGTGTTTAAAGCAGGCGCAGCACCTGCACCCAAAGTAGCAGAAACCAAAAGCCAGATTGTTGAAGCCAAAGGTGATCTCAATCTTGACGATGACAGCAGCATTGAAGCGTGGATTAAAAAGAACCAGAAAGCAGCCAATAAGAATATTCAAAGCGGCCCCGTTGAAGCGCCCACAGGAGATATTTCGGTTGACTCCTTACGCTTTGATGATGAGCTTTCCGATGCGTTTGAAAATCTGAAACCCGCACCTCAACCTGGCAGCAAAGATTTCACGCTTGAGAAGCTCGAGAAAGAAGAAGATTTGTTTCTGGAACTGGAAAAGAAAGAAAAAGAAAAAGTGCTTTCCAAAATCGGCGACCCCAAATCCAGAGTGCGCGAAATCAGGCAGCCTGCGCAGGAACCTGTCGAGCATTTCCACGCGGAGGAAAACAGTTTTGGCAATACCGATTTCGCCAGTGATTTTGATGATGACCCCTTTGCTCTGGGCGATGATGAACCGATTGTCCACGTCACGCTTGGCAGTACCGAAATTGAAGAACCCATCACCTTCGAAGAGAGGCTCAAACCCAGAATCCTTTGGCCGTCTCTGGCAACAAGCTTTGCACTGATTTTGTTTGCGCAGGTACTTATCAGCAACTTTACTCAATGGTCAGAAGATAATCGTTATCGTGGCTTCTATTCAGTCTTTTGCTCCATCGGCCTGTGTGAGCTTCCGCCTTTGAGAGATGTGAATCGCATTCGTGGCAGCAACCTGATTGTGCGCCCTCACCCGCACATCGATAATGCCTTGATTGTCGATGCCATCATCAATAATCAGGCACCGTTTGCCCAAGCCTTTCCCAAACTGTTCCTGAGCTTTTCCGATGTGCATGGCAAGGTCATTGCCTCACGTATATTTGAGCCTCGTGAATACCTCACTGGCGAATTGAAGGGCTTGACGGCGCTTCCGTCACGCTCGCCCTTGCATCTGTCTCTGGAAATTCTTGACCCGGGCACACAAGCCGTCAATTACCAGATAGATTTTATCGATTCCTGACTCCACCGATGAACATCGGATCGTATCAATTCGCAAGCCCGCTGATTCTTGCACCGATGGCGGGTGTCACCGATTTGCCCTATCGCAACCTGTGTCGCCAACTTGGGGCAGGCGCTGCCGTTGGCGAAATGCTCACCTCCAAACAGGAACTGTGGAACTCACCCAAATCCAGCTTCCGCCAAATCCAGCCGAGCGAGCAAGGCATACGCTGGATTCAGATTCTTGGCAACGATCCACAACAAATGGCGCTTGCTGCCTTACAGTGCGAACAAGATGGCGCACACATTATCGACATCAACATGGGTTGCCCTGCCAAAAAAGTGTGTAAAAAACTGGCGGGGTCTGCACTGTTGCAAGATGAAAAACTGGTTGCACAAATTCTTGAAGCTGTCGTCAAAACAGTTGACGTTCCTGTCACATTAAAAATTCGTACGGGTGCATTTAAACAGCAAAAAAATTTTTTAAACATTGGTGTTATTGCAGAACAGTGCGGTGTAAGCGCAGTGAGCATTCACGGTCGCACACGCCAATGCAAATATACTGAACAGGCCGAGTATGAAAGTGCTGCATATCTGAAACAAAAACTTGAAATTCCTGTGATTGTCAACGGTGATATTGTGTCGGCAGAAAAAGCAAAAACAGTGCTAGACCATACAAACGCAGATGGTATTATGGTCGGCCGCGCGGCCTTGGGTAACCCTTGGTTGTTTCGCGAGATAGGCGCATATCTTGATTCGACAAACCAGCGCACAAGTTATGCACCTTCCCTTGAAGAATTACATCAAACCATAAGCACCCACATTAAATCGCTTCACGATTTTTACGGCACTTCTCTTGGTGTAAGAATTTCAAGAAAACATTTAAGCTGGTACGAAGAAAAGTTTCCGCACATCATTTTTCTGAAAAAACAATTCAATCAGTTAAATGAAAGTCAGGCACAACTGGATTTAATTGACGAATATTTTGGAACAGGATTTGGCATCAATGAACAAAGCAACATCACACGCCGCCTACTTGAGTGAGGACACCAGTAACATCATCGAACTGTCACCGAAAACCGATGCACCATTCAACGCACCTTGTATTCATGAAAGTGTTACACAGAATGTGCGTGATTATTTCAAACAACTGGGTGATCAGGACGCACACGAACTTTACCAGTTAGTGCTTGGTCAGGTAGAACCTGCCCTGTTAAGCGAAGTGCTCAAACATACGCGCGGCAATCAATCGAAAGCGGCTGAACTGCTCGGCCTGAATCGCGGTACCCTGCGCAAGAAACTCCAGCAATACGGCCTTGATGCCTAGAGGTTTTTCATGAGCCAAGCGGCTGCTTTTCCCGTCAAACGAGCGCTTTTGAGCGTATCTGACAAAACCGCACTGATTGAATTTGCCAAAGGGCTGGCAGAACTGGGCATAGAAATTCTTTCTACTGGCGGCACCTACAAACAACTCGTCAATCACCGTATTCCTGTTAAAGAAGTATCTGAACATACCGGCTTTCCCGAAATCATGGATGGCCGCGTAAAAACCCTGCATCCCAAAATTCACGGCGGCATTCTCGCTCGCCGTGACATCGATCAGGCGGTGATGCTTGAAAACCGGATTGAAGCCATCGATTTGGTGGTGGTAAATCTCTACCCTTTTCAGGAAACCGTCGCCAAACCCGATTGCAATCTTGGCGATGCCATTGAGAACATTGATATTGGCGGCC
Source organism: uncultured Pseudomonadales bacterium (assembly GCA_964557005.1). Taxonomy (GTDB): domain Bacteria; phylum Pseudomonadota; class Gammaproteobacteria; order Pseudomonadales; family JBECKS01; genus JBECKS01. The sequence continues at coordinate 42,031 of CAZKYI010000003.1, forward strand.
CGACGATGGTGAGAGCAGCCGCCAAGAACCACGCCTTTGTTGGCATCGTGGTTGACCACAATGATTACAACAACATTCTCGCAGAGCTTAAAACGCAACAGCGCGTATTGAGTGCAGCGACCCGTTACAAACTCGCCGTCAAGGCGTTTAGCCACACAGCGCAATACGATGCTGCGATTTCCAACTACTTGATTGGCATGAACGAAAAAGCAGAAAAAGCCGAATTTGCCGATGTATTGAATTTGCAATTTGAAAAAGTGGCTGACATGCGTTACGGCGAAAATCCTCATCAAAAAGCCGCTTTTTACCGTGAAGCCAAACTGAAAGAAAACAGTATTTCGAGCGCCATACAAATTCAGGGCAAGGAACTTTCCTATAACAACATCGCCGATACGGACGCAGCGCTGGAATGCGTGCGCAGTTTTAGCGAATGTGCGTGCGTGATTGTCAAACATGCCAATCCTTGCGGGGTTGCGATTGGCAAGGATTGTCTCGACGCTTATCAAAAAGCATTTCAAACCGACCCCACTTCTGCCTTTGGCGGCATCATCGCGTTTAACCGTGTGTTAGATGAACACTGCGCACAAGCAATGATTGACCAGCAATTTATTGAAGTGGTGATTGCGCCGAAAATTTCAGAGGCTGCGCGAATCGTGTTCCAACAAAAACACAATGTGCGCGTGCTGGAAACGGGTGATTTAAAACTGCTCGATACGCACCCGATGGATTACAAACGTGTGAACGGCGGCATTCTGGTTCAAGACCGTGATATGGGAAACATGACAGCCAGCGCTTTGAAAGTGGTGAGCAAACGCACGCCCACTGAAAACGAAATACGTGATTTGCTGTTCACATGGACGGTTGCCAAATTCACCAAATCCAACGCCATTGTGTATGCCAGAAATTTGCAAACCATTGGTGTCGGTGCAGGCCAAATGAGCCGTGTTTACAGTGCCAAAATTGCAGGTATCAAAGCAGCCGATGAAGGCTTGCAGGTACAAGGCGCAGTGATGGCCTCTGATGCCTTCTTCCCGTTCAGAGACGGAATTGACGCAGCAGCGCAAGCAGGCATTCGTGCCATTATTCAACCAGGTGGCTCCATTCGTGACGAAGAAGTGATTGCTGCTGCCGATGAAGCCGACATCGCGATGGTGTTTACAGGCATGCGCCATTTCAGGCACTAAACGTCTGAACAAATCCCAATAGAGTAACTTGTTATGAAAATTCTCATCATAGGTAACGGTGGCAGAGAACATGCTCTGGCATGGAAATGCGCACAATCCGCATCGGTCAGCGAAGTGTTTGTAGCGCCCGGCAATGCCGGAACAGCGGGAGAAAACAAAACCCGCAATGTCGCGATTGATGTACTTGATAATGAACAACTGATTCGCTTTGCACAACAGCAGTACATCGATTTGTGTATTGTTGGCCCCGAAGCACCTTTGGTGAATGCGCTGGTGGATGATTTTCAAAAAGCGGGGCTTAACTGTTTTGGCCCCACTCAAAACGCTGCACAACTGGAAGGCTCGAAAGCCTTCACCAAGGATTTTCTGGCGCGTCACAAAATTCCTACGGCGACTTACCAGAATTTTACCGATGTCGATGCAGCGATTGCCTACATCAAACAACAAGGTGCACCAATTGTTGTGAAAGCTGATGGCTTGGCAGCGGGTAAAGGCGTAATTGTGGCGCAAACCGAACAGCAAGCGATTGATGCCGTGCGCGATATGCTTGCAGACAACCGCTTTGGTAATGCAGGCAGTCGCGTGGTGATTGAAGAATTTCTGACAGGCGAAGAAGCCAGTTTTATTTGCATGGTCGATGGTAAAAACATTCTGCCGATGGCCAGTTCACAGGATCACAAAGCGCGTGACAATGGTGACCAGGGGCCTAACACGGGCGGCATGGGTGCTTATTCCCCTGCACCTGTTGTGACTACTGAAATTCACCAGAAAATCATGGAACAAGTGATGCAACCCACTGTGGCAGGCATGGCCGCAGAAGGAAATCGCTATCTCGGTTTTCTCTATGCAGGTGTGATGATTGATGCGGCAGGTAATGTCAAGGTACTGGAATTCAACTGCCGTTTTGGCGACCCCGAAACCCAACCGATTATGATGCGCCTGCAATCTGATTTGCCTGCACTGTGTCTGGCTGCACTGGATGGCAAGCTCGACCAACAAGTTGTTCACTGGGATGAACGGCCCTGCCTGGGCGTTGTGATGGCCTCTGGCGGTTATCCCGACAGTTATCAAAAAGGCTTCCCAATTTCAGGTCTGGATGCTGCTCAACAAGATGAAAAAATTTTTATTGCGGGTGCTGAACAGCAAGCAGGTGAAGTGGTCAACACGGGAGGGCGCGTCCTGTGCGTGTGCGCCCTGGACAACTCGGTGAGTGAGGCACAACAAAAAGCCTACGCACTGGTCAACAAAGTCCACTGGCAAGATGCCTATTTCCGCACCGATATTGGCTATCGCGCAGTTGCCAGAGAAAAGCACACAGACTAAAGTTAGCTCACATTAAAAAGAACAAACAAGGTGAATTATGAATTGTTTTTTTTGCAAAATGGCAAACAAGGAAGTCCCTAGTGAATTTCTCTATGAAGATAAAGATGTAGTGGCATTCAAAGACATCAATCCTCAAGCTCCCGTCCATATTCTCGTTATTCCAAAAAAACATATTGCCACTTTAAATGACGCAGAAAGCAGCGATGCCTTGCTGCTTGGCAAGCTACAACTGGTTGCCAGAAAAATTGCCCGTGAACTGGGTTTTGCAGACGATGGTTACCGCGTTGTTATGAACTGCAAAGGTCATGGGGGGCAAACCGTATTCCACATTCACCTGCATTTGCTCGGTGGTCGCCAGATGGGTTGGCCGCCAGGTTAAATTTATGCGTCGCCTGTCAAAACTCGATTTGCTGCTTAAAAACGGAGATCAGATTCTTCGAACTGTGAGTGGCAACGCTCAGCATTCCGAACGTCCTTCTCCTGCACACCACACCAAAAACACTGCCGAACTTAGCGAACAAAAACGAAAACACATTGCAGGTTTAATGCGCATCAATCACACGGGCGAAGTGTGTGCGCAAGCGCTCTATCAAGGTCAGGCTTTAACCGCGCGTAGTGAAAAGGTAAAACAAAACATGCAGGTTGCTGCCAACGAAGAAATTGATCATCTGGTTTGGTGTGAACAACGGCTTGCAGACTTGAATGATCATGTCAGTTATCTCAACCCGCTTTGGTATGCACTGTCTTTTTCTTTGGGCGCGATTGCAGGTTTGGCAGGCGATGAATGGAGTCTGGGCTTTGTAAAAGAAACCGAAGATCAGGTGGTGAAGCACCTCGAATCACATCTTGATCAAATTCCTGTGAGCGACCAGGCCACTCGCTCTGTGCTTTTGCAAATGAAAACCGATGAAGCCAAACATGCGCACATGGCACAACAAGAAGGCGCTCACGAATTACCTGTACCAGTTAAGAAAGCCATGAGCCTGATGTCCAAGGCCATGACAGGTTCTTGTTATTATATTTAGAAAACCAGATTCGTTATTGTTCTGCTCACAGTCATCTTGAGCGAACGCAGTGAGTCGAAAGATCTCCAAATGAGATCCCTCGACTTCGCTCGGGATGACCTTGAATGAGGTTATCGAACATGAATAAACAAACAAAATGTTGCAAGTGCAGCAGAAGAAACAATTGGGTGATCATCAATGACAGGGCAAGTATCTCATACCGTTCAATTCCACGATGAGGAATATAAGGTTTTAGCAGTATATCCAGATGAGCCGTTCACACCAGAACACATAGGATTAACAACAAGATGGGTGAGTACCTCCTGCTTTGGAGGGTATCTTTGTAAGTTTGAAGTTGCAGACAAACAGTTTCGATTAAGATCATTGGAATTGTCACTGAGAGCAGAAGATGGGGAAGCCGAATTTCTTGAAAAAATGCCGCAGTTATTCGGGAAAAGTGCAACACTCCCAGAACCTTACGCAAGCAATGTTGGCGAATATTTGAATTTAAACTACCAATTACCTTTTTCTGGTGAAATTTTATTTGGTCGATTCGATGAAGACTTACGAGCTTCTTGGCATGGTTACACACGAGCTTGGGAGTGTGAAGAAGTGTGGCATCTGGTATCGTCAAACGGTTGCATTACAAAAGTTAAGGAAGTTTCAGACATTTTCGAGCGCTTCCGAGAGCTTTATGTGATTCAATTTTGTGACATTGGTAATTCAGAATATGCAAAAGGCAAATCAGCATCAGATGAATATACAATACATTGGTGCTTGCCAGAAAACAGGAAAAAATATCGGGCATTTTTAAAACGTCGCTTTGGTCATAGGTTTGATATTTATTAATGAATTTCCGCCTAACAAACGAACACTTACTTCAAGATAGCCCCTAAGCAAGGCCATTGAACATGAATAAACAAACAAAATGTTACAAGCGCAACAAAAGAACCTATTATGCTCTATGCAGTGTCTTCAACTTTGGGTAAAGTTTGACCATGAATACTCAATATACAGCAATCGTAAAAAAAGAAGGTAACTGGTGGATCGGCTGGATCGAAGAAGTTCCAGGGGTTAATTGTCAGGAATCTACCAAAGATGCTCTTGTGGAATCTTTGAGAATAACGCTTGGAGAGGCTTTGGAACTCAATCGCAGTGATGCCATTACTGCGGCAGGCGAAGGATTTGAGGAGCTCAGAGTGGCTTTATGAAACGACGCGACCTGATTCGGCATCTCGAATCTCATGGTTGCGAACTGCTCAGGGAAGGCGGCAGACATTCTTGGTGGCACAACCCTTCTCAAAACAAGCGTTCAGCAGTTCCGCGACATCAAGAGATAGACAAGCACTTGGCACGCAAGATTTGCACCGATCTTGGAATTCCCAAGCCGTGAACTCACATAACAATAAAGTAAGTTAGACAGCAATCCAGAAGCAAAAAACCAGATGCGAGATATATGTTGTTTCTGTAATAAAAGAAACTGTTAGATTTTTTGATGAGAAAAAAATAAATGCGTAAGCCTGTAATCATTGCCACTTTTTCTTTCCCTCATGAGGCACAAATAGCTCGTTCCAGTTTAGAAAGTGCTGGCATACCAGCGACAGTGGCAGATGAACACACAATTAATATGCAATGGTTGTATTCTCATGCCTTAGGTGGCGTGAAGGTTCTAGTGCCGCAAGAGTATGCAGATGAAGCACTTGGTATCTTAAGTAGTGATTTTTCTCAAGAAATAGAAGAGCCCTTTAAAAAAGAGTTATATTGTCCTTCTTGTAAAAGTTTTAATCTTGAGCCTTATACCAAAAGCAAAAAGTCGGCTTTTCTGATTTTTATTTTTCTGGGATTTCCATTGTTTTTCTATAAGCATGGATTAAAGTGTAATGATTGCGGTTTTTTCTGGAAAAAATAACAATCAACTCAAGAGCGATATAGGTGCTATCGCGCCTCGGCCACCTATTTGAGCGTTGAGAGCTATGAACTACAAAGCCCCCCATCTAGATATGGTGGCTTCTGGCGTTCAGCTTGGTAGCCTGACCAACGGGCATGTACTGATGAGACCAAACATGCACACATCGCAAAACAAGAAGACGCATGAGATCCCTCGACTGCGCTGGGAATAACCTTGTGGTGTTATGTGCTAATCAGCACTAGCTCTCTTGCGAGATATAACAAATATGTTACTATCCGTCCATGACATGGACGATTGAATATAGATACAAGGATGTGGAGCAGTTTGTATTGATGCTGCCCACTGGCTTGTCAGCAAAGTATTTCCATTTAACAGATTTGATGTTGGAGTTTGGGGCAGATTTGGGTATGCCTCATACAAAACCCATGTCCAATGGTCTATTTGAACTACGGGTGAAAGGTAAGGAAGGTATTGCCAGAGTCTTTTACTGCACCAAAGTGGGTAAGCAGATCATCATGTTGCATGCTTTCATAAAGAAAACTCCAAAGACACCACCGAAAGAATTACGTAAAGCTCAACAACGCTTGAGTGAGGTAAAAAATGAACCATAGTGAATTAAAAGCAAAAGCACTTTCCAATCCCAAGGTGAAAGCTGCTTACGATAAAATGGCTCCAGAATTTGCGCTTCTGAGACAAATGCTCAAAGCAAGGCAGGCAGCAGGGCTTAGTCAGGCTGATGTCGCAGAACTTATGGGTACAAAACCACCTGCAGTAACACGACTTGAATCTTCCCTGAGTAACGGCAAACATTCTCCTTCATTGGCTACACTGCAAAAATATGCTCATGCAGTCGGATACGAGCTACAAGTTAAACTGGTACGCCCATAACAAGCTGAAGCAAACGAACACTTACTGCGTTCGGGATGACCCTGCATAAGGCTCCTTAACTACCCCACAACTTCATAACTGTGGGTGATATTCACGCCCGCCTTGCCCAACATAATCGAAGCCGAACAATATTTTTCTGCCGATAATTCCACCGCTCGTTTTACCTGGGTTTCTTTTAAATTATTCCCTTTCACCACAAAGTGAATGTGAATACTTTCGAACACAGCAGGTACCGCATCTACCCGTTTTGCCTTGAGCTGCGCCTCACAATCCGTTACATCCTGTCGTGCTTTTTTGAGAATGTGCACCACATCAAAAGCAGAACAACCACCAACGCCCAATAACAACATTTCCATCGGTCTTGGCCCCTGATTTTTACCGCCGTGATCTTCGGGGCCGTCCATGGTTATGCGATGCCCTGTTCCAGACAGTGCATCGAAACGCGCTTCACCTTGCCACGAAATTTTACATTCCATATTACCTACCCTGATGATTTTTTTGAGATGTTAAGAAGCGCACATTCTACTGCATTACATCGCGAAAAACCGTTATTTGGTACCTGCGCGGCTGGCTATACTTGCACGTAAACTGCATACTTCATTCAACACTCAGGGATTGGAAATACGACAAAAATGAACCCTTCAAATCATCACAACGCCATTGATATTTTTCTAAGCCGTTGCCATCGGCACAAATATCCTGCCAAAAGCACCATCATTTTTGCAGGGGATCAGGCAGATGCCATTTACCTCATTATTAAAGGCTCGGTCACCGTGATTCTGGAAGACCATGAAGGTCACGAAATGATTATTTCCTACCTGAACAAGGGTGACTTTTTTGGCGAGTTGGGTCTGTTTAGTGAAGGCGATGATCGCTCTGCGCTGATTAAAGTGAAATCAGAATGCGAAGTGGGCGAAATGAGTTACACCGCGTTTCGGGAACTTGCTCATCAACACCCTGAACTCATGTATTTATTGAGTGCGCAAATGGCCAAGCGTTTGAGAGACACCACCCGAAAAGTGGGCGACCTTGCTTTTGTAGATGTAACGGGGCGTGTTGCACGCACTCTGCTCGACTTGAGCAAGCAACCCAGTGCCATTACCCACCCCGATGGCATGCAAATCAAAATCACACGTCAGGAAATTGCACGCATTGTCGGCTGTTCAAGGGAAATGGCAGGACGTGTTTTGAAAACGCTGGAAGATCAGGGCTTGCTAAGCGCCAAAGGCAAAACGATGGTGATTTTTGGAACACGAAATTAATGCGCGAATAATTGAGTGAGCGCTTCCCCCGGATGCTCCGCACGCATAAATGCCTCGCCCACCAAAAATGCTCTTACTTCATGTTGCTTCATTAAGGCCACATCTTCCGGTGTATGAATGCCGCTTTCAGTGACTACAGTTTTATCTGTGGGAATATACTGCAACAAATCGAGCGTGGTATGCAGGCTGGTTTCGAAGGTCTTGAGGTTGCGATTGTTAATGCCAATCAAAGATGTATTAAGCGTAAGCGCGCGTTCGAGTTCTTCGCGATTGTGCACTTCCACCAGCACATCCAAATCATAAGCAAGTGCTGTTTTATAAAGCTGTTCAAGTCTGGTTTGATTCAAGGCAGCAACAATTAACAAAATGCAATCTGCGCCTATGGCACGTGATTCAGCCAGTTGATATTCATCAACCATAAAATCCTTACGCAAAACGGGTAATTCACACGCACTTCTTGCTGCTTGTAAATACGCATCACTGCCTTGAAAAAAATCGACATCAGTAAGCACTGAAAGGCAAGTTGCGCCGTGTGCTGCATAAGCACGCGCAATCAATTCAGGATTAAAATTTTCACGAATCACACCCTTACTGGGCGAGGCTTTTTTGATTTCGGCAATCACCGCACAGGGCTGTTGCGACATTGTATTTTTGATGGCCTGAACAAAGCCTCTCGCAGCATCCTGCTGTGCAATGTGTTGTTCCAGAGCTGCTAAAGATTGAAGCTGTTTTCGCTGTGCAACTTCTTCATGTTTTCTTGCGATGATTTTTTCAAGAATGTCAGGCATGGTATTAACCTGCTGCCTGTGAGAACTCGACCAGTTCTTTTAATTTTTCTCTTGCCTGCCCTGTGCTGAGTACATCGCTCGCCAAATCCACACCTGCGTGCAAGGAATCTGTGACACCTGCTGCATAAATGGCTGCCGCTGCATTGAGTTTTACAATATCTGCTGCTGCACTGTCTTCACCCGATAACACCGAGTGAATAATCGCGAGACTTTGCTGTGCATTGTTCACTTGCAGGCTATTGAGGCTGGCACGTACCAAACCAAAATCTTCGGGCGCTATGGTGTATTCTCGAATTTCACCTTTATTTAATTCAGCAACGTGGGTTTCGCTGCCGATACTGATTTCATCAAGACCATCAGCCGCGTGCACCAACAGCACATGCTCACTGCCCAATTTTCGAAGCACCTCGGCCAGTGGCACTAACAAATGCCTGCCAAAGACACCCATCACCTGATTCGGTGCACCCGCAGGATTGGTTAATGGCCCCAACACATTAAACAGGGTGCGTGTCGCCATTTCCTTTCTTGCACGAATCACATGTTTCATGGCTGCATGATGCGCAGGTGCAAACATAAAACCCACACCCACTTCTTCAATCGCGCGTGCAAGCTGTTGCGGCGTTAAATTCAAATTCACGCCAGCCGCTTCAAGCACATCTGCACTGCCGCATGCGCTGGAAACCGAACGATTACCATGCTTGGCGACATGCGCGCCTGCTGCGGCTGTTACAAAAGCTGCACAGGTAGAGATGTTGAAAGTATTTTTACCATCACCCCCTGTACCGCAGGTATCGACCAGATGCTTGCAGGAAACTTCAACCTTGCTTGAAAGTTCACGCATCACTGTCGCAGCACCAGTTATTTCATCAACCGTTTCACCTTTCATACGCAAGGCAATCAAAATGGCGGCGATTTGCGCATCGCTTGCTTCGCCTGTCATTAGCGTGCGCATCACCGCCTGCATTTGCGCTTGCGATAAATCCTGCCGATTGATGAGTTGATTCAGGGCTTGAGTAATCTCCATGATTAGCCTACACAATATCGAGAAAGTTTTTTAACAAGTGGTGACCGTGGTCAGTCAAAATCGATTCAGGATGAAACTGCACGCCATGCACTTCAAACTCTTTATGGCGCACGCCCATAATTTCATCAACTTCCCCTGCTACGTTTTGAGTCCATGCAGTGATTTCCAGACAAGCAGGCATGCTGGCTTTTTCGATAACCAGCGAATGATAACGGGTTGCCGTATATGCGTTAGGCAAACCTGCAAACACGCTTTTACCTTCATGAAAAATTTCAGAAGTTTTTCCGTGCATCACTTGTCTGGCACGAACAATTTTTCCGCCAAAAGCCTGACCGATACCTTGATGCCCCAAACAGATTCCCAAAATGGGCAACTTGCCTGAGAAATGTTTTATCGCAGCCAATGAAACGCCCGCTTTATCAGGATTACATGGCCCGGGTGAAATCACCAAATGGGTAGGCTTGTGTTCTGCAATTTCTTCCACACCAATTTCATCATTGCGAAATACTTTTACATCAGCACCCAGCTCACCCAGATATTGCACCACGTTGTAGGTGAAGGAGTCGTAATTATCAATCATCAATAGCATGGGTTTATCCTGTTAAAGTTCCAAACCTTTCAAAGCCAATTCGACCGCTTTGAAAATCGCTCGCCCCTTGTTCATGGTTTCCTTCCATTCCAGTTTGGGAATGGAATCGGCCACCAAACCACCGCCCGCTTGTATGTATAACTTTTTGTTTTTTATCACGGCTGTGCGAATGGCAATGGCGGTATCCATATTGCCCTGCCATGAAATGTAACCCACTGCGCCACCATAAATACCGCGTTTAACGGGTTCCAGTTCTTCAATAATTTCCATGGCACGCACTTTTGGCGCACCACTTAAAGTACCTGCGGGCAAGCTCGCTCGCAGCACATCCATCGCGCTTTTGCCTTTCTTTAACTTGCCCGTCACATTGGACACAATGTGCATAACATGAGAATAACGTTCGACAATCATTTTATCGCTGAGTACCACACTGCCTGTTTCGGCGACACGACCGACATCATTTCTGCCCAAGTCAATCAGCATCAAATGCTCGGCTCTTTCTTTTGGATCGGATAACAACTCCATCTCCAGCGCCTTATCTTCTTCTTCAGTGTGGCCGCGCCTGCGTGTTCCCGCAATCGGTCGCAAACTCACTTCCCCTTTTTCAAGCCGCGCGAGAATTTCAGGTGAAGAACCGACAATATGAAATTCATCGAGATTCAAATAATACAAATACGGCGAAGGATTCAAATAGCGTAAAGCGCGATACAAACTTAAAGGGCTGGCTTCAAAATCAATTTCCATGCGCTGCGATAACACCACCTGCATCACATCGCCATCAAGAATATATTCCTTAACCCGCTCAACGGCTCTCGCATGTTCAGGTTCCTTAAACCCTGAAACGAAATCCTGTTCTGAAGGCACGGGATATTTGTGTATCGCTTGCGTATGCGCAGTTTCATTTAATCTCGCTTCCAACTTATCCAAACGTGCTTGAGCATGCTCGAAGCTGCCGCCTTGTTGAGGATTTTCATGCACGATAATAAACAATGCGCCGCGCAAATTATCGAACACCACCAGCTCATCAGACACCATCAATAAAATATCGGGTGTACCAATCGGATCAGGCAAATCACACTTCGCCAAAGACTTTTCAATATAGCGAATGGTGTCGTAAGCAAAGTAACCGACCAACCCGCCATTAAACAAGGGCAAGCCTGCGACTTCAGGCACGCGATAACGACTTTGAAAACTTTCAACAAAAGCGAGGGGATCTTGCGCTTCAATTTGCTCAACTACTTTGCCTTGCTCGAATACTTGCACCTGATGGCCACACACCTTCAACACCGTTTTACAAGGCAAACCGATAATGGAATAACGCCCCCATTTTTCGCCGCCACGCACCGACTCCAGCAAATAACTGTAAGGTGCATCGGCCAGTTTTTGATAGGTGCTTAAAGGCGTATCGGAATCTGCAAGCACTTCGCGCACCACAGGAATACGATTGAATTGCTGTTGGGCAAAGCTGGAAAATTGTTCTGGTGTCATGGAAATCTCTTTAGCAAGCACTCAAGGCACTGCGCAAAGCTGCAATCGCTTTGGCGTAATCATCTTTACCAAAAATGGCTGAACCTGCCACAAAAGTATCGGCACCAGCTTTGGCAATGTCAGCAATATTCGCTGCACTCACACCACCATCAACTTCCAAACGAATGTTTTTGCCGCTCGCCTGAATGCGCTGCTTCGCTTCAACCAGTTTTGGCAAAGTAGAAGGAATAAATTTTTGCCCGCCAAACCCTGGATTGACAGACATCAATAAAATCATGTCCAGCTCATCGATGATGTGATCAAGATAATGCAAGGGCGTTGCAGGATTAAACACCAAACCCGCTTTTTTACCTGCGTCTTTAATCAGCTTCACACTGCGATCAATGTGCTCGGACGCTTCGGGGTGGAAAGTAATATAATCCGCACCCGCCTGAATAAATTCACCAATCAAACTGTCGACAGGTTTCACCATCAGGTGCACATCAATCGGCGCAGTAATGCCGTAACTACGCAGCGCCTTGCACACCATCGGCCCGAAAGTCAGATTAGGCACGTAGTGATTATCCATCACATCAAAGTGAACGATGTCGGCACCTGCTGCCAACACCTTGGCAACGTCATCGCCCAGCCGCGCCAAATCGGCAGAAAGAATGGAAGGCGCAATTAAATAATCGTTTTTTGTGCTCATGGTGTTTCAGGCAAGAGGTGAAGATGTGGGCATTGTAGCCAAGCAAAGCTGTATTTCACAGTACTGCAAACAGACTCAGAGAGTCGCCCCATACAAGCAATTATCAGGCTGTATTGAAGGAAGGGTTAGCTGGTAAACTTCGTGCTCATTGAAAAAATATTAAAAGGAATTCAATAGTTGATTACCGATTCGCTAAGCGGTGATTTACTAGGGGAAGATAAATGGACAAAACACTCACATCAAAAAGTAACATAACTTTGTTTGGCCGCATTCGCGATATTCTGGATTCGGCGAGAAGCAACATCACACGCACAGTCAATACCACTCAGGTGATAGCCAACTGGCTGATTGGCCGCGAAATTGTAGAAGCTGAGCAAGGTGGAAAACAGCGAGCCGACTACGGCAGCAAAGCCCTTGCCGAGTTATCTGCTCGATTAGGTGAAGCATATGGGCGTGGTTTTTCCGTTGATAATCTGGAAGCTTTCAGGCAGTTCTATCTGGAATACCCACAGCTAATTTCCGAGACACTGTCGCGGAATTTGAGCCTGCCCTACATTTCCGAGACACCGTCTCGGAAATCTGCCAAAACACCAACTACTGTTGTCTGGCAACCTGGAGTTTTGAGCCAGCAACTTTCATGGAGCCACTATCGCGCCCTACTCAAAGTGAGTCGCTCTGAGGCACGGGCATTCTATGAAATTGAAGCCATTAACAATGCTTGGTCAGTGCGCGAGCTGGAACGGCAAATTAACAGTTTGCTATTTGATCGCTTGGCAAAAAGTCGGGATAAAAAAGGGCTGATGCGTTTGGCTACACATGGGCAAGAAGTGGTACAGCCTTTAGATGTGTTGAAAGACCCTGTCGTACTGGAATTTTTGAATCTGCCCGAATCACCTCGTTTGGTGGAATCGCAGTTAGAGCAGGCTTTAATCAATAATCTGCAAACCTTTTTACAGGAGCTGGGCAAGGGCTTTGCGTTTGTCTCGCGGCAAGAACGTATTACGCTTGATGGTGATCATTTTTATATTGATCTGGTTTTCTATCACACGGTTCTGAAATGTTATGTGTTGGTGGATCTGAAGGTGGGCAAGTTGACACTTGGCGATCTTGGACAAATTCAATTCTATGTAAACTATTATGACCGTGAGCGACGCACTCAGGGTGATAACCCAACGCTTGGCTTAGTTTTGTGCCCGAATAAAAATAATGCCGTAGTAAAATACACGCTGGGCGATCAATTAAAAAAGAATATTTTTACCAGTCACTACCAATTGTATTTACCAACCGAAAAAGAATTAGAGCAAGAATTAAAACGGGAGTTGCGTTTTCTTTCACCCAAACAAACTGAAATCGAAAAAAGAACAACTACTAAAAAAACAATTAAGAAAAAATCAAAAAGCAAAAAACCGATTGAAAAAAATAAAAATAATAAACGGAAACCCAAAGCATGAGCATGCAGATATTAAATGCCATTAGTGGTCGTTTGAGTTTACGTTCGCCACAGGGTTGCATGGCGGAAGAACAGTCAAGGGCTGAAAACCTACCACCCTTCGGTTTTATGCACATGCTTCCAGATTTGTTTTGGCATCCAGCGGCGCACTCGATAACCCCACACCGTGTCTTTACCAGGGAACACCCAGAACTCGCCTTTATCCAAACAGCGCTCAATTTCATCAATCACTTGCGCAGGTTCAATGTGCGGTTGGTCGTCCATGATTTTTGGCCATACGGTATCTCGCCCCTGTTGCAACAAGGGGGTTTTCACCACTGGGGGGCACACGCAGGCAAAACGCACATTGGCATTCTGGTTTTCGTGGGCGAGGATTTCGGTATAAGCCGAGGTGGCAAATTTGCTCGCACAATATGCCCCTGCTAACAACACAGGCATCTGGCCGAGCATGGAAGAAAACACCACACAGTCACCACCACCACTTTCAATCAAATTAGGTAGCGCAGCCTTGGTGACATTCACGGTGCCACCGTAGTTAATGTCCATCACCAGTTTGATGTTAGCAGCATCGTGCTCAAGGATTTTTCCGAAAGGCATAATTGCAGCGCAGATAAAAATACGGTCGAGATTCCCCAGTTCCTGAATCGCCTGCGCCACCACCTGTTTGACTTGATCGTTATTGGTCACATCGACGGGGTAAATATGGATATTATCGTGGCCTTCCGCCGTTTCCTTAAGCCCCGCTGCATTCACGTCCAAAGCAGCGACTTTTGCACCCGCCTTGCTGAAACGCTGTGCCGCCAGACGACCCATGCCGCTGCCTGCACCTGAAATCAAACATACCTTACCTGCCAAACTCATACCGCCTCCATCATTGTTGTTCTGACTGATGGAAAACATGATATGTGAAGCCTGTTTAAAACGCCTCCCCCAATTAAGTGACCGGCCTCTTGATTAGCAAGCACGAATCATGCACCTTGTGCCTGCAATCTTTTTACACCTTTCACACCGTCATCTTTGTACAACTGCATCAGGAGTTCATATGAAAAAAATAAAAATAATCGGCACCCTTGGTTTAACTGCCCTGTTAGGCATCAACAACATCGCTCATGCGGAAGCGCCAGGCGGCCCTGATTGCGGCTGGGGAAATATGATTTTTCAGGGTGACAATGGTGTGGTGAGCCACACAGCCGCCTATGTCACCAATGGCCTTTCTTCATTTAATGCGTTCTTCGGCATTGTATTTGGCACCAACGGCTGTGACACACGAGGTGTGCTGACTTACGGTGGCGAACCCATGCTCGGCCTCAATCATATGCTCGACGAACTGGCACAGGATATTGCGCAAGGCCAAGGTGAAGCTTTAAGTGCGCTGAATGTTGCCTTGAAAATCCAGCCTGAGGATCGCGCTTATTTCAACGAAACGCTGCACCACCGCTTCAATGACATTTTCAAACACGAAAATATTGAAGCAGCCGAGGTCTATCAAAACATTCAGGCACTTATGCGCGAAGATGAACGCTTGAAGCCCTACCTTGGCTAAGGCGTGTGCTTGTTAGCGGCTTATGCGTTTTATCGTTGTTTTATGTGTCGGCCTGATTCTGTATTTGCCGCATACGTGGGTAAACGCAAACCCAGCTCCCACCTTCCCCAACCTCACTCATGCCGAGCTGGAAACACTGGCTCGGCATCCACAATGGCTGGCTTTATTACACTTTAATCAGGGCGGCACGCTGCACAAGCGAAATAAAAGTTATGTGAGCAGCGAGCATTTCTTTTTAAGTGAAGCAGGCAAGCAAAATCCGCGTGCAGAATTACAAAAAAATATTGAATACTTTTTTTCTGACGATGCAGAAAAACTTCAATATCGCTGTCAGTTTCCTGCACGTTTCAGATGGATTTCCGAACAGCTCGAACTTGCGCCTTATCAGCAGGGCTTGAAACACTGCGACACTTTTCTTGCCATGCACAGCAAGGTCGCAGCAAAAAAAATCACCCTGATTTTTCCCTCTGCCTACATGAACAGCGCTTCTTCTATTTTTGGCCACACGCTGTTTCGCATCGATAACAGCCTTGAAGATGAAAGCGTGATTCTGAATTGGGCAGTGAACTACGGTGCAAAATTAAATCCTGACGACAATGCAATTGAATATGCTTTAAAAGGTTTGGGTGGCGCATATAAAGGCCAATACTTCGTAGTGCCCTATGCACAAAAAATAAAAGAATACGGGCAAATGGAAAACCGCGACATTTGGGAATTTCCTCTCGCGCTCACACAAAGTGAAGTGGACTTTTTAATCGAGCATTTGTGGGAATTGCAGAATATTGAATTTGATTATTATTTTTTTGATGAAAACTGTGCTTATCGTCTGCTCGAAATACTCGATGTGATAAAACCCGAACTACAATTAACCCGAAAATTTCGTTTTGCAGAAATTCCCATGAACACGGTGAAAACGGTGCAGGACTCAGGCCTGATTGAAAACGAAGTTTTTCGCCCTTCCAAAGAAAGGATTTTAAAACATCAGCTTGCACAACTTTCCAAAAAAGAAATCCAGCTGGTAAAACAACTGGCTGATGCCGACGTGAATTTACAAAGCACACTCGAACACGATGACTTCAAAAAACATGATGTACAGAAGCAATTACTCATCACCCAGACTGCTTACGAATTGCTGCGGTTTGAACAATCACAAATCGAAAGGCAGGCAGCAATGGCGAAACGCAGCCTCGAATTGCTCGGCCAAATCAATCAACTCAGCCAGCTCACAGGCACCAGCAAAGCTGTTTTATACACATCAACGACGCTTCCCACCGAAGCCAGAGTTTTGCAAAGTCATGACAGTCGCCGTCTGGCATTCACCACAGGAAAACAGCAGGAAGGTGATGGTTTTTCAGAAATCCAGCTTCGCATGGCGTATCACGATTTTCTCGATAACAACGCAGGCTATCTGAACGGTGCGCACATTGAAGGGCCTGCACTTGCGCTCAAACATCAAGATGCTGAAACCTATGTGGATAGTTTTTCGCTGATGAATGTGATGTCGCTTAATCCCGTTAATCACATACGCAGCGATTTTTCATGGCGTTTAGCGCTGCAAGGAAAAAGAAATGCGCTGGGGCAAAATACACTCAGCACCCAATTAAAAATCGGCGGCGGACTTGCATGGCAACACGGCAACTGGATGCACTACCAAATGCTAAGCCCCTTAATCGAACACAATCCCGATTTCTCTCACCACTTCAAGGCAGGCATACATTACGAATTGGGTGTGGCATTGAAAGCACAGCGCTACAACAGCTTTGCAGGGTTTGAAGTTGAAAAACTTGAACAACAGCCTGCACGACTCACAGGAAATTTGATTCAGCACATAGAACTGCAAAGAAATCACGCGCTACGCTTGGGCGTGCGTTATTTTGAACAGGAAAACAATGTGTTGTTTGAAGAAAGCAAAATCGCTTACGTGAGTTATCTTTTTTATTTCTAATCTCTTTTCCACTCAGGTGGTGCCCAAAGATGTTTCAATCTTTGCGTGAGTGAGCCTGGCTGTTTCATATCCCTGAACATATCAATCCATTCGTGAAAATTGATTTTCAAAATATTATAAGTATGAATCTGTTTGGGAATGCCGTAATCCACAGGATTATTTTGTGCATCTTCTTCTACAAAAGTACCAAATAATCTATCGAAAATAATTACCACGCCGCCGTAGTTTTTATCAATATATTCAGGATTTCTCCCATGATGCGCACGATGATGTGAAGGCGTTACAAAAATATATTCAATCCACGGATGTAATTTTCCCACTGCTTGCGTGTGCACAAAATATTGATAAAACAAATCCAGTGCATACATTGATAACACCACCTCAGGGGGAAAACCCAATAACATCAAAGGACAAAAGAAAATCACCACACCACCACTGATGGCGTAAGTCATACTTTGCCGTGTCGCCGTACTGAGATTCATGCCTTCTGATGAATGATGTACCACATGAGAACACCACAAATAACGAATGCGATGGTTGGCGCGGTGATACCAGTAATACAGAAATTCCACGCCTAAAAATCCGAGCAACAGATTGACGGCATTAAGTTCGATGTCAAACAAGCGAAAACCATAAAGCCAGTGCATCAAGGCACCCAGAATCAGAAAATGTAAAATCACTTCCATGATCTGATAACTGAAGCCCAAACCAAAATTGCTCAGAATTTCCTTCAATTTGAAAATTTCAGGGCGGTGGCGCAGCACATACATTTCTACCAGTAAAGCGCTAATAAAAATAGGCGTTGCCAGGCCCAGAATCAGCTCCTTCCAATCAAAGCGATAGCCCAGCGCATCAATATGCGCCAGGGCGAATTCAACAAAACTGTAGATAGATTCCTGCATCAATAAAGTCCCCGTTTCAAAATTTCTCAGGCAAGCCATTATTCAGGTTTTAACGGATGGGTGATAGTATAAACGCCATTCCGAAACAGCGGTCTACGGAATAACACACTAACTGGTTTCACATTTATTGCAGGGGAAAATTATGGACATGAAAGACATTCAACTTCTGGTTGATTACTTGTTTCGCTGGGGTCATTTTCTATTCGGTATTACCTGGATAGGCATGCTCTACTACTTTAACTTTGTACAAGGTGAATACTTCAAGGAAGCAGAGCCTTCCGCAAAAGGTGATGCGGTTAAAAAACTGGCGCCCCGTGCACTTTGGTGGTTTCGCTGGGGCGCAATGGGTACTTTCCTGACAGGCGTTTTGCTGTTCGCCCACATGATGCCCAGAGCCAATATCCATATTTATGCTGGCATGTTGCTCGGTACCCTGATGTTCCTCAATGTCTGGTTGATTATCTGGCCTAATCAGAAAATCGTATGCGGTATTGTCGAAGGCGATGCGGCCAAAGCAGGCCCCAAAGCCTTGCTCGCTTCACGCACCAATGTGCTGTTTTCTGCACCCATGTTATTTTTTATGGGCGCATCAACGCATCTGGGCGGCGGTTTAGCCCAAGCTCCCATCAGCGCGACTGGCTTCACCATCGGCCTGGCTGCCATACTGGTGGTGATTGCTGCACTGGAAGCCAATGCCATTTTTGGCAAACTGGTCGGTGCAATCACTTCCGTCAAAGCCGTGATTCATAGCAGCATCGCATTGACGGTTGTGTTATTCGGTTTGAGCTTTATCTAGATTCAAAACCAACCCCATCCTGACCCTCCCCTTTTTTAAGGGGAGGGAGTTTTGATAGCTATCCCGTTTTCGCATTCACTCAAACCAGTTTTCAATTTGCAGTTTTTGAATTCTGGAAAACTCTTTAGTGTTATTCGTGACAAGCACCGCATTATTGGCAATAGCCGTACCTGCGATAAGCAAATCATAAGGACCAATGGGTGTACCCTTCGCCTCCAGCTTTGTACGGACATTGGCTGCCAGTTTCGATTCTGCCCTGCCAAAGGGTAATACATTCACAATCGAACAAATTTCCTCCAACTGTTGCTGCCGCTTTTTTGGAGCGCTTGATTTGGCTATACCATATTCCAGCTCATAGATAACGATAGCGGGTATTCCTATATCCTTGGGTGATACAGCCAACAAGCGTTGGGGAACCTTTCCCAAACCTTTAAAAAAATAAATCAGGGTATTGGTATCAAGCACATACATCAGAGTGGCTCTCTTTGAATGTCAGTGCTGTAAACCGCACGAACATCTTCCAGTGAAGGAAAATCACCCCAACTGCCCGCCATACCCACCACAGATTGCGGCCATTCATTTGCGACCTTCTCCTGCACAATACTGGCAATCCACTTGCTTTTGGATATCTTGGCCGCACGCACAGCCGCATTCATTTTTTGTTCAATTTCATCATCCAGATAAATGGTTACCTGACCCATATCATCACCTCTCAAATATATGTGTCATTATATGTGTTGGTAACGAATTATCAACGAGTTTTACTAAACCCCACCCTAACCCTCCCCTTACAAAAGGGGAGGGAACTTTAGCTCCTCCCCCTGTCAAGGGGGAGGCTGGAAGGGGGTGATACCTATTCCATTGCACCTACAAAAATACTTGAATGACTGTCTGGTTTTTACTAGCTGCACTGCTCCGCTTGCTGATAACAACCAGACTAATACGCCCGACCTGTTACCTGAACAAAACGTAACAAGGGTGCATCACTTCTTGGCATCATTTGCAAACGCCGTTTGTTCACCACCAGATTGCTCGCATCAAAACATGCCAACCACCCGGAACGGGTTTGCAAGCATTCACCATCACCATGTATTTCAGCACTATCTGAAAATAAATGTTCCACCTGTGCATAGGTCACACCTATCTTCATACCCTTCACACCATCAAATTTTGGATCACGGGTTTGTATAAACCTGACATACACGGGTTTGCCTTTGAACTGGTTATGAGGCGTGGTACTGCAATCATCAAAACCCGTTGGTGCTTCACAATTCACCGCAATTTCATAGCGAATATCACGATAATCTGCCTGATAGGCAGGGTGCGCAAAACTCTTTAACAAATAGGGAATCACTTTCAGGTTCGGTGCCCTGCCAGGAATAATATCTTCATTCAGTGAAGGCAAACGATTCAACTGTAGCGGTGGTTGCGGTTCGGTTTCGCGAATCAAATCCGCATAAGTTCTTGCCTGAATCAGCGGTTTATATTGCTCAAGAATTTTTTGCTGTTTTTGAATTTCAGTTTCTGCAAGGCTTGCGCTGCAAAAACCAAACATCGCCAATAACATTAAAAATGTTTGTGTGTGTGAACTGATTTTTGTCATTTTCAAACTCCCTGATTGATTATTCATCAGACACCTCATACTTCAACATCGGCATCGGGCAATCGAGCAAAATCGCCAAGGCTCTGAGCAATTCATATTCTGCGTAGGCAACCTGCCCATCGACTTCAATGCAACAGATGCAGGCTTTTAACAAGGCGGGTTTTTGCAAGGGAAATAAATGCGAGAAATGTACCACCGCTTTATTCAACTCGTTCAGGTTAAGCGCCTGCTTGCCGAGTATCGGAAGTTCACGTAGAGAAAGCATTGCACAGGCTTGCTGCATCGCCTGTTTTTTTAACTTTTGTTCATGCGTCATATCCAGCATGTAGGACAATACCATCTGAACTTCTTTTTCAAGCCTGGCAAAACTGCGGTATTTTGGATTGATGGCTCTAACAACCTGAAACTGCGGTTTGAGATATTGCACCAGAATACTGTGCAGTATCCATTCGAATAAATCGATTTGACCATCTGCTTTAATCAGTTCAACCAGTGCTTTCAAAAAAATCTGATATTCCTCAAAGCTCATTTGCTTCAATGCAGCGACAGATAACTCCAGCAAACTCATCAGTTCTCTTCTGCTACAAGCAGATACAGCAGCCAACAATTCAGAAAACTGCTGGTAATCCAATGCAAAATGGCTGTTTAAATTCTCTAATTGTTTTGCTTGTAGCTGATGATTGTCTGACACCAACATCGCAAGCACCAAGTGTTGTGCATCACTCTTTCGATGCGCCAGTTCGTGCAATTTAATATCAATCTTCGCAACACTGTGTTCTGCGGCCTGCACACTTTCATCATTTTGTTCACCCTGCTCAACAACACGCGCAAGTATTGCGCCTGCAACAACAGCACCTGCTACGGCTGTTTTTGTTGCACTGTGTTTTTCAGCGGTGGTTTTCTTTTCAGCTACCCTGTCTTCATTTGCCATTTTAAGATACAGGCCATTCCAGTTTGGCTCGATTCTTCTGATGCGTTCTTCCAATGCGGGGTGTGTGGAAAACCAGCTATTCCATGTGTTTGAAAATTTCTGTGACAAGGCATTGCTAAAAAACAGGTGGCTCATTTCATGCGCATGCGCAGCATGTACAAGCGAACCAAAACGCGAACCGCCAATCAGTTTCAGTGCACCACTAATGCCTTCAGGATTACGTGTAAATTGAACCGCGCTGGCATCTGCAAGAAATTCCCGCTGACGACTCACAGCTGCTTTAATCAGGGAACCAAAAAAAGTACCAACATAACCCACTGCCACCAATGCAAAACCCACCAGGGCGATCGCACTGCCAGAATCCTTGCTTGAGCGCCGACTTCGCGTGCTGCCAAAACTGCGCACAATAAACCAGCCACTCTGGCCAATGAACAAAATGCCCGACAACACCGCAATCAGGTTAATGTTCAAACGCATATCGCCATTCAAAATGTGGCTGAACTCATGTGCTACCACACCTTGTAATTGATCGCGCGTTAAATTCTGTACTGCACCTTTTGAAAGGCCAATCACAGCATCACTGGTATTAAACCCTGCCGCAAACGCATTGATGCTCATTTCTGGTAACAAATAAACATTGGGGACAGGCATACCTGAAGCAATCGCCATTTCTTCCACCACATTGAGCGCCATTTTTTCGCGATGATCCTGAGTATCGGTAGCGAGTAATTTTCCACCCAAACGCTCGGCGATGACTTTTCCACCCCCGCTTAATTCCATGCGTTTGAAAAAAATAACCATCGCAATTAAAGACACGACCGTCACACTGATTTTTGCAATCAATGCTACATTGAAGTGCTGTGTAAAATCCTCAAAACTTTGCACAGGGAGTTGCTGTTTCTGCACCAGCGAAGCGTCGAACAGCCAAAGACTGCCTATGAACACCAGATTGGTAATTAACACCAATAAAAAAACAGCCAGACTAAATAGAAACACCAAACGCTTCGTGCTTTTTCGCGCTTGTTCCTGCTGTTCAAAAAAATTCATCCTTCAACACAGATGCGCAATTAAAAGCTGACTTTGGGTGCTATTTTTATTTGTGCGCTGTCTTCAAATTCTAACAATGCGGCATCTTGCACATGCCCCAAAAAGCCTGCAAAAAATACTGGCGGGAAACTTTGTTTATAGGTGTTGTATGCGGTCACTGCATCGTTAAAAGCCTGTCTTGAAAACGCCACCTTGTTTTCGGTTGATTTCAGCTCTTCGCTTAACTGCATCATGTTTGCACTGGCTTTTAAATCAGGATAAGCCTCCATCACCACATTCAAACGCCCCAAGGCACTTTGCAATTGCCCTTCTGCACCTTGCAGCTTGCGCATGGCTTTTGCATCGGTCTGATTGTGTGCAACAGCGGCCAGACCATTGGCGGCTTCGTTTCTGGCTTTGATGACCGCTTCAAGTGTTTCTTTTTCATGCTTGAGATAAGCGCGTGCTGTTTCCACCAGATTGGGAATCAGGTCGTAGCGTCGTTTGAGTTGAACTTCAATTTGTGAAAAGGCATTTTCAAAACGATTTTTCAAGGCGACCAAACGGTTAAACACAGACACCACATAAACCACCAAGCCAATGAGTGCACCCCAGAAAATAATGGTTGAAATACTCATAACTCGCTCCTGAATTCAGAATATAAAGCCCGAATAATGCCATTGGGCGATGGAAAAGCAAGAGCGTCTAAATGCGCGGCTGCCTGCAAAGGAAATTCAGATAAAACAAGGCGGCCATTAACAAAGCGCCAACACCATTATGGGCAGTGGCAATAGCTATCGGTAAATTGAAAATAACATTACTCAGACCGAGCGCCACCTGTAACACAAGCAAGCCCAAGACCAGCCAGACAATCTTGCGGCTATAACTCTGAATCTGCGCACGTAACATGTTCACCAGCAAAACCAGTAACAAGCCTGTCACTAACAAGGCGAACACGCGGTGCAACACATGAATGGTTACGCGTGCATCATGGCTCAACAAGCCAAATTCATAATCCTTGCCGTGGTGATAAGGCGCACTGAAAGCCTCGATGAAATCGATTTTTCCAATCCAGCCTGCTTCACATACAGGTAACTGTGTACACACCAGCGCTGCATAGTTGGCGCTCATCCAGCCACCCAGACCAATCTGAATCAGCAACACCACAAAACACAGCGCAGCCAGTTTGCCAAATGGTTTCAGTGCTTCGTCCGCCCTCAAGGGTTGAAGATTGAATACTCTGGCCGCGAGAATGCTTAACAGGGCAAAGGTAAAAAAGCCGCCGAACAAATGCCCAACCACAGTCGGTGGATACAGTTTCATGGTGACTGTCCACATGCCCAAGGCACCCTGAAAACACACCAGAATGAACAAAATCCACGGAAGATGCCCCCATTTCGCGGCAAGCTGTGCATCTTTGCGGCTCACCCACAGTGCGCCCATCGCCATCAACATAATCAGCAAACCCAGTTTCGATGCGAAATAACGATGCACCATCTCCGGCCAGGTTTTGTGTGCTTCTCTCAAGCTGCCAGGGCTTTCAGTATTGATGCGCTCGACATGCTCCATCGCGTTACGAAAATCAAGATAACCATAACAGCCCGGCCAGTCCGGACAGCCCAGACCTGCATCACTCAGACGGGTAAAAGCACCCAGAGGAATCACCGCTGTGATAATCAATAGAGCCAATATCAGCAGGATTTTCAGCACAGTATTCATAGGCATTCACAACAGCAGCAAAATTTGGCGGCAAGCCTACCCTTGCGGTTTGGGAGCGTCAACTTCACCGCTGGCACTGAAAATCAGTGCGTGTTGAGGGTGCCTACCTTTTCAGGTAAAGTCCGCCTCCCTTCTGTTTGCTCAAAATTTAAGCACATGCCTGAAGCCACGCCCTGGCGCTTCCAATTCAAACTGATCAATACTCTGGTGATGCTTGTCGGTGTGAGTGTGTGTTTGTATCTGGCCTATTGGCAGGCAGGCAGAGTGGCAGAGAAAACCCTGCTGCAAGCCAGACATGACGCTTTACTCCATGCCACGCCCTGGCGCTTGAATGACATAGATGAGGCAAGCCTCGCCAATCTAACCGAACATGCCTGGCAGCCTGTCAGTGTGGAAGGCGTTTTTCTTCCCCAATATGCTTTCTTTCTCGATTCACAGGTCTATCAAGGCAAGGCGGGCTATCACTACATTGTTCCCTTGCATATACCTGATAACAACACGGTGATTCTGGTTAATCTTGGCTGGATTTCAGCAGGTGCAGATCGCCAGCAACTGCCTGAGTTTCCTGAAATCACAACACCTCAACCGATTACAGGACAACTGGCCAAACCCAGAGCTGCGATGGCAAGGTTTCAGCAACACAGTGATGCTGCCTTGCAACTGTTTATTAATTTTGAGGCGCTTTCTGCTAGAATCGCCGCCGCTGAAAAGAGCACGTTTGTAATACTTCCCATGATTTTGCAACTCGATGAACAGGCCTCAGGCGGTTTGCCGAGAGCATGGCCAAAATTTGATGCCAATATCGCAATGCACGAATTCTATGTAGCGCATTGGCTGATTGCCGCCTTATTGATTGTGCTGCTGTATGTTTATTTTGCGCGCAAGAAACCACCACAGGATTAATGACCAATGACCGAAAATAGTGCTCCTGCCCCTTCAAAAACCATCAGTCAAACCAAAGCCATAATTGTGGTAGGGCTGATGTTTGCGATGTTTTTTGTCCCCTACCTCTACATTATGTATGTGTTTAAAACAGGCGAACTACCCGACACAGGCACCAATGAAAAAGGCATCTTCTTCAAACCGTTCATTTCCATGCACGAACACAGCTTCAAGGCGCTCGATGAAAAACATTGGCAAGCCGATGTTATAAAAAATCAGGGCACATGGGTGATTATGAGTTTCGCTGATGAGCAGTGTGAACAAGCCTGCTTCGACAGCATTTTCAATGCGCAACAAGGCATCAGTGCGCTGACGCGATACAAAGGCAGGGTTGAACACATTATTCTGGCAGACAAAACTCTCTCGGCATCTGCGGAACTGCAAAGCATCAGCCATCTCAAACATTTTTCCTATTTGCTGGAAGATCAAACCCTGATGCCTGCAATCAAGACGCAAATCAAACTCGATAATCTGAATAACAGTCAGGTCATTATGGACCCAGAATCACAGTTATTATTGTTCTATTCAGCCGAGCATTCCATTCAGGAAGTCTTGCGTGATATTCAGCGCCTGTTACAAAGTTCCGTTAACCACTACAGCAGCCATTAGCCATGAGCGAACCTCTCAACATGCCTCTTCATAACAGCGCACCGCTATGGAAGCGCTATCTGGAACTCACCAAGCCTGGCGTGGTGTTGCTCATCGTGTTCACTGCGATTGTGGGCATGCTGCTTTCGACACCAGGTGCTATTCCTCTGGATGTATTTATTTTTGGAAACCTGGGCATTGCACTGGCAGCAGGTTCAGGCGCTGCGGTGAATCATTATGTTGACCAGCACATTGATCAGCAAATGGACAGAACCAAAGACAGACCACTTGTTGAAGGTGACATCAGTAGTCGCTCAGCCCTGATTTTTGCCTTGCTGATTGGTGCACTCGGTCTGGTATTACTGCAAATATTCACCAATACCCTCACCACTATTTTGACGTTTCTTTCTGCGATTGGTTATGCGGTGATTTACACCATCTACCTGAAACGCTCTACGCCCCACAACATTGTTTGGGGAGGTGCTGCGGGCGCTGCGCCACCCATTCTTGGCTGGGCGGCGGTTACTGGTGAAGTGCCTGCTGAAGCACTGCTGTTGTTTTTGATTATTTTTATCTGGACTCCCCCGCACTTCTGGGCTTTGGCGATCAAGCGCGCCGACGAATATGCGAAGGTCGATGTGCCGATGTTGCCAGTAACCCATGGTATTCCTTTCACCAAACAGCATGTTTTTCTCTATACCCTGATGCTGTTTGCTGTCACCCTGCTGCCCTTTGTCATTCACATGAGCGGTTTGATTTATCTGTGTGGTGCCATCGCGCTGGGCATTGGATTCATTGTCAGCGCATGGCGCTTGCTGACACGCGAAGATGAAGCGCAACCGATGAAAACCTTTGCCTATTCGATTATTTATTTATCCGCACTGTTTGCTTTTTTACTGGCCGACCACTACGCACGTATTTTTATTCGCGGCCTGATGTAAGCCACTTTACAGGCAATTCAGATTGGGTTCAGCCAAAATGGCTATAACACGCCAACGCGCCCTGTATTTGTCGCTTCACGAAATAATTGTTACTGGCACCCTGTGCTTAAATCCATACTTTCACTTTCTACCCTAAAGGTTAGTCCCCATGAGTAATTCAGGTACAGCATTCGACGAAAAGACCAATCAGGATTTTGAAACCAATATCAAACCGCTTGGCTTATTGAAGTTCCTTCAATCTGAACGCGGAAAAAAATATTTGAAATATCGCTTTTTTCGCGAACCTTACTGGCTGGGTTATATGTCAATCCTTTCAGTCACGTTTTATGCGCTGATTGCCGTCGCCTTCTCTTTTTTACCTTACCCTTTTTCCTTGCTGGCGATTCCTGTGATTGTTTTCCTTGCCTATAAACAAATCAGGGGCATTTATGATTTTGTCAAAAGCTACGTTGATACGCAGGAAGCAAAGCTTCAACAAAATCCTGATCACGTCTATGAAGCCGAACAATACCAATCGTATATCATCGGCAGTTTTACCAAGGAGCAGGAACGAAAACGCTCGGAAAATCTTTATTTCGACACACTCGTTTATGTGTATCACTTTCTCTATTTCTCAACCGCCCTGCTGTGCATGTATGCCGCCTATGTTACGCAGTCATTTATTATCGCTGTCTCATTAGCTGTTCTGTGGGGTTTTCTCACTTCACTGGTCGCTGAAAGCTGGAGCCATGAATTTATTCATCGCCGTTCGCTGTTTCAACAAATGCTCGGCGGCAGTCTGTGGGCAACTTTTTGTTATGGAACTTTTTTACCTGAACATACCATGGGACACCATGTTCATGTTTCTACACCCGAAGACCCCTCGTCTGCCCCCAAAGGCATGACACTGTATCAATTCCTGCCAACTGCGATTATGAAAAATCCCGTGAACGGATTTAAGCTGGAAGCCAAACGCCTAAGAGACAGAGGCCTGCCCGTGATACACCCCAGAAATCGTTTGTTATGGTTAAGTGCATTCTCCGTGCTTTGGGCATGGGCTTCCTACGCCATTGGTGGTGTTTACGGGTTTACTTTCTGGGCAGTGTCCACCGTTGGCAGCATTATCACCATCGAACTGGCCAACTACGTGATGCACTATGGTTTAAGTCGCAAGAAATTACCCAATGGTCGCTATGAACGGGTTTCTCCTCTGCATTCATGGAATGTGGAAGGCCCCTTGCATATGGTGGTTATCAATCTCACCCGCCATTCTGATCACCATGCTTTTCCGCGCAGACCTTATCAAATCCTGAGATATTTCCCCGAAGCACCACAATTACCTTTAAGTTATGAACGACTGATTTTTCTGGCGTGGGTGCCCAAATATTTTTTCAAGGTGATGGATCCCAGAGTCGATGAGCACATGGCAAAGCTGGAAGAATGGCGTAACAATAACATCGATGACTACATGAAAGTGATGGATATTGACGGCAGCCGCGTACAATAGTCAGAAGTCAACGCTATTTTGTAATCCAGCGTAATGCAGTTGTTTTTGCCTGTTTCATGGTACGACAGTAGGTAAGATGTTCAGGAATTTTTTCAATGCCTGCCCGTTTCAACTTGATGATGATACGTGCAGGTAGCCCTGTAAAAATCAGCGCAATATTCTGCCCCAGTATTTCCTTAATCAAACTGTGCAGTGCCACAATGCCAGTGGCATCCATGCTGGGTACATCACTCATATCGACAATCAGCACCTTCACGGTGTTATCTATCGTGTGCATTGAGGAAAGTGCTTTTTCTGCTGCACCAAAAAACAGAGGGCCATTGACATCATAAATGGCAACTTCTTCAGGAAGATCAGGATGGCTGTCACGGTGGGTCTGGTGCGTTTCAGTAATATTGGCCATGTGCCGAATAAACAGACCCGCTGCCAATGCCATGCCGACGGCAACGGCAATCACCATGTCAAAAATAACCGTCAGGAAAAAGCAGGTAACCAGCACGGCAACATCTCCTGCAGGTGCTGACTTGAGCGTGCGTACAAACAAACGTGCTTCACTCATGTTCCATGCAACAATAAACAATAATGCCGCCAGTGATGCCATAGGCACCATGCCCAAAAGCTCGGCAAGGCCAATCACTGCAACTAACACAACCAGCGCATGGACAAGCGCTGCCACAGGTGAGCGTGCGCCACTGCGAATACTGGTGGCGGTTCTGGCAAGCGCGGCGGTTGCGGTAATGCCCCCCAGAAAAGGTGCGATAACATTGCCAAGTCCCTGCCCAATCAGTTCGGCATTGGGGTTGTGTTTGGTGTGGGTCATGCCATCTGCAATAACCGCACATAACAGGGACTCAATCGCACCGAGCATGGCAATGGCAAATGCAGCACCGAGAAGCGATTGTATCAGCGTAAAATCAATATGAAGCGGTTCACCGTTGGCACCAGGCAAATGCCAGGGGAGAAAAAATTCTGGTGGCAGTGGTGGAATACCAACGCCACTTTGTCCTTTGGTTTCCCAAACAAATCGTGATGCGATGGTGGCCACTTCGGGAATCGTGTCGGGTGCCATGCCATGCAGCCAGTGATTGATAATCCATGTAATGATAGCTCCGGCAATCAAACCTACCAGCGGCGCAGGTATCGGTAATTTCAGGCGTGGCCACCACAATAGAATCGCCAGCGTAAACAAGCCAACCGCAAATTCGACAACACGGATATCTGGCAACGACACAATAATTTTTCCGATATTTTCGACGAAATGCTGGCTCGGTTTACCAATATCGAGACCCAAAAAATCGGGAATTTGTAACACCGCAATCACAACGGCAATTCCGGCAGTGAAACCCAGCACCACCGGATGAGGAATGTAGCGTATCAGTACACCCATACGACTGATGCCAAGTGCTATCAGAATCAACCCCGCCATGATGGTCGCAATCAGCAAGCCGCCCAGACCGTGTTGTTGCACAATGGGAAAAAGAATCACCACAAACGCAGCTGTAGGGCCGGAAATATTGAATCGTGAACCGCCAGTGAGGGCAATTACCGCACCGGCAATAATCGCGGTATACAGACCATGCTGGGGAGGAACACCCGTTGCAATGGCGAGCGCCATCGCCAAAGGTACTGCTACAATACCTACTGTCAGCCCCGCCAGAATATCCTGACGTAAATCGTGAATACCATAACCAGACCGTAATGCGGAAATCATTCCAGTGGAAATATCAGGAAATTTCATTACTTGCTCGCTGCATCAAAATAAAACAAAAAGGGAACTTTACTGCCAATAGTCGCTCTGTATCGGTTTAGTTGTCATAATATGGCAATTATATGCTGAACAAGGTCACAAACACGCTATGAAAAGATGGTTCCCGCTTATCAGTTTGCTGGCTGTCATCTTTGGCGGTTGTGCTGCACACAAAATTGATCGCGATGCAGCCCCTTCTGTGAGTGCGCCTGACAGTTATTCACCCGCTTCGTCACCCGATAGCCTCGATAACAATGGCGAAACGGGAACCCTGTGGTGGTACAGTTTTGAGCGCCCTACGCTCACAAGCCTGATTGAACAAAGCCTGCAAGACAATCTTGATATTGCGCAGGCAATGGCGCGCATCGAGCAGTCACAAGCCTTCCGCCGTACTGCGGCTTCCGGTTTATATCCACAGCTTTCTCTGGAAGCACGCGCCAGTGAAAGTCGCCGAGGCAGCAGCAAAACTTCTTCCGAGGAAACAGGCGCTGTGTTGAGCTGGGAAATCGATGTATTTAAACGCATTGCATCCTCTGCCAAAGGCGAACAACTGCGAACGCTTGCGCGCGTGGAAGATTTGAATGCACTCAAGCTGAGCCTGAGTGCCGAATTGGCGAATGCCTATTTTGGTGCGGTAGCAGCACACCAGAATCTGCAACTGCTCAATGAACAGTTACAAATGGATAACAATTTGCTCAGCTTGACCAAGCTGCGTTTGCAAACGGGTGTGGGCACACAGGTGGAAGTGTTGCAACAGGCAAGCAGGGTGGCCGAGAGTGAAAGCCTGATACCAATTGCCGAATCACGACTGCGCGTTTTTGAAAACCGTATTGATATTTTGTCAGGTATTTCACCTGATGGCATTGATCGCGTTGATGATTCAGATTCATTGAATTTTGCAAGCCAACTGCCACGCATTGGCGTGCCTGCGGATTTGTTATTGAGACGCCCTGACCTGCGTGCTGCACAGGCAGAACTGATTGCTGCTGATGCCGATATTGCTGCGGCGATTGCCGAGCGTTTACCACGCCTCACACTGGAAGGCCGCTATTTTGATGATAACCATGCTTCATCTGATCCACTTGGCATCATCAGCGCAAGCTTCATACAGCCCTTGCTGGATTGGGGTTACCGCAGAGCGATGGTAAAACGTAACAAAGCGGTTTACCGTGAAAAACTCGCCGCTTTCAGCCAGCGTTTTCTCATAGCGGTTGAAGAAGTTGAAAATACCCTCTATCAGGAACACAAACAACGCGAGTATGTTGTACTGCTTGAAGCGCGTCGCCAGATTTTACAAAACACCGTTGAAGAAACTGAAGCGCTCTATACGCAAGGCGTGAGTGATTATCTGCCTGTATTAAGTGCCTTGCAGGAACTGCGCGATATTGAGCGTGATTTGGTCAGCGAACAGTTAAGGTTAATCAGTTTACGCATTCAACTCCACCGTGCACTCGGCGGTGCTGTTTATCAGCCAGCCAGTCCCGATAACCATTCACTTAATCAGGAACAATCATAAACCATGAAACTGCATGTTTTTTTTGTTGCGCTGCTGCTGTTGCCGCTACTTGCCCAGGCAGACACCCCCGTTTTTGTTACCAAGGTACAACAAAGCGCATTTGTCGATGAAATCGAAGCGCTAGGCACACTGCGCGCCAATGAACAGGTTAATTTGAGCGCTACGGTGACTGAACGCATCAGTGCCATTCATTTCGACAGCGGGCAGCGTGTTAAAAAAGGCACACTGTTGCTGGAAATGAACACTGCTGAACAAGTTGCCTTGTTGAATCAGGAAAAGTCAGTGCTCGGTGAAGCACAGCGGCAAATTGAACGCCTGCAACCGTTAATGGAACGTGGTGCAGCGTCACAAGCTGCAATGGATACCGCTGTGCTGAATCTGGAAACATCCAGAGCACGAATCGCTGCGATTGAATCACGCATTCAGGAACGCCGTATTGTTGCGCCCTTTGACGGCAAACTCGGCTTGCGTAACATCAGCATCGGCACGATGGCTCAGCCGGGCACGATGATTAGCACGATCGATGATGACCGTATTATGAAACTGGATTTTGCCATTCCAGAATTGTACCTCACCAGCATCAGTGAAGGCGGCAACATCCGTGCAGAAACGCGCACTTTTCCAGATCGCAGTTTTATCGGCACCGTTGCCAGCATTGACAGTCGTGTTGATCCTGTCACACGCGCTGTTACGGTTCGCGCCCTGCTCAATAACGAAGACCATCAGTTGCGTCCAGGCATGTTGATGATTGTGCGACTGGAACGTAACCCGCGACAGGCATTATTGATTCCTGAGGAAAGTATTGTACCCAGAGGCAATAAAAATTTTGTGTTTGTAGTTAACAATAACGAAAAGCCGACTGTTACGCTCACCGAAGTCACGCTTGGTTCACGACGCAAGGGAGAAGTGGAAATCGTCGCAGGGCTTGAAGCGGGCATGCAGGTAGTGACACATGGCACCTTGCGTTTGCAAAACGGTTCAGCCGTGCTCATCAAATCCAATATAGAAGGCACGCCATGATTCTTTCC
Source organism: uncultured Pseudomonadales bacterium (assembly GCA_964557005.1). Lineage (GTDB taxonomy): Bacteria > Pseudomonadota > Gammaproteobacteria > Pseudomonadales > JBECKS01 > JBECKS01. The sequence continues at coordinate 74,341 of CAZKYI010000003.1, forward strand.
GATATTTCGGTCAAGCGTCCGGTTTTTGCCAGCGTACTGTCGCTGTTGCTCATCGCCTTTGGTTTGGTGTCGTGGCAGCGCCTGTCACTCAGGGAATATCCCGATATTGATCCACCCATCATCACAGTTGAAGTGAATTATCCGGGTGCACCCGCCAACATTATTGAAACGCGTATTACGCGCATTGTTGAAGAGCGGATTGCGGGAATCGAAGGCATTGAGTTCATAGAATCCGCTTCAACCGATGGCCGCTCTACCGTCACCATTCGTTTCTCCATCGATCGTGATATTGATTCTGCCGCCAATGATGTGCGTGATCGTATTTCAGTCATCTCCAGAGATTTGCCGCTTGAAGCAGAACCCGCCTCGGTACAAAAAACAGACAGCAATGAGGACGTGATTATCTGGCAAAACCTTGCCAGTGAAACCATGAGCGTGCCGGAACTGAGTGATTACGCCAGACGTTATCTGGTGGATCAGTATTCCACGCTCGATGGTGTTGCGCGTGTGCGTGTCGGTGGTGCACAGGAATATGCCATGCGTATCTGGCTCGACAGACAGGCATTGGCGGCGCGCAATTTGAGCGTTCCCGATATTGAAGCGGCACTGCGTGCAGAAAATATTGAACTGCCTGCGGGTTCTGTTGAGTCGAGTACACGGGTGTTCAAGGCGCGTATCGATCGCAAATTCAAACAACCTGAGGATTTCAAATCGCTGGTGGTTGGTGAAGGCGATGATGGCTATCTGATACGTCTTGGCGATGTCGCACGTGTGGAACTGGGACTGGTAGAAAATCGGCTGATGTTTCGCGGCAATCAGGTTCCGATGGTGGGCATTGGTATCATCAAACAATCCACGGCCAACACCATCGACGTTGCCAAGGCCACCGTTGCGCTGACCGAACGCCTTAACAAAAATTTGCCGTCGGGCACCAGTATTCACCAGAGCTACAACTCGGCCATCTTTATTGAAGCTTCCATTCGTGAAGTATTCAGTACCCTGCTGATTGCGGTTATTTGTGTGGTACTGGTGATTTATCTGTTCCTCGGCAATGTACGCGCCATGTTGATTCCGGCAGTGACCGTGCCTGTTTCGCTCATTTCCACTTTTATTGTGATGTCTGCCTTCGGATTTTCGATCAACCTGATTACGCTGCTGGCACTGGTGCTGGCGATTGGTCTGGTGATCGATGATGCCATTGTCATGCTTGAAAATATTGTTAGACGTATTCACGAATACGGTGAAACACCGCTGGTTGCCTCCTACCGAGGTGCACGCGAAGTGAGTTTCGCCATTATTGCCACCACACTGGTATTGATAGCAGTATTTGTGCCCATCACTTTTCTTGAAGGTGACATTGGTCGCCTGTTCACCGAATTCTCAATCACCATTGCCGCTGCGGTGAGTTTTTCCTCACTGGTGGCGCTGACACTGTGCCCGATGCTTGCGTCAAAATTGTTGCAGAATCAAACGCAAACCATGAATCCCATCGTGCAGCCTTTTGACACGCGCCTGAAACAGGCACGCAAACTGTATTTGTCCTGGCTGGTGAAAATGTTAAAAATTCCAAAAAAGGTTTTTATTGCCTTTCTGGCCATGCTTGCACTGGTTGCGCTGATGTACAAATTATTGCCTTCCGAATTTGTGCCACAGGAAGATAGAGGCACTTTTTTTGTGATGGTGAACGGGCCTGAAGGTTCCAGTTATGAATACATGGAAGCCTACATGAATGAAATTGAAAAACGCCTGATGCGTTATGTAGACAGTGGTGAAGCGAGTCGGTTGATGGTGCGTGCGCCGCGTGGTTTCGGGCGAGTCGAATCTTTCAACAGTGGCTTTGTGATTGTGATTCTCAACGACTGGTCGCAGCGACGTTCCGCGTTTACGATTATGGATGAAATTCGTAAGGATTTTTCCGATTTACCCGGTGTTCGTGCATTCCCCATGATGCGACAAGGGCTTGGCGGCGGTGCCAGAAAACCTGTGCAGTTTGTATTAAGCGGTTCCACGTATGAGGAACTGGCCGAATGGCGCGACATGCTGGTTGAAAAAATCAATCAGGATAATCCTGGTATTACCGGACTGGACAGCGATTACAAGGAAACACGTCCACAAATAGATTTTGTGGTGGATTATGATCGCGCAGCCGATCTGGGTGTGCGCATTGGCGACATTGGCAGCACCCTGCAAACCATGATGGGCGGCAAAAATGTCACTGCTTTTTTGAGCGATGGCGAGGAATACGATGTAATTGTGGAAGGTGAGCGCAACGAACAGCGTTCCTTTAATGATGTGTCTAACATTTATGTACGCTCCGACCGCAGCAAGCAGCTTATTCCCATTTCCAATCTGGTAGAAATTCGCGAATACGGCAGCGCTCAAACACTGTCGCGCTTCAATCGTAACCGCTCCATCACACTGGATGCCAATCTTGCACGGGGCTTCACGCTTGGGCAGGCACTTGCGCATCTGGAAAATGTGGTGCGTACCCATTTGCCACCAGAAGTGATTATCGACTACAAAGGCCAAAGCCGTGATTTCATCAATTCGGGCGGCTCCATCATGTTTGTATTTTTACTCGGTTTGGTAGTGGTTTTTCTGGTGCTGGCCGCGCAGTTTGAAAGCTGGGTACACCCTGTTGTTATTATGTCTACCGTTCCACTTGCCATTGGTGGCGGCTTGCTCGGTTTGCTTATCAGTGGCGGCTCACTCAACATCTATTCACAAATCGGGCTGATTATGCTGGTGGGCTTGGCAGCCAAAAACGGTATTCTAATTGTGGAATTTGCCAATCAGTTACGCGACAGGGGCATGAGTTTCAATCGCGCGCTGATGGAAGCCTCTGAAAAACGCTTTCGCCCGATTCTGATGACAGGACTGACCACCGTAGCCGGTGCACTGCCGCTGGTGTTTGCATCGGGTGCCGGTTCCGAAACACGCATTACCATTGGCGTAGTGGTGTTAATGGGCGTGCTGCTGGCCACCCTGTTTACCATTTTCATGGTGCCTGCTGCTTACAGTTTGATTGCGCGAGGCACGGGTTCACCAAGTGAAATGGCAAGGCAACTGGAACGTGAGCAGCAGGAGTAATCACAGTCCATCAAAAAGCAAGCCCTGTTAATTGCTCGGATACTTCCCATAATTGCTTTGCGACATTTTTATCACGGGAGTAGCGCGTGGACTGCACCCGTTTTGGATAACCGCGTACTTCACCAGGACCTGACGGGCCATAATAATCGCCACCTTTCACATCACTGCCTGTCGCTGCATACAGTTGTGGCAAAGCGCCCATCGCAGGCGTATTGGTAATCAGGGCGAAAGCGGGTTTAACCCAGCTAAAGTATTTCAAACGCGCTTCAATATGCCTGCCAAGTTCAGTGAGTGCAGCGCCCGGGTGTGCCACCACCGCAATCGCGTTAATGCCCTGCTGTTCAAATTTTCTTTGCAGTTCATAAGTAAATAACAGATTGCTCAACTTGGAACGCTTGTACGCCTTCATAGGAGTATATTTGCTTTCGTTCTCAAAATTGAGATTGTCGAAATCCAGTTTGCAACGCAAATGTGCCAGGCTGCTGACATTCACCACTCTCGCATAAGGTGTCTTTTTAATCAGCGGCATCAGTTGCAGGGTGAGTGCAAAATGGCCAAAGTGATTGGTGCCTATTTGCCCTTCAAAACCGTCTTTGGTTCTGAAAAATGGCGTGGTCATAATCCCTGCGTTATTTAACAGGATGTCGAGGTGTGAATAATTTTTCAGAAACTGTTCAGAGAAACTTTTTATGCTGGCCAGATCGGATACATCCAGTTGCATCACTTTAACGTGTGCTGTCGCGTGGCTTTTCAGAATACTTTGTCTGGCCTGCTCACCTTTTTCAACATCTCTACACGCCATAATCACTTCAGCATCACGGGCAGCCAAAGCCTTGGCCGATTCAAATCCAAGGCCGCAGTTAGCCCCTGTAATCAAAACTATTTTGCCGTGTTGATCTTTAATGTCTTTTGCTTTCCACTTTGTTTTTTCAACCATGATGTTTCTCCGTTTGTTTTTTTCCAATTAAACCGCTACACAATTTCGACCTTTTTCCTTGGCTCTGTACAGCGCCTTGTCTGCTCCTTTAATCACTTGTTCAGGCGTTTTCAAATCACCACCTTTACTGGCAAGCCCGATACTGATGGTACAACTGAGTGTTTGCGCATGACCTGATTGCTTTTTCCCGTGTTTCGGTTTCTCGCTCGGTCTGTCTTTTGCGCGCACCACCAAAGGATAACCTTCAATCGATTCGCGCAGATTTTCAAGATGCGCTATCACCTCATCGATACTTTTACGCGGGAACACCACCGTAAATTCTTCACCGCCATAACGAAAAGGTGTACCGCCACCTTTTACGCGCGCAATTTTACTGGCGACCAGTTTCAGCATTTGATCACCAACATCATGTCCGTGGTTATCATTGAATTTCTTGAAATGGTCAATATCCATCATGGCAATGGTGTACTTTCTACCAAGGCCGGTGAGAAATTGATTAAGTGCACGACGTGAGCGCAACCCTGTGAGTTCATCGCGATAGGCCATCTGGTGGGAATCAAAAATAATCGCAATAAAGGCGATGATGCCTGCACTCACACTCAGCGCAATCACCAGCGCTTGCGGTACCGCCTGACTCAAAAAAGCAAACAGCATCAATACCCACGCCAGCATCGCAGCAGAAATGGGGCTGGTATCGAGCATGATTTTGATGCTCACAGATAACAAGGCAAACCCTGCGACAATCGCCAGCGTGAAAGAAAAGTTCATCCACTCAGGCGGCACGCCCAGCCAACTGCCATAGAAAAAATCTTCTGCCCACAAAAAACGAAAACTCAACACGTACCAGCTCAACAGGTATTCAATGCCCAAACCTGCCAGCTTCACCAAAGTGTGTGAAGACAACACACTGCGTTCAGGCAACCACACCAGCACACCCAGATTGAGCAAAGCCCAGAACAGCAATACAAATTCATACAGCCGAATCACTGAAAATTCAGTCGCATGTAACAAGGCATACACCAGAAAAAGATTGAGCAACGCGAATAACACGCGGCTTTGATTAAATTGCACGGCAAGCAAGGCGCTGATGCCAAACAGCAAATAGGGTAGATAAGCCAGAAGAAACAGCGCGTTGTCAGGCACACGGGCAAACACATCATTCAACCAGAAGCCCGCTACCAACAATACGGTGGGCGCAAATAACTGGCGTATGAAATTCAGACTAAGCGGCATGGTGTGTCCATAAATACAGGCTTGCGCGACCTTGATAAAGCAGCTAGCTTTCCAAACCTCACGCACAAAAACAAGCCGTTTCCCCTTTTTGGACGATGGCAAATTTATCTGGTGCTCTAGTATCACGCTCTGGCTTATTCAACTCATGAGATACCCCTATGAAAGTTCTACTCACTGGCAGTTTTGGCAACATTGGCGAAAAAGTGGTCAGGCAGTTATTGGCACAAAATCATCAGGTCACTTGTCTTGATCTGAAAAATGACATCAACCAGAAAGTGGCCGCGCAGTTTGGCAAGTCCATCACTGTGGTATGGGGCAACATCTGTGATGCCGAACAAATCGCTGCCGAGGTGGGCAAGGTAGAAGTAGTGATTCATATGGCAGCGATGCTGCCGCACACGGTAAAACTCAACCCCGAACTTGGCCGCAAAGTGAATGTTGGCGGCACCGAAAATGTGGTGAATGCCATTCTTGCAAGCGGTAACGACAAGCAGTTGATTTTCTGCTCGTCCATCAGCGTGCATGGCAATAACGCACCCGACGGCCCCCACCCCAGAAAGATTGACGACCCTTTCAAGGCAGAAGATGACTACGCCGGTCACAAAATTGCGTGCGAACAAATGATTGATGCCAGCGGCCTGAAAAATACTACTGTTGTGCGTATCGGTGCCTGTATGGATGCTGATTCCGATATTGGTGGTGACCCACGCGATTCGCTGCAACTGTTATACGCTACCCATCCTGATTGCCGTATTGAATATGTGCACCCGAAAGATGTAGCACTGGCGATTGTGAATGCAGTAGGCAATGAACAGGCTTATAACAAGAAATTCTTTTTGGGCGCAGGCGCGGGCGGACAAGCCACCTGGTACAACTTCACGCATATTATTTTCAAGGCCTTGGGGCTTAAACCGGCACCCCGTGAGGTATTTGGTAACAATACTTTCTATACGGAGTGGATGGATACCGAAGAAGCACAAAGGGTACTGCAATACCAACGCCATACACTGGATGATTACCAGAAAGAAATGAGCCATAAATTACGCTGGGCGCGTCGCGGCACTTTCGCCATTCGTCCATTGATTCGCTACATTTTACTGGCACAATCCCCCTACAAATAACCATCTATTCCCAGGGGGAACCATGAGTCTTGATCCGGTAAAAATGCTTGAGCGTTGTAAGGCCGGACAGTGGAATGTCAACGATTTTGATTGGAGCAAAACACCTGAAGTCGAGCTGAGCAAAGAAGATGAAATTCGCGTTGTTCAGCTTTACCTGAATATGTCTTACATCGAATTGCTGGCGGGAAATTTATTTCAGGCGCTAAGAGATCGCATGGAAGACCCTGTGCTCAAGGAAATCTACCACTGGTGTTATATCGACGAATTGCGCCACAGCGAAGCAGCAGCAAAATTGTCACGCTATTTTGATCAACACCAATACCAACTCTATACACCTAACATTGCCATGTTGCGGTTTTTCCCGCATTTTTCAGGTGCGGTGCGCACACTCAATCCCGCCATCGCCAATATGTTTATTTTAACCGGCGAACTGATTCTCGATATTGCCCTGCTGCGTGGCTTGAACAACTATGTTGATGATCCGCAAAGCCGTGCCGTGGTTGAGCGAATCAATTCCGATGAAAGTCGCCATCTGGCGATGGATTTTTTCATGGCGGAATACTGTTCTGAAAACAATATGTCGATTAAAACCGGCAAGCACAAAAAAGGCATTTTCAATGCCAACCTTCGCGGTATGGCACTATGGGGGCCTTCGTTCTTTAACGAAGTTTTTTTCCGCCCGATGAACATTCTCGATCCGGAAAATGTACAAATGGAATCTGTGGCTCGACGTTTGCGCCGTTTTTATTTGCGTGAGGAAGTACAAAAAAATCCGACGGTAAAACCGTTCAACACCGCTGCGAGTTTTTTTGAAAGCAGTTTTGGCAGCGGTGTGGGCTGGCTGATGCGTCAATCCGCCAAACGCTTTGCCAATGTCGACTTTGATTTTGTGTTAGCTGGCCATTCCAGCAACATTGGTATAAACCAAAGCAAAGGTGGCATTGAACTCGCCGAAGAAATTCTGCGCGAGGAACAAAAAGACAAGGCGGCGTAACATGGAGCCAATGAATAGCGCAAAAGTGGTTCATGTTATCCCCGCGCGCGCCACTTCCGATGGCGCGGGTGTGCGAATCCTGCGCAGCCTTGGCCAACATCAAAACGCAAGGCTTGATCCTTTTTTAATGCTTGATCAGTTTGCTTCTGAAAATCCTGATGACTACATCGCAGGTTTTCCTTCTCACCCGCATCGCGGTTTTCAAACCCTCACCTACATGCTTGAAGGCCACATGCTCCATGAAGATCACATGGGCAATAAAGGCCATTTGAAATCCGGTGATGTGCAATGGATGAAAGCGGGTAGAGGTATTATTCATTCCGAAATGCCCCAGCAACAGGCGGGTGCGATGCGTGGTTTTCAGTTATGGATCAATCTGCCTGCGGCAGAAAAAATGCAGCCTGCCGATTACAGGGATATTCCCTCAAGCAGCATGCCGTGGCACACGGTGAACGAACATTGCGCGATAAAAGTGATTGCAGGTGAACTGAATATCAATCACAAGCACTACGCAGGTGCTCTGCCAAAACTGAGCATGGAACCTTGCATTGTTGATATAAAACTGGAGCAGGGCAGCATCACTTTTCCCCTGAATCCACAACACAATACCATGCTTTACTTGTACGAAGGTGAAATCAGCGTTGCCAGTCAGATATTACCCGTCAACTGTGCTGCTGTGTTAGGTGAAGGCAGCGAAGTGACCATAGCAGCAACAGCGTCCAGCCGTTTATTGTTGTTAAGCGGTTTGCCGATTGAGGAACCCATTACACAATATGGCCCTTTTGTGATGAACACCGTGGAAGAAGTAGAGCAGGCTTTACAGGATTACAGGAACGGCAAACTCACCGCCTGATTCAGCGCACACAACGATTACTGCTGCACGAAATGCTTATAGTAGTATTTCAAGGCGAGCGAGCGACCACGGCCATAACTTTCCACACCATCCTTGTGGCCTGAAGCTTTCAGATAAAAATCATTTGCGCGCGTGAACAGAAAATCAAATTCAAAGCGTTCAACCTTGTCCCAATCTTCCTGCCAACACTGCAAATCTCTGGCAACCTGTTCATTGATGCCTTCCGGTGCATTACTGCGCCACAAATCCAGACGCGCCAGATACTGCAAACGTGCATCCGTGGAATGCAATAAAGTCTGATAAGCGAGCAAATTTGCACCGACTTCGCTGGCAAAACCATTCAGATGTCCACGCTCATGCGCCATCACAAATGGTTTCGAGTACACGGGAATTTCTCTGGCAATGTTCGGCTGACCTGCCAAAGGTTGATACTGCCCCGACACGCTCATACCTGCCCAAATCCAGCTAAACAAAAAATATCGCGTCTTTGCGCCTTGAACAGCAGGCAAATCCTGAGTGCGCAAAAATGCACTTTGTTGCTGTTCTATCAAAACATCGAAGGCATTTAATTCAAACCCGATGTCAGTACATTCCCTGTCATTCTGATGAAACTGTTTACTCAGCACGTTGGCTTCGATAACACTTTGCTCCACCAGACGCTGATATTCCTGCTTGCCAAATTCAAATTCCAGTTCGAATAATTTTTCTTCCGTGAATCGATGGTGGTTATACAAAAAACTGGCGCAAGTCAGAAAAAGTAAAATGCTGCCAAAGGCAATCAAATCGGCCGCCGAATAAAACAGTTTTCCCTGCCATGTTTTTTCGCGAAACCAGGGCGCAACTGCCCAATAAACCAGACCAAAGGCTGCACCTGCAAAAATCAAATCGGTCACAGCAAAAGGAAGCAACGCACCTGCAAATGCAAGCACAGTCGCAATGGCAGGATAAATTTCACGCGCGTAAATACTTTCAGCAACATTGGGTGAACTGGCCAACATCACCCAGAAGCCAAATGACAACAAACCGAGCAATACACCCACGAAATGAAATTTACTTAACTTCATACTTCTCCAGCCACCACAAACCCAATCACAACAAACTAGTCACAATACAGGCGTATTGTTTTTGCCTGTCTGGATTTTTTATCAAACTCAATCAACATCACACCTGAACGCTGTTGTGATTGATAGGTGCAAGAAAAACTTGCACTCACATAATAACCGGCAACCAGACGTTTTTGCCCAGGCACAATCTGCAAATCACTTTTCAATACATCTTCAAGTGCAAGTTTGTCTCCGGCAATTTCAACACAGGCGACCTGTTTCAGAAAATCCTGCAAACGGTGCTCGTGCTTTGCATTGATAAAATCACAAAAATTTTCCAACTGCTGTTTACCATACGCACCCACCGTAAACGCCGCCTTGCAAAAACCCAATGCACCCGACACCCCCTGATTGCGCAGCATTCTGAAACTTAACTTGCCCAACACGGGCAAACAGGCAAGGCCACCGGAAAATACCTGCTTCATCATCGGCATGAGTTCCCAATGCGCAGCCAGACGCTTGATGCGCCAGATACCGTCCTGCTCTTCCAGCTCATATAACAAGTGCATTGGCACCACCAGTTTGAGACTGGGCGACATGGTGGTATGCACATTTAAATCACGCACCACATGCGTACCATTCACCGTGTCCTTGAATACTTCAAATACGATGTCATTGGGTGCAATAAAAGTGTCATAAAACTGCTCAAGTGCTTTATTCCCTTGTTCGGCATTGCCAACATGTGCAGGCGAACCTACAGGGTCTTCCACCTGATGTTGCACTGCAAAAATGGCCAGCCACGCAGCTTTATTATGTACAGCGACCGCTTGCGGTGATTGATTTACAACACGAATGGCATTTTCTTTAGTCAGATTTTTCATCGGCAATCTCTTCATTGGAAATCAATTCAGGAAATCCTGCTTAACCTTGATTCGGGAGTGGTGCATAATCAGGCTTCTCCTGAATAACAAAATAACAACACCATCATGGAAACCCCGCTCATTAAAGAATTCGATCAACTGCAATCCATCACTCAACTGGCGATTGAGTTTCTGGTGAATTATAGCTTTCAGGTGCTTGGAGCGCTAATTATCCTGACGCTGGGATTCATTCTTTCGCGCAAACTCTCGAATATTCTGGTTTCCCAGCTTGAAAAGCGTAATGTCGATATTACCCTGAGAACTTACTCAGGCTATGTGGTGTATTTGCTGGTTTTATTTTGTTTTATTGTGATTGCGCTGGGGAAATTCGGCATCACCATCGCGCCTTTTGTTGCTGCCCTCGGTGCACTCACGGTGGTTGCAGGCTTGGCCTTGCAAGGTCTGGTTTCAAACTACGCAGCAGGCATAGCCATCATTGCAACTCGCCCTTTCAAAGTCGGTGACACCATCACCGTGATTGGTGTTTCAGGCGTGGTCAAGGAAATTCGTCTCACCCTCACGCTGATTGATACTGAAGACGATGAGCAAATCATGATTCCCAACAAGCACATCGTAGGTGAGGTATTGTTAAATACTTTCAACCATCGTCTGGTAGAAAGTTCGATTCGCATTGCCTATAACAATGACCCTCACCTTGCCATTAGCAGTATTCAGGCCGCGCTGGCAAAACTGGATTATGTAACACAGAAGCCCTGCCCGCAGGTGGGTATTGGCAAGTTTTCAGATTCAGCCATGGAAATCGTCGTTCGCGCCTGGGTACCCACCAAAAGTTATATGGAAAACCGCTTCAAATTAAATGCTGAAATTTTTCGGGCAATTAAAAGTGCGGGACTGACCATTCCGTATCCGCAAGTGGACATTCATCAGAAATAGACACCGGAAATAATTCGTCGCGAAAAACTATTCAGTAAGCTCCACCAGCTTGAAAATATTTCCGCTACCACTGGCAAAATACAGCTCACCTTCTTCATCTTCGGCAAAAGTATAAATCCCCTGCTCCGTCTCCAGTATCTGGATCGGAGAATCCTGAGGGTTTTCAGCATACACATCACTCGCCCAGATTGAACGGTAAATACAATCACCACTCAGGTATTTACCTTGTAACGATGTCATCAGGTTCCCGCGATACACATAACCACCAATGATGCAGCGGGTATCTTTTCGCGCAAACGCCACCAAAGGATTACTGAAATCATGTTCGGCGCAGTAAACATCATCATAACAATGGTTACCCTCCATAGCTGGCCAGCCATAATTATGCCCTGCGATTATTTTGTTAATTTCTTCTGCACCAATACGCCCGACATCAGCCAGGAAAATATGTTGTGTTTGTCTGTCGAAAGAAAACTTCCACGGATTTCGCAAACCCGCAGCAAACACTTCCGGTGCACCTGAAACACCATCCGCAAAGGGATTTGAAGGAGGAATGCTGTAAGCACTACCGCCTGCAATATCCAGTCGCAACAGTTTTCCTTTGAGCGAAAATAAATCCTGAGCAGGATTATCAACATTCCAGTTGCTGTTTTCGGTGTCATCGCCAGTGCCGATATAAAGATAGCCATCTTCGCCAATCTCAAGCGTCCCTCCATGATGATAGGCTGCGTTTTTATCGTAGCTCAAAATAATTTGTTCACTGTCCGGATCAAGCACATCATCCATCTGTGTGAATCTCGATAAACGCACCTCAGCCCCTGACAGTGCTGTTTCACTTTCTGCGGTGTAATAAACAAAGACTTGGGGGAATTGCGCAAAATCCGGATGAAATGCAAAACCGGCAAGCCCCTGCTCACTACCCGCAGTGACTACCCGATCCTGAATGTCCAGATAAATGCTGACATTCGCCTCAAGCTGCAAGGCATCTACTTTTACAATCAAACCCTGTTGCTTGAGTAAATACCAGGAAATATCCTGCTGCACATTCTGCTTCATGGCAGTCACCGCACCGGCAGGAACAGTATCGGGCAACTCAATATGCACAGCCGAAATGGTTGGAGTTGGAGAATCGGTTTTCGGCTTGCAGGTATTTGCATCAATCCGCTCGGATAAAATAATATCGCACCTTGCTGATGACGAAGATTCGCAAGAGAAACAAGAAAAAATAACAATCGACAGTATTATCCATTTAATTTTCATCACCAGAACTCCACACCCACAAACAAGGCAATGATAGTATCATCAATATCCCATATTCAGACGATATATCCCCTGTCATGGGCGAGTATGATTTCCCGCCTTATTAAAAAAATTAAACCAGCGAGCGTATTATGAATGAAATAACCCGACATGAAACAACCTTCACCAAACCAGCACCTGCTCGCCGTAAAACCGACAAGAAAATAGAGCCGCTGGAGCGCTGCCTTGTTACGGGTGGTGCAGGCTTTCTGGGCAGAAATCTGGTGCATGCCTTGTTAAACAAGGGGGTGGAAGTGGTGGTTCTGGACAGAGCGGAATGCCCCATCCAGCATAAAAAACTCATTCATGTTGTCGCTGATCTGGCCAACCAGGAAGCCTTGATCGAAGCCTGCGAAGGCGTTGACTGTGTATTTCATACCGCTTCCATCATTGAACTGGCAGGCGGCTTTGGCGTAACAAAAACTTACAAGGAACTGTCTTACAAGGTCAATGTGGAAGGCACCCGTTCCCTGCTCGCCGCTGCACGCAAGGCAGGTGTGAGACGATTTGTCTATACCAGTTCGAATTCGGTGTGCTTCGACAGCAAGCCCATTACCATGATGAATTCGGATACGCCTTACGCCAAAGATTTAATCGATATGTATACCGAGACCAAAATTGAAGCAGAAAAACTGGTGCTCGCACAAAATGGCAAGGACGGCATGCAAACCGGTGCGATTCGCCCCTGCGGTATCTACGGTGCCAGCAGTAACATCATGCTCGACAGCTTTGTAGAACAACTTGCTGCGGGAAAACTGGTTGCCACACTCGGCAATCTCAATTCCACGCATGAAAATACCTTTGTTGACAATCTGGTTCACGGGCACATTCTTTGCGCCGAGCGTCTGGTCGAAGGCAATCGCTGTTGTGGACGTGGTTATTTTATCAGCGATCACGAACCACAAAATTATTTTGAATTTTTCCGTCCTTTAATCGAAGGTCTGGGGTATCAGTTCCCTAAAATTTCCCTGCCTGTTGGCCTGTTGATTAAACTGTTAGCGATATGGCAGTTCATGCACTTTCGTCTGGGTTTGCCCAAACCCACACTGCTGCCCATGCAGGTCATCAAAATTACCGTGACGCACCTGAGTGATATTCGCGAGCCTTACGAAGATCTGGATTACAAACCGCTTTACACCGTAAAAGAAGCGATGGAAATCTGTTTGCCTTATTGCAAGGAATTACACGATAAATTCAAGGCTGCGAAATAACTTTTCGCTGTTCTCCACCGTGACATTGAGGTGAGGCAGCAGCCTCGCCTTTCTCCTGCCATTCGGCCTGTGTAAATGTGTGCAGCGCCAATGCGTGAATATCTTTCATTGTCGCACCCATCGCCTGATACACCAGTTGATGCCTTTGCACCATACGTAAGGCTGCAAACGCATCACTCACAATCACCGCCTTGAAATGTGATTCAGAACCTTTCGGCACATTGTGCATAAAACTTTCATTGAGCAATTCAAAATGGCTGGGTGAAAATGCCTGTATCAGTTTATCGGAAATGATTTGCTGCTTTGTCATGTGTTAATGCTCTATTGCCTCAGATTTCTGCTCGAAATCCTTGTCAAGCGTTTGCTGTACCGATTTTGCTTTATCAAGTTTATGCTTAATGCTGTCCACAAAACCGCCACCAGATTCGCCTGATTTTTTGTTGCTTTTATCCTGATTCATATCACCAAAGTTGAACACATTCTGATTGTTTCTGATTTCGATTTTTTCTGCCTGTGTATTGGCTGGTTTCCTGTCACTGAAATGCCATTCGCCTTTTTCATCCTGCCAGCGATACAAGCGCGTGGTTTCCGAATCACTTTCAAAAACATCCTCTGAAAACCGGTCGCCAGTGTTTCTCACAAAAAAATTCGTGATGTGCCCGATTACGGTTTGATAAGCATACTGAATTGAACGCATGTCGAAAGCGATGAATTGTTCTCTGGTAAGCATAGGCTGACCATCCTGTTTTTTCAAAACAAAAGGGGCTGCCAACAAAGCTATCAGACCAAGCAAAACCAACCTGACAAACAGTTTTTTCATCTTTGTTTTATACCCTGTTGTATACGCTCAATAAAATTGCGTGGTGCACCTGCAAAACTGCCGTTACTCATAAACACCACGTGCACATTTTTTTTACTTTGCTGCACCTGTTTTTCCAGCCTGTTTTGCAGTTCTGCCAGATTTTGAAAACCATAACTGTTTTGTGATCTCACACTGTCTGCAAGTGCCAGATTGTCACCCACATACCACAACGCCAAGTCTGCCTGCTCGCAAGCCTTGGCCAGAGAGTTACCATGTACACCCATTTTCATGGTGTTGGAACGCGGCTCCAGCACCGCAAAAATCAAATCATTTGGAAATCTGTTTTTCAAACCGCGAATACTGGTTTCGATTGCGGTTGGGTGATGTGCGAAATCATCATATATCGTAAGTGTATTATGGTTATCGAGAACCAGTTCAATCAGTTTTTCCATTCTGCGTCTGGAATTTTTAAAACTTTCCAGCGCCTTGCAACTGATTTCCAATGGCACACCCACATGGTGCGCCGCCACGCAAGCAGACAAGGCATTGTGCAAATTATGCTCGCCCATCAGCGTCCAGTTCACCGTGGCAGAGTTACCAGTTTCACGGTGATGTATTTCAAAATGGCTGCCATCGTCACGAATTTTATGTAAGTACCACTGCACCTGTTCATTTTTTTCCAAAGACACCGCTGCTGCACTACTCCACAAACCCTTGGCAAGCACTTGTTCTATGTAGGCATTATTGTGCGGGTAAATCACCAGACCAGAGGAAGGTACAATGCGTAACAGATGCTGAAATTGTTTTTGAATGGCACTGATGTCATCAAAAATATCGGCATGATCAAATTCCAGATTGTTAATCACCAGAGTTTTAGGGTGGTAATGTAAAAACTTGGAGCGCTTGTCAAAAAAAGCGGTGTCGTACTCATCGGCCTCAATCACAAAATAATCCGAATTGCCCAAACGCGCAGAGCACTCAAAATTACCTGGCACGCCACCAATCAGAAAACCCGGTGCCTTACCTGCACATTCAAGAATCCAGGCAAGCATGGCGGTGGTGGTGGTTTTTCCATGCGTACCCGATACCGCCAGCACCCATTTTTTGTGGAGTAAATGCTGCGACAACCACTGCGGCCCCGAACAATAAGGCAGTTGCTCATTGAGAACATATTCAACCGCTTCATTTCCGCGCGACATGGCATTGCCAATAATCACCAAATCAGGTTTTTGGTTGAATTGTTCAACATCGTAACCCTGATGAATGTGAATACCCTGCTGTTCCAGTTGCGTACTCATCGGTGGATAAACATTTAAATCGCAGCCACTGACTTCATAGCCCATTTCACGTGCCAGCAGCGCAAGACTCCCCATAAAGGTGCCACAAATCCCCAGAAAATGTAGGTGCATAAATCTCCCGAACTACAGGTGAAACGTCTGGCTTGCATGCAAAGTTTTACCAAACGCAGTAGAATCACCGCACTTGTCAGAGCGCCATTCTAGTCAAAGCTCACACTCAACAACAACGCCTTAAACGGGAAAATCCATGTCGAATCCGAAAAACGCCTTTTACGCTCAATCTGGCGGCGTGACTGCTGTGATCAACGCAACTGCATGCGGACTGATTGAAACCGCCCGTCAATATCCGCACAAAATCGGCAAGGTGCTGGCGGGTAAAAATGGCATCACCGGTGCTTTAAAAGAAGAGCTGATTGATACCAGCCTCGAAAGTGCTGCTGACATTGCAGCATTACGTCACACCCCCAGCGGTGCCTTTGGTTCTTGCAGACACAAATTGAAATCGCTGAATGAAGACACCCGGGAATACCAACGCATACTGGATGTTTTTCAGGCGCATGACATTGGCTATTTCTTTTACAACGGGGGTGGCGATTCACAAGACACTGCCAACAAAATTGCGCAATACAGCAAGACAATGGGCGCACCCATTCAATGTATTGGTATTCCCAAAACCATCGACAATGATTTGCCGCTAACCGATAACTGCCCGGGATTTGGCTCAGTCGCCAAATATGTGAATGTGTCCGTGATGGAAGCAGGGCTTGATACCGCCTCCATGTGTGACTCTTCAACCAAGGTTTTTATTCTGGAAGTGATGGGTCGCCACGCAGGCTGGATTGCAGCCTCGGCAGGACTTGCATCACAGGCCGAAGGCCAACCGCCGCATATTATTTTGTTTCCCGAAGTTGCTTTCGATGAAGTGAAATTTCTTGCCAAAGTAAAAGAGTCTGTTGTGCGTTTTGGTTATTGTGTGATTGTCGCCTCGGAAGGTACGCGTTATGCGAGCGGCCGTGACATTAATGCTTCTGCCTCCAAAGATGCCTTTGGTCATAAACAACTCGGTGGCGTTGCACCGATTCTGGCTGCACTGATTAAAAAAGAATTGGGCTACAAATATCACTGGGCATTAGCAGATTATTTGCAGCGCTCTGCACGTCATATCTCTTCAAAAACCGATGTCGAACAAGCCTATGCACTGGGCAAGGCAGCAGTGGAATTTGCACTGGCTGGCAAAACCGCTGTAATGCCCACCATTGTGCGTGAAAGTGATGAACCCTATCGCTGGTCGATTGGTGAAGGTTTGCTTTCAGAAGCGGCTAACATCGAAAAACTGATGCCTGACGATTTCATCAGTGAAGATGGTTTTGGCATTACTGAAAAAGCCAAACGCTATTTTCGCCCACTCATCGCAGGTGAAGATTATCCACCCTATGATGAAAACGGTTTACCAAAATATATTCGCCTGAAAAATAATCTGGTCGCCAAAAAAACAGGCGTGGATTATTTGTTGAAATAGATAGAAATACAACTTGTGCAAAATTTGCACAAGTTCGGAAAGAAAGTAATAGAATAGAAAACTACTGGATTTGATTCAGCCATAATCAGGAGACATTCACCATGAAACTCAAACTTCTCATCAGCAGCTTGTTATTTGCCTTCTCTTGCACTGTGTTTGCAGAAATTCAAACCAGAGAAGTGAATTACGAACTCAATGGCGTAAAGCTGAAAGGCTTGATGGCCTGGGATAACTCAAGCAAGCAAAAACGCCCTGGTGTATTGGTTGTTCACGAATGGTGGGGTGCTAATGATTATGCGCGCAAACGTGCCATTGATTTGGCAAAAGAAGGGTATGTCGGGTTTGCACTGGACATGTATGGCGATAACAAGGTAGCCACTCACCCTGATGATGCAGGAAAATTCGCAACCGAAATCATGTCACGTTATGACGAAATGCTCGCGCGTTTTAATGCAGGCAAGGCTGAACTCAAACAATCCGAATGGGTTGATGTAAATAACATTGGTGCTATTGGTTACTGCTTTGGTGGCGCAGTGGTGCTCAATGTTGCGCGTAGTGACAATGAACTCAAGGGTGTAGTGAGTTTTCACGGCAATCTGGACAGCATGAAAAATAATGACAGCAAAATTACTACCGCCATACTGGTTTTAAATGGTGCAGATGATCCTTTTGTGAAGGCAGAAAGTATTGAAGCGTTCAAACTTGAAATGGAATCACGTGATGCCAATTACAGTTTTATCAATTATGCGGGCGCTACACACAGCTTTACCAATCCGAATGCTGATGCAGTTGGCAAGCAATATGGCATGCCTTTGGCGTATAACAAAAAAGTTGATAAGGAAAGCTGGAAAGAAATGAAACAGTTTTTCGCGAAGGCTTTTAACAGCAAGGAAAAATCTGGCTCACCTGCCCCACGCGCAACAAAATATTAACCCAAAGCGCTAAACATAACTCGGCGCGGAAACCGGTTTGGGTGTAAATAATTTTGCTTCACGAAAATATCGTACCCGACAATGATTTCCGCGTTCGTTTTTACCAAAGAAAACAAAACCTGAGGTTGGCGTTTCGCCAGTATTGAGTGTTTGTTTTAACAGCTCGTTTTCTATTTCCATAATCACACCAATCACATAATCCCCTTGTTGCCAGCGCGCTTCCAGTTCGGCAGGAATACGTTTTGACATCACACGTGCAATGGAATCCTTTCGGTATTTTTCAGCAACAAAAATCCTCATATACCAAAACCATGATTCAAGCTGCTGGTTAAATTGTTCATAAATGGTAGAAACACCCACCAGCTCATTGGTGCTGTTCAAACGCGCAACACCCGCTAATTGTTTCAGGCGTGCTTCCATCATTGGCTCTGGCAAGGCAGCTTCTCTTTTCCAGAGCGCCAACACATCGGCTTTGTCCTGCTCGCTTGCATTTTGCCAAACCCAATCGACTCTATAATTTTCAGACATATTGCTTTCCTGTTATGGTTTTATCGTGATGATTTAAACCAATCCACCTGTAAATGTCATTATCCTGTATATGGGTGATGAAGTGCACAGCCCTGCTGGCTAGAATTTCTTCGTCATATTCAAAGGGTCAATCCAACCCATCGGGAAAGTTATGAATAAAATCATTTCTGCACAAGCCGCAGTCAAACAACTGGCCAGTGGTATGACCATTGGCATTGGCGGCTGGGGGCCTCGCCGTAAACCTATGGCGCTGATTCGTGAAATCCTTCGCTCTGATTTGAAAGACCTTACCCTGGTCTCTTACGGCGGTGCCGATGTCGGCATGTTGTGCGCCGCAGGCAAAGTGAAGAAGGTGGTATTTGCTTTTGTGTCGCTCGATTTTATTCCACTGGAACCTTACTTTCGCATCGCCCGCCAAAATGGCGACATCGAAGTGATGGAAATTGATGAAGGCATGATGCGCCTCGGACTTCGCGCCGCCGCCGAACGCGTGCCTTTCATGCCCACCCTGATTGGTCTGGGTACCGATGTGCTCACCACCAACCCTGACATCAAGACCATTGTTTCACCCTATGCCGATGGCAAGGAACTGGTGGCCATGCCCGCCCTGAAACTCGACGCTTCGCTGATTCATGTGGATCGCGCTGATTCGCGCGGGGTGTGCCAGATAGCAGGCCCCGACCACTACTTTGATGATTTATTTGCACGCGCAGCCGACAAGACTTTTGTCTCTTGCGATGAGATTGTCGAAACCCGATTCTTTGCCGATCCACAACAGGCGCGTAATGTGTTCTGGGAACGCAGTGAAACCACCGCCGTGATTCCTGTGGCAGGAGGCGCACACCCTTCTTCCTGTGCTCCTTTATATGGCTATGATGCCAAACACTTTCAGGAATATGCTGCCAGTGCGAAAGACGAAAATGGCTGGCAAGCCTATGTTGCACGCTACGTGCAATGCAGCGAAGCTGAATACATCGAAAAAGTGGGCGGGCTTGATGCCATCAGACAACTGCCACTGCCCGTTTTCTAGGCGAGGAGCGACACATGAATTACACACTGGTTGATTTGATTATTTGCGCCGCCGCCAACACCTGGAAAAACGAAGGCGAAGTGCTTGCCACAGGCATCGGCGTAGTCCCCCGTCTTGCGGCTTCGCTGTGCATGTTAAGCATCAATAAGGATTTGATGATGACCGATTCAGAGGCTTACATGGTATCGGAACCTGTACCGATAGGTGCAAGGCAGGCAGGCTTTGAACCCAGATTTGAAAGCTGGATGGGGTTTTCGCGTATTTTTGACAATGTTTGGGGCGGTAAACGTCATGCGCTGGTTGGCCCCACGCAGGTGGATCGTTTCGGACAGGCCAATATTTCAGCGGTTGGCGGCACTCATGCACAACCGAAAGTACAAATGCTTGGTGTACGTGGTTTTCCTGGCAATTCCATTAACCATGCCAATTCCTTTTTTATTCCTGCACACAGCAAAAAAGTGTTTGTAGAAGGCGAATGTGATGTGGTGTGTTCGGTAGGCTACAACCCTGCACGCTTGCCCAAAGGCTATGATTTAAACGACATCAAAATAGGCTATGTGTATACCAATCTGTGTGTGATGGATTTCGGTGGCAAGCAACATCAACTGCGTCTGCGCTCACTTCATCCCGATGTGAAAGTGGAAGAGGTGATTGAGAACACCGGATTTGAAATTGAAATCCCTGATGATGTAACTGTTACGCCAGAACCAACAGATGCACAGATGATGTTAATTAAAGAACTTGATCCACATAATCTAAGAGCAGGAGTGATGCGTTAGTGATGAGCAAACCACAAGTCGCTGCATTGGAAAACTGGTTCACGCTGGATAAAAACCAGCCGCATTTACTTGGCAGCAAGTGTTGTGCTTGCGGCACCTATTATTTTCCTGCGGCGACAGTTTTCTGCAAAAACCCTGCCTGCGAAAGCGAAACCTTTGAACAAGTACAACTCAGTCGCACGGGTAAATTATGGTCGTTTACCAATGCTTGTTATAAACCACCTGAACCTTTTATCGCCGCCGAACCTTTCGAGCCTTACGCCATCGCTGCCGTAGAACTGGAAAAAGAAAAAATGACGGTGCTCGGCCAGGTAGTTACAGGTGTTGGCGTTGAACAATTAAAAGCAGGCATGGAAATGGAATTGGTGCTGGAAACACTGTTTGAAGATGCAGACAGTGAAAAACTCACCTGGAAGTGGAAACCTGTTTAGACAGATAACAGTGTCATTCTGAGGAAACCATATGACAAACGAAATCGCCATACTGGGCGCAGGCATGCACCCCTGGGGCAAATGGGGGCTTAACTTCGTGGAGTACGGCGTTAAAGCCGCGCGTGCTGCTCTCAAAGAAGCAGGTGTGAACTGGAAAGACATTCAGTTTGTTTCAGGCGCTGCCACCATTCGTAATGGCTATCCCGGGCAAGTCGCTGGTGCCACTTTTGCGCAAGCTCTGGGTTGGCAAGGTGCAGAGGTAAATACCTCCTATGCAGCCTGTGCCTCAGGCTCTCAGGCGCTCGCTGCTGCCAGAACAAAAATACTCAGCGGACAATGTGATGTCGCACTGGTGATTGGCGCTGATACCACACCCAAAGGTTTTCTGGCACCTGCCAAAGGTGATCGCCCTGATGATCCTGACTGGGTGCGTTTTCGTTTAGGCATCACCAATCCAACTTATTTTGGTTTGTATGCACGTCGTCGCATGGAAATCTATGGCGACACTCAGGAAGATTTTGCGCGCGTTAAAGTGAAAAATGCCGCCAATGGTTTTACCAATCCCTACGCACGTTATAAAAAGAAGTTCACGCTGGAAGATGTGGCCGCTTCGGCGATGGTGGCAGACCCATTGCGCTTAATGGACATCTGCGCCACCTCTGATGGTGCAGCCGCGCTGATTGTTTCAAGTCTGGATTACGCAAAAAAAATCGGGCGTGCCAATGCCGTGAAAGTTGCAGCGATTTCTACTGTAACACCGACCTTTGCTTCCTCGCTGGTTGAAATGCCCGACATTGCAACCGATTCTGCCGCTGCGGTTAATGCAGTCAGTTTTCGCGCGCAACTCCCTGTTAAGGCCTATGAAGAAGCTGGCATTGCACCAAACGATGTGAGCCTTGCCGAAGTGTATGATCTTTCCACTGCACTGGAACTGGACTGGATGGAAGATTTACAACTGTGCAAGCGCGGCGAAGCGGCACAGTTGTTAAGAAACGGTGACACCCAGATTACTGGGCGTATTCCTGTGAACGCCAGTGGAGGCTTGGCCTGTTTTGGTGAGGCCGTACCTGCTCAGGCCATTGCGCAGGTGTGCCATTTGAAATGGCAATTAGCGGGTCAAGCAGGCGATATGCAAGTCGCCAATGCCAAAGTAGGTATTACTGCCAATCAGGGTTTGTTTGGCCACGGTTCTTCGGTGATTTTGAAAAGATAACAAAACCATGCATCAGGCACTCAATACAGAACTAACAAAGCTATTAGGTTGCCGCTACCCGATTGTGCAAACCGCCATGGGTTGGGTGGCCGATCCAAAACTGGTAGCTGCTACTTGCAATGCAGGTGGTTTTGGTTTTCTCGCTGGCGCAACCATGCCACCCGATGAAGTCGAAAAACAGATTCTGCAAACCAAAGCGCTCACCAACAATCCTTTCGGCATGAACTACCACATGTATCAGGCCAATGCCGAAGAAATTACTGATTTAGTCATTAAACACGGCATACGCGCAGTGAGTTATTCACGCTCACCCGGCCCTGCGCTGATTAAAAAACTCAAAGATGCTGGCGTGGTGTGCATGCCTACGGTTGGTCTGGTGAAACACGCTGTTAAAGCGGTGGAGCTGGGTGCCGATGTCATCACCATTCAAGGTGGTGAAGGCGGTGGCCACACTGGCCCCATTCCCACCAACATTGTGTTGCCACAAGTGCTGGATGCCGTAAAGGTTCCTGTGGTTGCCTGCGGCGGTTTTAAAGATGGCAGAGGTTTGGCTGCAGCACTTGCCTATGGCGCGTGCGGCATTGCAATGGGCACACGCTTTTTAATGAGCAAGGAAAGCCCTGTACCTGCGCAAACACTTGAACGCTATGTGCAAGTAAAAAATCCGGCTGATGTGATTGTTTCGACAGCAGTTGATGGCATGCCACAGCGTATGATTATGAATGAATTTCTGGCACAACTTGAACACGCAAACGCACTGAGCAAATTGTTATTTGCCATGAAGAATGCACTGGCTTTTCGTCAATACACTGGCGCATCGATAAGCAGTTTATTGAAGGCGTTGCTGGTTTCACTCAGGGAAGATGGCCTCACACCTGCGCAGGCAATTATGCAGGCCAATGCGCCGATGGTGATTCAAAAAGCAATGGTCGAAGGCAAGCCTGCCGAGGGCGTACTACCGAGTGGTCAGATTTCAGGCGCAATCAGCAGTCTGGAATCCTGCGAAGACATTATTAAAAACATTATTGCAGAAGCCGAAGCACGTCTTGCTGCGCTGCAAGCCTGACAGGGAAGTAAAATAACAAGAGGAAATACCATGACTGATTTATCCAACGAATTACCTTTTAAAACCACCATCAAAAACGGTATTGCCGAATTGATTTTCGACAAGCCTCCCGTCAATGCTTTCAGCAGTTTTGGCTGGCTTGCGATTGCTGAAGAAATCACTGCACTGGGGCTTAACCCTGCGGTGCGCGTAATTATTATCGCCGCAGAAGGCAAGGGCTTTTGTGCGGGTGTCGATATTAAAGAACTGGCAAAAGATGGCTCACTGATTACGCGCGTGAACAAAGGTAATTACGATACTTTCGCTGCGATTCATCGTAACCCGAAACCTGTGATTGCTGCGGTGCATGGTTTTGTACTCGGCGGTGGCATTGGCGTGAGTGGCGCAGCGGATATTATTGTCGCTTCTGAATGCGCAAGGTTTGCCGTGCCCGAAGTTGATCGTGGCGCGATGGGCGGCGGTGCTCACCTGCAACGCATGTTCCCTGTGCAAAAAGTGCGTTACATGTATTTTACAGGTGAAGCCATTGATGCGCAGGAGGCTTGGCGTTTGGGTGCAGTGGAAAGAGTCGTTCCACGTGACAAATTGTTAGATACCGCGCGTGAGATTGCTGCAAAAATTGCGCAGAAAAGCCCCGCCATGATTAAACTCGCCAAAGAAGCTCTAACTGGCATTGAAGATGGCAATCTGGAAGACAAGTATCGCTGGGAACAAGGGTTTACGCTGGAAGCTTATAACGATAAAGATTCACAGGAAGCGCGCGATGCCTTTGTTCAGAAGAGAGAAGCGGATTTTAAATAGTTTAAGTACGTCATCCTGAGTCACATAATGACGAAGGATCTCGAATAGATTCTTCACTAACGTTCAGAATGACAAGTAAATAAAGAAACAAAATTATGGAATTAGCCTATACCAAAGCACAACAAGCCTTCCGTGAAGAAATTCGTAGCTGGCTTGCCGCGCATGTCCCCAAACAGCCTTTGCTTACCTTCGATACTGCCGAAGGTTTCCAACAACACCGTGAATGGGAAGCCACCATGAACAAGGGACGTTGGGGCATGGTCACCTGGCCAAAAGAACTGGGCGGGCGTGGTCTCGATTTAATTCAATGGCTGATTTTTGAAGAAGAATACTATCGCGCACAAGCGCCCACGCGCGTGAATCAAAATGGTATCTTCCTGCTCGGTCCCACGCTCATGGAATACGGCACCGAAGCGCAAAAAGCGCGTTATCTGCCAAAAATGGCATCGGGTGAGGAAATCTGGGCACAGGGTTGGTCGGAACCTGGCGCAGGTTCGGATATGGCAGCCATTCGTTCCAAGGCTGAAAACAAGGGCGACCATTATGTTATCAATGGCCAGAAAACCTGGTCGACACGCGCAGCTTTTGCAGACTGGACCTTTGGCATGTTTCGCACCGATCCCGACTCTTCGCGTCACAAGGGGCTCACTTTTATTTTTGTGCCGCTGAATGCCGAAGGCGTTACCGTGCGCCCTATTCCACAACTGAACGGTCACCCGGGATTTGCGGAAATCTTTTTCGATAATGTGAAAGTGCCTGTTGATAATCGTCTGGGTGATGAAGGTGCTGGCTGGAATGTCGCGATGTCCACCGCAGGCTTTGAGCGCGGTTTGATGCTTCGCAGCCCTGCCCGTTTTCAGGAAACCGCACGTCGATTGGTGAAACTATATCAACAAAATGAAGCCAACATTGATGATGCTTTAATCAAGGAACGCGTATTAAAAGCGTACATGGATGCAGAAGCCTACACACTCAACACCTACATGACCGCTTCGCGCCTGATTAACGGTGGTAGCATTGGCCCTGAAACCAGCACTAACAAAATCTTCTGGTCGGAACTCGATCAGCACATGCACGAAACCGCCATGAGTATTTTGGGTGCACGCGCAGAACTGGCACCTCATTGTTCTGAAGCGCACGGCGTAGGTAATTGGCTCGATGGGTTTTTGTTCAGCCAAAGTGGTTTGATTTATGCAGGAACCAACGAAATTCAACGCAACATTATTGCGGAAAGAATGTTGGGAATGCCAAGGGGATAAAAAATGAATTTCAGTTTTTCACAAGACCAACTTCTGTTTCGTGACAGCGTGCGCGATTTTCTTGGCCATGAAGTCACACCCGAATTGATTCGTGAACTCTGGCAAAGTGATACGGGCCGTTCACCTGCCTTATGGGCACAACTGGCTGAACTGGGTTTAATCGGTATGCTGGTGAGTGAGGCCAATGGTGGTCTGGGTATGAATGAAGAAGACTTTATTCTGATTGCAGAAGAATGTGGCCGTGCTGCACTCCCCGAGCCTTTAATCGACAACGCCCTGCTGGCAGCTCCGCTGCTGGAAGCAATCAACCATCCATTAACAAATTCTTGTTTGGGAAAAATGATTTCGGGCGAAAGTCAGGTGGCCATTGCCCACCCGATTAACTTGTTAGTCAGTGACGCACACACCGCCGATCTAATTCTGATTTTCCACAATGATGAAATTCATGCTTGCACACAGCAGCAGATTTCTTTAATTGCACAGGAAAGCGTTGACCCTTCACGCAGAATTTTCAAAGTCGAAGCCAATACCAGCACTGCTACCTGTGTTGCACAGGGCGAACCCGCCAGACAACTGGCACAGCATACCCAAAATCGCGGTGCGCTGGCGGTTGCAGCGCAACATTTGGGCTTGGCACAAGCCATGGTGGCGCAATGTGTCGCTTACACCAGCGAACGCAAACAATTTGGTCAGGCGATTGGTTCGTTTCAAGCAGTAAAACATCACATGGCCAACGTCGCTGTGAAATATGAATTTGCCAAGGCGGTGGTTTATCGTGCTGCGCATTCTCTGGCGACACAGCACACCGATGCAGCGGTGCATGTCGCACATGCAAAAATTGCTGCCAGTGAAGCGGCTCTACTTGCCGCAAAACATGGCATTCAGGTGCATGGCGCAATGGGTTACACCTGGGAAGTGAATTTACACATCTGGATGAAAAAAGCGTGGGCGCTGGACAACACCTGGGGTAGCGTTGGTTATCAGAAAAAATACATTGCGCAAAAAGTGTTTGCCGATACCGATAAAATCGGTGCCGGTTTTTGTTTTTAGAAAGGTTTTATAAAAAAGTTAGTGGCTTGTATGAAAAGCGATCACCAGCACTAGCAAATAAACATTCATCAAAGATAAGGCCAACACCACCGTGGCACGTGTAGCAGCACGATTGATTGCCAGATAAAACATCACTGCCAGAATCACCAAACCCCATAGAAACAAGCTGTGTGCTTTTATTTGACAAACCCAATACACCGGAATCAGCATGCACACACTCAGTGCCAAAGTATAAATTCTGTGAAATTTTTCAATTCCTTTGCCCTTTTTTAACAACAAGGTATACGCGGTTTGATAACCCGCCTGTCTGTCACTCTCAATATCCTTGTAATCCTTAATCACCGACAAAATTGACCAGCCACCAAATACAAAAAAAATCATCCATGCGGTACTACTTGTGAATACTTCCGCATACAGTTGCGGTGTGATTATCCCCACTTCACGGATTCGCTCGAAAGATTCCACATTCAGCGCATCACCAGACAAACCATAATGAATGGCAATCATCATGCCCAAACCACCCAGAAATGCACTCAAACCGGCAATGCCTTCTATTTTATAATTAGTGGGGAAATACTGCTTGCCTCGATACATATCATAGTTATAAAGAATTGCTACCAGCTTGAATAACAGCAACATGTAACCTGAAAAATGGCCACTGAAAATCAACAGTAATACCAGCAGTGCTGTCACTATATTCAAGAAAGCAACATCATCTTTGTTAACATAAAGTTTATTCTGCTGCTGCGTATATTCATTTCTATCAAAATAATCATTTTGCGCAATCACCATCAAGGCAGCCAGAAAAAATATCAAGGCAATAAACAGGGCATACACATCCAGAGGACTATGCAAGCTATAACCTAACAAGCAGGTCAATACTACTGGAATGGCATGATTGATTCTTTTCAGCAACCCGATAAACAAAGCCGGATTCAGGCAAAAATAAATCACCACACACAGCAGCAGTTGAAAGAAGGACACCTGTACAGGCGGGCTAAAACCGCCCAGATTTTGCCCTTGCAGTTGTAAATGTTCAAAAGGGCTAACACTGCTCTCCATCAGGCCAAATGTTTGTCTGGCAAGCAGTGGAAAAGCGCCGCCATAAAAAAATACCGCCAGATAACCAAGTACAGCCGCGCCCACGCTTTTATACCAACTGACGGTTTTCAACTTCACCACCACCGCTACAAAAAATATGGTGATAAACAAAGTGCTCGCTTCTCCCAACGGAACCTTTGCTTCCTTGTTATAAATCCACCAATACCAATCCTGCTCAAATTTGGTCACATAGCCATATTTGAATTCCCCTACGCCATAAATCAATACATCAATCAGGGGTGGAAAAATGCCCAGAAATACGCCAATCAACACCAGAGGCACCAACTGTTTCCAGGGCATATCCCGAATAAAAACATGCAAAATCAGCACATAAATAAAAATACAATGCAGGTAGAACACCAGATGCTGAACGAGTGAAACATTCAGCGACAGCAGGCTTTTATGCGCAAGAATCACCTCCAGCGAATAGCGCATAATGCCGACAAAAGCTGCAAAAATGGCTACTACATAAAAGTTGTAGGTTTTCTTTTCCTGAATCGCGATGATATTCAAAACCCAGCGCGCCGGAAGGAAAGGTAAAATTTTTATTACCGCGATAAAGTTTACTAAAAGCTGGTTCATTATTTACCTTTTAAAATTAATTGCTTTGTTTTCGTAATAATCTTTTTACGCAGGGGTTTCTGTTCACTGATTAAATTTCATTAATCACTTCAAAACCTTTCAAACTTCCTGTAATCGCATAGCCTATTATAATTTTAACACCACTGGCTTTCAGTTTTTGTGCGATGGCATTAATGGTAGCGCCCGATCCTACTGCATCATCAATCACAAGAACGCACTTGAAATGTGTTTTCTGGTTTTTAAGAAAAATAGTGCCTTGAGCATTTTCAATACGATCATGCAATTTTTGCAAGGTTTTTTGTGCAACAGGTGCACCTGAAAAAATTTTGAGCAATTCGAGCTTTGGTAAAGGTAAATCCAGAAATCGTTCAAACTCTTTCAGGAAAGCAACTTTTCTTGGAATGGAATGCGGTGCAAAAACCATGGCTTCAATTTTATGCTGCTTAATTAATGTATTCAGTGAATCTCTACATTCATTTGCAAGTAACTTTATAGTTTGAAGGTCTTGACCACTCTTTCCCAGAAAAACCCTTTGGCCAAATTTTGTCTTGCCGAATTTCGGTAAGCTGTAAAATTCCTGATAGTACAAAGCATCAACATAGGATTTTCCGAAAGTATCTTTCAGTTTGAAAGTTGCATCTATCAGCCCATGTTTGGCTTTGAAGTTTTTACTAAATTCTTTATGGCTACTGACATATTCACCAGCCAATTTTTCCAGATTTTTCGCTTGTCCTGTTTTTTCAGCCCACCACACAAAACCATCAAAACCCTCAAGCACCTCACCATTAGGTTTTACAGTAAGATAGTGTTGCTCAATATAGCTTGAGAGTTTTTGAGGAAAGGCTGATAGCACCAGAGTTTTCTGCTGCTGACCTTCCTGATTCACCACATAAAGCACTCTGGGTGCGCGCCCAAGCTTCTTTAGCTTTCCTTCTTCCAACAAAGCCTTTAAATGTCTGTGAACCATTTGCGGGCTAATGCCCAACTGTTTACTGATTTCAGCAGACGAGGCTTCTCTATTTTGTTGAACAAACTCAAAGAGTTGCTGTTTTGTATTGGTCTTCATGGTTTATAGTTTAGTGTAAACTATAAACTATAGTAAAACTAAAATTCCTCCTTCCAGATTCACAAAATAACCACGAGCTTCATATAAAAGGATGACGCTGTGTTCAGTACATCAGCATATAATATATAGCCTTATAAGTA
This sequence comes from uncultured Pseudomonadales bacterium, assembly GCA_964557005.1. Taxonomy (GTDB): domain Bacteria; phylum Pseudomonadota; class Gammaproteobacteria; order Pseudomonadales; family JBECKS01; genus JBECKS01. The sequence continues at coordinate 103,533 of CAZKYI010000003.1, forward strand.
GTTGATTTTGCTAAGCAAAATTCCTGACAGTACGCTGGAGAAGAAAGTATGGCCGAAGCCTACATCGTAGACGCAGTACGCACCCCCACTGGTCGCCGCAAAGGTGGCCTCGCTCATATCCACGGTGCTGATTTGGGTGCCCATGTGCTTAAAGCCATTGTGGAACGCAATGGCATTCCCGATGCGGACTATGACGATGTGATTTTCGGCTGCGTGGATACCATTGGCCCTTTGGCAGGCGACATCGCACGCACTTGCTGGTTAGCGGCAGGTTTGGATCAGGGCGTTCCTGGCACCACGATTGATCGTCAATGTGGTTCATCGCAACAAGCGGTGCATTTTGCCGCACAAGCGATTATGGCAGGCGTGAACGATGTGGTGATTGCCGGTGGTGTACAAACCATGACGCAGATTCCGATTTCTTCCGCCATGACCTGCGCCCAGCCACTCGGTTTCAATGACCCTTTTTCCGGCTCCAAAGGCTGGGTAGCGCGTTACGGTGCGGAGCCACCAACACAATTTAATTCCGCGCAAATGATTGCCGACAAATGGAATATCAGCCGCAAGGAGCTGGAAGTGTTTGCTCTGGAGTCACACAGGCGAGCACTGCAAGCGATACGCGAAGGCCGTTTTGAAAAAGAAATTATGCCGCTGGAAGGTGTGACACACGATGAAACTCCGCGCGAAAGTACGCTGGAAAAAATGGCTGAACTGGATTTTTTATTCGGTTGCGACAAGGTAACGGCCGCTGTTTCGAGCCAAACCTGTGATGCTGCCAGTGCCATGTTGCTGGTTTCAGAAGCGGCCTTGAAAAGATACAACTTAACCCCTCGTGCACGTATTCATCACATGAGTGTGCGTGCGGATGACCCCGTGTGGATGCTCACTGCGCCGATTCCTGCGACACAACGCGCACTGAAGATGGCAGGCATGAGCTGGAATGATATTGATTTGGTGGAAATCAACGAAGCCTTTGCATCCGTAGTGATGGCATGGTTAAAAGAAACGGGCTATCCACATGAACGTACCAATGTAAATGGTGGCGCGATTGCTCTGGGACACCCGCTCGGCGCAACTGGCACCAAACTGATGACTACGCTTTTGCACGAGCTGGAAAGAACAGGCGGACGTTTTGGTCTGCAAACCATGTGTGAAGGTGGCGGGCAGGCAAATGTCACCATTATTGAAAGATTAGGGTAGAAACATGAACTCACTTTTGAAAAACAGAGTTGCCATTATAACCGGTGCTGGAGGCGGACTGGGTGCTGCTCATGCCAGAGTATTGGCAGCCGAAGGCTGTGCCGTGATTGTCAATGACATCAACGAAGCGGCTGCACAGAAAGTAGTCGATGAAATTATCAACAAGGGCGGAAAAGCTGCCGTCAATACGTCTGATATTACCAACTATGCTGATAGTGAGAATGCTGTTAAGCAAGCCATCGAAACTTTTGGCGGACTTGATATTGTTGTTAACAATGCAGGCATCAATCGGGATCGCATGTTTGCTTCGATGAGCGAAGCCGAATGGGATGCCATTATGTCCGTGCATTTAAAAGGGCACTTCTGCATTTCTTCCCATGCGGTACATTACTGGCGCGACCTTAAGAAAGCGGGAGAAGCCGTCGATGCACGCATCATCAACACCACATCAGGCGCTGGCTTGCAGGGCTCCATCGGGCAATCCAATTATGCTGCCGCCAAAGGTGGCATTGCAGCCTTAACCTTGAATCAGGCAGCAGAACTCTATCGTTACGGCATTACCGCCAACGCCATTGCACCCGCTGCGCGCACCGGCATGACCACCGCCGTGGCAGAGATGGCCGAACGCATGAAAGCACCCGAAGATGGCAGCTTTGATTACTGGGCACCGGAAAATGTGTCCAGCCTGGTGGCGTGGTTAGCTTCGGGTGAATCGATTACCGTGACTGGCCGTGTATTTGAATGCGAAGGCGGGAAAATTTCAATCAGTGATGGCTGGCGCACCACCGAAGGCGTAGACAAAGGCGCACGTTGGCAACCATCAGAAGTTGGACAGGCAATGAAGACCTTGTTTGAAAAAGAAGTTCCCGCACAGAAGGTTTGGGGCACTTGATAAACTATGGAATTTTCCTTCACTGAAGAACAAAAACTTATTCAGGAAAGCGCCGATGCTTTTCTGGCCGACGTTTCTTCATCGGAAGCAGTTCGCACAGTGATGAATACCGAATTGGGTTATGACTCCGAAGTCTGGCAACAAATTTGTCAGGACATGGTGTGGCCAGCACTGCATATTCCTGAAAGCTATGGCGGCATGGGTTTAGGCTATGTCGAACTGGCAGTGCTGCTGGAGCAAATGGGTAAGCACCTGTTATGTTCACCCTTTTTCTCAACCGTCTGTCTCGCAGGTAATGCCCTGTTATTGGCAGGTACGCAGTCACAAAAACAACATTATCTTGGAAAAATTGCTGACGGCTCTCTCACTGCCACGCTCGCCTTTCAAGGAAAAAATAATGAGTGTGGTGCACAAGCCATTACCTGCACTCACGAAAAAACAAATGGGCAATTCGTACTTAACGGTGAGTATCACTATGTTCCCAATGGTCACAGCGTTGATGTCATCATCGCTGCTGCAAAAAATACGTCTGGCGAAATCGCTTTATTTTTAATCGATGCCCAAACCAGGGGATTAACACGCACTTACACGGCCTCGATGGATCAAACCAAAAAGCAGGCAAAACTGATTCTTGAAAATGTCACACTCCCTCAAGAAGCACTGCTGAAAGAAAATGCAAACCATGATTTTGAACAGTTACTCGCACTGGCTGCCATTGCGGTTTCGGCAGAGCAACTTGGCGGCATACAAAAAGTGCTGGATATGACGGTGGCTTACACCAAGGAGCGCGTACAGTTTAATCGCCCCATCGCCAGTTTTCAGGCGGTGAAACATAAGGCTGCCGACATGATGGTAAAAGCCGAATGTGCAAAATCTGCTGTGTATTATGCTGCCTGCATTGCGCAAAACTTTTTGGAAAATAAAACCGATGAATTGGCAAATGAGTTATTGGAAGCAGCAGCGATTGCCAAAAATTATTGTTCCGATGCCTACTTTTTTAATGCAGGGTGTGCCATTCAATTACATGGCGGCGTGGGTTTTACCTGGGAATATGATGTGCATTTATATTTCAAACGTGCGAAGTCATCAGAAAATTATTTGGGTAATGCAGCACAGCACCGAGAAAAAATTGCACAGCTTCTACTGGATTGACAACCATTTATGAAACTTGGTTTTAGCAAAGAAGACGAACAATTCCGCAACGAAATTGCCAACTGGTTGAAACACAACCTGTGCGGTGAATTTGAAGCATTGCGTTTCCGTGGTGGGCCAGGTGATGAACACATGTTTCATGCAGAACGTTTGGCATGGGAAAAACGCATGGCCGAAGGTGGCTGGACCTGCATCGGCTGGCCAAAACAATACGGTGGCAGGGGTTGTTCCATTGCACAGCAAGTTATTTTTAACGAAGAATATGCACGCGCAGGTGGCCCCGGGCGTGTCGGGCACATTGGTGAAGGTTTGGCAGGCCCGACCATTATTGCCTTCGGCAGCGAAGCACAAAAGCAGCGCTTTCTGCCCAAAATTGTTTCAGGCGAAGAACTCTGGTGTCAGGGTTATTCGGAACCTTCTGCCGGTTCTGATTTGGCCAATGTCAAAACCAGAGCAGTGTTTGATGAAAGCAGAAACACATGGCTGATTAGCGGCCAAAAAGTCTGGACTTCTCTCGCACACGAGGCCGATTGGTGTTTTGTGATTGCACGTACCGACCCCGCTTCTTCTGCACACAAGGGTTTAGGCTTTTTTTTGGTGCCGATGCACCAGTGCGGCGTTGAAGTTCGCCCGATTACGCAGCTCACTGGCACTTCAGAATTCAACGAGGTTTTTTTCGACAATGCGCAGTGTGATGCCGACCATATTGTCGGCAAAGCAGATGAAGGCTGGAAAGTGGCGATGGGCTTGCTGGGTTTTGAGCGCGGCGTTTCAACCCTCGGCCAGCAAATGCAATTCCAGAATGAATTGAATCAGGTGATTGAAATTGCCAAACGCAATGGCAGTGCCAAAGACCCTGTGATTCGCCAACGCATTGCCGATGCGTGGACGGGTTTGAAAATCATGCGCTACAACTCCTTGCGCATGTTGTCGAACGACTCTTCATCAGAAAAGGGAGATGGTTCTTTACAGAAAGAAGCCATGATTTACAAATTGTATTGGGCAAGCTGGCATCGCAATATGGGCAAGCTGGCAATGGACGTTCTGGGCAATGAGAGTGAATTGTTAGACGAACCGACTTCACATACAGACAAGGAGCATTACCTGTTGAATCGCTTGCAATCCATGTATTTGTTTACACGCTCCGATACCATTTATGGTGGCACCAACCAGATACAACGTAACATTATTGCAGAGCGGGCATTGGGTATGCCGAAAGAACCGAAAATTTAACAAATACAATTACCGGAAAATTTATGACTACCATTCCTGCTTATGTCGAAGGCCATAACCTGTTAAAAGACAAATCCGTTTTAATCACCGCAGCCGCAGGTGCAGGCATTGGTTTTGCCGCAGCCAAACGCGCCATCGAGGAAGGTTGTCGCGCCATTATGCTGAGTGACATTCACGAAGGCCGTTTGCAAAAAGCCGTAGATACTTTAAAAAACGAAACAGGTTTGCAAACTGTTTTTGGGGAAATTTGCAATGTCACTGTTGAATCAGAAGTGCAAACGCTGATTAACAGCGCCGAGGAAAAACTGGGGGGCGTTGATATCCTGATTAACAATGCCGGTCTGGGCGGACAAAAATACCTGATAGACATGCAAGATGACGAATGGATGCGCGTGATTGATATTACCCTGAACGGCACCATGCGCATGACACGCGCGATGATGCGTGTGATGAAAACGCGCAATCGCGGTGTGATTGTCAACAACGCTTCGGTACTCGGTTGGCGCGCACAAAAAGAACAAACACATTACGCCGCCGCCAAAGCAGGTGTCATGGCTTTGACCCGCTGCGCGGCACTGGAAGCAGCCGAATTCGGTGTGCGTATCAATGCGGTTTCACCGTCTATTGCCGTTCACGATTTTCTGAAAAAAAGCGCCAGCGAGGAATTGTTAGCCGATTTGGTGAAAAATGAAGCCTTCGGTCGCGGCGCAGAAGTTTGGGAAGTGGCGAATGTGATGATGTTTCTGGCTTCTGATTATTCCAGCTATATGACAGGCGAAATTGTTTCAGTGAGCAGCCAAAGAGCTTGATAAGGCATTTACATTTTCCCGCTTTGTAAGCTTCACAATTCAACACCCTGTTCTATGATGAGCCTGCTTTTTCAGCTTTTCAGCAGGCAAAATCATGTCCTATTCCTCTCGTAATATCAGTGAACTGCAAGTTGCCATCGCGCCAAAAGTGTATGGCGATATTGATTTAAACATTCAGCCTGAACGGTTTAGAACGACACTTGGCGAAAACAGTCGCAAAAAAGGCAATAGCATCATTGAAGCGAAACTCGCTGATAAAAACGAAGTGGAATTCTTTCGCCAACTCACCTTGATGGGCGACCCGATTGCCGATGCCTACGCGGTATTGATTCCTGAAATTGGCATGAAGAAAGCACGCGCCATGCTCGAGCAAGCCTTGGAACACGGAATCGACAGCGTTGAAGATGCACCACAGGAATTGAAAAATTTTATCGCTGCACTCGAAGAACAACCTGAATGGCTCGATCTCAACGAAATTGAAAAAGTGAATCATAAATTGCGTTTGCCTGTTGCGCTGGGCTTCGACATTGGTATTCGTGTTGCCTTTATGCTCACCTATTTTAATGGCTATCAGGGCTTGCCGATGATTATGACTGGCACGCTGTCCAGTGAATCCGCCGCCAAACGCATGAAAGAAACCACCAGCACTTTCCGCATTGCGGTATTGCCCCATGCAATGAGCCGCAAGGGTGAGGCGTTCAAATCAGCGGCGATGGTTCGTCTGATGCACGCAATGGTTAGAACCAATTTGCTGCGCAAAAAAGACAAATGGGATTACCAGGTGTATGGCGTACCGATTCCACAGGTGGATCAAATGGGTGCCGCTTTAATGGGTAACTACCGTATGGCCAAACTGGCGCTCAAGCAAAAAAGAAAATTTAACAAATACGAACTTCGCCTTGTCAATCAGGCACGCTATCTTGCCTTTTTATTAGGTTTGCACGATCAGTTTTTAAGTGATGACCCACAGCAAATCGTACACACCTGGCAAATGTGCCAAGCCACCTTGAAACACAAGTTTGATCCACGCACCAAAGATTTGAATGAGGCTACGCTCGCTGCTTATCGTCGCCCCAATCAATCCGCCTTTAATCAATTTGTGCATCGGCTGGAAGTAAAATCTTCCAAATTTTTATACACCACCTTGTTTGGCAGAAAAGCCACCCGACAAATGGGGGTAACTTCCAACCTCAGCGATGCACTGGCCTTGGGCTTACTCGGCGTGCCAGTGGGTTTAAAAATTGCCGTGCTGGGAATTTTACAATTTCTCCCGAGCGGCAAGTGGGTCGATCAATACGCCATTACACTGCTACGCAAACAACTGGATATGGATGGCAAAGCAGAGTATTTAACCGACGAAAAGAAATATCAGATGAATGCGGGATAAAATCTGGATTGTTTATTCCAGAAAATTACTGAAAGCTATATACGCTTAAGATATTTTTTCAGGGTTTTATTGGATTCAAAAGGTAAAAAACCCAAAGCAAGAAAGTCGTTTCTTTCAACCAGCCACTTTATAAGAAGTGATGAAAAAATCGCAAGGAACACAGAAAAAATTGCGATAAGAATTTTAATTCCATCATCGGAAAACCCGCTAGCCAAACTTTGATAAACTTTCTTCTGTATAGGGTAATGAAAAACAAGAATAAACAAACTGCCTTCGCCCATGAGTAACAGAATTTTTCTTAGCCTTGTATATTTAGAAAGATACCAAGAAAGACTTAGTATGATATAAATTCCAGATATGGCTCCCAAAGTGGCCAAAAATGGTTCCCTGTATACTCTTCTGTTTAAACCGATATAAGCATCACTGAAAATTGAAATTGATAAAAATAAAATCAGAGCAAAACAAAAAACAAATATGGAATGATGAAATTTTAACAATCTTTTTCCAAGTAGTTGACCCGAAATAAAAAAAACAGAAGTGATCAGGAGAATATCTATTGAATATGGCAGTCCGTATATATAAAAACGAAAATCCACAACTGTAACAGGGATTTTCCAGAACAATCTTATAAAGGTAGCTCCTGCAAGCAGGAATAAAATCAGAATAACTATTTTAAGTAGCGCTGGAACATTCTTAAAATTGGCGTATTTGTATAAAAAATATGAAAAACAGTAGAGCGCAAATAAATGTGTTAAAAACCACAGCGGTGTCCAATCCAGCCATTTTCCATTCCCATAGAGCAATCCAATAAGCTGCTTTTCAAAATTCCCTCCAAAATAGATAACCTCTAAAAAAAGCAATGCCAATGTTACCGTAAAATAAGGCTTTAGAAGCGCATCAAATTTTTTCCATAGAAAAACTCGAGGTGTTGCGAGCCATGTAAAAAAAATTCCGGATAAAAAGAAGAACAACGGCATTCTAAACAGAGACATAGAGTCAATAATCTCCGGAAAAAACTTCCTCAATGCACTATGATGTACAGCAACCAGCAAAATTGAAATTCCCTTTGCTACATCAATATATTCAACTCTTGCATTTGATTTATTAGTCATTATGTCCATGATTAATACACCTGTGATGCGATTCTTTCCCTCAAAATTTTCCGCCACTGTTCACAATCATCAGCGAGTGCCCAGAAAAAAGGATTCAGTAGTGCTTGCTTGTTATTGTATTGCATGGGGTTTAAATCAGGGGTTAGCACTGCGCCGCCTGCTTCTTCGAGCACCACTTGCGCCGCTGCGGTGTCCCACTCACACGTAGGTGCAAGGCGCGGATAAATATCGGCTTTGCCTTCTGCGAGTGCGCAGAATTTCAAGGAACTGCCCTGATTGATGAGTTCAATATGCTCACACAGGGTTGTTTTCAAATCTGCCACCAGTGCCTCAAGTGCATCTGAGCCATGTCTTCGGCTGCCCACCACTCTGAGTTTGCCTTGTGCAATACTTTCGCTTAACGCACGGGTTTTTAGCACGTTTGTTTTTCCATTCACTGTCTTGAATGCACCCATGCCTTTGGCGGCGTAATAACAAGTGCGTGCAGGTGGCACATACACCACACCCAATACGCTACGCTTTTGGTGAATCAGCGCAATGTTCACCGTGAATTCGTTATTTTTGGCAAGAAACTCTTTAGTGCCATCGAGTGGGTCAACCAGCCAATAGCTTTCCCAACTTAATCGTTGTGCCGCGCTGATATTTTTTGATTCCTCGGAAAGAATGGGCAAGTTGCTGATATTTGCCAAACCCTCACAAATGAAATGATGCGCGGCCAAATCGGCTTGTGTGAGTGGTGAATCGTCTGCCTTGTTGTGTACTTCAATTTGCGACATATCTTGATAAACTGCCATAATCTTTTCGGCAGCGCCGCCTGCAATGTGAATCACCTGTTCTAATAATGATTGGCTGATGGGGAGTGACATGGGCGGCCTTTATATTTTCTTCACTGGCATCGTATAAACTGGAACACCGATTATAGGTGCAAGCACTCTGCTGTAAAACGGTTACTTATGAACAACACGCTACCCTGGCATGAAATTGAAACGGTCTTGCTCGACATGGACGGCACGCTGCTCGATTTACATTTTGATAATCATTTCTGGCAACAGTTTCTGCCCGAACACTACTCCCAAAAACATGGATTTTCTGAACAAAAAAGTTTTTATGATCTTGCAGCTACATTTGCTGCCAAAAAAGGCTCGCTGGATTGGTATTCCGTCGATTACTGGTCAAAAGCGTTTGATCTGGATCTTGCCGCACTCAAATTACAACACACGCACAACATTCAATATCGCCCTTATTGCCTTGAGTTTCTGGATTTTTTAAAGCAAAAAAATATTGAGCGCGTGTTGGTAACCAATGCACACAGAATAAGTCTGGATATTAAAATGCAAACCTGCTCATTGGTGGAATGGATTCCTCATCGCTATTCAAGCCATGATTTTGGTTTACCGAAAGAGCACCCCGATTTCTGGCCAATTTTTTCAAAAACTTTTCCATTTAATAAAGAGCGCACGCTGTTTATTGATGACACCGATGCCGTGCTTAAATCTGCCGAGCGCTATGGCATTCAACATCTTCGTTCAATCAAGTGGCCAGACAGTACGCAGACAAAACCGAATTCATCTATTTACCCGATGATTGATTCTTTTCTGGATATTATGGTGTGATGCCGTCAGGAAAACATTTCCCTTAATACAAATTTCTGCACCTTCCCTGTTGCATTCAAAGGCAAACTTTCCAGAAACACCACTTTCCTTGGCACTTTATAATTCGCCATCGTTTCCTTGCACCACGCAATAAATGCTTGCTCTGTAATCTGCTTGCCTGCTTTCAGCACAACGCAGGCCATCGCGACTTCGCCCATGCGCTCATCAGGCACACCAATCACCGCCACTTGCGCCACTGCTTCGTGCGCACTCATCGCATTTTCAATTTCAGCAGGGTACACATTAAACCCGCCAACAATAAACATATCCTTAATACGGTCAGTAATTTTTATGTAGCCCGCTTCGTTCATTACACCAATATCGCCTGTGTGTAACCAGCCTTCGGCATCAATGGCTTTGCGGGTTTCTGCTTCATTTTGAAAATAACCACGCATCACATTGTACCCGCGCACCACGATTTCACCCGCTTCGCCGCGTGGTACTTCTTCACCTTCGCTGTTCACACATTTCACTTCGACATCGGGAATGGCTCTGCCTGAGGTAGAAGCAATCAATTCCGCATCATCACCCTGACGACACATGCTCACCACGCCACAACTTTCGGTTAAACCGTAAGCCGTGAGCACCGTATCGAAATGCAATTCATCACGCATGCGATGAATCAGTGACACCGGAATCGCCGCCGCACCTGTCACCGCCAAACGCAATCCACTTAAATCGTGTTGTTTGAATTCAGGATGTGCCAATATGCTTTGGTAAAGTGTGGGAGGGCCTGGCAATACTGTGACTTTATCCCTGGCGATGCGCTTCATCACTTCCGCCGCATCAAATACCGCATGGGGAAGCACACAGGCACCTGTAATCAAACACGCCAGCCAACCTGCCTTGTAACCAAAACTGTGAAAAAACGGATTCACGATTAAATAACGATCATCGGCATGCAAGCCCACCACTTCACTCCACACACTGAACACCTTGATGTTTTGTTCGTGTGTGCTCATCACCCCTTTGGGGTGGCCAGTGGTGCCTGATGTAAATAACAAATCCGCCAAATCGGACGCTTGCACCTGCGCTTCGGCGCTTTCAAGTTGTTCATTGCCAATATTTTCACCAGCCGCCAAAAAACTTTCCCAGCTTGTGTGCGAGCCTGTGTTACCACGCATCACCACAATTTTTTCAAGCGCTGGCAAGCTTTCATTCACCAACATGGCAGGGTAATCAAAGCCCAGAAAACCACTCACGGTACATAAAATTTTTGTGCCGCTGGTGTTTAGCACATAAGCCGCTTCGCTGCCTTTCATGCGCGTGTTCACAGGCACCAGCACCGCACCCACACTTTGCAAACCCAATGTGGCGACAATCCATTCGTGAATGTTGGGTGCCCACACCGCAATCCTGTCGCCCTTTTTCACACCCGCCGCCAGAAACGCTTTGGCCGCACGCACGCGCATGGCCTCTAATTGTGCAAAGCTGATAAGCTTGCCCTCGTCTTCTATGGCGTGTTTATCGGGGCTGATGTGTGCCCGTGTTTTAAGCAGGTCTGGAATGCGTTTTGCGTGCATGGCGGTGTTGTTATTTTTCAGAGCGTTTCAGTTTGCGCAGTGTAGGCCAAACCGAAAGTGCCTCAAAACACCCTTTTGGGTGATGATATTGCACGCTCAGGCACGCCTAATAGCCGCATCACATAACAGGAATTCGTATGACACACACTTACCACACGCTGAAATTTTCCATTGAGCAGGGCGTTGCCAGCATCATTCTCAATCGCCCCGAAGCCGCCAATGGCCTGAACATGGAACTCGGACGTGAGTTAATGCTGGCCAGCATCGAAGCCAGCGAGCACCCCGAAGTGCGTGCGGTGCTGCTCAGTGCCGAAGGCAAGATGTTTTGTGCAGGCGGCGATTTGAAAGCCTTTGCTGCCTATGGCGATGCGCTGCCGCAAGCCATTAAGGAACTTGCCGCTTATTTGCACAGCGCCATCAGCCGTTTAAACCGTATGCAAGCGCCGTTAATTATTGCAGTGAACGGTATGGCCGCAGGCGCAGGCATGAGCCTCGCTGTGTGTGGCGATGTGGTGCTGGCAGCACGTTCTGCCAAATTCACCATGGCCTATACTGCCGCAGGGCTTTCACCCGATGGCGGCGCATCTTTTTTCCTGCCACGTTTGATTGGCTTACGCAAAGCACAGGAACTCATGCTCACCAATCGCAGGCTTTCTGCACAGGAAGCGCTCGATTGGGGCTTGATCACGCAGGTGGTCGATGACGATGCCCTGTTGCGTGAAGCGCAAGCACTCGCACAACAATTAGCTCAAGGTGCTACGCAAGCGTTTGGCACTGTAAAACACTTGCTCAACCAGAGTTTTAACAACACGCTTGAAACACAGATGGAACTGGAAGCACAGGGCATTACCCAAATGACCAAAACGCAAGATGGTAAAGAAGGCATTACTGCCTTTTTGGAAAAACGCAGCGCCAACTTTTCAGGCAAATAAACTTTTAGCAGGTATTGATGTGAGCGACTTACAAAAAACTCTGGATTTTTCGGGACTTACCGTTCTGGTTACGGGTGGTGGCAAGGGTGTCGGTTTGGGCATCAGCAAACGCTTTTTAAGCTGCGGCGCGAATGTGGTGTTTTGTGGCAGAAACACACCCGAAAGCTTGCCCAAAGTTGGCAGCAACCAGGCGGTGTTTAAAGCCTGCGATGTGCGCGACCCCGAACAAACGCAGGCCTTGATTGATTTTTGTGTTACGCAATTTGGTCGGCTGGATGTTCTGGTTAATAACGCAGGTGGCGCACCCTTTGCCGATGCTGCAACCGCTTCACCGCGTTTTTCTGAATCGATTATTCGCCTGAATTTATTGGCTCCCTTGAATTTGGCACAAGCCGCCAATGCGGTGATGCAAACACAGGAAAGCGGCGGCGTAATCATCAACATCGCCAGCGTGAGTGGCGTGCGCCCTTCCCCTGGCACCGCCGCTTATGGTGCAGCGAAAGCGGGCTTGCTTAACCTCACCACTTCGCTTGCAGTGGAATGGGCACCAAAAGTTCGTGTCAACAGTATAACCGCAGGCTTAATCAGGACAGAACAAAGTCATTTACATTATGGTGATGAAGCAGGCGTGGCAGCCGTTGCTGCCACCGTGCCACTCGGCAGAATGGCGGTGCCTGAGGATATTGGTGATGCCTGTTTGTTTTTAGCTTCACCGCTGGCCAGCTATATCAGCGGCAGCAGCATTACCTTGCATGGTGGTGGGGAGAAGCCCGCGTTTCTGGAAGCGGCGAAGGCGAAGGAATAATGATTTTCTCCTTTGCCTTTTGAGTCGCAACTGTCATTTCGACTGGAGTTGACGAGTCAACGCAATGGAGAAATCTTATGGTTCTATATCCAAAAGTCCAAAGTTATTGGCGGTTATTGTATCCATCAACTTTGTTAACAAGGTTCGTAATGTGATCATAAAGGGTTTTTGCCTCTTGCTGAATTTCATACGAACGGCGACTAACAAATGTGACACCATGAGTCTGGACAATCAAAACCCTCCACTTACCCTGGCTACTCTCTTCTTCTATTATTACTCTGCTTATATTAAGTGGGGTTTGTGTATGAGCAACACTATCAAGAGCACATACATATTGGTTTCCACCGTCCAAATCTACAACAACATCATCAAAAGGTTGCTTATTGTCACACATCTCATTTCTCCAAGTTTAGTGATTTTGCCATACGGCTTGAAAGTTAATTATTTAGTTTTTTGACTCATAGCAGCGAAACCTCACCGCCACACCATCTCACCCCAAGTCACATTATCCCAACGCTGTTCGGGTGGAATAATTTCCTTTGGAACGGGTTCTTCTTTAGGCGTGGTACTACTACCGCCGCTCCCGCAGGCAGTAATTAAAAAGATGCACCCAATCAATAACAAATATCTCATGGGGTCACCTCTTCAATTTTTATGTAGCTAATAGCCTGATTTACTTTTGATATAAAGTCTTCGTCCACATTAAAATCTTGCATAATCTCTTCTTCGCTTATATCAAAAGAAGATTCTGAAGAAAGATTACTTTGATATTGATGGACGTGGGGTATCGGAAAACGAACTAACATACTGCCAATTTCTATTGATACGCCTCCTGCGAAAATCGAACTAAAATACATAAAACGTAGCGACTGCTGATAAGTATGATATGGGCTAATTTCAACGTGTTTATAAATATCAATGATTGCTCTATAGCCAGAAATTCTAAAATCATCAAAACATAAATTTGAGTCATAGAAGACGGATAAAGCACCATTATCGTACCCAATCAGCAAGGGGAAAGTTATTACATAAACTTTTCCTGTTTTAAAATCTTTTAAAGGGAATTTCACTATTCTAAGAACACTTTCTCCACTATCAGGACCAATAATATCGCCAGGCAAAGCTGGTTGATAACTGTATGTAAATAGATCCATAGGGGTTTTTGAGTGACCGTAGTCACCTGCATAACAATTACTTTCCTGAGACTGATTTTCCAACGTCACCACTCTTTCACCCAAATCGTCCACTGCATCTATGGTTAAATTCAAAGCGTTATTGACAGACTGAATATTGGAATTTAATTGAGTGTTTTCGGATTGCAGAGATGAAACATCATCCACCACCGAAGACAGCACATCTTCTACGGAACTTATGTCGGACTGTAGGGTGGTAATGTTGTTTTCAATGGCAGTGATGTTGTCTGCTGATGCTGACGTGGTGGTTTCAAGGTCAGCCACTGCTGATTCCAGACCAGACACAGTGGATTGCATGGTGGCAATGTCATCTTCAATGGTGGTAATCGCTGTATCTATTCCATCAATGGCTGTTTCAACGGTATCCATTTTGCCTTGAAGCTCATCAGTGTCTGTTTGAACAGACTCAATCGCGGTGTTGCTTGTGTTGATGCGGTTATCCAGATGCGTGAAGTTTTCATTCACATGAGCAGCTACTGCGGGTTGGTCTGCCTTGAAGGTGTGGGGAACACCGGCAGAGGCAAGGCTTGACATAAGAATCAGGGGAATAATTAAGTTTTTCATGTTTTGGCTCTTAAACTTGTGGGTTTTTTATAGTTGTTCTCTTTTGACAAACTAAAGACCTGAAAACTTGACCAATAGTTACGTAACTGAATACTACCCAAAATGTCGTTTTTATGTAATTAGTTATGTTAAAAATAAGGCAGTTACGACGCTTATAACCAATCAGCGTATATTTCTTGGCCATGACAGATGCCAAGAAAAAGTTCGCCACTCAGCTTAAGGAAGCCATGCTGGCAGCAGGTTACAAACCCAAACCTGCGGTGCTGGAACGGGAATTTAACCTGCGCTATTTGGGCAGCCCCATGACCTTGCATGGTGTTCGGCGCTGGTTACTGGGTGAAACACTTCCCTCACCCGACAAGATTGTTGTACTGGCCAAATGGTTGAACATTGAGCCGCATGTACTGCGCGATGGCGAAGAAATCAGCAACGAAATAAAGGCCAAACGCCAACGCTGGGACGATGGTCTGGATCACCGCGAAAGGGAAATCATTGAAGTGTTCCTGCAACTGCCTTTGCAGCAGAAAAAAATCATCCGTGAAGTAATCCTTGCGTTTGCCAAGGCGTGATTCAGATTCCCTGATAAACCTGTTACGCTTTTCAACGGATTTTCTATAACATTTGGCTTACAGGAGGTATCAGCTATGAACAAGCAACCCAATCCTGAACTGATTGACGATGACAACCCTGAATGGACAGAAGATATGTTTGCCCGCGCACGGTTTGGTACGGCGGCTGCTAAACGTGGACGACCACTTGGTAGTAACAAGGTTTCCACAACTATCCGATTTGATCAGGACGTGCTGGAGGCATTCCGTGATGCTGGCCCTGGCTGGCAATCGCGTATGAACGATGCACTGCGGGATTGGTTAAAACAGCACCCGCAGCAACGCAGTGCTTCCTGATGATTCACCCACTGGTGTGATTACAAAGATTAGAAGGAAAATAACAAATGCCCGATTTTGACGTTTATCGGACATTAAATATCAATATTTCGGCTTTTATCGGACATTTTTAGTGGCTTTTTGTCCGATAAAAGTCAGCAGGACACTTTTCTCACCTTGCATCAAGCGTCTGAATCAAACGCGTTGTTTCGCGAAAACTGGCGTATTCAATACCATCGGTAAACATGTGTTGCTCACCCCCGTAAAGCACAGCGGGTGTTTGTGCCGTATCGCTCAGGCGCATGAATTTAAGCAGATTCCTGCCCTGCCACGAGTCGTAAGTCATACTGCCTTTGATTTCAATCGGTAGCAGTTGCCTGCCACGTCGCGCCAGCAAATCTACCTCCAACCCTTGCTGATCACGGAAGAAATACAGTTCCGCTTCCCGCCCCGCATTCAGGCGTGCCTTGAGCGCTTCAACCACCACCATGTTTTCAAACAGGTTACCGAATAGCGGGTCTCGCGCTATCTGGGCAGGTGTTTCGATGCCCAATAACCAAGCCGCAAGCCCGGGTTCGGTAAAATAGATTTTCGGCGCTTTAATCTGGCGCTTGCCGAAGTTTTCAAAATAGCGTGGCAGGCGAAACACCACGAAGCTCGCTTCCAGCACCGATAACCATGAAGCCAGTGTGGTACTGGATACCCCCACATCGTTGGCCAACGCACTCAGGTTGAGTAATTGCCCCACGCGCCCTGCCAATAAACGCACGAAGGTTTCAAACGCTTGCTGTTGGGCAAGGTTAATAAGCTGGCGCACATCGCGTTCCACATAGGTTTGGTAATACGCTGGATAGAACACAGCGGGTTCAATACCATCGGCATGAATGCCGGGCATAAAGCCATGATGCAGATAGTCGTCACGTTCCAGTCGAATGCCTGCTTCGCTCAATTCGGCAATGGACAAGGGCAGTAAACGCAACAGGCCAGTGCGTCCAGCGAGCGACTGGGCAATACCTTCGCGCAGTTGTGGCTGATGCGATCCGGTCAGAATAAATTGCCCTTTGTGTTTATCTTGCCCTTGCTCGTCCACGCTCACTTGCAGGTAGCTGAGCAATTCAGGCACATGCTGGATTTCATCCAGAATCAGTGGCCCCGGATGCGCATTGAAGAAACCCAGGGCATCTTCGCGTGCGGCACGACGCAAATCTGGTGATTCCAGATTCAGGTATTTATGCTCAGGGAATATGGCTCGCGCCAATGTTGTTTTACCCGATTGTCGAGGCCCCAACAGCGTCACAACCGGAAATTGTGCCGCCAATCGTTGCAAATGGGGGGTAATGTGCCTGTTTAACATAAACAACAGCCTGTTATTTCTTTATATAACAACAAGATAGGTTATTTTTTGATAAATCTCAAGTTCAACTTGAAATTTATCAAGATTCGGGGTGTTACAGGTGAGCAGTGCTGCCAGTTTTATTGCTGCTGCCCGCCATCTACCCCGCTTGTTTTACTCAATACATTGAGTAAAATTACTCAGTATGATGAGCAAAATAACGAAACCCTTCCAGCGACCACAAGCCGATACCCTGACAGCACGCTTGCATGAACCGCGCCGTTTTATCCAAGTGGTGGCTGGGCCGCGCCAAACAGGCAAATCCACCTTGGTGCAACAGGTGTGCGACAAGCTGTCACTGCCCGTGCATCAGGCCAGTGCCGACGAACCCACCTTGCGCAGCATCGAGTGGATTAGCCAGCAATGGGAAGCTGCTCGTCTGGCCATTGCCGGCCTTGAAGGTGCTGTGCTGGTGCTGGACGAAATCCAGAAAATTCCCAACTGGTCAGAAACTGTCAAACGCCTGTGGGACGAAGATACCCGAGCCAAACGCCCGCTCCATGTAGTCTTGCTTGGCTCGGCTCCGTTATTGATTGCCCAAGGCCTAACAGAAAGTTTGGCTGGACGCTTCGAAATACTGCCACTGTCACACTGGTCACTGGCAGAAATGCACGCCGCTTTTGGCTGGTCGCTCGACGAATACCTTTTCTATGGTGGCTATCCTGGTGCTGCCCCCCTGATAACAGAGCCGACTCGCTGGGTTCGCTATGTGGCCGACAGCCTGATTGAAACTTCCATCTCACGCGATGTGTTGTTATTAACGCGAGTTGATAAACCTGCATTACTACGGCGCTTGTTTGAATTGAGTTGTCGCTATTCAGGGCAAATACTTTCTTACACCAAGATGCTTGGGCAATTACAGGACGCGGGTAACACCACCACACTCGCGCACTATCTGGAACTGTTGGCGGGTGCAGGCATGGTTTGTGGCTTGCCCAAATACGCAGGCGATGTGGCACGCAGCCGAGGCTCCAGCCCCAAATTACAGGTATTGAACACCGCACTGATGACTACTGCATCAGGCTACACACTGGATGAAGCTCGTAATGACCGTGAGTTCTGGGGGCACTTGGTGGAATCTTCTGTCGGCGCTCATCTCGCCAACGCTGCCATGCGTGGAGAATGCAAACTGTATTATTGGCGCGAACAAAACCATGAAGTGGATTTCATTGTGCAGAGCGGCCGCCGACTGACTGCCATCGAAGTGAAAAGCGGCAGAGCACCACAGGTGCATGCAGGAATCACTGCTTTCACTCAGGCATTCAAACCACACCGTTCGTTACTGATTGGAGCAGATGGCATTTCCTTGCAGGATTTCCTGACGCACCCTGTTTCGCACTGGATAAAATAAAAACTATATGGTGGTGGTGAGCAGCACAGCCTGAAATATGGCGCACTATTTGCAGGGTTATTGGTGTAGATATTTAAAAGCTGACCGATATGCCAATGCCAAATACACCCTCATCTCGCGCTGCCGATTTCATTGCGGCTGCCCGCCATCTGGAACACACCATTCGTGAGGCTTTTGTCGGGCAGGGTCGCCTGATACAAGCCACCAGCCGCCTGATTCATGCAATACAGCGTGAACGTGGTGCCTCCAATCTGTATGTGGCCAACAGTAATCCGCAACACGGTCGGCTGCGCCAGTCGATGGTCGATGAAACCGCTCTCAGCCTTGCGGAGTTTCTGGCAGCATTGCCGACAACCGATAGCCTTGATCGCACCCTGCTCGGCCATCGGCTGCTGCTGCAACTGGCCGCCGCCATGCAGGCTCTGGACGAACTGGATAATCTGCGCGAACAGATTAACCAGCAGCAACTAACACCTGCGGCAGTGATTCATCATTACAGCCGCATTATTCATACCTTGCTGTGCGTGGTGTTTGAAATTGCCGATATTGCCGCACAACCTGCAATGGCAAGAACGCTGATTGCGCTGGTGAACATCATGCAATGCAAGGAACTGTCGGGGCAGGAACGTGCCACGGGTACTGCTGCCTTTGCGGGTAACCACATCAGCACCACTCTGGCGCAACAGTGGCAACAACTGATTAAAGCACAGGAGCAATCACTGGATATTTTTCATCAGTTTGCCGATGAACACGCGCAGCAGTTGTGTGGGCAAATCATACAACTACCCGATTACGGCGAATTTGAAAGCCTGCGCCGCCGCGCCTGCACCAGTGTGGCTGGAAGCTGTTTTCCCGAACACACAGGCGAACGCTGGTTTCATTTATCCAGTCAGCGCATCGATGCACTGAAAGACATCGAGGATTATCTGATACAGATTTTACAACAGCAGTGTACGCAACAGATGGAAGCGAGTGGCGATAGCGAACAACACACAGCAGCGGACAATCGTTATTTTGTGGTGCTGGGCACAGCGGTGGATATGCTGCCACTGGAAGACACACAGCCCTTGCGCCATTATCACAACGATGCCATCAGCCCGCACATAGGCCGCACCATGATTGAATTGTTATATCAGCAGGCGTGCCGTTTGCAGAAAACTGAAACCGAACTCGCCGATACCCGCAACGCACTCACCGAAGGTAAACGCATTGCCCGTGCGAAGGCCTTGTTAATCCATCAGCGCAATATCAACGAAAATCAGGCACACCGATTGCTGCAACAAATCGCCATGAATCAGAACCGCACACTCGGTGATGTCGCCAGCCTGTTACTGGCATTGGAAGAACAGTAAAGCCAAACAAACTATCAGCAGGACAATGGTACTTGTTTGCCAGAATAACAAGGGATGACGCTGCATCAGGGTGGTTTGCCGGATCTGGTCAGTTGCTGTCTGTGGGTGTTGTAAATCGTACAGAAATTCAGACAAGGCCGGATAACGTTTGTCTGGCGCTATCTGCACGGCTTTCTGTAGTACCGCATCCAGCCATACAGGCAGTTGCGGGTTGACAAGACTGGCAGGCTGGTAACGTAGTTTCTGCTGAACACTGCTATTGTGCGCAGCGGCGACTGCCGTACCGTAAGGCAACTGGCCAGTCAGCATCTGATAGGTAATCACACCCAGTGAAAACAAATCCGATTGTGTGGATGCACCTTCACCATGCAGGTATTCCGGTGCGCTGTATTGTTCGGTGCCCAGAATGGCTTGCCGGTACTGTGCACCCGCAATATCACCGATACCCGCCACATAAGCCGAGCCGAAATCAATAAGGCTGATATTGCCGTGCTGGTCAATCAGAATATTTTTTGGCCGCACGTCCAAATGCAGAATCGATTTGCGGTGCAGCGCGCGCAAGGCGCTGATGATCTGCGCCACGATGGTGCAGACTTGTTCCAGTGAGGGCTGCGGGTTATCAATCATCCATTGATTCAGTGTGCAACCTTCACGGTATTCGCTCACGGTATACAAAAACCGACGCTGTGCGTGACGCTGTGGTGCTCCCGGCAGGCGGGCATGACTGATGCGTGTGGTAATCCATTCTTCCAGTAACAACCGTTCCAGTGCAGATGGATCCTGACGCATATCCAGCGAGGGTGTTTTAATCACAACCCGTTGCAGATTTTGCTGATCTTCAGCCAGCCAGATATGACTGCGATGACTGGCATGGAGTTGCCGGATAATGAGGTAGTCTTCAAACAGCATTGCTGGCTGTAGCGGCGGCGGACAGGGTAACTGAGATGCCTGCCACAGCACATCGGCAGCACTTGGCAGCGGCAAGTTGTCAATACGGACAATCTGGATGGTCAGGTTGTCATTGCTGCCTGCATCCAGCGCCTGCTGGCCGATATAGCAGGCGGCTTGTTGCAAATCATCGCAGTGCGTAGTGATTGTCTGACAGATAAAGGACGAGTTCACATAATCGTGAATACCGTCGGTGGTCAGCAACAGTATGTCGCCCTGTTGTAATGACTGTTGGTGATAATCAATTTCTGCCTGCGCACTGGTGCCAAAAGCCCGTGACAGATAACTGCGCTGCGGTGAAATCCATAGCCGGTGATCATCAGTTAGCTGCTGTAATACACCATCACGAAACAGATAAACGCGGCTGTCACCAACATGGAACACATGCGCGTTAGTGGAACAGATAACCACTGCGCTCAATGTACAGATATAACCGTGATCCAGATCATGATTGCGTAACTGTCGTCTGGTTCGGCCATACAACCAGGCGTTAGTGGCATCCAGCACTCGTCCAGCGGATTCCCGTACCGACCAGGTTTCCGGCGTGCTGAAATAATCACCAAGAAAAGACTGCACCGCAATGGCGCTGGCGACATGGCCAACACCACTGCTGCTGATGCCATCGGCAATAGCCAGCGCAATGCCTTTGCTGTGCAGCAACTGTCCCTGCGGTTGCAACAGGCCGTAACTATCCTGATTGATCGGTTTATGACCACGGTCGGAATACTGACCAACCGAAATACGCAATGACACTTGCACAGTTTCAGGCCAGTGTACGTCGTGCACCAGTACGCACATGGGTGGTGTACAAAGTCAGCCCGGTAAAGGCCAGTCCACCCACCAGATTACCCAGCGCGGTAGGTATTTCGTTCCAGACAAAATAATCCACCACCGAGAAATCACCGCCCATCATCATCGCACAGGGAAACAGAAACATGTTTACCACCGAATGCTCAAAACCCATATAAAAGAACAGGAAAATCGGCATCCACATGGCGATAACCTTGCCGGACACATTGGTGGACACCATCGCGCCAACCACCCCCAGCGATACCATCCAGTTACACAATACGCCACGGAGAAAAATCGTCAGCCAGCCCATCAGGCCGTATTCGGCATAACCGAGCGTGCGTGCTTCACCGATGTCGGCCAGTTTGTGGCCAACCGCTCCCGGATCGGTATTAAAGCCATAGGTAAAAATAAACGACATCAGAAACGCTACCGTCAGCGCACCGGCAAAATTGCCGACAAATACCCAACCCCAGTTTTTCAGGATACGGCCAACGGTTACACCCGGGCGGCGGTCAATCAGTGCCAGCGGTGTCAGCATAAAAACCCCTGTCAGCAGATCAAACCCCATCAGATACAACATGCAAAAGCCGATGGGGAAAAATGCTGCGCCCAGCAAGGGTGAGCCAGTCTGCACGGTAATGGTCACAGCCATGGCTGCTGCCAGTGTCAGAATGGCACCAGCCATATAGGCACGGATCAATACATCGCGGCGCGCCATATACAACTTGGACTCGCCAGCATCGACCATTTTGGTCACAAACTCTGAAGGGACTAGATAAGACATGATTAGGTTCTCCTGTTGGTTTAATGAATCAGCTGTTTTTCAGCCGCAAAAAAAAACGCCCACGACTTTTCAGCCAGTGGGCGCCATTACCTGTTTCTATTGAGTGCATGATCGCCATTGATCATGCTGTCTTGTTTTATGCGAAAAGTGTGCCAACCCGCCTTTTTCAGCGCAAAATCGCGGCCAAACAACAGGCGACTGCGCAACTTGCTGATGTCGGTCTGCTCGCTAATCAGCTCGTTGTACCAATGGCCATCGGCAGCATCGCCATACAACACCGCACCCTGCACGCGGTTGTCTTTCAGAATCAGACGTTTATAAATACCGCGCCGTGCATCTCGCACCACCAAATCTTCGCTGTTGTCATCACCGTGCAGGTTGCCAGCAGAAAACACATCAACACCACTGACTTTCAACTGCGTGGCCAGTTGCGTGCCGCGATACTGAATGCTGCCACGCTCGGCCAGTTGTGTGGCGCAGACAAAGGCCTGCCCCCACAAGGGTTCGACCAACCCGTAGGCAATGCCGCGATGCTGTACACATTCGCCAACTGCATAAATGCGTGGGTCAAAGGTCTGCAAAATATCGTTGACGACAATACCGCGCTCGCAGTGCAAACCTGCTGCCTGTGCCAGCGCGATGTTGGGACGAATGCCGACCGCCATGACTACCAGATCGGCAGCAATCTCGCGGCCATCTTGCAAACGCACTGCACTGACGCGCTGCTCGCCAATCAGCTTCTCGGTTTGTGCCAATAATTCAATGCGAATGCCACGCCCTTGCAGTTCGGTCATCAGCATGTGCGCTGCTTCGCTGTCGAGCTGCCGCTCCATCAGACGGTCGGCAAGATGGATAACCGTGACCTGCATACCACGCCGATTAAGCCCATGCGCTGCTTCCAGCCCCAGCAGGCCACCGCCAATCACCACCGCCTGTGTGTACTTGCCAGAGGCATTCATCATTGTGTTGATGTCGTCAATATCGCGGAAGGTAGTGACACCCTCCAGCTCGCGCCCTGGCAACGGCAACACGATGGGCTGCGAGCCAGTGGCGAGTACCAGACGGTCATACGCTGTGCTGTAGCCCGAACGCGCGGTTACGGTGTGGCGTTTTCGATCAATGCTCACCACTTCGTCCCCCGCATGAAAACGAATGCCGCGTTCGGCATACCATGAATGCGGGTGCAGCATGATGTCTTCCAGCTTTTTCTCACCCGACAACACGGGCGACAGCAAAATGCGATTGTAATTGCCGTGCGGTTCGGCACCGAAGACCTCGATGGTGTACAAATCGGGTGCCATTTCGAGCAGGTCTTCGAGCATACGCATACCCGCCAGGCCATTACCAACCAGTACCAGTCGAGGCTTTTCGGTGCGGGTTTTCGGCGCACTGATCCAGCTTTTCAGCGGTTGATGGCCAACCTGTATGCGGCCATCAACTACCTGCACCGGATAAGCGGGTACGGTCAATGCCGCATCTTCAACACAGCGCCCGGTGGTGAGACTGTAATGCTGTTTGTAAATCGGCGAAGCCACCACACGCTCGCCCTGCACATCACCGACAATGCCACGCGACAATACATTGGCCGAGCTTGCGGGATCAAAATTGCTGATGGCATAAACACGGTTGTCCGCACGCAGGCGAAATACCGCAACCTGTTTGCCGTTGACCAGTGCGCAGACACCCGTATCAGGCACGATACTGTCCAGTGCGCAAATATCAGTCCAATGGTTAGCGTTGTTACTCATGTGTTTTCTCCTTAGACCTGATCGCTATTAACGAAGGTACGGAAACGCTGGCGGATTTCCGGCCGCATGACCGCGTTTTTCCATTCATCTTCATAGGTGGCAATCACATGCGCCATTTCCGCTTCCAGTTCGGCAGCCAGCCCCAGAGAATCGTGAATAATCACGTCTTTCAGATAATCCAGCCCGCCTTCGAGGTTATCGCGCCAGACGCTGGTGCGTTGCAGGCGATCAGCAGTGCGGATGTAAAACATGAAAAAGCGGTCGATATAACGAATCAAATCCTCGGTGGATAAATCACCCGCCAGCAATTCCGCATGGCGCGGCTTCATGCCGCCATTGCCGCACACGTACAGGTTCCAACCTTTTTCGGTGGCAATCACACCAACGTCCTTGCCCTGCGCTTCGGCACATTCACGCGTGCAACCCGATACCGCCATTTTTAATTTGTGTGGCGAACGCAGACCCTTGTAGCGATTTTCCAGATCAATGGCGAGGCCGAGCGAATCATTCACACCATAGCGGCACCAGGTACTGCCGACGCACGATTTCACCGTGCGCAACGATTTGCCATAGGCGTGACCGGATTCAAAACCGGCAGCAATCAGTTCCTCCCAAATCAATGGCAGTTGGTGTACCTGTGCGCCAAACAAATCAATGCGCTGACCACCTGTAATCTTGGTGTACAGGCCATATTTTTTGGCAATACTGCCAATTTCGATTAGCCCGTCGGCGGTGATTTCGCCGCCAGCCACCCGTGGCACGATGGAATAACTGCCATCTTTCTGAATATTGCCCATGAAATAATCATTGCTGTCCTGCAAGCCCGCATGTTCGGGTTCCAGAATAAAGGCGTTCCAGCACGAGGCCAGAACGCTGGCGGCTACGGGTTTGCAAATATCGCAGCCCAGCCCCTTGCCATGTTTGTGCAGCAGCTCGGTAAAGGTTTGAATGCGGCCAACGCGCACCAGATGGTAGATTTCCTGCCGCGAATACGGGAAGTGCTCGCACAGATGGTTGTTGACGGTCACGCCTTGTCGTTTTAACTCAGCCTTTAATATCTGTGATACCAGCGGTGTGCAGCCGCCGCAAGAGCTGGCGGCCTTGGTGCATTTTTTGAGGCTGCCGAGCGAGGTATTACCAGCGCTAATAGCCGCGCACAAATCCGCCTTGGACACATTGTTACAGGAACAAATCACCGCTGTTTCCGGCAGTAAGTCGATGCCACTGCCTGCACGCACCGCCTGACCGTTCGATGGCAAAATCAGGCTTTCGGGATGCTCAGGTAAATCCATGCCGTTGAGCATGGTTTGCAGCAGGTCGCCGTACTCGGCAGCATCTCCCACCAGCACAGCACCGAGTAATTTCTTTTTGTCGCCACTGACCACCAGCTTTTTATAAATTTCGCGGCTTTCATCGGTAAACTGATAATTCAGGCAGCCTGCACTGCTGCTCTGTGCGTCGCCGATAGAGGCGACATCGACACCCATCAGTTTCAGTTTGGTGCTCATGTCCGCACCCTGAAAACTTTTATCGGTAGCCCCCTGTAAATGGGCGGCGGCAACACGTGCCATGTCGTAGCCGGGTGCCACCAATCCGAAAATGCGGTTATTCCACAGGGCGCATTCACCGATTGCATAAATATCAGGATCGGAGGTTTGGCAATAATCATTGATCACGATGCCGCCGCGTTCGCCAACTGCCAGTTGTGCCTGCCGTGCCAGTTCGTCACGCGGGCGGATACCCGCAGAGAAGACAATCACATCGGTTTCCAGAAACGAACCATCAGCAAAATTCATTCGGTGTGTGTGGCTGTCACCGTCGATAATTTCGGTGGTGGATTTTTGAGTGTGTACGCCCACCCCCAGTTGCTCGATTTTTTTGCGCAATACCCGTCCACCGCCATCATCAATCTGCACGGCCATCAGGCGCGGGGCAAATTCCACCACATGGGTTTGCAGCCCTAAATCTTTGAGCGCCTTGGCTGCTTCCAGCCCCAGCAGGCCACCACCGATAACCACACCATTAGTCGCCTGTTGGCTGGCGGCCTGAATGGCATCCAAATCCTCAATGGTGCGGTAAACAAAACAATTTTCCCTGTCCTTGCCAGGCAGGGGCGGTACAAACGGATAGGAGCCAGTCGCCAGTATCAGCTTGTCATATTCCAGCAGCTCACCGTTGGCGGTGGTCACGGTTTTTTGCTGGCGGTCAATCCCGATGGCGCGTGTTTGCAGATGCAGGGCAATACCGTAGGCATCGGCAAAATCATGGCGTGCGAGCAATAAATCGTCAGCGCTTTTACCTGAAAAATAACTGGTCAGATGTACGCGGTCATAGGCTGGACGCGGTTCTTCGGCCAGCAGGGTAATGTCCATATCAGGCGCATCGACGAGACTTTCCAGCAGTTTGTGGCCAACCATGCCGTGGCCGATGATGATGATTTTTGTAATGGACGTGATGTTGTTTGACATAATGGCTCCCGACAAAGCTCTAACTGATTGTCAGTCCTCGACTGAAAATCACCTGAAAGCACGGGCACCATTGACCGCAAATTAAGGGCATGCTCATCGTCAAACATGCCTGACAGAGTATTAGCAAACGGCGTGCCAGAATTCTTCCACCATATTGGCGGAACAGTGAACCACAGACACCACACCATGCACCGAATTAAAGCAACACAGCCCCAAGCTGGCGCATAACATCGCACCCTAACCCTGCCGACTGGCACTTTTTACTTTCCTTATATTTACATCCGCGTTTATGGAAATTCGCCCATTTGATGAAACTGGCACGAAAATCGCTTAAGAATAACCAAACTGACGATTTTTTAGAGCAATGGCGCTCACCGGCACTGACCCGCTGGTGGGCGTTTTTTTTGGCCAGAAAAAAAGAGGTGAACCATGTCAATCAATTATCAGCAATACCTGAAAACATCAGTAATACAAGGACTAACCACGCGACACTGGCGACTCGCCCTGCTACTGGCCGGACTGGCAGGCAGCGTGCCGGCAATGGCGCTGGATTATGACCTGTACGGCCAGATGCATATTTCCGTCGATTATCTTGATGCCAAAGATACTGTCGGCAGCGCCGCAGGAAATGTGTCGAGCAACAGCAGCATACTGGGCTTTCGTGGCAAACAAGCGATTGATGAACAACTCAGCGTTGGCTGGCAACTGGAAAGCACCGTAGACGTTGTGAATACCGGCTGGGTAATGGATCGCGATTCCTTCCTTTCCCTGACTGGCAACTGGGGAACCTTGCGTTCAGGGCAATTTGATACGCCCATGAAAATACTGCGCAACCGCACCGATTTTTTTAGCAATCAACTCGGTGATGCGCGCAATATCGTGCATACGGCACACCTTCCTCTGGATAGACGGCTAAAAAACAGTGTCGCTTACCAGACACCCGTGATGGGGGGTGGTTTTATCGGCAATATCCAATACTCTGCCAATACTGCGGCTGGCGGCTCGCAGGACACAGACAATGCAGCGCTGAGTGCATCGCTGGAATACAAAGCGGACAGTTTCTGGCTCGCCATTGCCCATGACGATACACGCAAAAATACCGGTGACCAGAACGCCACCCGTGTTGCCGCGTACTATGACTGGCCGCGTGTGCGTGTGAGTGTGTTATATCAGGATATGGAAGATGCTGTGCTGGACAGCAGCGCCTTCGGTGGTGGCGTGCGTGCCAAGCTGACCAACAAAGTCGCATTGAAAGGACAGTATTACCAATATGAGGCCGATGATGCAGCGGATTCCGGCGCTCACTTAATTGCAGCGGGTACGGACTACAATTACAGCAGCAACCTGCGCTTTTACCTGAACTATGCCGTGCTCAAAAATGACAACACCCAACTGACACCCTTCAGTGTGGCACGCAGTTCAAAACCTGACACCGTGTTGGGTGATCAGAATCCTTCTGGCATATCAGTGGGCACCATTTTCAGTTTTTAGGGGTGATTGTTCCTGCCATGCTTTGTAAAAATCCGCATAACCCGCATCACTCACCAGATGCAAGGGCAGCTTGAAAGCGGCGAAGGTTGTAGGCAAAGATTCATCTTCCCGCGCCATATCCAGATCAAGGTCGTCTGGTGCAAGTAACCATGCGTCCTTGGCTCTGGCATCGTGCGCACGATGCAGCATATCAGCCAAAGCACTGGCAGGCCGCAGGCGAGCAGCACGGCCTGAAATGTGTTCTTCCAGCATAACCTTGCGCCACCATGAGGGCGGGCGCAGTAACAGGGTGTAAAAATCAATCGCATAAATTTTGCTGCCCGATGGAATAACAACTTCGGGCTTGGCCATGATTTGTGTTGTCCAGCCAGCCGCTCGCAGAATATCTGTTCCAGCCAAGGTTGCCGCCGGGTAGCAGCGCAGTAACGCAGCTTCACGATCGCCACGCGGATTGACCACCAAATTGAGATACACATCCGAATGACCACCCAAAGGCAAAATATGCCCTGCCTTGCGCCAGTTGGATAAATAAGTCGAAGCAATTTGAGATGTCCAGCCGCAAAGTTGCATCACATCTGCGCCAGTAAAAACGTGTGGAATTTCCCTGAGTCTCGCAATGGCAGAAACATAAGCAGACATGCTTAAGTTTCCCCGAAAGTTTGCAAGTGCGCCTGCATGGTTTGCATTCCCCAGATCAGCAAATCTGTGGATACGACAAGCATTTTTTGGGTAGATTCCATATTTCCCCGCGCAAAGCTCGGCAACCAGCGCGCCAAATCTGCCGTCACCGTTTCAGTGGTAGCAGGGTGTTTCAATTCCTGCAATCGTGTGTTGGCCTTTTCCAGCCAGGCGGCGGCGGTTTCGCGTTCGCCACCCAAAGCCTGCGGGTAGATGCTGAGTCTGCGTAAAAAAATGCCCTCATCCAGCGCAAATTTGGCGTGATGGTTTAGCCACCATAAATCATGAATGTCGCGCGGTTTGAGCCGTTCACGTGCGCCCAAGGCATACACCTTATCGGCCACAATTTCAGGAATGGTCAAAGACGGCACCACCGCCATAACCCCATTCATGTTCACTGGCTGTACCACCAAATTCAGCGTATTCATCGCCTCTGGTGCGGTGTCCCAAAGCTCCACTTTGACCTTGACTGAGCCAATGACATTTTTGCCGCCCAGCGTGACGTAAAAGGTACGCGGATTTTTTTCATCCTTGAGAACAGACACCGTGGGCGTTAAATCCCGCGCCATAAACGAAGGCAGTACCAGTCGCTCCTGAACCGCCTTGGCAAAACCCTTGAGCGACAAGCCGCCACGAATCAGAAAATCCAAATCCTCGCTAAAGCGAGGCGAGCCATACACCAGATGCAAACAAGTCCCACCTTGAAAGGCAATATCACCCAACGCCCAGCGCCGTGAGTTCACCAGAGCAGCCAGCGTTGCGGCTTGTAGTTCCTCACGCAGAGCCTGAGCTTCTTCGGAATTAAGCAAGCGTTTTGACATAAAATACCCAATATTTATTTGCGATATTTTATATAAACAATAGATATTTTCAAGTAAAGAGAGCGTTAAGCCGCTTCAATACTTTCAATTAGACGAAGTTTTATTTTCATTTGGCCGAGGCAGAATTTTATTCAGCCGGATAATAACGACTAATAGTATCCACCACACACGCCGGTTTATCACTGCCTTCAATTTCAACGGTCACGCGAATCACTGCCTGAAAACCGCCCTTTACTTCGTCCGCACTGATTAACTCGCCACTGCCACGGACTTTGGAGCCAACGGGAACGGGCGCAGGAAAACGCACTTTTTCGCAGCCGTAATTCACGCCCATACTAATATTTTGTACTTCGACAATTTGCGGCAGAAACAGATTCACCAGCGACAAACTCAAATAGCCGTGTGCGATACACGCCCCAAAAGGCCCGTCTTTTGCTTTAACGGGGTCAACATGTATCCACTGGTGATCACCTGTGGCATCAGCAAATAAGTTGATGCGTTCTTGTGTTATCTCAAGCCACTCACTTTCACCCAGTTGCTTGCCCACATTGTTCAATAATTCATTCGGGTGTTTAAAAATTGTTGTCATGGTTTTCCTGCGTAATTTTTTTCTACTTAAAACAAGTTTTGAGATTTTTCGACTGCGTTGACTTCGTCAACTCCGCTCAAAATGACAGAAGTGAGATTCAGGCTTATTGTTTGATATTTTCAGCACCCCAATACGCCTTCATCGAAACCACTTTACCTGCATCATTAAATTCAAACACATCAATCGGTTGAATGGTCATTGCGCCAACACTCACCGTAAAAGAAAACGCAACGGCATTACCTGCGCAGCGCGGTGTTTCATTCAGGCTCAATTTTGCACCCATATCAAATGCACCTTGATAAAACTGCACAATCGCATCAATGCCGCGTTTAGGCTCAGTGCCCACAGGGTCTTCAACGGTGGCATTGTCGGCAAAAAGTGCCTTGATCAGGCTGATGTCCTGCTTGTCGAACGCTTCGATATATCGATTGACCGCTGCGAGTTTATCGGCTGTTTCCATGTGTGTTCCCCTGCTGTGTGAATGACCCGAAAAGTATAAACAAGGCTTGTATACAAACCCTCACCTGATTGGCTTAGGTGTTGCCACACAATAAACCTAAAGGTAGAGCATACAATTTGTGTGTTCCCTGCGTGAAAGACAGCACATCTTTGCCTGTATAAAACAACACGCCATAACGGAATTTCTGACCGGCATAATCCGCAAGTATATTCAAACCCTTGAAATCATGCTGTGTAACGCTGGCCGATGCCTTGACTTCAATACCAATAATCTCGCCATTAGCCTGCTCCAATACCAAGTCCACCTCGTGTTTTTTGTTATCACGAAAATGGTACAGCGCTGCATCATCTTGCGCCCAGCTCACTTGTTTACAACACTCCATGTAGAGCAGGTTTTCAAGCAAGCCACCGTAAAACTGACTGCCAAGCAGTTGCTCTGGTGTTCTCAATCCCAGCAAATGACAAGCGAGACCCGTATCAATAAAGTGAAGTTTCGGCATGCCCGTGGCCTGCCGCTTGGCGCGGTTTTTCAACCAGGGTGGAACGCGCCTGACAATAAACATCAACTCCAGAATTTCAATGTAGGCCTTGACCAGTTTGTCATCAAGAGACAAATCATTAGCGATATTGGCGTACTTGATGAGATTGCCGCATAAGCCTGCCAGATAAGGTGCCAGTGCTTGCAGGCGAGAGTGATAATCACCCCGTGCCGTGTACAAGGTTTCAAAGTCCTTGAACAAACGCCCTTCCATATAGGATTTAAACCATAACCGCCGCGCCCTTGGGCTTGTCTCCTGCACTTCAGGATAACCGCCTGTTAATATCCATTGCGCCAGTTGTTCGCGTTTTAACAAAGGAACATGTCGGACACGAAAATCGCCAGCAATCAGATAATCAATCAGGTTACGCTCCTGCCCGGTAATCTCACCCACAGACAAGGGATAAAGTTCCAAACGCGCCATGTGCCCTGGCAAAGCTTCCTGTGATTTGGCAGAGCGAAAAATATCTGCTGAACCCGTCAGCAAAAATTTTCCACGAGTACCCGAAGGTAATGTATCGGAAGCGGCTTTAATGGCGGGAATAAGCTGCGGGGCATATTGGAATTCGTCGAGCGCCACTGACTGCCCTTCCAGAGACTCAATGAAACCGTGTGAATCCTGAGTTGCAGATTCCAATACCGCCTGCTGATCCAGCGTCAGATAAGTCATTCCCAGCTCCTGAGCCAAAGCTCGCACCAGTGTGGTTTTTCCCGCCTGACGCGGGCCAGTCAGGTACACAATGCGGAACTGTGTCAGCATCTCGCGCATCAGCAAGGTGAGCTTTCTGGGGTACATGGCAGCAACTCTACAGGTTTATACAGGCTGCATGATATAGCTTAACCCGAGAAATACCAACTCTTAACCCGAGAAAATCCAACTCTTAGCCCGAGAAATCTGAAAGCACGCACAGCTTTATTGCGCTTCATTTATTTCAGAAAATCAATCTGTCCCGCAAGATCTGCAAGCATTTTGTCGGTCATGCCTTCACTGTTTTGCACAATCTGGTTGGCGGCAGCGCCCAGGGCGGTGCGCTTTGATTCATCAGCGAGTAGCTCAAGCAGTGTAACAGTTAAATTTTCCTGCCAGTTTACTTCGCTGATTTGTATGGCAGCCTGATGTTCCTGAATCAAATCGTGAAAGCCTGGCTGTTTGAATATCCACGGGCCGTAAACAATCGCCTTGCTGAAAAATGCAGGTTCAAAAATATTATGCCCGCCCACTTTCGGAGTGAAGGAACCTGCCACCACTGCTACATCGCTGATTTCATAAATGTGCATGAGCAAGCCCATCGCATCGAGCAGCAGGAAATCACAATTTTCCCTGTGTTGCTGTTGTTGGGTATAGCTTCTGAAAACCACGTGTTGCTGAACCAGTAAGTTTGTTACTTCGGAGAAGCGTTCAGGGTGCCTTGGCACCAGAATTACTTGCAACCCTTGTATTTGTTTTTGTAATTGCTGGCTGATTTTTATAAAAGCCGTTTCTTCACCTGTGTGTGTTGAAGCAAACACCAATATCGGTGCTGCACTGTTCAAACCAAGCTCGTTAATAAACGCCTGTTTTTGCTGCTCTGTTTTTTGCGCATAACTGCGATCAAGTTTGATGTTGCCCGTTTGCAGCATTCTTTCCTGTTGAATGCCGAGCAATTCAAAACGCCGTTTGTAAATGGCACACTGCACATACAATTTATCTATCGGATCGAGCAGTAACTTTTTGAGCCAGGGGAATTTTCGGTAAGTGTCAAAAGTGCTTTGTGAAATTTTTCCATTGATTAAAAACACAGGCACGGCGAACTTATCTGCAAGATTCAACAGGGAAGGCCATAAATCGGTTTCCATAATAAAAATTGCATTGGGATTCACCGCCTTGAAAATCTTTTCAATCAAGAAAGAAAAATCCGCAGGATAATAAAATACATAATCAATATATTGGCTTTCACTTAACACCTTGAATCCTGTTTCGGTACAGGTACTCGCAGAAATAATCAGCGTGGGTGATTTTTGCTTCAGTGCTTTTGCGAATTGATCGGAAATCTGGCTTTCACCCAAGGAAACTGAATGCAGCCACACCGATTTTTCTCGCGCTGCGAGTTTGGGCAGGGTTTGCATACCCAAACGCTGCACCGTGCTGTGGCGATACTTTCCTGTAAACAACAAACGATAAACATACACAGGTGCAATCAATAGCAACAGCAAACACCAGAGTAAATTGTAGAAAAAATTAAACATCATGATGAAAATATATGGCGCAAGCTGGTGTCTGAAAATTGTTTGGCTGCCTGTGCTATGGCTACGTTTGTTTCAAGATTTTTATATTGCGGAAAAGTTGCCAGCAAGGGTGCTGCAATGCCCTTTTCAATACTGGCTATATTTTCACGCACCACGAAATCATCGGCCGCTTCAACCAGATTTGCAAGCCAGCCCAGCAGTTTCAAACCGCTGCGCTCAATCGCTTCTGCACTTAACAAGGCATGGTTGATGCAACCCAAACGAATCGCCACCACTAATATCACAGGTAAATTCAGCTCTAAGGCAAAATCACTGAAATAATAGTGGTGCTCCCCTTGTTCAGAAATCGGCACACGCCACCCGCCTGCACCTTCAATCAAATGAAAATCAGCAGGGGTTTGCAAAAACGCTTGCGCTTTGTAAATTAAATCAGGCGGCTCAATGGTTTTGTTAGCGAGTTTGGCAGCGACATGAGGCGCGATGGCTTGTTGAAAAGCAAAAGGATTCACCTGTGCATAGGGCAGTTTTTCGGTAGCAAAGTGTGTGAGCAACAGCGCATCGTTATTTCTCAAACCTTCATCTGTTGGTGTGCAGCCCGATGCCACAGGCTTCATCGCACACGTGCGCTTGCCTGCGTGTTGCGCCGCATGTAAAAGTGCGCAAGCTGCAAAAGTTTTGCCCACGTCGGTATCGGTGCCTGTGATAAATACTTTAGACATACTTGTGCTTTAATCTGAAACCAAAAAAATAACTGTGGTAACTTAAACTATAAGCCTTCGGAAATCTGGATTGTTGTTTGAATGCCTGACTAAACGCAAAATAATGATGTTTGCCCGTTAAATGTTTAACGCGATTTTGCTCAAGATTATGCGCACCAATGTATTTAATGTGCTTTAACGCATCGCGCTGATGTTCAAAACCGAGCACATCTTGCCTTTGTGAAAAATGCAGGCATTCAAAGTGATGTTTCTCTGCTGCTTTTAACAGCACATCCTGATGGGAAAACGCATGCACATGCACAGCGTTATCGACCGCCAGCCAGGCTTGTTTCAGTTCTTCAAAAGTACCCTCGCCTGGCATGGAAAAATAAACGCAGCCGCCTTGCTTTAATACACGCGCTAATTCCTGAAACAGCACATCGATATGATTCACCCATTGAAACGCATAAGAGCTTAAACACACATCAACGCTGTTCGATTGAAACGGCATGCTTTGTAAATCAGCACATACAAACGCATTAGCTGAATCAAACGCGACATCTTGTTTGAGCATGCTCTCACACACATCAAGACGAATAACTTGTGCATGTGGAAAGGTTTGTTCACACACTTGCGACACAAATCCTGTGCCGCTGCCCAAATCCACCATCGCCGTGGTTTCGTTTGGCTGATGGTTATCACAGGAAAAAATATCTACCAATTGTTTGGCAATGGTGTATTGATGCTCTGCTGCCTGCGTGTAGGTGTATGCCGCGCGTGAAAAGGATTCGCGAATGCTTTTGAGTTGTTCCAGACTCATTTGCGCTGTACTCCCTCAAGAATAATTTTCGCCACGGCTTGCGCATGGGAAAGCTGAGGCACATGGCTGGCACCTTGTACACAATGTATTGTTACCTGGGGATTCAATGCCTGTATTGCCTGTGCAGCCTGTTGTGGAATCAGGGTGTCGTATTCACCCAAAATAAAATCAATCGGCACTTCACACGCTGTAAGTGCTTCGCGCAAATCGTTATCCTTTAAAATGTTCAAACCTTCTCGCAGTGCTTTTTGCGCAGGCAAACCATGATGAAATAATCGCTCACGCATTTTTCTGGTATCTTCGCGAATCGATTCGCTGCCCTTGCATTGCAGTGTTAGAAAGCGAATCAATGTGCCTTGCCAGTCTTCTTCCAACAAGGCTTGAAATTGACTAAATACTTTCTCAGGCATGGCTTTAGGCCAATTATCACTTGCAACAAATTTTGGTGTGGCGGCCAATAAAAAAGCCCGTTCAATTTTTTCAGGCTTATGTTGCGCAAGATATTGCACACACAAACCACCCAACGACCAGCCCAGCCAAATGGCACGCTGCGGTGCGACTTCGATGATTTTTTCACACACACTTTTTAATGTGTATTCACCCCCATGCAGAGGGCTTCTGCCCATGCCGGGTAAATCAATCAGTGTGATATGACATTGCTTGTTTAACAGTGGAACCAGCTCGTCCCAAATCAGGCTGTTCATGCCCCAACCGTGTAACAACACCAAATTCGGGACAGCATCAGTTTCTGCTTCAAGCGCAGGATAGACATCGTGATACAAAGTGAGCGGCACACTTACAGACATGCGCACTCCTGAATTTTTTTAAGGCTGCAAAGCAGGTGCTCAATATCGCTTTCGCTGTGCGCAGCACTGAGCGTAATGCGCAAGCGTGAACTATTGGCAGGCACGGTAGGTGGGCGAATGGCGGTGACCAGAATATGCTCTTGCAGCAGCGCTTCTGACCACGCCAATGCCTGTTCTGCGCTGTTCAAAACCAGCGGTTGAATTGCAGTATCGGAGGGTAAAAGCATTAAACCCAAAGCCTGCGCTTCCTGTTTGAAGAACTGAATCAGTTTTTGTAAATGGGTTTGTCTCCAGCTTTCCTGTTGCAATAAATCCAGCGCGGTTTGCGTACACACCGCCATCGCAGGTGGCATGGCGGTGGTGTAAATATAATGGCGGCAAAATTGAATAAGATATTCAATCAGGTTTTTACTGCCTGCAACAAAAGCGCCCGATGTCCCCAGCGCCTTGCCAAAAGTCGCCATGTAAACAGGCACAGCATTTTGTGTCACACCTTGTGCGTTGACACTGCCACGTCCACCTTCACCAAGCACGCCAAAGCCATGCGCATCATCGAGCATTAACCATGTCTGGTGGCGCTGTGCCAGTTCAAGCAGTGTGGGAATATCGGCACTGTCACCATCCATGCTGAACACTGCATCACTTACAATCATGCGGTTTTCGGCCTGATTATTTTCAAGTTTGTTTGAAAGGCTTTTCATATCATTATGCAAATAACGCTGAAAGCGTGCGCCGCTGAACAAACCACCATCGAGCAAGGAAGCGTGATTGAGCTTGTCCTGAAATACTGCATCACCCTTGTCTAACAAGCTCGTCAATATGCCAACATTGGCAGCATAACCACTGCCAAACACCAGACACGCTTCAACATTCAAAAATTGTGCAAGTTTTTGTTCCAGATCGTGATGTGCCTGATGATGACCAATCACCAAATGCGATGCACCACTGCCAACACCAAAAGCTTTGCTCGCTTGCTGCAAGCTTTCAATCAACTTGGGATGTTTCGCCAAACCGAGATAATCATTGCTGCAAAAATTCAGAATATCGTTAGGCTGATTTTGCAGACGAATGCGCTCGGCCTGTGCGCTTTGCAATACTCTGCGCTGACGATAGAGATGATTATGCGCACGCTCCGCCAAACGCGCCTGCACACGAGTTTCCAGACTCATGCTGTCTTTTTAGCAGCATCGTAATAAAGCTGACTTTCTTTTTGAGCCACCACAGAATCCAGTAACTGCGCTTCCAGATTGGCTTGTGCATGTTCTGTTTCAATTTGCAGGGGTTGAATGCCCAGTTTATTGAGCAAGGCCATATCCGCATTGGCATTGGCATTGGCGGTGGTGAGCAATTTTTCGCCGTAGAAAATGGAATTGGCGCCTGCAAAATAACACAGTGCCTGCGTTTGCTCGCTCATGCTTTCGCGCCCTGCGGATAAACGCACAAACGATGCAGGCATGATAATCCGCGCAACCGCAATGGTACGAATAAAATCAAATTCATCGAGTGCAGCAGTGTTTTCCAGTGGCGTGCCTTTAATTTTAACCAGCATATTAATAGGGACGCTTTCAGGGTGCTCAGGTAAATTCGCCAATTCCATCAATAAACCCAGGCGATCATTTTCGCTTTCGCCCATGCCGATAATCCCACCGCAACACACTTTCATGCCTGCATCGCGCACATTGGCGAGCGTATCCAACCTGTCCTGATAGGTGCGCGTGGTAATAATGTCTTTGTAATATGAGCGAGACGTATCGAGGTTGTGGTTATAATAATCCAGCCCCGCATTCGCCAAATCCTGTGCCTGTGTTTCATCGAGCATGCCGAGTGTCATACAGGTTTCCATGCCCAAGGCTTTAACACCTTTCACCATTTCCAGAACCTGTGGCCAATCTTTTTCAGTGGGCGAGCGCCACGCCGCACCCATGCAAAAACGCGAAGCGCCTGCCGTCTTGGCTTTCTGTGCATCTTCCAGCACTTTTTGCACTGCAAGAAATTTTTCTTTTTCGAGACCCGTATTGTGATGCCCGCTTTGTGAGCAGTATTTGCAGTCCTCAGGGCAAGCACCTGTCTTGATGCTCATCAGCGTGCTAATCTGCACCTGATTTGCTGGCTGGTATTCGCGATGAATACTGTGTGCCTTGAACAGCAAATCCATAAAAGGAAGTTGGTACAGAGCGCGTATTTCAGGGAGACTCCAATCATGACGCAGATGTGCAGTTAAAGCGGCGGTGGCAGTGGCGTTCATATCCTGACCTTTCTCAAGTAATTAAAATTTTAGGCTGACCGTAGTGGTGGGTGGGGCTATGTTAGTGCTTGCCCAAACGCTGTCAACCAAGGAAGGCTATTTTGGTTTACAAGCTCACTCAACAAATCTGCTATTTATGTGAAGGCAGCATCGTGGCTTCACCCACGCATTCATATCAGCATCTATGCGCCTTTTGCCTTGCAGCACTGGCGAAAGAACAGCCTGCCTGTTTTCGCTGCGGCATCGCGATTCCTCACATCGAAGGCTCGAACAAGACTGTGCTTCACTGTGGTGATTGTCTGGCAAAACAACCGCTTCAATATCGCAGTGTTTGTGCGGTGGCTTATCGCTTCCCCTTGCCCGAGCTGATTGGCCAGCTCAAATTCCAGAAACAACTCGCTGTGGTACCTTGTTTGGCGGAATTATTTACCTTGAGTTGCAAGGCATATTATGAAAGTGATTGCTTACCTCAGGCTGTTTTGTCGATTCCGCTGCATGCCAGACGGGAATTCAAACGCGGTTTCAATCAAGCCGAAGTGCTGGCCTTACCGATTGGCAAGCAGCTAAACATCAAAGTGCTAAAACAAGTGGTGCTTAAATCGCGCGCAACGCCCTCGCAGATGTCACTGGGGATTGAGCAGCGACATTTGAATGTGCAGGGTGCATTTTCACTGGCAAGGAATCACGGTTTGGAAAGCTTCAACCATATTGCGTTGTTTGATGATGTCATCACCACCGGTGCGACCATGCACGCAGTGGCAGCCTTACTTAAACAGGCAGGTGTGCAGAGAGTGGATTTCTGGTCACTGGCGCGCACACCCAAATCCTAGTCAAAAACCACAATGCCTCGCGCATTGGAGCCGCCTTCCATATCGGCAAAGGCTTCTTTAATTTGCTCAATCGAATAGGTTTTGGAAATCATATTATCCAGATCCAGTTGGCCGTTTTTATACAGTGCGAGCAAGTTCGGGAAATCCACTTTCGGGTAGGCGCTGCCATAATAACAGCCTTTGAATGTTTTCCCTGTCATGGAAAATCCAAAGGCATTGAATTCAAAATTTTTGGTGAGGCTGCCCACACCGACGACGGTTGCAGTTCCGCCACGACGCGTGAGTTGATCGAGAATTTTCACGGTTGCAGGAATACCCACCGCTTCAAAACCGAAATCCACACCGATGCCTTTGGTTAGGGCTTTCACCTGATTCACCGCATCGTCGCCAAGCACGCCATGCGTTGCGCCAAATTTTTGCGCCATATCGAGCTTGCTTTGCATTTGATCAACCGCAATCACCATTTTCGCGCCAGCAATACGCGCACCTTGAATAATGGAAAGCCCGATGCCACCGCACCCGATGACAGCCACTGTTGAACCTGGCTCCACCTTGGCGGTTTTGATGGCGGCACCTACGCCTGTCATCACACCACAGCCTAGAAAGGCGGCAACGGTGAAAGGAATGTCTTTATCAATTTTGACGCAGTTGGCCGCCGGTACGATGGATTCTTCCGCCATGCAGCCTGTCATCATCATGGTGTTCAGGCTTTCACCATTTTGCCGATGCACGCGGCTGGTGCCATCGAGCATCTTGCCCAAGGTTCTATCCGCCGTATTGCACAGATGATGCTGGTCGTGATCGCAGTAATAACAATCGCCACACATGTACACCCACGAAAGCGCCACGTGATCGCCCACTGCCAGCCCCTTCACACCTTCACCCAGTTCAGTGACGATGCCTGCCCCTTCATGCCCCAAAACCAGCGCACCGAAATTGGCAAGTGGAATCGTACCGTTGATCACCGATAAATCTGAATGGCAAACACCCGCAGCTTTTATTTTTACTCTCACTTCACCCGCTTTCGGGGGGTCAATGTGAATGTCCTGCACCGAATACTCATTCAATTTATCAACAACAACTGCTCGCATGATTAGCTCCTGAAACTTTGAATTTGAAAGCGCCTACACTCTTACAGGGGGGAAATGAAGTCAAGGTGTTGAAGGGGCGCCGCTTGGCGGCGTTCATTCCTCGTTTGCAGATACATATCGGATGCCGATACCAGCCAACAGCAATACAAAAGAGATAATAAGCATACGAAATAACTCAGGATATGTCGGGGCAAGTTCATCCAAGTATATTGGCTCACCAGGTACAACGCCCTGATATAGAAGTACCAATTCCGCGAAAGCGTAGGCCACACTTATAGAGCCGATTAATATCAACACCCACCCAGCTACGCTACCAACAAACTTGGTTAATTTCGAACTAAGGCTCATAACAGTTTTTAGTTGTTATTTCCACGAATCGTGCTGACAACCTGTTCACGCAGTGCATGCAATGTTGTTGCTGAAAGTTTGCCAACTTCGCGCTGTAGCAGGCTGTCATGCGCGGTAAATAATTTTCCCGGACGCGCATAACTGATTCGTTGCAACGAACCTTCGGTAAAATCTTTTTGATTCAATTCAAGCGCTTGACCATCATAAGGTTGACTGGTGATTTGGCAGAGAATGCAATCACCTTTATCGAGGGTGGCAATCACTGCCGCAGGGCGTAGTTTGGTGCGTGATAAATCCGAAAAGGGAAAGGAAACCAGCACTATGCTTCCGGCTGTAAATGTGCCCACGCGGACTCCTCTTCCTTGTTCAGCCACTCTGCTAAAGCAGGCTCAGACAGCAACAGTGGTTCATCATCAATGGGATCAAGCAAGGTAATCAACACGCGTTGTGGAGCACTCAACTGTATGCGCTCCGACCATCGTATCTGGCCTTGTTGGTCAATGACAGCTTCTACTGTATGCAACATATTCGTTCTCATTATGATTTTTCAATGCTCGCCAAAGATTGTGTCATGGCTCTGGTGCATGTTCAACAACACGTCTTTTGGCCACAGCCGTTTGCTCACCTTCACTGCGTGCAATCACGGTTGCTGCGCAGGTATCACCATAAACGTTAACGGCTGTGCGACACATATCGAGCACGCGATCGGTAACCAGAATCAAGCCTATCGCTTCCATCGGTAAACCAACCGCAACC
Organism: uncultured Pseudomonadales bacterium; assembly: GCA_964557005.1. GTDB lineage: Bacteria > Pseudomonadota > Gammaproteobacteria > Pseudomonadales > JBECKS01 > JBECKS01. The sequence goes on from CAZKYI010000003.1 coordinate 144,103, forward strand.
AGAATAATGCTGATGGCGACCAGACTGGCTGCCGGAATACCTGCAACACCAATCGAAGTGAGCAAGGCGAGTAACACAATCGTCAACTGGGTCGCAAAACCCAGTTCAATACCATAGGCTTGTGCAATAAACATGGCTGCCACACATTCATACAAGGCTGTGCCATTCATATTAACCGTAGCACCCAAGGGAAGCACAAAACTGCTGATTTCTTTGGAAACGCCTGCATTTTCTTCCACACTGCGAATGGTTAGAGGTAAGGTAGCGGAAGATGAAGCGCTGGAAAACGCCATGAGCAGTGCCGGCATCATTGCTTTAATCTGTTTGGTGGGGCTGATACCTGCCGTGTATAAAATCAGCGGATATGCAACAAATACATGCACCAGAAGCGCCACCACCACCGTGATAAAAAACCAGAACAAAGGCACAAAAGCTTCAAAGCCTGTTACTGACACGGTTTTGGCTACCAAGGCAAATACACCAATCGGCACAAAACGCATGACGAACAAGGTCATCAACATCATGGTTTCATAAACCGCATTGGTGAGATTGATAAGCGCATCTCGTCCTTGCGGGTTAATGCGAATGATGAAAAAACCAAACAAAATGCTGAATGTAATCAAGCCCAGCATTTCCCCTTCTGCGGCAGCCATCACGATATTGGTGGGAATCATACGGATAAAAATCTGCGCAACATCGCCCATACCTTTATCTGAAATTTTTTCGGTCAATCCGCTGGTGTCTGCATGCAAGGCCAGTTTTTCTTTTACAGGCTCACCGTTTTCCCTGCCAGGCTCAATCACATTGACAAACGCAAGCCCAATCAGAATCGCTAACAAACAAGTCAAGGTGTAAAAAAGTACGGTTTTCCAGGCAAGTCGTCCGACATTTTTACCATTCCCCAAGCTTGCCACGCCTGCAACAATGGAAGAAAAAATCAGCGGCACAATAATCATCTTGAGTGCATTGAGAAACAAGGTGCCGACAAACTCATACATCTCTAAAACACGAATACCAAAAACACTGGCTTCTGCACTGGTGAGCATGCCTGCAATCACTGCAAGAATAATTGCAATCGCAATTTGCCAGTGCAGTGCCAGTTTCATAACGCGCTTCCTTAAAGACTAATGATAGGCCTGACTGAGTTCATGCACGGCATCAATAAATACCGCTGCATGTTCAGGATTCACTTCTGGCGTAATGCCATGCCCAAGATTAAACACATGACCATTGCCTTTTCCAAAAGCTGCAAGAATTGCAGCAACTTCTTCACGAATACGCTGAGGACTTGCGTACAACATGGCAGGGTCAAGATTGCCCTGCAAGGCCACACGCTCACCCACGCGTGCACGCGCTTTGCCTATATCAATCGTCCAATCCAGACCCAAAGCATTGCTGCCAGTATTGGCTAAATCCTCTAACCACAAGCCACCATTTTTGGTGAATAAAATGCTAGGCACTTTTCTTCCTTCATTTTCCTTGATTAAACCATCGACAATTTTTTTCATATATTTCAGTGAAAATTCTTTGTACGCAGCTTCACTCAAAATACCGCCCCAGGTATCAAATATTTGCACAGCTTGTGCGCCTGCTTTTATTTGTGCATTGAGATAATCAATCACCGAATCGGCAAGCGTATCAAGCAAGCGATGTGCGAGTTCTGGTTGATTAAATAACATGCTTTTGATGAGGTGATAATTCTTGCTTGGCCCGCCTTCCACCATGTAAGTGGCGAGTGTCCAGGGACTACCTGAAAAACCAATCAACGGTACGTGACCATTTAATTCCTTGCGAATTAACTTCACCGCATCGGTAACATAGCTTAAATCTTTTTCAGAATTGACAACTTTTAATGCCGTGATTTGCTGTTCTGTGCGAACAGGTTTTTTAAAGCGTGGGCCTTCACCTTCTTCAAAATACAAACCCAAACCCATCGCATCTGGAATGGTTAAAATATCGGAAAACAAAATAGCGGCATCAAGTGGAAAACGCTCGACAGGTTGCAAAGTAATTTCACAGGCGAGCTGAGGGTTTTGACACATGACCAGAAAACCGCCTGCATTTTTTCTGAGCGCACGATATTCAGGCAGATAACGGCCTGCCTGTCTCATCATCCACACGGGTGTAACATCAACTTCTTGTTTAAGAAGGGCTTTTAAAAATCGATCATTCTTGAGCTGTGACAAAATAATTTCCTGATTTGGATTTAATTTAAGGATTGTTGAATTGCAGAAAATGGACGAATCCACGGTGAAAGATTTTTCAGATAGTCTGGCAAGGTGTGTCTGGCTCTGTCTGCCTGTTCATGGGTTTCGTAGATTCCGTAAATCACAATATGCCAGGGCTTGTTATCTTTTTGTGTTGTAAAAACCGCATACTGACTACTGATGCCTTGTTCATGGAAAAAATCTCTCACGCCTTGTTCATTATGAGAAGCGAGAATTTGCAAAGTGTAAGCCTTGGGATTTTGTTTCTTAATCCACTGTTCGCTTTGATAAGGCGACCAGTCGACCTTGCCAGACTCAGGCTTGTTGATAACAGGTAGCTTGCTCACAGGTTTTTGTTCAACAGGTTCAATCGTTTCAATGATTTCTTCTGGAATAATATCTGCCTGTTTGGTTTCTATGGTTTCTATCGGTTCTTCTATTGCAACTTTTTGCACATCTTCATTAATTGGCTTAACAAAAGTGTCACTTTGACTTTCTACAAGCTCTATTGTTTGCTGCTTTTCACCACTTAAATCCATATTCCAAAGCGCAATCACAATGAGAAAGAGAATCAGACCACCAGCCAGATGGTATTTGGGCACCAGCTGATACCATAGTTTGTTTCTATTTGCATTGTCTTGCTCCATATCTTCTTCATCTAAAAAAGATGTTTCGTCCATATTTTCATCAGTAAATATTTCATCAGCACCAACGCAAGCAACTCTTTTTGCAAGCACTCTCCACAAACGTTGAAGCGACTCTTCGCCGGCATCAATCGATTTCTCACTGTATAGCAATAAACCAAAGGATTTGCTCACCACTGCAAGCGATAGAAAATTTTCTTGCGCCCTGCTGTGGCAATCATCGAAATCAATAAGGCTCAAGATACATTTTTGTCCTTGCGGGAATTCTTGCTCAATCGCTTCAATTTGTTGAGACAAATTAAGCTGGTCGGACGCATCTTCAAAAACCGTTTGGTAAATTCTTGAAATCAATGTTTCTCTACTGGATAAATCTTCTAGCTCGAGAGTTACCAGATAGCAATTCCCATTTTGAGCAAGGCCATCTTCCAACTGAAACAGGGTATCTTCCGACTCGGCAATAAAAATATCCCGTGCATTCTGGAGAACATCTGTTTGTTTTTCTGAAAAATCAGAAAAATGTTCAAGCGCTTCCCTGACTGTGACTTTCGAAAATGAAGTGTGCATACTGCCTCCTACGGCATGTAAGCCTTGATGGATTGTTCCAGTTGATGCATATCAAAAGTATCGATAATTTCTGCTTGTCCAAGCCTTGCCAGTGTTACCAGGCGAACTTTTCCACTTTGTGCTTTTTTATCCACTTTCATATAGGGCAATAATTTTTCAAGTTCGATGACATCAGGTGTGCGGGTTGGCAACTGCGCAGCAGAAATTAAATGCTCAATTCTTTTAACTTCCTGTTCACTGATTTTTCCCTGAAGGCTTGAAAGTTTTACAGCCATACACATACCGATTGCAACCGCTTCGCCGTGTAAAAGCACTTTATATTGATAATGCGCTTCGAGTGCATGGCCAAAGGTGTGTCCAAGATTCAGAATCGCCCGTAATCCTGTTTCGTTTTCATCTTGCCCTACCACGTAAGCCTTGCATTCACACGATGTCTGAATGGCATGCGTTAACGCTTGTGGATTTTTATCTAACAATGCAGTCATATTGCTCTCAAGCCAGGGGAAAAATTCAGGCTTGATGATGAGCGCATATTTAATCACTTCTGCAATGCCTGCCGACAACTCTCTTTCGGGCAAGGTACCAAGTGTATCTACATCCGCCAATACGCATTTGGGTTGGTAAAATGCACCGATCATGTTCTTACCCAGCGCATGATTCACCCCCGTTTTACCGCCCACCGATGAATCGACTTGCGCCAGCAAGGTAGTGGGAATCTGAATAAAATTAACACCGCGCATAAAACTTGCGGCTGCAAATCCCGTCATATCGCCAACAACACCCCCACCCAAGGCAAGCAGAGTGACATCGCGATTACATTTGTTCGCAAGCAAGGTTTCAAAGATTCCGCTCAGGGTTTCCAGATTTTTATAACGCTCGCCATCAGGAAGAATATGGCTAATTACCTGATATTTTTTTGTCAGGCAGGCAAGCAAGCCTTCAAGGTATAAGGGCGCTACGGTTTCATTGCTGACAATACAAACTTGCTTACCTTTGATGTAAGGCTCCAGCAGCGCATCGGCATGAGCAAGCAAATGAGAGCCTGTAATGACGGGATAAGAGCGCTCCCCAAGTTCGATAGTGATTGAAGTATGCACAGATTGCCTCGTGATTCAGTTGAGGCATTATAATTTATAAACAGCAGCTTTGCCGCTTTTTGCCTTGAATATCAGGGCAGGCTGCTCACGATTTGATTAACCACCTGTTTTGAAGAAAGGTTGTGACTATCCAGCTCAATGTTGGCAACTTCCTTATACAACGCTTCCCGTTCATCAAGAATTTTTCGAAAATTCTCTTCTGGATTATCCACCTGAAGCAAAGGTCTGGTTTTATCCTGAGCAGTTCTTTCAAGCAGGATATTCAAAGGTGCAGAAATATAAACTGTAAATCCATGTGCTTTGAGTAAACGTCGGGTTTCTTCGCTTAACACTGCGCCGCCGCCAGTTGCAATAACTGCTTTGGAGCCTTGCGCCAGCTCATAAATCACCTTGCTTTCACGTTTGCGAAAACCTTCTTCTCCTTCTACATCAAAAATCCACGAAATATCCGCACCGGCACGCTGCTCAATTTCTCTATCGGAATCGATAAAATCGTAGGAAAGTTCTGTTGCCAGTAATTTACCAATAGTAGTTTTACCAGCACCCATCGGGCCGACCAAAAATATATTAGACATAAAATAACTATCTAATTACTGGCCAATACATCGGTGACAATTTTAGGTGTAATGAAAACCAGCAGCTCTTGCTTTTGGCTGGAATTTATCGATTTTCTGAAAAGTCGCCCGATAATAGGCAAATCTCCAAAAAACGGTGTTTTGAACTCCTGTTGAATATCGGTAGTAACAAACACACCACCCAGAACAACTGTATCTCCGTTGGTTACCAACACCTGAGTGTTGACCTGATTAATATCAATAATCGGGTTACCACCGGCACCTTCACCCGCCAGACTATCCTGCGTAACATTCAGATTGAGCAGGACTCTGTTATCAGGCGTAATATGAGGCGTTACCGTCAACCCTAATGCCGCTTCGACGTAGGTGATTGACACTGTACCGTTATCTATGGTCTGAATCGGTACTTTTTTACCAGAAAGAATTTGTGCTTCTTTTGCATCAGAAGTAAGAACCTTTGGTGTTGAAATAATTTCTGCCTGTCCTTCGGCTTCGATTGCTGATAACTCTAACTCAAGCAAACCATCTCTACCCAGAAAACCAACTGACATCGAAGTTGCCTGACTATCGGTTACCCCCATATCAACCACATAAGAACTACCCGTAGGCCCAAAATCAAACAGGATAGGATCGCCCTGACTCATGTTTTCAAACTGGGTCATTCCTCTATCTGCCGTACCTGTAACCAAACGGGTGCCATTTCTGTCAAAACCGCTGCCGCCCCATCTCACACCCAGCTCATCTGAAAGATTTGAAGAAGACACAACCACTCTGGCCTCAATCAATACCTGACGAACAGGTAAATCCAAAGTTGTAATGATGTCACGGATTTCCGCGAGCTTGGCTGCTGTATCCTGAATCAACAAGGTATTGGTTCTGGCATCCAGCACTACAGCACCGCGTTCTGAAATGATTTTAGAATTTTCGGAAGCCAGAAATTCTTTTATATCTGCCGCAGCGGCATATTTAATTGTAAAAAATTCAGACTGGAGCGGTGCCAAAGCCTCTACTTGTTTATTGGCTTCGAGTTCCAGTTTTTCCCTTGCAGCAATTTCATCAGCGGGAGCAACCAGAAGAACATTACCCACTTTTCGTTGATCCAGACCTTTGGTTTTGAGAATTAATTCCAGCGCCTGATCCCAAGGCACGTTTTGTAAACGCAGGGTAATTTTTCCACCCACCGTATCACTTGCAACCAGATTGAGCTCGGTAAAATCTGCAATTAACTGGAGCACGGCTCTGACTTCAATATCCTGAAAATTTAATGAAAGTTTTTCACCAGTATATGAAAAGACTTTTCTGCGTTTCTTCTCAACTGCTTCGGCGGATAAAGGCTTCACACTGATAATGTAGGTATTATCTGTTTGATACGCGAGATGTTCATATTCCCCATGAGGCTTGATGGCAATTAAAACGCCATCTGATTGATTGGTGGCATCTATTTCCTTCACAGGGGTTGCGAAATCCACCACATCGAGCCGCCTTACCAATTCACCTGGAAGGCTGGTGCCGATAAATTTGACATGAATTTTATCACCTTCCTTGCGCATATTGACTCTGGTATGAGGATCGGAAAGTGAAACGACAATTTTACCTTCGCCCTCAACACCACGCTGAAAATCCACACCGCGAATTTCCTGAGAGCTATACACGCCTGATTTTTCAGCATCAGTCTTCATTCCAGATACAGCCGCCTCTGGCGCTGCGATAGATACTCGTTGGGGGCCACCTTCACCAAGAATCACATGAAGTGTGTTGTTACGAATTTCGGTTTTATAACTTTCCAGTTGGGTAAGATTGATAATCAGGCGGGTTCTGCTACCCGCTTCAACAACGGTAAGATTGCGTGCATTACCCAAACCAAGCTCATGGTACTTGGATTTTAATCCACTACTGACACCTTCCAAATCCAATGCAATGCGTGCAGGTTTTTCTATATTGTACCCTTTTGGCTCTGGTGGTTTGGAATCAAACGAAAAACGCAGTTCAACCTTGTCACCTGGCAAACTTGAATAATCAACACTTTGCAACTGCACAGCTTGCGCTAATGAGGTGAAAGCCAGAATGACAAAAGCAACAATCGCCTGCCCTAATCCAAACGCGGAATTTATTCGGAAATTTTGATCTAGCGTTTTCATAATATCCTACTCTTTTTATTATTCGTCTCTCAGCACCAAATTTCTTGGGCGCTCTACCCACAACTTATTACCTTCATCATCCAACTGACCGCTTGGTACGATTTCAATTACCTCGATTCTGCGTGCATTGATACTGACGACCTTGCCGTAATTCTGACCCAGATAGTCTCCTATCTGCACACGATGAACACCACCGCTGCCATCATCAATAATTGCATACAAGGTGCCTTCCTGTTGCTCCTTGGCCAAGGTACCTACAAATAACATTGCATCGAGACTGAATCTTTCCAGAGGCTCCTTGCGACGTTGCAAATCCGGCGTAACAGATTTACCCACCTGAATTTTCGTTTCAAATACCACTTCAACAGGGCGTTCAAAGGGACTGCGCAAACCTGCGGATTGATAAGTAAAGGTCTCAAATGCCTTGAATTCAGGTGGAGGCGGAATACGGCCTTTCGGCTTGGCATTAATTTCGGCCAATTTTGCACGCAAGTCCTGCATTTCATCACCGCTGCTACAAGCAACAAGACTCAACACAGCGATGAAAAATCCAATCGTTTTAAATGAGTTAAACGCCTTCATTTGGATGCCTCATCCTGATAACGATAGGTTTTGGCTTTAATATCCATTCTCAATTTTGTACCCAGATTTCGACCTTCTGCCTTGTCAGCTTCTATAACATAATCATGCAAGGTGACAATACGTGGCAAACCGGCAACACCACTGACAAAACCCGCCAGTCCGTGATACCCACCCTCCACTTTCAAATGAATGGGCAATACAGAATAAAATTCAACTCGTTCCTCTTTTCCCAAATCAATACTTTCAAATTTGAGACCACTTCCCCTGCCGGTATTGGTAATGTCCTCTAACAAACCTGGCACCTCTGTGTCACGAGGCAACTGCCGAAGCAGTGCAGCATAGCTGCCATCTAAATCTTCCATTTGCTTCTTGAACTCATCAAGGTTAGCCGCCTGAAATGATTTGCTTTCATAAGATTGAACGAGCTTGGCTTCCTCACCTTTCTGGCGTATTAAATCTGTTCGCACATCTGCTACCAGAAAATAATTCCCCGCAATAAAAACACCAATAAAAACCAGAAGATAAATGGCATTTTTTATATAGGCAGGCCAGGAACCGACATTCTCCGGATCGAGATTCTGAATGGTTTGTTGAATTTCTTCGAAATCAATCTTCACAAATCACCTGCCCTGCTCACCATTGTCGTCTTTCTGGTTGGGGGTTTCCTGCATGACCGTCAACTCAAAGATATTGGCTTTATCTTCAGCTTGTGAATCTTTTGAACCGACCACTTTTACCAATACTGGTTCCTTAAACCAATCTGACTCATCCAGATTTCGCATCAATCTTGAAATTCTGTTATTGGTTTCTGCCACACCAAACATACGATACAGATTGCCGTTTTTCTCAATTTTTGTGTAATAAACACCTTCAGGAATGGTGTTCGCAATAGCACCCATTGCATGCACGACAACAGGACGATTTCCCTGCAATTCCTGAATGACTTTCATGCTATCCACAATCTGATCTCTTCTTTCCTGAAGCTCGCGGATTTCAGTAATTCTGATTTCCAGACTGGCAATTTCACCCTGAATAAATTTGTTACGCGCCATCTGGCTACTGACTTCACTGCCGTAGTAGCCATAAACAACATAAACACACAGGCCTGCGAGAATTACGATACCGCCAATAATCGAGATGAACTGCCTTTGCAGTTCTTTACGACGTTCTTCACGCCAGGGAAGGAGGTTAATTTTTGTCATGTGTCAAAACTCCTCAAAGCCAGTCCACATGCAATCATAAGTGCGGGCGCATCGTTACTTAAGGCACCTGCACTGACTTTGGAAGACAAAGTCATATCGACAAAAGGATTTCCAACGATGGTTGGCGTACCTACCTTCTCTTGAACCTGTTCGGCCAAGCCATCAATCGATGCCGTGCCGCCAACCAGCACGATTTGGTCAATATCATTAAATTGACTCGACGAGAAAAAGAATTGTAACGAGCGCGAAACCTGCTGAACCACTGCGTCTTTAAAGGGCATCAGCACTTCGGTTTCATAATCATCAGGCAAGCCACCCTGTTTCTTCGCCAATCCCGCTTCTTCGACCGACAAACCGTAACGGCGCTGAATTTCTTCCGTGAGCTGTTTGCCACCAAATAATTGTTCACGGGTATAAATTGTATTGCCTTCATTGATGACGCTTAAGGTGGTCATGGTCGCACCAATATCAATAATGGCTACTGTCGCCACATCGCCAGGCAGTTGATTGGCAATCAGGGAAAAAGCTCGCTCCATGGCATAGATTTCAACGTCCATCACTTTAGGTACAAGACCTGACATCTCAACCGCTTCCTGCTTTAACTCGATGGTCTCGTTCCTGCAGGCTGCCAACAGCACTTCAACCAGTTCATCATTGCCGTCAACAGGGCCTATGACATCAAAATCAATACTCACTTCATCTAACTGATAGGGAATATATTGGTCTGCTTCGACCCTGATCTGCATTTCCATATCATCTTCGTTAAGAGAAGCATCCATTTCGATGGTTTTGGTAATCACCGCCGAACCTGCAACCGCAACCGCAATATTTTTTGTGCTGGTTTTAACCCGACTGAGCAGGTTGGTGATGGCAATACTGACCCCTTCAACATCATTGATATTTTTTTCAACGACGGCATTCTGTGGGAGTGGTTCAACGCCATAGGCTTCCACCCGATACTTATCCCCTTGTCGGGAAAGTTCGAGCAATTTTACAGAGGTCGAACTAATATCGAGGCCAACAAGCGATATAGGTCGGGGGCCAAATAAGCCCGCAATTTGTTCTTTCAAGTCTTGGAGTTGCATCTGGTTTTGGGTCTCGGAATAAGTAATTTTTCTATTTCTAATATATACTTACACGACATTCATACGAGAATACATTAAATAATAAAGCAAATACAACTGCTATATTTAAATTTTCCGTGAAACTTCCGCACTGTAGAGGTGGTTTTACACAAAGCCCTTCATGTTTAAGTTGTAACTTATTGATTATTATAGATTTATGTCAAAAATCGGCCGTTTTTTCAGAATTATCCTGCTTTTGCTGGTACTTGGCATATTTTCCTCTGCTGCGCTCGTCACTGGTATTTACTTTTATCTGAAACCTGAACTACCCAGCATGGAAGCGCTCAGGGATATACGTTTCCAGATTCCGCTGCGTGTCTACACTCAAGATGAAAAGCTGATTGCCGAATTTGGTGAAAAACGCAGAACGCCCATCAAATACAATGAAGTGCCAGACAAGTTTGTCAAAGCGGTGTTGGCCGCCGAAGACAGTGATTTCTTCAAGCACTCTGGAGTTGACATCAAGGGGCTTACACGTGCTGTCAAACTGATGGTGCAAAACAAAGGTTCAATCAAAGGCGGCGGTGGCAGCACCATCACCATGCAATTAACACGCGCACTGTTTCTGAACAAGGAACGCAAGTTCAAACGAAAGTTCAAGGAAATCATTCTTGCCATACAACTGGAGAACGAACTTACCAAAGAGGAAATCCTTGAGCTCTATCTGAATGAAATCTATCTGGGTAAACGTGCTTACGGAATTCAGGCTGCTGCACAGGTTTACTACAACAAAAAAATAGATGAATTGAGCCTTGCTCAACTGGCGATGATTGCAGGCTTGCCCAAAGCGCCCGCTGCAAATAATCCGGTCAATAATCCTGAGCGTGCATTGGAAAGACGCAACTGGATTCTTGGAAGAATGCTTGAGCTGAACTTTATTACCAAAGAACAACATCTCGAAGCAACGCTGGAGCCACTCACCGAGAAAGATTACGGACAGGCTAATGAAATCAGTGCACCCTACGTTGCCGAAATGATTAGAAAGGAATTATTTGATCAGTTTGGTGAATCCATTTACACAGAGGGCTACAAGGCTTACGCGACCATTCATTCAAACACGCAACTGGCTGCTAACAAAGCGCTGGAGCTGGGCGTTCACCAATACGATGAAAGGCATGGTTATCGTGGTGTTATCAAACATGTAGAGCTGGAAGCACTGGCTACATTAGCTGACAATTTTTCTCAACAGAAACATCAAATTCCAGAGTTACAAAAAACATTAGCACTGAGAAATCTCACCACGCAAAAAGCCCATGAAACCTATTCTGAGGAACAGGCAGAATTACTCTTCATCAGAAATTTATTGTCTCAACTGAATATTGATTTCTCTGCTTACTTCAAACAAATCCCTGCCTCTGCAAACTTGCATTCTGCACTCACTCTACTGGTTGATGATGAAAGCGCCTCGAGCATTTTGTTACTTGAAAATGGCACACTGGTGAAAGCAAGTGCTGAAAACATTTTATGGGCAGCGCCTTTCGTTACCCGAAATACCGTTGGCAAAGTACCTGAAAAAATATCGCAAGTATTAAAAAGCGGCGATGTGGTTTATTTAAGAAGAAATCAGCCTGATAGCTGGCGACTTGCCCAGATACCGGAAGTACAAAGTGCGATTATTGCGCTCGATCCACAAAACGGCGCCGTGCTGGCTCTGGTCGGTGGTTATGATCACAACGACAGCAAATTTAACAGAGCTGTTCAGGGTGGCCGTCAGGCAGGTTCCAGTTTCAAACCGTTTATTTATACCAAGGCTTTGGAAAGTGGTTTTACCGCAGCAAGCATTGTGAATGATGCGCCCGTTGTATTCGAGGATTCTGCACTGGAAGGCAAATGGAAACCTGGAAATTCTGGTGGACGTTTTTATGGCCCGATGCGCTTTCGTCAGGCGCTTTATCTTTCGCGTAATCTGGTTTCCATTCGCATTCTGAGCACGCTCGGCGTTCAACCAACCATCGATTCTATGGAACGCTTTGGTTTTGAAAAAAATCAACTACCTGCAAATCTTTCCTTGTCGCTTGGTTCTGCAAGTCTTAACCCGATGCAGGTAGCGACAGGTTTTTCAAGTTTTGCCAATGGTGGCTATAAAATCAGCCCCTACATTCTTGATGAATTAAGAGATTCTCAAGATCACATTATTTTCAAGGCAAATCCTGCAACCGTATGCAGACAGTGTGATGCGGCAGAAGATTCAGAAAACAGCGAATCTATCTCTGAAAGCAAATCTGGGTCTGAAAGCGAACAAACGCCCATCTATGCACCAAGAATCATGGAAGAGCGTGTCGCCTACATTATGGACAGTATTCTCGCTGATGTTATAACAAAAGGAACAGGTCGACGCGCCATGAGCATGAAGCGTAATGATTTAAGAGGCAAAACTGGCACGACCAATGATCAATTCGATGCCTGGTTTACTGGCTACAATGGCGACATCGTTACCAGCGTGTGGATTGGATTTGATGAGCCACAAACGCTTGGGCGCGGTGAGTTCGGCGCAACTGCTGCCTTGCCGATTTGGTTAAGCTTTATGGAAACAGCACTGCAAGGAAAAGAAGAAAAGGTACTCCCTCGCCCCGATAAACTGGTGACAGTAAAAATCAATTCAAAAACCGGAGAAGCCGCCAAGCCAGGTGAGCCTGATGCAATTTTTGAAATTTTTCGTGCGGAATTTGCACCGAAACTCAATCCGAACGAAACCCGTTCGCCTGTGCGCAATGATGATGTGATACCGGAACAGTTGTTCTAGTATCAAAAATCCCCAGCAATAAAAAAGGCGCATAAGCGCCTTTTTTATTGAACTGAATTTTAAAAGCTGCCTAGGCTTTTTTCGTGCTGCGTTTCGCCCCGAAGCGCTTGTTAAATTTATCGATACGACCCGCTGTATCGACAATTTTTTGTTGCCCTGTATAAAAAGGGTGGCATGCAGAACAAATATCCAGATGAATATCTTTGCCAACAGTTGAACGTGTTTTAATGCTATTACCGCAACTGCAAGTCGCCGTAATATCAGCATACGCTGGATGAATGTCTTTTTTCATGGTGCTACCCTGTTCATGCCGCCACCTGAGCCTTTGCCGAATTCGGCTTTGTCAGGCACCGCATTGATTGATATAGAATAAACGATTAGTTTGTGTTGCCCTGCTTGCCAACCATCGGGCGGCTCAAAGGGAGGCGCATCATATCAAAGAATTCCCTGGATACAAGCCGTTTTATGCCTCACCCAATCGCACGCGTTGCGCTGAACACACCGCTTTACAGCGTGTTTGACTACCGAAACCCAAGGTTCGAACTTGAAGCGGGTATGCGTGTTGCTGTGAATTTTGGGCGAAGAAAAGAAGTGGGCATCGTGATTGAAACCAGTGAACACAGTGCGCTGGCTGCCGAACAAATCAAACCCATTAGCGAAGTGATTGATGGCGAAGCCTGTGTTTCAAAAAGCTTTCTTGAATTCGTGCAATGGGCAGCACGTTATTATCATCACCCTGTTGGAGAAGCGCTGTTTCACGCGCTGCCCGCCCGCCTGCGCGAGCAACAGGCACTGCACCATAAAGACGTGATGGTGTGGCAAACCACCGAAAAAGGCAGCCTCTACCCACCTGATAAACTGGGCAAGGCCATTCGCCAAATCGAAGCCTTACAGGAACTTAAAAAACACGCTCAAGGCATCGGCAACAAAGCCCTGCAAGCCAGCGGCATCACGCTTAACAGCTTGCAAGCACTGGAAAAAAAAGGGCTGGTACAACAAGTCGCTTTACCCAGAAAAACCCGAACCGCACAAGATGCAGCAATACACACACTACGCAGCAGCCCTTTAACCCTGAATGCCGAGCAAACCGCAGCAACACAACGGATTACTGAAAGCTTCGGCCAATTCGGCAGCTTTCTGCTGCATGGCATTACTGGCAGTGGCAAAACCGAAGTGTACATGCACTGTGTGCAAGCCTGTCTGGAACAGGGGCGACAGGCGCTGATTCTGGTGCCAGAAATTGGCCTGACCCCGCAAACCCTGCAGCGCTTCCAGCAACGCTTTACCTGTAAAATTGCGGTATTGCATTCAGGGCTTGGTGAAACCGAGCGCTTCAAAAACTGGTATATGGCGCGTCAGAATCAGGCGGGCATTGTGATTGGTACCCGTTCTGCGATTTTCGCCGACCTCCCTGAGCCAGGTTTGATTATCGTCGATGAAGAACATGACCTGAGTTACAAGCAACAGGAAGGCTTCCGCTATTCTGCACGCGACCTTGCTGTGGTGAGAGCCAAGGATTGGAACATTCCCGTGATACTCGGCAGTGCCACGCCGTCTCTGGAAAGCCTGCATAATTGTGAACAAGGCCGCTACCAGCGGCTTCCTTTAAGTGAACGTGCCACTCAGGGCAAGCTCCCCACCATTCGTGTTGATGATATTCGCGGCAAGGAATTACAGGCAGGGCTTAGCCATAACAGCTTGCACCATATTCGCAAACATCTGGAACAACACAGGCAAGTGCTGGTTTTCATCAATCGTCGTGGCTATACACCGGCACTGGTTTGCCCTGAATGCAACTGGCTAGCCACCTGCCCCTATTGTGATGCGCGCTTCACTTACCACAAATCCAGACAGCTCTTGCTCTGCCACCACTGTAATTTCAGGCAGGCACCCATAAAAACCTGCCCCAAATGCCACGAAGGCAACTTGCTTGCGCTTGGCCAAGGCACGGAAAAGGTGGAAGAGTTACTCGCCCTGCACTTCAAAAAAACACCGATATTGCGTATTGATCGCGACAGCACCAGCCAAAAAAATGCCTTTGCCGAGCATCTGAAAATCATCACCAGTGGCACCCCTTGCATTCTGGTGGGTACGCAAATGCTCACCAAGGGTCATCATTTTCCCAAAGTCAGTCTGGTGTGCATTCTTGAATGTGATCAAGGATTTTTCAGCGCCGACTTTCGTGCCATGGAGCGCATGGGGCAAACCCTGATTCAAATCATCGGCAGGGCAGGTCGCGAAGATGACAAGGGGGAAATCGTGTTACAAACCCAACTGCCTGATCACCCCCAATTACAAAGCCTCATCAAACAGGATTACCAACGCTTCGCTGCAGAATTGCTGGCAGACAGGAAAGCCTTGAACTTTCCTCCTTTTGGCATGATGGCTTTGTTACGTGCCGATGCACCGCACATTGAAACCAGCATGGAATTTTTGCATTCAGTGAAACAGCTTTGTGAAAATGCTGTGCAGCCGAAAATTCTTGGCCCGACACCCGCTTCCATGCAAAGAAAGGCAGGAAGACATCGCGCACAATTACTCTTCCTTGCACACAACAGACATGCGCTGCACAGCACACTCAATCAAATCATTACACACATCGCCCAGCTTCCTTTGGCGCGAAAAGTTCGCTGGTCTATTGATGTCGATCCACAGGAAAGTTTCTAGCATTTTGCGCATCTTCAAGCACAAGAGTAGAATCCCGCAGCCAAACCAGAGCGCATTCCGCAGCATTTGAATTGATTTATGAGCCACGATTTTGCCAAACGAAAAAAAGCCAATAGCAAGCGCAGCGTTGCAGGCAAGTCACAATTACCCGCGTGGTTCTGGATGTTTACCGGTGTCGTTGCAGGCTTGTTCATTGCTTTTCTGGTGTATCTTTCCACACTCCAGTTTGAACAAACCAAATCACCTGAACGCGTGGAAGAAACGAATGAACGCAGTCAGCAAATCAAAAAACAGGCTGAAAGAATGCGCGAAGGAAAAGAAGTGCTGAAAAAGCCCACCTTTGAATTCTACCAACGCCTGCCCGAAGCAAAAATTGAAACACCCAGGCCACCTGCACGCACAGAAACCGGCACTACCCCAAAAAAAACCTACATATTACAGGCAGGCTCTTTTCGTTCGTATCAGGATGCCGATGCACTCAAGGCTTCGCTGATTATGCAAGGGCTTGATGTCAACATCAGCAGCGTGACTGATACAAAAGGCAACGCCTGGCACCGCGTACAGGTTGGCCCCTTCACTTCCGAACAAAAAATAAACAGGGCAATGGATGTACTGGCAGAAAACAACATCGCAAGTATTAAAATGGAAGTGAAATAATTCGGGCTTGAAACCCGCCATTTCCACCCCATAGTGCTAGCCATTTCATTAAAATTACCGAGGTTCCTGTGGATCAATTTCGAGGCACAACCATTCTTTCTGTACGTCGTGGCAATCATGTTGTTATCGGTGGAGACGGTCAGGTTACGATGGGCAACACCGTCATGAAAGGAAACGCACGCAAGGTTCGCAGGCTCTATAAAGAAAAAGTGCTCGCAGGTTTTGCCGGAGGCACCGCCGATGCCTTCACACTGTTTGAACGCTTTGAAGGTAAACTCGAAAAACATCAGGGGCATCTGGTGCGCGCCGCCGTTGAAATGGCCAAAGACTGGCGCACAGACAGAGTGCTCAGAAAACTCGATGCCCTGCTTGCGGTTGCCGATCACAGCGCTTCCCTCATCATCACAGGTAATGGTGATGTGGTTGAACCTGAAAATAATCTTATCGCCATTGGTTCGGGTGGCCCTTTCGCACAATCTGCCGCCAAGGCTCTGCTTGAAAATACCGAACTTGATGCAAGAACGATTGTTGAGAAAGCTTTAAGCATTGCTGGCGATATTTGTATTTATACCAATCACCAGCAAACCATTGAAGAACTGAAATTTTAATCGCGCTTCATTTTTTTATTTTTGTCACCCTTTCAGGAAAATCCCATGTCTGATATGACACCCAAACAAATTGTTCATGAACTTGATCGCCACATTGTGGGGCAGGCACAGGCAAAAAAATCTGTTGCACTGGCACTGAGAAATCGTTGGCGCAGAATGAAACTGGAGCCTGCACTGCGTGCAGAAATTTCACCGAAAAATATTTTGATGATTGGTCCAACGGGTGTCGGAAAAACTGAAATTGCACGTCGTCTTGCAAAACTTGCCAATGCGCCTTTTATCAAAGTTGAAGCAACCAAATTTACAGAAGTCGGTTATGTGGGTCGCGATGTGGAATCGATTGTGCGCGATCTTGCAGATATTGCTGTGAAAATGTTTCGCGAACAGGCCATGCACAAGGTACAAAATCAGGCCGCTGATGCAGCCGAGGAACGTATTCTCGATGCGCTGCTGACACCCGCACGTGTCACTGACAAAACTGATGCGGCGATTGGTGAAAGTAATTCGCGCCAGATTTTCAGAAAAAAACTCAGAGAGGGTGAACTTGACGACAAGGAAATCGAAGTCGAAGTCAGTATCGCTAATATCGGTGTTGAAATTATGGCACCGCCTGGCATGGAAGAAATGACCAGCCAGTTACAGAATATGTTTTCCAATCTCAGCAGTAACAAAAGCAAACGTAAACGCTTGAAAGTGAAAGATGCGCTGCGTCAACTCAAAGATGAAGAAGCGGCCAAACTGGTCAACAATGATGACCTCAATAGCAAAGCCATTGAAGCAGTGGAGCAAACCGGCATTATTTTTATTGATGAAATCGACAAGGTTGCCAAGCGTTCGGAAACATCAGGCACCGATGTCAGCCGCGAAGGTGTGCAGCGTGATTTGCTGCCCTTGATAGAAGGCAGCACCGTCAGTACCAAGTATGGCATGGTTAAAACCGATCATATTTTATTTATTGCATCGGGCGCTTTTCATTTAACCAGACCGAGCGATTTGATTCCTGAACTGCAAGGTCGTTTGCCGATTCGTGTTGAACTTAGCGCATTAAGCACGCAGGATTTTGAACGAATATTAACGGAACCCAACGCTGCCCTGACAGAACAATACAAGGCACTGCTCGGCACGGAAAATCTGAAACTGGAATTTGATGCAACAGGTATCAAACGTATTGCAGAAATCGCGTGGCAAGTGAATGAGAAAACAGAAAATATTGGTGCGCGTCGTCTGCACACGGTGGTAGAAAAATTGCTGGAAAATATTTCTTTTGAAGCTGATGAACTTGCCACTGAAAACCAGAGCATCGTCATTGATGAAAGCTTTGTGAATGCCAATCTGGCTGAACTGGCAATGGACGAAGATTTAAGCCGTTATATTTTATAAGGGCTTGAATGATGTCTGGTTAAAAAAATTTCCCGCGAAACATAAAATACACAGCGCCCACCAGACACAAACCTGCCCATAAATAATCGAGCTTGAGCGGCTCTTTTAAATACATCACCGAGAAGGGAATGAATACTGTGAGTGTAATCACTTCCTGAATAATCTTGAGCTGACCAACCGACAACACCGTATAGCCAATACGATTGGCTGGCACCTGAAACAGGTATTCCAGAAGCGCGATACCCCAGCTCACCAGCGCAGCGATAATCCAGGGTTTATGATTCAATTCCTTTAAATGGGCATACCATGCAAAGGTCATAAACACATTGCTGCACACCAACAAAGCAATAGAGATAACCAGTGGATGCATATGAAAAATCAGGGTTTGCGATTTGCTTTTTCTTCCAGACCAGACATATCAAAACGACGCGCCAGCTCCTTCAGCACATCATCAGACGATAAATCCATGTGAGAAAGCATCACCAGCGTGTGAAACCAGAGATCAGCAGTTTCAGAAATCAGCGCCTGTTTATCGCCTGTTTGCTGTGCATCTCTTGCCGCAAGAATCGTCTCAATACTTTCTTCGCCTACTTTCTCAAGAATTTTATTCAATCCTTTGTTGTGCAAACTGGCGACGTAAGATGTTGAAGCATCTGCACCCTTGCGTTGGCGCAAAACCGCTTCCAGCAATGCAAGCACCTCTTTGGTATTCACTTCACTCATGGTTGATACATCTCTTTGGGGTCTTTAAGCACGGCATCTTGTGTACACCACTGTTCATGTTCCAGCTTTCTGAAAAAACAGGATTCACGTCCGGTATGACAGGCAATGCCGCCCTGCTGTTCTACTTCCAGCACCAGAGTATCGCCATCACAATCGAGATAAACATTTTTAAGCAACTGCACATTGCCAGAATCTTCACCCTTGCGCCAAAGCTGGTTGCGCGAACGTGACCAATAAATCGCCCTGCCTTCTTTCACACTCAAGCGCAAGGATTCTTCATTCATCCATGCCATCATCAAGATGCGTTTACTGTGGCTGTCCTGTGCAATCGCAGCCACCAAACCTGAGGCATTCCATTGAACTGACTGAATCCAGTCATTGCTCATACGCTTGACCTTATTTTTTTAAAAACTGATAGCCAAGTACGCTAAACCCAAGCCCTGCCAAAATCAATGGCGGCAAGCCCGGACTCGCCAGACTCACCCCTGAACCCAAATAAGCAGCACCTGCCAATAAACTCACCGCCAACAATACGCCACGATTCGCAGAACGCTGTTGCTTTTGCAGGCTAACGAATTGCTCACGCAGATATTCGGATTCTGGCTGCTTCAATCGATTCAAAGCTTCAAACAGCAAGTGCGGTAATTCAGGTAATTGTTGTAGCAGTTCAGGCGCATTGTGTTGCAGTGCTTTGGCGAGATTCACAGGGCTTAACATTTCCTTCACCCAATCTTCAAGCAAGGGCTTGCCGATTTCCCATACATTTAATTCAGGATAAAGCTGCTTGCCCAAACCTTCGATGTGAATCAGGGTTTTTTGAAACAGTAAAAAATCAGGATTGATATGAATATGAAACTCGCGCGCCATCGCCAACAATTCCATCAGAATCGGCGCAAATTCAATATCACTCATGGCCTGATCAAAAACAGGCTCGACAATTTTTTGCAGCCTTAGTGCCAGTTCTTCCTTATGAATGTTGCCACGCACCCAACCTGCATCAATCAATAATTGTGCATTGCGTTCATATTTTTTCTGAATCACCGCCAGTAATTGTTGTGCAAGAAAACTTTGATCTTCCCTGCTCAAACTTCCCGCGATGGCACAATCAACAGACACATATTGATTGGCAGAAGGATTCACGGTATTCACAAAAATGTTTCCAGGGTGCATATCGGCATGGAAAAAATTATCCTTGAACACTTGTGTGAAAAATATTTTTACACCATTTTCTGCGAGCTTTTCAAGATCAGTTCCCTGTGCAGAAATTTTCTCTGCCTGATTCACAGGAATACCATAAATGCGCTCCATGCACAGAACTTTTCGCGTGGAAAAATCGAGATATACGCGTGGAATGTAAAGATAATCGTGCTTTAAAGCATTGTTGCGCATTTTGATGGTATTGGCAGCTTCACGATAAAAATTCATTTCGCCTTCAATCACCACCCGATAATTTTCGACCAGTTCACTCAGGTAAAAAAGACGCGCGTCCTCAAACACACTTTCAATGCTGCTGGCCAACCATGCCATTAGCCGAACATCGCGCCTGACTGTTTTCTCTATATTTGGTCTTAAAATTTTAAAAACCACCTGCTCACCTGACTGCAACTGCGCAGCATGTACCTGTGCAATCGAAGCTGCTGCCAAAGGCAGAGCATCGATACTTTTTATTTGAGCAAAACAGGTTTCAGATAATTCCTGTTTAATAATCGACAAGGCCTGTTCAGAATCAAACGGCGGTACATTTTCGGTAAGCTGCTCCAGCTCATCGGCAAGCGCGTCATTCAACAAATCCCTGCGCGTTGCTGCCAACTGCCCCAGTTTGATAAACACAGGGCCAAGCTCAACCAAGGCAAGGCGACAGCGTTGCTCCAGCGAGTATTTGCGTTTTTCTGAAAAAAAATACATCCAGTAGGCAGGATGAAGTTTGAACAGCGCTCGTATATAGATTGAATGCGGCAAAGGTTTAAGCAGTTCATCCAGATGATAAAAGCAAAGTATATGAACAATCTGGAAAAGCCTGAATATCGCCAGCATCTGCTCAGACCTTCTTGTTATTGCGGCGTTTAAAAAAACGTGCGCTCAACTGGTTCAAACCGTCCATTAAATCATTTTCAATGAAATCTCCGGCTTTTTTAATCAGCTCACCCGCATCATCGACTACCCGATGAATTTCGTGTGCAGCAACGTCGCCTACTATTCTTGAAAGTGGTTCTTCCCAATCAATGTCCAGTTCACTCAGGATATTCTGAAGCTGCTCAACCAAATCGAGATTGCCGCGAATAATCAGCCGTTCACTTTTTTGTCCTGCGCCTGCATTGGCATAACGGCCAGAAAAAAACTCGGCAAGCACCTTGAGATTCGCAACCTCAATCGAGGCATCGGTTTCATCTTCACTGATGGCTTTCAGAATCAAACCTTCTTCATTAAAGCTGATAAAAAATTCCAGCACTTCTGTTGAGAATGGTAAATCACAACGCACCGCCAATTCCTGCCCCGCCAGTTCTGCAAGTGCCAATCGAGATGAATCATCATAGCGCAAGGCGCGGTTACATAACTCTTCCAGAGCAGACAGCGCAAACACTTTTGCTTCATCTAACATGGAAAACGATTGCGGGTTTCGATTTGAAAAAGTCATGGCTGGTATTTGAACCCTCTGTGTACGGCAACAATGCCGCCAGTCATATTAAAATAATCACAATCCGAAAATTGTGCTGCTTCCATCATCGCTTTCAGGGTTTCCTGATCAGGATGCTTGCGAATAGATTCGGCGAGATATTGATAACTGTCTGCATCATTCACCACCCATTTGCCAATTTTGGGAATCACCGAAAAAGAATATGCGTCATACACTTTGGCTAACACAGGATTCACCGGTTTTGAAAATTCCAATACCAGCAATCTGCCACCTGGTTTCAAACAGCGATAGATAGAACGCAAGGCCTTTTCCTTGTCGGTAAAATTTCTTAACCCAAAACCAATCGAAATCAAATCGAAACTGTTATCTGCAAACGGAAGTTGCTCACCATTCAACAGTGCAAAATCAATGTTCTCAAAATAACCCTTGTCGATAAGACGATCACGCCCCACGGCCAACATTGATGCGTTGATGTCTGAAAGCACAACACGACCGCTGCTACCAACAACATCTGCAAACAGCATCGCCAAATCCCCAGTACCACCTGCAATATCCAACACCTGATGCCCTGCTCTCAAACCGGAAAGCTCACGTGTAATGCGCTTCCAGATGCGATGAATACCGAAGGACATCAAATCATTCATCAAATCATATTGCGCAGCCACCGAATGAAACACTTCTCCCACCAGTTTGGCCTTATCTTCACGCGCCACTTCACGAAATCCAAAGTGGGTCTGGTTTTTGGTATCAGAATTTTTTTGCATAACACAGAATCAAAAATTTACGGGGTAATACAAATTCTACTGTCTATGGGCACTCAAACAAGCGGTAGTGATTTCAATGCCATTCTGACAGAACTGGCCAAACACTATAATGTCTCCGGCCTAGAAGAAAAAGCGAGCCAAAAAAACAATCTTCTCTAGAACCTGAATTTCGGGTGTTTTCTCAAATTCATAAAGGGACGCTCAACCAGAACAGCTATCACCAAAGAAAACAGCATGGTCAGCAACAATGCAACAGGAAAACCAGCCATTAACAGCAAATCAGCAAATTGATAGATATCTTCAACCGGATTCTTTTTCAACCAGCTTGTTGCATAAAAAATAATGCTGGCAATAAACAGCATCTGAAACAAATACATACTATAGGATATCTGCGCAACCGGATGCCAGATTGATAACCTTAAAAATCTCTCCAAGGGTCGGGTTGCCCAATGCGAATTAATAACCGCCAGCATCAACACGCCAACACTTAAAGCAAACAAATTGTTACTGAAAACCGAATACCATAAAAATCTTGCTTCAGAAAAAGGCTCGGACGGCTTGAAGTGCGGAATGGTTAAAAACCAGACAAATCCGAATATGGCCAGCAATATCAGCACATTGGCTCTCATATCACTTAAAAAGAACTGTTTCATTTTTTCACGATGATACAAATGCAAATAAGCAAAAATAACGCCCAACAACATGGGGCCATAACGGGTATATAAATTCACATAAATTTTGTCAAAATATACCGTAGAAAAATCGTCTGCAATAAAATAGATGTATGTCGTCGGATGCTCACTGATGATGCCAGGCGCAGTAAAGTGGGCAACAAAGCGCAGAAAAAAAGACAATAAAAAAAGAGAAATTAAAAATAACAGCTTCTTCTCAACTTTGGTAATAAAGAACAAAAGAAACAGGGGGAGCAATAAATAGAACTGTTCCTGAACCGCCAAAGACCAGGTCCAAACCATATACATGTTGTCAAAACTCAGAAAATTGTTAATTTGCAACAAATTTGCCCATAGATTTTCTCTGTTTGGTAAAAAGGGGTAATACAGAATGATGGCAAGCATATAGGCAGGCGTGAGTCTTAAAAATCTGCCCATGTAAAAGCGTTTGAAATTTACGTTATTTTCCTTTTCATAATCTCCTAATATTGAAACCGTGAGGAGAAAACCACTCAGAATAAAAAAAATATCAACACCAAGGTCGCCATGCATCAAAACAGCAAGCGGCCATGAAAGATTCTCCATATAGTTGGTTAGCTCAGGGTAGGTAAATATAACCTGCATTTGCAAAAGATAGTGATGAGAAATAACCCAGAAGACGCTCAAGGCTCTGATGCCGTTAAGCGCGGAAATATCACTCTGCTTTGAGTAAAAAATTGGCTTAACATCAAAAAAACTTTTTATACGCATCTTCTGTTCTTTTATTTATTTCCACTCAGACTTAGACTTCCAACAAAAAAGTCACCGGGCCATCGTTGACCAGACTCACTTGCATATCGGCTGCGAAAACACCGCTTTGCACAGCAATCTGCTCTGCACGAACAAGCTCGATAAATTCAAGATACATCTGTTGCGCAAGCTCAGGGTTTGCTGCACTGCTGAAACTCGGACGCAAGCCTTTTTGAGTATCTGCCACCAGCGTAAATTGCGAAACCACCAACAGTTCAGCACCGGTATCTTTCAAGCTTAAATTCATTTTTCCAAGTGCATCACCAAACACACGGTAGTTCAATACCTTGTGCACCAGCTTTTGAGCACTGCTGTGGTTATCGTGTTTTTCAACACCCAGCAAAAGCAATAAACCTTTGCCAATGTTTGCAACTTGCTTGCCTTCAATGCTTACGCCAGCCGAGCTGACACGCTGTATCAGAGCTTTCATCTAACAAGCGTAACAAATAGCGCTATCCTTAACCGCGACTGGAACCAGCGCGTTTGCGCTCATTCTCCTTCAATAATTTTTTGCGAATACGAATGTGGTGTGGTGTGACTTCAACCAGCTCATCATCTTCAATAAAATCAAGCGCCTGTTCGAGACTAAAGCGAATGGGTGGCGTGAGAATAATGTTTTCATCACTTCCCGAAGCACGCATGTTGGTGAGCTGTTTGTTCTTGGTTGGGTTGACCACCAAATCATTCCCGCGTGAATGAATGCCAATCACCATGCCTTCATACACTTCAATGTTCGGGTCAATCACCAAACGGCCTCGCTCCTGCAAGTTAAACAGTGAAAAGCCCATTGCCTTGCCTGCCACCATCGACACCAGCACGCCATTGATACGACTGGCCGCGCCTTCCGATTGCATGGGGCCATAGTGCGAGAAAGTGCTCGCCATAATGCCGTTACCCGAAGTCAACGTCAGAAACTGGGAACGAAAACCAATCAGGCCGCGTGAAGGCGCAATGAAATCCAGACGTACACGCCCTTTTCCATCAGGCATCATGTCCTGCATTTGTGCTTTGCGTGCACCCAATTCTTCCATAATCGAACCTTGATATTCGCTCGGAATATCTACCATCAGCTCTTCAAACGGCTCTTGTAGCTCACCATCGACTTCCCTGAAAATCACTTCGGGGCGGCTCACACCCAGTTCAAATCCTTCACGGCGCATGGTTTCAATCAACACCGAAAGATGCAGCTCACCTCTGCCGCTGACCTTGAATTTATCGGGGCTATCGGTGTCTTCCACTCTTAAAGCCACGTTGTGAATCAGCTCCTGCTCCAGTCTTTCACGAATATTGCGCGAAGTAACCAGCTTGCCGTCCTGCCCAGCAAAGGGCGACGTATTCACCTGAAAGGTCATGCTCACCGTGGGTTCATCGACCGAAAGCGCAGGCAAGGCTTCTACCTTTTCAGGCGCACACACGGTATCGGAAATGTTCAAACCATCGATGCCTGTAATGCACACAATATCGCCTGCACTGGCAGATGCCGTATCAATTCTTTCCAGACCCAAATGCGTCATCAGTTTAAGAATCTTGCCGCTGCGTATTTCACCATCACGGTCGATAATTTTCACCGCTGACTTTTCCTTAATCACGCCACGCGTGACACGGCCAATGCCAATCACGCCGAGAAAAGAAGAATAATCCAGCGTGGTAATCTGCATTTGCAGTGGCCCGTCCACATCTACTTGCGGTGCGGGTACTTTTTCAACAATGGTTTCAAACAGCGGCTCCATGTTGCTTGACACATCGGTAAGCTTTTTTCTGGCAAAGCCATTTAAAGCAGACGCATAAATCACTGGAAAATCGAGTTGCTCATCACTGGCACCGAGACTGTCAAACAAATCAAATACCTGATCCATCACCCAATCGGGACGAGCGCCAGGGCGGTCGATTTTGTTAATCACTACAATCGGTTTCAAGCCTCGGGCAAAAGCCTTTTGGGTCACAAAGCGGGTTTGCGGCATCGGACCATCAACGGCATCAACCAGCAGCAATACCGAATCCACCATCGCCATCACGCGCTCAACCTCGCCACCAAAATCAGCGTGCCCGGGTGTATCCACAATATTGATGTGATAACCGTTCCAGTGAATGGCGGTATTTTTGGCAAGAATGGTAATGCCGCGTTCCCTTTCCAGATCATTGGAATCCATCACCCGTTCAACCAGTTCAGCACGCTCGTCAAAAGTCCCCGATTGCTGAAGCAACTTGTCAACCAAAGTCGTTTTGCCGTGGTCAACATGAGCAATAATCGCAATGTTGCGAATCTGAGTAGCCGAAGACATAAATGTGCCGCCTGAAAAAGAAGTGAACCGGAAGGAAAAAGGCGGCAAGTATACTGATTTACAGTAAGAAGGCTATGGGGAGTAACTTGAGTCAGCTAGAGTTTTGATACCGCCCCGTTTATCCTTCGCCTCTTTAATTTTGGCAGGCGATTTTTAAATGATTCCAGGCAACAAACTCATACTTCCCGCTGAATGGGAAAAACAGGACGCGCTCTGGACAATCTGGCCTTCACATCCTGAACTGTGGCCAGACCATCTGCTCGCTGCTGCGCGCAACGAAATCGCGCAAATGATCAAGGCCATTGCAACGGGTGAACCCGTCTATGTACTGGCATATGGCGAGGAAGCACTCAGCAGTGCCACAGCAACTTTAGGGAGCACAGCGACCATCGTGTCAGCCCGATTTGGTGATGTATGGTTGCGAGATACGGGCGCGATTTTCGCTTTTGAAGGGAATGCACTCATCGGCCTTCGCTTTCTAACCAACGGCTGGGGTGGGAAATATCTTTATGAATTTGATGATATTGTCGGTGACACCCTTGCAAACAAAGCCAATGCAACGATTCGCCGCCATGCGTTTGTGCTCGAAGGCGGGAGCATTGAACACGATGGACAGGGCACCCTGTTAACCACCCGTCAATGCGTATTAAATGCTAACCGAAATCCACAGTGGACTCAGGCACAAGCCGAAAGTGCCTTGAAGAAAGCTTTTGGTGCCCATCGTGTTGTCTGGTTAGACGATGGTATGTTGAATGATCACACGGACGGGCACATCGACAACATCGCGCGTTTTATTGGTGTGAATCATGTGCTGTGTCAATCGCCTTTTGGTAACGATGACCCCAATGCAGAAGTGTTTGAAAACATCTATCGCACGCTCAGGCAGGCTGGTTTTAAAGTCAGCCAGATTCCTTCACCCGGGCTTTATCGAGACCACAGCGATGAGATTGTGCCTGCTTCGCACATGAATTTTATTATCGGAAACTCAACCGTGGTGATGCCAGTTTATGATACTGCTTCACAACACGAAGCGCTGGAAGGATTGCAAAAACTGTTTCCAAACCGCAAAGTGCTTGGTGTTTCATCGAAAGCAATTTTGACAGGCGGTGGTTCATTCCACTGTATTACCCAACAACAACCAGCCAAACGGTAATCGATCCATGCCACGCATAACCACAGTTGCCGCCCTTCAAACAAGTTACAGCGACGATATAAAACACAATATTGAAAAAACCGTTGCCTTGATTCGCGAAGCGGCTGCCCAAGGTGCCAATGTTATTTTGCCTTCCGAATTATTTCAGGGTTTATATTTCTGCACGCATCAGCGCGAGCAGTGGTTTGAAACAGCTTATCCAGTCGAATCACACCCTTGTGTTATGGCTTTGCGCGTTCTGGCCAGAGAACTGAATGTTGTGATTCCTGTTTCGATTTTTGAAAAAGCAGGACAGGAATATTACAACTCCGTAGCCATGCTGAATAACAAGGGTGAACTCATGGGCGTTTACCGCAAAACCCACATTCCCGATGGGGTCGGTTATCAGGAAAAATATTATTTCAAACCCGGGAATACCGGCTTCAAGGTTTGGAACACCCAATTCGGTAAACTGGGTGTGGGTATTTGTTGGGATCAATGGTTTCCAGAGTGTGCCCGCGCCATGGTTTTACAAGGTGCCGAGTTGTTATTTTATCCAACTGCGATTGGCTCTGAACCTTACGATGCTGCACTGGACACCTCGCTTCCCTGGCAGCGCGCCATGCAAGGCCATGCAGTGTCGAATGCAGTCCCTGTTATTGCCTCTAATCGCACAGGTACTGAGCATGCCAATGGCGAGGCGCAACATTTCTATGGCCACTCCTTTATCGCTGATCAACGCGGCGAACTGCTACAGGCTTTTGGCAAAAAGGACGAAGGCATTTTATTGCAAAGCTTCGACCTTGATGCCATCAATCAATATCGTGCAGCCTGGGGATTTTTTAGAGACAGACGGCCAGAGATGTACAAGCAACTGCTTTAATCAAGTGAAGTACATGGTGAGCCATTCAGCGATTAACGCAGGTTTTGGTTCACCTTCAATCTCAACGGTGTATTCGACATTCACCAGAATGCGACCGCCGTCCTTGAAGTCGACATTTTTCAAAACAGCCACTGCGCGTACTTTTTTGCCACGCAAAACAGGCGCAAGAAAACGCACTTTATCGAAACCATAGTTCATACCCATTTTTACGCCTTCGGGAATCACACTGCCTTCCACACTGCCTGAAAGTTTCACCAACAAGGAAAGGGTCAGAAAACCATGTGCAATGGTGCCGCCAAAAATAGGTTTGGCCTGTTCTTCATTCACATGAATAAACTGATGGTCGTCGGTCACATCCGCAAACTGGTTAATGCGTTCCTGATTGATTTCCAGCCATTGGCCTTTACCAAGTTCCTTGCCTACGTAGTCTTTGAGTTGATCTGCGGGTACCAATTTCATTTGAAACTCCTGTGTGTTGTTTAATTAACGAGGATAAAAAGGGCGTTTAACTTAGCATATAATTTCAGGATTCACGTATAATTTTGCGTAAACACTTCCACGATTTCCCACAGAGCGTTCACTATGAATCAGGCCAGATTTCCCGCTACCCGCATGCGCCGTATGCGCGCTCATGGCTTTTCACGTGCCTTGATGCAAGAGCACAGGCTGCATGTGAGTGATTTGATTTACCCCATGTTTGTTACTGAAGGTACGGCCAAGCGTGAGGCGATTGCGTCCATGCCAGGCATTGAGCGCCTGAGCATCGATGCGCTGATTCAGGAAGCACAGCAACTCGTTGAACTGGGTATTCCCGCCATCGCACTGTTCCCTGTGGTTGATGAAGACAGAAAAACTGACGATGGCCGCGAAGCCTTTAATGATGATGGCTTGGCACAACGTGCCATTCGTGAACTTAAAAGCAAACTGCCTGAGCTTGGCATTATTGCTGATGTGGCGCTCGACCCTTTCACCTCACATGGGCAAGACGGCATCATCAATGAACATGGCTATGTGCAAAACGATGTCACCAAAGAAGTGCTGGTGAAACAGGCTCTGAGTCTGGCGCAGGCTGGCGCTGATGTTGTTGCACCTTCTGACATGATGGACGGCCGTGTGGGTGCCATTCGCGAACAACTGGAAGCAGAACGCCTGCACAACACCCTGATTCTGGCCTACTCTGCTAAATATGCCTCAGCCTATTACGGGCCTTTTCGTGATGCGGTGGGTTCTGCGCGCAATCTTGGCAAGGCGGATAAAAAGAGCTACCAGATGGACCCTGCCAACAGCGATGAAGCACTACGCGAAGTTGCCCTCGATATTGCCGAAGGTGCCGACATGGTGATGGTCAAGCCAGGCATGCCCTATCTTGATATTGTGCGCAGGGTGAAAGATGAATTCGCTGTGCCGACTTTTGTATATCAGGTGAGTGGTGAATATGCCATGCACAAAGCCGCTGCCCAAAATGGCTGGCTTGATGGAGAAGCGGTGATGCTGGAATCCCTGCTTGCCATTAAACGTGCGGGGGCTGACGGCATTCTCACTTACTTTGCCAGGGACGCTGCGCGCCTGCTCAGGCAAATGCGCTAACCCTGCACTTGATATATCTGTGTCTTACCCGATTATCATGGCGTGATTCAGGAAAGCCTTTGTAGCTTTATGCAAATCCATTAAGATACCGCCACTTTTGCCCGTGCCAGGGCATTTTCTGAAGCCGATAAGCGGAGAATCCGATGAGCGATAAAATCAAATACGTAAGTGATGCCAGTTTTGAACAAGATGTCCTGAAAGCCGATGGCCCTGTGCTGCTTGATTTCTGGGCAGAGTGGTGTGGCCCGTGCAAGGCGATTGCACCTTTGCTTGAGGAAATCGCTGCTGAATATGAGGGAAAACTCACCATCGCCAAACTCAATGTCGATGATAATCCTGATACTCCCGCAAAATACGGTGTCAGAGGCATTCCAACTCTCACCATTTTCAAAAACGGTAATGTTGAAGCCAACAAAGTAGGTGCACTCACTCGACCACAACTCACTGCATTTATTAACAGTGCGATTTAATCGCCGTTTTATCCATAACATGAAAGGGGCAACGCAAAGCCCCTTTTTTACACTCATCAAATGATTGATGCCTTTAGTCTGTTGTTATTTTCAAAGGCTGGACAACTACATATACACACCCTATAGTCGCGCAACAAGGCAGTTCTGCCTCTCTTTCTGTTTCGCTTTCCTCTTTTTTAAACCCAATCAACCCTTCCCAATACTTTCATACTAACCAACCCTTAAGAAACGCTTATGTCTGGAATGAATCTTACCGAACTCAAAAAAATGCCCATCAATGAGTTGTTAAAACTCGCGCAAGACGCTGGTGTTGAAAACACTGGCAGAGCAAAAAAACAACAAATTATTTTTTCCCTGCTCAAAAAACACGCCAAAAGTGGCGAAGACATTCACGGTGATGGCGTACTTGAAATCTTGCAAGATGGTTTCGGCTTCCTGCGTTCCTCGGAAGGCTCCTACCTTGCAGGGCCAGATGACATTTATGTTTCTCCCAGTCAGGTGCGTCGCTTCAACTTGCGCACGGGCGACAGTATTTCAGGCAAAATTCGCCCGCCAAAAGAAGGCGAGCGTTATTTCGCATTGTTGAAAGTAGATGAGGTCAATTTCGATAAATCAGAAAACGCCAAAAATAAAGTGTTGTTTGAAAACCTGACTCCACTTTTCCCGAACGAGCGTTTGTTAATGGAGCAAGGTAACGGCAGCTCTGAAGATATTACTGGCCGTGTGATTGATCTGGTTGCACCAATTGGAAAAGGACAACGCGGTTTGATTGTATCGCCTCCGAAAGCAGGTAAAACCCTGATGCTGCAAAACATCGCTTTCAATATTACCAAGAATAATCCAGAGGCTTACCTGATTGTGTTGTTAATTGATGAGCGCCCTGAAGAGGTAACCGAGATGATGCGCTCGGTTAAAGGCGAAGTGGTCGCCAGCACTTTTGATGAACCCCCTGCGCGCCATGTACAAGTGGCCGAGATGGTGATTGAAAAAGCCAAGCGTCTGGTGGAACACAAAAAAGATGTGGTGATTTTGCTCGATTCCATTACCCGTCTTGCACGCGCCTACAACACCGTGATTCCTTCCTCGGGAAAAGTACTCACTGGTGGTGTGGATGCACACGCACTCGAAAGACCAAAACGCTTTTTTGGCGCAGCGCGTAATATCGAAGAAGGCGGCAGCCTCACCATTCTGGCCACTGCGCTGGTAGATACCGGTTCCAAAATGGACGAAGTTATTTTTGAAGAATTCAAAGGCACAGGTAATCAGGAATTGCATCTTGATAGAAAAATTGCAGAAAAACGTGTGTACCCTGCCATTAACATCAAAAAATCAGGCACGCGCCGTGAAGAAATGCTCACCACCGAAGAAGAGTTGCGACAAATGTGGATTCTTCGCAAGATTCTTCACCCAATGGATGAAATTTCCTCGGTTGAATTCTTAATCGACAAGATGAAAGAAACCAAAACCAATGCCGAGTTTTTTGCAGCGATGAAGAATAAGTAAGCTTGCAAAAAGGCTGCTTACACCTTCAAAATTTGTTGCTATATAATTACAAAATGGTAAAGTTTGCCAAAATGTATCTATATAAGCACAAATTATGCGTCAAACTCGACAAAACTATGGGCTAGAACTGGCGAAGGCCAGAAAAGCGCTTGGCCTTACACAGGCCGAAGTGGCAAAGGAAATCGGTGTGCCACGAGAAACCCTGTCCAATATTGAGCGTGGCTCCTTTACGGGTTCACTACGCTTGCTTGAGCGATATGCAGAACGCCTGGGCTTTATCATGTCTCTACAGCCAATTAAAAATAAAACTTTTCCCGAATTTGATGAACTCGGTGAGCTTTTCGGGGAGACACTTGAGTGAGCTTACCTGCCAAAATCACGAGAGTTGAGGTCAGTGCGTTTGGCGTTCCAGTTGGCCCACTTACCCGCAAGGCTCAATACAATTTTGCCTATAACGGCGAAGCTCGGGTTTCTTTACCCCAAGCTGTGGAACCCAGACAGATTAACAGAGGAGAACTGCCTTTATTTCTCGCGCAACATCTACCTGAAGGTTATGTCAGACGTTTCGTAAGCGACATGCTGAAAAGAGAAGCCAATGTCGACGATCTGTATTTGTTAGCGCTTCAGGGAAAATATGGTATTGGCCATCTCGGTTATGAATCTGAATTAGACTCATCAAATGAATCACACCTGTCATTAGAAGAATTATTGTCCTGGAAAGGCGAAGGACTATTTGAAACATTATTAAGCCGTTATTACACCAGAGGTTTGGCCGCAGGCGTACAGCCCAAGGCTCTGGTTCCCGCCACATTGTCTGATTCAGCACGCACGGTTACGCAGTCGGAATTTATTGTAAAAACTGCCAGCGAAGATTATGAGCACCTGGCTATTAATGAATTTGTTTGCATGACTGCAGCAAAAAACGCTGAATTGAACACACCGAATTTCTGGTTGTCTGATGACAGCAAAACTTTTGTTATAGAACGCTTCGATATACAAGATGGTAAAAAGTGGGCAGTTGATGATTTTTCTGTGCTCACAGGGCAAGGGCATAAAAAATACGATGCAAGTTATGAAGCTGTTCTAAAAGTATGCGATGTTTTTTTATTGCCAAGCGCAGAAAAGCTTTCCCTGTTCAAACAAATTGTTTTTCATTGTTTGATCGGCAATGGCGATGCACACCTTAAAAACTTTTCTGTGATGTATGATGAAACGGAACAACCTGTTTTAACCCCCGTCTATGACATTACCCATACAGAAATTTACCCGCTACTAGACGGGAAACTGGCATTAAAATTATTAAAAACCAAAGTGTTTCCAAATCGGAATGAACTGATTCGCTTTGGAAAGGCTGCTGAAATCTATCAGCCAGAAAAAATTGTCGAAGAAGTTGCAGACAGTATTCAAAGCTCCATCAATTCAATCGATGAAATAAAATTATTTAATGGTTTAAAGCAATCTTTGGAAAAATCTTTGGCACGAGGCAGTGTGGTGGGTTCTAAATCGAAGCCGTTTAGACAGGATAAGAAGCGCAAACATACTTAGGATATATTCTGCTCTGAATCCAATTATTAAAATCGTTCATGAAATTTCATATATCCAAGATTGAAATATTTGTATTGTAGTTTCATGTTTGCGCTTTATTTCAAACTCGTTAATTATATAACTTATAGGGTCAGTGCTGTTCATTTCTAAAGCAAGTCTAGCCAAGCCTAGAGCCTCTGGATACGGAATATCAGACCACTGCCGTTCTACTCCAAAAGCAAATCTACCTCTCCACGGAATTTCATCAACAATATCTGGCTTGTTTCTCCAAACCACAATCTTTTTATCAGTAAACTTTTTCAGTCCTGCCCAAGGCTTTAACAATTGTAGCAAGTGCTCCAATTGTTTCTTACTCGTTCTTGCGAGACCATGTAATTCAGCAATATCTAATGCAAGTTCGTTTAACGTAATCCCATTTTTTTCCTCTAAGATTTCTTTAGCTAAATTAATTAACACATTTTTATGATCTGCTTCAAAATAAGATTTAGAACTGTATTCACCTATTTCATTAATTTCTTCTTCAAAATCTTCATAGGCTTGGTCTAATTTACGATTCTCTTGTTGACTATTTTCGACTAAATCTTGTTGATTTTCTCTTTGTACTCTGTCTGAAGCTAATAATTTCTCTAATTGGTTTAGTACCTTATCGATTGAGCCTTCGCTATCTTGAAAATAATCTGTTGACCAAAGCCTGATAAGTTTCCAGCCGAGATTTTCCAAAACTGCCTGCCTAATCCTGTCACGGTCTCTTGCTGAAGGTGAACCATGATAAGTTGCTCCATCACACTCCACACCAGCCAAATAAGTTCCAGGAGAGTCTGGATGTATTATTCCCAAGTCTATTCTAAATTTACTCACGCCAATTTGCGTTTGTACTTTCCAACCTTTTGCACGCAATTGACTTGCTACTGCTTCCTCAAAGTAACTATCAAATTGATCAACACCGTGTTTCGCAAAAGCTTGCTCCGCTAACGCTTTTGGCCCCCTCTCAGCAAATTCAAGATAATGTTTAAGATCTTCTACTGCTCGTGCAGAAGTTCTACTTAAGTCAATCATAGAAGAATCAAAACTCGCAAAGACTAGAACTTCACTTGTTGCACGTGTTATTGCAACATTTAGTCTTCTTTCACCTCCAGATTTATTAAGTGGGCCAAAGTTCATACTCATTGTCTTTGCACCTGGCTCAGTAGGTCCATAGCCTAAACTTAATATTATTATATCTCTTTCATCACCTTGAACTGACTCCAAGTTTTTTACAAAAACTTCATCATATTCTTCAGTTGAATGAAAATATTCTTCTATCTCGGGATATTCTCTCCTAGCATCATCTAACAAGTCTTCTATTGTTCTTTTTTGCTCTGTATTTAATGTAACAATACCTATACTTTGACCAGAGTACTTGGGATTTTTTAGACGAAGTACAACCTCTTTAACAACTTCTCTCGCTTCAATTAAATTATTCCTGGATTTACCTTTAGAATATAAGCCTTCTACTCTATGCAAAGTTACCGCAGATTCTTTGGTATCAGCCGAGGGGTAAGAAACCAGAGAATTTTCATAGTATTTACTGTTTGAAAAAGCTATTAATGTTTCATGCCTACTCCTGTAATGACCCATCAGCCTTTTATGCGGCAATCTAGCTGCGAGTGCTTGATCTAAAATTGATTCCATATCCTCTTCATCTGGATCATCATCGTTTACAGAGCCATTAAAAAAGTTTGTGGGCGGCATCTGTTTTGGATCACCAACAATAATGACATTCTTTCCACGAGCTATTGCACCAATTGAATCCCAAGGCGTCATTTGTGATGCTTCGTCAAAAATAACAAGATCAAACCCCTTAAAATTTGTTGGTAAAAACTGTGCAACAGAAAGTGGAGACATCATAAGGCAAGGGCATAGCTCCAAAAGGCTATAACCCATCTCAGATATGAGAGTCCGAACAGGTTTATGCCGAGTCTTTTTCTGAAGTTCTCTTGCTAAAACACCAAGTTCTTTTGGAGCATTTTTATCATCAAGATTAGGAGCCTTCGAAGACATGATTTCGGCGATATAAGCACTTGTAGTAGTAGCAACTTCTGCATCAAGATTACGAAAGTCCCTAATTAGTTGTTCATGTGTAGAAGACTTGAATTGCCTCAAGACATCACTTTTATCCATTAGAATAGGAGCAAGCCATCTATAAAAACCAGTTTTGACCTGACTATCCAGCTCATCTTTAGATACATCTCCTGCCTCAAGAGCATCAACTACATTCTCAATCTTATATTTTTTAAGTTGCTGCTTAGCTAGAAGCCATTCTGACCAAACTTTATACTTTGAAGACTTTTGAACTAAATCATCAATAGATCTATTTATTTCTAGAACATTTTTATTTAAATCAAATTCAATATTGAGCCTTATAGATTCATTTTCTTGTTTTAAAAATTCAGTTTGAAGTTCCTTACATTTAATTTTATTTTGCAAAAGTCGAGATTCACTTAAAAATTCTCTCCCTTCAACCAATTTTGATTTTAGTGTTGTAAAAACCTCCGCAGGCTCTCGACCTAATACAGTCAAATCATTAATTGATTTAAGCGCTATACTAGAGTCCCTGTAAGCAGCATCCAAATCGGTGAACGATGTATCCCAACCATTCCAGATTTTATCTTCTTCAAATTGTTCAGTTTTCTTCTTAATATTGACGAGCAAGTCTTTCGCCGCTTGCATTTTTGGAATAACTGTTAAGTCTTTAAACCTGGTATATCCAAGACTTTTAGCTTTTGAATTAAATTTAATTTTAAAAATAAAACTCTTTATCCAACTATCATGAGTCTGGTTATATGACGAATACCATTCAGAAACAGGAGACTGTTCAAGAATATTCGCAGTGATGTTGCTTCCAATCTTGACAAGAATTTCATCAAACTCTCTTTTTTCTTTAGCCAATAGGCGCAATTTTTCTAGAGAATCATGTCTACCAGCTTTAAAAAGAAAACCTATGCTTCTTCTTTCAACAACTTCAATCAAATCAACGATTGACAAGAATCTCTTTATTTCTCCAACATTCGGATCAAGGATAATATTGAATTCTTTGGATAAAATCTTTGCATAATCATAAACATGATTTAAAGCAGCCTTATATTTTTCTAGACAAGAAACCACATTTGTTTGCCAAGAATTTGACCACTCTTTTCCGTTTAAAATTCTAAAATTTTCGGCATTTAAATCGTTAATATCTTCATACGAAATAGCCAACAACTTAACTTTTTCAAGCATCATCTCAACTTCCTCAGATGAGGATATTGGACACTCATTCAAATCATCAGACCAATTCAGTCTTAATTGATGATTATCTTCGTTAAAAGAAATCCAAGAAATTGTATCTCGCAGAGAGACTCCAAATTGGCTTTTTTTATGAAGCTCTTTAACAAATTCATTCAATGAATTACGCTTTTCTCTAAGATTACTTGTTGATTCAACCCATTTTTTTTCATTTGAAATTTTAAACTTTTGGCTAGCCCCTCTTAACTGATCCAATACGGCTTTCTTATTTGACTTATTACTATGTAATTCCAAGCACAAATGATCTAAACCAATTTTCTCCATTCGCCTATAAACGACCTGAAGAGCCACCATTTTCTCTGCAACAAATAATACTTTTCTACCTTGGGCAATATTATGACAAATAATATTTGCTATCGTTTCTGATTTACCTGTTCCTGGCGGTCCCTCCAATACAAAATCTTGATTGTGTCCAGATGCTTCAACAGCAACAAGCTGTGAACTATCGCAATTTAATGGGGCAAATATTTTAGATGGATCAATTTTTTCATCTATTTCGTCTCTGAGAATAAAATTGGTATCTTGATTATATGCATGCGAAGGAGTTTCAATTAAATGATTTACAAACAAATTTTCTTTTAGAATTTCAACACGATCTTTTAAGTCTTTCCACATTAAATATTTTGCAAAAGAAAATGAAGAAAGCACTAAGTCTTCAACCACTTCAAACCCAGGTTGATCTGAAATTGCATCACGAACAGTATCCCAGACAAGTTTTACATCAACCCCAGATTCATCTTCCGGGAGCGTTTCTCTAAATATATTAAGATCAATGTTATGTTCTGAGTCGAGGAACTCTATCAACGTCATATTGAAGAGTGGTTGCTCCTCTGGTAGCTGTCTCAATTTAATATCTGCTTTAGCACTTTTTCTAGATAACTGTGCAGGAATTAGAATTAATGGAGAAAAATGAGATTTTTCATCTTCTGGATTATCTTTCCATTTTAGAAAACCTAATGCTAAATAAAGTGTATTTGCCCCACCCTCTTCCAAATCATTCTTAGCTTTTCTAAATAAGTTAGTAGCAGTTCGAACTAAATCTTTTTCTGCCATATTGGCGAGTAAAATGTTTTTATTAAGTTGACCTATTGCGAATTCTCTATGTAAATCCTCTCCACTTTTAAGTCTATACGTTTCTAGACTTCTTCCTTCAGGAACTAAATCAGTTTTATCTACTGGCAGAAAGCTAAATAATCCTCCATCCGCCAACCTGTCTTCTAACAATCCAACATCTGGACAAAACATTCTGATAGAAACAGATTTTCCCTTCATAGATAGTAAAGGATTCCTTTTTGTTAAATCTAAAAGCTTTCTTTGCCAACCATCAATTCGTGTTAACGGGGTTTGTTCAATTTGCTGCTCTTCTTTTGTTACTGGGGGAAGTGGTGGAGGTGGCGGCAACTCAATCGCAATGGCGTTATCAGCTTCATGATCAACTATTAATTGTTGTATTCCTGAAAGAGGTTTTATTTTTCTTGATCTAGCTTGTTTAATGTCAATTAAATAGACGAAATCTTCTTCCCTTTCTTCTTCCAAAAGAGTTCGAGCAAATTCTTTAGCCTGATTAAAAGTAATGACGTTGGAATTTGTGACTAAAGTTGTCTCAAATAAAACTATATCTCTTGCATCACATCTTTTTCGCAAGTCGATTACGTCATCATTAGTCAAAACTGGGAAAGTCTGGTCTATAAGCCAAACACCAACCACAGCATGCTCTTTGAATAGGGCTACTACTGTATTTAACCCCATCAACTCTAAACAACTAGCAAACAAAATAGTTGTGTCTAAACAAGCTGCAATTTTTGCTGAACTAATTTCAGCAGGTGACCTAATTCTTTGTCCTTGATGAGCAAAGCCAGGAGCAGGACTTACATAGGAAATTTTTTCTGAGAAGATTACATTCCATAGAGCCGCTGCCATTTGATAAGGTTTCTCTCTGGTTTGTGATTGGTAACCATCTGCGGATCTTCCATACCCTCCTTTCTCAAGAATCTCTGTTACTTTTTTGACTAAAGACTCTACATATATACCATTAGGTCTTACAAAAGCAGCAAGCAAGTCAGGCTGTCTGGTTTCTCCTCCCCAAAAATTTTCAGGCAAGATTGATATAACTATTCTTTTGCTTGTAATTACCTCTTCTTTCTCTCCTTTTTGAACAAGAATCAAATCGATATTTAATAGAGTCTCCTCAGTTATTTTTGATAATGTTTCGTAAGTAAGATCTAAAGGTCTTTTCGGGGGTCTAATTGACTGGCCTGTCTGTATAGAATCAATTTCCCAGATTTCGTCTTGAATAAGAGCAGGAGATGCACTCAATTTCAGAGAAAGATTGTTTTTACTACAAATATTTGTCTCATCTGAAGCTAACGCATGTAGTGTCAAATTCCTAAATAACGAATAGCCATTCTGTTGAGCAGCAAGTGAATAAGTGGTGAAATATTCACATTCAATTTCAATCTTCATAATATTTTTCTAACACCTTAATAATTACGATCAAAGTAACATTTCACTTCATCAGTCAAAACATACTTTGTTTGTTTCTTTTATAAGAACCCTTCATCACGCTTACTGCTTTCTTCTTTACTTGCATCTTTATTCGCCGCTTGCTGCTGAGATTCCAGTGCCCACTGCAAATTCTTGATATATTCAGCTAAATCGGCAATGGTGTGCAAATCAAACAAGGCGCGTAGTTGAATATCCAGACCAAAATGCTGCTTCATACGATTCACAATGCGGGTTGCCAGCAGCGAATGCCCGCCCAGCTCAAAGAAACTTTCATTCACACCCACTTCATTCAAGGCCAATACCTCACACCAGATTTGCGCAATGCTTTGTTCGAGTTCATTTCTCGGTAAAATTCTTTCACGCAGATTCAGGGTATTGAAATCAGGTTCGGGCAAGGCAGCGCGATCAATCTTGCCATTCGCGTTCAAAGGCCATTGCGCCAGCATAACAAAAGCATTCGGTAGCATGTAAGCAGGTAAACGCTGTGCAAGTTCGGCACGAAGCAATACAGAGTCAATCTCTTGTCCCGTTTCTGGAATCACCCACGCAAGCAGTTGTTCACTTCGCACATCAACCAGAGCATCGCGTACATTTTCCTGAGCACGCAAAGCGCTTTCAATGTCTCCTGCTTCCAGTCGTTGGCCTCGCACCTTGAGCTGAAAATCTTTTCTACCCAAATACATCAACTGGTGACATTCATTGACATACCCCAGATCACCACTGAGATATACTTTTTGCTCGCCCTGCGGTGTATCAATCAACACAAACTGACTTTGATTGAGTTTGGCATTTTCAAGATAGCCCAAGCCCACGCAAGCGCCGCCAATGGCAATTTCACCCACCAAACCTGTCGGTAGCACTTCATTGTTCGGATTCACGATAAAAAGTTGCGCCTGATCAATCGCCTGCCCTAAGGGCACTTGAGCAAACTCGCTGTCAAAATCAGCATCACTCAATACATGTGCACACACCACATCACTGCATTCAGTGGGGCCATAGGAATTCATCATACGTGCCTTGCAATGCTGGCTGTGATACCAGCCTTTCAGCTCATTCACCTTGATTGCCTCACCGCCCAGTATCACCCAACGCAAGCTGGAAAGTTTTGGCCAATGCTGCTCACCTTCCTGCAACAGTGCATAGAAAGCACTGGGCGCACAGTTGATGTGGGTGACCTTGTGTTGCTCAATCAGGTGCATGATGTGTTGTGGATCAAATACCTCAAGCTCAGGCAACACGATGCTTGCGCCCTTTCTTAAAAAAGCGAAAAGATTTTTCTGGGTTAAATCAAAGCCTGGCGCACTGATGATTAAAGACACATCGTACTCATGGATTTCCAGTGTGCGCTCATACCAGTTCAATAAATTATGCACACCGCCATAGCTCACCTGCGCACCTTTGGGTGTGCCCGTGGAACCTGAAGTAAAAATGGTATAAAGCGCTGCATCACTTTCTACAGGGCGTGTAACTGGCGGTGCTTCAATGGCAG
The DNA here is from genome assembly GCA_964557005.1 of uncultured Pseudomonadales bacterium. Lineage (GTDB taxonomy): Bacteria > Pseudomonadota > Gammaproteobacteria > Pseudomonadales > JBECKS01 > JBECKS01. The sequence continues at coordinate 184,593 of CAZKYI010000003.1, forward strand.
GCAAAGCGTCCAGGTCCAATACTTCAGGAATGGAAGCCAGTAACTGCGTATCGAGCGTATCCAAATGCACTTTTCTACTTAACAACACCGACACACCCGCCTGTTGCAGAATGCTGCTCAAACGCACTTTCGGTGTATCCAGAGACAGCGGCAAATAACTCAAACCCGATTTGCACACGGCATAAATCGCGGCTACAAAGCTATGATTAAATTCTGTAAAAATCGCCACCCTGCCTTTTGCATTATCTTTAACACTCACTTGCAGATTGGCGGCAATGTAGTCGATGTACTGTTCAAACTCCGCGAAACTGTAATGGTGCTGCTGTGTGATAATAGCGGTACGCTGTGCGTGTTGTTTTGCCTGTTCAAAAAACCTACCCAACACCTTCGCTTCAGGTTCAGATTTTTTCAAATACCCCTGATTAAGCGCTGCGTAAGCCTGCCTGTCTTGTTCAAGCAACACATCAGGCACTTCGCTATTTACTAACGCATTGGAAAGATGATGTATGCGCTGGAGCAGTTTCAAATCACTGAAATAATTTTCGCCAAAAATCAGCAGGCATTCAAAGTGTTCATCATGCTCACGAATAAAAAGCTGCACCTGTGCTTCAACACGCGGCGACAGGAAACGACTCGATAATTTTTTTCCTCCAAAATCAATGTCTGCCTCGAAGCGCGTATAGTTATACATAAAACCAATATCGCCTTGCGGAAACAAGCTCACCTGACTTTGCAGGGAAATATTACGTTGCTGTCTGATTTCCTTCTGGAACTGTTTTGCGTAAAAAAATAAAGCTTCAAACGTGCTTCTGCTCACAGAGGTTTCAGAAAAATAGTCCAAAGGCACCACAAAAGGTGTTTGCTGGTAATACACACCATAGGCAAGGTCAAAACCGCTTGGCCTGCCATGTGCATATTCACGAATCACAAAATCTGCCTCAGCCCGACAATATTGCTGAATCAAGACGGCATAAATACATTTAAAATAAATGGCGGGCGTAATGCCCTGTTCCCTGCAATAACGCTTTAGTGCACGGCTTTCATCTGCTGAAAAGCCCAACTTGAGTTCGCTGAAATGTTCGTTTGAAACAAGCACAGCATGCGCAGGTTTATGAAAACTCAAGCGCTCTGTGCTGTGTGCTTTTTGTTTCCAGAATGCCAGCGTGCTTTGTCTGTCGATTTGAAAATGTTCAAGCTGGATAAATTGCGAGAAGCGCTCACGCTCTGTTTTTATCTGCTTGCCTTCCAGTGCTGCCTGATACCGTGCCGCCATTTCTTCAAGAAAAATTCTGCCCGATACGCCATCAAAAATAATATGGTGCGCACGCAACATACCAACAAAATGGTGTTCGGATAATTGATAGAGGGTGTATTGATACGGTATTTCGTGCGCAAGGTCATAGGCACAATAAGCATCCGCTTCACAGACTTGAATCAGGCTTTCAAAATCCAGATGGCGATCACGGTAATCAACAAAATTGAATGCCTGCGGCGCTTCCTTGTACACCACCTGATAATCTTTACTCAGGCCAGACAATTCCAGATGATGAAAGCGGGTTCTGAAAACGTCATGCTGTTGCTGAATATCAACAAAACATTGTCGCCAAAGTTCGACATCAATTTTCTGATCAATATTGAGAAAATGTGCAATCGCATTCTGTTTGCCGTGCGGATTGATTTGCCAATCCAGATAAATCGCCTGTTGATTGAAACTTAAAGCAAAAACACACGCGATGGTTTGGTTGGGCAGGTATTTTTGAACATGCTCGGTAATGTCTTTATGCGAATACAGTTCCAGTTCCTGAATCGGTGTATCACCGGCAATCAAAATCTGATCAAGCAGATACTCATAATGTTGCAGAAAGTTTGTAATAGACGCTTCGTCAAACAAGTCTGCTGCATATTCACATGCGAGTGTCAGGGCATTGCCAGTATCGGTTAAGCTCAACATCAAATCATATTTTGCGCTGTGATTAGTGCTTTCAATCACCTCAAACTGCACGCCATCAACAGCCTGAGTGTTTATAGCATTGAGGGATAAATGCGAAAAAGCCACCTGCGCCAAGGGTTGATATTGACTGTTAACTTCGACATGCATCGCCTCAAGCAATACGTCGGCAGACAATTCCTGATGCTCAAATGCGCTCAATGACTGCTGTTTGAACATCGCCAGCATCTCACTCACGGTAAGCCGTTCACGCAAATCACTGCGAATTACAATGCCGTTTACAAAAAAGCCAATCAGATTTTCAATCTGTTTTTGTCCTCTTCCTGAAACCGGAATACCAATACAAAAATCTGCCTGATTGGCATATTTGGATAACAACAAGGCATAGCAGGAAATGCCCAGTACAAAACTGCTCAGTTCGTTGTGTTTGCAAAAATCCAGTGCGCGTTTTTGCAGGCTTTCATCAAGCATATGATGACACAAACCACCGCGAAAACTTTGCTGTGCTGGCCTTGCCTTATCCAGAGGTAAATGCAGCACATGTGGCACGCCTTCAAGCCGTTTAAGCCAATAAGCGAGCAAGGCTTGCATACGCGCTTCATCAAGATAAGCATGTTGCCATGCAGCGAAATCAACATAGTGCACTTCCAGTTCAGGCAATGCTTCCTGCCGATACAGTGCCAGCAAATCCTGCTGCAATATCTGCATCGACCAGCCATCTGAAATAATGTGGTGCATGTTCATCAACAACACATAATTTTGCCTTGCCAATTCCAGTAATCCGGCTTTGAACAGTGCGCCTGTTTCCAAATCAAAACTTTGACGTTCGTTTTGTTCCAGCGCTTGTTTTAATTCAGCTTCAGAATACAACTGCTGTTTTTCAAGCTTGAATACAGCATGTTTTTGCACATATTGTCTGGTGACACCGTGTTCATCGGTTTTAAAAACGGTGCGCAAACTTTCATGACGTTCAATCAGTTTTTGTATACTCGTTTCAAGTTTTGCCTCATCAAGTTCACCTTGCAGCCTGATCGCCATCGGCATGCCATAGGCGCTGGAATGTGGATTCATTTGATGGATAAACCATAAACGCTGTTGTGCCCTGGAAAGCACCACCCCTGCATAACGCACTTCTTCACCAAGTACCGCAATGTGCTGTGCTTCTAACAACACAGCGCCTTGTGTTTGAATATATCTGGCTTGTTGCTCAATGCTTGGATACGAAAATACTTCCCTGACTTTTAATTCAACCGCAAAGGTTTCCTGAATCTGACTGGCAAGCCGTGTGGCTAACAAAGAGTGGCCGCCGAGTTCAAAAAAATTGGCATCAATACTGACGCGCTCCAGTGATAACAAATCACACCAGATGCGTTCCAGTTTTTGTTCAATCGCTGACTCAGGTGCTACATAGTTTTGCTGCACACTCGACCAATCCGGTTCTGGCAAGGCACGCTTGTCCACCTTGCCATTGGCATTCACAGGAATACGTTCTATGGCTTCAAGGAAGCTCGGCTGCATATAGGCAGGCAGTTTTTCCTGCAATGCCGCTTTCGTCTGTGTGCGCCAGTTATCCAGTGTTGGCTCACGCAACACAAGATAAGCCACCAGAAATTTATCACCCTTGGGATTGTTTTTTACCGTAACGCAGGCGGCCTGAATCCAGTCGAGTTTTTCAAGCTTATTTTCTATTTCACCTGGCTCTATTCTGAAACCACGCAGCTTGATTTGTTCATCGAGTCTGCCACTTAAAATGAGATTGCCATCAAAGCCATAGCGAGCCAGATCACCACTCAGGTAAATCCGTTCATCAGGCAAGCTTTCCAGCCTGCCTTGCACAAACTTTTCTTGCGTCAGTTTTTCCTGATTGAGATAACCGAGTGCCAAACCATCGCCCGCACATAACAATTCACCCGCAATGCCTGCTGGCAATAAACGTCCCTTGCTATCTGCAATAAAAACCTTGCTGTGCGAAATCGCTTGTCCCAAGGGAACCGATGGCCAGCTTTCAGGAAGCTGCTTAATCACATAGCACGCACTGAATGTGGCATTTTCAGTGGGGCCATAACCATTCATCAGTTGCAATGGCGGCGCACCACTGTGCAAAACGGCGCGCGCTGCCAGTAAATCGACCGCTTCCCCGCCAATCAGCAAACATTTCATGGCACCAAACATGCGTGGATTTTCCTGCGCAAAAACCCTGAACAAACCCATGCTTAAAAACATTGTGCTGATATTTTGTTCGGCAAGAATTTCGGCAAAGCGTTTGACTGACAGTAAATCCGCCTGTTTGACAATGTGCATTCTGCCGCCATTAAGCAGTGCGCCCCAGATTTCCATACTCGCTGCGTCAAAGCAGACATTGGAAATGTGCCCTGTGACATCGCTTTCATTGAAAAGGTAAAAACGATTGTGTTTCACCAGACGTACAATGGCACGATGTGGCATAACAACACCCTTCGGTGTGCCAGTAGAGCCAGATGTATAAAAAACACACGCCGCCTGTTGCTGCGTATTTTTACAATCAAAACTTGCCACTTTTTCAATCTCACGCTGTGCAAGCAAGTCTTCAATAAACAGGCAAGGGATATTCAGTTTTTGAAAAATAAAACAGCCTTCCCTGAGGTGTTTGCTGGTCAGCAACAGCACTGGCTGCGCATCTTGTGCAATAAACTGTTTGCGTTCATCCGGATAGGCAGGGTCAAGCGGCACATAACAGGCACCCAGTTTCAAACTCGCCAATGCCGCCTGAATCATCGCGGCACTGCGTGGCAGCGCGAGAATGATTTTATCCTGTGCACGCAAACCTGCCGCCTGCAAGTGCGCTGCGAGCAATTCGCTTTGTTGATGCAATTCGTGATAACTCAGTTGATACGCGCTGTCATGTAAATCATCACCCGTACTACTGATGGCAATCTGATTGGGAAAACCCAAGGCCGTTTGCTCAAACAGCGCATATAAACTGCTTTCTTTCGGGTAAGTGCTTGCGGGCGGATTAAATGCCAATTGTTGTGCGAGGGTGTGTTGTGGATCTTGCAGGTAATAATCGTCAATCGTTTGATGTGGGTTTTCGACAATTTGCTGTAGCAAATAATTAAAATATTCGAGATACGCTTGCACCGTACGTTCGTGAAACAAGTCACTGCGATATTCCAGATCAATCGCAATATGTTTTTCATGCTCGCTCAAATTCCAGGTCATGTCATAGCGCGCCTGTTCGAGGCTGTCGCCGAGCGTTTCAAGCTCCAGATTCGCCAATGAAAAAGATGTTTGTTCTGACTGACTTTGCAAACTGAACATCACCTGAAACAAAGGTGTATGCAAACTTTCGCGTTCGATTTGCATGGCATCTACCAGCCTGTCGAAAGGTAAATCCTGATTGGAATAAATCGCCAGCGTATGGTTTTGTACTTGTTTTAGAAACTCTACGAACGGTGGATTGCCTGTCAGTTGGCTGCGCAACACCAGTGAGTTGACAAAAAAACCGATCAAGCCTTCCCATTCCTTGCGATTCCGATTGGCAATCGGAATGCCCACATTAATATCTTTTTGTTGTGAGAAACGCGACAGCAGAATATTAAATGCAGCGAGCAACACCATAAAAACCGTTGCGCCGTGTTCGGCAGCAAGTGCATTCAGTTTTTGAGCGAGTTGTGTATTTATTTCTGCTCTGGCATGAGCACCTTGTTGTCTGGATTGCTTGCTGCGCAAGTTATCAAGTGGCAATTCCAGCACTGAACTGTTTGCAAGATAAGCGAGCCAGAAATCCAGTTGTTTTTGTTGTTGCTCTTGTTGCTGACTTTGCCAGTAAGCAAAATCGGCATATTGCAGTGGTAATGGCGCATCTTGTATCACACCCCCTTCGCAAAGCTGACGATAATATTCGCCAATTTCCCGCACCACGATATTCATTGACCAGCCATCGGCAATGATATGGTGCAGGGTGGCCAGAAAAATAAATTCCTGTTCTTCCAGTTGCAGCAATTCCGCCTTGAATAAAGGCCAACGATGTAATTCAAATATCGTGGCCAGATTGGCTTCAATCATTTGTTGGCATTGAAAGGCTTTTTCTTCTGCATCGACATTGCGCAAATCGCTGTAATGTAAATGCGGGTGTGGATTGTCTACCCTGATTTGTCTGGGCAAACCCTTGTGATTTTCAAAAACTGTTTGCAAGACTTCATGGTGTTTAACCAGAGTGTGAAGCGCCTGTTGCAAGGCTTCGATATTCAATGCACCGCGAATTTTAATGGCAACGGGAATATTGTAAGCCGCTTTTTGTTGCAACTCGCTGTATTGATCAATAAACCAGAGCCTGCGTTGTGCATGGGAAACTGGCAAACTGTTTAAATCAGGGCGCGGGCTAATCGGCTGGTTTTGTTGTTGCTTTTCCTGCGCTTGCGCTTTTAAAAATTCAATCAAGGCAAGTTTGTTTTGCACCATGCGATTTTTCAGTTCGGCATCCAGTGCATCTTTGGGTGCCTTGAACCTGAGCGTTTCTTCTTCCAGCCAAATGCGAATTTTTTTTGCTGCCAGCTCTTTTATCAGCTCATAAAGCTGTGCCTGCTCCATCATAACAACTTACAACTCCCCTTCTTCAAATGCTTCACCACTGTCCTCATCAAACGCGGCTTCACTTGCAGACAATGCCAGCCAGAACTCACTGAATTCACGAATGGTCGGTAATTCAAACAGGGTACGCAAGGGAATATCAATACCCAACTGTTGTCTGATGCGCGAATGAATTTGTGTCGCTAACAATGAGTGACCACCGAGTTCAAAGAAATCATCGTTCACGCCAATTCTGGATTGCCCCAACACTTCTGCCCAAATCGCCACCAGTTTTTGTTCCAGCTCATTGTGTGGCGCCTGATACACCGATGCAGCCTGCATCAAATCGGCTTCGGGCAGTGCCTTGGTATCAATCTTGCCATTGGGCGTGAGCGGTAATTCATCAATCTCGACATAAAAACTCGGTACCATGTAATCTGGCATCAGCGATTTAAGTGTGAGCTTGAGTTCCCTTGCCCGTTGCTGGGCATCGCTTTGTTGTTTCAGCCAACTGGCTTCCGGCACAAAATAAGCGAGCAAATATTTTTTGTCTTCGCTGTCCTGTTTCACCAGCACATAGGATTTCTTGATGTGCTCAAGTGCATTGATTCGTGCAATCACTTCCTCTGGCTCAATACGATGGCCACGAATTTTAACCTGATTATCAATACGACCCAGAATTTCGATGGTGCCATCGGGTAACCAGATGCCCAAATCCCCCGTGAGATACATGCGTTGCGCTGCCTGATTCGGCAGACTTCTCATCACAAAAGCTTTTTGTGTTTGTTCAGGCTTGTTTAAATAACCCAGCGCCAAGCCGTCACCCGCACACACAATTTCTCCTGCAACACCAGGCGGTAACAGGCTGCCCTGTTGATTCATAATATAAACCTGCGAATTGGAAACCGCCCGACCAATCGGAATGTTTTTCGCATCTTCGGCCACCTGTTTCACTTCATACCAGGTTGCATAGGTGGCGTTTTCACTGGGGCCATACATGTGCATCAAATGTTGCGGTGGTGCTTCCTGCAATACTTTCCTGACCATGCCTGCATTACTCGCCTCACCACCAAAGAACAGATAACGCAGTTCACTGAAGGCACTCACTCTCTCTCTTGCGACCAGATTAAACAATGCCGTGGCAATCAACAGAATGCTCACTTTTTCCTGTTTAAGTCGTTGTTCGAAAAGTACCAAATCCAGCACGATGTCTTTTCTGAAAATCACCAAAGGCACGGCGTTCAACAGTGCAGCCCAGATTTCGAAGGAAGCCGCATCGAAACAAATATTGGAAACATGCGCGACCCGATCATCACGTGTCATCTGCATATAGTTGGTATTCATCACCATGCGGCTTAAACCCCTGTGCGTAAGACACACGCCTTTGGGTTGTCCCGTTGAACCTGAGGTATACAGTATTGCCGCTGGCACCTCTTCGTTTTCACGGTAGGGTGGTAAATGTGCTGCAAAGGTTTCAGGGTATCGGGCAATGTCTTGTGCAGCCTGATGCAGATTCACAAAGCCCAAATGATCTTTCAGGGATTTGGTGGCGCACAGTTGTTTCACCAGTTCGGCATGATGTTGATCGGTCAACACCAGATGACAGCGCGTATCTTCCAGCATATAGCGCTGTCGCTCTTCGGGATAACCTGGATCCAAAGGCACATAAACCGCGCCTGCCTTAAGTACCGCGAGCATGGAAATCACCAGTTCTTCACTGCGATTCATGCAGATCACTACCTTGTCGCCTTGTCTAACAACAAAGTCACCTCGTTCATCAGAGCAAATAAAATGCGCGAGCTGATTGGCTTTCGCTTCCAGTGCCTTGAATGTGAGGCTTTTGCCTTCACTGCACAGCGCTTCAACATCGGGATAACGCCTTGCCTGCTCTGACACAATGTCCTGCAAGTAGCTATCGCGTGGATAAACCGTTTCGGTATTGTTCCACTGTTTGATGATTCTGAATTGCTCTTGCTCGTTGAGATAATCAATGTTCTGCAAGCTACGCTGTGCATCAGCTTTCTGATTGCCAATATCTAACAACAGGGTTTTCAGGTGCTTGAGCACGGTGTCAATCGCCTGCTGTTCAAATTGTTCACTGTCAAACAGCATTCTTATCTCAAGCTGTTTGCCAGGCAATATAATCAAACTCAAAGGGAAGTTGGTTTGTTCATACACCTGCACATCTTCAATCTGCAAACCTGCGGGCGAATAATCAAAGGCTTCATTCATCGGATAATTTTCAAACACCAGAATGCTGTCGAACAATGCACGGCTGCTGTCCATGCGGCTTTGTGCCTGAATCTCAACCAGAGGTGTGGTCTCATACTCCCTGAGTTGATTCTGATTTCTGAAAATGTCCTGTAGCCAGTCACTCAATGATGTTTTTTCATCGACTCTTGCACGGAAGGGAATGGTGTTGATAAACAAACCGACAATGGTTTCCACGCCTCTGAGTTCGTGCGGCCTGCCAGACACCGTAATACCGAACAGAACATTCTGTTCACCACTGTAACGCGCAAGTAATAAAGCCCACGCTGCCTGAAACACAGTATTCAAGGTAATGTGATGATGTATCGCAAACTGGTTCAAACTCTCGCTTTGCTCTGCACTGAGCACACAGGCGTGTTCACGATAACGCAATGCCGACTCTGTTTGCTGTGAAGGTGTTGATTTGGCCAAACCAATATGGGTTGGCTCTTCCATGCCTGCCAGATAATTTAACCAGAATTGATCGCGTTGTTTTTTATAAGTCTCATCAGACTGTGCAGATTTTTGATACAACCAGTCAATATAATTTTGATAACTGCCTTCCTGCGCCACAACCGTTAAAGGCAAGCCTTGCGTGGCCGCATTGTAACGCTCAAACACTTCACGCATTAACAAGGGCATCGACCAGCCATCGAGCAGGATATGGTGATAACTCCAGATGAATCTGCCCAGAATCTGCCCACTGTGTTCCGAAGGTAACACAATGTAGTAAAGCCGCATTAAAGGCGCTTTGGAAAAATCAAAACCTTTGGCGCGATCTGCTGCAAGAAAATGATTTAATTTTTCCTGTGTGTTGCTTTCATTGCGCCAATCGAGCAGCTCAAGCGTAACACGCGCATGGGCCTGCACCAGTTGCAAGGGACGTGGCAGATTTTCCCACACAAAGCTGCTACGCAAGATGGTGTGATGATTGATTGCACCATTCCACGCTGCTTCCATCGCACTGACATTCAACTGGTTTGAAAATAAAACCGACACCTGCTCACAGTACATGCCCGAACTGCTATCCATGCGGCTGTGAAATAACATGCCTTCCTGCATGGGTGACAAGGGATAAATCGCATCAAAAGTGCTGTTTGCGTGAGCTTGCTGTGCTGCACACAGCACATCGATTTGTGTTTGAGTTAAACCACAGTAAGGCAAATCGGAAACGGTAAAACCAAAGTGCGTTTCGTCCACACAAAAATCATTGACCGCATGTGCGTAGTGCTGAAACGCTTCAATAAATTTATCGACAGATGCCGTTGCAATATGGGCTTCATCATAATTCACTGAAATATGAAAGCTCTGTGCTCTCATTAAAATCGACACGCTCAACAAGTGCGATGGCTGATTCAGGGGACTGGAATCCTCAATCGTCGCAAGATTTTGTTCGAGGTATTCACTATCCAGCGTCAAAATGCGCGTGTCGTGCTCCGCCTGAACCTGTCCCAGATAATTAAAAGCCAGTTCAATTTTTGGCAACTGTTTGAGCAAGCGCTCACCGCTGTGTGTGCGATACACATACTTCGCAAGAAAATAGGACAAGCCTTTCAGGGGAACGGAATGCAGTGTGTTTTTGAGTGTTTTAATGGCCTGATCAAAATTGCCTGCATCGATGGCGCTTTGATTAAAATCCAGCAACACTGGATACATCACAGTAAACCAGCCAACCGTGTTTGATAAGTCGAGAAGTGTGTCATCGTGTACATCACGTCCGTGACTTTCCAGTTCAATACACAGCGTTTCGCTGATACCGCTTTGCTTCACAGCCAGGGCATAAATCAGCAGTAACAAGGCTTGTGCATCGGTTTTATAGGCGTGATGACTGTCACGCAACAAGGACTGACTTAAATTGCTGTCCAAAACAAAACGCTTTTGTACAAGTTTGCTTGCAGTCGCGTGTGTGTCAGGCGTTCTCGACAACAGGGTGCGTTTCACCAACGATGCTTCAAAAGCTGACCAGTAATGAATGGCCTCTGAAAAAGTTTTTGCTTCAACCCGCTCTTCAAGTTTTTGTGCATAAAACTGGAAGGAACTACTTTTTGAACCCAGATCAATCGCTTGATTATCAAAATGCTGTTCCAGAGCCAGATTCAAATCGTCTACAAGAATGCGCCACGAAACACCGTCCACCACCAAATGATGCACAAGCACCAACAGCCGCTGACCCTGTTCACCCAAATGATAAAGCACCATTTTAATCAGTGGGCCATGCTCTATCGACAAACTGCCTTGCAGCTTGCGCGCATGTTCAAGCATGTCCTGATACGCCTGTGCACTGTGGCTGAGGTTATGCTCGGTCAAAACATCGGCGAGTAAGGACAAACTTCTTGCAGAATTATCATGCGTTTGTCGCCACTCACGTTGTTGAAATTCAAAACGCAAACGCAGGGCATCGTGCTGCCTGAGCAGGGCGGATAACACTGGCGTAATGCTTTGTATGCTGAGAAACCCTTTTACTTTGAATAACAGCGATTGGTTGAAATGATCAGGCACTGCAAATTGCTGTTCAAAAAACCATTGCTGCACAGGGCTTAGAGGGACTTCACCCTGCACCAGACCCTGTTCGGCTTTCGGTTTGTCGTCCTGATAATCCAGTTGTTGTGCCAGTTCGATGATGCTGGGATATTCAAATAACAGTTTCGGGCTTAACTCAATGCCACTGCGTTTGGCACGGCTGACAATTTGAATACTGATGATGGAATCACCGCCCACTTCAAAAAAGTTGTCACGAATGCCGATCTGCTCAAGCCCCAGTACCTCACGCCAAACCTCAAGCAGTTTTTGTTCCACTTCATTGCGCGGTGCCTGATAGTGATCCTGTTGCGCAAGTCTTGGCGCAGGTAATTGCGTGGTATCGAGCTTGCCATTGGGTGTGATGGGAAGCGCAGGAATTTCAATCAGAAATTGCGGCACCATGTACTGAGGCAATTTCTCTTTCAACCTTGCCAGCAGCATTTTCGCTTCCAGTTGCTCACCTTGCTTCAGCACATAGTAGCCAAGCAATAGTTTTTGCCCTGTTTCAGATTCATGCACATGAATCACCGCATCCTGAACACGCTGCTCTTCAAGCATGTATTTAATAATTTCACCAGGTTCAATTCTGAAACCACGAATCTTGATTTGCTTGTCCCTGCGACCAAGCACTTCAAAACTGCCATCTGCCAAACGTCTGGCAAGATCACCGGTGCGATACGCTCTCGCGCCTGCGACTTTACTGATCGGGTCTTCAATATAGGATTGACTGCTTAATTCAGGTTTGCGCCAATAGCCAATGCCAACACCATCACCACCGCTCACCAGTTCACCAATCACGCCCACCGGAACTTCCTTGTTACGTTTATCGAGAATATAAACCGTGGTATTGGAAATGGCTTTACCGACAGGCACATTGCTGGCATCGCTCAGTAAATTCCAGGTATCAAAAACGGTAGTGAGCACACCATTTTCAGTGGGGCCATACACATTGAGGATTTGCAAGGGCGGTTCATTTTGCAAAACGCGACGCGTTGCATCGGCATTGAGTGGCTCTCCACCAATCAACAAGCTGCGCATTTTTTTAAACATGCCCGGACGTTGCTTGCTGTAAATATGAAACAGCGATGTGGTGAGCAACATATTGCTGACAGCTTCGCGCTGTAATTTTTCCTCAAAACGCTCACCGTTCAACACGGTTTCCTTGTCAAAGCCAATCAGGCAGGCACCATGCAGCAAAGCTCCCCAGATTTCATAAGCGGACGCATCAAAACACACATTCACCACATGCCCTACCTTGTCATTCGGCCCCAGATTCAGATACCAGTTGTTAATTAACAAACGAATCATGGAACGATGACTTAAACACACACCCTTCGGCTGGCCTGTAGAACCAGAGGTGTACATCAAATAGGCAAGGTCGGTGGCTTGTACGTTTTTATAAAAATCCACGCTGCCCGCATCAAATTGTTCCAGTGCATCTAACAACTGATCGTAGAAGACCAGAGGACAACGAATATGCGCAGCATTGGCTGCATCCAGCTGCGCCTGATAGCGCGACAAGGAAATAATGTGCGCAGGCCCGCAGTCACCCAGCATATATTGCAGGCGTTCTCGCGGATAATCGGGATCAAGCGGTACATAAGCCGCACCCGTTTTAACAACCGCCAATACGCTAATCAGCATGGCCTCGGAGCGATCCAGAAACAAGGCTACCCTCTGACCTTTTGCAATGCCCTGCTGGTTCAAATAACGCGCCAGTTGATTGGAACGCTCATCAAGCGCTTTGTAACTCAATATCTGTTCATCAAATTTAAGCGCGAGGTGCTGTGGAAACTGCATTGCTTTTTCTGCAAACAATTCAATCAGCGTGGCATCTCTGGGGTAACTGGTTTCGGTTTTGTTCCAGTGTTCAAGTGCGCGCAGCTCTTCCGCTTTCATGTAGGGAATATCCAGCGGCAGGGTATTGCCATGTTGAGGGAAATGACCGAGCAAGGTTTCAAGATGCCCCAACAAGCGCATCACCGTGGATTTTCGATACACGCTGCTATCAAACAGCACACGCAAACGAATCGCCTTGTTGGGTTCAATAATAAGGGTGAGCGGGTAATTGGTTTGCTCGAAACTGTGCAGCTCACCCACACTGAACAATGGATTGTCTTGTTTCAGTTTTTCATCAACAGGAAAATTTTCAAACACCAGCATGCTGTCAAACAGACGGCTGTCATCGTCCATGCCCACCCATTTCTGAATGCGCATGAGCGAGCTGCCCTGATATTCGTTGATGGCTTGCTGGCTTTCCTGAATGGTGTGCAATACACGCAGCAGATGACTGCGTGCATCAAGCTGTACACGCAGAGGCAAGGTGTTGATAAACATGCCGACAATCTGTTCAACGCCTTCAAAATCTTCAGGGCGACCAGATACCGTTGTGCCAAATACCACATCTTCATCACCACTATAATGTGCCAGCAAGATTGCCCAGGCAGCTTGCATCACAGTATTCAGGGTAAGCTGATGTTTTCTTGCAAAGTAGCGCAAGCTGTCACTCAGCACTTCACCGAGTTCAAGTTTAACAACACCATCACCCTGTTCATCTTTGGGAATGGGTTGTGAAATCGCTTCGATGTCGATGGCATTGGCAGCAGAAAAACCCTCAAACAGGGTTTTCCAGAACTGCTCCTGCTGCGCTTCCAAAGCTGCGTTTTGTTTCTGATACCAGGCAACATAATCTTCAAAACGGTAGAGACTGCCGAGTGTCAGTTTTGACACATCATGCCCTGCACACAAGGCGGTATAAAATTCAAATACATCATTCAACACCAGCGGCACCGACCAGCCATCGAGCAGAATGTGGTGATAGCTCCACACCAGCCAGTAATGCTCTGGCGCAAATTGCACAAGATACACGCGCATCAGCGGCAGTTGTGATAATTCAAATTTGCGTTGTCTGTCTTTTGCAAGAAAATCTTCAAGTGTGTTGATTACACTTTGCTTCGAATGGCTCGATGCTGCACTGAAATCAACATGCTCAACTGTGAAATCGACATCGGATAACACCACTTGCACTGGCTGCTGTGTTTGCCAATAAAAAATACTTCTGAGATTGGCATATTTTTTAATCAGACATTGCCAGGCACTTTGAAAATGCTGTGTATGAATTTGCCCTTTCAGTTCCACACAAAATTGTTCGATGTATTGATGCGTTTCATCAGCTCCTGAAAACAGTGTGTGAAACAACATGCCCTGCTGCGTCGGCAACAAATCATGGATACTTTCTATGGAAGCAAACGGTAATACGCTATTCGATGAATACACGCTGTGTTCAATCTGTTCGATTTCCTTTTGATTCAGTTTGCTTGCCAGCAAATCGGAAGGGCTGAGCAAGGGGTGCAGCTGCGCGCAACAATTTTCAATCAGGGATTCCAGTGCCTGTTGATAGTGTTGTGCATAAGCGAGTATCTGTGCTTCCTGCATCAAAACCGCATCATATAAAAATTCGCAGTGCAAACTGCCTGCGTTGATATAAACAACAATATCCAGCAAATGTGGCCGCTTTAATGTATCCGCCTGATCCATGTGATTGAGATGTGCAAGGCGGTTTCTGGCCTGACTGATGGCAAAAAATTGCGAGTTCAACGCCTGATCAAGTTGCCCCAGATAATTAAAACTGATGTCGAGTTTTGCAGCACGCAAACTCGCTTCCTTGAAATAGGCCTGTGTACCTGTTCGACTGAGCAAGCCAAAACCCAAACCCTTCGCGGGTATCCTTCTTAATTGCTCTTTAATGTTTTTGAGTTTTTCTGGCCAGGTCTGATGTGCTTCATGGTGTTGCAACAGCACAGGGAAGATGCTGGTAAACCAGCCCACCGTTCTGGAAACATCGGGTGCTTCCAGAAATGCCGACCAAGCTTCAGGTAATTCCCTGCCGTGCATTTCCAGATTGAGCGCAAGCAACTGATTGTTAGACAGAACTTCTGCCAATGCACACAGCAGAATATCATTGGCATCGGCATTAAAATTTCTTTGTGCCTGTTTGAGAAACTGCTCGCTGAATTGATGGCTTAAAGAGAAGGCAATACGTTTCTGGTTTGCAAATATCGAATGCCTGTCTTTACCCTGCTCCAGTATTAACGGGCTTTGATAATACCTGAGTGCTTTCAGGCTATGCTTCCAGTAATCTTTTTCCGTTTTAAAATAGTCGGACTGCGCAAGTTTGAGCAGCCCTTGATTCCAGTCTTTGAATGACAGCGTTTTAGCTGGAAGCAAGCTCTCCAGTGCAGGCTGATTTCTGTTTTCAAACAAAGTATTCAGGTCTTCCAGCACAATGCGCCACGATACGCCATCGATAACCAGATGATGTGCAACTATAAATAACAAATGCTTCTCTATGCCACTGTCCAGCTCATGTAACAGGGCAAAATGAATGCCTGTGCCTTGTTCAAAATTGAGTGTTTTATGTAAAGCCATCAGCGTTTGCTGCAAGGACTGTGCGTCGCTCTCTTCTGCATTGCGCTGAACGGTGTGCTGGCTGACATAGGGAGCAAGATTCGTTTCGCTGGATACAAAGGGATTGTAATGTTGTTTCCATATACCTGAGTGCTGTTTAAAACCGGAAGTCAGCACATCATGCTTTTCCAGCAACACCGCTACCATTTTTTCAAGCGCAGCCAAATCAGGTTCACATTTCAAATCCAGTAATACCGACTGGTTGAAATGATGGTTCGCCGCAACATCTGAAACCGCATCAGACAGTGCAATCTCTGAAAAAAACCAGTTCTGTACGGGTGAAACAACATTCTCACCAAGGACACTTTCCTGATTCACCTGTAAGGTTTTTTGCGAAACACTCGCAACTCTCGCCAATTCTGAAATCGTCGGATAACGAAAAATATGATTGGGTTTGATGACAATGCCTTGCCTGCGTGCCGCACTGATAATCTGAATACTGAGAATGGAATCACCGCCTAAATCGAAAAAATTATCCCGCGTTCCAATTTTTTCCACGCCCAATACTTTTTGCCAGATTGCCTGTAGCTGTGCTTCGATTTCGCTGTTGGCTGCTTTAAATGCCTGTGTCTGCAAAGAAGAGAGCTGTGGTTCAGGCAAGGCCTTGCGATTGATTTTGCCATTGCCCAACATCGGCATGGTGTCCAGCACCACCGTCACCGCTGGCACCATGTATTCGGGCAAACGCGCACTCAAAAACTGTTTGAGTTTTATTTGAAAGGTGTGATGTTGGTCTTTTTGACTTTTCTGAAAAAAATTGTCCGTCAAACAAACGTAGGCAACTAATTGTTTGCTGTTGCCGAGTTCCCGTACCACCACCACTGCCAGACTGACTTCTGCCATCGCTTGTACACAGGTTTCGATTTCACCGAGTTCGATGCGAAAACCACGCACCTTCACCTGATGATCGATTCTGCCAAGATAGTCGATATAGCCCCTGCGATTCAGGCGCACCAGATCGCCCGTGCGATACAAAAGCTGCTTACCCAGATGTGGTAGCTCTACTTCAATAAAAGTGCTGTCGTTAAGTTGCGGCCTGTTGAGATAACCACGCGCCAGTTGTTTGCCTGCAATAAATAATTCACCTGCAACACCATAAGGCAGCAAGCGGAATTGTTTATCGAGTACATACAAGGCGGTATTGGAAACCGGCTTGCCGATGGGCACCGCCGTTGCATCTGGCATATTTTTTTCACATGGCCAATAACTCACATCGATAGATGCTTCCGTCGGCCCATACAGATTATGCAATTCACTGTGCCTGAATAACGCATAAAAATGATTGACTGCTTTGCGCGTTAACGCTTCTCCACTGCAAAATACTTTTTGCAGGCTTTCTGCCATGCGTTCATTCAAAACATTTTTATCATCGATTGCATCTAACCATGAACTCAACATGGAAGGCACAAAATGACAGTGTGTTATGCCTTGCTCTGCCATCAACTCCCTGAGGTAGAGCGGATCCTTATGACCATCAGCACTCGCCAGTACCAGCGTAGCGCCCTGACTCAGTGGCCAGATAAATTCCCACACCGATACATCAAAACTGTAGGTAGTTTTTTGCAATACGCGACTTGCCTGAGTGAGCTGATAGGCTTCCTGCATCCACTGTATGCGATTAAGAATCCCTTCATGAGTCACCATCACGCCTTTGGGTTGACCTGTTGAGCCAGAGGTATAAATGATGTTGAACAAATCCAGGGCATTCGCATGGTTATGCGGCAAGCGATCAATCGCACGACACGCCTTCACAAGGCCAGCGTCTTGCAAATCAATTCGCCCAGAAAAATTTTCGCACAGAGGTCTGGTTTCACCACTGCACAACACAAACTGCGCCTGACTGTCGTCCAGCATGAACGCCAGCCTGTCCTGTGGCAGGGCAGGGTCAAGCGGTAAATAAGGACTGCCTGTTTTAAGCACGGCAAGTATCGCCACCACCATTTCAACACTGCGCTGCAAACACAGGGCAACAGGGCGTGTCGGTTCCAGACCTTGTGTTTGCAAATAAACCGCCAGTTGATTTGCCCGCTGATGCAAGTCCTGATAACTCAGCTCGTACTGTTTACCGTCTTCAATATAAACCAGTGCAATGGCTACATCGTGCTCAAACACTTTGAGGAATTCATCGACGGTGTTGAATGCTTCATAAACCGCCTGTTCCCCTGTGGCGTTTGAAAGAATTGCCTGCTGTTCGGTTTCATCTAACAGGTTCGGAGCATCCCATGCTTGCTGTTGTTTAAGCTGCTCGCTGAAAAATTCCAGTGTGCGCAAATAGTGCCTGACAAGTTGTCGGATGCTTTCCTCTTCAAAACGCCCTGCATCGTAAAACAGTTTGGCTCTTAACACTGTTTGTCCCTGCGTCTCAAGTCCGATGGACAAGTGCAGGTCTGAGCCTGATAAAAGTTCGGCATCTGTTTCAGCAAAAGATAATAAACAGCTTTTTTCAGGCAGCGGCAAACCCAAGTGCTCGCCCAGCTGAGCTAGCTCCTGAGTTTGCATCTGTGAAAAATGCAAAAAAGATTCATCGTCTGCAAGGTTCACCTTAACAGGTATAAAAATATCCGCTTTGCCGTACACCCAGCTCAAGGGGGTTGAATGTACATGGTGACTGTAAAAAAATTCTGTTTGTCCCGTGTATCTGGCAAGCAAAATTAACCATGCAGCACGCAGGAAAGATTCGCGCTCCAAAGCTGCCAATGCGTTCAAGTGCTTCTGCTCAATATAAAATGACTGTACTTGCTGATTCTGATGGGCAAATGCCAGTTCATATTGTTCGGCAAGATAGTTTTGCCAGAAAGTTTCGCGCGATTGACGAACCTGCAAAAACGCAAGCAGTTCATCACGTAACAATTCACCCAAGGTATTCACAGGTAAGTGTTTAACCAGCACCAGACTGTGTGGCAGCAATGCAAACGGAAGTGTGTGCTTCAATGCAGAAAGCAAGCTGCTTTCATCGGTGTGTGCCACTTGCGTCAGCACCACCAAGGCACACAATCCTTGCGAAGTTTCAAACAACAGCGCCTGTTGAACATCATCCAGATTCAAAAGTTGCGCATGGGTTTGCAGATAATCCGCATACATTGCCGTATGTGCAGATGCGCTATCAAGATAAAGCAGCGGAAACAGAATTAAATTTCCCTGCGCATCATAACGCGCAAAATCATTGCAGCGCTGTAACTCATTCATTGCATCCGTATGAGCACCCACATATATGCGCCCCCACGCACCCGCAGGTACAGGTCGCAGTGCATCATCCAGCAAATAAATCGTATAGTTCTGAATCGCACGACCAACATTAAAACCACTTGTGTTTGTGTCATGCGTTTTATTGAGCCTGTGCGCACTGACCAGCTCACCAGATGTTTCCACACAATAACAATTCCACAAGGCAAATTCGGCGTTCAGCCAGCTTGCTTGCAGATGTCCCAGCTTCGCTGCGGCATCATTTAAAAATACAGCGCTGAGTTGATTCTCAAACCCTGAAACAAGCGTGGTCAAGGCATCCAGTTGCAGACTTGAGCAATTCAACACTACGTGATTCAGTTGTGTGAAGTGGTTATTTTGTGTGAGTGGAAACAAATCTGTTTCAGAAAACAGATTCAGGGTTTCGCCATTGAGCAAGGCAGATAACAGAAAACCCTGCTTGCCCAATGCCTGCCAGGAATTTACACAACACCATTCCAATGCTTGATGGCGTTTTAACTCAGACAATGCGCTTCGATACCAATCCGCCGTGTTGGAAATACTTCGATGACTGGCATAGGGAAGCGCAAGCTTTTCGCTGTCTATATCCAGTTCGAGATTTTCACCGTTGGTTTCCGTCAAGCTTTCAAAAACAATACAGTGAATGGACGCATGATTCTGAAACACGGGTAAGGCACACACAGCTTCATTTACAAGCACATGAAAGCGTTTGTTGTCGAACTCACCTTCAAGCAAAGTCCGTTCAGAAGCAAGCGGAATATAAGTGATGCCCAGTTTGAGCAGCGCAAAGATTGCAACCAGATAATCCTCAGGCTTTTCAAGCAATACGCCTGCTTTTTTCAGATTGGCATAGGCACTGCGATTGAGCGCATGCGCAAGCTGATTGGCACGGCTATTCAATGCCTGATAACTCAGGCAGGTTTCGCCAGTCCTGAGCGCGATTTTGTCAGGATTAAGCGCTACCCTTGCCTCAAACTGTTTGGCCAGATCAGAAGTGCTGTCAAAAGCCCTGGCCTTACCATTCCATTCCACACGCAACAGCTTGTGTTGTTGTTCAGTCAGAACCTTGAGTTCTCCAATACGGGCATGTGTATGCTCAACAAGCTGTTCAAGTAGATGAACAAAATTATCCTGCAGCGCCTGTGCAAACACCTCGCTCAACAAGGCACAGTTAAATTCCAAAGCCAGTTGAATGGATTCACCCTGATCAATCACATCCATCGATACATCAAATTTTGCGGTTTCGGTATGTATTGGGCTGAGTTCAACCTTGAGACCTTCAAAATTAATGTGTTGTTCAAGCGCATCATTCTGAAAGCTGAACATGCTTTGAAAAACAGGAGACTGACTCGGGTCGCGCTGAACATTCAAATCGTTGATGATTTTTTCAAAAGGCAAATCGGCATTGGCGAAGCTTTCAAGCGCTGATTTTTTAACCATGTCCAAAAATTCACGCACGCTACTGTTTTCATTTACGTGAATACGAATTGCCACCGTATTGAGAAAAAACCCGATGCTGTTTTCGAGTGTGGAATAAGGACGATTGGCAACGGGTGTGCCAATGCAAAAATCTTTTTGATGACTATAGCGGCTTAAAATCAGATACCAGGCAGACAAGAGCACACTGAACAAAGTGGTGCTTTCCTGACGCGCAAGCTGTCTGAGTTTTTGACTCAGCGGCAGGCTCAGATTCTGTAACAACTGTTTGCCTTCATAACTTTGCGTGAGCGGCCTTGGCTTGTCGAAGGGAAACACCAGTGGTTTGACTTGCGCGAGTTTTTGTTTCCAGAACTGTGTTTGCTGCTGATATTTTTCTGAATCCATGCGTTGCTTCTGCCACACCGCATAATCCAGATAAGAAGCAGGTTTGCCACCCAGATTAACCGCTTCGCCTCGTTTTAACTGGTTATAAGCCAGAGACAATTCGCGCACCAGAATCCGCATCGACCATGCATCTGCAATCATGTGGTGCATGCAAATCAGCAATTCAAAAGTGTGTTCGGAAAGTATCAGCAAATGTGCCTTGAACAGAACTTCATTCGCCAAATCAAATTGTTTTTTGGCAATTTTTTCGCTGCACAACATCAAACGATGTTGTTGTTCCTTAAAATCAAGATGGCTTGAATCTTCTATCTCCAGATCAAATTGATCCTGTGCCAGAAGCTTCAGTTGCGCTGCACCATCGACTTCGGGAAATACACTACGCAAGGCATCGTGTCTGGCAAACAAATACACCAAAGCGTCTCTGAGCGCTTCAACATCTAGATAACCTTCAATGTGCAAACGTGCAGGGATATTGTAAACCGCTGACTGCCCTTCCAGTTGATCCAGAAACCACAGACGCTGCTGGGAAAAAGACAGCACTTTTTCACCCGCACTCAAACCCAGAAATTCGCCCTGTTCTACGCTCTGGTTTTCACTTTGAATATCCAATGAATCCGCTGCGTTTTCCTGTGCAACTTTTTGTTCCCTTAATTTTTTGAGCAACTTTTCGCGTTGCTCAGGTGTGAGATTGGCGAGACGACCTGAAACCTTTTTCATAATAGACTACTTTCTGAAAACAGACTCGCCAGCATGAAATGATGAGAGTGCTTGTTCTTCTCCTTCAATTTCATCGAGCAAGGCTTCCAGCAAACTTTCATCGGCATTCATAGCTTCTTTTTCAATCAGGTAGAAAGCCAAATCCGCCACAGTTGGCATTTCAAAAATGGTTGCCAAAGGCAGCTCCATAGCAAGCTGCTCTCTCACTCTGCTTACAATTCGCGTCGCCAATAATGAATGACCGCCAATCTCAAAGAAATTATCGAAAATACCCACACTGTCGAGATTGAGTACCTCTGCCCAGATTTCCGCCAGTGCGTACTCGGTATCATTACGCGGCGCGATATATTCACTGCTACTCAAACTGCCCCAATCGGGGTCTTTCAAGGCGTGCTTGTCAATCTTGCCATTCACGGTAAGTGGCAACTGTTTTAATAACACAAAGGCCTTGGGAATCATGTATTCAGGCAGTTTGCCAATCAGCGAAGCGCGGACATCGGAGCTGCTGGTTTCAGACAAATGATTCACTGCTACATAAGCAACAATCGCATCTTCCCCCTGACTGTCGGTTTTGATGAGCACAATACTTTCTCGCACCAGCGGCGACAGATTGAGATTGAATTCAATTTCACTTAACTCGATACGGAAGCCGCGAATTTTAACCTGATCATCACTGCGACCGAGATATTCAAGATTGCCGTCATCGAGCACGCGCACCAAATCGCCAGTGCGATAAACATACTGTTGCTGTTCACCGAGAATGTTCAAGTGAATAAATTTCTCTTTGCTGAGGTCGGGACGATTCAAATAGCCCTGTGCAACACCTGCACCCCCAACATACAGTTCACCCACAACCCCCTTGGGCACCGGTTTTCTGTGGCCATCAAGAACGAAAGCCTGCAAATCGGGCAAGGGCAAACCAATAATGGATTTGTGCGAATTAAAATCACTTGCTTTCAATTCATAACAGGTTACATGCACAGTCGTTTCGGTAATGCCATACATGTTGATGAGCTTAGGACTGTCTTGCCCCAGGCCATGATGCTTGATCCATAAGCGCAGCGCGGAAAAATCCAGCGCTTCGCCACCAAAAATAATTTTTCTTAATGCCAGTGGCTTGCGTTTTTTATCATCAATCGCAATTAACTGGCTGAAAGCCGAAGGTGTCTGGTTGAGAATACTCACCTTGTTTTTGGCCAGCACCTCATAAAAGTCTTCGGTTGAACGGCTCAAATCGTGCGGAATAATGACCAGCTCGCCGCCATATAACAAGGCACCCCACATTTCCCAAACCGAGAAATCAAACGAAAAAGAATGAAACAGTGTCCACACATCCCGCTCATTAAAATCAAACAGGGATTCACTGTTTTTGAACAGCCTCGCAACATTGCCGTGATTAACAACTACACCCTTTGGCTTGCCTGTTGTGCCCGAAGTATAAATAACATAGGCGGCCTGATTTAAATCGGGCGGCGTTTCCAGATTATGCTTTTCAAGTGAGTGCCATGCGTGCGTTTGATCAATCGCAATACAGGCATTGCTGTAATGTTGCGGCATTCTTTCAAGCAAGGCGCTTTGCGACAAACTCAAATACGGGTAATCGACAGTGCCTTCCTGAGCAACTGCAATATCATTCAATACATATTCAATACGCTCATCAGGGCTCATCGGATCAATCGGCACATAGGCAGCGCCGACTTTCAAACACGCCAGAACACCGATAATCAAATCCACAGAGCGTTCAACAAACAAGGGAATTAACTGCCCTGCAACCGCGCCCTTGTTCAACAGCAATCGCGCCAACTGATTTGCCTGCTCATTCAGTTCGAGATAACCAAGACAGGCATCACCAAAACGCAAGGCCACTTTGCTGCCATGCACCAGCACCTGCTGTTCAAACAGAGTGTGCACAGGCAACAAGGTGTGCGTCATGCCTTGCAGCTTTAAACTTTGTTCAAGCATCAAGGTTTGCTCTGTTGGCGACAACAAGGGTGCCTCAGAAATTTTTCGACGCGGTTGTTCCAGCAAAGCCGTCAACAACACTTCATAACGCAGCAGCAAGTTTTCAATAGTTGAACGATTGAATAAATCGGTGTTGTACTCAAGCTCGCCACGAATCAAACCTTCGGATTCACGCAACTCCATTGTTAAATCGAATTTTGAGGTGCGCGTAGCACCGACATCGACTTTTACTTTCAAACGGTCAATTTCAAGCGTTTCTGCAATGGCATTGCTTTGCAAGGTAAATGCAACCTGAAACAGGGGGGAATGACTGACATCGCGCTGCCAGTTCATTTCCTCAACCAGTTTATCGAAAGGTAAATCCTTGTTGGCATAGGCTTCGAGTGTGGTTTCCTGAACCTGCTTGAGCAAATCGACAAAAGAATAATCGGGCGAAATTTCGGTGCGCAACACCAGGGTGTTAACAAAAAATCCTATCAGGCTTTCCCATTCAGGATGAGTACGATTCGCAATCGGCGTGCCAATTGCAATATCCTGCTGTCCGGTATAGCGATATAACAATGCCTTGAACCCTGCCAGGGTCAACATGAACAAGGTGACATTTTGTTCGCGGGTTTGTCTGTGCAACTTGTTGCACAATTCTACCGGCAGGTTGAAGGAAACCCGATCGCCATTACTGCTTTGAACAGCAGGTCGGGGTTTATCCGCCGGAAATTCAAACACAGATAAATGACTTAACTTTTGTTTCCAGAATTTCAACTGCTTCTCCAGACGTGCGCCACTCATCCACTGTTTTTGCCACAACGCATAATCACGATACTGGAATTTATCCGAAGCAAGCGTGATGTCCTGACGACGACGGAAGCATTCATAAATCACTTTCAGTTCATTCAACAATACACCCAGCGACCAACCATCAGAAACAACATGGTGCATATTGAATAACAACACATGCTCCTTGCCTGACAGCCTCAGCAATCTGGTTTTTAACAAACGTTTTTCAGGCACATTGATGTCGAGGTCTTCCAAATCAAAAGGCAACCTTGAAAAATCCTGTAATTGTTTTTCAGGCGATGCAGAAGTCGAATCAAGCTGGATACATTCCAGTTTCCATTGTTGCGGTTTCGCCTGAATCTCTTGCAGCACCTGCCCGTTGGCCTCATAAAATCTTGACCTTAAAATGGAATGTCGGGAAACAATTTCCAGCAAGGTTTTTTCAAGCGCTTCAATATCCAGTGCACCCGATAAACGCAGGCTTCCAGGCATGTTATAAGCGGCGCTGTTTTTATCGAGCAAGTGCAGGAACCAGAGCCGCTGCTGGGCATAAGACAGCGGGATATTCCGTTCCTGCTCACTGGCCATGATTTCGGTAGTGAGTATGTCTTCCTGACTGATTTTCTCCGAAACAAAACCGGCCAGCTCAAAAATAGTTGGGTGATCAAAGATAACTCTAACAGGAATATCAATCTGGAAAGTATTTCTTATTCTGGCAACCACCTGTGTTGCCAGAAGCGAATGGCCGCCCAAATCAAAAAAGTTATCGTAAATGCCTATTTTTTTCAGATTGAGTACAGTCGCCCAGATTTCACCCATACCCTGTTCAAAAGCATTTCTGGGCTCCCGATAATCCTCGCCAGACATGGCGCTGATGTCGGGAATGGGTAAACGTGCACGATCAGTTTTTCCGTTGGGTGTCAGCGGAATCTCCTTAAGCGGCACAAAGATGGAAGGCACCATGTAGGCAGGCAACATTTCTTTCAGCTTGCTGCGTAAAAAACTGTTGAGTGAAACACTTTCTATTTCATGGCCTTCATGAAAAACAATATAAGCCACCAGAATCTGGCTTGCGCCTGCACTTTTCAATGCTTCATCTGCCGCCACAATATCATCACGCACAATCGCAACCGACTCACGAATATATTTCAATCTCGACAGTGCTGCCTGCACCTCACCCAGCTCAATACGGAAACCGCGTAACTTGATCTGGAAATCTTTTCTGCCGAGATATTCAATGTCGCCACTCGATTGATAACGAACCAGATCGCCTGTTTTGTACAAGCGCTCGCCAAAACCCTTATGTAATTGCAAACGGAACGGATTGTTAATAAATCGCTCTTTGGTGAGCGCTTCCTGCTGATAATAACCACGCGCAAGACCCGCACCTGCAAGATACAATTCACCTGGCACACCCTGCGGCACCGGCTTCAGATTTTGATCCAGGATATACGCCTGCGTGTTAACAATCGGCCTGCCAATACTGGCGCTTGAAAATCTTTCACGTAACTTGCAGGTGGAATAGGTTGTGTCTTCAGAAGGGCCATACAGGTCATACACTTTATTGACGTGTCCAGTTTCATACAGGCTATCCACCAGCTGTGAAGACAATGCCTCACCAGCAAGATTGATGGTTCTGACACTGGGCGGAATCGCCTTGTTCGCTAACAAACTCGATATGGCGGACGGTACCGTGTTGATCAAGCTGATTTCGTGTGAAAAACCCTTAATCAAATCCAGAACATTATCCACCAGATAAACCGCACCACCATTACTGAGTGGTACAAAGAATTCAAAAATCGATAAATCAAAACAAATCGATGTTGAAGCGAGCACTGCTTCCAGCTCGGCCTTCTGGAATTGCTGATTCGCCCAGAAAATCAGCGCGCTTGCACTTCGATGTTCAATCGCAACGCCCTTGGGCAAACCCGTTGAACCCGAGGTATAAATCACATAGGCAAGATTGCCAGCTTCAATATCCAGATCAAGGTTTGCTTCACTGTAATCGTGCAGGTGCTTGCACGCCTGTTCAATAAAAATACATTGCGCGTTGTTGGTAGGTAAATCCTTGCGCAAACCCTGATCACAAATCAGAAATTTTGCATCGGCAGCGTAAATAATTTGCTCAAGCCTGACACTGGGATACTTGGGATCGAGAGGTACATAGGCTGCGCCCAATTTCAACACCGCCAATAAAACCGGTAACAGGTGCTGGTTGCGATCAAGACAAATACCGACCAGTTCACCCTGGGTAATACCTTGCGCTGCAAAATATCTGGCCAGCTGATTGGCGTAGCTATTTAATTCCTGATAACTCAGAGCATATTGTTCAAATTGCAAGGCAAGTTGCGCAGGTGTAAGTATGCTCTGCTTTTCAAACCAGTGATGAATGCAGTGTGTGGCATCAAATTTTTCATCAAGATGATTGTTTAAATCAACCAGCAGATATTTCAACTCATCTGCACTCAGGAATTCATAATTTTTAACCGCTTCTCCAGGTTCCAGACAAATCCGTTCAAACAAATTCACCAGATGTTTACACAGGCGCTCAATGGTTGCTTCTTCAAAAATATCGCTGCTGTATTCCACAAAACCTTTGATGCCACCTGCGCTTTCCCTTAAATCGAGCGACAAATCAAATTTTGAAGACTGGCCATGCACCTGCATCAATTCAAATTCCAGATCGCTGGTATCCATATCCAGATGAATCGGAGAATTCTGAAAAGAAAACATCACCTGAAACAAGGGGGTGTGACTCATATCACGCACAATTCCCAGTTCTTCAACCAGTTTCTCAAAAGGTAAATCCTGATTGGCATAAGCGCCCAGCGTCACTTCCTGCACGCGCTCAAGCACTTCAATAAATGTAGGCGCGTTTGACAAATCAATACGCAAGGCCAGCGTATTAACAAAAAAGCCAATCAGACGCTCCAGTTCTGCGCGGGTTCTATTGGCAATCGGTGTACCAATCGCAAAATCATTTTGTCCAGAATAACGATGCAGCAACACTGCAAAAGCAGCAAACAAAGTCATATATAAAGTTACGCCTTGCTGCTGGCTCAGTTGTTTTAATTTGCTGGTCAGTGTTCTGGATACTTCAAATGAAACCTGCTTGCCGCGCTGGCTCATCACTGGTGGCCTTGGGAAATCCAGTGGCAACTCCAATGCCGGAACGTCTGCCAGTTTTTCCCGCCAATACGCCAACTGTCTTTCAAGCACTTCGCCTGTGAGCCAGTTTTTCTGCCACGCAGCAAAATCGTAATACTGAATGTGTAATTCAGGCAGCGGTGAAGGTTGGCCGATTGAATAACACGCGTACAGTGCAGTTAACTCTTCTAACAAGATGTTCAACGACCACCCGTCAGAAACGATGTGATGTGCGGTTAGCAGCAATACATAACTTTCATCTTCACTGTCCAGCTCTGAAAGTTGCAACAAACGTGTTCTGAACAGAGGTGCATGTTCAAGATTAAAGGTACACGCAGCTTCTTCGGAAGCAAGACATTTCACTTCAACATCTCGCGCCGCCGGTGACAAACTGCTTAAATCTTCAAGCGGCAAGACCCAACCATAGGCGGGTTGCAGCACTGGTTGCGCAGCGCCATCTACTTCAATTACATAAGTGCGCAACACTTCATGCCTGCGCACAATTTCTTCAATACACTGCGACAGAATGCGGATATCCAGTTTGCCGCTGATTTTCACCGCAGCAGGATTGTTATAGGCTGCATTGCCCGGATCGAGTTGATCGAGAAACCACAAGCGTTGCTGTGAAAACGACAGCGCTAACGCCCCATTGGATTTTACCAAAGGCAGTAATTTCAAATCAGAATCACTTTCAATCAGGCGATTGGTCAATTCTGCCACCTGAGTCAGTGATTCCAGATCAAACAGCTCATCAATGGCCAGTTCGACCTGCAAATGATCCCTCACACGCGATACCAGTTGCGTTACCTGAAGCGAATCCAGCCCCAGAGAAGTCAAGGCTTGCTCAACAGGGATTTCATGTACATCCACCTGCAACAAAACCGCTGCCGAAGCACGCAGATACTCAATAATTTTTCCCTTGCGTTCAGCTTCGGTGAGTGATGCAAGTTGCTCTCTGTTGAGAGAAACTTTTCTGAAACGATCATTAAAATCCGGAGCAAACAAACTTTTGGAAATAAATTCCATTGAATCATTTTCAAATGCGCGTTTGCATGCACCACGTTGAATTTTGCCACTGGATGTTTTGGGAATGCGCCCAGGCTTTAACAAGTAAACCCCATAGACTTGCAGCCCATGTTCCCTTGCAACTGCCTTTCTCACTGCACTGGCAATTTCATCGCCGTTAATCTTGCTGCGATACCTGCGTTCAACCTCTATGAAAATAACAATTTGCTCCTGCCCTTTCACTTCCACTGAAAATGCAGCCGACGCATCTGCTTTTAAATAAGGGTGGCTCTGCTGTGCCACCAGCTCAATGTCATAAGGATAGTAATTACGTCCACGAATAATGATGACTTCTTTTAAACGTCCGGTGATAAATAATTCTTCATCAAGAAAACACCCCAGATCTCCTGTGCGCAAATAGTGTTGGCCAGATTCACTACCATCATCATTCACAATTCTTGCTGAAAAAATTTCCTTGCTCAGACTTTCATTATTCCAATAGCCTTTTCCTACGTGTTTTCCCCTTACCCAGATTTCACCCACCTTGCCTTCGGAAACACGCTGTCGACTTTCGGGATCAACAAGCACCACTTCCTGATCGAGCACTTTTCTTCCAACACCCACAATGTCCTGGGCATCAGAATGCCTGACCTTGAATGAAGATGAATGCGCCAACAGTTTTACACGATTCTGCGCCAACTCTTCTGCAGACACGGTTTCAATGCGGGGCCGCTCAACACTGCCACCCCCCGTAATAATCAGTGTAGTTTCCGCCATACCATAAACCGGATAATAGGCATCCCACGAAAAACCGCACTCAGCAAAATAATCATGGAAACTGTAGAGTGTTTCAGCTCTTACAGGTTCTGCACCTGAGAGTGCATGTGTCCAGCAACTTAAATCCAGCTCGGATTTTTTGTCTTCTGAAATCTGGGAAACACACAATTCATAGGCAAAGTTTGGCGCAACCGATACTTCCGCACGATAATCAGAAATCGCTTTCAGCCAACGCAGCGGTTGACGCAAAAATGAAGCGGGTGTCATCAGTACGGCATTGGCACCCAGATAAATCGGGTGCAGGGTTGTACCAATCAAGCCCATGTCATGGAACATCGGTAGCCAACTCACAAAGGTATAGGCTTCACGAAAATCAAACGCCACGCGAATCATTTCTTCGTTGACCATGATATTCTCATGGCTAACCATCACACCCTTGGGATCCCCCGTTGAACCGGAGGTATATTGAAGAAAGGCAATATCTTCGCCACTGATTAAAATTTCTTCCCAGTGCGAAGCCAGTGCATTTTCTACAAGCTCGGTGTTCAACCAGTGCAACTGATTGAATACCTCGCTGCGACTTTCGCGAAACAAAGGCCGTGCAAGCTCTTCAACTTCTTTCGAACACACAATGATAGAGGGCTTACAACTATCGATGATGGACTGAAGCCGCCCAAGTTTTTGATTTTTTCTGGGCGGGTAAGCAGGCACTGCAATCACACCGGCATAGAGACAACCAAAAAAGGCTTCTACAAATTCCAGACCCGATGGATAAAGCATCAGGGCTCTGCCGCCACGAATATCATACTTTTGTAATTGTGCCGCTATCGCGCGCGCCCTTTCATCAAGCTGCGCATAGGTACGCTCTTCGACCAAGCCTTCCTGATCACTCAGAAAGCGATAGAGCACACGGTCAGGGTGTGCTTGTACGCGCCTTCTCAGCAAATCAACCAGATTGTTGAATGTTTGGGGAACAATGTTTTGCAAACCGGATCTCATACCCGATTCTCACTGGCCATCACATATATGCCTGTCAGATGTTTCCTTCAAAGCCTCTGAGCAAGCCATCGTGATTACCTGGAGAATGATGGAGTTTTTCTTGTTATTTTAATTAGTATTGTTACCCTTGGCCTTCCTTCCAAGAAGCGACTATTCTGCCACGTCAGGCGTGTAAATTCACTTCTTCTATCGGGAAAAAACGGTTTGCTATCAAGAAGGTATGCTGAACATCTGATTAGAAATCTAGCTTTCATTTTATGGCCTTCACTATGATGCACATGCTTTGCAATAACCTTAGACCTTTTGCTGGATCCCCTTTAAAGCGCTCATCTTCAACACCCGTTTTACGTAGATTTGTACTGGTTTTTTGCATTGCCTTTAGCAGCTCGTCTGTTCTACAAGCTGCTGATTTAATGGATATTTTTCGTAGTGCCAGAAATCACTATCCGGCCTGGACTGCACAACAGTTAAAATTCCAGGCTGAAAAGGAAAAGGTGAATGCGGTAGAAGCTCTGCTTTACCCCAATATTATTGCCAGCGCGTCTGCCAGTGACATTCATACTTCCGGCAGTGGTATTGCGATGGTCAACCCGGTTTATCTGGAAGAAGGTCCTCTGCTGGATTGTTTTCGGGACTCATACAATAACCGTGCTTGTGATCCACCTCTGGTTATCCGTGACGATTTGGGAGGACGTTATGACACCTTCGATGCGTCCATTCAGGTGGTACAGCCACTTTACAACTACAAGCTTTGGCGTGGCTATAATCAGGCCAAGCTGCTTGATAACAAAACTGAAGCAGGGTTTGAAAAAGCCAAACAGGATTTTATTCTTCGAGTGGCTGAGGCCTATTTTGCGGTACTAAGAGCCCATGAACAGTGGGAATTGAGCCAGAGCGAGACGCAAGCGGCAGAAACTCAACTGGAACAAGCCAAAAGAGGCTACCAACTGGGTTTGCTACCACAGGGGGACGTTTACGCCATTCGTGCAGCTACAGATGCCAGCAAGGTGCAATTGTTGATTGCCAAAACCGCTCTCGAAAGCGCTCAGGAAAACCTGATGCTGATGACCCAGCGCAGAGATGTTTCTCTCGCCACACTCTCCAATCGCATGCTGATAGAACCACCACAACCTCAAAATGCCGAGGAATGGGTAAAAATGGGCTTGCGATACAATCGCAGCCTGCAGGAGGCGCACTCCGCCACACTCGCAGCAGAACAAGAGCTGGCTGTACGAAGAGGTGGTTTTCACCCTGAGCTTGACCTGATTGCAGGCTATACCATGTCACGTAATGATCGTGTCGCAATTGAAACAGCACCTTCCGTGCGCAAATCCGGTATTGGTGTAAGGCTGAGATACCCCATCTATCAAGGTGGAAGAACCACAGCCGAAGTGAAAGCAGCCAGTTTGGCGCTGGATGGTGCTGGCCAAATGTTCGAGCAGACTCGCAGGGATGTGATCAGGGATATTCGCAATGCCTATCGTCAGGTTTACAACGCTGTACGAGGCGTTGAGGCTGCTGCCTTGTCTGTACATTCCAATGAGAAGGCACTGGAAGTTGCGCAAGCGGGTTATGAAAACGGTACACGCTCTTTAACTGACGTGTTAATTACACAGGCCGATGTATTCCGTGCACGCAAGAATCACGCAGATGCACGTTACCACTTTATTACCCACTCGCTGCGCTTAAAATATTCAGCCGGAACGCTGAAAATAGAAGATTTACAGATAGTCAATTCTTGGCTGAATCCCGATAAACTCATTCTTCCCCCTGAAGAAAACAATGAGATTCCCCAGGAAAATCTGTTTTACTAATCCCGATTATCGCGAATTTTGCAACGCTAGCATGCGTTCTTTTTCAATCAGGAAATCCACAATTCTCAGCATCTCATCATAGCTGCTGCTGACAGGCTGGTATTTGCCATTCACAATAATGGCTGGCACACCCGTCAACTGATATTGCCTGAATAAACTCTCTGCTTTTCTTAAAGAAGTTTTTACAGAAAATGACTCCATCTGATCAAGAAATGCCTGTTGTTCAACACCAAACTGACTGTAAAACGCGGCAATTTGCTCAGGTGTCTGAATCCTTTGCTTATCCCTGTGCAAGGCATTGAACATTGCAGAATGGGATTGATCCTTGATTTTAAGAGACTCGGCAGCGTAGTAAGCTGCACCTAAAGGTTTCCAGTGTGGTGCTGCTACCGCTGGCGTTGTTATAAAACTCACATCGTTTGCCAGATTTTTTTTCCAGCTCTGTAGTTTTCCCTCCAGAGAAAAGCAATGTGGGCAGCCATACCAGAAAAATTCTCTTACCTCGATTTTCCCGGGTATCTCTGGAATACCGGGATTTGCAATCACTTGATAATGCCGCCCCTCCACAAAAATTTCGGCCTTGATATGTGTTGAAACCAGTAATGCAAGCACTACCAATGAACCTGTAAACCATTTGTTGAACTTCATTTGCCTATCCTCTTGTTGAAGAACTGTTGTTTTACTTTTATCAGACAAAAAAAAGGGCAGCAAGTGCCGCCCTCTGTTTTGAAATTTTCCCAACTCGCCTCAATTAACGCAGGCCATTGATATAACTGGATACTGCCTGAATCTGGTCGTCCGTCATTTTTGCAGCAACATCCTGCATCATTGCAGCAGCACCATCTACACGGTCATTGGTTCTACGCTTACCCTTGTGATCACCACGACCTGCTGCACGAAATGCTTGTAATTGTGCCTCGGTATATTGGGCATGTTGACCAGCCAACGCTGGAAACCCTGCCGCTTCCATGCCTTTTCCTGCCGGACCATGACAAGCAATACACGCAGGCAGGCCACTCGCGGCATCTCCGCCTCGATAGATTTTTTGCCCCAACTCAAGCAGTTCTTTCTTGACCGTACCAGACTTGCTTTCCTGCGCAGCAAAGTAAGCGGCAATATCCTTCATATCCTGATCCGAAAAGCCTGCTACCTGCCCTTTCATAATGGCATCTTCACGCGCACCGGATTGAAAATCTTTCATTTGCTTGTAAAGGTAGTGGGCACCCTGGCCTGCAAGATTGGGATAACTGGCGATACTGGAACTTCCATTTCTTCCATGACAGGCAGCACAAGCAGAAGCCTTGTTTTTTCCGGCATCAACATCACCAAAGGGCTCTGATTTAAATACATACTGCTGTGCATCCGAAGATGTTTCACCTGCCCATGCAAAACTGGAAGCCAGAAAAATAAACATACTAATAGTTAAAGTCTTAATCATAATCTTACTTCGCCAAATCTTTTGAGGAATCTAAAAGCTTTATTCTATTGAGCCAGATACTGAATCAATGCCGAAAGTTGCGCATCACTGCAATCAGGACAAAGCCCCATCGCAGGCATCGCACCTTTTCCTTTTTTTACGCTGTTCAACAAGGTTTGCTCACCCAAAGCCAAACGCGTTTTCCACGTATTGGCATCACCTTTTTTAGGTGCACCAGCCACGCCGCTGTTATGACAAACAGCACAGGAACTGGCGTACTTGGCAGCAACATCAAAATCGCCTGCCAAACTCATTGAAGAAAAACCGGAAATAACAAGCGACGCAATCGCTACCTGAAAGAAGTTTTTTAAGGCCATCATGACACCCCCGCAACAAACAAGCCCAAAAAAGTGGCGCAAGTATAGCCATCGCACCCGAAGGGGTAAAGGTGAAATTTTGGCTGGAATGCAACGAATCACACGCAGGTACGTTAGAATGGTTCCAGTCTTTCCACTTCAATAATCCTGTTCCAATAATGTCAAAAACATCGCTCCTTCATCAGGCACAGTTTATGTGCAGTTCTCCTGATTTATTCCATTGCCCCGAAGACAGCGGAAGTGAGGTGGCTTTCGCAGGTCGCTCCAATGCTGGAAAATCGAGCGCCATCAACAGGCTGTGTGCGCAAACAAAACTCGCACGTACCAGCAAGACTCCGGGAAGAACCCAGCAACTCAATTTTTTCTCTCTGGATGAACAACGCAGACTGGTTGACCTGCCAGGATATGGCTACGCCAAAGTTCCCGACACCATGAAGCTGGCCTGGCAACAGAGCATGCAGGACTATCTGGAAAATCGACAATCACTCAAAGGTTTGATTTTACTGGTTGATATTCGCCACCCACCAAAACAATTCGACTTGATGATGATGCACTGGGCAATACAACACCAAATGCCTCTGCATGTCTTGTTAACCAAGGCCGATAAATTAAAAAGGGGGGCGATTAAACAGGCACTTCAAACGTTCAAAAAAGAAATGGTTTCAAACCCTGAATCACAACTGAGCGTACAAAGTTTTTCAGCGTTTAACGGGGAAGGTGTTGAGCAGGCAGACAAGGTGATTCAAGCCTGGTTGAACTGGAATTCACTCCATTGAATATGACATTCCTTTTCAAACACATCGTCTTCGCCTTGTGAAGGCAGTGCCAACAACATCAACGCCAATCGTTGACGAGTACTTTTGAAAAACAATGAGAACTCAATCTCAACAAAACCTTCCTGTTCAGGCATCTCATAAATCAGTTCCAGCCAACTTTCGTCAAACCCTTCCCTGATTTCAAGTTCAAGTGAATCACTATTGGATTGTAAAATATCGAATGTTTTCTCAGAAAAATTTTCGTGTGCAAGTTCGAAAAAAATTTCTTCTGCCTGATCAAAAATCTTTTCGCTATCGAACATGAACACTCATCAAGCTCGAAACCGTTTGTCAGGCTCATGCTGCAAGCCCTGCTTTAATCCAAGATACACTATCTTCAGCGCGGCAAGCACAGGAATGGCCATAATCATTCCAAGCATGCCAAAAGCATTTCCGAAAATGATAACGCCTGCAATCACCGTTAATGGATGCAGACTAACCGACTGTGCAATCACGGTTGGAATAATAAAAAGATTGTCAATCAACTGTGTAAATACAATGACGAAAACTGCATAGAAGACCATTTGTGGATCAAAAGGATCAGCAGTTAAAGCAATCAGTATCGGAGGGGTCATTGCAAGCACCATGCCTATATAAGGAATGACATTCAACATACCTGCGATTGCCCCCAGCAAAAAGGGCGTTTGAAAACCTGCAAAATAAAAGCCTGCGCTGCTAATCAGGCCAACTAACAAAGACTGAAACAGGATTCCACGAACATAGCTTTGAAGCTGATAAGCCACGCGATAATAAATCAGCCAGCCCAGTTCAAAATAACGATTGGGTAATGTACCTAATATATTTTGTCTGAGGGTTTTGAAATCCCTCACCAGAAAAAATGTAAACAGAGGAACCAGGACTGCTGAAACCATAATGTTAATCATGATATTGGAACTTGCTATCACGGACGCAAGGTTCAATTCCGGTTTAATCTTGTCAAACAATTCTCGCGAGCTACTCAAATCCGAATTGAGACCAAACTCTTTAAGCTCCTGGCCGATGTTGGTAAAGGCATCATCAGTGATATTTTCCAAACGTCCCAGTTGAGATTGCAACTGTCCCAACTGAGACACTAACTCTGGCACAATCAGCAATACAATCACCGTGCTGAAAACCAGCAAGACAAACATGGAAATAAAAGCGGTATAACTCCTTCGCATGCCTAAACGATATAAAGCATCACTGATGGGTTCCAACAAGGCGTATAATGTGAAAGAAATAAGCACAGGTACCAATACCGGCTTTATCAGCATGACACACAACGCAAACACAACCAGCAAACCGAGAAAGGCAAATTCACCATTT
Source organism: uncultured Pseudomonadales bacterium (assembly GCA_964557005.1). GTDB lineage: Bacteria > Pseudomonadota > Gammaproteobacteria > Pseudomonadales > JBECKS01 > JBECKS01. The sequence continues at coordinate 220,463 of CAZKYI010000003.1, forward strand.
CTTGATTTTAAAAACCCGAACACACCCATGTTAGATTTTTCCTGACTCGTTGGTATGCTTCTCTGATTCTCTCAAGGCATTGTTGGCTTCTCTTAATCGATTAGCCAATATCTTGGAAAGATTAAAGGTCAAAACAGCGCCATGCTTGGGAAATTGCTCAATAAATTCTTCAAGGTCCGGACGCAAAAAGAAAACCAGTTGTGTATCTTCAACAGCAATGACATTTGCGGTGCGTGGCTCATCAATCACCAAGGCTATCTCACCAAAAAAATCCCCTGTTTTAAGCTCGGCGAGCAAACGCCCTCCCGTTTTCACATGAACCGCACCGCTCACAATCATGGCAACGCCTAAACCTATCTCACCATCTTTAAAAATAAGTTCGCCTTTGCTGTAATTGCGCATATGCATCATGCGACTTAAGGTCAGACAACGGCGCCAGGAGATGTTGTTAAACAAAGGGGTCTGCTTCCACAAGTCTGCAATGACATGATGTGGATCCGAGCTTTTCCGAAAGAAATTATGCCAAAGTGGATGTTGTTCCATACCTTGATTCCAAAACCGGTCAATTTTTAAGGCAATTTAATCACAAAGGTTGGCGGATTACTCACTTGTTTCTAAAAATTTTCTACATATCATGGTTACTCACACAGGTCACACTCAGCCAATGTCATTAGACCCTTGGCTTTTTGCAATCACACAGGCTTATCAACACATGATTAAACAAATGCTGATGTTAAGCCTTGTTCTCAGCTTGAGCATCTCATGTAGCAAAACACCTGTTCCTCTTGAACAGGCAATAGAAAAACAGCTTAACCATGCCGTGAGTGCGATTGAGCAACTTGACAGTGATGCTTTGCTAAAAGTGTTGGCAGATGATTTTGATATTCAGGGAAACATCAGTCGCAGCAGTAAAACAGAAGCTTTTAATCCGGAAAAAATCAAACAACACATGATGTTGTTACGTTTGAGAAAACAAAAGCTTTCAGTCACGCTAACGCATGTGCAAATCAAAGCAGATGATTACAATTCCCAACTTGCCACTATGGAGGCCAATGTGATGATTACCGGAGGCAGCGGCTTGTTACCTGACGATGGCCGCTTGCTCAAAATACGTGGCTCATGGCGCTTGTTTGATGATGAATGGCGACTGACACAACTCAACTGGCAGTAATCACTTCTACAAAGGCCGCAATTGAACACAGCCCAACCCGCCGAAAGCAAACACAGCATTAAAAAACGATTGGTAAAAAATGCCAGAATCATCGCTTTTTTTACTTTTCTTTCACGTATTCTCGGTGCTGTCCGCGACCTGGTGATGTTACATATTTTCGGTGCAGGCGTGGTTTACGATGCCTTCATCATTGCACTCACTATTCCCAATGTGCTGCGTCGCCTCACCGCAGAAGGCTCTCTGTCGATGATTTTTGTGCCACTTTATACCGAAATTCGAGAACATCAAGGTAAACAAGCTGCGCAAAAATTTGCTCAAAAAGTCGCAAGTCTGGTGATTGTAGTGTGTACCTTGCTCTGTGCTCTCGGTATTGCCTACAGCACAGAAATTGTTCAACTGTTTGCCAGTGGCTTTGACCCAACGAGTGAAAAATTCACACTCAGTGTGCGTCTCACACAAATCATGTTTCCCTATTTGTTGTTTATTTCTCTGGTTGCCCTTGCAATGGGCATTCTCAATTCTGAACAGCGTTTTGCTGCACCCGCCGCTGCACCGATTTTACTCAACCTGTTTATTATTTCTGCCACACTTTGGCTCACTGATTATTTCCACTACCCGATTGAAGCGGCAGCCTGGGCGGTGTTATTTGCAGGCATTGCACAACTTTTGTTACAAGTTCCTTTTCTGAAAAGTCTTGGGCAACCTTTATTGCCCAAAAGTTTTTTGCACGATGAACACATCAAACAATTACTCAGGTTAATGCTACCTACTTTATTTGGTGTGGCGGTTTATCAAATCAACATTATTGTCTTGCGTAATATTGCCAGCACTTTGCCTGACGGACACATCAGTTATTACAACATTGCTTCGCGCTTACAGGAATTGATTATCGGTGTATTTGCCTTTGCCTATGCAACTGCAAGTCTGCCTGAATTCAGCAAACACAGCAGTCAACGTGACTGGGACAATGCGTTTTCCACGCTGCGCACTACCATTTCTTCCGCCATGTTTATTGTGATGCCTGCCACTGCCGGTTTTATTGCTTTTGCCTTACCTGTAGTAAGCATGCTTTTTTTACACGGCGAATTTACCTGGCAAGATACCGTCATCAGTGCTGAGGCCTTGCAATATATTGCCTTGGGTATTCCTGCATTAACGCTTATCAGAATTCTGGTGGCTATTTTTTTCGCCATGAAAGATACGCGCAGCCCTGTGATTGCTTCCACAATTTCGGTATTCAGCACCGCACTACTTGGGTGGCTGCTTGCACAAAAACTCCAGGTCGCAGGATTGGTGCTTGCGCTTTCTTTGGGTGTCTGGTTGCAGGCTGCCTGCCTGTTATTGATATTGCGTGTGAAACAGCAACAAGCCTTTTCCTGCATTCCTTTATTCGATTTGAGCAAATACACCGCCTTGTCTTGCGTGATTGCGATTGCAGTATTTTTGTGTGTTCCGCTTGCTGACTGGCAACAGGGCGCTTCTGTGCTGCTGAACTGGGGCGTATTTATCGGCGTGATTATCGGTAGCGTGTTGATGTATTTACTCGGTCTGATGCTCATCAAAGATCACAACGCGCTGGATATGTTACGCACGCTACAAAAACGCTTTGCTCGTTAAGATTTAAATTACAACCTGAATCATTGTCAGTCTGTGCAAAGAGCACGTGGATTTTATAGCCCTATGATTTGGGCTAAACTCGGCCTCCAAATCCCATCCAGATCAGGACTGAATCATGAATATCGAAGATTTCAAAGACATCATCTACAAAAAAAGTGACAACGGCGTGGTCACCGTCACCATCAATCAGCTCAAACGCAAAAATGCGCTCAGTCCTGTTTCGTTTCTGGAATTATGGTGGGCGATGGAAATTTTCGATAACGATAAGGAGGCTGGTGTACTCATTCTGACAGGCGCTGAAGACCCTGCAGAAAGTGATCCCACCAAACATGCTTTCAGCAGTGGCGGTTATTTTAATCCTGCCGAACTCAATAAAATTCCACCTGAACTTGCCAGCCAGATTGATATTGCTGATATGGCGCAGGCGAAGTTGACATTGAGAATGGCAAAGGTCACCAAACCGGTCGTGGCCGCCTTGAATGGTTATGCCATTGGCGGTGCATTTACGATGTCACTGTCGGGTTGTGATTTGATTTATATGGCGGATACCGCTTATATCAAAATGCCTTTTGTTTCCATCGCCATCGTGCCCGAATTTGCTTCAACCTATATCATTCCGCGTTTGATTGGTTTGCAACTTACCAAGGAACTATTTTATTTCGGCAAGGAAATCAAACCCGAAGAAGCACAAGCAATGGGGCTGATTAATGAGGTGGTGCCTCACGATAAATTGATGGCGTATGTCAATGAAACCGCACTCAAGCTGGTTCCACCACAAGGTGCGGGCTTTGCGCTTAAACAAACCAAACGCGCACTCAATACACCTCTGATTGAGTATTACGAAAAAGCACTCAAGCTTGAAAACGAAGGCTTGCTCACTGCTGCTGCTACCAAAGACTTCATAGAAGGCATGGTTGCCCGCAAAGAGAAACGCGCGCCTGTCTACAAAGGTGAGTAAGCATCGCTTTTCACTAAAAGCTAGACCCTGAACAACTCTCTACTTATCATGCCAGGCTCTATCAGGAGTTTGGCATGAAATCTTTTTTTCTTAATATCATTTCTTCCTTTATTGGTGTTTTCCTTGCAAGTATTGCGCTCGGCTTTGTTGTCATCAGCCTCATTGCTGGCCTTGTTATTTCATTGATGGCCGAACTCGAAAGTGGTCGAAGTGTTGATCAACTCACACAGCCTTCTGCGCTGATTATTCGCCTCAATTATCCGGTTAATGAAAGAACTTCTGATGATCCTTTTGATCATTACGATTTCAGAACCATGGAATCACGTATTGTTTTGGGGCTTGATGACATCGTAGACAGTATCTATCACGCTATTGACGATCCTTATATCGCAGGCATCTATCTCAATGTTCACCCTTATAACCAGGGGTGGGCAAGTACCGAGTCCATAAGAACTGCCTTGTCAGATTTCAGAAACAGCGGAAAGTGGATTGTTTCCTACAATGAATACTATTCTCAGCAATCCTATTATCTTTCCAGTGTCGCCAACGAAATTTATTTAAATCCTGAGGGTCATCTTGAGTTTCAGGGCTTAAGTGGTCAAAGCCTGTTCCTGAAAGAAACCCTGAAAAAACTTGAAATCGAAATGCAGGTACTGCGCGGTAACGAGAATGACTATAAAAGCGCCATAGAGACTTTTGTTAATTCAGAAATGAGTGAGAAGAGCCGCTATCAAACAGAAATGTTACTGGCAGATTTCTGGACACACTTTATCAATGAAATTTCAAGCAGCCGGGCTGTTGATATAAAAACGCTGAACCTGATTGCCGACAACTTGTCGATACAAAATGCTGAAGATGGCGTTCGCCACAAACTGGTTGATGCGGTGCTGCATCACGATCAGGTTCGTGATCGCATCAAAACACGCATGCAAATTTCAGAACGTAACGAAATTCCCGCTATTCCCGTTGAAGATTATGCAATGATTAACATTGCACAAAATCCATTTTCTTCATTCAGCCCAAGTCCGGGTGGAAATCAAATAGCCGTCATTTACGCAGATGGCGATATTATGTCTGGCGAAAGTGATACAGGCATCGTGGGTTCTACAACTTTGGCCTACACCTTGCGAAAAGCCAGAGAAGATAATTCGGTTAAAGCCATTGTGCTGAGGGTCAATTCACCTGGTGGCAGTGCCCTGGCTTCTGATGTAATCCTGAGAGAATTTTTCCTCACCAGTCAGGTAAAACCTGCACTGGTTTCCTTTGGTAATGTAGCAGCCTCTGGTGGATATTATATTGGTGCGGCAGCGCACAAGGTATTTGCCCAGCCCAATACCATTACAGGCTCGATCGGGGTGTTTGGTTTGTTTCCCAATCTCAAAGGTTTTTTCAATCACAAACTCGGAATCACCTTTGATAGCGTCAATACTCACCCATACGCCGACTTTGGCAATATTTCCCAGCCTTTAAAACCCTTTGAAAAACAACAACTGCAAAAACAGGTCGAAGCCAGTTATATCACCTTCAAACAACATGTTGCCGAGGGACGCTCAATGACGATGGAGCAAGTTGAAGAGCTGGCACGCGGCAGGGTCTGGAGTGGAATCAGCGCAAAGCAGGCTGGACTGGTTGATGAATTGGGCGGTTTAAACGCGGCGATACTGGAAGCGGCAACTCTGGCCAATATTTCGGATTATCAAATCCTGAAACTGCCTGAAACAGAAACACCCTTTAAACGTATTTTCAAAAATGCCGATCATCATGCAAGAAACTGGCTTTACAGCAGTTTTGTTACGGAAAACTTTTCAGAGTTGTCACCGCATCTTTCCGAGTTTCAGACCGTCAAACAGTTAAAAGGCATTCAGGCACGCATGCCTTTTAGTTTGGTGATTGAATAAAACAGGGTTAAGCAGGCTTCCACACCAAATCCAGTTCTCTGGCAGCTTTGACATCATCCAGCCGTTTAACCGGTAAAGTGACGGGGGCAGATTTCAGCAACTGCGGGTCACGTATTGCTTCCTGTTTTATTTTGATGAGTGCATCAATAAAACCATCAAGCTCTTCCTTGCATTCCGTTTCAGTTGGTTCAATCAGGAAACATTCCGGAATCAATAATGGGAAGTAAGTGGTAGGAGAGTGATACCCGTAATCCAGAAGCCGCTTGGCAAAATCCATTGCATTGACCCCCAGCTCCTTGGCCTCCTGACTGAAACTGATAATGAATTCATGTGTGGCTCGTCTATCAGGATAAGCCAGCTTGAATCCTGCATCAGCAAGTCGCTTTGCCATGTAGTTGGCATTCAAGGTTGCAAACTCTCCTACCCGATTCATACCTTCCCGCCCAAGCAACATGGCATAGAAATAAGCGCGCAAAAGCACACCTGCATTGCCCATGAATGCAGATAAACGGCCAATACTTTGAGGTAAATCTTTTTTATTGAGCCATCGATAAATCGTTTTACCGTCCACTGTTTCACGCGTAACAATCGGTGTAGGCATAAACGGTAACAAGCGCTTACCCACGCCAATGGGACCAGCACCTGGACCACCACCACCATGCGGTGTGGCAAAAGTTTTATGCAGATTCATGTGTAAAACATCAAACCCCATATCACCAGGTTTGACCTTGCCAAGAATGGCATTGAGATTTGCACCATCGTAATACAACAAACCACCCGCCTGATGGACGGTTTTGGCAATGGTTTCAATCTGCCGTTCAAACACACCACAGGTTGAAGGATTGGTCATCATCAGTCCTGCTGTTTGTGGACCAACTGCTGCTTTCAGAGCATCGAGATTAACATCACCATCGGCATTGACTTCAATTTCTCTAACAGTATAACCACACATGACAGCGGTCGCAGGATTGGTGCCATGCGCCGCACTGGGAATAATGATTTCTGTTCGCTGAGTATCACCGCGTGCATCATGGTAAGCGCGAATCATGGCAATCCCCGCAAATTCTCCCTGTGCGCCAGCCATCGGTGTTAAAGATACACCTTTCATACCTGTCACCTCCTTTAACACTTCCTGCAACTCAAACAGGCAGGCAAGAAAACCCTGACTGCTTGCTTCAGGGGATAAGGGGTGTCGCCCGATAAAACCAGGGTGCGAAGCCGCCTTGTGTGCACCACGCGGGTTATATTTCATGGTGCAGGAACCCAAGGGATAAAACTGGGTATCAATCGAAAAATTCTTGCGTGATAAATTGGTGTAATGCCTCACTAATTGCATTTCCGACACCTGTGGTAACAGTGGCGGATTTTTGCGTTTCAACTGTTCTGGCAAATGATTATGGGAAGTTTTTTGGGTATGTTGTGCTTTGGCCTTTCGACTGTTTTTGGAAATTTCATAAATCAACATAAGCCTACGCTCCCTCAACTACTTTAATGGCATGCTTCAAGGCCACCAGATAATCGTCAATATCTGCCTGTGTTTTGGTTTCAGTGACACATAACAAAATGGTATTGCGGAGTTCAGGAAAATATTGTTCCAGTGCAAGCCCTGCAAAAAAACCATGCCTGTTCATTTCCAGCAAAACTTTTTCAGCATCAACCGGTAATTGAATCAGCAATTCATGAAATTGCTCTGCTTCAAATACAGGTTTCAATTCCGTGCTGTCGCTGATTTTCTTTTTGATGTAATGAAGATTCTGATGACAAGCCAAAGCTACAGCCTCCAAACCTGCCGCACCTAACAAGGACATATACATAGTCGCAGCCGCAACTGCCCAACCCTGATTGGTGCAAATGTTCGAGGTGGCCTTTGAGCGACGGATATGTTGTTCACGCGCCTGTAGCGTTAAGGCAAAACCCTCCCTGCCATCGAGATCCACCGTGCGACCAATAATTCTGCCCGGCATCTGTCTCACATGCTTTTGTTTGCAGCACATAAAACCAAAATAAGGCCCACCAGAAGCCAGAGGAATACCCAGAGGTTGTCCTTCACCCACCACAATATCTGCGCCTGCTCTTCCCCATTCGCCTGGAGGTGTTAACACCGACAAGGCCACAGGATTACACACCGCAATCAACAGGATTTCCCGTTCACTCGCCCAATCGCTCAAGGCGTGCACATCTTCAAGATTGCCAAAAAAATTCGGGAAAGAAATCGCCAGAGCACAAATGTCTTCGCCCTCATAGGCTTTTAATTGCTCAATCGAAAAACACCCACTGCGCCGGTCAAAATCCACTTCCTCAAGCTCAATGCCTTGCATGTGCACAATCGCTCGCACAACTTCACGATAATGCGGATGCACTGTACGCGGCAGCAAAATGCGCTTTGACTTGCTCTTGCGATTGGCTCGCACCGCCATCAACACCGCTTCTGCCAAGGCCGAAGCACCGTCGTACATGGAAGCATTCGATACTTCCATTGCACACAAATGCGCCATCATGCTTTGGTATTCATAAATAATCTGCAAGGTGCCCTGACTCGCCTCGGCCTGATAAGGCGTGTAAGCAGTCATGAATTCACCTCTACTGGCAATATCCCAAATCGCTGCAGGAATATGATGCTCGTAGGCACCGGCACCAACAAAACATTTAAGCCCCATACTCTGTTGAGCGCGTTCAGCCATCAGTCTGTTGACCTGCATTTCATTCCTGCCTTCAGGCACCGCGTTCAAATTCTTGCTTAAAAGATTGGCGGGAATTTCATCAAACAGTTGTTCCAGTGAGTCGCAACCAATGGCGCTCAGCATGCTTTTGATGTCTGCTTCGGTATGGGGAATATAAGGCACTGTCTGCTTACTCTTGGTCGTCTATCTGGGCTTGATATTCTTCGGCACTGAGCATGCCTTCAATGTCTGATACATCACTGACTTTAATACGGAACATCCAGCCGTCGCCGTAAGGATCGGAATTCACAAGCTCAGGGGTATCTTCAAGTTGCTCATTGATGGCAACCACTTCGCCCGCAACAGGACAATAAATATCAGATGCCGCCTTAACCGATTCCACCACACCCGCTTCATCACCTGCACCCAGTTCACTGCCCACTTCTGGACATTCCACATACACCAGATCACCCATTTGTGCCTGGGCATGATCGGTGATGCCGATATAGGCGGTGCCATCTGCTTCCAGACGTAACCATTCGTGACTGCTGAGATATTTCAAATCATTGGGCAAATGAGACATGAGCTTTCCTCGTAATATTTTTTGTAACAGAGTTTAAAATGAATAATTTTTATAAACGGCTTTCCCGTGACGCACAAAGGGAGGTTTGACGATTTCCACTTCCACGCGCTTCTTGCGCATTTCAACCTCGGCGGTTTGCTGTCGGGTAAGGGGAATGCGTGCCAAGGCAATGGAAAAATTCAAAGTCGGTGAAAAAGTACCACTGGTAATTTCACCCTGTCCTTCAGCAAGCAAGACAGGCTGGTGTGCTCTTAACACGCCTCTGTCCCTGAATAATAAACCGACCAGTACACGTTCATGTTTATCCTTAAGTGTTTCAAGTGCCGAACGGCCTATAAAATCGCGCTGTGCATCGTGCCATGAAACAGTCCAATCCATGCCTGCCTCATAAGGGTTGATACTTTCGTCCATGTCCGAGCCATAAAGATTCATACCCGCTTCCAGCCGCAAGGTATCTCTCGCACCCAGACCAATGGGTTTCACCCCCTCCTGCAAAAGCTTTTCCCACAACGAATCCAGCAAATGATTTTCAACGATAAGCTCGAACCCCGCTTCACCGGTGTATCCCGTTCTGGCTACATAGGCAAAAGCAGTATCACAGGCCTGAAACACTTCCAGCGCTTGAATGGCTTTTTGATCAACTTCTGAAAACAGTGTTAACAAACAGCTTTCTGCCTGCGGCCCCTGTACTGCCAGAATCCCCACATCCGCACGCTCTTTTATCTCAAGCGCGAAACCTTTGGCCTTTTCCTGCATCCAGCGTAAATCTTTTTCGCGTGTGCCGCAGTTAACCACCAGCCGATAAGCATCGGCACGCTTGTACACAATCAAATCATCGAGAATGCCACCCGCTTCATTGAGCATGGCGGAATACAAGGCTTTTCCCTGCTTTTGCAGCCGCGCGACATCGTTGGCCAACAGGTAGCGCAAATATTTTTCAGCATCTGCGCCTGCAACATCCACCACCGTCATATGCGAGACATCAAACACACCTGCTGCATTTCGAACAATGTGATGCTCTTCCAGTTGCGAACCATAATGAAGTGGCATTTCCCAGCCACTGAAATCCACCAATTTAGCACCTACTTTTACGTGCTGTTGGTACAACGGGCTGCGTTTTAACATGTTTGCGGAAACCAGAATTGAGGCCATCAAAAGAAGGGGTGAATTCTACTCGCTAAAGCAAACTTGAGGTAGTACCGCTTCAACACCGAGGGAAATATTAGCCGTTGATTTTCCCTCGCATAAACGGTAATTGTAGGCTTTACACGAATCAGAGAGTAAAGGTTGGCCATGCGCTCCATCGAAGATTTTTCAATCGCTAATTATTTTCTTAAAAAGTATTACACCAGTGATATTGAAATCTACAAACACTCTGATGATCTGGAAACCATTCTGAAACAGCATCCAAAACTGGTGCTGGCCATCAATCATGGTTCCGCCGCCGCACCTGCACCAGTACTGGCAGGTATTTGCGATAATTTCCTCAAGCATGGTGGTGCTCAACGCAAACCACTGATGATTGTATGGAGAACTTTCTACAAGGTTCCCCTGATTCGCCATCTGGTGAAATATCTCAGTCAGGTTGATGAAGGACTGTCGGCAAAAGAATTTCTGCACAAATTCCAGCACGAGGGTTTTACGGATTTGTTTGTGCTGCCCGAGGGAGAAAACTGTATGCTCGATGATAACGAGCACATCGCGCCTTTCCTGAGCCCGAAGTTTATTGAATTTGCAGTCAAGGCAAACTGCCCTGTGCTGGTTGTTGCACACGAAGGCACGGAAAAAATGTCAACACCGATTGAGTTTGAAGAAAACCACATGCGCTTGTTTAAATGGCTACCACTCCCGCCTCGCCATCTCAATATTTTCAGTCGCAGAAAAATTCTTAACTATCCGCACTTTTTTGAAACCAATATTGATCGCATCGTGCTGTACTACAAACTGTTTATACCGACACTCACACTTGAACAGCTCTCTCACGATGCTGAACAACTTCGTACGCAATTAAATGCAGAGTCAGACAAGGTTTACCAGCTCATGAGTGAAATGAAAAAAACGCTGGTTGCTGATAACGGCAAAGCAAAAAAAGCAAATAGCCCTTAGGGTTTTTGTGTTACTTCGTCGCTTTTGAACAAGACTCTGAAATAATTTTCAAAACGCTCAACAAACTGTTTTCGCTCAAGATATTTTTCCACATCGTAAAGCACAGCATAGAGACAAGGGATAAATATCAAACTGATGGTTGTCGCAAACATCACACCGAAACCGAGGGAAATAGCCATTGGCACCAGAAACTGCGCCTGAACACTGTCTGCAAACATGAGGGGCAGCAGACCACCGAAAGTGGTAATCGAGGTCAGTGCAATCGGTCTGAAACGCACAATCCCCACAGAGCAAATCGCTTCCAATATATGTACGCCTCTCCTGCGACTGCGATTGATATGATCAACCAGAACCAGCGTATCGTTTATCACCACACCACTCACCGCAATAATTCCCACCGCAGACCAAATCGTAACCTCCACGCCCATGATCACATGCCCCACCAGAGCACCGACAATACCAAAGGGAATAACGGTCAGCACCATCAGGGGTTGCCAATATGAAACCAGTGATATGGCCATCAATAAATACATGGCTAACAAGGTAATCGGGAAGGCCAACGCCAGAAAAGAAAGCACTTCCTGACCGCGTTTTTGTCCTCCCGCACTTTTCCAGGTCATACCAGGATAGTTTGCATCCAGTTTATCGAGAAAATCCTTTTTGGCAGCGTTCATGATTTGCGGAACCGAAACCTTGTCTTCAAGCTTCGCCCGTACATTCACGCTTCTCATGCCGTTATGTAACACAATCACCGCAGGGCTGGTGGTGTAATGTAAATCTGCAATGGTATACAAAGGAACGGTACTGCCATCTTTCAACATGATGTCCAGATTCTCAAAGAACCATAAAGACTGTCTGTCCTCTTCAGGATAACCAATATTCACTGGCAAGCGATTTCCGCTTTCATCATAAATGCGCAAGGTTTCCTTGTGAAAAGCCTGTCTTATTTGTGCGGCTACCTGAATACTGGTGATACCCATATTGGCTGCTTCTTCTTTTAGACGAAATCCGATTTCCTGTTCGCCTTGGGCAAAGGTATCCCAGCTTGAAATAACACCTTCATAATTTTCAAATATCCCAACCAATTCTTCTGCTGCTGCTTTTAATAATTCTACATCGGTATGCGTAAGCTCCAAATCAATCTGTGCGCCCATATTGATTAAAGAAGCACTCACTTCCAGTGAGCGAACATGGGGAACATCGCCAAAAGATTTTCTCAAACGCATTTCAATTTCCTGACTGGTAATCTCACGCACTTTTGCCGGATTCAGGAAAATGGACACTGTCCCCTGAGTGGTAGAACCTCTGTTCATTTCAGCGGCTACATGAGTCACCTGATCAAAACCCAGGTCCTGATTAACCTCCTGTTTGAACTTGAGTGCTGCCTGCTCAAGCTTGCGCAAAGCTTGCTCAGATTCCTGCAAAGGCGTTTCGGCAATCATCGACAAGCGTGCAGTAACGGTGTCTCCCTCAATCTGGGAAACCACGCTGACATTAATCCAGCGAAACGCCAGTAAAGCCAGACAAATCAGAAACACCATCAGAAATGCGATGACCGTTGTATAACGCCAATACAAGGCTTTTTCCAGTCCAGGGGAATAGCGATGTTTGAGAAAATGATTCAGTGCGCCAGAAACCCTGTTTTGAAAACGACTGAGCGCAGGAAATAATTCACTCTTTCTATTTGCCTCAGTCACCAGATGAGAGGGTAAAACCAGAAAGGCTTCCACAAGTGAAAACGCCAATGCGAGTATCACCACCAGTGAAACCTCTGAAATCAGCTGGCCTTCCGTGCCAGGCATAAACAACATCGGCGCAAATGCAATCATGGTCGTCAGCACGGCAAGCATCACCGGCAAATACACTTCAAGTGTTCCATCTATTGAGCCTTGCACACCAAAATTATTTCTCTCATGCTGCTCATAAATACTTTCACCAATGATAATCGCATCATCAACCACAATACCGATTACAAGGATAAAACCAAACAGCGATACCATGTTCAGGGAGACACCAAGCAAATACAACGCAACAATAGTACCGAGAATTGCAATCGGAATACCGGCAGATATCCACAGTGATAAACGCAGATTCATAAATGCGAGAAGAATCAGAAACACCAGCACAAGCCCGGAAATTGCATTGTTTTTTAGCATCGAGAGTCGGCCTTCTACTGCTTTTGACGCATCATAGGAAATCTGCAACTCAAGCCCGTCTGGCACATAATTCTGTGCCTGATCCACAAAGGTTCTAACGTCGTCTGCAAGCTTGATCAAATCTTCATGTTGCGCACGATTCACACCGATATAAACCACATTTTTTTCGTCAAGGCGTTTATAGCGATTATCAACCAGATAGTTTTTGTTCACCTTGGCTACGTCTGCAAGTACAACCTGAGCACCGTCCGGATACGCACGGACAGCAAGATCTTCAAGTGTTTGTGCATTATTAACAGGCGACTCTCCAATCACACTGATGCTCCCCTGTTCGGTACTCAAACTAGTACCTACAATGTCAATCGACACACTGCGAATACTATTGATAATTTCAGTATGGGTGACTGTATATTTTCTAAGCGCCGACTCGGATAACTCTACCTGAAATTCTTCGTTGGCAGGTTCTAACAAATAAACCAGACTGACATTAGGTAACAACATAAGTCTGCCAACCACCAATTCGGCAATTCTGGTCAAACTTTCCACATCGGTATCGCCACTCAGCGTCAAACTCATCACCGGTTCCATGAGCTCGATTTCCCTGACAACAGGCGTGGTCGCCTCGGAAGGCAAACTCACAACCGCCATTCGCGAGCGCACCTTGTTGAGCACTTCACTTAATGAAAAATCCGGAGAAACTTCAATGGAAGTAATCGAAACATTTTTTTTGGCATGTGTAGTGATGTCCACAATACCGTCAATACCAATTAAAACCTGCTCTATACGACGTGATACGGTTCGTTCTACCTGACTCGAACCTGCACCCGGCAAGCCAACAATAATTTCAATTCGATTGACGCCAATGTCCGGAATGGTTTTTTTCTCAAGCAGGGGATAAATAATCAGCCCCGCTATCACAACAAATAGCGCCATCAGATTAGCTGTCACATGATTATTGGCAAACCAGACAATCAAACTTTTCATGGCTGTGTGCCTTCTTCTTGAATCATATCGGCACTTGTAGTTTGTTCAGTCAAGGCAATGGGATTCACTTCAATACCATTCGCAAGTATTTCAAGATTTGAAACGATGACCTGTGCGCCATTCTCAATACCTGAATGAACAAAGATGTGATGTTGTCCTTTGTAAATCAACTCGGCATCCACCGATTTCAGTTTATTATGCTCATCTACCAGCCATATTTTCTGATTTGACTTCAGCGCCTTACGCGGTAACTGAATAATATTTTCAAACTGTTTTCCCTGTATCTCGGCCTGTACAAAATAACCCGGGCTTAAAGGGGGACGACCAGGTTGCTCCGAATCAAGCGCATACGGTGCATCAATTTCAATAGTCAGGTATTGCAACTTGTTAAGCTCATTTCTTCCAGCAAGCCGTATCAAACGCCCCTGCCAATAAAATTGCTGATTCCCAAATTCGGCTGACAGTTTTACTTTGGGGAAATCTTCTGGATTATCTGTGTTCGGAAGATCAAGCAAGGATAACTGACGATCTGCAACGGCCAACTGAACCTCGGCAGTGTCGGTCGAAAAAATCGAAGCGATTGGTGTACCCGCTTTTATCATCTGTCCATTTTGTATGGTGGAATGTCGAATGATGCCATCAAAGGGAGCCTTCACTTGTGTGGAAGCAATCAAGTCATCCATTCTTGCAACATCCGCCTCAGCTGCAACGACAGCGGCATTCACTTCCCTCAACTGAACCTTGCCCGCATCTGTTCGTAGTGTGCCTCGCACTTGCAGTTCACTTTGTCTGGCAAACTGAACCGACTTTGCATGCGCAAGTTGTGCTTCCACTTTAGTTTTGTCCTGCTGGTAGGAATGATCAGACACCTGAAGCAACAACTCACCCGCTTTGACACGACCGCCATCTACCAGATTGGGGGAAGTGTAAATCACAGGGCCATTCACCAGAGAAAAAAGCTGTATCTCATGCTTGGGTCTGACAAAGCCCTGACCGTAGACAGGCAACTGAATATTCTGTTTCTGTGCTTCAAATACACGCACAACGGGAACAAATAATTCACTGTCTTTCTTGCTGACTGACGGCGCAAAAACACCCAGCAGAAAAATAATTGAAAATCCGATCAGCAAAATAAAAATCGGCAGCGTCAGTAAACGTGGATTGTCTGGAAGTTTGTTTTTGAGAAAAACTGGCAGCTTGTTATCAAGTCCTTTTAAATCCAGCCAGTCATTAAGTGTTTGACGCGCTTTGGCAAAACCTTGTTTTAGTTGATGATTCGATGACATAAGCATTCCAGACTTTCAAAATTTTTATACGGTTTTCAAAATCTCATTCAGTTTTTCAATCAAACTGGCTTCTTGCGTGTGCAAATAGAAATGATCTCCCGAAAATAAATGCACATCACATGGCAACAGACTTTCTCTCGACCAGCCATGCAAACTCGCTTCGCTTAAATGCTGATCATCTACGCCACCCATCACCTGAATCGGTATGTTTAACGGCTCGCGTAATTCAGCCTGCCAGTTTTCAATGAGTTTAAAATCATTGCGAATAATTGGTTCCATCAATTCCATCAAATCACGATGTTGCAATACCTCTTCAGGCGTGCCATTCAAATTCTGCAAGCGTTCAAGAAATTTGTCTTTCGGTAAATTATGAATGGGCTGGTAATCTCTCGGCAGACTTTCGCGTGGCGCTCGTCTTCCGGAAACCATCAGTAATTCAGGCAAGTTGTTTTGTTGTGTGCTTAATTGATGACACAACTCCCAAGCCACACTAGCCCCCATGCTATGGCCAAAAAACACATACGGTTTTTGCTCAAAAGTTAGCTTGCAAGCTTGGTAAATTGCCTCGACCAATTCATCCATCGAAGCCATCAGCTTTTCTTTGAATCGTGTTGCGCGCCCCGGATATTGTATGGCAAGCACTTCTATATCCGCGTTAATCAGGCGAGACCACTGCCTGAACGCACCCGCATTTCCACCTGCATAGGGAAAACAAATGAGTCGCAAGCGTGCATCAGGACGCACATCAGAACACATTATCCAGGGATTAAGTCTATCGTCTGATTGGGACACTATTACGGATGGCTGCATCAATCCCTATCTTCCAAATCGGTTTCAATTCTGCGAATTTTCGAATTCATCAGCGCCAAGAATACCACCATAACCAAAACGAGGGCTACACTGCTCACCATCAGGGCAATGCCTCTACCCGTGCCTGCACCATAAATCGAAACCAGCCAACGATTCTGTGTGGTGCTTTCCATCATCCATGGTTCAAAAACATATTGCGCGAGCGGCCCTGCAACAAGAAAACCGATTGGCATTGCAAGATTGATGAACAACATACCCAAACCATCGACTCGCCCAATATATTGACTATCAACTTTCTGCTGAATAATTGCCTGATTACACGCGAGACTGATTGGCAAACCTGTCGACACCATGAAAGCACCCAGCGCAATCACATATAAATTTGTAGAAATTGGCAAAATCGACATGCCAAAACCCATGAACAAGGCTGCGCCCAGAATAATATAAATTTTCTTTTGTTTGCCTTTCCACAGGCCAATCATGATTGCACCGAATAAATAGCCCAAACCCGCTATCGTTAAAATCATTCCCAGCGCCTGAGCATCGGCAAAAGTCAGAATCAAAGGTTGTATCAGCACGATGATGGCTGCGCACAATAAATTCAAAATAAAGTAAAAACCAATCAACCACAGCAAGGCATCTTTTTGTTTGAGGTAATACCATGCAAAACGCACACTGGTAAAAATACTTTCATCGGCGGCCAATTCATGTTTGGGTAATTTCAAAAAACTTAAAATCACCAAGCCGATAATAAATGTACATAAATCAATCAGCAGAATACCCAACAACTCTATTTTGAGTAATAAAAATCCCGCCATCGAAGGTGCCAGCAAGGTAACAACGCCATAAGCACTGGCAATCATTCCGTTAGCACGCGTCAAGTCACTTGCATTCACCAGAATTTTAACGGAAGCAGTAATCGCAGGTTTGGAAAATGCCATGGCAATTCCGTTAATCGCCGACAACACCACAATATGCCAAACCTCCAGCAAATCGGAAAAATATAAAGCAGCGATACAGGCAGAAACCACCGCAGACACCAGAGAACTGGTAATCAAAATAGTTTTCTTGTCCTTTCTGTCCACCACCGAGCCTGCAAAAGGCAGGGTTAATACCGCACCCATTGCGGTAGCGAAAAAAATACTCGAATACGCACTCACCGAACCTAATTCACGAAAGGCCCAGACACCCAGAGAAAAAGAAGTCAGTGCTGAACCCAGCAAGGAAACAACCTGACCAAACAAGATGAAACTGAAATGTTTCAATCTTTGCTCGGCGCTACGCTCTTCAAGTGTCATAGGATTATTTCCGATCTGAATTTAAAAAATAGTCTGAAAATCTGTGTGCCAATACCTGTGCATGTGCGCCCAGCATCATGCTCTCGTGATGACCGGGTGCGCTTTGGTAATGAATGTCTTTAACCGCTGTTTGCCAATCGTCTTGTGCATGCTTGCCACTTAAAGACGTGTGTGCAGCAATGTGCAAAATTGGAAAACTGTATTCAGGCTTCACTGATAACCGGGAAGCCATGAGAATATTCGCTCTCGCCAATTCATAACGCACACTCACCTGCTCGAATTCCAGTTCCTGAGGCAAAAGGTAGGCCTGCCTGGCCTGTTCAAATAGCTTTCTGAGCTGTTCAAGTTCCGGCAAATGACGCATTTCGTTTTCATCAATGTGCATGAATGCGCCCAGAGCAGCTTGCAAATGGCCAATGCCTATTATCTCAAGGTTTTGCTGATTGGGCACAAAGCTGTCAAACATCACAAGCCCTTCAATTACCTGCCCTCTTTCTTTTAAAGCATCCGCCACAGCCAATGCAAACACACCACCCAACGATTGCCCTGCCAGATAACAAGGACATGCGTGCGCTTGCTCAAGATACTTCTCTATCACTTCACCATACACATTTTGCAACGCTTGCAAGGTATTTAACGGTGTTTGTTCTTTTAACAAGCCCTTCGCCTGAATCGCAAGCACTTCCACATCATCCGGCAAGCTACGCGAAAAATCACGATAACACAGCACTTCGCCGCCCACAGGATGAATACAAATAATACGCGCACGTGGTTGTTCAACTTTTTTGATGCTCACCAGATGTGACCATGTGTGACCATGTGCCGAAGCAATTTTAATCGCCAGTGCATCGAGTGTCTGTGCTTCAAATAAAACTGCCAAAGGTAATTCAAGCCCGAAATGTTGATTGATACGTGAAACAAGTTGCACCACCAGCAGTGAATGCCCACCAATTTCAAAAAAATTATCGTAACGACTGATCGTGTCTGTATTGAGTAGCTGTGACCAGATATGCGCGAGCACTTTTTCAGTTTCGCTTTGCGGGGGTGAATAAGCTCGGCCACCTTGTTGAGGTTCAGGCAGGGCCTTGCGATCAATTTTCCCGTTCGGGCTTAAAGGAAAGGCATCCAGCACGATTACATGATCCGGTAATACACTCGCCGAAAGTTGCGCTCGCAATTGCAGCTCAATGCTTTCAACCAGTAAGGATTTATTTTCAAAAACGCCACTGCCTGGAACACCACTGCTTAGTACATAGGCCAGCAAACGCGCCTGTTCATCAAGCAACACCACGCAATCTTCAACCCCTGCCACTTTTTTGACACAGCTTTCAATTTCACCCGCTTCTATGCGAATACCATTGCGCTTGATTTGAAAATCGGTTCGTCCGATATAGACCAGTGAGCCATCTTCAAGATAACGCACCAAATCGCCGGTTTTATAGAGCTTGCCTTCGGCAAAAGGATTGTCGAAAAATTTTTGCTGCGTGAGCTCATGGTTATTCAAATAACCTGCACCCACACCTGCTCCACCCACATACAATTCACCAGGCAAACCCGCAGGTAAAAGTTGTCGGTGCTTATCCAGCACATACAGCAACACGTTGGGATTGGCCTTACCTAAAGGAATGCTTTGATAGGGTTTGCTTTTATCAAGCACATGGTAGCTGGAAATATCGGTACATTCAGAGGGACCATAGGAATTCACCAGTTGCGCGTTACTTTGCGTGTACCAGTGTTTAATCCGTTCATACACAATCGCTTCGCCGCCTAAAAATACCTGTCGCAAACTGTGCAAGGCAGAAAAGTGTTGTGCATTTACAAGCAAGGGATAAAAGGCACTCGGCGCACAGTTCAGCCATGTAACGTGCTGTTTTTCAATCAGGGAAATAATCGCTGCACTGTCATAATGCTCGTAATCATAAAAATAAATGCTTGCGCCACAACTCAAAGGTGCCATCAGATTTTTTTGTGTCAAATCAAATCCCAGCGCAGAAATCACCAGCACCGTGTCTGCATCGCTCATGGCAAATTCACCGCAGTACCAGTCGATTAAATTCATCTCGCAACGATGGTAACTCGCCGTGCAATTCGGCTGCCCGGTAGAACCCGATGTATAGAGCACATAAATCAGATTGTCTGCTGAAAGTTTCAAATTCAGATTGCTTGTGTCTTCATTCTGATGCGCGTGGTCATACACGGAATACACTTCACCTGCATCATTCAAAGCTTGTAAACGTGTTTTCAACACCGCATTGCTCAACACCAGTTTGGGCTGACTGCTGTGCAGAAAATACTGCAAGCGTTCATCAGGATAGCGGCTGTCCATCGGCAAATAAGCGGCACCCGTTTTTAATACAGCCAGAATCGCAACTGCAATTTCCTTGCACAAGGGCAAACAAATACCCACCACATCTCCTGCCTGCACACCTTGCGCTCTTAAATAACGCGCGAGTTGATTTGCCTGTCCATTCAACTGTGCATAGGAAAGCGTGCCTCTGCTATCACGCACCGCGCTGTGCTCAGCAAATTGTTCACAGGCCTGTTCAATCACTTCATGCACACAGCGCGTTTCTGTTTTTTCAGAAACTTCCTTATTCCAGATGCGTAACTGTTGTTCCTGCTCTGCTTCGGTTAATAAATTCAAGGCAGATAAATGTGTTACTCCTGCAAGCACCTGCTGACTGATGTAGGCAATACGCACGAGCATATTGTGATCATCAAAAAAATCCTGCTGGCTTTGCAAGTTCAGTTGCACCGAATCGGCCAGACTTTTCACCAGCAGTTGCACAATGCCATTTACCTGATTGGAGTATTCCTGAATTTCCACGGGCTTACCCATAAAATAAAAATCAGGAATATAGTGTTCAAAGTTATACATGAAGCTGACCTGTGCTTCAGGCAACAAGGCCATTTGTGCGGGCACTGAAATGGTTTGCCAGTTTTTGCTGTGTTTTTGTTGCTGGCGTAAATGTTTAAACAGGTCTGCAATATCCGCATCGTTAGCAAAATATTCCTGCTCCAGCACCAGAGGAATTTGTTGAAAATAACAACCCAGTGCATTCATTTGATTGGGCGGTCGCCCTGCAAGAATTTCAAACACATAAAAATCGTGTTCAATACGACAATATCTTGCCAACACCAGCACATAGAGTGCCTTGAAATACAACGCAGGTGTGATGCGGTTTTGTTTGCAATACAGTTTGATGGCGTTCCAATGTGCGTTATCGAGCGTGAGTGATTTTTTGCTTTTTTCAGCAGGTTTTTGCACATCTCTTAATACTGCTGCATGCACAGGATAATCGAGTGCTTCGAGCGTGCGCTGTGGCTTGTGCAAGGTGTCACGCCAGAATTGCAATACCGCAGCGCTGTCCATTTCCTTGCGATTTTGATACAGATAATTTTTATATCCATCTTCATACACCAGCGCCTTGCCACCTTTGGCAATGATTTCATAATTCATCGCACCCATCACACCGAAGGCCACTACTGAAATGCCGTCCATCAAAATATGATGCGCACCAAATACACCGACAAAATAGTCTTCACTTAACTTGATGAGCATTACCCTTAATGCTTCATCTTTAAGCAGGTTATAAGGCGCGTTAATAAATTGTGCGGCAAGCTGTTCGATTTCCTGCTCACTTTTTTGCTGCTGTGACCAGTCAATCAAATCCACTTTTGCAAGCTGCTTGCGTTTTACCAATTGATAGACTTCATCAAGATAAGCAACATGGCTTTCTGCAAACTGCACGCGCGTCACGCTTTGTGTGTCAATCAATCCTTGCAGGCATTGATTCCACAATGCGACATCCAGCTTTTGACGAATGCGCACAGAAAACCCTACGCCATATTCACGCGACAAGGGATTCAGTTTGTTAGCGAGAAACATGCTGCGCTGCATCGCCGTCAGTGGTAGAGCATCTTCATAAATGGAAGCATCAAACTTCAACACGCCTAACAAGGCATCTGGCTCCACCAGTTGAATGGCATCAACGCTCAACTGCGGTTCACTCACCATCTGATCCAGAATGCGTACATACTGACTCAGCATGGTTTCAATGGTGCTGTCGAAAAACAAATCGGTATTGAACTCTGCGATGATGTTCAACCCTTGTTCCAGTTCTACAACTGTCAAACCAAAATCATAATTACTGATGACCTGCTCGGTGCCTAACAATTCAGCACTTAGCCCTTGTAAATGTTCACCAAAGAGTCTGGCATCAATATGTGTACTTTGGCTGGCGGTATTTTGTAACACCAAACCCACCTGCGCCCCTGCGGGATATTGCGGGTCGCGATGATTGGCCACTTTTTCAAACAGCACTTCGGTGGGCATATCCTGATGCGCAAAAGCACCGAGACAGCTTTCTTTGACTTCCTGCAACAGTTCGGCAACGCTCGGATTGTGTTCCAGGCGCGAACGAATAATCACGGCATTGAGAAAAAGCCCAATGATTTTTTCACTCGCGAGATGGTTTCTCCCTGCGACAGGCGTGCCAATTAAAATATCTTTTTGTCGGGTATAGCGCGACATCAAAATACTCATCGCCGCCATCAGAATCATAAACAGGGAAACCGTGTGCTCGGCAGCAAAACGATTCAAGGCATTGAGCGTATGTTTCGATAGCTGCGTACCAATTTGTTTACCGTTAAATGTTTGCACCACGGGTCTGGGTTTATCAGTGGGCAACTTGAGAATGGAGGGCGCACCTTCAAGCGCGTTTAACCAGTAATGTGTGTATTTTTCCAATACCTCACCTTGCATCCAGTCTTGTTCCCACGCGGCATAATCCACATAGTGCACAGCCAAGGCAGGTAAATGCAGCGTTTTCCCTTCTGCAAGGCTGTTATAAAGCAAGGCCATTTCCTGAAACAAAATTCTCACTGACCAACCATCTGCAATGATGTGGTGCATGCAGCCCAGCAATACCGTTTCCTGTTCAGATAATTTAATCAGTGATGCACGAATCAGCAAATCATGCTCAAGTGAAAATGCTTTGTGTGCATTTTCTTCTACCGCTTTCTGCAAACGCTGCGCCTGATTGGCTTCAGCGGAAAAATCGAGCAGGTGCAGAGGAAAATGTTCATGGCTGTGTATTTTGGTGAAAACCTGATTGTTGTCACTCACAAAATTACAGCGTAATGATTCATGGCGCTGCAATAAGGTATCCATCGCTGTCTGAAAAGCAGCCACATCAAAAGCGCCTTGTATCTTCACACCAAAAGGCATGTTATAGGCAAAGAAACCCGGCACCAGTTTATCGAGAAACCAGAATCTGCGTTGCGCATAGGAAAGTGGCATCAGGGGTAAGCGTTCAACCGCTTTTAATTGCGGTGCCAGCAAGTGATTGGATTTGCGCAGCTCGGCTTCCAGTGCGGTGGCCAGCTCTGCAAGCGTGGCTTTTTCAAAAATAACTTTTAAAGCCAGCTCGCGCTGAAACACTTTTTTGATGCGTGACAGCACTTGTGTGGCCAATAGAGAATGACCACCCAGTTCAAAGAAATTATCGTACACGCTGATGGCTTCAACACCGAGCACCTGCTGCCAGATTTCAAGCAAGGCCTGCTCGACTGCATTGCGTGGTTCAACCAGCGTGTGCGTAGCAAGGTGTTCAGGCTCCGGCAAGGCATTGCGATCAATTTTGCCATTGGCATTGAGCGGGAATTTATCCAGCGCCATCACCACGTGCGGCAGCATGTAATCCGGTAACTGTTTCGCAAGCGCGTGACGCACTTCCGATGTCAGCAGGTTTTTACCGTCACGAAACACCACATAGGCCACCAGAAGGTCATTGGGTTTTGCCAGCACTACACATTCATCAACGCCTTCCAGTGCACTCAGTTGTTTTTCTATTTCACCGAGTTCAATTCTGAAACCACGAATCTTGACTTGCTGGCCAATGCGCCCCAGCAAAATCAAATGCTGATTTTCTGTGAGCACCGCCTGATCGCCAGTGCGATACATGCGCATATCTGCATCAATGGTATTGGGTAAAAAACTTGCACGCGTTTTTTCCGCATCGCCCACATAGCCATCGGCCAGCTCACCGCCAGCAATGTATAATTCACCCACTACTGCTTTTGGCAACAGTCTTTGTTGCTCGTCCAATACATATAACGCGGTGTTGGCGAATGGTTGCCCGATAGACACCACTCGGCCTTGCTTGCTGGCATTTTGCTTTCTTTCCAGTACCGCAAAACTGGAATCAATACACGCCTCGGTCACGCCGTAGGAATTCACCAGCACGCATTGTTCATCACTCACTGTTTCGAGCAAGATTTGATCCGCTTCGTGCCAGGCATCGGAACCAACCATCAACATACGCAGCTTGAGCCGTTTGTTCTGCGCTTCACATTCATAACACAGGGTTCGCAGTACCGCAGGTACAAATTCGGCGATGCTGATGTTCAGGGTTTCAATCACTGTCATCAGGCGTTTGGTATCCATCAGGGTGAATTTATCCACAAAACACAAAGATGCACCCGACCCTAACGCGCGCACCCAATCGCCCGTAAACACATCAAAACCGACGCTGGCCATTTGCAGATGTCTGTCGCTGGCACGCAGTTCAAAACTCTCTTCCCACGCAAGATAGGTGCGAATCAAGGCGCCATGACTCACTTGCACGCCTTTGGGCACACCCGTGCTGCCTGAGGTGTAAATCGTATAGGCAGGGCTTTGCAGGGAAATACTGCACACTGCCAGTGAATCACCACAGTGTTCGCTGTGCTGAATCGCCTGCGCATTCAATACAAAAACCGCCTGCGCATTCTCACGAATGTATTGCTTGCGCTCATCGGGCAAGGAAATATCCAGAGGTAAATACTGCGCACCGATACGCAAAATCGCCAGAATCGCTGCCATCAGTTGAGCAGATTTTTCCAGCTCCACCACCACCAGCGCACCCGCACCCACACCTTGCGCCAACAAAAAATTGGCGATGCGTGCGCTGTGTTGTTCCAGTTGCGCATAAGTCACCGTTGCTGCTTCTGGCGAAATAATCGCAGGTGCTTGCGGCTGCGCTTTGGCATGCGAGAGAAATAAATCAATCACCGTGCAGGGTTTTTCAGTCAATGCTGTTTGTTTGGCATTAGGCGGTGTCGCCAGCCAGGAAAAACAGGTAGCCCGATTTGCGGTGGTGTTTGCGCAATAACTGTCATCAAAACTTTTTGACCCTTGGCACAGGCTATCGACCAAAGCCTGTAACAAGTCCAGAAAATGGATTTCACTGAACAAGGTTTCGCGATAAAACAGATTAAGCTCTAACCCCTCTGGCCCCAATCGCGGATTGAATTCCACTGCGCCATCAATCTCATTGCCCCAATCCCTGAAATGCACTGCGTGACCCAAAAAATCCTCTGGTGGTATGAAATTCAGATAATTGTAGAAAAAATTAACGCGCCCTTGTTGTTGCAAGATTTGAAATGTTTTTTGAGACAATAAGGCATGCGCTCGATTTTGCTTTTGTTGGTGTTTCGCTGCTTGCAAACACACATCAACACTGTCTGTTTTTTCAAAATCCTGTTTTGAAAAAATAAACGGTTGAACCAAAAAGCAGTTGCCAATGGTGCGACTGAAGGCCGTTGGTCGGCCAGTAATAATTTCGTTGATATAAAAATCACCTTGCGGCTGACACCAGATTTTCAGCAAATAACCAAAAGCCAGTTTGTATAAAATGGCAGGGGTAATCCCCTGCTTGCGACAATAGTTTTTAACCTGCGCCCACTGCTCGCCTTCCACCATCAGGCGCCTGAGTTTTCTTTGTCCGTGTTGATGTCCATGTTGGCTGATGCTTTTTCCATGCACACTGAAATCCAGACTGCCAACCTGTTGCAAAGCCTGTTGCCAATGTTCTACCACTTCTGCCCTGTCAATGTGTTCGCTGGCAAAATCCAGATACGCGAGATAATTATCCGGCTCAAGCGTTTTTCCGTTATAGATGGCTTGGGCTTCCACCCAATGTTGCAAGGCACTGATGGCATCCATCAGCATGTGGTGCATGCCCGTCACCAACAAAAAACGCTGCTCGCTCAAACACAGCACACGATAACGAATCAACACCTGCCCATGTAATTCAAAGGGCGTGTAAATGATTTTTTTTGCTTCCTGCTGCGCCTGTTCCAAGCTCCAGTCTTTTGCATCGATACAGGCAAAATCGATTTCGCGTTTTTTATACACAAGCTGATACGCCGCATCGGCAAGCACGTTGTCACAGGCATGAACCTGCATGCGCAGTACCGCTCTTTGATCACTCAAACTTTGCAGCGCTTGCTGCCATCTGTGTAAATCAAATTCGCCCTGTATCAGAATGCTGGTACCAATCAGGGTGCTTTGCTTATCAGCCTTGAGCAGGTCATTAAAATAAAAACCTTGCTGGGAAATGGTCAGCGGGCGAATGCACTCAATCGCATGTTCCTGAAACTCTTGTGACACATTGAGCAAAGTAGCCAGTTCTGCCTGGGAAAATAATTGCAGTTGCGCAATCGTGGTGTGTGCATCGGCATTCACTACTTGCTGGCACAGTGCCTGATAATGTTTTGCAAATTGTTCAACGCTGCTGTGTTCAAGCAGGCTGCTGCGATATTCAATCGAAGCCAGAAACTGTTGCTCAAATTCACCCATCGTCAAACACACATCATGCTTGGCGGTGCGCGAATCCAAAGCCAGCGGGCGCAAACTTAACTCACGCGTTTCAAGCGTATTGAGTGCCTGATGCGATTGGGCATTCTGGAAATTAAATCCAAACTGCACGCCAGGTACTTCGTCACGGGTTCTGTCAATGTCGAGATGATCGATTAAAGAATCAATGCCCAAAGCCTGATGATCAAAAGCTGCCAGCACATCGGCGCGTAAATTTTTCAAGTACGTAAATACCCTGGCTTGCTGTTTTGGTTTTGAGCGAATAATCAGTGCATTCAAAAAAAGACCAATGATATTTTCGCTGTGTTGATTGGTTCTGCCTGCAATCGGAATGCCCACACAAACATCTTCTTCCTTGCAATACTTTGCCAGACACACATGATAAATCGCCATAAAAAACATAAACGGTGTTAATTCATGGCTTGCACAAAATTGTTTGATGGCCTTGCTTTGTTGTGCGTCAAAATGAAAATCGAGACTCGCGCCAGCACTCGATGGTTTGAGCGGGCGAATCTGGTCATAAGGAAACCTCAGCAAACCTGAAGCACCTGCGAGCTGTGTTTTCCACCAGACCAGATGTTGCGCTTGTGCCTCACGATAAGCTTGCTGACTTTGACTAAACGCATAATCAGAAAAATGATATTCAGGCTCAGGCAAAGGTTGTGGATTGCCTTGCAACAGACCAAGGTATAACGTTGTTATTTCTTTTAACAGAATGCCAATCGACCACGCATCACACACACTGTGATGCACACAACAACTTAAAATATAATGCGCACGCTGATCTTCATCAGCACAGGATTTTTCCAGCTCGAACAATTCCATGCGCATTAACGGCGCTTGTGCCAGATTAAAGCCCTTGCCTAAAGCGGTATGTGCAAGCTGCTCAATAAAAATATTTAATTCAGCATTGCTGGCAAGTGCCTGCTTTTGGAAAGGAAGTTGCCAATCCAGATGATCAGGAATCACCAGCATCGGCTTGCCTTCCTGCTCGGAAAAACTGAGTCGCAAACTCTCATGACGTGCAATCAAAAGTTTAACGCTGTGCTCAAACAGCTCGATATTCAAGTTGCCGCGAATTTCCACCAGCGCAGGGATATTAAAACCGGCATCTTCAGGAAACAGTTTATCGAGAAACCAGAAACGTGCCTGCGAATCGGTAGCAGGGATTTGATTGTTACGCAGTTCATCAGGGGCTTTCAGAAAATCGTGCTGCTCCTGAATGCCTGCCTGCGATAAAAATCCAATCAATGCGTCTTTGTTTTCTGACAACTGCTGCCTGAGCGTTTCGTTCAAGGCACCTTTGGGCGCATTGATTTTGATTTTGCCTTCATGCAATTCCAGTTTGACATTCAGGCTGCGCAACCGGGCAAGCAGTTCCAGTACATCACTCACAACTCAAATTCCTCTCGCTCTTGCGCATCATGTTCATCGCTTATCGCATTTTGTGTCTTCAACCATAACAATGAATCGATGTAACTCGCCAATCTTTCCAGCGTGGTGTAATTAAATAACTCAGCCAAAGGTAGAGACAAGTTAAAGCGTGCTGTGATGCGCGAAGCCACCCTCGTCGCGAGCAGTGAATGCCCACCGAGTTCAAAGAAATTATCCAGTGTGCCTATTTTATTTGTTTCAACACCCAGCACCT